>CAWCUA010000001.1:0-382031 GCA_963798625.1 uncultured Actinomycetota bacterium
GAAATGAACAACGCAGATGTGCCGAACGAGGTAACGAAGCTCTCCGCGGACGGCAAGGAGTTCCGCGTGGTCGGTCCGGATCGACACCCCGGGCGAGGCCGACTACTACCGGCACGGCGGCATCATGCAGTACGTGCTCCGGTCGCTGCGCTGAGGGCCCGGACGATAGCGCCCGCCGACGCCGCGGCCGTCGTCGGCCGGCTCGGCGCGGCTGGCTGCGTCTTCGCCGGCCTGGCCGGGGAACGGCACCGTCGCCGGATTGATCTTCGCAACCTGCTTCCACATCGCCAGCCGAACGGCCGCGTCGGACAGCCCGGCCAGGGCGAACCCGCGCAACTCTGGGTCGTCGGTGGAACCGATCACCACCCGCCAGCCCGCGGCGGCGTCGGTCTCGATGTCCATCGCCAGCTTCAGGGCCGATGCAGCGTCCTTGACGTCGACCGAGACCTCATACGCCGCAGCGGGTTCCGGCGGGGTCGCGCCGCCCTGGATCAATCGCGCCGTCGTCGAGTCGCGTCGCAGGAGGTGACCGGAGCGGGCCTCGGCGATCATCGCGGCCTGGTCTCTGGCGTAGGCGGCGACGAGGCCATAGGCCCAGACCGCCGCCTGCTCTGCGGCGAGCGCTGATTGCAGGGCCTTGACCGCGTCGGGGCTCAGCGGGCCTGGGGGCGGCGCACTGGGTGCCTGGCTGACAGGAGCGCTGGACGCCGCGGCCGAGGGGTCCACCGATGCGTCCGCTGTGCCGGCGTCCGGGCTCTCGGGCGTCGGTGCCGGGCTGGTCATGCGAGCACCGCGCGGTGACTGGCCAGCGAGGCGGCGATCGATCCGTAGAGCGCGGCCCGGTACCGGGAAGCGGCGGAGATGGCGTCGGTGAACTGCACCTGCGCGGTGGCGGCATCACCACGGACGGCCGAGATGATCTCTTCCGGGTTCTCCGGAAGGGTCACCGCGCCGGTCGTCGGTGCCGCTGCACCACTGCCCGAAACGGCTGATCCTGACGGGTCGACCCGCGCGAGCTCCTTCTCCAAGGCCTTCAACTGAGCCTGCCGGTCGTCGCGCAACGGCTTCAACCTCGCGGCGTCCGCCTTGTCCGCGGCAATGGCGGCGTTCAACCGGATCAGGTGCAGCCGCGTCGTCGCGATCAGCCCGTTGATCGGGTCGAGCGCGCCTGGGTTCAGCTGGACGGTCGACGGTTCCGGATCGCCGGAGGAGAAGTAGCTGCACGCCGACAACGCCGCACCAGCGGCGACGGCGCCGACGCCGGCGAGCAGGGTGCGCCGCGAGATCGGCGCGCCGGGAGCTGTGAACACCCGCCCATCATGACAGTTGGGCCGGCCGTGATCCGAACCGCAACGCGACCGGCGGCGGGCGCGGTCCGGGGAGGGCCTGTCCGGAGCAGGCTGTGACGCTCGGCACCACCGAGGTGTTTGCCTTCGATCAGGCGTTTCGACGGCGAACCCGGGGACGTGAAGCCCGATAGGCTTCCGGACTGGTCCCCGGGGTGCTCGGGCGGACCGTGAAGAGATCAGATCGGATCTACAACTCGACACCGCGGGCCGCTCGGCCGCCGATGGCGGACAGGAGGAGGCAACGATGGGAACCGGCGACGACAGTCGGCTTCGTGAGGTGGTCACCGAGGTGGTGACCCGTGCCGGCTACGACTTGGAGGACCTCGCCGTTCGATCGGCGGGACGCCGCAGGGTCGTCAAGGTCGTCATCGACGGGGATGACGGTGTGACGCTGGACGCCGCGGCAGACGTCAGCAGGGCCATCTCCGCCAGGTTGGACGATGCCGGAGACGCCGACCCGACCGGTTCGGCGCCGTACACCCTGGAGGTGACCAGCCCAGGAGTCGGCCGCCCGCTGACGCTGCCCAGGCACTTTCGCCGCGCGCGGACCCGGCTGGTCGCTCTGACCACCACGGACGGCAAGGAGCTGACCGGTCACGTGCTGGCGGCCGACGGCGAGGCGGTGACCCTCGTCCTGTCAGGTCGCCGCGGGGTCACGCAGCAGCAGGTGCCGATCGGTGCCATCGCCAAGGCGCGGGTCGAGGTGGAGTTCAGCCGCCCGTCGGCCGCGGTGCTCGAGCTGCTCGGCGTCCGCCCGGCGGATGAGCCGGACCTCACCGATCTCGACGCCGCCGACGACGAAGAAGACGCCGCCGATGACGAAGGCGGCGATGACGAAAGCGCCCATGACGAAAGCGCCGATGACGAAGGCGGCGACGACGAAGGCGGCGACCTGTCCGATGGTGCGCTGGACGAAGCCACAGAATTCCCCGGAGCCGGAAGCGACGGCTCCGCCCGTATGAAGAGAGCATCACGATGAACGTGGACATTGCGGCGCTGCGTGCCGTGGAGAAGGAGAAGGGCATCGAGCTCGGCTCCCTGATCGAGACCCTGGAGTCCGCGCTGCTGACCGCCTACCGGCACACCGACGGGCACGCACCGCACGCCCGGGTGGAGATCGACCGCAAGACGGGTGCGATCACCGTCTGGGCGCAGGAGACGGCCGAGACCAGCGAGTCCGCCCATGAGGTGGTGCGGGAGTGGGACGACACCCCCGAGGACTTCGGCCGCATCGCTGCCACCACGGCGCGCCAGGTCATCTTGCAACGGCTGCGTGACGTCGACAACGAGCGCACGTTCGGCGATTTCGCCGGCCGCGAGCACGACCTGATCACCGGCACGGTGTCCGCGGACGCGAAGGTCAACGCCAGAGGAGTCGTCGTGGTCAGCCTCGGCGACGTCGAGGGGATCATCCCGGCCGCCGAGCAATCGCCGGGCGAGACCTACACCCACGGCCAGCGGCTGCGCTGTTACGTCGTCTCGGTCTCCAGAGGTCCGCGCGGCCCGCAGATCACGCTGTCCCGCACCCATCCCAACCTGGTTCGCAAGCTCTTCGCCCTCGAGGTGCCGGAGATCGCCGACGGATCGGTGGAAATCACGGCGGTTGCCAGGGAGGCCGGACACCGGTCGAAGATCGCCGTCCGGCCGACGATCGCCGGCGTCAACGCCAAGGGTGCCTGTATCGGGCCGATGGGTTCGCGGGTGCGCGCGGTGATGAGTGAACTCGGTGGCGAGAAGATCGACATCATCGACTTCGACGACGACCCGGCCACCTTCGTCGGGAACGCACTGTCCCCGGCGCGCGCGTTGTCGGTCACCGTGGTCGACGCCGCGGCCAGGGCCGCACGGGTGGTCGTGCCCGACTTCCAGCTCTCCCTGGCGATCGGCAAGGAAGGGCAGAACGCCCGCCTGGCCGCCCGCCTGACCGGCTGGCGGATCGACATCCGGAGCGACGCCGCCGCACCGGTCCCCGCGCCGTCGAGCGATGCCAGCTGACCACCCCGGACGATCGGTGCTCAAAACTCCGGCATGAGCGCGTCGGCCAATCGATCACAGAGGCGGTAGACTTCCATGTCGGCTCGTTCATCGAGTCCGAATGCCGGTCGCAGTGACCGCCCACCCCAGGGTGGCAGTTTCGCTGAGACCGCAGAATCCGCCGGGCCACAGGGTCCGCTGCGGACCTGCATCGGTTGCCGGAGCCGGGAGCGGTCGACAGAATTACTGCGAGTCGTGGTCGTCGACGGGGTGGTTGTTCCCGATCTTCGGCGCCGCCTCCCCGGTCGGGGAGCGTGGTTGCATTCCTCCACAGAATGCCTCGATGCGGCAGAGCGCCGTCGGGCGTTCGGTCGGGCCCTGAGGGTCTCCCGACAGCTCGACACCACCAAGATCCGGGTGCACCTGGAAGCTCAGGAGCCCGCCGGATCCGATCGACCGGGGACCGCACAGTCGCCGGTCGCCGAGACGCCTGAAGAACAAGAAAGCAGGTCGACCCAACGTGAGCACGCCGTGAAGCAGCAATGAGCAGCAACCGGCACATCTAGAGGGCGCGCGGGCAGTTACGACCGGCCGCCACCCTCATCCCTAAGGAGAGCAGTGGCAGGCAAGGCCCGCGTACACGAGCTTGCGAAAGAGCTCGGCAAGACCAGCAAAGAGATCATGGCGAAGCTCACCGACATGGGTGAGTTCGTCAAGTCGCCGTCCTCGACCATCGAGGCACCCGTCGTCCGCAAGCTGCGAGACGCATTCCCGGCGGCCGCGGTGAAGACCGCACCGACCAATGGGTCGGCCCAGCAGACCGGACCCGCTCCGACCCCGACCCCGACCAACGGCAGTGCGCGTCCCGGTGGCGCTGCACCCAAGCCCGCGGCCGCGACTCCGCGACCTGCGGCCCCGGCTCCGGCTCGACCGGCCGCAGCTGCGCCGGCTCCGGTTGCCCCGCAACCGGTCAGCCCGCAGCCCGCTGCACCGGCGGCAGCCCCGGTGACCGGTTCCGCCGGACCTGGATTCCAGGCGGCACCACCCACACCGGCAGCGCCGGCGCCCGCCGCGGCTTCTGCCGCACCGCCGGTCACCAGCCCCACGCCGCAACGCCCGGCGCCTGCGGCCGCAGCCGACGGCGCTTCGGCCCCGGCAGCGCCGCGTTCCGATGGCACCGCAGCGGCACCGCGCCCCGCCGCGTCCGGCCGGCGGTGTGCCCGGTGCACCCCGTCCTCCGCGAATGGGCAACAACCCGTTCGGCACCCAGCAGCGCAGTGCACCCCCACGCCCCGGCGGCGTTCCCGGTGTGCCGCGTCCGCCCGCGGGTCGTCCCGGTGGTGCTCCGGGTACCGGTGCTCCCGGCACCCGGCCCGGCCCCGGCGGCGTCCGTCCCGGCACGCCCGGCGGCGGTCCCCGTCCCGGTACCCCGGGTGGACGCCCGGCACCGGGTGGCCGTCCAGGCGGTGCGCCCGGCGGCGGCGGCGGTTACCGCGGCCCCGGTGGTCCCGGTGGCGCTCCCGCCGGCGGCGGTGGCTACCGCGGTGGCCCCGGCGGCTCGACCGGCGGCCCCGGCGGCGGCGGAGCCCGTCCCGGTGGCGGCGGTCGCGGTCGTGGTGGAGCTGCCGGCGCCTTCGGGCGTCAGGGCGGACCTGCCCGCAAGGGTCGCAAGTCCAAGAAGCAGCGCCGTCAGGAATTCGACAACATGCAGGCGCCGTCGATCGGCGGCGTGGCCCTGCCCCGTGGCAACGGCAGTGTCGTCCGGCTCGCCCGCGGTTCATCGCTCGCCGATTTCGCCGACAAGATCGATGCCAACCCGGCCTCGATGGTGCAGGCGCTGTTCCATCTCGGCGAGATGGTGACCGCGACCCAGTCGGTGTCCGACGACATCCTCGAGCTGCTCGGCTCGGAGATGGGCTACGAGGTGCAGATCGTCTCCCCGGACGACGAGGACCGCGAGTTGTTGGACTCCTTCGACCTGTCGTACGGCGAGAACGAGGGCGACGAGAGCGATCTGGAGGTCCGGCCGCCGGTCGTCACCGTCATGGGCCACGTCGACCACGGCAAGACCAAGCTGCTCGACGCCATCCGTAACACCCACGTGGTGGACAAGGAAGCCGGCGGGATCACCCAGCACATCGGCGCGTATCAGGTGGCCACCCACCTGAACGACCAGGAGCGGTTGATCACCTTCATCGACACGCCCGGTCACGAGGCATTCACCGCCATGCGTGCCCGTGGCTCGCAGTCCACGGACATCGTGGTGCTGGTGGTCGCGGCCGACGACGGCGTGATGCCGCAGACGGTCGAGGCGATCAACCACGCCAAGGCCGCGGACGTGCCGATCGTGGTGGCGATCAACAAGATCGACAAGGAAGGCGCCAACCCGGACAAGATCCGGCAGCAGCTGACCGAGTACGGACTGATCGCCGAGGAGTACGGCGGCGACACCATGTTCGTCGAGATCTCCGCGAAGGCGATGCTCAACATCGACGGGCTGCTGGAAGCCGTGCTGCTCACCGCCGACGCTGCTCTCGACCTTCGGGCGAACCCGGACATGAACGCCGAGGGTGTGGCCATCGAGGCACACCTGGATCGAGGCCGCGGCGCCGTCGCGACCGTCCTGGTCCAGCGCGGCACGTTGCACGTCGGCGACTCGATCGTCGCGGGTAATGCCTACGGCCGCGTTCGCGCAATGCTCGGCGACCACGGCGAGCAGGTGTCGGAGGCGACTCCGTCCCGTCCGGTGCAGGTGCTCGGGTTCACCTCGGTGCCCGGCGCCGGCGACTCGTTCATGGTGGTCGAGGAGGACCGCGTCGCCCGGCAGATCGCCGAGCGCCGGCAGGCCCGTGCCCGAAAGGCACAGATCGGCAACCGCAGGCGGATCTCGCTGGAGGACCTGGGCGCCGCCCTGGCCGAGCGCAAGATCGAGCAGCTGACGCTGATCATCAAGGGTGACAACTCCGGCACCGTCGAGGCTCTCGAGGATTCGTTGCTGAAGCTCGACGTCGGCAACGAGGTCGACCTGCGGGTGGTGCACCGCGGCGTCGGTGGCATCACCCAGGACGACATCAACCTGGCGGCGACGACGCAGGCCATCGTCATCGGCTTCAACGTCAAGCCGGTGCGTGGTGTGCAGGAACTCGCCGACCGCGAGGGCGTCGACATCCGGTACTACACGGTGATCTACCAGGCCATCGACGAGGTCGAGAACGCGCTCAAGGGTCTGCTCAAGCCGGAGTTCGAGGAGGTGCAGACCGGTACCGCAGAGGTGCGGGAGATCTTCCGGTCCTCCAAGTTCGGCAACATCGCAGGCTGCATCGTGCGGTCCGGAGAGATCCGCCGCAACGCCAAGGCCCGGCTGCTGCGAGGTGGGGTGGTCATCAACGACAACCTGCAGATCGACTCGCTGCGCCGGTTCAAGGACGATGCGACCGAGGTCCGCGAGGGCTTCGAGTGCGGTATCGGTCTCGGCTCCTGGAACAACATCGAGGTCGAGGACACCATCGAGACCTACGAGACGCGGGAGAAGCCGCGCGCGTAGCACCACCCCAGTCCGCGTTGATCATGCGGCTCAGCACGCGACACGCCGACGACACGCCGACGCGAGCTGGCTGAGTCGCATGATCAACAACGCGGAGGTGGCATGAAGAACAGCGCCGACCCGGGGGAGACCTGGGTCGGGGTCCTCGAATGTGACCTGCTGTTGGGGGCGGTCGACTCGCTCAAGCACAAGCGGGCGATCGTCCGGCCGGTGATCGCCCGGCTGCGGCGGCTCGATGTCGCGGTGGCGGAAACCGGTGACACGGACCGGCATCGGCGTGCGCTGATCGCCGTCGCTACGGTGGCGGGCGAACTCGCGCACGTGCACCGGGTGCTGGACACCTGCGAGCGGCAGGTGGCCGGCGAGGTCGAGATCGAATTGCTCTCGACCCGCCGACGGATCATTGGCACGCACGACGAGTGAGGCACGCGTCGTCCATGCGAGAAGCATGAACCGCGACGCAAACCGGACGTCGGTCGCATGACCGCACCCCGGCAGACGGACGCCCGACCGGGCGCATCAGCACGGAAGGACGTGAACAGCAGCCATGGCCGATTCAGCCAGGGCCCGCCGGCTGGCCAAGCGCATCGTGGCCATCGTCGCCACCGAATTGCAGCATCAGGTGAAGGATCCGCGACTGGCGATGGTGACCATCACGGCCGCCACCGTCACCCCGGATCTCCGTGAGGCGACCGTGTTCTACACCGTGTACGGCGGTGATGACGAGATCCAGGGCACCGCGATGGCGCTGGCCAGCGCGACGGGTGTGCTCCGGTCGGCGGTCGGCGCGCAGACCGGGATCAAATTCACCCCGACGCTCGCCTTCAAGCTGGACACCGTTCCGGAGAACGCCTACCGGATCAACGAATTGCTCGCCGCGGCCCGATCGGCCGACGCCGAGGTAGCCGAGCGGGCGGCCGGTGCGAGTTACGCCGGTGACCCCGACCCGTACCGGGTGCCCCGGTCCGCCGAGGAGCTCGAACAGGACCGCCTGGACGAGGAGGACGGCCGCTATCCCGAGGACCGCACTGCCGACGCCGACCTGACCGGCAACGTTGTCACCGATGACGGTGCCGTGGTTTCATCCGACGCGTCGGTGGCCACAGACGAAGCTGCGGGCGATGTCACCGATGCGACTGCCCCGGTTCCCTCCGCCGATCAACGAGTACGGTGAGCGGGCGCCGTTGTTCGCGACAGTCCTCGTCCGTGGCGCTGCTCACTCCGTGTTCCCGAATGCCACCCACCATGGACGCCGGTGTGGATCGGTGACACGATCGCCAGCAACACCGCCCGGTACCGCCGGGAAGCGCTACCGGGAGGTGAGATGACGGACATCCGTGCCACCCGGTCGCGCACCGCTCGCGGTAACCGCACCCGCCGCCCGGCGCCCGTCATGCCGCTCCCGGTGCACGAGGTGCTGGCCGACGGCCCTGCTGTCGACACCGATCTGGACGCCGCTGTGGAGCTGCTGCTGCGGGCCCGCGACGTCGTGTTGCTCGCGCATATCCAGCCGGACGCCGATGCCCTCGGCAGTGCGCTCGCCCTCGCCATGGGGCTCTCCCGGCGCGGTATCCCGGTGGCCGTCTCGTTCGCGGAACCGGCCGGTGTTCCCGAGTCCCTGCAAGGGCTGCCCGGCGCGCACCTGATCGTCCCGCCCGCAGAGCTGCCCGAGCATCCCGATCTGCTGGTCAGCCTGGACGTCGGTTCTGCGGAGCGGCTGGGATCGCTGGAACGGCTGCTGACGACATGCCGGCAGAGCCTGGTCATCGACCACCACGCGTCCAACACCCGGTTCGGGCAGTTCCATCTGGTCGATGCGGCGGCGCAGGCGACCGTCATCCTGGTGGCCCGGATTCTGGACCGGATGGACGTCGTCGTCGACCGGCCGATCGCGGAGAACCTGTATGCGGGACTGGCCACCGACACCCACCACTTCCGGCATGCGGACGCCGATGCGCACCTGCTCGCGGCCAGGTTGATCGACGCCGGTGTCCGGCCGCCCGAGTTGATGCATGCGATCAGCGATTCGCACCCCTTCGGATGGCTGACCATGCTGGCGGACGTGCTCGGTGCGGCGGTGCTGGAGCCCGAGGCGGCCCGCGGGCGGGGACTGGTGTACACCGTCATCGGTTTGGAATCCCGGCGTGGCATGCGCTCGGAGGAACTCGACTCCGTCATCGACATCATGCGCACGGCTCAGGAAGCCGGTGTTGCCGCCGTGCTCAAACAGACCGACGAGCATCGCTGGCAGGTCTCGCTGCGCTCGCAGGGCCCGGTGAACGTCGCTGCGGTCGCCGAGTCGTTGGGCGGCGGTGGGCACGTGCGGGCCGCGGGATTCACCCATCACGGAGATCCGATGATCGCCGTCGACGCTTTGCGTGCCGCGCTCGACGCCTGACCCATCTGACCGACGCCGGGCGCCACGCCGGCGCAGGGACCGAGTCGTTATCCTGTCTCACGATTCGTGAGATCAGCCACTCCGCGCTGTTGGAGCTTGGGTTTCGCTCGCGGCTCGGCCAGGATAGATACATCATGGATGCAAACCAGCAACACCGGGAGCGCCTGCCGTCGGCGGCCGATCGGGTCTATCACCACGTCCGGACGGGGATACTCCACCGCCGGTACGCCGATCACGACCTGCTCGCCGAAGGCGACATCGCCGCTGAGACAGGCGTTTCCCGTACGCCCGTGCGAGAAGCCCTGCTACGCCTGGAATCCGAGGGCATGGTGCGGCTGATGCCCAAGCGGGGTGCGCTGGTGTTACCGGTCACCGCGCAGGAATGGCGGGACCTGGTGGCAACCCGTCTGCTGGTCGAGACACATTGCACGGCAGCGGCAATCGCGTCCGGCCGGGGACCGGCAGTGGCGCTCGATCTCAGAGCGCCGTTGGCCGAACTCCGCGCCGCGACAGCCGCCGGTGACCTTACGAGGTACACCGCCGCGGACCGGGATTTCCATGCCCGCATCGTCGCCGCCGACGACAACGCGATCCTGATCAAGCTCTACACGAGCCTGCGGGATCGGCAATTACGGATGGGTGCGGCCAATCTGTTGGCGGCCGACGGCCGGCCGGACCCGGTTCGGATGGCGATGACGATCGACGACCACGAGGCCATCGCCGCGGCCATCGGCGCCGAGAACCCGGAACTGGCCTGCCGGCTCACCCTCGACCATCTCGGCCATGCCGACCGGGTGCTGCGCGGGGCGGGCGCATGACGTCACCGGCCACCATCCTGAGTCGGGCCCGTGGAGCGTCGTGGTGGGTGTGGGCCGTCGGCGCGGGCGTGTACTTCCTCGCCGTCTTCCACCGCAGCACCCTGGGCGTCGCCGGCCCGCAGGCCGTCCAGCGGCTGGACCTGTCTGCTGCCCAACTCAGCTCGTTCGTCATGCTGCAGCTCGGCGTGTACGCGGCCATGCAGGTGCCCACCGGCGTCCTGGTCGACCGGTTCGGCCCACGCCGGATGCTGCTCGCCGCGACCATCACCATGGGCTCGGCCCAACTGCTGTTCTCCCAGGTGCAGAGCTACCCGCTCGCCCTGCTGGCTCGTGGGCTGCTCGGGTGCGGTGACGCGATGACCTACGTGTCGGTGCTGAGGCTGGTGGCCGGCTGGTTCCCCGGCCGGCGTTACCCGGTGATGGTGACGTTCACCGGGCTGGTGGGGATGACGGGCAACGTCATCGCCACTGTTCCGCTGACCTTCATGCTGGCCGGGTTCGGCTGGAGCACCACCTTCGCCATCGCCGGGTCGCTGTCATTGGCCTACGCATTGCTGTTGCTGCGCCCCGGAATTGCCGCGCCGTTCCAGCAGACGGGGCGGACCGACGGCATCCCCGGCGGCCGTCGGGTGGTCGCGGACGTCGCCGGCGCATGGCGGCTGCCGGCCGGTCGGCTCGCGTTCTGGGTCCACCTGTCGACGATGGCCGGACCAACCGCGTTCGCGGTGCTGTGGGGCTTTCCCTACCTCACGCAGGCGCTGAGTTACCCGCCCGCGACCGCGTCGTCATTGCTGCTGATCATGGTGGTCGGCGGCTTGCTCGCGAACCTGGTGATCGGCCCGCTGCTGGGGCGGCGGCCGGCGATCCGAGGGCCGCTCGCGGTCGGCGTCGCGCTGTCGTGCCTGATCGGTTGGTTGACGTTGATTCTCTGGCCCGGCGGCACCCCGCCGTTCGGGGTGGTGCTGGCTGTTGTCGCGGTGTTCTCGGTCGGTGGTCCGGCCAGTGCGGTGGGCTTCCTGCTCGCCCGCGACTACAACCCCCTGCATCGGATGTCGACCGCCACCGGGCTGGTCAACATCGGCGGGTTCTTCGGGGCGGTCGCGATGGTGTTTGCCGTGGGACAAATCCTCGACTGGGTGGAGCCGGGTGTCTCCGCCCATTCGGTGGACGCCTTCCGGCTCGCGTTCGTCGCGATCGCGGTGGTGACCACCTTCGGCATCTTCCGGGTCGTCACCTGGCTGCTGCGGACCAGAGCCGGCGTGCTCGAGGCAGCGGCCCGGGGCGAGGACGTGCCGATCGACTTGGTGGCCCACTGGTGGGATCTTGTCGACATGGCACCCGGCACCGCCCCTGGCGATCGGAGGAAGCGGTGACGCCGTCACCGGCGAGGCGATCGGGTGATGATCGTCCGGCCCCGCAGTTGCCGCCCGGCGGGGGCCTGTTGCTGGTCGACAAGCCGTCGGGTTGCACATCCCATGACGTCGTCGGGCGGCTCCGGCATGTCCTGCGCACCCGACGGATCGGCCATGCGGGAACCCTCGACCCGATGGCCACCGGGCTGCTGGTGCTGGCCGTGGAACGCTCGACGAAGCTGCTCGGGCACCTTGCGCTCACCGACAAGACCTACCTGGCAACCATCCGGCTGGGGCAGCGGACCGACACCGATGACGCCGACGGACATGTCGTCGCGTCGGTGCCGGCAGCTCATCTCTCTGACGCCGAGATCCTTGCCGGTGTCGCGGCTCTCACCGGACCCCTGATGCAGGTACCCAGTTCGGTGTCGGCGATCAAGGTGCAGGGTCGCCGTGCGTACGACCTGGTCCGGGCCGGCGAGACCGTCGAACTGGCGGCCCGGTCGGTGACGATCAACCGGTTCGACGTGGTGTCTGCGGTGCGCAGGTCCGGTGCGGTCATCGACCTCGACGTCGAGGTGCAGTGCACGACCGGTACCTATGTTCGTTCGCTGGCAAGGGATCTCGGCCAGGGGCTGGGTGTCGGGGGGCACCTGACCCGGTTGCGCCGGAGCACGGTCGGGCCGTTCGACGTTGCCGGCGCTGTTGACGTTTTCAGCGCGGGTGACGGGGTTGCTGGTGATCGCGGCGCGGTGCCCCGGCCACCGGTCACCGCGGAATTCGCGGATGCGGTTGCGGCACGAGTCATCCCGGCCGCCGATGCCGTCCGGTTGGCGTTCGCCACCCGCACCGTCGACGACCGATTGGCGGCCGATCTGCAACACGGGCGGGTGATTGCAGGGTTCGGTCTCGCCGGGACGTATGGCGCCTTCGACAGCACCGGCGATCTGGTCGCACTGGTCACCGAGTCCGGCGAGTCGGCCAGGTCGGTACTGGGCTGGCGCACCGCCGGCTGAACCCGGCCGAACAGCGCTACGGGACGTCCAGCGGGTGTGCTCCCTGCGCGTCGGCGTCGTACAGATTCACTGCGGCGGTGGTCGCGGCCAGTGCCGCAGCATCGTTCTCGGCGGTGTCACAGATCGCGCGGGTGCCCAGCGGGCACCAGCGATGCGGGGGATCGGCATCCTGCAGCGACGCCACCCAGGCGAGATCGCTGGTCGTCCAGGTGCCCTCGGCGTCGCGGCTGAAGGTGATCCGGACGAGGAGTCCGCGGTGGGTGCCCTCGACCGGTGTCTGCTGGGCGGCGATGTTGTTGCCCAACCCGTAGATCGCCCACTTGCCGTTGATCTTCTGCAGCGGTTGCACGACATGCGCGTGATGCCCGTACACCAGGTCTACGTCCTCGCCGGCGAGCAGTGTGCGGGCCGCCTCCTGCTGCTCCGCATCCGGTTCGGTCTCGTACTCCGTGCCGGCGTGCACGGCGACCAGCACGAGGTCGGCGCCCGCGGCCCGGGCGGCAGTGGCCTCGGCCAGGATGGCGTCGGTGTCAAGCAGGCTGACCTGCCAGGGTTGTTCCGCAGGCCCGGTGTTCAGTCCGTAGGTGACCGAGATCAGTGCGACCTTCGCGCTCTTCGTTGTGACGATGGTCGGGGTTGCGGCGTCTGTCGCGCTCCGGTAGGAACCGTCATGGGCGAGACCGGCCGCATCCAGGTCGTCAAGGGTGCGTTCCAGACCGGCGCTGCCCTGGTCGAGAGTGTGGTTGCTGGCGGTGCTGCAGGCGTCGTATCCCGTCGCGGTCAACGCGGGCAGCACCTGTGGTGGCACGGAGAACTCCGGATAGCCGATGAAGGGGCCGTCCGCGGGGGCCAGCGGCGTCTCCAGGTGACAGATGCCGAGGTCTGCTCCGGTGATGTAGGGCGCCTGCGCGGACAGCATCGGCCGGAAGTCCAGACCGTTCCCTCTCGCGGAATCCGTGCGGGCCTGCTCGACCAGCGGTGGGTGCAACAGGACGTCACCGGTGACCGCGATCGACACACAGCGGACCCCTGGACAGCGGTCGGCTGTCGAAGCAGTAGATGCGCTGGACGGTTTGTCCGGGCCCGTGACTGTCCGGGTCGGGGACGCGAGAGCCGAGGAATCGTCGGGGCTTTCGACGTCAGATTTGGCCGATGTCGGTGTCGACGAAGTTGCCGACGTGGACGTGGATTCGGGCGCCGATGCCGATGTCACCGTCGCCGCCGCGACGGAAGTGCTCGAGCCGGTCACCTGTGACGGCGCTGCAGTCGGGGTGGAGCACGCCGCAAACACCACCAAGGACGCGGTCAGCATGGCAAGCCGAGCGCGGCCGTGCCGCTGCGTGCTCACCCGCCGACTCCGTCGTCCGCCACACCAGCAGTGTGGGCGAAACCCCCGACGGATCGCTGCATTTGTCATCCGGATGACCCAGTCGAGCGAGTCTTGCCGTCCCGGCCAAGGCGCCTTTGTCCAACGAAGGCGCCGCCGGCCACCGCAACGTGGGCCGACCGCGGGTCACCGGTGCGTCGTGGGACGCTGGACGGGAACGATCAAGCCACCGAGGAGGACAACGGCGTGGAACGCTGGCGCGGCATCGACGAGATCCCTGCGAGTTGGGGTCGCTGCGTGCTGACCATCGGAGTGTTCGACGGTGTGCACCGCGGCCATCAGGCCCTGATCCGGGAAGCGGTTGCCGCCGGTAGGGCCCTGGGGCTGCCGACGGTGTTGATCACGTTCGACCCGCACCCGGCCGAAGTGGTCCGGCCCGGAAGCCATCCGGCCCTGCTGACCACGCTCCGCCGGCGCGCCGAGCTGGTGGCCGAACTCGGCGTCGACGCCTTCCTGGTGCTGCCGTTCACCGTTGCGCTGTCCCAGGTCAGCGCCGAGGAGTTCGTGCACGACGTGATGGTCGACCGGTTGCATGCGGCGGGCGTGGTGGTGGGGGAGAATTTCCGCTTCGGCCACCGCGGTGCAGGCTCGGTCGCCCTGCTCCGCGAGTTGGGCCCGCGGTTCGGGTTCACCGTCAAGGGGATCGGGTTGGTGACCGAGCCGGACGCCGTCACGGTCACCTCCACCTACGTCCGCTCGTGCGTGGCCGCGGGTGACGTCATTGCGGCGGCCGAGGCGCTCGGGCGGCCGCACCGCGTCGAGGGCTTCGTCGTGCACGGGGAGGGTCGCGGTGGAAGTGAACTCGGTTATCCCACCGCCAATCTCGACACGGTGCCACATGCGGCCATCCCGGCTGACGGCATCTACGCCGGCTGGTTCGTCCTCGGTACCCGGCGATCGCCGGCGGCCATCTCGATCGGCACCAACCCGACCTTCTCCGGCCGGGTGAGGACGGTGGAGGCCTTCGTGATCGACGAGGGCGGCAACTTCTACGGCCGCCGTGTCGCCTTCGACTTCGTGGAGCGGTTACGCGACACCGTGCGGTACGAGTCGGTGGAGGCGCTGATCGCCCAGATCGATGACGATGTCGCGCGCACCACAGCGGTGCTGAAGGGGTCCGGCTGATCGGTCTCAGGCCGCTGGTCCGCTTCCCGCGCAGACCCCCGAGGAAGCCGCGAGAAGGCAGGCCCGGCTGCAGGAGGTCGAGTCGAAACTCGAGCCGATCCCGTTCGACGCGGCGGCCGCACGCAGTTACGCAACTCATGGTGGCGGCAACGATCCAGTCCGGGCGCCGACCTCGCAGCCGATTCGCGGATCTGCTGATCGCTGCTTCGGCGCACGCAAACGCACTGACCCTCTACACCCGCAACGGCGACGATTTTCCTGGGCTGGACGAGCTGGTGACGATCATCGAGATCTGACGGAAGCCGATCACTGTCCGATCCGGCGCGCGGCGTACCCTGCGGTTCGCCGGTGCGGACAACGACGCGGGCGCCGGAACTCGAAGGAGCAGCCAGGTGGATGAACAGCAGATCCTGTCGCAGATCAGCTCGCTGGTCGATCAGGAGCACCAACTGCGGACGCAACTGCGCGACGGCGACGTGTCGGCCAACGAGGAACGCGACCGGCTGGCGCAGTTGGAGGGCGCTCTGGACCAGTGCTGGGACCTGTTGCGACAGCGGCGGGCGAAGCGGGAGTTCGGCGAGAACCCCGATGACGCGCAGGCCCGGCCCGTCGACGAGGTGGAGCGCTATTTGCAGTGACCCGTCGCCGTCACGGCAGACCGGCCCGAGAACTGGCTGACTCAGTCGGCCAGCGCGTCCGCAGTGTGCTGCGGCACTGGATGTTGCCCGACGGGGTGGCCGCCGATCGGACGGGTCGCCGCGGGGTCGAGAGTCGTTTCAGGCATGGTGGTCTCAGGCATGGTGGTTTCAGGCACGGTGGTCTCAGGCGCAGTCATCTGAGGCGCAGTGGTCTCACGCGCAGTCATCTGAGGCGAGATCGTGTCTCGCCTGGCGGTGTCCGCGCGGCGGGGGGTCGGCGCAGGGGCGGTTCGGTCGATCACCGGAACACCGTGCAGCGCATAACGCTGCTCGGCGCACAGTTCCGCCAGAGCCTGCATGATGCTGCCCCTGATCACCTTGGGGAAGCTGAAGTAGCCGTGCGGCATGCCCACGTACTCGGTCAGCCGGACAGCTGTGCCCGCCGCCTGCAGCGCGCGGGCGTAGCGGATTCCGTCGTCACGCAGCGGGTCGTACTCCGCCACCTGGATCAGCGCGGGCGGCAGTCCGGACAGGTCCGCGGCGAGGATCGGGGATGCCATCGGGTCGTTGGCGTCACCGTCCGGGCCGAGGTAGTGATCGCGGAACCCGACCATGCTGGCCGAGGAAAGGATCGGCCAGTCGGCCCTTGCGGGGTTGCTGGGGTCGAAGTCCTCGGGCGTGCGGAGATCGGTGGCCGGGTACATCAGCGCCTGATGGGAGATCCTCGGTCCACCGCGGTCACGCATCAGCTGGCTGACCACCGCGGCCAGGTTGCCGCCGGCGCTGTCGCCCATCACGCCGATCCTGGAGGCGTCCACGCCCAGCTCGGTGGCATGGCCGGCGACCCAGTGCACGGCCGCCACGCTGTCGAGCACGGCGGTCGGGAACCGGTGGGTCGGCGCGAGCCGATAATCGACGGACACCACCACCGCGCCGACGCCGAGACACACCTGGCTGCAGAGCCAGTCGGACTGGTCGAGTGCACCGAGAGTCCAACCCCCACCGTGGAAGTGGATGATCACCGGGCCGCCGTCGGGCTGCTCGTCCGCGCGGTAGATCCGCACCGGTACGGTCTCGCCGTCCTGCTCGATCACCCGGTTCTCGGTCTGGACTCCCTTGGCCACCCGGCCGGTGACCCCGCCGGCCAGCTTGCCGTGGCCGGCGAGCCGTTCCTGCGCCCGGACGATCTGTTCCGGGGTCATGGTGGCGACCGATCCGCCCGGTGCGTGCGCCAGGATCCATGCCAGTGACCGCACCCGCCAGCCCAGTTTCGCCATCGTCACACATCCCTACCGGTCGGTAACTTACGGCTCCATCTTGCCAGGACCGGACTGCCCTGCGCAGCACCTGCGCCCCGGAGCGCGATCAGGTCGCTGGACGGGTCGCGTGAGGGGTACATGGCCGTCGTCGGATTCCCCACGCGAGCAGAGGACTCATCGTGCCCATCTTCGAGAACGTCGTCGCATCGATCGAGCACGCCGATGTCCTGGACCGACCCGCGGACGGGCTGGCTGCGGGCTTGGACACGGTGCTCAAGCCTGGTGTCAGAAAGGTGCTCAGTGGAGCGTGGCTCGGACATCCGGTGCATCCCTTGCTGGTGACCGTCCCGATCGGTGCCTGGGTTTCGAGCACCGTGCTGGACTTCACCACAGGCAACGAAGTCGCCGCCCGTCGGCTGGTCGGGTTCGGCCTGCTGGGTGCGGCAGGTGCCGCGGTGACCGGCGCCTCGGACTGGCGGGCGACGGTGGGACGTGCCCGCCGGGTCGGAATCGTGCACATGCTCTTCAATTCGGTAGCGCTGACGCTCTACGCCGCGTCCTGGCGGGCACGGGCCGGCGGGCGGCAGCGGCGCGGCGTGGTCCTGGCCCTGATCGGCGCCCTGCTCCTCAGCGGAGGCGGGTACCTGGGCGGGCATTTGAGCTACGCACTGGGCGCCAACGTCGATGCCGGCGCCGCCGAGGCCGACGACCTGGCGGAGACCTTGCTGGTCAGCTGACGGCGCACTGGCCGTTAGCCGGCTCGGCGCGGCGTCCATCACCTGCAACCGCCCCCGTCACGGTGCAACGTTCGCTGCAACCGCCCCCGTCAGGGTGCAACGTGCGCAGGGGTTGGCCGGTCACGGCGCAGGTTGGTCGGATGCTCGTGCTGCCTACTCCTTGCTCGTGTTCCAGCGTGAGTCAGGCGTAGGCACGCGGAGTCAGAGCGCAAGGCGCCGGCCGTTGCAGCCCGACGTTGTAGCCACCTCGTAGCGCGAGCGTCTGCTGCCGCCACGTTGCAACCCCGCTGCAACTGTTGTGTTCCCGCCGCCGAACGACCACCGTTCTGCCGGTCGGGCACGCAGGTGAGTGCACCCGGTGGCCCCGTTAGCCGGAGAAAAGGGGCCCTGCGGATGCGTCCTTCCTGCAGGTTCGCGCACAGGCGATGACCGCAACGTGGAGGTCAGGAGGTGGCGGATGGCGGCAACTGCGCCGGGCTCTACCCGGGGAAAGCTGCGAACCCGGGCGACAACGGTGGCCAGGGTCTGCAATCGGGGCGAAGATCGACCGGTGCGAGTCGACGGGGCATCGCCCGGAACTGACCGGTCCTTCGAGGCCGCGGTCCCCGCGGGTGAGGACCCCGTTCGGTACGCCCATCTGCTCGGCCGGATCCGGGATGCCGCGCTGGCCGGGGAACGGTCGCCGGCCGCGGCCCGGCCGCTGGTCGGCGAGTCCTGGCGGCGGGCCCTGGGTATCGGCATGGATCCGGACCGCGGCCGGCCTCTGCCCGAGGCTGTCGGCCCGGACGAGGTCGAGTTTCGACGGCACAACGGCAAGCTGGCCAAGGTACTGCCCGTGCTCGGCGGGGTGCTGCTGCCAGCGGCCGAGGATGCCGGACATGTGATGGTCGTCGTCGACCGGCAGGGCACCGTTCTCTGGCGCGATGGGCCCAAGAAGATCCAGCAGCACGCGGCGCGGCTGGGGTTCGAGGTCGGCGCCAACTGGAGTGAGCGCAGCGTCGGGACCAATGCGATCGGCACCGCCCTGGTGCTGTCCCGGCCGGTGCAGATCTACTCTGCGGAGCACTTCGTCAAGACGCACCATGCCTGGACCTGCGCCGCCGCACCCATTCTCGACCCGGCCAACGGCAATCTGCTCGGGGTGGTGGACGTCAGCGGCGCGGCCTCCACCGTCCACCCGAGCACCCTCGCCCTCGTCGACGCCGCTGCCCGGATGGCGGAGTCCTTCCTGCGTGAAGAACACCATGCCGCAATGGCCGCACTCCGCGCGGTTGCCGGACCGTTGCTCGCGGGCAGCCGGAAGCCGACCATGATCACCGACCATGACGGCTGGGTCGCCGCGGCGACCACCGCCGTGCCGACGGACCGGATCGCGCTGCCCGCGCAGCGCGACGCCGATCTGGCATGGTTGCCGGCGCTCGGCTCCTGCCGGCTGGAGCCCGTTCCAGGGGGTTGGCTGGTGCGGGTGCTGGGTGACGATCGGATCGACACCACCGTGACCGACATCGATATCAACCTTGCCGATCAGCATCTGCCCCGGTTGAGCGTGCACTCGCAGGCCGGTGACTGGTCCCACCGGCTCAGCCCCCGGCACGCCGAGCTCCTGCTGTTGCTGTCGCTCAACCCGGCCGGTCTCACGGCCGCCGAACTGTCGGTCGAACTCTTCGGGTCAGCCGACCATGCCGTTGCCGTCCGAGCCGAGATGTCGCGGCTCCGAAAGCATCTCGGCGGACTGCTCTGCCAGCGGCCCTATCGGTTCGCCGATTGGGCGCAGGTGAACGTGACCCGGCCGGCCCTCCCCGCGGAGTTGCTTCCCGCGTCGATGGCGCCGACCGTCCGGCGACTGCGGGCCGGATAACTCCCTCCGCATCACGGGTTTCCCCTTACTGCGCTCCACCTGCTTCGCGCCGCAGTCGTTCTGCGGCATCTCATCGCTGAGCCCACGCACCACTTTCCGCCCCGCGCGCGACACCGGAGCCTCCGGTACGTGCTGGGAAACTGCGCCGCCCTGTTCTGCACCGAATTCCCTCCAACCTCTGGGAGAAAAGATGACCGGAACCCTCGAGCGCACCGCGCGCAGCACCGTCCAGGATTGGCTTGCCGACTTCGAAACAGCACTTGCGGCAGGAGATCTGGAGGCCGCCGCCGGACTCTTCAATGACGACAGCTATTGGCGGGATCTGGTCGCGCTGACCTGGAACATTGTCACCGTCGAGGGCCCGGCCGGCGTCCGGGACCTGCTGGATGCCAATGCCGAACGCATGCAACCCAGCTCCTTCGCGGTGGCCGATCACCTCGGGGAGCCCAGCGCGGACGGCGGCGTGACGGAAAGCTGGATCCAGTTCGAGACCGCGGTCGGCCGATGCGTCGGGCACCTCCGATTGAAGGACGGCGGTGCCTGGACGCTGCTGACCACGATGTACGAGCTGAAAGGTCACGAGGAGCCCATTCGCGGTCGGCGTCCCAAGGGCGCGGAGCACGGTGCCAATCCCGACCGGGAGACGTGGCTGGAAGTGCGTCGTCGCGAGGCCGAGGAATTGGGCCATTCGACGCAGCCCTACACGGTCATCATCGGCGGCGGCCAGGGCGGCATCGCACTCGGCGCCCGGCTGCGCCAACTCGGTGTGCCGACCATCATCGTCGACCGGAACCCGCGCCCCGGCGACGCCTGGCGCAACCGCTACAAGTCACTCTGCCTGCACGATCCGGTGTGGTACGACCACCTGCCCTACATCGACTTCCCAGCGAACTGGCCGGTTTTCGCCCCGAAGGACAAGATCGGCGACTGGCTGGAGATGTACGCGAAGGTGATGGAGCTGAACTACTGGGGCGGCACCGAATGCAAGACCGCCACGTTTCACGAGGACAGCGGCGAATGGACCGTCGTGGTCGAGCGGGATGGCCGCGAGATCACCCTGCGTCCGCGCCAACTCGTTCTCGCCACCGGCATGTCGGGCAAGGCCAGCGTTCCCTCCTTCGAGGGGATGGACCTGTTCACCGGCGATCAGCACCATTCGTCCAAGCACCCCGGCCCGGACGCCTACCGGGGCAAACGCGCCGTTGTCATCGGCGCGAACAACTCCGCCCACGACATCTGCGCGGCGCTGTGGGAGGGCGGCGCGGACGTCACCATGGTGCAACGTTCGTCGACGCACATCGTCAAATCCGATTCGCTGATGAAGATTGCGCTCGGCGGTCTGTATTCCGAGGAAGCACTTGCCACCGGCATGACGACGCAGAAGGCGGACCTGACGTTCGCCTCGTTGCCGTACCGGATCATGCATGAATTCCAGATCCCGGTGTACGACGAGATTCGCAAGCGTGACGCCGATTTCTATTCTCGGCTCGGCGCAGCGGGTTTCATGCTCGACTACGGCGATGACGATTCCGGCCTGTTCATGAAGTACCTTCGCCGCGGTTCGGGCTACTACATCGACGTGGGCGCGTCGGAGTTGGTGGCGAACGGCGAGATCAAGCTCGAGTCCGGGGTCGACGTCGTCCGGCTCACCGAAACCGGTGTGGTGCTGTCCAACGGCAAGGAACTTCCCGCGGACGTCGTCGTCTACGCCACCGGATACGGGTCGATGAACGGCTGGGCCGCGGATCTCATCTCGCAGGAGGTCGCTGACAAAGTCGGCAAGGTCTGGGGCCTCGGCTCGGACACCACCAAGGACCCCGGTCCGTGGGAGGGCGAGCAGCGGAACATGTGGAAGCCGACCCAGCAGGAGGCGCTCTGGTTCCACGGCGGGAATCTGCACCAGTCCCGGCATTACTCCCTTTACCTCGCGCTGCAGCTCAAGGCGCGGATGGAGGGCATCCCCACGCCGGTGTACGGCCTGCAGGACGTGCATCACCTGAAGTAGGCCTCACTGTGCATGCCGCGGCCGTCGGCCGGCCACGGAAGTACCTCTGCACGCGCTCATCCATCGCGCTCATCGTCGCGTCATCCATCGCGCTACCCATCGTGTTGCCATCCAAGGAGTCTCATGAGCATCGAAGACAAGGTCGTCCTGATCACCGGCGCCGGACAGGGCATCGGCAGAGGAATCGCGCTCCGGTTGGCCGCCGATGGCGGTGACATCGCCATCGTCGACCTGAACGAGCAGAAGATGGAGGATGTCGCAGCGCAGGTCCGCGCACTTGGTCGGAAGGCGACGACTTTCGTCGCCGACGTCACCGATCGGGACCAGGTTTATGCGGCGGTCGAGCATGCCGAGTCGGCCCTGGGCGGCTTCGACGTCATGATCAACAACGCCGGCATTGCCCAGGTCAACCCGATCGCCGACGTCACCCCCGAGGAGGTGGCGACCATCCTCGCGGTCAATGTCGAAGGGGTGCTCTGGGGCATCCAGGCGGCCGCGGCGAAGTTCCGGCAGCGCGGGCACGGCGGCAAGATCATCAACGCCTCATCGATCGCCGGCCACGACGGGTTCGCGATGCTCGGCGTGTACTGCGCGACCAAGTTCGCCGTTCGCGCGCTGACCCAGTCCGCCGCAAAGGAATACGCGAGCGCCGGTATCACCGTGAACGCCTACTGCCCGGGAGTTGTCGGTACCGACATGTGGGTGACGATCGACGAACGCTTCGCCGAGTTGACCGGAGCGCCGAAGGGTGAGACCTACCGCCAGTTCGTCGACGGGATCGCCCTGGGTCGGGCGCAGACCCCGGACGACGTGGCCGCCTTCGTCTCCTACCTCGCCGGGCCCGATTCGGACTACATGACCGGCCAGGCCGGACTGATCGACGGCGGCCTGGTCTACCGCTGAACAGCCCCTCACACAACCTTTCGGCCGTACTCGACCGGTACGTCGTCGGCACTGTCGTTACGGCACTGTCGCCACACCACTGTCGCCACACCACTGTCGACACCCACCCAGGATCAGCCAGCAGAGGAGCGAGACATGAGAGCCGCCCGTTACTTCGACCGTGGAGACATCCGTATCGAGGAGATCCCCGAACCGGAGGTGCAACCCGGCACCGTCGGCATCGACGTCGCCTGGTGCGGCATCTGCGGTACCGATCTGCACGAATATCTCGAAGGCCCGATCTTCGTCCCCGCGGCGGGGCACCCACACCCGGTGTCCGGCGAGTCGGCGCCGATCACGCTCGGGCACGAGATGTCCGGCACTGTCTACGCTGTCGGCGACGGGGTGGTCGACTTGGCGGTCGGGGACAACGTTGTGGTCGAGCCTTACATCATTGATCCGAAGGAGTCCACCGAGCCCGGGTCGAACTACCACCTCACCCCGAACATGAACTTCATCGGCCTGGCCGGGCGCGGCGGTGGCCTTGGCGAGAAGATCGTCGTCGATCGCCGTTGGGCCCATCCGATCGGTGACATCCCGCTGGACCAGGCGGCTCTCATCGAGCCGCTGTCCGTCGGATACCACGCCTTCGTCCGCAGCGGAGCGAAGTCGGGCGACATCGCGTTGATCGGTGGCGCCGGACCGATCGGCCTGCTCACCGCCGCCATCCTGAAGGCGCACGGACTCACGGTGATCATCAGCGAACCGAGTTCGCTGCGCCGGCAGAAGGCGATCGATACCAAGGTCGCTGATCACGCCCTGGACCCGACGGTGGTCGACGTCGCCGCCGAGGTCCGCCGGCTCAGCGGCGGATCGGGCGCGGATGTCGGTTTCGAATGCAGTTCGGTGAACGTCGTGCTCGACACGCTCTTCGACGCGATCAGGCCTGGCGGCGTCATCGTGGTCATCGCCATCTGGGGTCACCCGGCACAGCTGGACCTGCAGAAGCTGGTGCTCAAGGAGGTCGATCTGCGCGGGACCATCGCCTACATGGGCAACCATCCTGACGTCATCGCGCTGGTCCGAGCAGGCAAAGTGGATTTGGAGCCCTTCATCACCGGCAAGATCGGTCTGGATGATCTGGTGGACAAGGGTTTCGACACGCTGATCAACCGGAACGACACGGCGGTCAAAATTCTGGTTTCACCGTCCGGGCGAGGTCTGCCGGCCGGCTGACCGGGCATGCTCAGCGTCGTCGATCGGGATCCGTCCCCGGAACCGTTCGGCGGCAAGCAGGATGGTTGCGTCGCCGTCCATCCGGACACGGCGCGCTCCGCGCGTGTTCACGCAGCGCCGCCTCACTGAGCTTGATCGCTGGGGCCCGGCACCGCATCCCGACGCCGCCCTTGACGACCTGGCCTCGGCCGCCTCCCGGGTGCTGGCCGCTCGGGACGATGCGCCGATCGCCCCCTGCCACACCGTGACGACCCCGCCGCGGTGCGCATGGTCCTTCCCGCAATGGCCACCACCCCAGCAGCAATGCATCCCAGCTCATCTCGAGCCGGTCACGCCTGATCAGATCGGTCCAGTCACCGATCAGCCGTCGTCGCCCAGATGGTCGCGCCAGTTCTCCGCGGTGGTGCCGACGACCACCTCGGGTGCAGGTCGCAGGCGGGTGCGGTACCGATCCACCCACCCGGCGATCGCGGCTGCGCCGCCGATCTTGGTCAGCGCTTCGGCTGCCATCGGGCCGTGGTTGGCCAGGAATCCCTGGAACTCCGGACCGGCGCCGCGCAGTCGGTCGAGGGCATCGAGAAGCGCGCCGTCCGTCATCGACCATTGTTGCCGCAGTGCGAGCGCCGCAGTCAACCCGTTTCACTGCCGGTGTGAGTACGCGCCGAACCGGCCTCCGGAAACCGCGCATCGACCGGCTCACCGCCCGCAGGAAGCGGAAGGCACTGCGGTGCAAAAGGATCATCGCTCGGACATCGCCATGGGAGTGTTGCGGCGAGAAATACCAATCGCTCCGTCTGTACGATTTGCGGGCGTAAGTGACACTCGAGCCGCCATTCTGAGAAACATCTGAGAAATTGTCGGGGGATCCATTGATTCGATCCGCTGTGCGGGTCAGGATGCTCACTCTCACGTCAATCGTGGTGACGGTCCGCCATGAGCGGTGGATCGGTCCGTGCTGTCACAGAAAGGTCGCCGATGACCGTTCTCCGTTCACCGTCGCGGATCTCCCGCCGCACCAGGCGGGGTATCGCGACGCTGGTCGCCGCCGCGCTGTTCGTCCCTCTCGCGCCTGCGGCAAACGCGCTGGCCACTTCCCCGTCGGCCAGCTCCTCGCCGGCCGCCGCCGCGCCGACCACCCAGCTGGGTAAGCCGAGTGCCAAGCCCGCATACCTGAATCCCAGACTTCCGGTGCAGCAGCGGGTTCGCGACCTGCTCGGCCGGATGACGCTGGCGGAGAAGGTCGGCCAGATGACGCAGGCCGAACGCGCCGACGTCACCGCCGATCCGACCCTGCTCACCAAGAGCGGTCTGGGTTCCGTGCTGTCCGGCGGAGGATCCGTTCCGACGCCGAACACCCCGGAAGCCTGGGCCGACATGGTCGACGAGTTCCAGCGGCAGGCGCTCAGCACCCGGCTGCACATCCCGATGATCTACGGCGTTGACGCCGTGCACGGCCACGGAAACGTCTACGGCGCAACGATCTTCCCGCACAACATCGGGCTGGGCGCGACTCGCAACCCGAATCTGGTGGAGCGGGTCGAGGCGATCACCGCCGAGGAGGTCCGGGCCACCGGCATCCCGTGGGACTTCGCGCCGTGCGTGTGCGTCACCAGGGACGCCCGCTGGGGCCGCAGTTACGAGAGCTTCGGCGAGGACCCGGCTCTGGTGGCGCTGCTCGGTACCGCGGCTGTCGTCGGACTGCAGGGTCGGGGCCAGCGGGATCTCGATGAGAACAACCATGTGCTGGCCACCGTCAAGCATTTCGCCGGTGACGGTGACACCGAGTTCGGCAGCAGCGAGGGCGATTACACCATCGACCAGGGCGTCACGGTCACGAACCGGCAGGACTTCAACCGGATCAATCTGGCCCCTTATTGGCCGACCGTCCGGGTTGCGAAGGCCGGCAGCGCGATGCCGTCATTCTCCAGCGTCGACTGGACAGAGGACGGCGTCGGAAACCCGATCAAGATGCACGCGAACAAAGAGCTCCTCACCGGCGTGCTCAAGGGCAAGCTGCGACTCGACGGGTTCGTCATCAGCGACTGGCGGGGTATCCACCAGATCCCCGGCGACTGGCCCACCCAGGTTCGGCTGGGCGTCAATGCGGGCATCGACATGTTCATGGAGCCGGCGGCCGCGGGGGATCCGAACTCGGCGCCGCAGTTCATCCAGACGCTGATCGACGAGGTCAACGCGGGCAGGGTGTCCCACGCGCGGATCAATGACGCCGTGTCCCGGATCCTGACGAAGAAGTTCCAGCTCGGCCTGTTCGAGCATCCGTTCGCCGACCGCATGCATATCGACGAGGTCGGCTCGGCGCAGCATCGGGCCGTCGCCCGGCAGGCAGTCGCGGAATCGCAGGTGCTGCTGAAGAACTCGCACGACGCGCTGCCGCTGAAGAAGAACGCCAAGATCTACGTCGCCGGCCGCAATGCCGACGACATCGGCAACCAGTCCGGTGGCTGGACGCTGACCTGGCAGGGCTTCCCCGAGCACAACGCCGGCGGCGTCGCGCAGCAGCCGGGGACGAGCATCCTCGACGGAATCCGGCAGGTCGCCCCGAGGGCGCGGGTCACCTACAGCGCGGACGGCACCGCGCCGACCAACGGCGCCGACGTGGCAGTGGTCGCAGTGGGCGAGACGCCCTACAGCGAAGGTTTCGGCGATGTCGGCGGTCCGGAGTGGGGATACGACCCGGCCGACGCGAACACCCCGCGGGAGGAGAAATCCCTCGAGTTGCAGCCCGGTGACCGCGCCACAGTGGAGCGGGTGTGCGCCAAGGTGAAGACGTGCGTGGTGCTGGTGGTCTCCGGCCGTCCGCAGATCGTCACCGACCTGCTGCCGAAGATCGATGCGCTGGTCGCATCGTGGCTGCCGGGCACCGAGGGTGCCGGTGTCGCGGACGTGTTGTTCGGCAAGCGCGGGTTCACCGGCAAGCTGTCCGTCAGCTGGCCGCGGTCCGCGGACCAGGAACCGATCAACGTCGGTGACCGGAACTACCACCCGCTGTACCGCTACGGTTACGGACTGTCGACACGGCCGTCGCGCTGACCTGACGCGCCCTCGCCGATGCGGCCACTCGCGCTTGAGCGGGTGGCCGCATCTGCGCTGGTAGACTCGTCTGTTGGGTCCGGCTGCAGTCCGTGGCGGCCGGTACCGTCATCCCCCCGGCAGATTCCGTTCGGAGCGGGACGCGCACGTGACAGACACACCGAGGAGCACGACCTGTGGCGTTGACCACTGAGCAGAAGAAAGAAATCCTGAGCGAGTACGGCCTGCACGAGACCGACACCGGGTCGGCCGAGGCGCAGATCGCCATGCTGAGCAAGCGGATCGCCGACCTCACCGCTCACCTCAAGGAACACAAGCACGACCACCACACCCGCCGCGGCCTGCTGGGTCTCGTCGGCAAGCGTCGCCGCCTGCTGCGGTACCTGCAGACGGTCGACATCAACCGCTACCGCTCGCTGATCGAGCGGCTCGGCCTGCGCCGATAAGCCAACGTGCGTCGGGGGAGCGGGCTCGTCCTTCCCCCGACGTTGCGCAGGCTTGACGACGCACGGCACGGCCGTATCCGCGGCCGACAACTGAACAACACCCCGCCACCCGTACCCGAACCGCATCGCCGTCGTGAAGAACTGAACGCGGCGACCATCACGGCCGGTCCTCGGTAGTGGCCACCGGAACGCCCGCAGCGCGCGCCCGCGCACGGCGTTCCGGCGGCTTCGATCGAAGGCCGGCACGCCGAAGGCTCTGCGCCGCTCGCCGATGCGCACCGGGACGTCGTGGCTCCATCCAGCCGGATCGGCTGGGACAAGAGGAGACACATGTCAGACCCCACCGCCCACAGCGCGTCCGCCGTCATCGACAACGGCGCGTTCGGCACCCGCACCATCCGCTTCGAGACCGGACGGCTTGCCCAGCAGGCCGCCGGATCCGTCGCGGCGTTCCTCGACGAGGACACCATGCTGCTGAGCGCCACCACCGCCGGCAAGCACCCCAAGGAGCAGTTCGACTTCTTCCCGCTGACGATCGACGTCGAGGAGCGGATGTACGCCGCGGGCCGCATCCCCGGCTCGTTCTTCCGCCGCGAGGGTCGTCCGTCCGAGGACGCCATCCTCACCTGCCGACTGATCGACCGGCCACTGCGCCCCACCTTCAAGGCCGGCCTGCGCAACGAGGTCCAGGTGGTCATCACGGTGATGGCACTCAACCCGGACGAGCTGTACGACGTGCTCGCGATCAACGCCGCTTCGGCGTCCACCCAGATCTCCGGCCTGCCGTTCTCGGGCCCGGTCGCCGGTGTCCGGGTGGCCCTGATCGACGGTCAGTGGGTTGCGTTCCCGACCCACACGCAGCTGGAGAAGGCCGTGTTCGACATGGTCGTCGCCGGCCGCATCGCCGGTGACGACGTCGCGATCATGATGGTGGAGGCGGAAGCCACCGACAAGACGATCGAGCTGATCGCCGGCGGCGCGACCGCGCCGACCGAGGAGGTCGTGGCCGAGGGCCTCGAGGCCGCGAAGCCGTTCCTGCGCGTGCTGTGCGAGGCGCAGTCCGAGCTGGCCACCAAGGCCGCCAAGCCGGTTGCCGACTTCCCGGTGTTCCCGCCGTACCAGGACGACGTCCTGGAGGCCGTCACCGCCGCCGCCGAGTCCGCCGGTCTCGCCGAGGCGCTGACCATCCCGGGCAAGCACGACCGCGACGACCGCACGGACGAGATCAAGGCCGCCGTCTACGAGCAGCTGGGCGAGCAGTTCGCCGGCCGCAGCTCGGAGATCGGCAACGCCTTCCGCTCGGTCACCAAGAAGCTGGTCCGCCAGCGCGTTCTCAAGGACAAGGTCCGCATCGACGGCCGCGGCCTGACCGACATCCGCACCCTCGGTGCCGAGGTCGGCTACCTCCCGCGGGTGCACGGCAGCGCGTTGTTCGAGCGCGGCGAGACCCAGATCCTGGGCGTCACCACGCTGAACATGCTCCGCATGGAGCAGCAGCTGGACACGCTGTCGCCGGAGAACCGCAAGCGCTACATGCACAACTACAACTTCCCGCCGTACTCCACCGGTGAGACCGGCCGCGTGGGTTCGCCCAAGCGCCGGGAGATCGGCCACGGAGCGCTCGCCGAGCGCGCCCTGGTGCCGGTGCTGCCGACCCGCGAGGAGTTCCCCTACGCCATCCGTCAGGTCTCGGAAGCGTTGGGCTCCAACGGTTCCACCTCGATGGGCTCGGTCTGCGCCTCCACGTTGAGCCTGCTCAACGCCGGTGTTCCGCTGAAGGCGCCGGTGGCCGGCATCGCCATGGGTCTGGTGTCCGACACCGTCACCGCCGAGGACGGCACGTCGTCCGTGCAGTACGTCGCACTGACCGACATCCTCGGCGCCGAGGACGCTTTCGGTGACATGGACTTCAAGGTCGCCGGCACCAAGACGTTCGTCACCGCCCTGCAGCTGGACACCAAGCTCGACGGCATCCCGTCCGAGGTGCTGCGCGGGGCGCTCGTCCAGGCCCGGGACGCCCGGTTCACCATCCTCGAGGTGATGAACGAGGCGATCGACGAGCCCGATCCGATGAGCCAGTTCGCACCGCGGATCACCACCATCAAGGTCCCGGTGGACAAGATCGGCGAGGTCATCGGGCCGAAGGGCAAGATGATCAACTCGATCACCGAGCAGACCGGTTCGGACATCGCGATCGAGGACGACGGCACGATCTTCGTGTCCGGGCCCGACGGCATCGCCGTGCAGGCCGCGATCGACATCATCAATTCGATCGCCAACCCGCAGCTGCCCAAGGTCGGCGAGCGGTTCCTCGGAACCGTCGTCAAGACCACGGCCTTCGGTGCATTCGTCTCGCTGCTGCCGGGCCGTGACGGTCTCGTGCACATCTCCAAGCTGGGCAGCGGCAAGCGGATCGCCAAGGTCGAGGACGTCGTCAACGTCGGCGACAAGCTGCAGGTCGAGATCGCCGAGATCGACGCCCGCGGCAAGATCAGCCTGGTTCCGGTGCAGGCCGGGTCCGAGGACGCCGCTGCCGGGGCCAACGGCTCCGCCGACGCGGTCGCCGCGCAGGTCTGACCGGGTGGCTGCGCGCACCGCATCGTCGGCCCCGACAGGGCGACTCGGGTCGTCTGCCGCGCGAGCGCGGACGAAGACCCGGGTCCTCGAACGCGGGGTCGACGGTTCGACGGTGACGCTCTCGGAACTACCCGGCGGTCTGCGGGTGGTCACCGAGAGCGTCCCGGGAGCGCGCAGCGCCTCGGTCGGCGTCTGGGTGGGCGTGGGGTCGGTCGACGAGACCCCACGCCTGGCCGGCGCGTCGCACTATCTCGAGCACCTGCTGTTCAAGGGCACCAAATATCGCTCCGGCTACGACATCGCCGACGCCGTCGACGCTGTCGGCGGGGAGCTCAACGCCTTCACCTCGCACGAGTACACCTGCTACTACGCGCGGATCCTCGCCGAGGAGGCGCGCCTCGCGGTCGGGCTGGTGTGCGAAGTCGTGCTGGACGCCACCATCGCGGCCGCCGACGTGGACACCGAGCGGATGGTGATCCTCGAAGAGATCGCCATGCGCGACGACGATCCCGAGGACACCCTTGCCGACCTCTTCGCGGGCGCTGTCTTCGCCGGCCACCCGGTGGCCGCACCCGTCATCGGCACCGTGGACACCATCACGGCGATGCGGCGCAATCAGGTCGCCGGCTACTACCGCCGCCGCTACAGCCCCGACAAGATGGTCGTCGCGGTCGCCGGCGGCGTGGATCACGCCGACGTCGTCCGGTGGGTGAAAGCGGCCTTCCGCGAGAGATTGTCGGGAGATCAGGCCCCCACGTCGCCGGCCGCGTTCCGCAGCGGCAGCGGCCGGACTGCGCCGCTGCGCACCACCGTGCTGGCCGAGCGGGACACCGAACAGGCACACCTGTGCGTGGGAGTGCCGTCCGGACACCGCAGTGACCCGGAGCGGACCACGCTCGCGGTGCTGTCCGCAGCGCTCGGCGGCGGGATGAGTTCGCGGCTGTTCCGCAGCATCCGGGAGGAGCGGGGTCTGGCCTACTCCTGTTATGCGGCAACCTCCGCCTACGCAGACGTCGGTTCGTTCTCCGTCTACGCGGGCTGCCAGCCCGATCACCTCGGCGAGGTCTCGAAGCTGATCGGCCAAGAACTGGGCCTGGTCGCGGAGTCCGGGCTGCAGACCACAGAACTCGCCAGGGTCAAGGGCCAGCTCACCGGATCACTGATCCTGTCGCTCGAGGACACCGAGTCCCGGATGAGCCGCATCGGGAAAACTGTGTTGGTGCGCAGGGACTTCCGGACCATCGAGGACGAGCTGGCGGCGATCGCCGCCGTCACTGCAGACGATGTCGGTGCGCTCGCCAAGCGGCTGCTGAGCCGCCCCCTCTCCGCTGCAGTGGTCGGCCCGTACGCTGCACCCGATGATCTCCCCCCGGAACTCCTTGCTCTGGTGAATTGACCGGACTCGTGGCCGCCGGCTCACCTTGCGGTTCGCACCGTCCGGCGTGTCACCACCTGGCCGGTCACCACCCGGCCGGTCACCAAGCTGCAGGTCATCGTCCGGCGCCGACCGGAGGAGGCGACCGGCAGTCCACTGGTGACAACATCAGGCGAGAAGCTCCGCGCGGGGACACGACGTATCGAAACGAGGCGGCACGATGACGCAGACACTGTGGGTGGCCCGATGACGGAGGAGTTGCTGCGGGTCGGTGTGATCGGTGCGCGCGGACGGATGGGCCAGGCGACATGTGAGGCGGTCGTCGAGGCCGAGGACATGGATCTGGTGGCGGCCGTCCACGCCAGGGACTGGTTGTTCTCGCTGGCCGACGCCGATACGCAGGTGGTGGTCGACTTCACCCACCCCGACGGCGTGATGGACCACGTCCGGTTCTGCATCGACCACAACATCCACGCAGTCGTCGGCACCTCCGGCTTCACCGACGAGCGGCTCGAGACGATCGCCCAGTGGCTGACGTCCAAGCCGGACATCGGCGTCATGGTGGTGCCGAACTTCGCCATCGGAGCGGTGCTGACCGCTCGTTTCGCCCGCGAAGCGGCCCGGTTCTTCGAATCGGCCGAAGTGATCGAGCTGCACCACACCGGCAAGGTCGACGCCCCGTCCGGCACCGCCGTCGCGACCGCAAAGGCAATCGCGGCCGTGCGCAAGGACGCCGGCCTCGGTGACGTGCCCGATGCGACCACGCACCAGATCGACGGTGCTCGGGGTGCGAACCTCGACGGCATCCATGTGCACTCCGTGCGGCTGCCAGGGCTGGTCGCGCACCAGGAGGTCATCCTCGGCAGTGGTGGCGAGACGCTCACCATTCGTCACGACTCGCTGCACCGGTCCTCGTTCATGCCAGGCGTCCTCACTGCGGTCCGTGCCGTGTCGGACCGGCCGGGTCTGACCGTGGGGCTCGAGCAATTGCTGGGCCTGGACTGACGCTGCCGATGTCGCGTGTTCCCGCGCTCCGCTCCGCTGCCGCATCGGGTCAAGCGGTTGTATCGATGGTGCTGCGGCATCGAAACCAGCCGGACCCGCTGATCGTGAAGGATTGTGCTGCCGTGGGGGACATGATGTTTCACGCTGAGGTGGTTGCCACAGGCAAGCCGTCGCAGCGGACTTCGGCTCGCATGGTGCCGCAGCTTTCTGGCGTCGCAACTTCAGCATCCGCCGGTGTCGGGCGATGAACCCTGCCGTCCGGATTCGCGTCGTCGTCGGCGTCCTCGTCGCGGTGCTGCTCGTCTACTTCTGGCTGCTGGCAGGCCGTGCGATCGCGCTGATCACCTCCGGCTCGGCGGCCGGGATCGCGCTGGGCATCGGGGTGCTGTTGCTGCCGATCATCGGTCTGGTGCTGGTCTTCTACGAGGTCCGCTTCGGTCTGCAGACGCAGCGGCTGGCCCGGCAGCTGGCCGACGACAACCTGCTGCCCGACGACTCCGACCTGCCGCGGCGACCGTCCGGAAGGGTGGACCGGGACGCCGCGGACGCCAGGTTCGTCGAGATCAGGGACGAGGTGGAGGCCGCTCCGCAGGACTGGCGCGGTTGGTACCGGCTGGCCCATGCCTACGACATCGCCGGGGACCGTAAGAGAGCCCGGGCGACCATGCGACATGCCATCGCGCTGGCCGGCGGCTCGACCGAGGCCCCGCCCGAGGGCTGAACAGCCCCAGGACCGACAGCCGGAGCGCTGAACAGGCCTCAACCGGTGCGCCTCCCTTGGCGCCGCCTGAAACCAGGTGTCGGACGGACCGACGGTGCCGGGTTCGCTACACCGCGACCAAATCGACCGTGCCGGAAAAGCGGATCTCGAAGATCGGCTCCGCGCCGGTGTCCAGCTCCCGCCGCAGGCCGTCCGCCGACCAGCCCGCCGATCCCAGAAAGGCCGCAGTCGCCTTGTCTGTCTGTGGTACCCACCAGCTGGCGCTGGTCGCACGCAGCCGGCGCAATTCGGCGGCGGCTGCTGCCAGCAACCGGCCACCGTGCCCCCGTCGTCCCCACCTGGGAACCACGTAGAGCACCTCGATCTCACCGATCGGCGCGAGCAGGTTGCTGTCGTCGACTTCGCCGGACACGGCCGCGAAGCCGACCGGATCAGGTCCCTCGAATGCCAGCAGAACGGGGCCGCCCTGACGCAATCGGACGTCCCACGAGGACGCGTGGGCAGCCGGATCGGCCATCACCACCGCGGCGGGCAACAGGTCGGCGAAGGCCTGCTGCCAAACCTGGATCTGCAGTGCCGCAATGGTTCCCGCGTCCGCCGCCGTGGCGCGGCGCACCGTGCTGTCCGCCATCACACCCCCTCTCGTTCCCTGGGACCAGGCTCGTCGCCCGTCGCGCGGGCGGTGTCACCCGCACCGTGATGCGGCACTGTCGGACCGCGGTGGCAGCATGCCATGGATGAGCACAACGATCTCCCGGGGTGCCTCGGACCAGGTGACGGTGGAACTGACCGCGGGTCAGGCGCGGCGGATCGCCATCGCCGCGCAACAGCTCGCGTCGCCGCTACCGGCGATCGGTGCCTCCACCGACGCCGGGGCCGGTCAGCCGCGGCCGGTCAACCGCGGCCACCTGACCCGGTTGCTGCGGTCCATCGGGCTGCTACAGATCGATTCGGTCAACGTGCTCGCCCGTGCCCATCTGCTGCCGATCTTCAGTCGGCTCGGGCCCTACCCGTACTCCCTGCTCGAAGGGGCGGCGTGGCCGTCGCGGAGCAGCGAGCGGCTGCTGGTCGAGGCGTGGGCGCATGTGGCGTCGCTGGTCCCGGTCGACGTGGCGCCACTGCTGCGATGGCGTCAGCAGGCCTGGGCGGCCCGTCCCTCGCCCCGGATCGACGCCATCAACAGTCAGCACCCCGGATTCCTGGACGCGGCACTGGCCGTGTTGGACGAGCGCGGACCCAGTTCGGCCGGCGACATCGAGCGCGCTCTGGAGGCGCCCGGCCGCGGCACCTCGGGGTGGTGGGAGTGGTCGGTGACGAAGACGGCCTGCGAGTACCTGTTTCTGACCGGTGCAGTCGGGGTCGCGTACCGGCGCGGCTTCGAGCGCTGTTACGACCGCACCGAACGGGTGCTGCCCGCGGCGGTCAACGCGGCGCCGACCCCGCCGATCGAGGAGGCGAAACGCGCGCTCACCGCTTCGGCCGTCCGTTCGCACGGTGTCGGCACGGTCGCCGACATCGCCGACTACTACCGGCTCAGCGTCGCAGACACGCGCACTGCCCTGGAGCAGCTCCGCGAGTCGGGCGAGGTCCTGCCGGTACGGGTGCGCGGCTGGAAGGAGCCCGGGTACCTGCACCGTGACGCGAGGGTTCCGCGGAAGGTGACCGGCGCCGCGCTGCTCTGCCCGTTCGACCCGCTGGTCTGGGAGCGCGCGCGCACGGAGCGGCTTTTCGGGTTCCACTACAGGATCGAGATCTACACCCCGGAGGCGCAGCGGCGGTTCGGGTACTACGTCTTCCCGTTACTCGTCGGTGAGCACCTGGTCGGGCGGTTCGACCTCAAGGCCGATCGGGCCAGGGCGCAGCTGCTGGTGCAGGCCTCGTGGGTGGAGGACGGGGCGGACCCGGCCGACGCAGCCGACGCAGCGGCCGTCGAGCTGGCCAGGATGGCGAGCTGGCTCGGCTTGCCGGAGATCGTGGTGATGCCCCGCGGGAACCTGTGGCACACGCTGGCGGCGCGAGCGGGGATGGTCGTCGGTAACCTTCCGGCGTGACAACTCTGCCGGCTTCGGTCGCGGCCGGCCACCCCTCCACGGCGACGGTGGGCCGGGACATCCTCGCGGGCGGCGGATCGGCCGCCGATGCCGTTGCCGGGATGATCCTGGCCGGCTGCGTCGCGGAAACGTTGTTCACCGGGCTGGGCGGCGGCGGATTCGCCACCGTTTATGACGCGCACCGCGGCCAGGTGCACTGCCTGGACTTCTTCGTTGCCGTCCCCGGTCTGGACGGAACCGTTGCGGCGCCCGCGCGCGACATCCGGGTGGCGTTCGGTGACGTCGAGGTGCCGTACGCGGTCGGTGGGCCGAGCGTGGCCGTCCCGGGCACTCCGCGCGGGGTGGCCGCGTTGCACGACGCCTTCGGGCGCCTGCCATGGTCGGAGATCGTCCGTCCGGCAAGGCGTCTCGCGACGCTGGGCACGCCGTTCCCGTTGGCGCACGCGCAACTGCTGCCCGATGTGGCGGCCGCGATGGTGCTCGGTGACGGCGTGGCCGTGTACTCCCGGCCGGACGGGAACGGCGGCCGCCGGATGCTCGGCGGCGGGGAGACGCTGCACCACGAGGGATTGGCCGACACCCTCGACGACTACCTCAACTTCGGTCCCGAAGCACTGACCACCGGCCGCCGCGGTCGGGAGTTCGTCGCAGCGGTCCGGGCGGACGGCGGTGCGCTGTCCGAGGATGACATGTCGCAGTATCACGTGCGCGAGCTCACCGTGCTGCACGTGCCCTTCGGTGACGGCGTGATCCACGTGCGGAACGACGACCTTGATTCCTTCGGTGCAACAGCTGCGCTGGTCAACGCGTCCCTGCATCAGCGGAGCCCCGCGGATCGTGCACGCACCCTGGTGCGGGCCCTGCGCGCGCCGGCAGTGCGCTCCGAGACGACCACCGTTGTCGCCGTCGATGAGTACGGCAACGCCTGTGCCGCAACGCATTCACTTGGCCTGGGGTCCGGGATTTGGTCCGGCGGCGTGCACGGCAACTCGATGATGGGGGAGGGCGAGCTGCTGCGCGCCGAGCTGCGACCAGGGAAGCGGATGCCGTCGATGATGGTGCCGATGGTGGTGACCGATCGGGCCGGCGGCCTGCTGTTCACCGGCGGCGCGGCCGGCGGCGGCCGGATCCGCTCCGCGCTGCTGCAGGTCCTGACCAAGATCGTCGTCGACGGTCATGCAGCGGCCGAAGCGGTTGCCGCACCCCGGATGTCGGTCACCCCGAGCGCCGTGCACCTGGAGCCCGGGTTCCGGGCGGACGTGATCGAGGCCCTCGAGCAGGACGGCGAGACCGTCGTGCAATGGCCGGAGCAGCGTCCCTATTTCGGCGGCGTCGCGGTGGTGGCGGCCGATGGTCCGGCCGCCGACCCGCGGCGCGGTGGTCTGGCGCTGCGGCTGGTGCCGTAGCCGAAGCTGGTGCTGTGACCAACGGCGCCCCACCGAGGAAATCCGTGAGGCGCCGCGGTCCTGCGGAGGTGCTTGGTCCTGCGGAGGTGCTTGGTCCTGCAAGGTGCTTGGTCCTGCGAAGGTGCTTGGTCCTGCGGAGGTGCTTGGTCCTGCGGAGGTGCTTGGTCCTGCGGAGACCTGTGGTCCCGCGGCGGGGTGGGTCAGACCGCAGTGGCCCTGCGCACCCGGATGTCACCGGAGGTGGTCTTCACCGACAGGTCCAGCAGCGGCGACTCCTGCTCTTCGTCCTCGGCGGGGCCGTCGTCGCTCACCGGCAGGTCGGTGTCGGTGCGGCCGGACACGGTGCTGAAGTCGACCGCGGCGAGCGAGCCGGCATGGATGCCGATCTCCACATCGCCCGACACGGACACCAACTCCACCCTGCCGCTGGTCACGTCCAGTACGCGGAGTTCACCGGACACCGTGCGCGCCTTCACATCTGCGCCGGCAACGTTCAGTTGAACGTCACCTGAGGTCGAGTGGACGACGGCGTCACCGGAAACGTGCCGCACCTCGATGTCGCCAGAGGCACTGCGCAGGTCACAGCTCGCTGCGGATCGCACGGCGATGTCACCGCTGGCCGTCTGCACCACCGACGGGCCGTACACGTCGTCGACCCGGACCTCGCCGGATGCGGTCCTGGCCTCCAGGCGCTCGGCCGGACCGGTCACGGCGACGTCAGCCGACTGGCTCTGGATCCGGATGCCGGAGTGCCTGGGCGCGGTGACGTGCACCGTGAAGGACGTCTTCCACCCGTTCCGGGCAGGGTCGGTGTCCACGATCAGAGTCGCCGCTCCCTGCTCGTCCATCGCCGGCCGCAGGTCAACGCGCACCCGCTCGACCGGGTCGTCGGCGAAGTCCGAACCGGCATCGGCCGGGGAGCCGAAGCCGGACCGCTCACCGGCGAACGACTTGCGATCGCCGACGAACTGCGACTTGGCGGTGCGGATCAGGTCGTCCAGGAAGCTGAGCGGATGAGAGGTGCTTGCCACGACGTCGACTGTCGTGGAGGCGACATCGGCAAGGTCGACGCGGATCTCGCCGGAAGCGTTGCGGATCTCGACGGTGATCGGGTCGGGCGTCAGAAAGGTGTGCATCAGTTCAGGTCCTCTGCTGTGCGGGCCGCCGGGCTGTCGTGGAGCCGACGGGCGGCGAGGGAAGTTCGGGGGAGGGATGTCCGGGGACTCGGCGAGCTGCGGTGCGAACGCCACCGCAGGGTTGCTGTGGCGGCGGGTCAGCCGCGGATGTAGCCGGTGACGTTGCGGCGGCCGTGACCGCCGGAGCCGGGGCCCTTGGCTCCCTTGCCCGGAACTGCGGATCGCACCGAGTCCGACACCGCCCGGGAGATGTAGGTGTTCAACGAGACACCCTGCTCGGAGGCGGCGCGTTCGGCCTGCGACTTGAGCTCGTTGAACAGCCGCACCGTGGTCCGGGACAGCTCACCCCCGGCGTCCTGCACGGCGTGCCGGAGATCGTCGGCCGAGGCATCGTCGGCGCCCGCTTCGGCGGATCCGGTGCGGCCGCCGTCGGTGCCCTTGGTGAAGTCGGCGCCCTTGGTGAACTCGCTGCCCTTGGTGAAGTACGAGTCGTCCCGGCGGTCCGAGGTCGCCGGATCCTCGGCGTGCCGGGTCACCGCGACCCGCACGTCCCGGCCGTCGAGGCGCAGTTCGACGGTGGTGTCCTGCAGCGCGCCGGTCACCTCGGCGGCAAGGTCGGACAGCGCGTTCATGATCGCGAGCCGGGCGGCCGGCTCCAGTGCTCCGGCCAGCATCGCGGCCGCCTGACGTGCGTTCTCGTCTCCGACCGATGCTGCGGTGAGCAGATCATCGCGGAGGTTCTGGAGGTATCTGGTGAGGTCCATGACGCCACTATGACACCATCGTGACGTCAGATCAAGCAATCTTGACGTCATGCCTAAACTCTTCGACATGACTGTGCCGCCGATCGAGTCCCCGAGTCACTTCGTCGAGCTCTTGCGGGAGCAGGTGAGGCACGAGTTCAACGCCAGCCAGCAGTACATCGCCATTGCGGTGTGGTACGACGCCCATGATCTGCCCCAGCTCGCCGGGCACTTCTACCGGCAGGCCACCGAAGAGCGCCACCACGCCATGATGATCGTCCAGTGGATGCTCGACCGGGATCTCGCGATCACGATTCCCGGGGTGGACGAGGTGAAGGGTGACTTCCTGACGATCGTCGAGCCCATCGCGCTGGCCCTGGAGCAGGAGCGCACCGTCACCGAGCAGATCAAGACCCTGTTCGCCACGGCCCGGCAGGAGAGTGACTTTCTGGGCGAGCAGTTCATGTTGTGGTTCCTCAAGGAGCAGGTCGAGGAGGTCGCGTCGATGACGACGCTGCTGAACGTCGCGCAGCGCGCCGGGAACGACTGGTTCGACGTCGAGACCTATCTGGCCCGTGAGGATGTCGGTGATTCCGGGCACGACTCCGGTGCACCCGCTGCGGCCGGGGGCGGGCTCTGAGCTCCGTCGGCCGGTTCGGGGTCCGGCTGATCGCACGCACCGAGTTCCTGCCCCCGGACGACGTTGCCTGGGACACCGACGCCGACGGCGGGCAGGCGCTCGCTGAGTTCGCCGGCCGCGCGTGCTACCAGTCCTGGTCCAAGCCCGTTCCCGCGACCTCGACCAATGCCGGCTACCTCGACCACATCCTGCAGGTGGGCCACCTCTCGGTGCTCGAGCACAGCAGCGCCACGTTCTACATCACCGGTATCTCCCGCTCGGTCACGCACGAGCTCATCCGGCACCGGCACTTCTCCTATTCCCAGTTGTCGCAACGGTTCTCGCCGCCCGGCGGGCCGGAGATGGTGGAGCCGGAGGTGATCGCGAACGATCCCGAACTGCACCGCATCTTCACCGATGCGGCGGCGCACTCCAGCCGTGCTTACACCGAATTGCTCTCGGCCCTCGAGGAGCGGGCGACCGGCGCACCGGACGGCACACTGGCCCGGAAACAGGCCAGGCAGGCGGCGCGCGCAGTACTGCCCAACGCGGCGACGACCGCCATCGTGGTCACCGGGAACTACCGCGCCTGGCGTCATTTCATCGGGATGCGCGCGACGGAAGCCGCGGACGTCGACATCAGGGCGCTGGCCATTGCGCTGCTGCTCGAGCTGAAGGCGTTGGCGCCGAACGTGTTCGCCGACTTCCGGGTCAGCACTCTGCCGGACGGTACGGCCGTCGCCGCGTCACCGCTGGTCGGCGAGGGCTGAGCGCGGCGGTCGCCAGATCGCTCGCGAAACCGGCGACGCCGGCGGCGCGCGGCCGGTCCGGTCGTTCGCGGTGCCTCACTCCGCCAACCCATGCCTTGCTCGTGATGCAGCACGAGCAAGGCAGGGGTTTGCCGAGTCAGCGTCCGAGCCGCACACCGACCCGTCGCGGATGCGGACCGTCATCATCCCGCGCGGGGTGCATCGACGGCTCGTGTGACGGCCGCTCAGCGCTTGCGAACCGAGGTCACCTCGAACGGTGAGCCCTGCTGGCAAGTGGTCATCAGATCCTGCTGGAACTGACCGGTGACGACCACCTCGGTACCCACCGGAGTGGTCGCCGCGTCGAGCCCGATGAGGTTGGCGAGCACCGCGCCGTCGGCATCGGTCAGCACCAAACAACCCGATTCGACACCGGCCTCGACGGTCCCGGTCAGCTCGGAGACCTTCCCGCCGGTCTGCCCGGCCCCGGGCGGCACCGGTGCGTTCGTCAGCGGCGGAACCTCGCCGGGCGGGATGGTCGGTGCCGTCAGACCGGTGCCGATCCCGGAGGTGGGCACCCCCGAAGACGGTCCCGCGGAACCCGGCGCCGAGAGCGAGGAGGATGCCGCTGACGACGACACCGCTGGTGAGGATGCCGCTGACGACGATGCCGCTGACGACGAGGTCGGCGTTGCCGGGGCCGGCGACGGACTGCCGGGTGAACTGGAACCGCAGGCGGCCGTGGTGAACATGACGATGGCCGACGCCATGGCGGCTGCCAGTCGCAGTGCGGTCCGCGGCCGCTGGGTCATCCGGTGCTCCTGTCGATAGGTGCCAACACGTCACGCTGATACCGGTCACCCGAGCCGGCTGATGGACTGAGCGCGCGGGCGATCGGGTGCAATGGGGAGACGGTCTCATGACTGCTGCTGGTTGCACGGTCGGGTCCACGCATTCGCGTTGACCAACTGAGCCCTCGCCATGGGTTCGCCCTCCTGCGCCCCGCCGGCCGGGCCGGATCCACCTGCACGCTGCACGTACGGTGGCTGGCATGAGCCTCGCCCAGTCCGAACGCGCAGCACTTGCCGATCTCTTCGTCGAACTCGGCCCTGACCAACCCACTCTCTGCGAGGGCTGGCAGACGCGAGATCTGCTGACCCATCTGATCATTCGCGAGCGTCGGCCCGACGCTGCGATCGGCACCGCGGTCAAGCCGCTGGAGGGCTGGACGAAGAAGGTCGCCGCCGGCTACCGGGACCGCCCGTGGTCCGAGCTGATCGAGGAGTACCGGGGCGGGCCGCAGAAGTGGAACCCGATGAGCTGGGACCGGGTCGACGAGGTGGCCAACGGTGGCGAGATGTTCATCCATCACGAGGATGCCCGGCGGGGACAGCCTGGCTGGGTGCCCCGCGCGTTTGACGAGGACACCACGCAGACCCTGATCGGCATGGTCGACTCCAAGCTGTCCCGGCTGGCCGTCCGCAAGGCACCCGTCGGCGTACTGGCGGAGGTACCCGGGGGGCGCAGCATCGAGCTCAAATCCGGCGAGCCGGCCGTCACGATCAACGGTGAACCCGGCGAGATCCTGCTGTGGCTGTCCGGACGGTCGGCCTGCCGGGTCGAGCTGAAGGGCGAGCCGGCAGCAGTGGATGCGCTGACCGCGGTCAAGCGCGGAATCTGAGGCACCAGGGCCGGTGGCCCTGGCCGTTGACCCGATCCGAGCACCTTTTGACCGGCAACGCCGGGTCGTGGCCGGACGGCTCCACCCGGGCCGGTAGGTTTCTCAGATATGACGACGCTCATCGCCGGTCCCGCGGGCCGGGAAGGTCGACCGTTCGGAACCGTTCTGGTGGCCATGGTGACGCCGTTCACCGCCACCGGTGAACTCGACGTCACAGCGGCCGGCCTGCTCGCCGAACGGCTCGTCGCGGAGGGCAACGACGGAATCGTCGTGAACGGCACCACCGGTGAATCGCCGACGACGACCGATGCCGAGAAAGAGCTGGTCATCAGGGCGGTCGTCGACGCCGTCGGCGACCGCGCCACGGTGCTCAGCGGGGTCGGGACCTACGACACCGCGCATTCCGTGCGGCTGGCGAAGGCGGCCGAAAAGGCCGGTGCGCACGGGGCTCTCGTCGTGACCCCTTACTACTCGCGGCCACAGCAGGAGGGCCTGCTCGCGCACTTCGCCGCCATCGCCGACGCCTCCGACCTGCCCGTCATGCTGTATGACATCCCGCCGCGGTCGGTGGTGGCCATCGCCCCGGACACCCTCCTCCGGCTCGCCGAGCACCCGCGGATCACCGCCGTCAAGGACGCCAAGGGCGATCTGCTGGCCGGTTCCGAGGTGATGGCCGGATCCGACCTCGCCTACTACTCCGGTGACGACCCACTGACGCTGCCGTGGATGAGCGTCGGCGCGGTCGGCATCGTCAGCATCATTTCCCACGTTGTCGGCCCGCATGTGCGGGCGATGGTCGATGCCGCCGAGGCCGACGACTATGTCACCGCCCGACGACTGCACCGCGAACTGCTGCCGGCACACCGGGCGATGGGCCGCTGCGGCGGCGGCGCCGGCCTCGTCTTCGCCAAGGCGGCCCTACGGCTGCGCGGGTTCGGTGTCGGCGACCCACGGCTGCCGCAGATTCCCGCCACCCACCGCCAGACCGAGCAGATCGCCAGGGACCTGGACGAGATCGGCCCCCTGCACCACGAAGAGATCGGCCCCGCCGTATGACGCCACCCAGCAGCTCCGCTGCCGCTGTACCGCCCGCACCCAAGCTCAGCCCGCCGCCGCGTCTGGCGCGGGGGGCGCTGCGGGTGGTCGCGCTCGGCGGCATCAGTGAGATCGGTCGCAACATGACCGTCTACGAGTACGACGGGCGGCTGCTCGTCGTCGACTGCGGGGTGCTGTTCCCGGAGGACGGCCAGCCCGGGGTCGACCTGATCCTGCCGGACCTGCGGTTGGTGGAGGACAGGGTCGACGACATCGAGGCCGTCGTCATCACCCACGGCCACGAGGACCACATCGGTGCGCTGCCCTGGCTGTTGCGGCTCCGCAAGGACCTTCCGGTGATCGGCGCCCGATTCTCGCTCGCGCTGATCGCCGCGAAGTCGCGCGAGCACCGCATCACACCCAAGCTCGAGGTGGTGGCCGAGGGCGATCGCCGCACGGTCGGCCCGTTCGACCTGCAGTTCTACGCCGTCAACCATTCCATCCCCGATGCGCTGGCCGTCGGGATCCGGACACCCGCCGGCACCGTGCTGCACACCGGGGACATCAAGCTGGACCAGCTGCCGCTCGACGGACGGCTCACCGATCTCAGCGGCTTCTCGAAGTTGGGAGACGAGGGTGTCGACCTGTTCATGGTCGATTCCACCAACGCGGAGGTGCCCGGCTTCGTCGCGCCCGAACGCGAGATCGGTCCGGTGCTCGACAACTACATCTCCAAGGCGACCCAGCGGGTGATCGTGGCGTCGTTCGCCTCGCACGTTCACCGGGTGCAGCAGATGATCGATTCGGCCTACCGGAACAACCGCAAGATCGCCTTTGTCGGCCGGTCGATGGTCCGGAACATGCAGATCGCCCAGGATCTCGGGCTGCTGACGGTGCCCGACGGTCTGGTCAGATCGCTGGACAAGGTGCTGGACCTGCCGCCCGATCAGGTGCTGTTGATCTCCACCGGCTCGCAGGGGGAGCCGCTGTCGGCGCTGTCCCGGATGTCCCGTGGTGAGCACCGTCAGGTGAATCTCCGATCAGGCGACACCGTGATCCTGGCGTCATCGATGATCCCCGGCAACGAGACCAGCGTGTTCACCGTCATCAACGAGCTCGCCAAGGTGGGCGTCACCGTCGTGCATCAGGGCGTGGCGAAGGTGCACGTATCCGGGCACGCCTCGGCCGGTGAGTTGCTGTTCCTCTACAACGCGGTGCGGCCGCGCAACGTGATCCCGGTGCACGGCGAATGGCGGCACCTGCGGGCCCAGGCGCGCATCGCGGTCTCGACCGGCGTGCCCGCCGAACATGTGGTGCAGGCTCCGAACGGCACCGTCGTCGACCTGATCAACGGCCGGGCCAAGATCAGCGGCCACATCGAGGTCGGGATGGTCTACGTCGACGGTAACGCCGTCGGCGATGTCGGCGAAGACACGTTGTCCGATCGGCTCATTCTCGGAGAAGGCGGGTTCATCTCGATCACCGTCGCCATCGACGCGCACACCGGACGCGCCGTGGCGTCGCCGACGCTGTCCGGCCGCGGGTTCTCCGCCGACCCGAAGGCGCTCGATGCGGTGGTCCCGCTGGTGGAGGCCGAACTCGCCCGGATGGAGGCGGACGGGGTCACCGATCCGCACCGGGTCGCGCAATCGGTCCGCCGGATCGTCGGGCGCTGGGTGGGCGACACCTACCGGCGCCGTCCGATGATCGTGCCGACCGTGCTGGCGGTGTGACGGCGTGCGGCTGATCTACCACTGCAGCCTGGTCGATGACTGGGAGGACGCCCAGCGATCCGGGTCGTACCGGATCTCGTCACGGGGTCGCACCCTGCAACAGGAGGGATTCATCCACGCCAGCTACGCCGAACAGGTCTCCGGCGTGCTGCTCCGGCATTACGCCGACGAGCCCGGTCCACTGTTGCTGCTGACCGTCGATCCGGATCGGGTGGGCTGCGCCGTCGTCGCCGAGAACCTCAGTGGCGGTGAGGAATTGTTCCCGCACATCTACGGACCGATCCCGCTCGACGCCGTGGTCGCGATCACCCCGCTGGTGCACAAGGACGACGGCTGGCACTGGATCCCGGGCGAGTCGCGGTAGGCCCGTCGTTCCGGGGTGATCGATCGGCTGCTCATCGCAGGCGCCTGAGCGCCTTCCGCAGCCGGCCCCCGCGCCGATCAGGCCGAGTACACCGTTGCCCGTTCGGCGCTGTCCCCGTCGGCGGGAGCCGGGTCGTCCGCGCGACGGCCGAGGCGGTTCCAGGGCCCGTAGGTGCTGTCCTTCTCCGGTTGCGGCTCGAGAACACTGCCGCTGTGCGGCGTCAGTGGCCGCTTGGAAAGGCCGCCGAGCCGCATCAACGGAGTGACCAGGGCATCGAAAACCGTTGGCAGCGACCGGAAACCGAGCACCACCACGGTGTTCGCCAGGCCGACTCCGCGGTCCCGGCGCGGCTTGGACAGGCACTTGATCACCGCTGTGGCAACCTTCTCCGGCGGGTCGATGGGCGGCGGTGGGCGCCCCTCCCAGCCGGCGTAGTTCGCTGCCTGGAGATACGCCGGAGTGTTCACGCTGCCGGGGGAGACGACGCTGACCTCGATGCCGGGGGTCTGCCGGGCCTCGATCTGCAGGATGCGGGCAAGACCGTGCACGCCCCACTTGCTGGTCACGTAAGGACTCATGAAGGGCACCGCGATCTTGCCGAGCAGGGATCCCATCAACACCAGGTGACCACCGCCCTGCCGGCGGAAGTGCCGCAGTGACGTGCGGGCGACATTCGCCGTGCCCAGCAGGTTCGTCACGACGACCCGGTCGAACACCTCGGCCGGGACGTCCTCGAAACGGCCGTACCCCACCGCTGCGGCGGAATTGATCACCGCATCAACGCGTCCGAAACGGTCGATGGCAGCGTCGAACGCCCGGTCGACCTCGCTCTGGTTGCCGACATCGGCTGCGATGACAAGTGTCTCGACCCCGCGATCGTGACAATCGGCCTCGACGGCCAGCAGGCTCTCGTTCGCCCGTGCGACCAGCACCAGGTGGTATCCCCGGTCCGCCAGTGCCAGCGCGGTGGCACGCCCGATCCCGCTCGACGCCCCTGTGACAACCGCGATCTGCGGTACGCCGTACGCCATCGTGCCCTCCGCCCCGCTGAGCACCGGCCGTGCCGGTGCGGAAATGATGTTCGTGTCGGCTGTCTACCGCCGCGAACGGCGCCGCGGATGCGGCCTGCCCGGTTTCGCCGGATACCTCCTGTTGCCGAACGTTGATGCCCGGACTCCTTGCACCCGAAACGTTTCCGGTGATGCTGCGCGGGTACTGCCCAGCTGTCCCGGCAACCGTCCCGGGGCCGGTGGTGGCACCCGGCATGGACTGTGCGTGAGAACGCGTGGCGAACGGACGGATTCGGTCGGGAAGCCGACAGCCGGGCAACGACGACCAACGAGGAGGCGCCGAATGAGGGCATTGACGTGGCAGGGCAAGCGGGACGTCCAGGTGAGCGAGGTTCCCGACCCCGTTCTCCAGGAATCCACGGACGCGATCGTGCGGATCACGTCCACCGCCATCTGCGGTTCGGACCTGCACCTGTACGAGGTGCTGGGGCCGTACCTGGCCAAGGGCGACATCCTGGGCCATGAGCCGATGGGCATCGTGGAGGAGGTGGGCGCGGATGTCACCCACATCGCGCCGGGGGATCGGGTGGTGATCCCGTTCAACATCTCCTGCGGCAGCTGCTTCATGTGTTCCACCGGACTGCAGTCACAGTGCGAGACCACCCAGGTGCGGGAACAGGGCAAGGGCGCGGCGCTGCTGGGCTACACCTCCCTGTACGGCTCCGTACCGGGCGGTCAGGCGGAGTATCTGCGGGTGCCGCAGGCGCACTACGGCCCGATCAAGGTCAGTGCGGAAGGTCCCGACGAGCGTTACCTGTTCCTGTCCGACATCATCCCGACCGCCTGGCAGGCGGTCGCCTACGCCGACGTTCCGGCCGGCGGCACGCTGGCGGTCTTTGGACTGGGCCCGGTGGGCCAGTTCTCGTCGCGGATCGGCCGTCAGCTCGGCAGCCGGGTGATCGGCATCGAACCGGTCGCGGAGCGCCGCGCGATGGCCGAACGGCACGGCATCGAAACCCTTGACCCCTCGCAGATCGACGACCTTCCCAGCGCGCTGCAGGACCTGACCGGCGGTCGCGGGCCGGATTCGGTCATCGACGCCGTCGGGATGGAGGCGCACGGCACGGTCGGCGCCACGGCGGGCAAGCTCGCACAGAGCGCCGTCGGGATCCTGCCGGATCCGGTCGCCCAGAAGCTGATCGAGACCGCGGGCGTGGACCGGCTCACCGCGCTGCACGATGCGATCGGGGTGGTCCGCAGGGGCGGAACGGTGTCCATCAGCGGCGTCTACGGCGGCACCGCCGACCCGATGCCGATGATGGACCTGTTCGACAAGCAGATCCAGCTGCGGATGGGTCAGTGCAACGTCCGGCGCTGGATCGACGACATCCTGCCGCTGGTCGAGGATCCCGCCGATCCGCTGGGCACCCTGGATCTCACGACCCATGCGGTGCCGCTCGATCAGGCTCCCGAGGCGTACAAGGCGTTCCAGCAGAAGTCCGACGGCTGCATCAAGGTCGTTCTCAAGCCATGATGGCAGGTGTGGTCCGGCCGCCATCATCGTGGCCGGACCACACGCCCCCGTTCGGCCGTTGGTGCATCGCGGTGACGGCGACGAGAATGGCCGGCATGGCGAAAGCGGACCCGACCGGTGGTGCGGACGTCGGTGAAACCCGGAGAAGCACCCGTGCGAGTACGGCGGCCGACTGGGAACGCGCCGTCCCCGATCTGGACGGCGACCCTGCCATCGCCGACACTCTCTACGCCGCAACGGAAGAGCTGGAACACGGCGCGCCGGAACTGCGGGCCCGCGCCGATTCCATCGCCGAGGTGGTCGGGCCCTTGGTCTACGACACCGACCCGGGCGCGCTGTCGGTGGACGACCCGGACCCGGCGGCCATGCTTCCCGACGCGGATGCTGCCCGGCTGGCCGGGCTACTGACCGATGCTGCGGCTCAGGCCAATGAACTCGCGGCGGTGCTGCAGGACGCCGCCGACCAGGCCGACGGACTGGCCGCCGTGTTGACCGACGAACACATGACGGCTCCTGACGTGGAACTGCGCACGAAACCCGAACGACCAGAGCGCTGATCGACCGGCATCGCGACCAGCGTCTTGCTCCCGGCGCCGCTGGTCATGGTGGATGCAGCAACATGCAGGTCGGTCTTTCCTCACGGCCGCCGCGTCGCTGAACTGACGGTGGCCCGCCACAGGTTTGACGGGAATGCCGCGGCGGTACTGTGCGGCGAAAGCGAAGCTACGCGGCTTCTTTGAACGGTGCACGGTCGCCGGTGACCCGAAAGGAAAGCGACATGCACATCCCTACCGGGCATGTCGATCGAGCTGACGGCGGAATTGCGTCACAGCTTGAGAAAGCCAGAGCGGGATTGACCCGCCGCACACCCGAGCAGGCGTGGCAGGCGGCGATCAACGGAGCACTGCTGATCGACACCCGGACCGAGCCGCAGCGGCGCTGCCAGGGCGAACTGCCGATCGGGCTCGTCATCGATCGGACGGTCCTGGAGTGGCGGCTGGATCCCGGCAGCCCGGATCGCATTTCGGAGGCGTCGAGCCTTGACATCGAAATCATCGTCGTCTGCCGGCAGGGTTACAGCTCCAGCCTCGCCGCTTCGAGTCTGCGTTCCATCGGGCTCTGGCGGGCAACGGACATGATCGGCGGTGTGGAGGCGTGGCTGGCCGCAGGGCTGCCGGTGACCGAAGGACCGGCGGACGTCAGGTATTGAGCACGCAGGTCCTGGTGGCATCAACCGCTGTCACATCGCCGGAACTCTCGCGCAGGTAGCGGTCAGGACAGTGACGCCTGCCCGGCCGGAACCTCCTGCGAGCCCTGCTGTTCCGATTTCACGATTTCCTGGACGGCCCGCGCGCGGGGATGCTTGCGCAAATACTTCTGCCGCAACCGGCGCGGCAGTCGCGGCGGGTAGTACTCGAGCAGCGCATTGTTGAACTGGGCGCCGATGATGATCGCCATCGACGCGAAGTAGTAGAAGAGCAGGAAGGTGATCGGTGTGGCCAGCGCGCCATAGGTGAGACCGTGGCTGTACACATAGGCCAGGTACAGGCGCAGCCCGGTGCTGGCCACCAGGAAGACCGCGGCGGCGAGAAATGCACCGGGCAGACCCCTTTTCCAGGCGTGCCGGCGTTTCGGTGCCACCTTGTACAGGGTGGTGAGCAGCAGGATCAGTCCGATCGCCAGCCCGGGGTAATAGACCCAGCCGAGGATGGTGCTCACCGTGGGCCGCAGACCGGAAGGAAAGATTCCCGGCAGGTATTCCGGGCCGATGGCCAGCAGCGGCACGACCAGGATCCCGGCGGTCAGTGCGCCGACGTACAGGCCGAGCGCGAAGAATCGCTCCACCGCAGGATGGCGGTGTTCGTGCTGGCAGTAGGCGATGGTGATGGACTCGACGAACGCAGACATCGCCGACGACCCCGCCCACAGGCTGATCACCAATCCGACCGAGACGACGTCGGCTTGGCCGTTGTTCAGAATCACGTTCACGGTGTTGCCGACCAGATTGTCCGCGACCTCCTCGTTGAAGACGGTGTGCAGGAAAACGGTGATCTGTTCGCGCACATCGGTGATCGTCCCCGGGCCGATCCAGCCCGCGACGTAGCCGACCAGGCCGAGCAGGGCCAGCAACAGCGGCGCGGTCGAGAGCGCGCACCAGAAGGCTGCCTGTGAGCTCAACCCGAACAGCGAGTCGCCCCACGCCTTGGTCAAGGTCCGCAGCGCGACCTTCCGCCACCGTTTGCGGACCCGCCCACCCGCGGTCGGCACCGGTCCGGAACCGGCGAGATGCCACGGCACCGTGTCCGTCATCGCAGGCGTCGAGCCGGACCGGGTGGCAGGGGCCATCTCCCGTCGAACGTCGGATCCGCCGTCGCCGGCCGGCTCCGGTGCGCCGTCGCCCCGCAGGTCATCGCTCAACCGGCAATCCACGGGTCCGCGGCCCTTCGCCGGCTCCGTCATGGAAACGGGTCGTGGGTTCTTCTCCGTCTGTGACACCTGGTATCCCCCTTCCCGAACCTGGGTCCGGCGCCGGGTGGGACCGAACCCGCTGCGCCTGTATCTATCTCCACGCTTCCATCAATCTCCGACAACCCGATGGTCACCGGGGCGGCAGGAGCGTCGCTTCGCTGAGCAGAGGGTTCCCAACGGCGCCGGTTTCATGCCGCGCTGTCGGTGCCGGTCGTCTTTGTCGGCTAACCGGCTGATCTGTCGGTCCGCATCGGTACGGTGCAGCCAGGGTGAGCGATGGGGAGCGGTGATGGGGCAGACCCGCAGTGCTCGGCGCCGTCGCACCGTGACCCTGGTCGTCATCGCCGCGGCCGTTCTGGTGGCTGTCGTCGTGGTGGCTGTCGTCCTGGTCGAGGGGTGGTCTGCGGTCACTGAGGAATCCACCGCCGCATCGGGCGAGGGAGTCTCGTCGGTGTCAGTGATCCCGCCCTTGGATCCCGACACGTCATCCGAGTCGGCCCCGCAGTCCGCCGGCACCGCGGAGAGCAGGCGTCAACTGGACGGCCTCACCGTGCTGCCCGATCGTCCGGACGTGCCGGGCTACCAGCGCGGATGCGGTTCCGGGCAACGATGTTCCTTCGGCCAGGCCTGGACCGATGATTCTGCTGCGCCAGACGGCCACAACGGTTGCGGCACCCGCAACGACGTCCTGCGCAAGCAGCTGACCGACGTCGTTCTCGCCGACGGTTCGCGGTGCGTCGTGGTGGCCGGCACGCTCCACGACCCCTACACCGGAACCACGATCGCCTTTCGGAAATCGGACGCGGCCGCAGTGCAGATCGACCACGTTTACGCGCTGGCAAGGGCTTTCGACATGGGTGCTGCGGGCTGGACCCAGGAGCAACGGACCGCATTCGCCAACGACACCGCAGTGGAACTGCTGGCCGTCGACGGAGCGGTCAACCAGGCCAAGGGTGACTCAGGACCTGCGGAGTGGATGCCGCCGGACCCCGCCGATGCCTGCGGCTTCGTACGGCGGTACATCGCGATCGCCGCCGCGTACCGGTTGGCGATCACCGCCGCCGAATACGACAGCATGGCCGGCACCCTCGCGGGATGCGGCTGAGCTGACGCGTCGAACCGGACGTCAGGGCGGAGATCAGGGTGGCTGAGTTTCGAAAGCCGCCAGGGCGCCGACCAACGCTGCGACTGCGACGAAGCCGAACCCGAGCGCGACCTTCGCCCCGCGCCGGCCGAACACCGATTGCCAGGCGGTATAGCGGTCCGTCTCGCTGCGGAACCGCCGCCAGTGCACCAGCATCCAGCCGATCAGCGTGAGGATGACGGCAAGGCTGGCGAAGACCACCACAATGGTCGCGGTGCGCAAGAATGTCCCCTTTCGCGTCGGAAGGGCTGTGGGCACACAGTGCGGGACCGTGAGGCACGTTGTCCGGCAAGCGCAAACGGATCTCGGTCGAGCACCCGATTTCACGATAACCCGGTCAGTCCGTGCACCGGCCGCAGACGGGAGGGGCGGCCTGGTGCTGCGGATCGAAGCCGCCGCCGGTGGCGCCATCACGGTTCCGGACCTGCGGTGACGAGCCGCGACATGCCGCGGCGATTCACCCGGCCGACGCGCCCCCGGCCGTTTAAGGTGCGGTTGCCGGCATTGCACTGCGCGCGTCAGGGGAGGTCATGAATCTCGAGAAGGTGATCTTCGGTTTCTTCGTGCTCCTCGCCGCGACGCTGAACTTCGGTTTCTTCATCGGTGATATCGCCATTCCCGAGTTGCACAACGAATATGAGCTGTTCGCAGCCCTGGTGGTCAGCCTGATCGCGACCGTGTTGAAGTTCGGCGATCGCACGCAGATCGGTGCCGTGCACCTGGCGACGAGTCTGGTCGCCGACCTGCAGCTCATCGCGGCCGCACTGGCATGGGGCTATGCGGCGAACATCTCCGCGGCGGGGGTGGATGCCCACGCCATGTCGAGCGTTGTCTCGTTGTCCGGCGGGGCGCTGTTGGCCAATCTGGTTTCGGTGGTCCTGTTGGTGGTCGAAACCGTCTCTTTCCACCGCCGGTGACGGGCACCCGCGCGTTGCCCGTCGAATCGGCCGTCACCGCTTGTTGCAGGGCGCACCTTCGGCGATGAGCAACGTCCTGCTCGTTTTCTGGAAACAGATCTTCGGCGATGACGACGAGGATCGCCCGCGGATCCCTTGGCGTGCCCGGCTCGGGTCGGGTGAGCAGGCGTCGCAGACGATTTTCGTCATTCTGCGCCGGATGCGAGCGCCGCTGATCACCTTGATCGTCATCTTCGCGGTGACCGTGCTGGGACTGGTGCTGATTCCCGGGCAGGATGCATCGGGCGCTCCATTCCACATGACCTTTTTCGACGCTTTCTACTTCATGAGCTACACGGCTTCCACCATCGGATTCGGCGAACTGCCGTATCCCTTCACCGACAACCAGCGGATGTTCGTCACCATCTCGATCTACCTGACGGTGATCGGCTGGGCCTACGCGATCGGGTCGTTGCTGACCCTGATCCAGGATCGCGCGTTCCGCAGCGCCCTTGCCCTGCAACGGTTCCGTCGCAAGGTGCGTCGGCTGCGGGAGCCGTTCCTGTTGTTCGCAGGCTACGGGCAGACGGGCGAGTTGCTGGGTCGGTCCTTCGACCAGCTGGGGCAGCAGTTCGTCGTCATCGACCAGTCACCGGATCGCATCGACTCGCTCGATCTGGTGGCCTACCGCGCCGACATTCCCGGCCTGACCGGGGATGTCCGAAATCCGCATCATCTGGCCATCGCGGGTCTGGACCATCCGTTCTGCTCGGGGGTGCTGGCGCTGACCAACAACGACGAGGTCAACCTGGCCGTGACGATGGCCGTTGCGCTGCTCCGTCCCGAACTGCCGGTGATCGCCCGCACCGTCTCGCCGGCCGTCGAGATGCGGATGCGGGCGTTCGGCACGCCCTCGGTGGTCAATCCCTTCGACCGGTTCGGTGATCATCTGCGGTTGGCGCTGAAGGCACCCGCCTCCTACCAGTTGCTGACCTGGCTGGAGAGCGGCCCGGGTGCGGAGCGTCCGCGGCGTGGCCGTCCCCCGACGCAGGGTCGATGGGTGGTCTGTGGATTCGGCCGATTCGGTCGCGAGTTGACCGCCGACCTGCGGGCGGAGGGGCTCGAGGTCACCGTCATCGAACCGGCCGCGGTGGACGACCCGGATCCCTCGATGGTGGTCGGCGACGGCTCCGAGCCGAGCGTGATGGCAAAGGCAGACCTGGACACCGCGGTCGGGTTCGTCGCCGGAACCGACAACGACACCACCAACCTCTCGCTCATCGCAGCGGCCCGCCGGGTCAAGCCGGACCTGTTCGTGGCGGCCAGGCAGAACTTCCAGACCAGCGCGCCGCTGTTCGCGGCGATGGAGGTCGATTCTCTGCTGGTGCCGACTGAGGTCGTTGCACACGAGATGTACGCCCAGCTCAGCACTCCGCTGCTGTGGCGCTTCCTGCAGGAGATGCCGTCGCGCGGTGACGAATGGGCGAGCACGCTGTTGAACCGCATCACCCAGCATTGCGGCAGGCACCTGCAGGAGCTGTGGAAGGTGCAGCTCCAGACGGCGGAGGCGCCGGCGGTCCGTCAATGGCTCCAGGGGCAGGACGCCCGGTTGGGCGATCTGATGCGCAGCCCGGACGATCGGGAGAGCCGGCTGGCCATCGTGCCGCTGTTGTTGCAGCGCGGCGAGCGCACCGAGTTGACCCCGGACAACGACTTCCAGCTCGAACCCGGTGACGAGATCCTGTTTGCCGGCCGGTCAGCCGAGCGACGGCTGCTGGAGACGACGTTGTCCGACGACTCGACCAGCGAGTATGTCCTGCACGGCAGGCGAATCGCGTCCAGCTGGGTCTGGCGCAGGGTCACCGGTGACCGCACCCGGCACAGCCGGGACAGTGCCGCTGCGCAGTGAACCGGTCATGACGGCCGGGGCGCCGGAACGCCGAGCAGGTGCGCGACTCGCTGCCGCCCGAGATGGTCCTCGGAAGACTGCGTCCGCCGCGTTGCGTCGCGGACGAGAAGTGGGCTGAGCTGGGTGACGGTGCCCCGATTGGTGACCTGCCGCACGCGATGGGTCAAGGTTGCCGGAGCGATGCCGTAACGGCCGGCCACCTCTGCGAGCGATCCGGCAGGTCGTCCGAGCAGGCCCGCCCAGTCGAGCACGGATTCGGGCCGGCCGGGCCGGACCTCGCCGAACGTGCGCCAGATCAGGTTGGTCGCTGCCTCGGCAGCAGTCCGCCCGGCGACGGGGGTGCCGGTGCGGGCGGCCATGTTCCAGGGCAGCTGTGCTGTCCGCGTCGCAAGGCCACGCGCGAGTCCCCGCACCGTCGAATTCGGCCGCCGCAGGGACAGTCCGGGCAGGGCGGTGAGCAGGGCGTACAGGCTCTCCACATCGATCTCGCGCAACGAGCGTGCATCGATGATGCGCCGGCCTTCCCGCGCAACATCGGACAGCAGGGCGAGCACCTGTTTGCGGTTCCCGGGGTGAATCCGTCCGGACAGTCGCACCGACTGAGGCGACGTCGCCGTCACCCGCAGGTTTCCGTCGTCGAACAGCGCCAGCAGATTTGAGGACGCGATCATGCGAACCTCGAGCCTGCGACAGGACGTCGGCCCGGGCTCGGGCGTCGTACAGACACAGGGCCCTGGCCGGATGAGCCCCCACCACGTGCTGCAGGTTCGCCTCGTGCGGACTGAGCACCGTGCCCGCCTGCAGCCCGCCGAACCTGATGCCGGAGTGACCGTCGCGCACCGCGGTCTCGGCCTGGGCGGTCAGCGCCTGTGTGACCTCCGACGTCGACATCGAATAGAACGCTTGCGCTCTCGCGTCGTCGAGGATGACCAGACTGCCGTCCCGAAGACCAACGGCGGGATCGGCCCCATCCTCGCGCATCCTGGTCAGCAGGGCCGGTCGCTGTGCGTCGCTGATGCCCAGCAGCATGACGCGGTCACCCGCGTCGAGACCGGCGCCGGCGAAGGCGGACGACACTTCGCGGGCGTGCTCGGCGCCGGCGACGAACGCGCAGCAGTGCCGGGCGGTACCGCCCACCGGGTCATCGGGCACCGGGTCGCGGGCACGGATCGCCGGGCACCGGGTCATCGGGCACGGTTGTCACCCGCCATTGCCGCGCCGGTCTTTCGCCGGTGCAGGCGGTCTCGCCCTCACCGGCGTGTGCCGTCTGTCGGCAGTGGTCGAACCGCGGACGCCCTCCAGGACATCGGCGGCAGTGCGCACCTGCACATCAGCACTCCGATCACAGGTGCGCGACGAATGTGTCTGCATGCACCTTCACACAGCATCCTGCTGTCCTGCGCCGCAGTCCAGGAAAGGCTGACAGCATCCACGCCACTCATGCCGTCGACGATTCATGCGGGGCGAGACTCCGCGCCCCTCAGCGTGGTCGGTGGTCCGGGCAAGACCGCCCGGGAGGTGCCGCCGGGGGTGCCGCCCCGGCGACACTCGGCGCCGGTGACGTCGTTCGACCGGGGGCGCGGTAGGGAACGATGGGGCGTTGTGAACCTCGGACGCGCAGAACGGTCGGCTCAGTTGTTCGGTCTGCTGGCAATGATTGTTCATCGGACCTCTCAGGATGCGACGGCCATCCTGCGACGAGAAGGGTTGAACCCGGCCCAGTTCCAGCTGCTGCTCGCGGTCAAGAATCGACCCGGAGCAACTCAGCGTGAGATCGGCGATCAGTTCGGTGTCACCGGCGGAAATGTGTCGATGTTGGTCTCGAAGCTCACCGCGGCCGGGTGGCTGCGGCGGGAACCGAAGGGCGCCGCGTATCGGATCTGGTTGACCGAAGACGGCGCAGCACTGGTTGCCAGGCTGGAGCCGGACCAGTCGACGTTCATGGAACGGCGGTTCACCGGCCTGACCGACGACGAGCTCGACGACTTGCTGCGACTGGCGCAGCTCGCTTTGGAGGGCTTGCCACGCCTATCGTAAGCGCTTAACATCGCTCTATGTTCAGTGCTGAAGCATCTCGAGTCGACGATGGCCGGTTCCTCCGTCGCAGGGTTCTCGTGGCAACGGTGGCCGCCGTCGCTGCGGTGGCAGCATGTTTCCTGATCGCCGACACAGCCGTTGCGGAGCTGTCGGTAGGTCTCGGTGACTCCGCACCTGTTCCGGTTCCGCTCGGGGCGGCCCTGTTCGCCACCGCCGTTGCCGGCGTCGGGGCCTGGCTTCTCGCGCTGCTCGCTCGCCGCACCTCACGGCCTCGGCGGACCTTCCTGCTGGCAACCCTGGTGGGGTTGCTGGTGACCGCGGTTCCGCCTCTTCAGGCCGCCGTGAACGTCCAGACCGCCATCTGGTTGCTGGCGCTACACGCCGTTGCGGCGCTCGTGCTGATCCCGTCGGTAGCCGCTGCTGTGCCCGCCGTACGAACGAGAGACGAGCCTGGAACGCCGCCACCGCCGAACGGACGCTCCGCGACCCGGGGTCACCGGTGACCTTCGCCGCACGGGTCCGCGATCCCGCGCACCGCAGCGTCCGACGCGCGTGGCGAATGCTGTCGGGTGACCGCTCCCGGCAGGTCGCCGGTGTCGCCGCCGCAGCGGCCCAGATACTGCTGCCGACATTGCTCGGTCCGCGGTTCGACGAGGACGAGCAGCCACCCGACGTCGTCCAGCCCGCTCAATACACCTTCGGAGTGTGGTTGCCGATCTTCGCCGCCTCCGCGGGGTACGCGGGTCTGCAGGCGCGCCCGGGCACGCGTGAGAGTGACCTGGCCCGGACGATCGGCTGGCCACTGGCGGCGGCCTTCGCGAGTACGGGGGTGTGGGCGCCCCTGGTGAGAACAGGTCGGTACTGGTCCGCCCAAACAGCTTTGCTCGCTATCGCAGCATTCGCCGAACTGGCGCGGCGACGTCTCGCAGACGGGGCAGCGGGCAACGGGGACCGAGCGTTCGTCCTCACCAGCAGGGTCACCGCCGGCATGTTGGCGGCGTGGGGGCTCAGTGCAGCCGGCGTGAATGCGGCCGCCATGCTCGTCGCGAAAGGACTGGTGCCGAATGGGCGGGCGGCCACCACGACCGGCGTCGGATTGCTGGTCGGCCTCGGTGCGGCGGGGGCGGCCGGAACGGCTGCCACCAGGAATGCGGATCCAACGGTCAGCAGGGTCTACGCCGCCACGCTGCTGTGGGCTTTGACCGGAGTCGCGGTCGGGCAGCGCAAGAGGTCGCCGGCGGCAGCGATCGCGGCCACGGCGGCGATGGTGCCGGTTGCACTCGCCGCGACGCAGCGCGAACGACTTCGGTGACTCGACGGGGATCCCGGGCGCCGACCGTTGCTGACCACTGCTGTCCGACCTGGTAGCGCTCGCGCTCGCGCTACACGTGCAGGCCCTGCGGGAGCATCCGGCGCGATGCCTTGCGGCACGGCTCTTCGATCCATCGCCACAGCAGCCACGCGAAGACCCAGGCCGCCAGCACAGTGACGATGGCCAGGGCGGCCAGACCTGGTCGACCCGCATGCACCCGGGCTGCGACCTCCACCTCCGCACCGATGACCAGCGGGTGCGACAGGTACAGGGCGAACGACACCCGGCCGCCCAGCACCAGCGGGCGGGTCGACAACGCTCTGGAAAGCGGATCGCCGGGACACAACGCCAGCGCACCGATCAGCACGACGAACAGCGGGAGCACGACGATGGTTTCGGTCGGCGCGATCTGATCGACGCCGCCGGCGAACTCGGTCTGGCCGGTGCGGACCCAGCGGTTCGGATCGACGGCGGTCACCGCGTAGATGATCAGCACGATCGCGGCGGCCGTGATCGACGGCAAGGGCCGCGAGACCGACCGACGGTCCTCCAGCCTGCTCCGGAGCAGGACGTACAGCAGCGCGCCGGCCCAGAACTCGGTCAACACCCGGGTCGCCAGGACGCCGGGGGACAACACGTATCCGTCGGGGGAGAACAACAGAATGGTGTCGTCCTGCATGCTGCAGCCGACCACGATCATGATCAGCACAAGGGCGCTGACCGCCGTCGCCACCGCCCTGGTCTCCGCGACGGCGGCGAACCGGGCCAGCGCCACCGCCGCGAAGGCGAACGTCAGGTAGGCCAGCCACTCCGCACTGATGGACCAGTCGACGCCATTCCAGTCCAGCGGGTGTGCGGTCCAGCCCTGAACCAGCAGAGCGTGCTGCAGCAGGCGGCCCGGATCCAATTGTGCAGCGAAGTCCGATTGATCGGCGACCGTTGCACGGAACACGAAATAGCAGCCGAACAATGCCAGAACGACGAGCGTCAACGGCCACACTCTGCCAAGCCGTAACCAGAGGAAGCCGAGCGCCTTACGCCAGCTGTAGCCGTCGGTCATGGGTCGCAGATGAGTCAACACCAGGATGAAACCGCTGAGCACGAAGAACAAGTCGACCCCGAGATAGCCCGCGTTCATCAGCGGCGCGAACACGCGGAGCCCCGGAAACGCCTCGAACAGTTCCGTGCGGAAATGTCGGAGAAAGACCCAGAATGCCGCTATTGCCCGAATGCCGGTGAGCGGAGCGATCAACCGGGACGACGAATGCACGCGGTCAGACTAATCAATGGCTGAATGGTGAGCGGGCGACCGCCGGCAATTTCAGTCAGCCGTCGGCGTCGAACACATCCTCTCGGTCGTGAAGGGGCGTGATCTGCCGCGCTGCTAGGCCTGCTCGTCGATCTGGGCGTTCGGCTGCTCGGTTCGGTCACTGTGGGCAGTGAGGTGACCGATCAGCGCGACAGCCAGAACGATCACCGCAGACAGCGCGACACCAGCGCCCAGATGCAGCGAAAGGGCAAGCGCGCCACCCACGGCGCCGGCACTGATCAGGATCAACGCCACGATCCGGCGAAACCATGGCTGTGTCAGGCCCGCGCCCAGAGGGGAATCCGCCGCAAGTCCCGTGATGAGCGAGGTGACGACAACTGTCGTGATGTCCTTGACCGCCAGATGACGGGCCGTGGCGGCCTGTATTCCCATCGCGGTGGCCAGCGCGGCGGTGATGACCAATTGGGCCGGCCGCTCAGGCTCGTTCCCGACCAGGAAGAGCGCCGTGGCGATACCGGTCATCAGGAGGCCAACTGTGCCGAAGAGCGCCGTCATCCGGGTGGTCCAGCCGGCTGCAACGCGCCTGAGTACCCGCCCGCCGATGGCCGCGCCCACCATGAAGCTGATCAGCGCGACGGCCGGTCCGGCGGTCGGGAGATCATCGGCGCCGGCCAGGCCCATCCCGAGGATTACGACGTTGCCTGTCATGTTCCCGGTGAAGACCCGGTCCAGCCCCAGATAGCCGACGGCGTCGATGACGCCGGTGGAGAAGGTCAGCGCGAGCATCAATCCGACGTGGATCCGGCTCTGGCTGCCGGCGGTTCGGCGTCGTGCAGGCATAGGGCCCTTCCGATGGGTGCATCGACCAGCAGGGTGCATGGACCAGGCCGTTTCTGGTCCCGGTCCGATCGCGCAACAGCGTAGGACCCGCAGCTGCCGACGGCTCGCATCCCCCAACGGTGCGACGCCCGGACCGGTTCTCTAGAGCAGTGCCGTCACGCCTCGCTGCTGGGGAGCGTGTCGGCTGCCGGCGCTCCGGTGGCTCAACAGCACCCAGCCGGCGACAACGCGATCCCAGATGATCGGCGTGCCTGCGGGATAGGCGAAGGTGCAGCACTCGCAGGTGCCGGCGCGGGTAGCCGGGATACCGGCCGCAGAGTCTTGGTTCATCGGAATCGACCTCATGTGCACAGAAGAAAGTGATGAGCACGGTGGTTTCGACCCACGGGAGCAGTGCTCGCGGAGCCCGCTGATCAAACGACCACACCAGTCCTGCGAACGGTGCAACGCTGCGGTCGTGAGCGGAGTCACCACCTTCTGCCCTGCGCTGCGCCGATGGTCAGAGCGGGAAGGTGATCCGGGCCCACCGCAGATCAGGACCGGGCGCGTCAGGCCCTCCGACCCCGGCAATGCGGCGGCCGCCTGGCAGCAGACAGTCCGGGCCTGCCCCTGACGACAGCAGGCGTACGTCGGCGATTCCGCCGTCTCAGAAGCCCTGGGCGAGGCGGTAGTACGCCTGGTTCCAGCGAATCTCGTTGGCGAACGACCGGGTGGTCGTGCCGGCGTCGATCACCAGCAGTTCCACTCCGACCATCGAGGCCAGATCATGCACCGCTTCGGTGTCGACCGCTGTCGACAGCACGGTGTGGTGCGGACCGCCCGCGGTCAGCCAGGCCTGCGTGGAAATGCGGAAGTTCGGTCGCGGGCTCCAGACCGCGCGGGCGACCGGCAGCTTGGGCAACTCGAAGTCCGGAGCCACGACGTCGATCTCGTTGAGGACCAAACGGAAACGATCACCCAGATCGCTGATACCGACGACGATGCCCGCTCCTGCTTCGGCGTCGAAGATCAACCGGACGGGATCCTCGCGATTGCCGATTCCCAGCGGGTGAACCTCGCAACTCGGCTTCCCGGCGGCGATCGTGGGGCAGACCTCGAGCATGTGCGCGCCGAGAATGCGCTCCTCACCGGGGATGAGGTGATACGTGTAATCCTCCATGAACGACGTGCCGCCGGGCCGCCCGACGTCCATGGCCTTGAGGGTGGCGAGCAACAACGACGTCTTCCAATCGCCCTCCCCCCCGAAGCCGTATCCGTCGGCCATCAGCCGCTGCACTGCCAAACCGGGCAACTGCCGCAGGCCACCGAGGTCCTCGAAATTGGTGGTGAACGCGCCGAACTGCCCTTCCTCGAGAAAAGTCCGAAGACCGATCTCGATCCGCGCCGCGTAGCGCAGGGACTCACGCTGCGGTCCGCCATCTCGCAATGGCGGCGCGATCACGTACTCCTGCTCATAGCTGGTGACCAGATCATCCACGGCGGCGCGGTCGACCTGTTCGACCACCGCGACGAGATCGTTGATCCCGTAGGCGTTGACCGACACGCCGAACCGGCGCTGGGCCTCCACCTTGTCCCCCTCGGTCACGGCTACGTCGCGCATGTTGTCGCCGAACCGGGCGAGCCGCAGCGAACGCAGGGTGGCGGCACCGCGGGTCGCTCTGACCCAGGCTCCGACCGAGGCCAGCGTCGCGTGGTGGTTGACGTGGCCGGCCACCGTCTTCCGGCTCACTCCGAGGCGGGTCTGGATGTAACCGAACTCGCGATCCCCGTGCGCTGCCTGATTGAGATTCATGAAATCCATGTCGATCTCGGACCACGGCAGCGCTTCGTTGGCCTGTGTGTGCAGGTGCAGCAGGGGCTTTCGGAGCGCTTCCAGCCCTGCGATCCACATCTTGGCCGGCGAAAAGGTGTGCATCCAGCAGATGACACCCAGGCAGCCGTCGTCCGAGTTGGCGTCCAGCATGATCCGGCGGATGCCGTCGGACGACGTCAGGACCGGCTTCCACACCACCTCTGCGCCGGTCTCCTTGCTCGCGTCGAGGGCTTCGGCGATCTGCCGGGAATGCGCCGCGACCTGTTCCACGACATCGGGCCCGTAAAGGCCCTGACTCCCGGTCAGGAACCAGATCTGTCGCCCGGCGGCGGCAGGGGCACGGTGGTGACGATTCATGCAGGCCGTCCTCGATCGAGAAGCTTCTGTCCGTAGGCGTTCTGGTAGCGGTTGTAGAGCGCGTCGATATCCTTTGCCGGCAACGGCTCCGGGTCACCGAGCTGCCGCGCGACGGTCACCGCCCGGGCGACCTCCTCGCACATCGCGGCCGCCTTCACGGCCGCACGAGCGGTGGGGCCGATCGTGAAGGGGCCGTGATTGGCCATCAGGACGGCGGGAGAGCGGCTGTGCCGCAACGTGTCGACAATTCCGCGTCCGATGGAGTCGTCACCGATCATGGCGAACGGGCCGACCGGGATGGGCCCACCGAACTCGTCGGCCATCATCGTCAGCACGCACGGGATGGGCTCCCGCCGGGCCGCAAATGCCGTCGCGTAGGTGGAGTGGGTGTGCACCACACCGCCGACCCGGTCGAGGTGGGCATAGACATAGCCGGCCGCGGCGCTGTCCGACGAGGGTGCGGCATCTCCCTCGACCACCTGGCCGTCGAAATCGGTCACCACCATGTTGTCCGGCGAGAGCTGCCGATAATCCACCCCGGAGGGCTTGACCACCAGCAGGTCGGCACCGGGTACCCGTGCGGAGACATTGCCGGCAGTCCAGACGACCAACCCCCAGCGGATGAGTTCGGCATGCAGGTCACAGACCTCGACGCGCAGGCGACGAATGTGCTGCTGGGTCTCCGGGCTCAGTCTCATGCGCGTACTTCGCGTTCGACCGGCGCCGACGAAAAGGCACGACGCCGAAGACTTCTCAGCGTGTGCATCACGGTGTTCTCGCCGCGTCCGAAGTAGTCGTGCAGGCGCCGGTACTGTCCGTAGAGCTCGTCGTACAGCGCGACATTCGCCGGGACCGGCGCGTAGACGCCGCTGATCCGGTGTCCCATCACGGCGGCGGCGGCCGGCACGTCGGGGTGCACGCCCGCGGCGACCGCGGCGTGGATCGCGGACCCCAGTGCCGGGCCCTGGTCCGAGGAGGCGACGGACAGCGGGAGTCCGGTGACGTCGGCGTAGATCTGCATCAGCAGCGGATTGCGGGCCAGCCCGCCGGCCACCACGAATTCGGTGACATCGACACCCGCTGCGATGAAGTTCTCCACGATGAGCCGGGCGCCGAAGGCCGTCGCCTCCAGCAGGGCGCGATAGATGTCCTCCGGTTTCGTGCTCAGCGTCTGTCCCAGGACAAGCCCGGACAGTTCATGATCCACCAAGACCGATCTGTTCCCGCTGTGCCAGTCCAGGGCGAGCAAGCCGTGCTGACCGACCTGCTGCTGCGCGGCCAGCGAGCTGAGGTGATCGTGAACCGAGACCCCGGCTTCCTGTGCGGCCTGCAGGTAGGCAGCCGGAATCTGTTCCCGCACGAACCAACCGAAGATGTCGCCGACGCCGCTCTGGCCGGCCTCGTAACCCCAGTTACCGGCGGTGATCCCGCCGTCGACCACCCCGCACATCCCCGGCACCGCACGCAGGTCCGTGCCGTTCACCACGTGACAGGTCGAGGTGCCCATGACGGCGACGAGCTGCCCCGGCGCGATCGCGTCGGCGGCCGGTGCACACACGTGGGCGTCGACATTTCCGACTGCGACGGCAATTCCTGCGGGTAGTCCCGTCCACGCCGCGGCCTGTGGCGTCAGCCGTCCGGCCATCGAGCCGAGCTGCCCGATCGGTGCCTGCAATTTGGTGTCGACGAAATCACCGAAGTCAGGGTTCAGCCCGGTGAGGAAATTCTTGTCCGGGTATTCACCGTCCTGCAGAATGCCCTTATAGCCTGCACTGCAGGCGTTCCGGACGTAGTCGCCGCACAGCTGCCAGACGATCCAGTCGGCGGCTTCGACCCAGTGGTCCATCCGGTCGTAGATCTCCCGGTCACCTTCCAGTAGTTCCAGACCCTTCGCGAATTCCCATTCCGAGGAGATCAAGCCGCCATACCTGGGCAACCAGCTTTCGCCGCGTCGCTCGGCGAGTTCGTTGATCCGGTCAGCCTGCGGTTGAGCGGCATGGTGACGCCACAACTTCACGTAGGCGTGCGGCCGCAGCCGGAATTCCTCGAACTCGCACAGCGGCGTCCCGGCCTCGGTGGTCGGCACCATGGTGCATGCCGTGAAGTCGGTGCCGATGCCGACGACCTGCTCGGGCCGTGCGCCGGCGGCGGCCAGCGCCTGAGGGACGGCATGGCGCAGCACGTCGATGTAGTCCGATGGCACCTGCAGCGCCCACTCCGGCGGCAGCCTGTGCGTGCCACGCGGCAGGACGTCGGTCAGCACGGCGTTCGGATAGTCGAAGACGGCCGATCCGAGCTCGGCACCGTCGTCGACACGGACGACCACGGCGCGGCCGGCCAGCGTTCCGAAGTCGACCCCGACGACGAGAACGTCGGTGGGTCCGTTTGGGCGAAAGGATCGAGTCATCGTTGATGGGCACCGTTGGTGCCCTTTCCTCTCTGCGTGGACCGAATAGGTTGCGCCGCAACCGGTATGGCATTGCTGATCACGTGTGCCGCACCGGGCAGAGCGAGTCGGGCACTGCCGCTGGCTCATCGCCGTCAGGTATGACCGCCAGCGTATGTTAGCGCTCACAGTTTGGAAAGGAAAGGCATCCACCGGCCGGGGCGTCCGGCGAATTGTTCAGCCGTAGCGCAATTGTGACCGCCAGCCCTTGACGGGGGACGGTGTGAGCGTTAACACTATGCCCGCGGGTCAGTCCCAGCTCCCGCCCTTGACCTGAGGAACCGAGATCGAAGTCGGCCCATGACGGCCCGGATGCCCTGCGGCAGTTCATCTGCCGCACGGTCACCTCGGCGCCCTCACCGGGTCGGCGGTCAGACTGCTTGCGGCGCAGGTCGCGTCACACGGTCGACGGATCGACTGTCCCCGGGCAGGGTCATCCAACGTTGGAGGAATCCGTGGTCACCAAGAAGTTGACTGTGTTCGCCGCGGCTGCGGTCGCCGCCCTGGCCCTGGCGGCCTGCGGGAGCAACGCCGGCACCGCGTCATCGAGCACGAGCAGCCCGAGCTCGGCGGCAAGCGCGGGCGCCGTGACCTCCGACGCCGGCAGCGCCGCCGCTTCCGCGGCGAGCAGTCCCGCCGATGCTTCTGCCGGTGGATCCGCTGCCCCGTCGGGCGGCGAGCTCCCCCCGGTGGATCCGGCCGTGCTGGATGGCGCGGTGATCGGTTTCGCCCAGGTCGGCTCCGAAAGCGGCTGGCGCAGCGCCAATACCGATTCCATCAAGGCGGCTTCGGAGGCCAACAAGGTCGATCTCCAGTTCACCTCCGCGGAAGGCGACCAGGCGAAGCAGATCTCATCCATCAAGACCTTCATCACCCAGGGCGTCGACCTGATCGCCTTCTCCCCGGTCGTCGAGACGGGATGGGACGCTGTCCTGAAAGAGGCTGAGGCGGCAGGTATCCCGGTCGTGCTGACCGACCGCGCGGTGGACTCGGATCCGAATCTCTACAAGACCTTCATCGGATCGGACTTCATTCTCGAGGGCGAGAAGGCCGCGACCTGGGCGCAGAAGGAATTCGCCGACGCGGACAAGGTCAACATGGTGGTCCTGGAGGGCACAACGGGTTCGGCCCCGGCCAACGATCGGGCGACCGGATGGGAGAACATCCTGGGCTCCGAGGCCAAGTTCAACACCCTGGCGTCGCAGACCGGGGACTTCACCCGTGACGGCGGCAAGAAGGTCATGGAAGGCTTCCTCGCCACCTACCCGGACATCGACCTGGTCTATGCGCACAACGACGACATGGGGCTCGGCGCGATCGAGGCTATCGAGGCGGCCGGCAAGGTGCCTGGCAAGGACATCAAGATCGTCACCGTCGACGCCGTGAAGGCGGGCATGGAGGCGCTGGCCGCAGGCAAGATCAACTTCATCGTCGAGTGCTCCCCGCTCTTGGGTGACCAGTTGATGCAGGCCTCGAGCGCCGTTCTTGCCGGCACTGAGATCCCGGCGCGCATCATCACGGTCGAGGGCAGCTTCGACCAGCAGCAGGCCGTCGAGGCGCTGCCCACCAGGAAGTACTGACTTTCAAGTACTGATCTGGTGCGAGATTGATCGTCGGTGATGGGACGCTCGACTCCGGACTTGCCGGATTCGAGCGTCCCACTGCCGTTCACCCGTTGCCATCGGAGTTCACATGAAGCCGACAGGACCCGGTATGCAGACCGACCCGCCCGCCGATGACGGCAGGCAGCCAGTTGTCCAGATGTCGGGCATCACCATCGAGTTCCCCGGAGTCAAGGCACTGAGCGAGGTCTCGCTACGGTTGTTTCCCGGCGAGGTGCACTCGCTGATGGGCGAGAACGGCGCCGGTAAGTCGACGCTGATCAAGGCGCTGACCGGCGTCTACGCCGTCGACGCCGGCACGATCACGGTGCACGGCTCCGAGGTCTCCTTCGACGGACCGGCGCAGGCCCAGCACGCCGGTGTTGCCACCGTCTACCAGGAAGTCAACCTGGTCACCAACTTGACCGTCGCGGAGAACATCATGCTCGGCCGGGAGCCGCGCCGGTTGGGGATGATCGACTGGCGGCGAATGCGCAGGCACGCGGCAAAGGTGCTCGCCGATCTCAACCTCGACATCGATCCCGGCTCGCTGTTGAGCGGGCATTCCATCGCCATCCAGCAGTTGGTCGCGATCGGGCGCGCCATCGACGTGAACGCCGACGTCCTGGTGTTGGACGAGCCGACGTCATCGCTGGACGTCCGGGAGGTCGCCGAACTGATGGAGGTCATCCGCCGCGTTCGCGACCGTGGAGTGGCCATCCTGTTCGTCTCGCATTTCCTGGACCAGGTCTATTCCATCTCGGACCGCATCACGGTGCTCCGCAACGGCGAACTCGTCGGCGAGTACCTGTGTCGTGAACTCCCTCGCCTGCAACTGGTCTCGAAGATGATCGGCAAGGATCTGGCCGCCCTGGAGGCGCTGGAGGAAGGCACCAGGCGGGAGGCCGCCGAACGGCGGGAAGGTGGTGCCTTTCTGGTGGCGAAGGGTCTGGGCCGCAAGGGGAGTATCGAACCGTACGACCTGGAGGTGCATCCGGGTGAGGTGCTCGGCCTGGCCGGACTGCTCGGCTCGGGCCGGACCGAACTGGTCCGCCTGTTGTACGGCGCGGACCGCAGCGATTCCGGCACCACAGCCGTGGCCGGCGAGGACATCAAGCTGCGCAGCCCCCGGTCCGCGCTGAACCGGAAGATTGCGTTCGCCTCAGAGAACCGCAGGGCCGAGGGCCTCATCGGTGATCTCACCGTGCGGGCCAACATTGTGCTGGCCATGCAGGCCGAGCGGGGCTGGACCAGGGCGATTCCCCGTCGGCAGCAGGACGAAATGGCCAAGCGCTACATCAAGGCCCTGGACATTCGTCCCACCGACCCGGAGACGCTGGCGCGCAACCTGTCCGGCGGCAACCAGCAGAAGCTGCTGCTGGCCAGGTGGTTGCTGACCGAGCCCGAGTTGCTCATCCTCGACGAGCCGACCCGCGGCATCGACGTCGGAGCCAAGGCGCAGATCCAGAAACTCGTCGCCGGCCTGTCGGACAAGGGCATGGCGGTCATCTTCATCTCGGCCGAACTGGAAGAGGTTCTTCGCTTGTCCCACCGCATCGGCATTCTCCGGGACCGGCGAAAGGTCGCCGAAATAGTCAACGCGCAGGGCACGACGGTGGAGGACATCATGGGCATCATCGCGGCCGAGGCGCAGCCGGCATGAAGCGCGTCACCGGTAGCCGACTGCTGTGGCCGGGGTTGGTGCTGTTCGCACTGCTCATCGCCAACGTGCTGTGGAATCACTCCTTCTTCACCATCACCGTCCGCGACGGGAACCTGTACGGCGCACCGATCGACATCCTGCGTCGTGCGGCGCCCATCGTTCTCGTCGCGCTGGGGATGACGCTGGTCATCGCCACCCGAGGAATCGATCTCTCGGTCGGTGCCGTTGCGGCCATTTCCGGGTCGTGGGCGTCGATGTACATCTTGTCCTCCGCCGACCGCGCATCGGTGACGGTCGTGCTGACCGCGGTCGGCGTCGCACTGCTGATGGCGTTGATCGCGGGAGCGTGGAACGGTTTCCTGGTCGCGGTTCTCGGCATCCAGCCGATCGTCGCCACGCTGGTGCTGATGGTGGCCGGCCGCGGGCTGGCGCAGATCATCACCAGTGAGAAGATCCTGTACCCCGACAATTCCCCGGCCTACAAATTGATCGGTGGCGGGTACCTGCTGGCGGTGCCCTTCTCTATCCTCATCGCGGGCGGGATCTTTGCGCTGACAGCGCTGCTGACCCGCAAGACGGCACTCGGCACGCTCATCGAGTCGGTGGGGGTCAATCCTGAGGCCAGTCGGCTTGCCGGTGTGCGCGCCCGGCCGATCATCTTCCTGGCCTACGTGTTCAGCGGCTTCTGTGCCGGCCTTGCCGGTCTCATGCTGACGTCCAATTCGACGTCCGCCGACCCGAACTCGATCGGCCTGTTCATCGAACTGGACGCGATCCTCGCCGTGGTCATCGGCGGCACGTCGCTTGCCGGAGGCAGATTCTCACTCGCCGGAACGCTGATCGGCGCTTTCATCATCGAGACGATGGACGCCTTTGTGGTGATCGCCATCTCGGCCCGCAGCACCGACGTGTTCAAGGCCTGCGTCGTCATCGGGGTCTGCCTGCTGCAATCCTCCCGGGTGCGGGCGTGGCTGCTGAACGTGCTGCGCTGGGGCCGGCCACCGAGTCGGCGTCGCGGTGGAACCCCCCCGCCCCCCACGGCCGGCGGAGACGAAACACCACCACTCTCGGCACCTGCCGGTGCTGCGGGATCGTCCACCTCGATGCCCGCGGGAAGCCGGCCATGACCACCACGACAGCGGCAAAGTCGTCGCGACCGACCATGTTGAGCCGGCTCGGCCAACGCTATGAGCAATACACGCAAATAGCGGTCACAGTCGTCCTGTTGATCATCATGTTGGTCGTCGGCAACCTGCTGTACCCGAACTTCACCTCCGGTCAGGCCATTTTCGACCTGATCGGCAAGAACGTGTTCCTGATTCCGCTGGCCATCGGGATGACATTCGTGATCCTCAGCGGGGGGATCGATCTCTCGGTCGGCGCGGTGATGGCGCTGGGGTCCGTGATCGCGGCGACCCTGCTGCAGGCGGGCTGGTCGGCGGTTCTCGTCGTTCCCATCGTCCTGGTGGCGGCGTCCACCCTCGGACTGGTGGTCGGCATCATGATCAGCAGATTCGAAATCCAGCCGTTCATCGCCACTCTCGCGGCGATGTTCCTCGCCCGGGGTCTGTGCCTGGTGATCACGGACCGGTCGATCTCCATCGACAACGGCTTCTTCCAGAGCATGAACCTGACGCACATCGATCTGTGGGAGCAGGAGACGGTCAACCTGCGCGGGCGGGTTCGGGTGACGGACGTCTACACGACGCCGTCCGTCCTGGTGGCGCTGGCCCTGCTGGTGGTCGCCTTCGTCATCCTGCACTACAGCCGTTTCGGGCGGACCGTGTATGCGGTCGGCGGTAACGAGGCATCATCCCGATTGATGGGTCTACGGGTCGACCGCACTAAGGTCAGCGTGTATGTCATCAGCGGATTCTGCTCAGGAATTGCCGGCCTGCTGTTCGCGTTCTACACGGCCTCGGGGGACCCGGTGGCCGGAATCGGATACGAACTGAACGCCATTGCCGCTGTTGTCATCGGCGGCACCCTGCTGTCGGGCGGCTCCGGCTACGTGCTCGGTTCCATGCTCGGCGTGCTGGTGTTGGCTACCATCTATGCGTACAAGGAATTCGATGGTGACCTGAACACCGGCTGGACGCGGGTGATGATCGGTGTCCTGGTGTTGTTCTTCGTCGTCCTGCAGCAGCTCATCACCCGCCGCCGACGATGAGCCAAGGTGCGAAAGCGTGGCGACGTCCCCACGGACGGTAGGGGCGTTGGAATGAGGGCGAAGATGGTGAGTCAGCAGCCGGATCGGCCGCCCGGCATGTATGACGTCGCCCGGCTGGCCGGAGTGAGCCACCAGACGGTCAGCCGCGTGATCAACTCGCACCCCAACGTCCGCGAGGAGACCCGGAAGCGGGTGCACGAGGCGATCCTCGCACTCGGATATCGGCCCAATGTTGCGGCGCGCGCGCTGGTCACCCGGCGGTCCAACACCATCGGTGTGATCACCAGCGTTTCGCCGCTGTGGGGCCCGAGCAGCACGTTGATCGGAGTGGAGCGGGCCGCCCGCGATGCCGGCTTCTATCTCAGTGTCGCGGCGCTGCACAGCATCGAGCCGGCCGGCGTCAAAGAGGTGCTCGGCGACCTGGTCGATCAGGGGGTCGAGGGAATCGTAGTGATCGCGCCGGAGGCGGCCGTGGAACACGTTTCCGCACGGTTCGTCACCCCACTCCCGGTCGTGATGGTCGCGGCCGGCGCGGAGCCCGCCGAGGGCGTCAGCATCACCTCCATCGATCAGGAGTTCGGTGCCAGGCTGGCAACCCGGCATCTGCTGGATCTGGGCCACACGACCATCGGGCACATTGCCGGGCCGAGCGGGTGGTTCGACGCCGTGGAGCGCATCCGGGGCTGGCACAGCGAACTGGCCGACCACGGGATCAGCCCGGGACCGAAGATCACCGGCGACTGGACCGCGGCCAGTGGGCACCGCGCCGGTCGGATGCTGCTACGGCGCAAGAAGATGGCGTCGGCGGTGTTCGTGGCGAACGACCTGATGGCCGTCGGTGTGCTGCGAGCGATGCACGACGCGGGAGTCCGTGTGCCACAGGATATTTCAATCGTGGGTTTCGATGACATGCCCGGCGCCGGTCATTTCATCCCGGGGCTGACCACGGTCAGGCAGGATCTTGACCGACTCGGCCGGCAGTGCATTGCCATGCTGCTGGCCGAGCTCAACGGTTCCGGCGGCCGATTCACCCCGTTGGAACCGGCCCTGGTCGTGCGGGAGAGCGCCGCACCGTCTCACGGCTGACCGGGGCTGTCGACGCCCTCTCCACGAGCCTGGTGGGCAGCACCATCGGCTCACCGGCGCGAGAGCGGGCGCCGTTGATGATGGCCAGCAGGTTGTGGACCGCGGTGCCGCCCAGCGCGTGCAGCGGGGCGGCGATGGTGGTCAGCCGCGGCGTGATCAGATCCGCCGCGAAGATGTTGTCGAAGCCGATGATGCTGACCTCGCCGGGGACGGCGACGCCGGCGAGCGGTCAATCCGCGGATGATGCCGATCGCCAGCTGGTCGTTGTAGGCCAGGACCGCCGATCGGTGGCCGTCGACCGAGATCGGCAGCCGCCCGCTCACCGCCGGCGATCACGTTCGGCGGGTACGGCCCGAGCCGGCGGGTCTGCAGGCCGAGATCGGCGGCGGCCTCCCGCAGGGAGCGCCATCGGATGCCGTCGGCCCAGGATGCTTCCGGTCCGGCGACGTACGTGATGCTGCGGTGGCCCAGGCGGCGAGATGCTGGGCGGCCCGACGCGTGCCCCGTGCGGATTGTCGGTGACCAGGCTCGGCACGTCGGCGACCGCACGGTTCAGCACCATCATCGGGCGTTGCTTGGCGGTCATCCGGATCGCGGAGTCCGACATCCGGCTGCTCGCCAGCACAATGCCCTCCACGGTGGGCAGCGCCCGTTCCAGTGCCTCCCGTTCCAGGACGTCGGATTCCTGTGCGTCGGCCAGCAGCATGGTGTAACCGGCCTCCGCTGCGGCGGCCTGCGCGCCGCGGATGATCTCGAAGTAGAACGGGTTGGTGATGTCGGAGATGATCACCGCGATCATCGAGGTGCGTCCGGTCGGCAGCGCCCGCGCCAGCGGGTTGGTGCGGTAGCCCAGAGCGTCGCGGCGGCGGCGCGGATCTTCTCGGCGGTCGCGGCGTTGACCCGTCCCGGACGGGAGAAGGCCCTGGACACGGTGGACGCGGCCACCCCGGCGACCTTCGCCACGTCGTAGATCGTCGGTGGGCGAACCGGCGGGTCTGGCGGTTGCTCGGTCACGGGCACGTCCTCGCGGCGACGATGGTCGGCCCCAGTAAACGACGGAACGCAACAAGCGGCAACCGCTTGCCGGTGGCTCCAGAGGCGAGATCTAATGCAGCAGCGCAACGTCCGCGTGAGAAGTGAGAGTGAAGAGCTGACAGGTGATGATCACGAAGACCGCATGCACGATGTCGAACCGGCAGCCGACCGGGCAGTCGAAGAAGCCGTCAGCCCGGATCGCCAGCCAGTTGGTCGGATGTCCGGCGGCTCGGGGTCGCGTTCTCCGGCGGCGTCGACTCGTCGGTGCTGCTGGCGTTGGCGGTGCGCGCGTTGGGCGCCGACCGGGTGGTGGCCATCCTCGGGGTGTCCCCGAGTCTGGCGGCGGACGAACGGGTTGCGGCGCCATCGGGTTGCGGCCATCGTCGGTGTCGCGCTGGTCGAGGTGCAGACGCACGAGGGTGACCGGCCAGGAGTACCGGGCCAACGGGCCGGACAGGTGCTTTCACTGCAAGGACGAGTTGTTCAGCCGGATTCGCGACGAGGTCGCGAGGGCGCACGGCTCTGGACGCGATCGCCTACGGCGAGAATGCCGATGACGCGGTGCGCCTGGACCGACCTGGCGCGAGAGCAGCGGCGGCGCATCGGGTGCTGCGGCCCGCTGGTGGACGCCGGACTGGACAAGGCCGCCGTCCGCCGGATCGCACGCGCGCTGGTCCCTGCCTTCGCCGACAAGCCGGCCGCGCCGTGCCTGGCGTCCCGCATCCCGCATTTCCAAGCGGTCACGCCCGAAAAGCTGCGGCAGATCGAGACGGTCGAAGCGGCCCTGCACGCGTTGGGGTTCGGCGAGTTGCGGGTGCGGCATCACGGCGATGTCGCCCGCATCGAGCTGACCCCGGCCGATCTGGTCCGAGCGGTCAGTGACCCGGTGCGGACGCAGGTACGGGCCGCCGTGCCTGGCGGCCGGATTCCGTTTGCCGCAGTGGACCTCGCCGGGGTGCAGTCGGGCGCATTCACCCTGCCGCTGGTGGAGGTCGGTCGCACCATGAGAACCGTTGCGATGGATGACGACTCGACCCACCCGGACTCGCAGCCTTCGCCGAGCTCGATCACGACCGGCTGCGTCGGCGGGGATATCCGGAAGCCGTCTACTGCCAGGGCAAGACTCCCGACCAGGTGCGGCTGATCGCCGCCTCGGTTCGCAACCGGCCCGGCGTCACGCTGTTCACCCGGGCCACTGCCGAGCACGCAGCTGCCTCAGCGTGGAACTGCCGGACGCCTTCTACGACAGCGGTGCGGCGCTGCTGGCCTGGCCGCCGGAGCGGCCGGCACCGACCGGTGGGTTGGTGGTGGTCGTCTGTGCCGGGACGTCGGACCTCCCGGTGGCACGGGAGGCGTTCCTCACCGCCGGGTATCTGGGTCGGGCGACAGAGTTGGTCGTCGACGTGGGCGTGGCCGGGCTGCACCGGATCCTCGGGCACCTGGAGTTGCTGCGGCAGGCGCAGGGTGATCGTGGTGGCCGCCGGGATGGACGGTGCGTTGCCCAGTGTCGTGGCCGGTCTGGTGTCCGCGCCGGTGATCGCGCTGCCCACCTCCGTGGGATACGGCGCGTCGTTCGGGGGAGTGGCTGCGTTGTTGGCAATGCTGAACTCCTGCGCCCCGGGGGTTTCCGTGGTGAACATCGACAATGGTTACGGTGCAGGGCATTTGGCTGCGCAGATTGCGGCGCCGATGGAATTGCAGCCGTGAGTGGCCCTGCAGTAGGTGTGCCTGCAGTCAGTGGGCCTGCAGCGAATAGGCCCGCGGCGAGCGGGACTGCGATGAACGACGATGCGCCGGGTGATCGCCACATGTGGGTCGACGCGTCCGCCGGCGTGGCCGGCGACATGCTGCTCGGGGCGTTGCTCGACGCCGGCGCCGATCGGGACCGGGTGGCCGCCACCATCGACGCAGTCATCCCGGGAGCTGTTCGACTGGCCGTGCGTTCCGTGACGAGAGCAGGGCTCCGCGCCGCGAAGCTGGACGTGCACGTTCTCGTGCCGGACCAGCCGCACCGGACCTGGCGGACGATTCGCGAGATGCTGGTGGCCGCCGACATTCCCTCCCGGGTCAGGGATAAGGCCACGCGGGTGTTCGACCGGCTTGCCGCCGCCGAGGCCCACGTGCACGGGATAGCCTCGCAGGACATCCATTTCCACGAGGTCGGGGCGCTGGACTCGATTGCGGACGTGGTGGGCGTGTGCGCCGCTCTGCACGATCTCGGGGTGAGCCGGCTGACTGCGGGCGAGGTGGCGGTCGGTTCCGGCCGCGTCACCGTGGCCCACGGTGACATCCCGGTTCCCGTTCCCGCGGTGCTGGAGCTCTCCCGTGGCTGGCGGGTGCGCGCCGGTGGAAGCGGTGAGCTGGCCACGCCGACCGGGATGGCGTTGATCACCGGGCTGGCCGCCGAATGCTGCGACCTACCGGCACTCTCGGTGCGGGCTGTCGGTGTCGGAGCCGGAAGCCGGGACATCGCCGGGAGTCCCAATGTGGTGCGGGTCGTTCTCGGTGAGGCGGCGGTGGCACAGCCGGCCGGGGAGGGGGAGACCACAGTCGTTCTGGAGGCGAACGTCGACGACCTCGACCCGCGGCTCTGGCCCGGCGTGCTGACCGCGCTGCTGGAGGCCGGCGCCGCCGACGCCTGGTTGACCCCGATCGTGATGAAGAAGGGCCGCCCGGCGCAGACCCTTTCGGTGCTGGCCCGCCCGAACCAGGTCCGGACACTGCGCGAGGTGATCTTTCACAGCACCAGCACCATCGGGATCCGGCAGGGCGAACGGCAACGATTCGCGCTGCCCAGGACGTCGGCCGCCGTGCAACTGGCCGGCGGGACGGTGCAGATCAAGATCTCGCATCGGGACGGCGTGATCGTTCGGGCGACGCCTGAGTTCGAGGATGTGGCCGCCGCTGCGGCGTGCGGATCGCAACCGCAGAACGATGTCCTTCAAGAGGCAATGGCCGCCGCCTGGGCGGCTGGGCTCCGACCCGGGATGCCGGTGCCGGACGGCACTGCGTCGGCGCCCGACGCTGACGCTGCAGTAGGCGCTGCTGCCCGCGCCGCCGGGGCGCACGGCCGCGTCAGACGCCGTGCACCGCAGGCACAGTGAGCCTGGAGACAATCTCCACCGCCACCTCGGTCGGCGTGCCGGTGACATCGATCATCATGGAGTTCTCGTCCGGTCCGAGCGGCTCCAACGTCGCCATCTGTGATGCGAGCAGCGTGGGCGGCATGAAATGTTCGGTTCTCGCTGCAAGTCGCCGCCCGATCCGGTCCCGTGATCCGGCGAGGTGGACGAACACGACGGACGGTCCGCGCAACCGGTCCCGGTACGCCCGCTTCAACGCTGAGCAGGTGATGATCCCGGGGTACCGGCCTGCGTGTGGTTGTCGATCCACGCCGCGACACGATCCAGCCACGGCCAGCGATCGTCGTCGGTCAACGGGTGGCCGGCCGCCATCTTGGCAATGTTCACGGCGGGATGCAGGTCGTCGCCCTCTTGCACATCCCAGCCCAACCGCGCCGCGAGATGTGCTGCCACCGTGGACTTCCCCGATCCGGACACGCCCATGATCACCAGCACCGGATGCTGACCGGCGACGGTGACGTCGCTGCCGGAGTCCCGCGGCGTGGCGACGGGGCCGGGCCGCTCGACGAGGGCGGTGCCGGTGTTGCTGGTGTGGTTCATGGCGTGACTCGATCTTTCTTGTCGTGGGTGTGGTTTCGGTATGCCGATGCCGCCGTGGTCTCCCACGACGGCATCGGCATCGTTCTTGCTCAGATCCCCGGCGGGATCGGCACCGTCGCGATGTTCTGCTGCTCCAGGAACTTCTGCTTACGGGCGTCGTTCTCGGCGACGATGTCGCGGTACTTCTTCTCGGTCAGCGGGTAGGCGATGAAGGCCAGCATCGCCAGGATCGCCGCCGCCGCCGGGACCAGGCCGATGGAGGCCTTGATGGCGGTGATGGCGCTGTCCGGCTGGACCTCGTCCGGCGGCGAGCTTGGTGACGTATCCACCGATGGCCAGCGCAAACGCGCCCAGCGCCCCGCCGATGGACTGGGTGATCTTGCGGGTGAAGGAGAAGATCGCGTAGGTCGCGCCCTCGGTGCGCTGTCCGGTCTTCCATTCGCCGTACTCGACGGTGTCCGCCTCCAGGGCGAACATCAGCGTGTTGATCAACTGGACGCCGAAACCCTTGACGGCGACGCAGAGCAGGGCCAGCAGCGGCAGGTTCGCCGGGACGAAGAACAATGCGACGCCGCCGACGACGGTGAACAGGCCGCAGTACTGGTAGAGGTTCTTCTTGCCGAACCGAGTCGACCAGCGCAGGGCACAAAGGGTGCGACAGCGAATTGCACGGCCACGCGTCACCAGCGTCATCCAGATGATGTACTTCGCGTCGCCGAGTACATAGATCGCGTAGAAGGCGGTGGCGCCGCCGACCGCGAACAGCCCGATCAGGTAGAAGAAGCTCGACGCGCAGAGGATTCCCAGCGGCTTGTTGCTCTTCAGCGTGCGGAAGGTGTCCTTGATGCCGACCCGCGGCTCGATCCGGACCACGACCTCCTTGCACCACAGGAACGTCAGGAAGTACAGCGCGAATCCGAGAGCGACGAACGCGAGGGTGGTTGTCAGGAACACTGTCTGCAGTTGGTCGGCCCGCTCGTCGGCGGACAGGGCCGGTGTTCTTCGGCGATGCTCTGGATCTGCGGGGCGATGATGAACGTGAGCAGCAGGCCGCCGAGACCGGCGCCCAGACCTCGAGCGACGGCCAGCTTGGCCCGCTCGCCGGGAGACCTGGGTCATTGCCGTGGCCAGCGAGCCGTACGGGACGTTCACCATCGAATAGATCAGGCCGAGCACCGCGTAGGTGAGGTAGGCGTACATCAAGTTGTGCGCCGCCGTCCCAGCCCTTCGGCACGTAGAACGTCAGCACGCTCATCACCAGCAGCGGGATGGAGCCGAAGAGGATGAACGGCCGGAACTTGCCCCACCGGGTCATGGTGCGGTCGATCATCCGACCGGCGAACAGGTCGGCGAACGCGTCCCAGAGCCGGACGATGAGGAACATCGTGCCGATCGCGGCGGCCGGCAGCCCGACGACGTCGGTGTAGTACAACAGCAGGAACGTCGTGCTGAGGCTGAACGCGAGATTGTTGGCGAAATCGCCGGCGCCGTATCCGATGACGGACCGGATGCCGAGCTTCCTTTTCGCGACCTCGGTACTGCGGATCGGTGCTTCCATGGTTTCGTCATCTTCCACCTCTGTGTGGGTGGTCCGCATTGCGCGTCGGCTGCGCTGGTGGAAGAAGAATGCGGTCTCGGCCGGCAAACATGCAAGCAATCGGTTGCCATCTGTTGCCCGCGATGCATTCCGGCGGTCGGCCGTCGATGACGGGCGGCCTCGGTGCTGCAGAACAAACCCGGCGGCGGCGGATCAGCGCAGCCGGTACAGCACCTCACCGGCCTGCGGCAGCACGAGCGTGTCCGGGTCGGCCGTCATCGCATCGATGTCGACCGACGCCGGATCCAGATAATCGAGGTTGGCTGCCCGGGTGACGTCCTCCGGGATCCCGGTGGCCAGCGTGACGGTCACGCGGCCGTGCTTCACCGTCTTCCGGATCCAGGTTCCGGCCCCGAACAGATGGGTCGAATGCGCGAGATCGCCCCAGTGGTATCCGGAGAATCGGTCCCATTGCTTGAGGAAGTAATCGCGGCAGTGGTAGCCGATCTCACCGATGACCGGATGCATCACGGAGATCTCGGTGATGTGCGGGGCGTAGAGGATCACCTGGCCGCCGTCGGCGACCACCGGTTCGACCTTGTAGAAACCCTTTGCGCCGGTCCACATGTCGTCGTATTTCGTCGGGATGATGGACAGCACCCGCCGGACCGGCGCGTCGAGATAGCGCACATGGGTCTGCGCCGACACCTCGGCGCAGGCAGCCCAGGCCGCTTCGGGCGTCCCGAACGAAGCGGCATGAAGCGCGCTGGATGCCGGACTGTGCGACAAGGCAGAAGCGCGAGTCGCCGGCTCGGGATCATCGACGCGGCCTCGTTGATCAGCGCCCGCACGGGGGTGATCCCGCGGGTGCCGATGATGTCGGCGCTGGTGATCAGCGCGCCGAGCCAGTGCGAGAAGTCGATCACCTCCTGGCCGGCCACGCCGGGGAAGAAGTACTTGTTGCCGCCGGAGAATCCGACCACTTCGTGCGGGAACACCGGCCCCACGACCAGGGAGATGTCGTGGTCGACGACGGCCCTGTTCAGCACCACTTCGACGGACTGGTGGAACCGGCCGTCGGACAATTCCGCGACCCGGTCGGCCGAGATCGGCCGAGCGAGGTGAAGGTTTCCGGGTTCCACCATTCGTGGTTGATCACCGTCATGCCCGGATAGGTGTGACTCGAGGCCGCCTCGGCGGTATCCAGGTGCCTGGCGAGCTGTTCCTCGCCCATCGCCGCGTGCGTGCCCAGAGCGATCAGCACGGTGATCTGCGACGCCCTGCCGTGCAGCGCCTCGTGTACCGCGGACAGCAACAGCGGCAGCGGACAACTGCGGGTGCCGTCGGGCACGATGACGCACACGCTGCGGCCGTCGAAATCCTCTGCGGCCAAGGGATTGCGCCACGAATCCGGGCATGGCCTCGTCGGTCAGGACCTGGTCCGGCCCGCCGATGCGGGTCGGCGGCGCATGGCGAGTTCGGTGACGGATCGAGGGTGTCGGTCATGGCTGCAACCCTGCCCGCTTGCGGCGGGGTTCGGCAACCAGCGGGGCAACAGATGGCAACCGATTGCACCGCCCGGCGATCGGCTGGCACAGATGACCATGCCGTTCGGCATGCCCGCCGAAGCCGCTCCAGCCGGGTTGACCCAGCGGTTGCACCCCGCCCGGTTGCTGCCCGCCGACCCGGGGGTCCGGGCGATCGCGCTGCGGCTGTACGACGCGGTCCGCGACCGCGCCGATCATCTCTCCGCACGGGCACGTGGACCCGCGCGTGCTGCTGGAGAACCAGCCGTTCACGCGACCCGACCAGCCTGCTGCTGCAGCCCGACCACTACGTGACCCGGCTGCTGCACGCCAACGGCGTGTCGCTGACCGACCTCGGGGTCGGCGAGGGGCCGCTGCCGGAGGCGCAGGCCCGCCAGGCCTGGCGGTTGCTGTGCGCGAACTGGCGGGTCTTCCGCGGCACCCCGGTGCGGTATTGGTTCGACAGCGAACTCGGCGAGCATCTTCGGCATCACCCAGCGGCCGAGCGCGGCGAACGCCGACGCCCTGTACGACCGGATCAGCGAGCGGCTGGCGCAGGACGACTTCCGGCCCCGCGCCCTGCTGGCCAGGTTCGGCATCGACGTGCTGGCCACCACCGACGACCCCGCCGACGATCTGCGGCCCACGAGGCGATCGCCGCGGACCCGGGTATCGCCACCAGGGTGATCCCCACGTTCCGGCCGGATCGCTATCTGGAACCGGCCCACGAGGGGCTGGGTGGACGCCGTCAAGCGCCTCGGCGCCGCCGCGAACGTCGACGTCGGCGAGTACGACGGGCTACATCGCCGCCCTGGAGGAGCGGCGCCGTTTCTTCATCTCCCGCGGCGCCACCTCCGCCGATCACAGCCACCTCGACGCCGTCGCGGAGCCGCTGGAATCCGGCCGAGGCGCAAGCGCATCTACTACCGGGCGATGAACGGCGCGGCCACCGCCGACCGAGGCGACGGCGTTCCGCCGGCACATGATGCTGGAGATGGCCAGGATGTCCTGCGACGACGGCCTGGTGATGACCCTGCATCCGGGGGTGCACCGCAACCACCACCCCGCGACCTTTGCCCGGTACGGCGCCGACACCGGCCACGACATCCCGGTCGGGGTCGAGTACACCAAGGCGCTGCAGCCGCTGCTGGAGCGGTACGGCACCCACCCGAACCTGCACCTGGTGCTGTTCACCCTGGACTCCGACGTCTTCAGCCGGGAAATCGCGCCGCTGGCCGGCTTCTACCCGGCGGTGTACGCCGGGGCGCCGTGGTGGTTCCTGGACAACCCCTCGGCGATCCGGTCGTTCCAGCACTCCGTCACCGAGATCGCCGGCTTCGGCAAGCTTTCCGGGTTCATCGACGACACCCGCGCGTTCTGCTCGATCCCGGCCCGGCACGACATGTCCCGCCGCCTCGACGCCGGGTTCCTCGCCGGCCTGGTCGCCGAGCACCGACTGGACGAGGACGAGGCGCTGGACACGCCTCGTCGACGCTGGTCACCGATCAACCCCGAAAGGTGTTCAAGCTATGACGCATCTCGACCGACGGCACACCAATTCCGGCGCACGCCGCCCGCGTCGGCAGGGCCGACCGCGCGGTCCGCGGCCGACGTCCGCCGGCAGCACCGGTCCGGATCGTGCACCTGGGCCTGGGCAACTTCTTCCGCGCCCACCAGGCCTGGTACACCGACAACGCGCCGGACGCCAGCGAGTGGGGCATCGCCGCCTTCACCGGCCGATCCGCTCGAACTCGCCGACGCGCTGACCGCGCAGGACGGCCTGTACACCCTGATCACCCGCGGCGCCGACGGGGACACCGCGCCGGTGCTGGGCAGCGTGTCCGAAGACCCATCCCGGCCCCGACACCCGGGCCTGGCTCGGCTATCTGGCCGACCCGCAGGTCCGCATCGTCACGCTGACCGTCACCGAGGCCGGTTACGTCCGCGGCGCCGACGGCGGGCTGGACGCGAGCGACCCGGACGTCCGCGGCGACCTGCGCCGCTCTGCGGCGCGACCCCCGGCGCCGGTTGCGACCACCCCGGCCCGACTCGTGGCCGGGCTCGCTGGCGACGTCGCCGGCGCAAGCCGGCCCGCTGGCCGTGGTCTCCTGCGACAACCTGCCCGACAACGGCGCCGCCGCCGCCCGGGTGGTCGCCGACTTCGCCGCCCTGCGTCGATCCGTGAGCTGGCGCCGTGGATCGACGCGACAACGTCTCCTTCGTGACGACCATGGTCGACCGGATCACCCCGGCGACCACCGAAGACGATCTCGCCGCCGTCGCCGAACTCACCGGACGGGCTGACGCCGCACCGGTGGTCACCGAGCCGTTCACCGAGTGGGTGCTGTCGGGCGACTTCCCCGGCGGACGCCCGGCCTGGGAGCACTGCAGGCGCCCGATTCGTCGACGACATCACGCCTTCGAGGAGCGCAAGCTCTGGTTGCTCAACGGCGGCCATTCCCTGCTCGCCTACGCCGGCAGCGCCCGCGGCCACCAGACGATCGCCGAGGCGGTGGCGGACCCGGTGTGCCGCGGAGTGGATGGTCCAGTGGTGGGCCGAGGCGTCCGCGCACCTGACCCTGCCGGCCGCCGGAGGTCGCCGCCTATCGCGACGCGCTGCTCGAGCGGTTCGCCAACCCCCGGATCCGGCACCTGCTCGCGCAGATCGCCGCCGACGGATCGCAGAAGATCCCGGTGCGGATCCTGCCGACCATTCGACGGGAACCGTGCCAGGGAGGTTGCCCGTCGGCTGCCCTGCGGGTGCTCGCGGCATGGATCAATCACCTTCGTGGCGCCGGCGCACCGGTGAAAGATGCTGCGGGGCAACAACTGATGGATCTCGCCTCCGGGCCGCTCGATCATGCGGTCACAGCCATCCTCGAATTCCTGGACCCTGCCCTGGATGCCGACGCCGATGTGGTCGGCGCTGTGACCGAGTTGTGCGGACAGTTGGCGGCGGAAGCTCCCGCGGCCTGAACTTTGCGGAGGGAACGTCATGGGTGCTGCGGAAACGGTCGAGACCGGGCTGAATCTGATCGGCATCTTCGCCTTCGCGCTGTCCGGGGCGTTGCTCGCGATTCGGCGGGGATTCGACATCGTCGGCATGGCGGTGCTCGCGACCGTCACCGCGCTGGGCGGCGGCATCATCCGTGACGTCCTCATCGGTGAGATCCCGCCGGCCGCTCTCACCGATCCCTGGGTGTTGACGCTGCCGCTGATCGCCACCGTGGTGGCGTTCTTCTTCCATCCCCGGCTGGAGAGGATGGGGCGGACCGTGCTGGTCTTCGACGCCATCGGCCTCGGTGTTTTCTGTGCCACGGCCACCACCAAGGCGGCGGCCACCGGGATTCCGCCGATGGCGGCGGTGCTGCTGGGCACCATCACCGGTGTGGGCGGCGGCATCCTCCGCGATGTGCTGGCCGGCGGCGTCCCCTCGGTGCTCCGCCGGGATTCGCAGCTTTACGCCATTCCGGCCATCGCCGGTTGTGTCGTGGTGGCCGTGGCGTACTCCTGGGGGCTGAGCAACGTTGCCGTCCAGGGTGCAGCGGCGGCCGGCATCTGCGGATTCAGGTTGCTGGCGCTGCGGTTCGGCTGGCGGGCACCGGTCGCACGGTCCGTCCGCATGGGCTGAGCGTCGCGACCGATTGCTGAGTCGAGGCAGAGCTTGTGCGGATTCGGTCTGCCGTCGCAAGGGTGCCGGGAGGTCACAGCCCGCCGATGCCCTTGCCGATCAGCACGACACCGATGACCAGCATCAGCACGGCCATGACGGTGGCGTTGTTGTCCTCCAACCACGCCTTCATCGCATCCAACGGACCGCGCATTCGCTCCCGCGCGACCAGGTACGAGATCACCGGCACCGCCACGGTGGACGCCGCGATGACGGTGAACACCGCGACGGCAACGATGTCACCACCTGTGGAGAGGCCGGCGGCCCCGATCGACACCCCCGCTGCGGCCGCCATCAGCAGATTCTTCGGATTCACCGCCGACAGCAGAAACCCCAACCCTAAAGCCTTCCCAAAGGTCAAAGAGTCGATCGCGGACATCCATTTCGGCGTGCCGCGGGTATCGTTCCGGCCGCGGAACTGCCGGACGCCCACGATCACCAGCAATGCCCCGAGGACGATCTTCACCCAACCCGACCCGCTGCCAGAGTCCCCGAGGTTGATCGTGCCGGCCAAGGCCGTGAAGAGACCAGTGGCCACCACGATCCCCAGGACCCACCCGATCAGAAATCCGGTGCTCGTGCTGCCCGCCCGCGCCGAGAACAACATCAGGATCGCGGCGATGATCGGGATCGGCGAGATCGCCACCCCTAACGCCAACGGCAGGATGTCACCGATCACACCGTTCATCTCGCGTCTCCCTCGGTCGGCGACACTCACGCGGCGCCACCATATCTTCGAAACACAAATGATCCGTATGTGACGTTTCACCCTGCCAGTGAGTCAGGCACACGTTAGCGTTGGTCACCGTCACCGTCACCGTCGACCGTCACCGTCACCGTCACCGTCACCGTTGAGGGAGCGTCGATGCCGCCTGACTACGCCGATCGCGGCGACTTCGACAACGCCAACCGCGGCCTGATTGCATTGCTCGAACCGGGTCAGATCCGTGACGGTGTCGGGAAAGTGGTCTACGACGCCGCCGGCTTCGCCGCGGCAACAGCGGGCGATTGCCCCGACACGGTCAACGCCAGCTTGTGGCGGCAGGCCCAACTGACGGCGGTCCACGGACTGTTCGAAGTCACTGCAGGTATCTACCAGATCCGCGGCTACGACCTGTCGAACATGACGTCGGTCGAGGGTGACACCGGAGTCATCGTCATCGACCCTCTGGTATCAGCCGAGTGCGCAGCGGCGGGTCTTGCGTTGTACCGGGAGAACCGGGGCGATCGCCCGGTCACAGCCGTCATCTATACGCACTCCCACATCGATCACTTCGGGGGTGTCCTCGGCGTGGTGGACGCCGACACCACCGTGCCGATCGTTGCGCCGGAGCACTTCTTGGAACATGCGGTGTCCGAGAACGTCTATGCCGGCGGTGCGATGCTGCGACGCGGCATGTTCCACACCGGAATCGTCCTGCCGGTAGGGGCAACGGGAACGGTGGGAGCCGGTCTGGGGCCCAGCACGTCCAACGGCACGGTCGGGCTGCTCGCGCCCACACTCGACATCACCCATACCGGACAGGAAGAAACCCTCGACGGCGTGCGGATCATGTTCCAGGTCACCCCGGGCACCGAAGCCCCGTCGGAGATGAACTTCTACTTCCCCGATCGTCGGGCACTGTGTCTTGCGGAGAACGCCACCCACAACCTGCACAACCTTCTGACGTTGCGCGGCGCGGAAGTGCGCGACGCCCGCAACTGGTCCCGCTACATCTCAGAGGCGATCGAGATCTTCGCCCACGAAAGCGATGTGGCGTTTGCCTCACACCACTGGCCAACCTGGGGCACCGACGAGCTCATCCAGTTCCTCACCCAACAACGTGATCTCTACGCCTACCTCCACGACCAGACGCTGCGGCAGATCAACCAGGGATTGGTCGGCACCGAGATCGCCGAGGACTTCCGGATGCCGCCCGCGCTGGATGCAGCCTGGCACACCCATGGGTATTACGGGTCGGTCAGCCACAACGTAAAAGCCATCTACCAGCGTTATCTCGGCTGGTACGACGGCAACCCAGCACACCTGTGGCAACACACCCGCCGCAGGCCGCCGGTACCCGTTACGTCCGGGCCATCGGCGGGATCGACGCCACCGTCGCCCGGGCAAGAGAGTTCGCGGAAGAGGGCGACCTGCGCTTCACTGCTGAGCTCGCCAGCCACGCGGTGTTCGCCGACCCCAGTCACGCCGGCGCCAAAGACGTCCTCGCCGACGCGCTGACACGGCTGGGCTACGGGTCCGAATGCGCGACCTGGCGGAACAATTTCCTTGTCGGCGCCAGCGAGGTCAACGGCCCAACCCATCCCGCCGAGGTCAGCGCCGCGGGCATGGCCACCGCGCTGACCATCACCCAGGTCTTCGACAGCATCGCCATCCGCATCGACGGCCGGCGAGCGTGGGAAGAGACTGCCTCCATTCACCCGTTGCTGCATGACGTGGCGCGTCACGAATTTCCATTCCGGGGTGACTCGTCTCGATCGCCACCACCAGCGACCCGGCGTGGGGGGGCGGAGCAGCAGCGCTGCCAGTTCATGTCCTTCCACATCTCGCCACAGCGAGCGCGAACCCGCGGCGCCGGAACGGCACTGCGGGTTCGCGATGCTGTGAGCATTCACCGCGCGGGTGAGCGTCAGGCGCCTTTGTTCTTCCAGCGTCTCCGCAATGCAAAGGCAGCGGACTTGGGCTGGCGATCCCGGGTGAAGACGCCCTTCTTGTTGCCGCCGACACGCATGATGCCGGAGGTGGTGGCGAAGTCGGCGAAGTTCCAGACCTGTTCACCGACAACGGCTTCGATCCGGTCGAAGACCCGGTGGTTCATGTCCAGGTACTCCACCTGGTATTCCTCGGTCCACGGGGTCGGGGTCAACGAATGCATGCCGGGGTAGGTGTCGGCACCGTACTCGGTGATGATGATCGGCTTGCCCTCGCCCGCCCAGGCCCGAAGTTCTTCTTCCCAGGCAATTTCGGCCGCACCGAGGTCACCGGTGTTGACATACCAGCCGTAGTACCGGTTCAGCATCAGTACATCGCCGAACTGGGACACCCGGCACTTGCCGTGCGGGGCGAGCATCACGTTCACGAATCCGACCGGCCGGCTCGGGTCCAGCTTTTTGGTCAGGTCGAACAGCGGCTCGAAATACTTCTCCGCTCCCTCGGTGTCCGACTCCGGCTCGTTGGCGATGGACCAGAGCACCACGCTGGGATGGTTCTTGTCGCGCGCGATGAGCTCGCGGATGGCCTGCGCATGGACCTGCTGGGTCGCGTCGTTGATGGTGTTCTCCGAGAACGTCTGGTAGCCCTGGGATCCGAAGATTCCACCGCCGAGGCCCATGTTGAGCCCGACCGCTGCCGTCTCGTCGATGAGAACGATGCCCTGCCGGTCCGCGTAGTCCAGCACGTCCTCGGCGTAGGGGTAGTGCGAGGTGCGGAACGAATTGGCACCCACCCATTTGAGCAATTCGAAATCATGCACGAGATAGGCGTCGTTGTGCCCCTTTCCGATCACCGAGATGTCCTCGTGTTTGCCGAAACCGGTGAAGTAGAACGGCTCTCCGTTGATCAGGAACCGGGTGCCGTCGACCGTTATGGTGCGGACGCCCACGCTTTGGTGATAGCTGTCGACAAGCTTGTCTGACGCGTCCACCAGTTGCAGTTCCAGGTCGTACAGATAGCCGTCACCGGGTGCCCACTTGTGGACGTTCGGAACCTGCAGAGTTGCTTCGCCGCCGGTTCCGGTCGCGACGATGCGGCCGTCGGCGTCGTGGAGGAGTGCGCGAATTTGCAAGCCCTCCGCGTGGGCCACGGTGCAGCGGTAGTCGACGGTGCCGGTACCCAATTCCAGGCCCGTGACGACGGTGACGTCCGTCAGGTGTGCGCGACCGGTGGTGGACAGCCAGACCGAACGGTGCAGACCGGCGTAGTTGAAGAAGTCGTGGAAGTAGCGCTGCCTTGGACCGTCTGCGGTCTCTTCGACGACGCCCGGTGGGATCGACTGGAAGCTCAGCGTGTTGTTGACGACGACGGTGATGCGAACCTGCTCGCCGGCGCCGACATGGTCGGTGATGTCGAATTCGAACGGCGTGTACCCGCCTTCATGACCGCCGACCTCGACGTCGTCGACCCAGACCGTTGCCCGATGCGTGGCGGACTCGAAATGCAGCACAATGCGCTGCGCGTCCCAGCCGCGCGGAACCCGAACCGTCGTTTGATACCAGATGTCACCGAAGTAGTCACGCACAGCGGCATCGGCGGCGATGTCGTTGAAACTGGCCGGGACCGGCATGGGCCGTGAATCCGTCAGCGGCTCCGCGAACCAGCGCTGCTGCCGTCCGTCAGCCGTGGGATCGAGGCGGAACTCCCAGATCCCGTTGAGGCTCTTGCGTTCCCGGACGGCGTTGTCTTGTGGGCGAAGCATGCGATGGCTCCATTCTTCGTGGTCGGCGCGGGGGCATGAAGTCCCGGTGCCGGCCGCTCTGGTCAGTGACGGTATGCCTGCACGGCGGACCCGGACCGGGTCATGCGACAGCAAATGCGCCGGTTCGGTGCTTCGGCCACAGCGTCAAGTGCAGGTACCTGTTCATCATCAGGGCGGGCCGCATGCTGCGGCAATCGGTTGCCGTTTGTTGCCCAGGCGGCTGTGGAGCGCGGGATCACATGGGGTGTGCGTCCGGATTGGCTAGCCGGTCCGCGTCGCGGACCGGCACTGCGCTCTCTGCGCGACGACGAGACTGACCGCTGAGCCGAGTGTGTCGATGCGGCCGACTGAGAATCAGGGCGACGAGCAGGAGTCCGGCATGGAAGACCTGCCCGGCATAGGGCGTGACATTGGTCAGGGACAGCCCGTTGTCGATGACGGAGATCATCAGCAGGGCCAGCAGGGTTCCGAAGACCGACCCATGGCCACCGGCTAGCCGCCCGCCGCCGAGCAGTACCGCGGTCACCACCGTGAGCTCGATACCGATGGCCGCTGTCGGCAGGCCAGTACCGAGCTGGGACGTTCTGATCAACCCGACAAGTGTTGCGGCCGAGGCGGACAGGATGAACAGGGCGACAACCCAGCGCCGGTCCCGGGACGCGTCAAGGCGCTCATCGACCGGGAGCAGGCCGATGTGGCGGCTACGACGACCGACGGGGGAGCGGGACAGCAAGGCGGCGATCACGACGGCACCGGCGAAGATCAACGTTGGCAGCGCCAGGCCGAGCACCGGCCGCGTGTTGCCCAGCGAGCGAAAACCGGCCACCGTGATCGCCAGTCCGCTCGGCACGAAGTAGGCCAGGCCGCGCAGCAGGGCCATCGAGGCAAATGTCGCTGCCAAGCTCGGAATGCCACCGGCCGTCACGAGCAGGCCGTTCACAGCTCCGATGAGCAGACCGCAGCCCACCGCGACCAGCACCGCCGCGGCGACTCCGAATTCAGGGGCGGTTGCCGCCAGAACGATGCCGACCAGTGCCGCGGTCGCGCCGACAGACAGGTCGACCTGACCGCTCATGATGAGGAATGTCGCGGGCATGGCAAGGATTCCGGCCAGGGCAACCTCGTTCAACAGGTTGAGCATGTTGTCCAAGGACAGGAAGAACGGTATCGACACCGAGAACAGGACAAGGGCCGCGACGGTCGTGACAACCACGATGAGGCGCACCACCGTTGTCCGGCGATGTAGCGGATCGAAAGGTGTGCTCACTGCTCCGGACACTCGCTGATGTCGTAGTACTGGCCGAGGGAATCGGCAGTGAGGAACGTCGTCTCGACGTACATGTTGCGGCGGATCTCCTGTCCCTTGAGGGCATCGAGCAGTGCGGGCACCGCTACCTCGCCATAGCGGTCCGGAAACAGCGCCGCATCACCGATCCACCTCGGGTTTCCGACGATCTCGCACCGTGCGCGTTGGTCGGCACCGATGGCTGCCATTGTGACGTGGTCGGCTCGACTGGTCGGCACAGCCGCGATCACGCCCTGAGCAGCACCGTCATCGACGGCGGCCACCAGGACCTCGGTCTCGTCCGGCGCACCGTTCAACGCGCTCGTGAAGGCGCCATAGGCACCGTCCCCCGGTCCCGAGTCGATGACCATCTCGGCTGCGAGCATTCCGGGGCACCGGGAAGCGATGCCGTCACGGATTCCCTCGGTCCGCTGCTCGCTGGAGGTGTTGGCGCTGTTGGTCACGACGATCAGGGCGTCGTCGCCGCAGGAGAGCCGAAGCTGCGCCGTCCGGGCCAATGCGGCCCCGGTGAGAAAACCTGCTCGTCGATCATCGACGCCGATCTGGGCCGTCTCGCACCCCAAGGTTCCGGCGATCACGATCAGCGGTACTTCGGAGGGACCGACGTCACACAGCGCGTCACCGAGGGCCCCGGGTTGCACGACGATCCACGCGTCCACCTGCTGGGTGGCCAGTCGGCGGGCGCAGTCCAGGGTGAGCGTGTCGTCGGATCCGGGGTCACAGCTGATGAGTTCGGCCCCCGCGAGTTGGAGTTGAGTCGCGACGGACTCGGTGACGGCCTTGCTGAACGGATCGGAACCCGAGGCCGCAACCAGCCCGACTCGAGTCCCAACGGCACTTCCCGGGGCCGCTGTCCTGAACGGGACCACCGATCCCGGCGGCGGAGCGCCGGACACGGTGGTGCCGGTCGACGAGGGAACGGGTGGGGTCGAACCGGCAGTGGGGGTCGGCGGGTGGGGCGTTGGCGATGGGCCCCCGCTGCCGGCGGAACAGCCGACAAGGCCGATGATCATGACGACCAACAGCAGCCCCACCGACCGGCCAGGCGGCCGGCCGCGACGGCCGTCCCTGGCCTGACCGGTCGAGGGCCGGAGGAAAAAGTACATTGGCGACACTGACAAACTGTCCCTGCCCGGGGTGTGGTCTTCGAGGTGGGTTCACTCAACCAGAAGTCGGGGTCTGACATGCGTGCCGGTCGACGGTCACGGTGGGCGGCATTGCTTCTCACCGGTGCGGTCCTGGTCGGCTGCGGTGGTGCGCAGGTCCCGTCGGACCAGCCGGCCGTCGACGCTCTGGTGAGTTTCTACGACCAACGCAGCGGTGTCTGGCCGACCACCGGATGGTGGAACAGCGCGAACGCGCTGAACGCCCTGACCGACTACATGATCGTCTCCGGGGACAACCGTTACCTGTGGGTGCTGGAGAACACCTTCACCAAGAAGCGCAACGCCGCGCGGGGCAACTTCATCAATGACTTCACCGACGACACCGGCTGGTGGGCGCTGGCCTGGATCAGCGCATACGACCTCACCGGCGACACCCGGTACCTGCAGACCGCCCAACGCGGCATCGACTTCATGTGGAGTACTCACGACGACACCTGCGGCGGCGGCATCTGGTGGACGGTTCGCCGTGGATACAAGAACGCCATCTCCAACGAGCTCTTCGTCCAGGCCGCGGCCGAACTCGCCGTCCGGCTGGGCGACGACGGGTCGGTCTATCTGGAGCGCGCGGTCTCGGTCTGGAACTGGTTCGAGAGGTCCGGGATGATCAACGACGAGCTGCTGGTCAACGACGGGCTGTATGCCGCCACGTGCCGCAACAACGGGGACACGACATGGAGCTACAACCAGGGCGTGTTGCTCGGCGGCCTGGTCGCGCTGTTCCAGGCAACTGGTAACGACGAATACCTCCTGCGAGCCCGAAAACTGGCCGATGCCTCCACCACCTCGGAGGAACTCCATGTCGACGGCGTGCTCACCGAACCGTGCGAGAAGACCCGGTGCGACGTGAACGGCCCCAGCTTCAAAGGCATCTACGTGCGGAATTTGGGGAAGCTGAACCGAGCGCTGGACGATCACCCGTACAGCGAGTACCTCGCCGATCAGGCGTCCACCGCCTACGACAACAACCGCACCGCGGACAACCGGTACGGACTGCACTGGGCCGGACCGATCAAGGACGTCAGCGCCGCAACTCAGCAGAGCGCGGTCGACCTGCTGGTCGCCGCACAACCGGTCGCCGACCCGCCCGGCACCTCCGCGGTGCAGTCGGGTTGAACGCATCCGCAAGCGGCGCACACCCGTGGCGGTGGTGATTTCTGTCAGGTGTTCGTCAGGTGGCGTTCCCCGGGTCGCGGGCACGATGGACACGGCGGCCGGTGGCGGCGTTCCCATCGGTCAGGGCAAGGTTGAAGGATGAACGTCGTCGATCTCGCGGTGCAGGACTCACAGCAGTCGGGCCGGTCCGCCACTCGAGTGTTGTTGGTGGAGGACGACGAGCGCATCCGATTGGCGCTCGGGCTGGCCCTGGAGGACATGGGTTTTGAGGTGCTTGATGCCGCCTCGGGCGAATTGGCGCTCGAGAGACTCGAGGCAGCAGCCGTCGACGTCGTACTGCTCGATCTGATGTTGCCCGGTGTGGACGGGTTGACGCTGTGCCGCGTGCTGCGCTCCAGAGGCGATCTCCCGATCATCATCATCACCGCACGATCGGACACGGCCGATGTCATCGAAGGGCTGGAGGCCGGCGCCGACGACTACATGACCAAACCTCTCGTCGCCAGCGAACTGGCCGCCCGGATCAGGGCTCTGCTCCGCCGTCGTCGGCCTGTCGGTGACATCGTCACCGGCTCGCCGGTGCAGTTGGGCGACCTCGAAGTCTGGCTGACCGATGGTCTGGTGCGCCGCGCCGGGGTAGAGGTTCACCTGACCCGAACCGAGTTCCGTTTGCTCGCCGAACTCGTGTCGGCCGGTGGCCGGGTCGTCACCCGGGAAGAACTGTTGCAGCGCGTCTGGGGATACGACTACTTCGGGGACACCCGTCTCCTCGACGTCCACGTACGCCGGCTTCGTCGCAAGATCGAGGTCGACCCCGATTCGCCGTCCGTGCTGACCACCGTCCGCGGAGTGGGGTACCGCTGCGCGGCGCAGCTCCGATGAGGGCAGCCCCGAGGAGGCGCACAGGGCCATGGTGAGAGCGCATCGACGGATCAGGCTCTCCCTGCGATGGCGTGTCGCCATCGCCTTCGGTGTGGCGTCCGTCGCGGTCGCCAGCCTCATCGGGGTAGCGACGTGGAAGCTTGCGACCTCCTACATGCTCGAGCAGCGCAAACAGAGCACGACGCTGCAGGCAAGTGTCAACGCTCGGCTGGTTGATGCCTCGTTGCGTTCAGGGTCGGACAGTCTCGAAGAATTGCTCAGCGGCCTGGTCGTGGATCCCGGATCCTCGGTGCTGGTGGCCCGCCCCGGGGGTCTGCTCGCCAGCGGGCGGGCGGTCGACACGGATGATCTGCCTGCAGTGTTGCTCGCGCCGGGTCCCGGCGAACCGGTATGGCTCGCCACCGACATTCAGGGCCTCCCGGTGCTCGCCATCTCGCTCCAGGGGGTATCACCCGACACCGTCTTCATCCAACTGTTCCCGCTGGTGGAACTACAACGAACGCAGCGTTTCCTGTTCGTGGTGCTGGTCGCCGGCGCGGTGGCCAGCGGCCTGCTCGGCGTGGGCCTGGGTTGGTGGACCGGCAAGCGGGCGCTCCGACCGCTGACCGAATTGACGGCCTCCGCCGCCCGATTCGCCGCGGGCGACCTGCAGGTCCGGCTCCCAGACCAGGGCGATCCGGACCTCGATCCGTTGGCGTCGACGTTCAATGCCACGGTGGAGGCGCTCGAGCGGCGGGTGCGACTGGACGCCCGTTTTGCCGGTGACATCAGCCATGAGCTCCGCTCACCGTTGACCACCATGGTCAACGCGATCGAGATCCTGCGTCACCGGCAGGCCGCCATGCCCGCACCGGCGAGCCGTGCGGTGGATCTGCTCGGCGGCGAGGTCGAAAGATTCCAGAAGATGTTGCTGGATCTGCTGGAGATTTCCCGTGCCGATCAGGATGTCGATGAGCGGGCGATGGAGTCGATCGACCTCGCTGTACTGGTGGCGAAGGTGACCGACACGACAACCGCCATGCCCCCGGTCGTCGAAAAGCAACCGCCGGCCGTGTACGCCGATCGTCGACGACTGGTGCGAGTCGTGGCGAACTTGCTGGACAATGCGGCGCGGCACGGCGGGGGTGTTGTCCAGGTGACGGTGACCGAACGGAACGGCATGGCGCGGTTGGAGGTCGACGACAGCGGGCCCGGTGTCCCTGTCGAGCTGCGAACCCAGATCTTCGAGCGTTTCGCCCGTGGGCGCCACGCCGGCGAACGGGGGGACGAGAGTGGTAGTGGCCTCGGCCTCGCGCTGGTCGCGCGCCACGTCCGACTGCACTCCGGTTCGGTGTGGGTACAGGACCGTCCCGGCGGCGGCGCTCGGTTCGTCGTCGAGCTCCCCGCAGCTGCGTCGACTTCCGATCCGGCACCGTCCGCCGATCAGCCGGCGCTGGGCCCTAATGGATCCGGTACCGCCGTCGGGAGCACCGCCGTGACCGGATAACGGTATGTCTCGCCCATCTGGTCGACGAGGATCAGTTGGTCGTCCCGTCGGCGCAATTCTGTCACGGTGTGTGGCTCAGCCCGTTCCTGCGGGCACCACAGATCACCCGGGGATATATGCGCCGCGCAATGGCTCGTCCGGGTGAAACCGCCGTTAGCGGTGTTGGCAGCGCAGTGATCCATGACCTTGGCGGCATTGGCGAGCGTGAGGCTCATGAATTCCTCCGAACGGGCGGCGCAGCTGACGAAGTCTGAGGGGAGCCGCTGCAGATGTGCGAGCAACCGACTCCTTGTCGCTGCATCGATCATCACATCTTCCGCCCACGATTTCCGGCCCTCGTAGCGATGCGCGCGTGGAACTTTCGCAATCGTCAGTTGTTCGCAAGGTTGCCGGGTATTCCTGCACCGACGTGCCGAGCGGCGCCGTCATCGTCCGATGCCGGTCCTGGTCACGGTCACCCGTGCGGTGAGATCAGCGAATGTTCCGCGCTTTGGCGCGTCCGATGAAACCCACCACAACACCGGCCACCAAGAAGATCACCGCCAAGATGAACAGCCATTTCAAGGCCGTGAAGATCAAGCCACCCAGGCCGAGAAGTATTGCAATGATGATCAGAACAGCCGCTACCACCATGATGGTCCCCTTTTCGCGCGATCGTCCATTTTGCTGTACCGAAGCGCATTTCCCGATCGCGTCGGTCGCCAAACATGGCGAAGTGACCGCGTGCGGCGCGTTCGCTCGACAGTTGGCCAGCGGTGCAGTTCAACCGTGGCCCCGCCGACGGAGGACGACGAGATGTCCGGGTCGCGCACATCTCTGCCGGCGTGGGCCAGGATGGTCCGATGGGCAGGAAGCGCGGGTTGCCAGGTGCGGCACGCTCACCGGTCGATTTCGACGATCCGGCGTGGTTCGGCGCGGTCATGGGGACCGGGGCCACGGCGACCGTCGCCTCTTTGCATCCGGGCCGGATTCCGGCGCTGGCCACTTTCGCCGATGTCACGGCACTGATCCTGCTGTTGGGCAGCATGGTCGCATTTGTCGTGCTGCTCGGGCGGTTCGTGGTTCGCGGCCTCGGTCGGCACGTCACCAGCGGTCTGCGATCCCCGCGCACCGGAGCGGCATACGCCACCATTCCCGGTGCCGTGAACGTCCTGGCGATCGCCTCGGTGAACGTATGGACCGGATCGATCGGTAGCAGCGTCGGTTGGTGGGTGTTGGTGGTGATGGCGGGCGTCGGGACGTTGGCCGGGTTGTGGCTGACGGTGGTGTTCTTCGTCAACGCCTTCGAGCACGAGCAGGTCACTGTGGAGGACATCTCCGGGATCTGGTTCATCCCCGAGACTGTCGTGTTGTTGGGCTCGCTGCTGTTCGGGTTGCTCGCGGTCATCGGGCCCACCGCGGCGCAGCGAAGTCTGGGCGTCATCAGCGTCGGCCTACTCGGTGCAGGCGGTCTGCTCTTCGGTGTGACTGCGGTGATCTTTGTCAATCGACTGGTATTGCATGCCGGCCTGCATCGCACCGGCACCGCGTCGATGTGGATCATGCTCAGTCCACTGGCCGTCACTTCGTTGGCTCTGCAGTCCGTTGCCGGCGGTGACCTGATGTTGGCCGGTTCCTCGGCGGTGGGGGTGACCGAGGCAGCAACCTTCGCGGGCGGATTGTTGTGGGGCTTCGCTCTCTGGTGGCTGGCAGCGGCGATCATGGTCACCAGGCACGCGGGCCGCGGCGCACTGACCAGAACGGCGTCCGATTGGGGCTTCGTCTTTCCCTCCGCCGCGATGGTCATCGCGACGCTGACGCTGGCCCGCAGGTGGGAATCCGGGCTCGTGGAGGCCCTCGGCCTGGTGCTCGGTGCCGCCTTGGCGCTGGTGTGGGTCGGCGTGATCACAGGTGTCGTCATGGCCGTACGCCGCGGACACCGCCCACCATCCGGGTGGAGCAGGACGGCATAGACGTATCCGCGGGTCGAGAGTCCAACGAAGTCGCGCCCGGCGGGAAGGTGCTGGGCGGCCGCTACCCGAATGGTGCAACGACAACGACGCACCAGAGGAGCACGCACAGTGCGCTGGTCAAGCACGCGAAGGTGACTTTCAATCGCAACCCGATCCGGCCTTGTGGATGGCTCGGCCGCGGCAACGCGTCGTCGACCCGGCTCAGGACGGCGACGCGTCCAAGGCGGACGGGCACCGGAAGCCACAAGCGCTCGTCGGAATGGCCCGGACCGGTCGACCGCTGAGAGTCTGGGACAGCGTCCACATCTGCCCGTGCGGCAGCCTGACGATGCCAGTTCACACGTGCCCCCATGATGTTGCCGGCCTCCGTTCGGGGGACCGGCCCGGGCATGCTGAGACGGTCCCGGAAACCACGCGCGAGCCGGCATGTGTCAATGTCAGATGAGTCGACAACTTGGCGGCGGCACCTTCCGGGCCGCTCGTATCCCGAATCAACCGGCCCGCCGGTGGCGTCTCGTCGGCCCTCACCCCTCACGAGTGCCGCTGCGACGCCGGCCGGAGCCGGTGAATGGTCACATGGTTCGTACCCGGCAGAGGCCCGCCGTATGAATGCCGATGGCATTCGACCACCGCGGATCCTCGCGGCCCTGATCCGCACCTGGTGAGAGCACTCGGGCGATCACCGGCTTCCGGCGCCGGACTTGGTCTCGAATCGGCGGGGCCGTCGGCAGTTCCAGCACGCCCTGTCAGCTCGAGCTGACGCGTTGCAGCCGTTCCTGAGCGCAACGGTGCAGCAATTCGGGAAACGCCCCGGGCGTGACCTGGCCGTCAAGGTCGCGCCGTACCGACAGGACGACCCGTCGCACCGCAGCAACGGGCACCGTGCCATAGAGCTCAACAAGCAGGTTCACCTCTTTCTCGACCGCTATATCACGTAGAGCAATGGTGTGTTGATCAACGACGTGCACAGCGCCTCCCCTGCAGCGTCCGCTTCGATGGTCCCAGCAAGGGCGCTGCGTTGACCTGACGGTTTCCTGACAAACGGGTCATTCGGCCGCCGGCGTCGAGGCGCCGAGACAGGCCTTCCGAAGCGGATCACGACTGCGCCAGGGTCTGCTGGACCTTCACCGCCAAACTCGTCAGTCGGGTGCGTTCGGCGTGGTCGAATTCCTGGCCGGCAGTCGTGGCGCTGAGCCGTTCGAGTTGCTCGGCGATCGCCCGGCGCCGATCGGCATCCGCCGTCGTCCAGGCAAGTTCGTCGAGCAGGCGATACAGGCGTTCCAGGACCTCGGGGTCCGCGGCGCCGTACCGTCGAGGCTGGCCGACGGCGAGCTCCAAGAGTTCAGCGAATCCTGGCCGGTGCAGGACGACCCTGACGGTGTCCTGGTCATCGTGCAGAAGTCGCGGGCCGAGGTCCCGATCTACAAGTTCACACAGGAGGGCCGAGGAATGGCCGAGAGCGTGAATGGCCGTCGTCGGGTCGTTGATCCCCGGGGAGAGAGCTTTCACGGCGACGTCCGTGAGTTGCCGGAGTCCGAAGCCGACGTCCTGCGCGGCGGTCCGCTCGTTCCCGGTGCTGACCGCCTTTCCGGCCCGTTCCCGCAGACGGCTGAGGGAATCGCTGTCGAATGCCGTGCCCGAAGTGGTCCAGGCGACTCCGAGCGGCGTGCCGGCGACCAGCGAACTGCCGGGAGGACGATCGATCACCACCACGGCATCGGCGTCAACGGCCGCCGACAGAAGCGCCGGTTCGTCAATATCCACCAGGAATCCCGATGACGCCGCTGGAACAGTCGGTGCCGCGTGCGGCGGGTCAGGGGGTCGTTGGTGTCTGCCGGAGTCCTCGCTCCCGTCGAGGACGCGCCGAACGGTATCCGAGGCGTCCTGGTGAACGTTGACCAGCATCGTCTCGACGCGGATTTCCGTCGCCAGGTGCGCCAGAAAGAAGACCAGGCCCAGCACGCTGGCGATCGTCAGCAGGTACGCCAGAGTGACCGACATCTGCGGCACGAATTGGTCTTGGCTGTCGCCCGCGGTGCGGACGGTCCGCAGGACGGTGAGTGAGTAGGTGAAGGTCCCCAGGAACAGCGCCAGGGTGGCCTGGACGAACCGATCGCTGCTGAAGGTGCGCAGCAACCGCGGGGAGAATTGGCTACTGGCCAATTGCAGCGTCACCACGGTCAGCGAGAAGGTCAGCGAGGTGACCGTGATCAGTGACCCGGCGATTGCCTCGAGGACCGCGCGAGCCGCCTCGGCCCCACCGCCGAAGAGATAGCTGGTGATGGTAGGCGAGAGCTCGTCGTCGATCCGGCCATCCAACTCTGGCAGCAGGACGCCGGCGATGGCGGCGAGCACGACCCCCAGGGTCGGAAGCGGCCAGAGCTGCGTACGGAAGCTGTCGCGGAGACTGCTCCGGGCGCCGCTGTTGCGTACGGACCTCATCTGCGGGCGCTCGCTTTCCACGGGCCCGCAGTTGTCAGGCCGCTGGTGTTCATCGTCGGGAACCGCCGCAGCCCGAGGGTCACTTCTCGGTTGCTGTCACGTTCGTGCCCGGCGGACGATTGCTTCCAACGAGCGAGTAACCCGTCAGGGGGATGTGAAACGCCGAAACGGAAACAAGTGAGAAAGCGACGGCTCGGCCGGCCCGAATCCGGTGGCAATCAGCAGCGAGTCAGCGGTGTCCAGTGATCGACGCTCTACGGCTGCCCGGACGCCAATCGGAGCGACATCGGTGGTGCAGAGAGGGCACCCCTGATGTCACCCCTCATGAAAATCGGACCGACTGAGCCCCCGTGGTGTGACCCGGACGGCCCGCGACGCTGCGGTGCGCACGAAGCACCCACCCGCGCGCCAGTCGATCCCAGGCAACCAACGCACCGGCCCGGTAGGTCATCGAGCAGCAGGCACAGGTGTCCGGCCGTGACGCGGGAACCGGATCGTTCATGACGTGATCTCCGCAGCGGGTGACGAAGAAGGGCGATTGCGCGATGCCCACGCGGTCGTCGTGACATTTCTGTTGACGGAGAGCTTCATGCAAACATCTTCGTCGGGCGCGACGTGACCCCACCTGACGACTGACTGACGATGTCGTTCGACGGCCGCTTCGGGTGATGCGACGGCGCCGCAAGAGATCGCGCGTCGCGGTGTCGCTACCGCGAGTCGACCACGGGTGCGGGCCCGACACCTCGGTGCGCGATCATGCAGTCATCAGGTGTGCCGGTCAGATCCGAGTGTGTCCTGCGGCGGCGACGGGGAACCGTTCATCACACGACCACAAGGGAGCAACACATGTTCTACGACGGGTGGATGGGGCCGCTGCGGGTTGTCGTGGTGGGCGTCGCGGCCTATGTATGCCTCATCGCCGTGCTCCGCATCTCGGGCAAGCGAACCCTTTCCAAACTCAACGCCTTCGACTTCTTGGTGACGGTCGCGCTCGGATCGACGCTGGCCACGGTGCTGTTGTCCTCCGAAGTCGCGCTCGCCGAGGGCCTCACCGCATTCGCCCTGCTCATCGGACTGCAGTATGCCGTCGCATGGGGTTCGGTGCGGAGCCGACGAGTGGAACGACTGGTCAAGTCCGAACCGACCCTGGTCTACCGGGATGGGTACGTGCGATCCGCCATGCGACGGGAACGGGTGACCGCGGATGAACTGCGGCAGGCAGCTCGGAGTCAGGGCCATGCAGATCTCGAGCAGGTGAGTGCGATCGTGATGGAAACCGACGGCACGCTCAGCATCCTGGCCGACATGCCGACAATGTTCGCCGCGAATTCGGATGACGGACGTGGTCGGCAGCCCGACCGGACCGATTGACGAGCCGGGCGGCCTTCGCCCTCGCCGGGCCCGATGTCAGAAGGTGTCATCTCCGGTGATGCGGTTGGGGCGAGGGCCGACCCGACGAGAAAGGATGGCACATGGACGCTGTCGCCCTGTTGGGACTCCTGGTGCTGGGTGTGGTTGTGCTGACCCCGGTGTCGGACCGGATCGGTGTCCCACAGCCGGTGGTACTGACCATCTATGGGCTGGTGCTGGGAATCATTCCGTTCGTCCCCGCGCCCGAACTCAACCCCGAGCTCGTCCTCCCGCTGGTGCTGCCGCCGTTGTTGTTCGCCGCAACACAGAACTCCTCCGTCCAGGAATTGCGAGCTGCTGCACGGCCCATCCTCGGGTTGGCTGTGGGACTGACATTGGTGACCGCGGTGGCAGTCGCCGTGGTCGGGCACGCCTTGGGATTGCCCTGGGCGGTTGCGGCCGTCCTTGGTGCCGTGGTCTCGCCTCCTGACCCTGTTGCAGCTACGGCCGTCGCGAGTCGACTGCACCTACCGGCGCGGCTGGTCACGCTTCTGGAGGGCGAAGGACAGTTCAACGACGCCACGGCGTTGGTGCTCTACCAATTGTCGGTGATGGCCGTCGTCGCCGGTGGCGTGACCATCGCGGAGGTCGGCCTCGGACTGCTCATCGCCGTGGCCGGCGGCGTGCTGATCGGGTTCGTCGGAGGCTGGCTGACCCGCCGCGCCCTGCGATTGCTGCACGATGCCGCGACGGAGACGACGGTCACCTTGGCGGTGCCATTCGGTCTTTATCTTGCCGCCGACGAAGTGGGTGCATCCGGCGTGCTGGCCGTGCTGGTATCCGGCCTGTACCTCCGCGCCACGCTGACCAAGGAAGTGACCTCTGCCGGCTGGTTGCTCGGCCGCTCGGTGTGGCGGTATGTGGAGTTCGCGGTCAGCGGGATTCTGTTCGCGTTCCTCGGGGTGGAGCTGACCAGCGTGTTCGGCAGCACCCAGTTGCTCGATGATGCACCCACCCTGATGGTGGCCGCAGCGGTCATAGCGGTCCTGATCTTGCTGCGGAGTGCTGCCATGTTCGGGGCATGGCTGGTGGCGGGCCGACGTGCGCAGCGCACCGGCTCAGCAGTTCCCTACAGCTGGCAGGAATCTGCGGTCGCCTCGTGGGCAGGGATGCGTGGTGTGGTCACCGTGGCGACTGCGTTGGCACTCCCGGTGACGGTGGCCGGCGGGGGTCCGTTCCCGGCCCGTGAAGAGGTCGTCCTGGTTTCTCTGCTGGTGGTTCTTGTGACACTTGTCGTACAGGGTTTGACCTTGGCTCCGCTGATCCGGCGACTCGGCGTCGCGACCGATGCCGACGCACAGTCCGACACCAGGAGATTGCATCGGGTGGTCGCCGAGGCCGGTCTGGAACATCTGCGTCGGCTGGACGGCGTGGACCCCGAAGTCCGTTCGGCCGTCATCGAGCAATACGAGAGCCGGCTGCAATACCGACGCCAGGTCGAGGGTCTGGTGGACGGCGACATCGGCGGTGATGACGCGGGTGCGGAGTTGCGCAGTCTCCTGGCGGAGGCGACAGAGGCGGAAAGAGAGGCGGTGATGAAAGCCCGTCGCTCCGGCGAGGTCAGCACCGCCGTCGCAGAGGAAGTGATGTTCGACATCGAAGCTCGCGCGCTGCGCTACGACTCTTGAGGACGCAATCGGTGTGACGGTTCGGCAGCCGCCGTCCGCGAACTGATCGTCCTGGTGGACGGCCTGGCGCTCACATCGTCACCCCCGCGTTCGGCGCGGGGCATGTCTCCGACCGCCCCGATTCGCGGTCACCGCGATAGCGGGTCCGCGAACCCTTGTGTGTTCGCAACCATTGCGAGTAAGCCTGTGTCTGAGAAAGGCATGCCCTTGGCGCATGAATGGCTCTCGGGCGGGCCGTAGCGGTCTGCGAGGTGCGTATGGACACACCGATCGAGGTGGTCGAACTGACCAAGAGCTTCGGTGACGTTCGGGGCATCGCAGACATCACGTTCTCGGTGAATCCGGGCGAGGTTTTCGGGTTCCTGGGTCCCAACGGTGCCGGCAAGTCAACGACGATCCGGCTGCTGCTCGGGCTCTACCGACCGACGGCAGGGCAGGTGCGGGTACTGGGAGCCGTTCCCGCCGGTGATCCGACCGCGGTGCACAGGTCCGTGGGGTACCTCCCGGGGGAATTGACGCTGTTCCCGCGGCTGACCGGCCGCCAGCATCTGGGATGGATAGCCCGTGGGCGTGGCGTCACTGACCTCCGGCTCTGCGCGGAGTTGGCCGATCGCTTTTCCGCTGAACTGGATCGTCCGGTTCGCACCCTTTCTAAAGGGAACCGTCAGAAGATCGGAATCATCCTGGCCTTCTTCCACCACCCGGACCTGCTGATTCTCGACGAACCCACCTCGGGCCTCGACCCCCTGCTGCAGGACGAATTCGATCAGCTCCTGCGCGAGACGGTCGCGGAGGGCAGGACGGTGTTCCTCTCGTCACACGAACTCGACGAGGTGCAGAAGGCCGCTGACCGAATAGCCATCATCAAAGAGGGTCGGCTGGTGCTGGTCGACACCATCGACGGATTCCGCGACAGTGCGCCGAGAACCGTCGAATTCCAGTTCGATCGGCCGGTTGAGGGCAACCTGTTCGCCGGGCTCGCCGGCGTGCAACTGATCGCAAGTGACGACGGCCGGGTGCGTTTGGCCGTCACCGGCAGGCTAGGACCCCTGCTTCGGCTTGCGGCGGACCTGGACCCGATCGCCATGACGGCACGCCCGGCTGATCTGGACGAATTGTTCCTGCGCTACTACCGGCCGAACAGTGTTGCACCGGGTGGCGGAGATCGATGAACCACACTGTTGCGCTTCTCGACCTGCGTGTACGCCGACGTGCAATCCTCGGCTACGCCCTCGGACTGGGTGGCTACGCCTTGGCGGTCGTTGCGCTGTACCCGTCGTTCAAGAATGACGTGAGCCTGAATCAGCTGGTCGACTCGAGCACCACCCTGATGGCAGCCTTCGGCGTCACCGGATCGTTGACCTCGCCGACCGGTTGGCTGAATGCGAACTTGATCAACAACTTCGTCCCGCTGATCATGATTGTCCTGACGGTGGGCTACGGCGCCTGGTGTCTTGCCGGGCAGGACGAGGAGGGCACGTTGTCCCTCACCGCCACGCTGCCGATCAGTCGCGGCCGGTTGGTGCTGGAAAAGTCGCTGGCTTTGGTCGCGCAGGCATTTCCGGCCATCCTGGTGACCTACCTGTGCATCCTCGGCGGCAGGGCATTCGAGCTTCCCATCGACGGGGGAGCGCTCGTCGCCACCTGTGCCGGACTGCTGCTGTTGGCGGTCGACTTCGGTGCACTGGCCATGCTGCTCGGCGCGCTGACCGGTAGCCGTGGGATTGCCTTGAGCGTGGCCTCCGTTGTCGCCGCCGTGTCCTATCTGATCAGCTCGTTGGCCCCGGTGGTCGGCTGGCTGAACCCGCTGCGAGTGGCGTCCCCGTTCTATTGGGCACTGGGAAACGATCCGCTCGACGGCGGGTTGCCGTTCGCTTCGGCGCTGTCACTGTGTCTTGCCGGCGGGTTGCTCTTCGGCGCCGCGGCCATCGCCCTGCGCGGGCTCGATCTGCATTGACCGTGCCCGCCCTCTGTCAGCCTGTCGGCGGGGCGCTGGACGGGGACGGTTCCGCCGACGACGAGCCCGCGGTGGCGGCCTCCATGCCCGGCATGTCACTGGGCAGCGTGGCGGTGATGTTGCACGCGTCGACGTTGTCGGTGAGCTGAGCCTGAAGGGGTTGCAGACTTCGGACGATCTCGTCGAGCCTGCCCGCGTTGAGGTCGCGTGCAGCCTGGGCGATGTCGTTGATCGCCCCGTACGCCGCCGTTGCGCCGGTGACAGCGTCCAGGCACGCCTGGTTGACGGTGACCTGGCCCGATGCACCTCCGCTGGATACCGGCGCCGAGCTCGTGACGGAAGTGGTCACCGCGCCGGTGCTCTCCTGCGCTGCAGTGTTCTGACCGGCGGGTGACCCTTCACTGAGCAGGCCGACGATCACCGCACCCACCGCCAGGCCTGCAACGAACGCGACGGCGGCCAGCCACCAGGCCGATGAGCGAAAGGATCGTCGCGGGCTGTTGGGCGGGGCTGCCATGGGTATCCAATCCGGTGCGTTCGGCGTCGGGGCGAACGGATCTTGTCGTGGTCACGAGTGTGATCGTCGAAACCGCTGCGGGTCAACGCCGGTCCGCGCTCTCGCCGCCCTCATGCATTGCAACGATTGCGCAACAGCCGGTGTCTGAACCCTGACGGTGATGCGGGTTCGGTTGCCGTCATCGAAGGTGGGTACTGGCAGCTGTGTCCGATCGTCCGGTCTGTGAAACACAGGGAGCGATGTGCAGTCGGTCAGTCCTGCGCGTGCGGGTGGTCGGGGGCTGAAGGCCGCGATCGGCGGGCTCGGGCGTGCCTACATTGCCGCGGTGGTGACCGGGCGCTGGTTCATCATCGGTGGGTGGGTGGTGGTGACCGTCCTGTTGTCCGCGGCACTGCCGACGGAGGCCGGTGAGAGCAGTGGGACCTTCGGAGACCTGCTGCCACCGGACAGCGCGGCAGTGCGTGTTCAAGATCGATCATTGGAGCAGTTCGCGGTACCGGTGCTGTCGGAAACCTCTGTCGTCGTACACGATCCCGCCGGGCTCGATCCACTGACCAGGGCCGACGTCGTCTTGTGGGCGTTGGCTCACGTGCAGGCGTCGGAGCAGGGACTGGTGCCCGACGAGAGAAACCAGATCGTTGCGGCCATTCCCATTCCGACTGCCACCCCCCAAACGGCGGTGACGTATCTGTACTTCTCGGGCGGAACCCTGCTCTCGCCTGCAGTGGAACTTGCCGAGGGCTACGCCGCTCATTTCCACAACCAGAAATCGATTCAGACGTTCGTGACCGGGATCACTCCGGCCCAGCTACGGCAGGGTCATTACCTGCTGGAGCGATTGCATCTCTTCGAGCTCGCCACACTCGGGATGATCGCCGTCGTGGTGGGAATCGCGCTGCGCTCCTTCGTCGCCCCCATCGCTGTGCTGACCGTTGCAGGCTTCGGCTACCTGGTAGCGGTCCGGCTGCTGGGTGTGTTGTCCACGTCGTTGGGTGTCGGCCTCCCGGACCAACTGCGACCCTTGCTGGCGGCACTGCTGATCGGAGTGGTCACCGATTACTGCGTGCTGTTCTTCTTCGGATTCCGCGATCAACTCAAGCGCGGACTACCGCGGCTGGAAGCGGCGCGGCACGCGGTTGCCGTCGAATCCCCGATCATCGCCGTGGCCGGTCTCACCGTGGCGGCGGGCACGGCTGCCCTTGTGGCGGCGAACTTTTCGCTCTTCAAGGCCTTCGGACCCGCCATGGCTCTCACGGTCTTGGTCGGTGTCGTGGTGTCGTTGACACTGGTGCCCGCCCTGATGGCCATCCTGGGTCACCGCTTGTTCCTACCGTGGAAAGAGCAGGAACAGCTGGCGGTTCAGCGGCCGAGGACCGCGCGCCGCACCAGCAGGTTCATCAAGATCGTCGCCACCCGGCGAGGGGCACTGGCGGCGACGGGCATCGTCGTCGGACTTCTGGTGCTGGCCGCCCTGCCGCTCAGTCAGATGCGCCTCGACATGTCCTTCACGTCCGGATTACCTGCGGATGACCCGGTGCAGCGGGGCGCCGACGTGCTCGACGGCTCCGCCATCCGGGGAGTCACGGCTCCGACGGAGATCATTGTCGAAGGCAAAAACTTGATCCGCCAACGAGAGTCGCTGGATCGAATGCAGAATGCCATCGCTGCCGAGCCCGGGGTCGCGACCGTACTGGGACCGGCGCAGAACCCGCTGCCGGATCCTTACGGGATCGTCTTCTCGCGAGATGGCAACACCGCTCGGTTCGTGGTGATCCTTGACAGTGATCCGCTCGCGGCTCCTGCCATCGGTCATCTCCAGCGGCTCGAGAGTCGTCTCGACGCACTGGCACGGGATTCCGGCCTGCGCGATGTAGACGTCGCTGTCACCGGGCAGACAGCGATTGCCGCGGAACTGGCGGCCATCACCAGGGACAATCTGTGGATCACCCTGCTCGCCGCGCTGGCTGTGGAGTTGGTCATTCTGATCATCTATCTGCGTGCGGTCGCGGCCCCGGTGGTGCTGCTGGCCTCCAGCGTGTTGGGAGTGGCCGCGGCACTGGGCCTGACGGTTCTGGTCTTTCAGGGTGTGCGAGGCGATCCGGGGCTGACCTTCTACGCCCCCTTCGCGACCGCGGTTCTGCTGCTCGCCCTCGGTTCGGACTACAACGTGTTCACTGTCGGTTCGATCTGGCACCAGGCTTCGCGGTACCCGTTGAGCACTGCCATTGCCCGCGCGATGCCGGCCACCAACCGGGCGGTCGGTACAGCCGGTGTGATCTTGGCCGCCACTTTCGCCATGGTGGCGATCATTTCGCTGGAGACCTTCCGGCAAATCGCCTTCACGATGACCATCGGGCTGTTGATCGACACCTTCATGATCAGGCCTGTGTTGACACCGGCCCTGCTGACGTTGCTGGGGCCGGCCGCCGGATGGCCGAGCAAGCGGATCCGGACGTCGCCGGTTCCCCATAGCCAACTGCACGAGCACGCATCGTCTGCAGCGCGCCGGCCGACCTCGGCGCTGCGTGCGGTCGACAGCGACCTCGATGATCCCGAACCGGCCGAAGCGGCTCTCCCATGATTGGTGGCGAACGAATGAAGAGCGGTTCCGTGACCTCCGCGTCCGACCGTCCGGAGACCGTGGTGGGTCGAAATCGCCTGCGTTCGACCCATCCCGGCCGGCGCCGCCGATTCCTGCTGCCGCTGACTGTGGCACTGGTCATGGTGATCCTGCTGTGGGGACTGGACTGGGTCGCGCGTGTGAGTGCGCAAAGCTTGTTGGCCCGCAACATTCAGGCCGAGACCGGAACCGACGGCACCCCCCGAGTCAAGGTCAACGGACTGCTCTTCTTGCCGCAGGTCATCAGGGGCCGCTACGACAGTGTGCAGATCGGCCTCGTCGACCTGACGGCCGGCCAGCTGCGCGTGGCCAGCCTCAGCGCGGAGCTGCGTGGAGTTCATCTGCCGTTCCATGACGTCCTGGTCGGCAGCGCCAACGACATCCTCATCGATGGCTCCGTGGAGCAGGCGCTGATCACTTATCCCGACCTGAACGCCTATCTGGAATCCACCGGACGATCTGTCCGGGTCGAAGCTGCAGCGGACGGCAACGTCCGCTTGACTGCCACCCTGGAACTGCTCGGTCAGTCCATCACCGCATCCGCGGATGCCGAGATCTCGGCCGCCGACGGTGCGGTCGCCATCAGGCCCACCCGGCTGAACACCGACACCGATCTGGACGCGTCCAGCGAGGCGCTACTCGGACGGCGGCTCACGGTCGTCGTTCCGATGGATCCGTTGCCGTTCGGGCAGCAAGTGACGGACATCAAGACGGTCGATGCCGGAATCCTCGTGAATGCGGGCGGAACCAACATCACCATCGTTGCTGGTCAAGTCCCGGTGCCTGCGGAGTGAGGTCGCATTGTCAATGTGTCGCAATGTATCTCGTTGGCTGTCTGTGCTCGATGGAGGTCTCGAATCGATTACGTTTAGTGGCAGCCGGTTTGCGGCCGGATCTCCAGGACACTGACCGGGGGACAGGACGAAACAGCGTGCGGAGAAGGGTGAGAACATGTTGCTGACCGGTGTATTCGTAGCTACAGCCGCCTTCGTGGCGTTATCTCTGGCGCTCCACTGGAGAGGCCGCGCGAAAATCGTGTTGGCACTATCAGTCGCGGCCCTGCTGGCTGCTTCCGGATGCACGTCGGACAACAACACGTCGGCATCGGCTGTGAGCTCCGACCTTTCCTCTGCAGGCGGGGCCGTGCTGTCCACCGCGGACAGCGCCGGCTCCGCCGCAGAGTCGGCGGCCTCTTCTGCCGAGACCGGCATGGAGTCCACGTCTGATACTGCGATGTCCAGCGGTGAGGTGTCGGGTACGGCGACGTACGCACCGGAACAGGCCCAACTGTGTCAAGCCCGTGATCAATTCCAGACATCCGCTGGACAACTGACCGATCCGGCGTTGCTCTCTCAGGGCGCCTCCGCCATCGGTGCAGCTGTCGACAAGATGCAGAACGACCTCGACGCTCTGGTGACCGCCGCCCGACCCGAGTTGAGGCCGCAGATCGATGCCGTGCAAACGTCACTCGAGGAACTGAGGACGGCGGTCGGCAACCTCGGCTCCGGTGATGTCGCGGAGAATCTTCGAAACGTCACATCTGCCGCGGCCAAAGTCGGATCCTCGTCCACCCAGCTGCTCTCCGAGCTGAACACGATCTGCGGCGAATAGCACTGGGCGAAATTGGCACGCAGGATAGCTGCGCTACAACGTCTACGCGCAACTCCGGCGGAAGTGTGGCGGAAAGGTCTGCTGCAGCTGCACGGATGCCTCTCGATTTCTCCTCACGGCTATGCCGGTTCTCCTCACGGCTATGCCGGTCGGCCGGTGTCGGCCGCCGCAGTGGTCCACCCGGCCGCCCACAACTGGTGATTCGACGGTTCACCGGCAGCGGAGGCGAAGTCAGAGAGGACCTCGGCGAGGTGCTGCCTGCCGGCCGCCGGCATCCGCTGCACGATCTCAGCGATCGCCGCGGACCTCCGATGCATGACCCTGTCGACCAACCGCTGACCCTTGCGGGTCAGTGTGAGAGCGAGATGGCGACGGTCGGCAGGGTTGTCCTTCCTGTCGACAAGTCCGAGGCCCACCAAGCGGTCGACCGTTCGGGTGGCGTTGGAGGGGTGCACCTTCATCGCTTCCGCCAACGCAGTCAAGTGGACGGGACTGCGACTGGTGATGATGACCAGGGCTCGCCATTGCGTCATCGATAACGTTTCCTGCGCCTCGGCCAAGGATTCGGCGGCGACCCCTACCAGCGCCCTCGATGCATTCATCACCGCTTCGACCTGTTCGTCGAGCAAGCGTTGCTCCCGTACCGCCTTGGACTCACGCACCATGGCGCTGAGCATGAGCGAAACATTGCAGACACGCAAGGATCCAGCCGCCGTGTCGTCACGAACCCCTTCAGCGGCGACTTCTGGCGTGCTCTCAGTCGATGGGGCGCCGGTCGGCGGTGGCGTCCAAGCGTTGACGCTGAGGCAGCACGGTATAGCGCGGATCGCGCGAAGAGGCCTGCCCTGCCTCGAAAATGGCGAAACGCGCGCATGCGGAGCCGCCTATCAACGCGAGCCCAGCGACGGCTGCAGCTCGACGGCTCCGCGCTCCGCGCACGATCGTCAGCAGCAGTCCCCCCGCTGACAGCGCTTTGGCAGCTTTGTTCAGCGTCCCGGCTCGCCCGGATTGCATCGTCTCGGCGCTGATGCCCATGGACCGCGACCGGGCCTGCTCGGCCAGCAGCTCGAGCAACGCCCCGCCTACGGCGAGACGACGCGCCGGACCGGCGTCCTGCAGGTTCGCCCCGACCATGCCCAGCCCGCCCGATGCGGCAGCGGCGGATCCGACGAAGACGAACGGCAGCTTCTGATAACCCTCATGCCACGCCGGGGTCGCGGTGTCCGAGATCAAGGTCGCGGTGTAGGCCGCGATGGCCGGAGCGGTCACGCAAGCTGCCAGATTCGCTGGTCGGGCCACCACATCCAACGCCCTCGACAGACCCCGAAACTTCGAAGGCAGCAGGGATCTCAGCTCGGCCGCACCCGCCAAACCGGCAAGCGGTCCGAATGCGGTCAGGAGCCAGGTTCCGACCGACATGGGTGAGGTTGGTTTGACCACCCGCAGCATGTTGATGAAGCGTCCGGGCCGGCCGAGGTCGTCGATCAATGCCGCGGTGCTCAGTCCAATGGCGACCAAACCGCCCACCCGTCCGGTGCGCCGGAGGGTGGGTCTGCCAGTGAGGTCGCCACCGGCACCGAGCATGGTCGACCCGGCCGCGAGCCCGCCCAGGAACAGGTAAGCGGGTATGTCGTTGGTCCAAGGGGCCGCTTTGACGACCGGTCGGCCGTAATACGACGTGAAGTCCGCGTCCGGCACCATCGGCACCCCTCCGCGACGTCCACGGCGCGGGCGAGCGGGCCTTTCAGGGTCGTTCGATTGCTGTGCTGTGATACCACCGGTATCGCCGGACGATGTCGTCATGGCCGGCGTCCCACAAATGAGGCGACCAATCCGAGCGCAAAGACTCCAGCAGCCACCGCGGCCTTGCGCCACATGTCCGGAAGGTCTCTGGTGGTGACGACCGGATCGGGCGGAAGTCCGTAGACCTCGGGCTCATCCAGCAACAGGAAGAATGCGCCCGCGCCGCCCACGCCGTCGGCCCGGTCCGCTCCGTACAAACGCGCTTCCGTCACCCCCGCTGAGACCAGCTCGGCGCGGCGCTGTTCGGCCCGTTCGCGCAGCTCGTCGACGTCACCGAACTGGATGGACTCGGTGGGGCACGCCTGGGCGCAGGCCGGGGTCTTGTCGGCCTGGAGACGGTCGTAACACAGTGTGCATTTCTGAGCGAGACCGTGATTCTTCACGTCCGGTTCACCGATCCGCCGGTCGATGACCCCGAAAGGACAAGCGGGAACGCAATATCCGCAACCATTGCAGATGTCCTCCTGGACGACGACGGTCCCGAACTCGGTGCGAAAGAGCGCGCCGGTCGGGCAGACGTCCAGGCATGCAGCGTGTGTGCAGTGCTTGCAGACATCGGAGGACATCAGCCAGCGGAAATCAGACCTGCTCTCAGTTCCGGACGCCGCCCCGGGAAGTGACATCGTCGGCATGCCCAGGTCGACCTTCGACGAGTCGGTTCCCAGTGCGGACCGCTCACCCTGCAGCGCGGTATTGCTCAGCCGGTTGATGGCGTCCGCGTCCGGGGACCGGAGAATCCCCGCCTCCTGGTGGCCCAACGGACGAGATTGTTCGACGAAGGCGACGTGTCGCCATGTGCTCGCGCCGAGGGAGCCGGTGTTGTCGTACGAAGAGCCGAGCAGTTGCAGACCGTCTTCCGGGACGGCATTCCATTCCTTGCAGGCCACCTCACACGCCTTGCATCCGATACACACGGACGTGTCCGTGAAGAACCCTTTTCGTGCGGGCGCATCCGCCCATCCGGACGCGCCCGCGACCGTTCCTCCATGCTCCAGGAACTCGTTCATCACGATTGCTCCAATTTTCCGGATTGGCTGCGCAATGTTTGCATCACAATGAGCATTGCAGTGTGCACATCTACTGTGGACTTCAAGGTGTGCGTATGCAACAGTGATGTCAAACCGCATCTTTGTTGACGGGCACCTCCAAAGAAGGTCGACCCGCTCGGACCTGGCAGGTGATCGATGAAGCCGGCGCGGCAGTTCCTGGCGTGGCCCGTGGTGCGTCAAGCCATGGGCGCCGACCGTCTGGGCCGAGGCTCGGCTGTCGAGTCCGCCGCCACCTCGCGCTACGTCGCGAGGACGGAGACGGCTGATCGGGTCGTGAGATCCATCTGTCCGTATTGCGCCGTCGGTTGCGCGCAGAAGGTGTACGTCAAGAACGAGGAGATCGTCCAGATCGAGGGCGACCCCGACTCTCCCGTCTCGCGAGGGCGCCTGTGCCCCAAAGGCTCTGCGAGTAAGCAACTGGTGACGTCGCCAACTCGTGAGTTCCAGGTCAGATACCGGGCACCGCACTCGACCGAGTGGACGGACCTTTCCCTGGACGCCGCGATGGACATGATCGCCGACAGAGTGATCAAGACCCGACGGGAAACCTGGCAGTGGGAGGTCGACGGCAAGCGGGTCCGACGGACGATGGGCATCGCCAGCCTCGGGGGCGCGACACTCGACAATGAAGAGAATTACCTGATGAAGAAGCTGTACACCGCCATGGGTGCGGTACAGGTGGAAAATCAGGCACGCATTTGACACTCCTCCACCGTTCCCAGTCTGGGAACTTCCTTCGGCCGCGGCGGGGCGACGACATTCCAACAGGACCTGCAGAACGCTGACTGCATCATCATCGAAGGCTCCAACATGGCCGAGTGCCATCCGGTGGGCTTCCAATGGGTGATGGAGGCGAAGGCGCGTGGCGCCAAGGTCATCCACGTGGACCCGAGATTCACCCGCACCTCCGCCGTTTCGGACATGCACGTACCCATCAGGGCCGGCACGGACATCGCGTTCCTCGGCGGCCTGATCCATCATGTGCTGAGCGGCGGACACGAGTTCCGTGACTACGTGGTGGCCTACACCAACGCCGCCACCATCGTTTCGTCTGACTTCCGCGATACCGAGGATCTCGACGGATTGTTCTCCGGCTTCGATCAGGATTCGGGCAAGTACTCGCCCAAATCGTGGCAGTACGAGGGAACGGAGGTCGCTTCAGCCGCCGGTCAACGTGATCAGCAGTATCAAAGCCGAACCGACGCCGGAGGCGAGGATTCTGCGCGCGGGGATTCGCACGGTAGCGGTGGCCCTTCCATTTCGGGCACTCCGGTCACCGATCCCACTCTCGAGGATCCGCTTTGCGTCTTCCAGATCCTGAAGAGGCACTTTTCCCGCTATACGCCCGAAGTGGTCGAACAGATCTGCGGTATTCCGCAAGACCTGTTCGGGCAGGTGGCCGACGCCGTGGTGCAGAACTCCGGACGAGAGCGGACGACGGCAATCGCCTACGCTGTCGGCTGGACGCACCACACGGTCGGAGTTCAATACATCAGGACCGCGGCAATACTCCAATCGCTGCTCGGAAACATCGGTCGCCCAGGGGGCGGAATTCTGGCACTCCGCGGCCATGCCAGCATTCAGGGGTCGACCGATATACCCACGTTGTTCAACATTCTGCCGGGTTATATACCTATGCCCCACGCGCATCGGGAAGAGACACTGCAGGACTTCATCTCCGCAGACGCCGGCAAGAAGGGCTTCTGGGGCAACATGGATGCCTATACAGTCAGCCTGCTGAAGGCATGGTGGGGAAAGGCTGCCACCGCTGACAATGATTTCTGTTTCGACTATCTGCCCAGGTTGACCGGCGATCACGGCACATACAGCACGGTCATGCGGCAGGTGGACGAGGGTGGCGGTGGCTATTTCGTGGTGGGCGAAAATCCCGCCGTCGGGTCGGCGAACGCCAAATTACAGCGCCTGGGCATGGCCAATCTGGACTGGCTTGTCGTCCGTGACATGGTGATGATCGAATCGGCGACCTGGTGGAAGGACGGCCCGGAGATTCAGACCGGCGAAATGAGGACCGAGGACATCGGCACCGAGGTCTTCTTTCTGCCCGCTGCGGCGCACACCGAAAAGAACGGCAGTTTCACCAATACGCAGCGCATGTTGCAGTGGCATCACCAGGCGGTCGAGCCGCACGGGGACGCGCGCAGCGAGTTGTGGTTCTATTACCACCTCGGCCGGATCATCCGCGAGAAGCTCGAGGGGTCAACCGATCCGCGCGACCGGCCACTGCTGGACCTCACCTGGGACTATCCGACCGAGGGGTCGATCGGCGAGCCGGATGCAGAGGCCGTGCTGGCCGAGATCAACGGCAAGAATGCAGAAGGCGATCCACTGTCGGCGTACACCGAGCTCAAGGCGGACGGAACCACGTCCTCCGGCTGCTGGATCTACTGCGGCGTGTACAAGGACGGTGTCAACCAGTGTGCCCGCCGTAAACCGGGCTCTGAGCAGAACTGGGTGGCACCCGAGTGGGCTTGGGCGTGGCCGGCGAACAGGCGGCTTCTGTACAACCGGGCCTCCGCCGATCCCACCGGCCGGCCGTGGAGCGATCGCAAGGCCTACGTCTGGTGGGATGAAAACCACGGCGAATGGACCGGACACGACGTACCGGATTTCGAGGTCCACAAGAGACCCGACTACCGCCCGCCGGAAGGTGCGAGGGCGCAGGACGCGCTGGCCGGGGACGATCCATTCATCATGCAAGCCGACGGCAAGGCGTGGCTTTACGTTCCGTCGGGTCTCAACGATGGGCCGCTGCCGGCCCACTACGAACCGCAGGAATCGCCGTTCGACAACCTGCTGTACGGGCAGCGCGCGAATCCGGCGAGGCGACAGTTCCCGCGGAAGGACAACATGTACAACCCGGCGGGATCGGACCACGGGTCGAGCGTCTTTCCGTTCGTGTTCACGACCTATCGGTTGACCGAGCATCACACGGCCGGGGGGATGAGCCGCTGGCTGCCGTACCTGGCCGAGTTGCAACCGAGCATGTTCTGCGAGATCAGTCCCGAGTTGGCCCGGGAGCGCGGTCTGACACGCCTGGGCTGGGCCACGATCGTCACCGCACGCACCGCCATCGAGGCCCGGGTGCTGGTCACGGAGCGGATGACACCGTTGATGGTGCAGGGACGGGTTGTTCATCAGGTGGGGATTCCGTACCACTGGGGTCCGAACGGTCTCAGCACAGGTGATGCGGCCAACGAACTGGTTTCCATCGCGCTGGATCCGAATGTCCACATTCAGGAAACAAAGGCGGCATCGTGCGACATCCGGCCGGGGCGGCGGCCTCGCGGTCCGGCATTGCTGCGGTATGTGGAGAAATACCGACGAGACGCCGGCCTGGGACGGTCGTGAGACGCAGTGGCGCCCATGGGCAAGGGTCCAGTTGGTCATGAAATGCCAGGCGCAGCGGGGACTTCGATTGAGATGGGCCATCTCCGGGCACTGTCCTGGTGTCCAGGAGGGAGTCACACATGACTACATCGCACCGTCAGAGCACGGGCGACGCTCTGAGGAACGTCACTGAGGCAGTGTCCGGTCTGGTTCGCGAGGAGGTACGTCGCGGCGAGGCCGAGATGAAGGAGAAGGTACGGCTCGGCTCGCGGGGAGCTGTGCTGATCGGGACCGCAGGGGTGCTCGGTGCTGCAGCCGTCGGCACGTCGGCCGTCGTGCTGGTGAGGCTGCTCGACCGTGTGCTGCCGCCACGGGTGTCAGCGATAGCCGCGACGTTGATGCTCGGTGGCGCCGCCGCTGGATGCGGGTGGTTGGGGTTCCAGGAGCTGAAACCCGCGCTCCCGCTGCTTCCCACGGAAACCATGGACGATCTCAGGGACGGAATGGACAGTGCTCGCAATTCCGGATGACCGTGGCTCCCGAATGACGCTCCGCTGTTGACACAATCATTGTGGTACCAGAAATGGTGAGTGTCCCTGGTTACGGGCGACGCACCTATGCAGGAAAGGTGAGATCGGTGACTCGGACTTCGCCTCGATATCGCACGAGAGCCGAAGCCGGCTCGGCTCTGTCACAACAATTGTCCGGTTACGCCGGCCAGAATGTTCTTGTCCTGGGAGTCGGTCTTCCGGGTGTGGTCGCTGCCTTGCCGGTGGCACGCTCCCTGGGTGCCGACCTGGATGTCGTGGTGGCTCGTCGGCTCACGGAACCGGGTCAACCGGACCGGGTCCGGGGGGCGTTGGCTGCGTTCGGTGGCAGCGTTCAGGGGTCGGCTGAGCAGGGCGGTGAGGGGGGAAAGCTGCAGCCGGTCGATCTGATGGACGATCGCCTGTACTGGCGTGAGCTCGACGAGCTCCGTCGGCTGGAGGACCGATTACGAGGCGGCAGAGGGCCCGAGCGGGTCGCCGGACGACTCGCCATCGTTGTCACCGATGGTCTGGCCAGCCCGGCGGTGATGCGCGCCGCGATCTCGGTCGTGCGTCAGAATCACCCGGCCCGACTGGTCGTCGCGGTTCCGGCTGCGACTGCTGCAGCCCGACGGCAGATGCGCATCGACGCCGACCAGGTCATCTGCCCATGGCTTCTCGGACCGGTCGAACGGTCCACTGACGTCTATCCGGAGCAACCAACGGTCGCGGTGTCGGACATCTGCTCTGCGCTGGCCGCGTGGAACTCCGGTCCGGTCATTGCCTGACCTTCTCCGTCGGGGTTCAAGGCTGCGCCCCTACGTTCGTGGCTGCCTGCTAGTACAACGTGTCGAATGCCGACTTGGTCATGCGCCGTCGCACGGCACCGGTCGGGCCGGCGCGCGCCACCGCCGCCCTTGCGGCGTTGGACCCAGGTGCACCGTGAACGCCGCCACCCGGGTGAGCCGATGATCCGGCCAGGAACAGTCGGTCGACCGGGGTGGCAGCACCACCGAGCCCGGGCAGCGGCCTGAAGATCAGTTGCTGGTGGAGTTGTGCGGTGCCCCCATTGATCGCTCCGTGCACGAGGTTCGGGTTGGAATCTTGCAGGTCCGAGGGTGTCTGTACCAATCTCCCGACGATGAGGTTCCGGAATCCAGGTGCGTGCCGCTCGATGGTCGCCTCAACCGTGTCGACGTGCCGGTCGATCTCGGACGCAGTCATGCGTAATCCGATGGGGAGATGCGTGTACGCCCAGGCTGATTCGGTTCCCGCCGGCGACCTGTCGGGGTCGGCGGTGGTCATCTGCCCGAACAGGATGAAGGGCTGCCGCGGGACCCGCTGACAGGCGAGGTCACCGGCGTAGTCGGTAAGACCGTTGAGGTCCACTCCGAGGTGAACGGTGCCCGCCCCGGAAGCCTGCGGATTGCTCCACGGAACCTTGCCGGACAATGCCCAGTCCAGCTTCAGGGTGGGTGTGTCCCATTCGAAGTGATCGAGGTCGGTGCCCATCCGAGCGGGAAGACGACTCAGCCCGACGAGATCCCGGTAGAGGATCGGAGCCGCGACGTCGGCGAGCACGGCCCTGCGGGCCCGGATCAGCTCACCGCCGTGCAGTCGCACACCGAGCGCCGTGTTGTTCCCGATGACGACCTGCTCCACCGGGGCACTGGTGCGGACGGTCCCACCGTGTTCGCGCAGCCGTCGAGTCAATGCCTCGGCGAGACTTCCCGAACCTCCGGCGGGAACGGGAAACCCGTGGGTCTGGCCAACCATGGCGAGCAGCCAGCCGTACACGGCACTTCCGGCGCTGTCCGGACTGAGGTCGGCATGGCCGGCATTCCCCGCTATCAGCATGCGGGCCCCGTCACCGGTGAACCACTCCTGAGTAAAACGTCGAACCGGCATCACAGCCATTCGGGCGAGTCTTGCGGTCCCGGCAACGCCGAGCGTGCGGGCGAGCTTTCCGGCTCCCGCCATCGGCGGGAAGGGTGTGAAAAGGGCGTCGATGACGTGCGCTTCGATGAGCTCCCACTGCTGAACAAGCTCATGCCAGCGGTCGGCGTCGGTCGCGGAAAATTGGCCCACGGACGCCGCGGTTGAGTCAACGTCTCGGGACAGCACGGCGCACCGATCGTCCGGGAACACATGTGCCAGGACGGCGGGCGCGTGCCGCCACTGCAGGCCCTGAGCCTCCAGCTTCAGGGCCGCCAAGACCGGAGACGCCGCCGCCAAGGGGTAGAAGGCGCTGAAGAGGTCGGACACGAACTGAGGTGAGGTGACTTCGGCCGACCGGATCGCCCCTCCGACGAAAGGTGTGGCCTCGCAGACAACGACGTCCCAACCCGCGTCCACCAGAATGTTGGCCGCCACCAACCCGTTGTGACCGGCACCGATGATGACCGCATCCGGCGCCTCATCACTGTGGGAATGGATCATTGCTGCCCTTTCGTGTCGCCAACCTCCTACCGTCGACCCTCTGCCATCAACGCAAGGCGTTGCAGCGACTCGGTATTGCGGAGAGCGAGCAACTTCTGCCGTACGACACGGGGCAACAGGCGCGCCCGTCCGCTTTCAGCGGTCTCCATCAAGCTGACATCGGTCCCACTGCTGCTCTCGACAAGGCGGATGTCGACCGTGGTCTCGCCGATGGGCCAGGCACGTGCTCGCAGGACAAGTCGCTCGTTCGGCGCTGCCTCCAGGACGTCGCTGTGGTCGTCGATCAGGACCGGCCAGATCCCCACCGAGTGATGGATCTGGCTACCCCGCTGCGGCCATGACGAGTCGACGTCTCTGATGGCGACGGCGCCCACGACCCACTGCGAGTAGAGCCAGCCGTCGGAAAGGGTCTTCCAAACCACATCCGCGGGTGCATGCACGGCGCAGTTCACGACAGCGTGGCCCCGTTGGCTGCTAGTCCAAATTCGGCGTTCTTCCTTCGTTACCGGCATCTCGCATGTTCCTTCCTCTTGGCGCGGTGGCTTCTGGGTCCGCGTCGTGCTCGCGCGCCGACGGCAGCGACCGCTGTGGTGACCGCTGCCACGCACGTCGCCATCGCGAGTCCCGCCTTCCGTCCAGGCGGGTGCGGTCTCGTCGCCCACTGCCGCTCCGGGGGTCGCGAGGAGTCCTGTTCACGCTCGAAGGTCGCAGCCCGGATCACCTCCGCCAAATGCATTCCCTCCCGGCCGTTGCCGGCAAGTTCGTGGATCTGGGTGCGGCAGCTGAAACCGTCGGCCATCACGACGGTCTCGTCGGCTGCTGCCCTTACCGCGGGCAGCAGCACGCGCTCGGCACACTTCTGGCTGACGTCGAGATGTCCCGGTTGAAATCCGAAATTGCCGGCAAGCCCGCAACATCCGGAGTCGAGGTGCTCGGGCGTCATCCCCATGTCACGAAGTATGGCCATATCCGAATCGTTGCCGAGGACGGCATGCTGATGACAGTGCAGCTGGATGATCGCGTGCCGATCCCAGGTGGGTGCGGTCCAGCCGGGCGTGTGATCGTGCAGCAACTCCGCCAGGGTGACGACCTTGCCGGCGACGGCGTTCACCGCTTCCGAGTCGGGAAGCAATTCCTTCATGTCGGATCGGAACACTGCCGTGCAACTGGGCTCCAGTCCGACGATGAAGCCGCCGCCCGCCGCATGGCCGGCGAGGGCATCGATCGTGCGCTGCAAAACCCTCTTGGCGGTCGTCAACTGGCCGGTGGAGATCCAGGTGAGTCCGCAGCACAGCGGTTCCGCAGGCATGGTGACCCGCCAGCCGGCGGACTCCAACACCTCGACCGCGGCCCGGCCGATGTCGGGATGGAAGTTGTTGGTGAAGGTGTCCGGCCACAGCATGACGGTGCCGCGTTGCCCCGTTCCCTGCGGGCCTCGGCTCTTGAACCACGACTGAAGGGATCCGGTCGCGAAGACCGGGATCTCTCGATCCTCGACGCCGGCCACCCACGTGGCGACGCGATGCAGGCCCGGTGTGTGAGTGACCAGGTTTACCGCAGGGCCAAGGCGCAGCCGGGTGACGAGGCCGGCCACTGCCGGCAGGAACCCCATCGCGTAATCGGAACGAGGACGCAGCCGGCCCCTCCAGAAATGAGCGAGGAATTCGGCCTTGTAGGTCGCCATGTCGACGTCGACCGGACAATCTTTCTTGCAGCCCTTGCAGGCCAGGCACAGATCCAGGGCGTCGTGGACGTCTTGCGAACGCCACCCGTCGGTGATCGGGCCGTCGCCGTGGCCATTGAGCATTTCGAACAGCAGACGAGCCCGTCCCCGTGTGGCGTGTTCCTCCTCATGCAGTACCTGAAAGGACGGGCACATCACGGTGCCGCCGTCGGTGGTGTGCTGACGACACTTGCCGACGCCGACGCAGCGGGTGGCGGCCTTCACGAACGAGCCGCCGTCGTTGGGGTATGCGAAGTGCAGTGTGCTGTCCTGCTGTGGCCTCCACGTCGCGCCGAGGCGCAAATTGCTGTCGAAGGGGTACGGATCGACGACCTTGCCAGGGTTCATCAGGTTGTCCGGATCGAAGATGGCCTTGAAGTGCCCGAACGCCCGCATCAGGTCCGGCCCGAACATCTTCGGCAGCAGTTCACCCCGCTGCTGGCCGTCACCGTGCTCACCCGACAGGCTTCCGCCGTAGGACGTCACCAGGTCTGCGGCGTCCTCGAGAAAGCGTCGGTACTGGGCGATTCCCTCATCGTGTCGCAAGTCGAACGGGATGCGGGTGTGCACACAGCCCTGTCCGAAGTGCCCGTACAAGCTCGCCTGGGTGTACCCGTACTCGCGGTAAAGGTCCTGCAGATCGCGCAGGTAATCGCCGAGCCGCTCGGGGGCAACGGCTGAATCCTCCCAACCCGGCCAGGTGTCCGGCTTGTTCGGAACATGAGCGGTGGCGGCGAGCCCGGACTCGCGGACGGTCCACAATTCCCGCTCCCTCGCGGGATCGTCGAAAAATGCGTGGTCAGGGGCGACGTCGCTGTGCCGCAGGGCGTCGATGAGACCGTGGGCGGCGGCGTCTGCCGCGTCCTGGGTGTCCCCGCCGAATTGCACCATCAACCAACCCGACCCGGACGGCAGCAGTTCCAACGCCGCCGAATTCATGCCCTTGTCGCGCTCGAAACCGATCAGCTTGTCGTCAAGCCCCTCCAAGGCGATCGGATCATGCGGAAGGACTGCGGGAACGGCGTCCGCCGCTTCGGCCACCGACGGGTAACCGAGCACGACCAGTGACCGGTGCGGCACGACAGGGACCAGGTTCAGCTCGGCGTGCAGGACCGTGACGAGGGTGGACTCGCTGCCGACCAGCGCGCCCGCAACATTGAAGCCCTTTTCCGGCAGCAGGGAATCCAGGTTGTAGCCGGACACCCGCCGCGGGATGTGCGGGTATCCCGTGCGTATCTGGCCGAGGTAGGTATCCCGCAACTGTCGCAGCTGACGGTAGATCTCCGCGCGGCGGTCGCCCGCGGCGACGATCGAGTCGTATTCGTCGTCGGAGGTCCGCCCGCACCAGAACCTGGTGCCGTCGTGCAACAGCACTTCCAGCCGCTCGATGTTGTCGACGACCTTGCCCGTGCGCTGCGCGGTCGCACCGCAGGAATTGTTCCCGATCATTCCGCCGAGCGTGCAGTTGTAATGGGTGGCCGGCTCCGGGCCGTATCGCAATCCCGTTGGCTCCAACTGCTTGTTGAGGACGTCGAGCACAATCCCGGGCTCGATGACACACGTTGCGGCGTCCCGGTCAACCCTCAGGATGCGATCACAGTATTTCGACCAGTCGATGACGACAGCGGTATTGCAACATTCCCCGGCGAGGCTTGTGCCACCGCCGCGGGACAGCACCGGCGCATGAAACTCCCGGCATACATTCACCGTGCGGACAGCTGCTTGCACGGTGTGCGGCACGACGACGCCGATGGGAACCTGCCGGAAGTTGGAGGCGTCGGTCGAGTAGGCGCCTCTCGTTCCAGGATCGAAACGCACCTCACCGTCAACAGCTTCACGGAGCCGTTCGGCCAAGAGTGACACATCGATGTCCTGCGCCCTGGAAGGGCGCACGCGCGGTGTCGGCAGGGCTTGCGTCATCGCCGCCCGCCTCGGATGAGGGTTGCCGTCATCCCGGGTCTTTCTTGCCCGGCAGGAACTCTTGTGCCTTCTGCTTGGTGCCTTGCTTGATGAAGCCCCAGCGGTCCTCGTCGCCACCGATGATGGCCTGGGCAGTGGACTTGACCTGCTCAAAGCTGGCATGAGGTGGAATGGGCGGCACGTCAGGATCGCAGCGCACGTCCAACAACGCCGGCTTGCCGGCAGCGAGAGCGGAGTCCCACGCCTTGCCGATGTCGTCAGGTGAGTCGACATTGATGCCCATCAGTCCGATTCCTCGGGCGAAGGCGCCGTAGTCGATGTCCGGGAGGGTTTGGGATTTCGCGAACTTCGGCGAGCCGCTCATGGCGCGCATCTCCCAGGTCACCTGGTTGAGGTCGTTGTTGTGGAGGACGGCCACGATCAACCGCGGGTCCGACCATTGCCGCCAGTAGTGGGCAATGGTGATGAGCTCGGCCATGCCGTTCATCTGCATTGCGCCGTCACCGGTCATGGCGATGGACGGTCGCCCCGGATGTGCCCACTTGGCGCCGATGGCATACGGCACTGCGGGGCCCATGGTCGCAAGGGTTCCGGACAGCGATCCGCGGATGTCGCTGTGGAACCTGAGGTGTCGGGCATACCAGTTCGCCGCGCTGCCGGAGTCCGACGCGACGATCGCGTTGCCCGGCAGTCGGTGGGACAACTCCCAGAAGATGCGCATCGGGTTGACCGGGTCGGCGTCCGTCATCGCCTGGCGTTCGACGATCTCCCACCATCGGGAGACGTTCTCCTCGACCTTTTCCCGCCACGTCCGGTCGGCTTTCCGCTGCAGCAGCGGCAGCAGATCCTTCAGAGCCGTCTTCGCGTCGGCCACGAGATTGACCTCGTACGGATAACGCATGCCGATGAATTTGCCGTCGATGTCGATCTGGATCGCCCTGGCCTGCTCGAGTTCCGGCATGAACTGCGTGTACGGAAAGTTCGATCCGATCGTCAACAGGGTGTCGCAGCCCATCATCAGATCCCAGCTGGCCTTCGTGCCCAACAGCCCGATCGATCCGGTGACCCACGGCAGTGTGTCCGGCAGGACGTCCTTGCCCAGCAATGCCTTCGCGGCTCCGGCGCCCATGAGGTCGGCCAGCTCGGTGATCTCCTCCAGACATCCACGGGCGCCCTGCCCGACGAGCAGGGCCACCTTCTCGCCGGCATTGAGAATTTCGGCAGCCTGCCGGACTCCGGCCGGATCCGGATGGACCGTCGGCCAATTGGTCCCGAGGCTCGACGGCACCTGCTTGAAGGCGTGTTCCGGAGGCTCGTAGGGCAGGGTGAAGACGTCCGACGGGAACACGATGCAGGTGGGCGTCCGCTCGGCCTGCGCGACCCGGATAGCCCGATCGACAAGATTCGGGATCTGTTGTGGAACGGTGCACATGTGCACGTACTCGCCGCAGACGTCCTTGAACAGCGACAGGAGATCGACTTCCTGTTGGTAGGCACCGCCCATCGCGGTGCGCTCGGTCTGTCCCACAATTGCAACGACCGGCACGTGGTCGAGCTTGGCGTCGTACAGGCCGTTCAACAGGTGGATCGCCCCGGGGCCGCTGGTGGCGGCGCACACGCCGACCTGGCCGGAGAACTTGGCAAACCCGACAGCTTCGAATGCGGCCATTTCCTCGTGTCGGGCCTGAACGAATTGCGGGTCGTCGCCGGCCCGCCCCCAAGCCGCGAGTAAGCCGTTGATGCCATCACCGGGATACCCGAACACCTGCTTGACGCCCCATTCGCGGAGCCTGGTGAGGACGATGTCCCCGACTGTGTCGGCCATGGCGCACTCCTCGGTGTCGTTTGCCTCTGTATGGACGGTGCGTGATCACGCTCAGAATTCAGCGAGTTTGTTCGACAACTTTTCCATCGGCTCCCAGTCGTGGTGTGGATGCGCCTCCTTCCGCATCCGCTCGCTCATAGAGGGGTGATGCAGTTCGAAGGCCGGGCGTTCTGATCTGATCCGGGGTAGCGCATCGAAATTGTGCCGTGGCGGGGGAGAACTGGTCGCCCATTCCAGGGAGTTGCCGTAACCCCACGGATCATCGGCAGTGGTGACCTCACCGTATCGGTAGGACCGGATGACATTCCAGATGAAGGGCACTGTCGACGCGCCGAGGATGAAGGCGCCGATTGTCGATATTGTCTGCAAAAGGGTGAAACCGTCTGTCGGCAGGTAGTCGGCGTAACGGCGAGGCATCCCGATGTTGCCCAACCAGTGCTGCACAAGGAATGTCGTGTGGAAGCCGATGAAGGTGGTCCAGAAATGCAGCCGCCCCAGCCGTTCGTCCATGAATCGGCCGGTCACCTTCGGGAACCAGAAATAGATGCCGGCGTAGGTCGCGAAGACAATGGTGCCGAAGAGCACGTAATGGAAGTGGGCGACGACGAAGTAGCTGTCGTGCAGATGGAAGTCCAAGGCAGGCGCGGCAAGGATGACGCCGGTCAGGCCGCCGAACAAAAACGTGACGAGAAAGCCGCAGGAGAACAGCATCGGGGTCTCGAACGAAATTTGACCCCGCCACATCGTACCAATCCAGTTGAAGAACTTCAGACCTGTCGGTATGGCGATCAGGAAGCTGAGGAGACTGAAAAACGGCAGCAGGACGGCGCCGGTTGCGAACATGTGATGCGCCCACACTGTCGCGGAGAGCCCGGTGATGCCCATGGTGGCAAACACCATCCCGCGATAGCCGAAAACAGGTTTTCGGGAGAACACTGGAATGATATCGGTGATGATGCCAAAGAAGGGAAGTGCGACGATATACACTTCTGGATGTCCGAAGAACCAGAACAAGTGCTGCCACAGAATGGCTCCGCCGCTGGCGGGATCGAAGACGTGTGAGCCCAGATGCCGGTCTGCTTCCAATCCCAGCAGTGCCGCGGTCAGGACCGGGAAAGCCAGGAGAACGAGCACCATCGTCGCCAGGATGTTCCAGGTGAAGATCGGCATCCGCCACATGATCATGCCCGGGGCCCGGAGGCAGATGATGGTCGTGACCATGTTGACCGCCGCCAGGATCGTTCCCAGGCCGGACAGGACCAGGCCCATGATCCACAGGTCACCGCCGACGTCGGGGGAGTGCTCCATCCGAGACAAGGGGGTGTAGCCGGTCCAGCCGAACGCCGCTGCCCCGCCGGGCGTTGCCAGGCCGGACATCGCGATGAGCGCCCCGAAGAGGAAGAACCAGTACGACAGCGCGTTCAGGCGCGGGAAGGCGACATCGGGCGCCCCGATCTGCAGCGGGACCAGGTAGTTGGCGAAGGCGAAGACCACCGGTGTGGCATAGAACAGCAGCATGATGGTCCCGTGCATGGTGAACAGCTGGTTGTACTGCTGCGCTGTGACCAGTTGGAGGCCGGGGCGCGCGAGTTCCGCGCGCATCACCATCGCCATCAGGCCGGCCACCATGAAGAAGGTGAAGGTCGTGACCAGGTACATCAGCCCGATCACCTTGGGATCGGTGGTTCGGATCAGCCGCAACAGGGCGACACCCATCGGAAACCGCTGACGGGGGTACGCGCGACGCGGTGCGACCTGTGCTGCCGCAGTGCTCGTCAAGTTCCCTCCTTTCGGACAGGCGCTCTCTACTGTCTTCCCCGTGCGCAGGACGCGAAACGCGCGGGGTCCTGAGCGCCGTGTCGCGGGTATCCGGTAGACGCCCGGAGTGCCAGCCAACGGCCAACCTCGTGGGACCACGGACCCCGATGGGGTCCGGAATGTCAACCAGCCGAGCGCTTCACGAGAAGAAGGGTGCCAGAACGCAAAGAGTGCGATGCGCGTTTCATGGCCGGTTGATGGGGGCATTGCCAGGTAGGACGTGGCAGCAGAGGGAGACCTGTGGGCAACGGAGCGAGGTGATTCTCGTTCGAGGCGACCAAGCCCGGGCAGCGCGCGCGCAGCTGCCGGAAAGAGACGTGCCACGAATTCGGTGGGTGCTGCGTCGACTTCGCAGAGCGACGGTAGGGGTGGCGTGTGGCGTCCTGTTGGCCATCGGGTACGTGGCGGTGCTCGGGGTCCTGGGCGACAACCGGGCGCAGGGCGGGAATGTGCCCGGGGCGGAAATCGATCAGGGGCGCCGGCTGTACGAGACGTCGTGCATCACGTGCCACGGCGACAACCTGCAGGGCGTTACGGGGCGCGGCCCGGCGCTCATCGGCGTCGGCCAGGCCGCCGTGTATTTCCAGGTCTCGACGGGACGGATGCCGGCGTCGGCAAATGGAGCACAGCCCAAACGCAAGCCGCCGGTGTTCAGCGACGCCGAGATCGACGCGCTGGCCGCCTACGTCCAGGCCAACGGTGGGGGACCGGTCATTCCACAGGGCGACCTCGCGGTACGCAGCGACATCGCGCACGGCGGCGACCTGTTCAGGTTGAACTGCGCGTCTTGTCACAACTTCACGGGTGAGGGCGGGGCTCTGTCGAACGGGTCGTACGCGCCGGCGCTGGATCCGTCGACGGATCGGCAGATCTATGGGGCGATGCTCACCGGTCCGCAGAACATGCCCACCTTCAGTGACGCTCAGCTGAGCCCCGAGGAGAAGGGCGCCATCATCGCGTACATCCAGAGCTACAAGTCGACCGTGGATCCGGGCGGTTATCCAGCCGGTGGTTACGGACCGGTCCCCGAAGGCCTGCTTGCGTTTCTGATCGGAATGGGCGCCATCGTCGCGTCCGTCCTGTGGCTGGGGTCCCGCGCATGACGGAGCCGCCGGATACCCCGCAGACGTCCGAACACGCGGCTCTCACCCGAGAACAGCTGACCGATCTCGGCGTCGAGTTGGACAGCGTCGAACTCGTCGAGTACGGCGAGCGGTACGTGCCGGGGTCACCCGCGGACCGCAGGGCGGGCAGGCGAACGGGAGTGTGGTTCGCACTCTCGGGGATCATGGCCGCTGCCTTTGCGGCGATCTTCATCTGGTGGCCGCAGGCGTACCAGCCGCCATGGTCGGACACCCAGTGGATGTACGCGCTCTTCACGCCTCTCATCGGCACCACGATGGGCATCGGCGTGCTGGCGTTCGGCATCGGGACCGTTTCGCTGGCGAAGCGGATCTTGCCCCACGAGATCGCCGTTCAACAGCGCCACGGCGGACCGTCGGATCCTGTGGACCGGTCGACTGTGGTGGCCGAGGTGGTGGACAGCGCCGTGAAGTCCGGTGTCAAGCGCCGCCGAATTCTGACGGGCACAGTGCTGGGTGCGGGTGCCGGCCTCGGTGTGATGGCGCTGTTGCCGATCGTCGGCGGGTTGATCAAGAACCCTTGGGCGCAAGGTGCCGAGGCGCCACTGTGGGTCACGCCGTGGGCACCCCTCCCCGACGGGACCAAGGTCCGACTCGTGACGGAGGACGGCACTCCCGTCCGACCCACCGACATGAGCCCCGCAGCGATGATGACCGTTTTCCCCGGTGTGCCGGGCGGCCGGGAGGCAGCTGATGCGCCGGTGATGCTGTTCCGGCTCCGCCCGACGGACGTCGTCCGGGTTCGGGTCGGACAGGAGAGTTTCAACTTCGGGGACTTCTATGCGTATTCGAAGCTGTGCACCCACGTGGGTTGCCCGGTCTCGTTGTACGAGCAAGAGGCCGGAAAGGTGCTGTGCCCCTGCCATCAGTCGCAGTTCGACGTCAACGCCGGTGCGATCCCGGTCTTCGGGCCCGCCACCCGTCCGCTGCCCCAACTCCCCATCGATCTGGACTCGGATGGTTACTTCATCGCCAGGTCCGACTTCGTGGAAGCTGTCGGTCCCGGCTTCTGGAGCAACGGCAGTTACCCGCCCTGGACCCTGGAGCCGAAGGAGACGACGGGATGAGCCTCCCCACTCGCCGTGCCAGAGAGGCGAAGAGCGCTGCCGCGGCGCGGAAGGTGTTGAACGCGGCCGATGATCGCTACCACGGTGCCCGGCCGCTCCGAACCTCGTTGAACAAGGTGTTTCCCAGCCACTGGTCGTTCATGTTGGGCGAGGCGGCCCTCTACTCACTGGTCGTCCTGCTGCTGTCCGGCGTGTACCTGACCCTGTTCTTCGATCCGTCCATGACCGAGGTCGTCTACAACGGCTCCTACGAGAAGCTGCGAGGCTTGAAGGCATCGGTCGCCTACATCTCGGCGATCGACATCTCGTTCGAGGTTCGCGGCGGTTTGCTGATCCGCCAGATGCACCACTGGGCCGCGCTGGTCTTCATGTTCTCGATCATGTTCCACATGATGCGGATCTTCTTCACGGGAGCCTTCCGCAAGCCACGGGAACTGAATTGGGTGCTCGGGGTGATGCTGCTGGTTCTTGCCATGGCTGAAGGTTTTCTCGGCTACTCGCTGCCCGACGACCTTCTTTCCGGCACCGGCCTGCGCGCCGTCAGCGCCTTCATCCTGTCGATCCCCATTGTCGGAACCTGGCTGCACTGGGCGGTCTTCGGCGGAGAGTACCTCGGGGAGGAGATCATTCCACGCTTCTACTCCTTGCACATCCTGCTCGTCCCGGGCGCGATCATCGCTCTTGTAGCGCTGCATCTTGCGCTCGTCTGGTTCCAGAAGCACACCCAATTTCCTGCGCCGGGTGCAACGGAACGCAATGTGATCGGCGTCCGGGTCCTTCCGTCCTTCGCCGCCAAGTCAATAGGCTTCTTCCTGATGGTCTTCGGAACTCTCGGGCTCATGGGCGGGCTCTTCCAGATCAATCCGGTCTGGAATTACGGTCCGTACGATCCGGCGAAAGTGTCAGCCGGAGCGCAGCCGGACTTCTACATGGGCTTCCTGGACGGAATGGTGCGGATCTGGCCGCCGTGGGAGATCCGGAACCTCTTCGGCCACTACATGATTCCCGCCGTGTTCGTGCCGTCGGTGCTCGCGGCCGGCGTGCTGACGATTCTCGTGATGTCCTACCCGTGGATAGAGCGTCATTTCACGAAGGACTACGCAGAACACAATCTCCTGCAACGGCCGCGGGACGTTCCGGTCCGGACGGCACTGGGTGCCGCGTTCATCAGCTTCTACATCGTCAACCTCATCAACGGCGGCAACGACCTTTTTGCCCTGAAATTGAACATCTCCCTGAACGCCATGGTGTGGATCGGTCGGGTGGGCACCATCATCGTTCCCGTGGTGGTGTACATCCTCACCTACCGGCTGTGTGTCGGCGCGCAGCATGGTGATCGCAGCGTGCTGGAACACGGGCTCGAGACCGGTTTGGTGCGGCGGTTGCCGAACGGGAAGTTCACCGAACAACATCAGCCTCTGGCTCCGGACAGCGATGGGGAAGCTGCGAAACTGCGCTATCAGGGCACGCCCGTACCGAAACGGCCGAATCAATTGGGGGCCTCGGGCACAGCGACGCCGGGGTTCCTGTGGCCCAGGGACGCCTCCGGGCACGTGGCGTATGAGGACCCCGCCGAGGCCCTTGCCGAAACCAAGAGGGAGGCCGACATCGCCGACAACGCTGACATGTCGGGCAGTTGAGAGGTTCTGATATGGAAGGCAATCTGCTGGTCGTCGGCTTGGCCGTGTTGGCGTTCGGCATCTTTGCCGGTCGACTTCGCGGAACGCCGATCACCATGCCGATGGTGTTCACCGCGGCCGGTCTGCTGTTCGGATCGGTACTCGGGGTCCTCGACCTGCAGGCTGACCGATCCGTGGTCAGCGGTCTGGCGGAGGCCTCCCTCGTCGTGGTGCTGTTCACCGATGCCTCCCGCATGCAGCTGAGAACGGTGATCCGCGAACATGGACTCGCGCTGCGGTTGCTGCTGATCGGGTTGCCGTTGGCAATCGTGGTGGGCGCGGCGGCAGGGTGGATGTTGTTCCCGGGCCTGTCGGTGGCGGCGGTGGCGCTGACCGCGGCGGTCCTTGCGCCGACCGACGCCGCATTGGGGCAGGCCTTCGTCGCCAACACCACGGTGCCGGCCCGGATCCGGCAGACACTCAACGTCGAAAGCGGTCTGAATGACGGTCTGGCCGTTCCGTTCATCACGGTCCTGATCGACATCGCCAGGCATGAAGCCGATTCGGCGGTGAGCTACGTCAAGCTGTTCTTGGCCCTCGTCGGCATCGGCGTCGGTATCGGGATCCTGGTCGGGTGGCTGGGCGGCACCGTGTTGAGCTGGGCGGCTCGACGGCAGTGGACCACCGATGCGACCCAGCGGTTGGCGACAATGTCACTGGCAGCGATTGCGTACGCGGGTAGCGAGCTGCTCGGCGGCAACGGTTTCGTCGCCGTCTTCACCGCTGGACTGGTGGTGGGAACGACGGCCAAGGCGTTGTTGCCGCACACGACCGCTTTCGCCGAGGCCGAGGGGCAGTTGCTGACGCTGCTGACGTTCCTGGTCTTCGGCGCGATCATGGTCTACGACCTGCTGGCCGACTTCGACTGGAAGGTGCTGGTCTATGCATTGCTCAGCCTGCTGGTGGTGCGGCCCATCGCGGTCGCAATGTCGTTGATCGGCACGCATCTGAAGATGGCGACGGTCGGATTCGTGGCGTGGGCCGGTCCACGCGGGCTCGCCTCGATCGTCTATGCCGTCCTGATCCTGGACACTGCTGGCATTCCCGGGGCCACAGAGATCTTCCGGATCGCCGGGTGGACGATCCTGCTCAGCATCTACCTGCACGGCCTCACCGCCGCACCCATCAGCGCCCGCTACGGTGCGTCGATGCAGGGTGGCCGGCGCAAGGCTCCGCAGGAACATGCCGACGTCACGGCGTTGCCGCTTCGCCTGCCCGCGGCGCGGCCGGGCGCCCACTCCGGTTCCACGGCAACTGGTCCCGGTGCTGTGCGTGACCGGAGCCGGCGGCAGAAATGAGTTGGTGGCCGAGGTCCGCCGTCGCAACGGTCGGTGCTGCGGTGCTGCGGAACCGTTGGTTCACCCGCGCGCCGATCTGGCTCTTCCGGGTCGGCCTGGGCTTCCTCTTCGGGTCCCGGTTGTTGATGGTCCAACACATCGGGCGATCGTCCGGCAGGCGCCGCTACGTCGTCCTGGAGGTCGTCGGACATTCCCAGCCGGACAGCTATCTGGTCGTTTCCGGCTTCGGCACCAAGGCTCAGTGGTTCCGGAACCTGGAAGTCAATCCCTCCGCAAAGGTGTGGGTGGGTGGTCGGCGGGCCGTGCCTGCTGTGGCTCACCGCGTGCCCGATGACCAGGCTGACGTCGCACTGGCGGCGTACACAGAGCAGCACGCAGCCGGATGGGCGCGGCTGCGGCCCGTCGTGGAGCAGACGCTCGGACGGCCGATCAGCCAGGGTTCCGACATCCCGATGATGGCCCTGGAACTGCGGCATCCGCACTGAGTCCGGACACCTCCGGTCTCCGTAGACCTCGGTCTCAATACATGTCTCGTGGCGCCGGTGTTCTGCTGGGTGAGGTCTGTTCCAGGAATGAATTACTGGTCAGCTCATCAGCACGTCAGCTCTGAATCGTGCCGGCCAGGATCAGCCCGGCCGCCAGACCGACCGCAAGGACGAGCGATCCGCCGAGGACGGCGGTCGCCGTCGCCCACGGCTTCGGCGATTGCGGGGTCGACGCGCTGCCGCGTGACCTGCGCGCAACTGCCCGGACAATCCACCGGAGGTAGTAGAACAGGCTCGCGACGGAGTTCAGCACCGCGACCACCACCAGCCACTGCAGGCCACCGTCCCAGCCGGCGATGAAGGTGGTCAGCTTTCCGGCGAAGACGGCAGTCGGCGGAGTACCGACCAAGCTGAGCAAGCTGACCAGCAAGGCCCCGGCCAGCCATGGCCGAGACGTAGCCAGTCCCCGATAGTCGGCCAGTGATCGGCGTTCTGGCAGTGCGGCAGTCACGGCGAAGGCACTGAGATTACTGATCGCGTACGCAACGAGGTACACCAGCAGCGACGGCAGGGCGAGCTCACTGCTGCCCGCCGCGGCCACCGGGACGAGGAGGTAGCCCACCTGGCTGACGGTCGACCAGCCCAGCAGTCGCCGCGGGTCCTGCTGGTAGAACGCGGCCAAGTTGCCCAGGCTCATGCTCAGCGCGGCGATCAGGGCAACCAACAATCGCAGATGGACAGCGTCGGGGACGGTCTCGACCAGGCGGTACAAGGCGATCAGCGCGCCGATCTTAGGCACCGTGGTGGCGAACGCGGCCGCGGTGACGCCGGCTCCCTGGGCGGCATCGGGCACCCAGAAATGTGCGGGTACCCCGCCCGCCTTGAACATCAGGCCGCCGACGACGGCGACTCCGCCGACGGCAACGACTCCGCTGCCGACGCCGGTCAGGCCGCCAGTCAGATCTGCGTATCGCGTACTGCCGCCGACGGCGCCCAGCACGGTGATGCCGGCAAGCATGAGGATCCCCAGCAGAGCACCGAGCAGGTACGTCTTCAACGCCGCTTCGGCACTGATCGCCGTGCGGGACATGCCGATCAGCGCATACAACGGGATGCTGGCGAGCAGGAATCCAACGGCGAGGACCAGCAGGTCGTCAGCTCCGCCGAGCACGATGGCACCGAGTGCTCCCAACAGCAGCAGCGCGTAGGTCTCGCTCTCCCTGGGCGACCCGGACAGCTCATCGGTTCCGAGGCCGATCACCAGCAGGGTGGCGCCGACCACCACGAGTCGGACGACGCCGGTGGAAAGGTCGACGGCATAGGTCATGTCGAATGCCGTGCTGTCGCCGCTGGAGAGGCCGAAACCGGCTGCCACTCCGGCCGCAACCAGAGCACTGCCGGCGATGATCCTGGCCATCCATTGACGCTCGCGGGGGAGAAATGACCCGGAAAGCAGGGTCGCGACTGCGCCGAGCAAAAGGATGAACTCCGGGAGCAGCGGCAGCAACTCCCCGGACATGGATTCGTTGCCCTGCATCACCGGCTGACCAGGTCGACGATCATCCGGGACGCAGGCTCGATGATGTCGAGTAGGAATCGCGGCAACACCCCGATGACCAGAGACATCAGGAGAAGTGGTGCCACCGCGAGGGTTTGCGGAGACCGGGACGTCCAGGAAGCCCTCCGATCTGCCGCGTACCGGCCCGGTGAGCAGTTGTTGAAGCGCACGCAGAAACAATGCGGCGACGATCAGGATCCCGGGGAGCGCGAGCGCGGTGAGCGGCGCGGCGCCGATGCTGCCGGTGAATATCTGGAATTCCGCGATGAACCCGCTGAAGGCGGGGATTCCCAAAGAGGCGAATGCGGCAACCGCGAAGAGTCCGGCGAACCGCGGCGCCGGCTCGGCCAGGCCGCCATAATCGGCGAGTTCGATAACTGCCGCGGCGTTCGTGCAGCACGCCGGCAAGCAGGAACAGCGCGGCGGTGATCAGGCCGTGACTGACCATCTGCGTGACTGCCCCGGTGACGGCGACCTGCCGTTGGCCGGCCCCGCCGGTCAGGATTCCGGCCGCGCCGAGGGCGAGCACGACGTACCCCATGTGATTCACCGAGGTGTACGCGATCATCCGTTTCACGTTGCTCTGGGCAAGCGCGACCAGCGCCCCGTACAGCACCGAGACGATACCGACGGCGATGATCACCCACGCCCACGCCTGCCATGCCTCGGGCAGCATGGGCATGGCGATCCGGACGAAACCGTAGGTCCCGAGCTTGAGCAGGACGCCCGCCAGCACCGCGGATCCGATCGCCGGTGCGTCGGTATGGGCGGGGGGTAGCCAGGTATGGAACGGCACGGTCGGGGTCTTGATCGCCAGGCCGATCACCACCGCGGCGAGCACCAGCCCGCCCACCCAGCCGCTGCCCTGCAACGGTGCCTGCCGGGTCAGCTCGGCCATGTCGAAGGTGTGCGGGTCGGCGGAGACGTACACACCGATGAAGCCGAGCAACAGCACCAGCGAGCCGAGAAAGGTGTACAGGAAGAACTTCAGAGCCGACCTGGCCGCGGAACCGTGTCCCCACCCGAGGATGACGAAGTACATGCCGACGATCGACAGGTCGAAGAACACAAAGAACAAGATGAGGTCCTGCGCAGCGAAGACGCCCAGGCACATCGACTGCAGGAAACAGAAGAGCGCGGCCTGCGCCCGCGGCCGGTGCTCGTCCCGCCAGGCGTACACCGCACAGGCTGCGAACACCACGACGGTGATGCGCGATCAGGGGCAGGGACAACCCATCCACGCCGACCGAGTAACTGCTGCCCACCCCCGGCAGCCACGGACACTTGTTGCGCGAAAGCCATTTCACCCGGCGGCGGCGTGCGGTATTCGATCCAGATCGCCCCGACGAGAACGATCTCGGCGCCGCTGACCAGGAGCCAGCCGAGTTTCGCAGACTCGATCGGGCATTCGGACGAGGGCCAGGACCGCAGCACCGAGCAAAGGGAGGAAGATCAGGACGGTCAGCATGGTCAGGTCACCAGGATGAGCAGGAGAACGGCGGCGAGCAGCAACACCACGACTTGGACGTAGTACTGGTACAGCTGTCCCGTTTGCGGGCGCTTCGCCTCCCTCGCGAGCCTTTCAACGGTGGCCGCCACGTCCCGGACCGCGGCGTCGATCCCCGTCCGTTCAAGGCGATCCGCTTGATCGGCGGTCCGCAGCGTCAGGTCCGCGGACCGCCGGACGGTGCGGTCGACCCTCGTGTCGTCGAATCCGGCCACCCATCGACCTCCGTCGAGGGCGCCCGCCGCAGCGCGGGATACCGACCGGTCGACGACCGAGTCGTCGAAGGTGGCCAAGGCGGCGGCCAACCGAAGGATCGGGTGGACGACCAGGGCGTTGACCGCTCGATCCAGGTGCAACCAGTTGGCCGCCCAACCCGGAGCGGGCGTACCCCACCGGTGGACGGCTGCCAGCACGAGCAAGGCGAGCACGCCGGACGCGACAAGTTCGGCGGGCGTCGATTGCGGTTCGGCGGGCCTGCCCAGGGCTGCGGCGAATGCAGGAGCCAGCGGCGGTAAGGCGAGCACACCCAAGGCCGCCGCTCCGACGGTGAGCGGGACCAGCGCGGCCTGCGCGGTGCGAGGAATTCGCCGGGTCCCCGGTTCCTCGGCATCGAAGCCGGTCTCGATGTCGCCGGCCGGGTGATCGATCGTCGGTCGCGCCCAGATCACGAACAGCACCTTTCCCGCGTAAGCGGCGGACACCGCGGCGGCGGCCAGCGTGACCGCCGCCAGCGCCGTGGAACTCTCCCGGACGGCCGCGAGGATCTCGTCCTTGGTGGCCCACAGCGACAACGGCGGCGCGCCGGCGAGCGCAAGCAATCCGACCGTGGCGCAGCCTCCGACCAGGGGCCATCGACGGGCCGACTCCCCACAGGGCAGCGAGTTGTTTCGTGCCGAACGCGGTCAGCCAGGCGCCGGCCGCAAGGAAGAGCAATGCCTTGGTGGCAGCGTGCGCCACCAGTTGGGCCGCGCCGCCTGCCGTCGCCGCCACACCGGCCGCGAGGACCACGAAACCCAGTTGTGCAGCGGTCGACGCCGCCAATAGCTGCTTGAGGTCGTGCTGGGCGACCGCTACTGCTCCCAACACCAGTGCCGTGAGCGCGCCCGCCCACGCCGCGACCGACGCCGCCCAACCGGTCGCTGCCAGCAGCGGCGCCACGCTGAGTGTCAGGTACCCACCCATCGCCACCATGGCCGCGGAATGCAGCAAGCGCGCTGACCGGGCTCGGCCCCAGCATGGCGCGAGACAGCCAGAAGGAGAACGGTAGCTGTGCTGCCTTGCCCAGCGCCGCGAGCAGGATTCCCGCGGCGACGATATCGCGCCACGGCGCGGGCAAGTTCGGCCAGATCCGCCGAGCTCCAGATCGGATCCACCGGCCAGGGCCGCCCCTGCTGCGAGGTAGAGGCCCAGGTCGGCGGCCCTTGTTGTCAGAAGCGCCGTCGCGCCCCCGGACACCCGGTTCGCGGATCGTGCCAGCGGAACCCGATCAGCGCGTAGGACGTCGCCCCCATGATCTCCCAACCGAAGACCAGCGCCGGCAGCGAGGCGGCGGTCCCGTGATCAGCACCGCCGCCAGGAACAGCAGCATCAGCCCGAAGAACCGGGACGGGGCCAGAGGGACGTCACCGCCACGCTCTGCGCCCGCGAAGATCAGCACCAGCAGCGCCACCACCGCAACGGTGGGGACGACCAACGCGGCCAGGGCGTCGACCCGCAGGGAGAAGTCGGCACCGGCCACGAAACGGCACGTCGCGACCGCGGGCGGCCAAGGCAACCACGACGGCCAGCCCGTCACCGCTGCCGCGGTGGCGACTCCCGAGGAGACCCGCCATCCGGTCGGTTCGCCGACCACCGAGGCAGAGTGCCAGCCCCACCGGGCCGGGCAGGATGATCAGGGCCCACAGCGCGAATTGCGTTCATCCGCGTGAGATCCGTTGCCATGTCGGTCATGTCGGAGTCTCCGGGAGCGATGAAGAAGGGTGGCAACCGCAAAACCCATGGCCATCTCCACGGTCATCGCCGCAATGATCACCAGCAACACGACCTGGGCCGTCGGGGTGGGGGTGAGGAACCAGTAACACGCGACGGCGGCCAGGATGACACCGTTCAGCATCAATTCCAGGCCCATCATCACCATCACGACGACCTGCTGGGACAGCGCCCCGTACAGGCCGATGCTGAACACCGCGGCGGCCGCCACCAGCACCAATTGCAGCGTCATCTGGCCTACCCCGCCCCGCTGCGGGTCGTCGGGTGGTCGGCGCCGCAGATCGTCGCCGAAACGGTCATACCGGCCCCGCGGCAGCGCCAGCACCAACGCCGCGATCACGTGGCCAGCAGTACCGCGCTGACGATGATCATCACCAGCATCTTCGATCCCATCAGGACCTCACCGAGTGCGGCTGTTGGGTCCGGCGTGGGATCAGCGACTGCGTGCGGGCCACGGCGCCAGCACGAATCCCGGCCGTCAGTGCCACGAAGACGCCGCCGCGGAAGTGCGCGGCGGCCGTCCTCTTGCCGTGCACCATGTTCATCGGCATCAACGCCGGGTTCATCCCCATGAACATGATCATGTAGACCGCCATGATCGCCATCTCCATGATCATCATCAGCACGGTGATCACGCCGATGTAGGACAAGCCCAACAGCAGCACCTGGATGCCTACCGCGGCGAACGACACCGCCAGCGCATAGGTCGCGCGGGCCATCGAATCGACCCTGAACACCAGGGCTCCGGAGAGCAACGGCGACCACCGCCAAGTAGCCAGAACGCAACGATGCCGGGCGCCGACGGTCATCGCTTCGGCTTCCTGCACGACGGCGACAACTGACACGACCAGCAGCTGCACCAGCGTGGCCGGAAGCAGGACCAGCCAACCGACCTCGACGAATCGGTCCGCCCGCAGAATCGGCATCCGGCGGCCGATCACGATGAGAGCGCCACTCAGCACGGCCGTCTTCACATCACCCACACCCATTCCGGCAGCAGCGGACCCGATCCGCCACCGAGGAACAGTGCACGCCGATGGCGGAGCCGGCGGTGAGCAGGGCGTAGCGGCCGGACAGCATGAGCAGCCGATCCAGCCCGGAAAGCTCGGCGAAAACGCCGCCGGCAATGTCCTGCGCCCGCCGGATGGCCGAGCGGTCCCCACACCGAGAATCCGGTCACCGACAGGCAGAACACCAGGAACGCGACGGGCATCCAGACCACGAACCACAGGCTGATCCTGCGCGGCGACGACCTCGGCCATTCGCAGGCTCTCGGCTGCCACCGCCGGCGCCGTCAGCGCGAACATCAGCGGCAACTCGTACGCCAAGGCCTGCGCGAGGAATCGGTAGCCGCCGATCAGCGGATACACGCTGTTGGGCCCCATCCCGCCATCCAGACCAGGCCCACACCGTGACATCCAGGGCGTTGAACCAGACGATTCCCACAGCGGAGTCGGCGACGGTGGCGGCCCCTATGGGCACCAGCGCGGCCATCAGGCAGCGCGACCACCGGCAGCCCCATCACGCCGACCCGCCCAGAGACGATCCGCCGCCACGGTGGTCCGGCGGCGTTGTCGTAGCAACCTAGGGACTCGACCACGGGCGCCGTAGCGCGCACCGCGCGGGCAGCTGCCGACAGGTGTGTCCCGGCGCGCTGTGCCGGACTGCCCGGACGCAATGCGGCATCGAGCGCGGCGGTCAACGTGGCCAACACACCAGCCTGCAGCGACCAGGACCGTCGCCAACGGCGGCGGCAGAAGTCATACACTGGCTGGCCTTCCCCGTCAGCGCGGCACGTCCAGATCGATGGAGGCGACGACCAACCGGGCGGCACCCACATCCAGCCCGGGACCAGGCCGGGCAGGACATCGATCGCCGCGCGTGCCGCCACGGCCCCGCCGCGGTCGACGGGTCCGATCTGTGTCCGGTCTGCGTCAACTGCTCGCGTGATGTGCGCAGCCGGGCGAGCAGGCGATCGAGCACGTCACCGGCCAGGCTGTCGGGCAACCCACGATCGGTCAGCTCCGACCGATCAGGTTCCCCAGTCCCCGCAGCGACCATCAGAGCAGTCGGGATCGACCGAGCCGCTTGCTCCACACCTCCACGTGCGACCGGCATCCCGCGATGGGTGCACCGTCGAGGAGGTCGTCACGAACTGCCCGGAACGTGGCAGCGGCATCGCCCCGCCCGGCCAAGGCCAGCAACCGCGCGACTCCGTCGCAGTCGAGGCGCTGCCGGACCCGGAGGTCATCCGGTTGAGGATCGGAAGGCTTCGGTCCCAGCACGGTGGCGACCTCCGCACGGCGCGATCATGTCGCCGTGCAGCCGGCACCGCAGTAGTCATCCCACCGGCCACGCCGGCAGCACGGGTCCCAGCGGGATGTCGAGCACATCCATTTCCAGGCCGTCCCGGTCCTGGTCACCGGTTGCCAATCCAATTCCGCCTGGCATCGGCATGTCGTGCCCACCCATGTCGTCCGCGGATGCGTCGGACGGTCCGGTGTGCTCGGGGGCTGCGGACGGTCCCGCGCCGTCGGCTTCGTGCGGACGGTGTGGCGTCCATCGGAAGTGTCGGACGCTCGTGGCCGCTGCGCCGGAGCACGCGAGCTGCATCGTGCGGTGCCGGCGCATCGACCCGGGCACCCGGCTCGGGCAGCTGCGGACCGCAGGACGTCGATCACCGAATCCCAGGCCAGGTTCGACTGCCCACACACCACCAGGAGGTCCGCGTCGGCCGGGGTCAACGCGAGACGCCATCCGTCCGCCGACACCGCCCGTTCGACCGCAATCCTGGTCGTTGCCCAGCCGGGGATCTCGACGATCAGCACCCGCCCGCCGGCGGCGCGCATTCGGTCGTGCCGGTCCGGCCGGACATTCATACCCACCGCAGGGCACCCTCGCGCCAGGCCCACAGCACGCCGATCATCAGCAGGCCGAGAAAGAAGAACATCTCGACCACCGCGCCGGCGCCCACCCGGGCGACCACGACCGCCCAGGGATACATGAACAACATTTCGACATCGAAGGCCAGGAAGAGCAGCGTGAGCGGGTACCAGCGGACGTGGTAACGGGACAGGGCGTGCGCCGCGGGTTCCGATCCTGACAGATACGGCAGCGTTTCAGGCGTCGGCGACGCGCTGCCTGACAGCATCCGGCTGATCACCGCGAGACCGGAAATGCCGAGCAGTGCCAGCACGGCCATGCTGATCAGACCAATGATCTCGGACATATCAGCCTGGTATCCGTATCGGACGAATGGCAAACCGCAGGCTTTACTTCTCCGGGCTCTTCTGCGCTACGTAGCTGCCCGGATCCTTGTCCGCCGCATCGATTCCGCCGGAATGCTTCGATTCGTAGACCACGAATTGGACGGCGATGTCGTGGCGCAGCTGCAGGTCGGCGTGGCGGCGGAAGTCGGCGAGGTCGTCCCGTTCCTCCTCTGCCATGTGGTCGCCGTTGGCGGTACGGACGGCGCGGATTCCGTCCCACCAATCCCTGTCACCGACCGGGTGCGCATCCGTCTGGGCGATGGCATCGCGGATCTCGTTGTGGTCCTTGATCGCGTCGGTTGTCTCGTCCGCCGGCCCCTCGTCGGCTTCGGGGCCGGCGCCGATCCGCAGCAGCTGCGGGTAGAAGAACAACTCCTCCGCCTCGGCATGTACTTCGAGCAGCACCTTCAGTCGCTCCCACACGGCAGAGAGCGTGGCCGGGTCGCCGGGATAGAGGTCGTCGAGCAGTGCGAACATCCTGCGCTGCTGCTGGTGCTGGTCGAGAATCATTTCGGTGATGTCCATGGTGATCCCTTCTCGGTCGGGGACGACAGGCCTGACCCCGGTGATCCGCCCGGCCCAGCCGGGGTGGCCGGCGAATCGAGGACGCTGTCGGGTGGATTGAGGCGCGCGGTGGCCTCGAGATGCAGTGCATGCACAAATGCCTGCGGGAGGTTGCCTCGCATTTGGAACTCCGTGGCGTCATATTCCTCGGAATACAACTGTGGCGGTCCGCAGCAACTGCGGGTGCGTTCGTACCACGCTGCTGCTTCGATCGGGTGGTGCTGCTGGTTCAGCGCCAGGCTGAGCAGGAAACCGCAAAAGGTGAAGGCGCCCTCGGCATCCGCCAATGGACGCCCGTCGTGCCGGAAGCGATAGGCGTACCCGTTGACCGTCAGTTCACGTTGGTAGGCCGCCAGCGTCGCCAGTGTCCTCGGGTCATCCGCGGGTACGGCACCGCGCAACGCAGGCAACAGCAGTGCGGCATCGAGGCCGGCGTCGTCGGGTGAACGTTGCCATCTTCCGGTGACATGCAATGAGCTGGCGGAGGTCTCGGCAGTGATCTTGTCGGCGAGCGTCAACCAGTTCGCCGCGGCGCCCTGTGGGGGCACCTGTTCGGCCAGCGCACGCAGACCGGCGGCGCAAATGAGCCTGCTGTGCGTCCACCGCTGATTGTCGATTTCCCAGATTCCCGCATCCGGCTCGGTCCAGCGGTTGGCGATGGCGTCGACGGCGATGCTTGCGGCCCGCCAGGCATCGGTGGTCATCCGGTCCCGCTGCGCTGCCGCGGCGAACAACAAAAGGCTCTCGCCGAAGACGTCGAGTTGGAACTGCCGGTTGACCCAGTTACCGATGCGGTTCTGGCCACCGGGATAACCGGGCAGGTCGAGCCGGTGCTGGTCGGGGACCGGTTCGGCGAGACTGGTGTAGGCAGGTGCCATCCGGTCGGCGTCGGCCAGCAGTCGCTCGCCGACGAATCGCACGGCGGACGCGAGCAGCGGATGGTCACCGGCGGCAGCGACCGCCTGGCCGGCGTAGCACTGGTCGCGGATCCAGACATACCGATAGTCGTAGTTCCGGCCCGCTTCGGCGCGCTCCGGCAAACTCGTCGTGGCCGCAGCCACCATGCCGCCACTGCGGCTGGTCAGCCCGCGCAGGACCGCGTACGACCGTTGTGCGTCCTGCGGGGTGTGGCAGTTCCCCAGATCGGGAACAGCGTCGGACCAACCCTTCTCGGTGGCCGACCAGCTCTCGGCGGCTGTCGGGAGCCGGTCCGGCAGACCTTGATCGCTCAGTTCCAGGATGAGGTCCCGGTACTCGCCGGCGGGCACCCTCATGTCCATGACAAGACCGTTGGCAGTTCGACTGCGGGGCCGCCTTGCGCCCGCAGCACCTGACCACCGCACGTGCAGTGATCCGGTGCGGGCCGTCCAGATGCCGGATTCCCGGTGCTCATCGCTCATCGGTTCCTTGTCGAACCGTGCGCGCGGGTCGAGCACGACCTGCACACGCGCGTCGGCGTCCACGGCGGAGATCCGGCGGAGGATGACGGTGCGGTGCGGGTCACCCGGAAACGCGAGTGCCTCCCTGCTTTCGATGATGCCGCCGTGGGTGACCCACCTGCTGTGCCAGATCAGGCTGCCCGCTTCGTAGTAGCCGCCCCAGACGTAGGGCTCCACCGGGGTGATCGCGTAACCGGACTGACCGCCGAGCAGTGCACTGAAGACCGCATCGTCGTGCCACATCGGTGCGCACATCCAGACGATGTTGCCGTGCGGCCCGATCAGCGCACCGCGCTCACCGTCCGCCAGCAACGCGTATTGCCGCAACGTCTGCGGCGGGAAAGGCGTCCTCGCACCCGCCGGCCCCTGCGCACCTCCTGTCATCGCCGACCTCTCCTCAAGGCGACTGTCCCGGCCATGGCCGAAGCGGCAGCCAGGACTCCGCCGAGTGCTGCCGGGCGCCGGTACCTCGGGAAAAGTCCGATCGCAGCAGCCATGGTGGCGGCGTGACTGAGATCGACGAAGATGCCGATTCGGACGACTGGGCGGGCGGGATGCACGGCGACAGCGACGCCTTGCAGGAGTTCACGCGCTCCCAGGATCCGCACCACGGTCGCGGCAGGGGCGCCTCCGTGCTGGCCGGCCGCCCACCGGCCGATCACCGAGGGCATCGCCATCATGGCCGCACCCTGCAGCGCGGTGGCCGCTGCCCATCCGCGTGCAGCTCCGGTGGATGGCGGCGGTGTCATGCGCGGCGCAGCAGGGACGTAGCGGCTGCCCCGGCGGCGAGGACAGCCGATCCGGTCGCCGCCAGCAATCCGTGATGCTGGGACGCCCAGAGTTGCGGGTCCCTGCTGTGGGAGCGGTCGCCGAAGACGCCGTGCGCGCCGAAGTCCCTGCCGCCGTGTCCGTCGGCGGGCTCCCACAGGTTGACCGGTGAGTCCGGGTCCTGCGGTTGTGCGGTCTGCTGACCTTTGACGCCGGTGCGGGCAAGGTAGCGGTCGAGCAGCCCCGGCGCGATCGCGTTGGCGGCGAGGGTCAGCGCTGTGCTGGTGCCGACCCAGTACTCCCGGCGCCGTGGGTGGTCGGCGGCGTACAGGACGGCCTTGGCTGCGAGTTCAGGCTGGTAGATCGGCGGGACCGGTTGGGCGTGATGCGGAAGCCGGGTCAGCAGCCAGGAGAACTGTGGCGTGTTGACCGCCGGCATCTGCACCATGGTGACGGAGATCCCCGACTTGTCGTGCAGCAACTCGCAGCGCAGCGCCTCGTTGAAACCTTGGATGGCGTGTTTGGCACCGCAGTAGGCGGTCTGCAATGGGATGCCGCGGTAGGCCAGCGCGGATCCGACCTGGACGATGGTCCCGCGGTCGCGGGGGCGCATCCGCTGCAGCGCCGCCATCGTTCCGTACACGTAGCCGAGGTAGCTGACCTCGGTGACCCTTCGGAATTCATCGGGATGGATGTCGGTGAATCTGGCGAAGACGGAGCTGAAGGCGACGTTCACCCACACGTCGATCGGGCCGAGTTCGCGTTCCACCCGGTCGGCCGCGTCGTCTACCTGTTGCGCGTCGGCGACATCGGTGGGCACGATCATGGCGGTGCCGCCTGCCTTCTCGACATCCCTGGCAGCGCCGGCCAGCCCTTCCTCGCCGCGTGCGAGCAGTGCCACCCGGGCCCCGCGCGCGCCGAATGCGGCCGCGACCGCGCGTCCGATGCCGCCGCTCGCTCCGGTGACCACCACAGTGTGGCGTTCCATCGGTGTTCTCCTTTCCGCCGGTTGCATTCTGGTGGCTGACGGCCACCGGTTTTCGGCTCGCACATCTCGATGGCGTCGCTGCCTCGCCGAACGGCGAGATAGACACATGAGTGACACGTCACGCGACCTGCTACCGCTCAGGGTTCCCCGCCAACGCGTCATGACACGGGCGACGCGTCTTCAATGTCGAAAGTGTATGGCGGCATGTGCAAACCTTGCGACATTGCAAGCATTGCGTCCCACCAACCGCGGAAATGCAATGCATACGGTTCATCGGGCCTGGCAGCGGGTAATGCCATCCTGTTGCCGCTGCGACACGGTCGTCAGATGTGATGGTCCCTGCGACCGGTCCGCCGGCTCATCGGAGTACGTGGCATCGTCCGGCCGATCGAGGGAGGGCGTCGATGACCCTTAACCGCCAGCAGGCAACGATGAAAGCGCTGGCTGTGTGTGCCCTGGGCCGGCGGACTGCCGATTCCCGGCGGGCAACCTACACGTGGTGGTTGCGGTGACCACACGCCGGGAAGTGCTCGACACAATCGTCACGGCCGTCTACCGATTCCCGACGCAAAGGCCGGAGGCAGACGGCACGCTGAGCTGGGACGCCACGACGGCCGTCACCGCGACCGTGACGACCGGTCCCGCTACCGGACTGGGCTGGACCTACAGCACAGCCGCCACAGCGCAGATCATCACCGACCACCTCGCACCGGCACTTGTGGGTCTCGATCCACTGAACATCCCTTGTTGCTGGTCGGCCATGCACCGGGCCTGCCGGAACCTCGGCACACGCGGCATCGTGATGCAGGCCATCAGCGCCGTTGACATCGCCTTGTGGGACCACAAGGCGCGGTTCTTCGACATCAGCCTCGCGCGACTGCTCGGCCAAGCCCGGGACCGCGTGCCGGTGTATGGGTCCGGTGGCTTCACCAGCCTCAGCAACGATGAGCTCCGTGCGCAGGTCCAGAGTTGGGCCGAGGCCGGATGTCGGTCCATGAAGATCAAGATCGGTGAATCGTGGGGCACGGAGATCGCGCGGGATCTGGAACGCATCCAGACTCTGCGGGGGATGGCCGGGGCGAACGTGGAGCTGATGGTGGACGCCAATGGTGCCTACACCGTCGGTCAGGCCCGCCGGGTCGGCGCGGCACTGGACGAGATGGCGGTGTGCTGGTTCGAGGAACCGGTTTCCAGTGACGATCTCGAGGGGCTGCGCACCATCCGCGGCGCGGTGCGGTGCGACGTCGCCGCCGGCGAGTACGCGGCGGATGTCTATGCCGCCGCGGGGCTGTGCCCAGTCGTCGACTGTCTCCAACTGGACGTCACCCGCTGCGGCGGCTACACAGGCTTCCTGCGCGCCGCAGCCGTTGCGGCCGCGCACAATCTGCAAGTATCGGGCCATTGCGCCCCAGCTCTGCACGCCCCGGTGGCGGCGGCCGTGCCGAACCTTCGACACGTCGAGTGGTTCATCGATCATGCCCGCCTGGAGCCGCTGTTGGTCAACGGTGCGCCGCCGGTGCGGGACGGCACTCTGGTCGTCGAGGACACTCGCACCGGCCACGGGATGACGCTCAGCCGCAGGGCCGACTCGTACCGGACCAATCCCTCGTGAGAAGCAACCGTTGTGCAGGTATCGCAGCGGTTCTGGTGCGGCTATTCCAATTCGCTGAACCTTTCGATGTTGCGCAGGGTCCCAGAGACGATGATGATGTCGTCCTTCTGTAGAACGGTGTCCGGTGTGGCGTAAGTGAATTCATGACCCCGATGTTTGACCGCGACGACGGTCACGCCATGGTGCGTGCGAATCGGCGTCTGCCGCAGTTTTCGGCCGATGACCATCGACGGGGGCGAGGCTTTCGTCATTGCGAAGTCTTCGTCGAACTCGATGTAGTCCATCATTCTGCCGCCCACCAGGTGGGCGACGCGCTGGCCCATGTCATGTTCGGGGCGGACGACGTGATGGACACCGAGTTGCGTCAGGATACGCGCGTGTGCAGCACTCATCGCCTTCGCCCAGATTGTCGGAACACCCATCTGGAGAACCAGCGACGCGGTCAGGATGCTCGCTTCGACATCATTTCCGATGGCGATGACGACCCGCTCGAACTCATGCACGGACAGTTGTCGTAGCGCCATTTCGTCCGTGGAGTCGGCGACCACGACGTGCGTCAGTTGTCCCGCCAGTTCTTGCACGATCTTGTCCCGACCGTCGATGCCCAGGACTTCTACGTCCTGCTCCATCAGCTCCAGGGCGAGCGCCGAACCGAAGCGCCCGAGCCCGATGACCACGACTCCATTGCTGTTGCTGCCGCTGTCCCTAGCCAACGATGGGCCTGCCTTCCGGATGCTCGTACCGGCGTCGACTCTCGCGCAGGGCCAGAGCGGAAACAAGCGTGACGGGGCCCAATCTACCGACGAACATCAGCCCGACCAGCAGCAACTGCCCCGCTGTCGACAGCAGGGGAGTGATCCCCGTGGTCAGCCCCACGGTGGCGAACGCCGACACCGACTCGAACAAGATCTGATCCGTGCTGAGCTTGGTCACCTCGGCCAGGATGATTGTCGCGGAGACCACCGCAGCGACGGACAAGAGTGCGACCGTCAACGCCTGGCGTTGGGCGCGTCCGTCGATTCGTCGTTCGAAAACGTTGGTGGCCGCCTCACCGCGGACCTCTGACCAGATGACGAAGAAGAGCAGTGCGAACGTGGTGACCTTGATTCCACCGGCGGTTCCGGCCGAACCGCCCCCGATGAACATGAACACGTCCATACCGAGCCACGTGCTTTCCTTCATCTGCGAAATGTCGATGCTGTTGAAGCCCGCGGTTCTGAGTGCGACGGCTTGGAAGAACCCCGCCAGTAAACGCGCCGGCTCGCCGAGCGGCCCAAGGGTCCGCGGGTTGGACCATTCAGTTGCGGTCACGAACGCAGTGGACAGCAACAACAGGATCCCGCTGACCGACAGAGTGATCTTGGTGTGAACGCTCCACCGACTGGGGCGGCGGAACTGCCGCCGCAATTCCAGGATCACCGGGAATCCGATGCCGCCGATGATCACCGCGAGGGCGATCGGCAGGCAGATCCATGGGTCGCTCACGAAGCCGGTCATGTTGTCCGAATACAACGCGAACCCGGCATTGTTGAACGCTGAGACAGCGTGGAACAAGCCGAGGTAGATCGCCCGCGGCAAGGATTCGCCGTAAGCAATCATGAACCGTGAGGCGAGAATGAGCGTGACGGCGCTCTCCATCACCAGGCTCACCGCGGCAACGCCGATGAGCACGCTACGGACGTCGCCGATGCCGACGCTGCGGGTCTCGGCCGCCGCGGTCAACCGCGTTCGCAAACCCATCCGACGGACCACGATCAGCGCCAGTAACGACGCAAGTGTCGCGATACCGAAGCCGCCGCCCTGGATCAGCACGAGGATCACAGCCTGACCGAAGCCGGACCAGTATGTCGGCGTATCGACCACTGTGAGGCCGGTGACGCACACCGCGCTGGTCGAGGTGAACAGCGCCTCCACGAACCCTGCCCCGCCTGGTCCGGACCTGGCGATCGGCAACAGCAACAACACCGTGCCGACAGCTACCGCGCTCGCGAATCCGGCAACGACCACTTGCGCCGGGTGCCGAAATCGCAAGCGGGACGGCCGGCCGCGGCCGGCAGCGCTCCCCGAGGTCGACTGCAGCACGGGCTGACGATAGCCACTTTCCGAGCCGCGGGGTATTGGGTGGTCACTGCACCGGAGACTTCGGCGACCGTTGCGTGCCGTGCCGGGCGCAATGCAGGCGGCGGTGAACACGGCTGTCCTGTGCGCCGCTCTGCAATCACAGCGTCCCGCAGCGGACCGGTCAGCACGGACGAATGGGGCCAACGGCCCGGCTCATCCACCGGATGGCTGGTGACGATCAGCTTGTCGACGGCATTCATCTGGCCGGCGAACGCGCCGTCCCGAGAGGGCCAGATGCCCGCGAACAGCTCCCAGGTCGCGCGTCCGAGGAGCATCCCGGCGACGATGGCCTCTACCGGGATCAGGCTGGTCGGGGCACCCATGTGCCCCGATACAGAACGCGATCCACTGCCAGGTTCTCGTCCAGAACCACCAGGTCCGCCGCGGCACCGGCGGTGATGCCCGCCGGTTCCAGGCCGACAGCGCGCGCGGGATTGACAGACGACTGCCGGACGGCGGCCAGCAGCGCCTCATCACGCCCGAGACCGCTGTGCTCCACCGCGAACCGGAAGACCTGATCCATTGTCGCGGTGCTGCCGGCGATGGTGTCCGTTCCGGCCACACGCGCCACCCCGTCGACAACGTCGACTCCCAAGGACCCGAGATGGTAGGCGCCGTCGGCCATGCCGGCCGCGGCCATCGCATCGGTCACCAGCGCCACCCGGTCCGGTCCGACGCTCCGGCTGACATCCCGGTACAGCACGGGATGCAGGTGCACCCCGTCGGTGATGAGTTCCACCGTGACGCGGGGATCCTCGACCAGCGCCAGCACCGGTCCGGGTTCCCGGTGATGCACCGGCCGCATGGCGTTGAACAGGTGGGTGGCGACTGTGGCGCCGGCATCGATCGCGGCAACCGCCTGCGCGTAGGTCGCGTCTGTGTGCCCGACGGCCGCGACTGCGCCGGCGTCGACGATTCTCCGGATCGCCTCCACGCCACCGGCCCGCTCTGGCGCGAGGGTGACCATCCGAACCGTCCCGTCACCGGCTCGCAGGACATTCGCCAACTCCGCTGGATCGGGATCGCGCAGGGCGGAGAGTTCATGCGCGCCACAGCGCTTCGCCGCCAGCCACGGTCCCTCGAGGTGGATGCCCGCCACCACTCCGGACCGGACCTGCTCGGCCATCGCCCGCACCTGTGCCAGCAGCTCGGCGGGCGGGGCGGTGACCAGCGAGGCGATCATCGTCGTCGTTCCGTGCCTGCGGTGAAGCTCGACCGCGGTCGCCGTGGCCCCTGCGACGTCCGCGGGATTCGCCGTCGGGAACATTCCGCCACCGCCGCCGTGCACGTGCATGTCGACGAATCCCGGAACGACGGTCACCGCACCCAGGTCGTGATCGGATGGCCGAGGCGGGTCTCCGGCGCCGACCGCACCGATCGCGCCGTCTCTCACGTCGATCCAGCCGGGACGTAGCAGCTCCCTGCCGGTGACGACGGTGTCGGCGGTGAGCAGCATGATGGCGTCCTTCTGGTGTCGGCTGTTCGGTGTCGAGAACGGCGAGGGGTCCCGCGCGAAATGTTCAGATCCCTTGCCAGGCAGGCTTTGCGCGGTAGGTCTCCCGGTAGTAGTCGGCCAGCTGAAGGCGCCCGGCAGCCGCACCGTCGAGCAGCACCGTCGTGTGCGGATGATGCTGCAGGATGGTTGCCGGCCAGAGCGCACTCACGGCGCCCTCGACGAGGTGATGCACCGCTTCGGCCTTACCTGTACCGGTCGCGACCAGCACCACATGCCGGGCCGACATGATGGTCGCCAGTCCCTGCGTCAGGCAGTGGGTCGGCACGGCCTCGAGGTTGCCGTCGAAGAACCGGGCGTTGTCGATGCGCGTCTGCTCGGCCAGGGTTTTGATCCGGGTCCGTGATGCGAGCGACGAGCCCGGCTCGTTGAACCCGATGTGCCCGTCGGTGCCGATCCCCAGGATCTGCAGGTCGACCCCGCCCGAGTTCGCGATGGCGGCCTCGTATGCCGCGCACGCGGCCGGAATGTCCTCAGCTGTACCGTCGGGCGCCTGGACGGCACCCGGTGCGAAGTCGACGCGTGAGACGAACTCCCGGTCGATCACCTTCCGGTATGACTCCGGATGGCCGGCCGGCAGCCCCACGTATTCGTCCAGGGTGAAGCCGGACGCCTGCGCGAAAGAGACTGTGCCGTCGGCACAGCGGGTGGCCAACTCGTCGTAGATGGTCAGCGGCGACGATCCCGTCGCCAATCCGAGGACGGCATCGGCTTTGCGCTGCAGCAGATTCCCGATGGCATCTGCAGCAAGGGTGCCGATCGCCTCGGCATTGGGCAATATGACGATTTCCATGGGGCTCCTTCACGTTGAATTGCCGACGGCACATTGACCTGCCGCCGAATCGCACCGCTGTCCTGCAGGTGCGGTTGGGTTGACGGAGTGACGGGGCGCCGCCGGACCGTCGGGTCCGGCGGCGCTCACGGGTCCGCTCAGTGGGTGACGGCGAAGAGTTCCTGGGCGGTCTCGATCTGCCCGCCACTGCTGATCACCTTTCGCAGTGCAATGTCGTCGTCCTTCTTTTCCATCACCACGACCGGGACGATGGGGTTCCGCCCGGCAGCGACCACAGAGGGCACGTCGTAGGTGATGACGGGCTGTCCCGCCTCCACCTTGTCACCCTTCGACACCAGTGCGGTGAAGCCCTCGCCCTTCAACTGGACGGTGTCCAGACCGAGATGCACCAGCACACCGACGTTGTCGGTACTGACGACGATGTAGGCGTGGGGCATCATCTGCAGCACCGTGCCGCTGATGGGCGCAACCGCCTGGACCACCTCGTGCGGCGGATCGATGGCCGCCCCGTGGCCGACGATGCCCTGGGCGAACGTCGGGTCCGGCACCTGGGCCATCGGCACGGCCCGACCGGGGACCGGGGCCAGAACGATGGTGGTGCCACCTTGCCGGACGGTGTCGGCGGGTGCGTTCGGGACGGGGCCGGCCGGCTCGGGCTTGTCCGAAACATCTGGCGAAACATCGGCGGGAACCTTTGTTGCGACGTTGGCCGGCTCGGGCGTGGGGCCTTCGAGAGCATCGTTGATGTCACTCTTGAGGGCCTCGGCCTGTGTGCCGAAGATTGCCTGGACGTTGTTGCCGACCTCCATCACACCGGCCGCGCCCAACGCCTTCAACTGCGCCTTGTCGACCAGGTTCCGGTCTGCGACCTCCATGCGCAGGCGGGTGATGCAGGCGTCGACGTTGACCAGGTTGTCCCGGCCACCGAAGGCTGCGATCAACTGCTCGGCCTTGGTGTCCGCGAGCGGTCTGGTGGCCAGCGCCACCCCGCCGCCTGACGCCGTCGGTCCGCCGGACAGAGCGGCCGACCCGGAGGTGTCGGTGAGGTTGGCGGCCTGCTCCGCTTCGAACTCGTCCTCGGGCTCGCGGCCCGGTGTCCGCATGTTCCAGCGGATGATCACCCAGCGGAAAAGGAAGAAATAGACCAGGAAGAAGACGACACCCATGGCGATCAACAGGGGAATGTTCTTCGCCGCGGGTGCGGTGCCGTAGAGCAGAAGATCGATCAGGCCGGCCGAGAACGAGAACCCGAGATGGATGTCGAGTTGGTAGGCGATCGCCAGCGAGAGCCCGGTCAGCAGGGCGTGCACCACGTAGAGGGGGAAGGCCACGAACATGAACGCGAATTCCAGAGGTTCTGTCACCCCGGTGAGGAATGCCGTCAGACCGGCGGCCGAGAGGATGCCGATGGCCAGCTTCTTCTGCCTCGGCTTTGCGACCAGGATCATCGCCAGCGCAGCCGCCGGCAGCCCGAACATCAGAATCGGGTAGAACCCGGACGTCAGCAATCCGGCGCTGGGGTCGCCGGCGGCAAAACGCGTGAGCTCGCCGGTGGCCAGCGTGCCGGCCGGTGTCGTGTAGTCGCCGTAGATGAACCAGATGTAGGTGTTGAGGATGTGGTGAAGGCCGAGCGGGATCAGCATCCGGTTGGCGAAGCCGTAGGTGAAAGCACCGAAAGCCCCAGAGCCACCGATGAAGTGGCCGACCGATGTGAGGCCCGCATCGAAGATCGGGTAGAAGTAGCTCAGTGCGAAGCCCATGATCAGGCATGCGACCGACACCACGATGGGGACGAACCGGCGGCCGCCGAAGAATCCGAGATAGGGCGGCAGCTTGATGGTGTGGTACCGGTCGAACAGCAACGCTGTCACCAGGCCGACGGCGATACCGGCGAACACGCTGTAGTTGATCTCTGCCTGCGCACCGGTCTGATCCAGCACGCCGTCGAGCACGATCGGCGACATGGTCTTGAAGACCGCCTCGACCACCAGGTATCCGGCTGCCGCTGCGAGAGCGGTTGAGCCGTCAGCCTTCTTGGCGAAGCCGATGGCCACGCCGATCGCAAAGAGCAGCGGGAGGTGGGCGAAGATCGCACCGCCCGCGGCGCTCATCGCCTGGAAGAACGGGCCGATCACCGGCACGGTGATCTTGCCGAGAAGGTCCGGCTGGCCCAGTCGCAGCAGGATGCCGGCGGCCGGCAGCAGCGCGATGGGCAGCATCAGGCTTTTGCCCAGGCGTTGCAGCTGCGCGAACCCGGGAATCCTCAGCCCGGACTTCTTCTTGGCGCCCGACTTCTGGTCGCCAGCCTTCTTGTCGAGGCCGGCTCCTTTCGCGACCTCGGTTCGACCGACATCGGGTCTGCTCATCTCCGACTACCTCCGCTTTCGTGACCCCCGACGAGTTCAACCGCGATCGGGCGATTCTGGTGTGGGTCCCGCGGCCACGTCGGGCCCGGGGATGTGAAGTTCCAGGATTGGTATAGACCAACGCACGTAGATTGGCATAGACCAATGCGGCGGTCAAGGACCAGATGAGTGTGGCCTGGGTCACGGTCCGTGACCACGCCGGGTCGAGTGTTGACCTTGATTGGTCTATGCCAATTCGCGTAAGGTCATCGGGGCGGGCGTTTCCGACAGAGGAGGTCAGGCGAGGTGAGGGTTCCCAAGTATTACCAGGTGAAGAACGAGATCCTCGTCCTGATCGCCGATCTCGCTCCCGGTTCGGTCGTTCCCACCGAGCGTGAGTTGGCCGAGCGGTACGGGACGTCCCGGACGACAGTGCGGCAGGCGATCGCCGAACTGGTCGTGCAGGGTCGCCTCGAACGAACCCAAGGCCGGGGCACCTTCGTGGCGCACCCGAAACTCATGCAGGTGCGGCAGTTGACGTCGTTCTCGAAGGACCTGCAGGCACAAGGCCGGCGGCCAGGCAGCGTGACGCTACGCATCAGCGAGGAACCGGCGGACGACGACATCAGCGCGCATCTCGAAGTTCCGCCAGGGGCGCCGATTCACCGGGTCGAGCGGCTCCGCACGGCGGCGGACGAGACCATCGCGCACGAGATAGCCCATCTCGCAGGCGATCTGCCTGGCCTTGCCGACGAACTGGCGGCGCGCGGATCGCTGTACGTGACCCTGGACGAGGCCTTCGGGATCAGACTTGCGTCCGTGGAGGACATCGTGGAAACCGCGCTGGCCGATCCCGTCGAGGCGGATCTGCTGGGCGTGGACACCGGGCTGCCGATCCTCCTGGTGCACCGCACCGGGCGGGATGCGAGCGGCCGCTGCGTGGAATGGACCCGGTCGGTCTTCCGCGGTGATCGCTTCCGATTCGTCGCCCGCCACGATGTGCGCGACGCGATCGCCGATGAGGTTCCTGCCTGACCCTCGCCGGACTGTGCACGAAGAGTCCGCGGTCGTGCACGTTGCGTTACGCTTGCCCTGAAGCCGCGTCTGACCAATCTCGGCGACGGGTTGTGCGGGTGGAGGGGCCGCCACGCGTGACCCGTCGGCGGCAGGGGTGTGGGGAAGTCCGGCGATGACGGACCGGGGGAATGATCGTGGGCAGGTCTGCGGTTGTCGGCTGGACCGCACTGTCGGTTGCCGTGCTGGTCGGAATCGGTGTCACGATCACGTCGACCACGCCACCACAGGCTGCGTCGGTGTCCGCCGGACCCGGCAACTCGACAATGCTGATGCCCGATCAGACACCACGATCCTGGCCTGCGGTGACGGTTCCGCCGTTGGCTGCTGTACGGACGTCGACGAGCGTGAAGGCCGCGGCAGCTGTCGCCCCGGCTCAGGCGTCGTCCACGCCGGTGCCGACTTCTGCGGTGCCGACTTCTGCGGTGCCGACTTCTGCGGTGCCGACTTCTGCGGTGCCGACTTCTTCGGTGCGGGCGCCCGCGGCATCGCCGGGGTCGCCGTCGCCGTCGCCGCGGCACCGTGTCGCGGGGCCGGCATTGCCCGCCTTGTCCGCACCTTTCGACAAGGTGTTGGGCTATCAGGGTTCCGGGCAGGTGGCATACCTGACTTTTGACGACGGTCCGGGCCCGCAGACCGGCGCAATCCTGGACATCCTCGCCGCTGCGGGGGTCAAGGCAACCTTCTGCCAGGTCGGCTCCCGCATTGCAGACTTTCCGGACACCGAACGGCGGATCATTGCTGAAGGGCACACCTTGTGCAATCACAGCTGGTCCCATCCTGACGGTTTGTCGGCAGCTCCAGCTCAGGCGATCAACGCCGAGATTGGCAGGCCGCAGAAGGTATTCGCGGCCGATGGCGTCCAGGTGCACTACTTCCGCTCGCCGGGAGGAGATTTCGGAGTATCACGAACCACCCTGCGACAGGTGTGCCAGCTGAACCGGGTTGTCCCGCTCGGCTGGTCGGTGGATTCCCAGGATTGGCGAAAACCTGGAGTGGCGGCGATCGTCAGAAACGTCCTCGGTACGGTGACGCCAGGTTCCATCATCCTGATGCACGATGCGGGCGGCGCCGACCGCGACCAGACGATCGCCGCCCTGCCGAGAGTCATCTCCGGGCTTCGCGCCGACGGTTACACCCTTGCCGAACTGCCCAAGGAAGGACCCGGCTGAACCATCACTTCGATCCCGTCACCCAGCGCTCGACCAAGCGCGGTCGGGTTGCGGATATCCGGGAGGGAAACCCAGGGGCTTGCGGTCAGCGAGGTACCGCGCGGAGATGCTCCGCCGCGCTCCCGACGAGATGGCTGAGGTCGCCGGCGATCGAGACAAAGGTGAAGCCCTCGGCAAGCCGCCGTCGAGCGGTCTCGCCGTCAAAGGTGTGAATGCCCGCGGCGATTCCCGCCGCCGCCGCTGCTTCACGGATGCGTTGGAGTGCGGCGTCGAAGGCCTGGTTCACGGCCGGATCGGTCGGCGTTCTACCGCCGACTGCCAGCCGCAGGTCCGAGGGGCCGACGTACACCCCATCGAGTCCGGGTACCCGACAGATCTCTTCGACATTGTCCAGCCCGGAGGGGGTTTCGATCATCGCCAGGACGAGAACCGCGGCGTCCGCCTCAGCCGGCGCAGGGCCGACGCGAAGCACCGCACGGGTCGGACCGAAGGAGCGGCGCCCGGCCGGTGGATAGCGCGCGGCGCTGACGGCACGTTCTGCATCGGCCGCGGTGTCGACCAGCGGGACGATGACGCCGCCCGCCCCCGCATCCAGCGCGCGGCCGATGGGGGTCGGATTGTTTGCCTCGACGCGGACCAGGCCGACCGATCTGCCGCCGGCATCGATGGCCAGCAACCCGTTCAGGATGCCCGAATAGCCGAGGAGTCCGTGCTGGCCGTCCAGTACGACGTAGTCATACCCGAGTCGGCCGATCTGCTCGGTGGCGGCAGGTGCGTCCAGGACCACCCAGTAGCCGGCAGCTGGGCGGCGGTTCCGCATCTTGGCGGCGAATGCGGCGAAGACGTCATCGGTCACGGCGGCGCGCTCCTCTTCGATGTCCGTGTGATCGAGGGCTCAGTGGCCTCGATGTGGCTGTTCGGTCGCACATGGTCGGGTGGGCGCTGTGCAGGATCCAGCAAGCAGTTGACCGGGACAAATCTCACGGCACGGCAGGCGCTATCTCAATTTCCATCGGACCCCTGGATCAATTTCCACAATGCCATCGTGGTGTTCCAGCTCCGGATGGTCATCGAGCGGTACGCCGGGGTGCCGATGATCTTGCTGAGGCGACTCCGGGTGCGTTCCGCGCTGAGGCGTTGGGAGTAGATGACACCCACACCCGGCCATATCCGGTCCACGCCCTCCCGTGGGTCGAAAACCGTCATGGCGTCCATCGGGTCGATCCCCATCAGGAAGATCGCATCGCTGTGGTACTTGTCCGGTTGCTCACCGAAGCCTTCCGGTTTCTGGTCGATGACGGTGCGGAATTGTTCTCGATCGAGAACAAGGACTTGAATGTTGGGGTCGTCGAGGTCGAACTCGGACGACAGCAGCTTCTCGAAAGCGGGTTTGATTCCCTGTGCGGGCAGGCCTGATTGCAGCAGAACGTTGCCACTGGCGATATAGGTCCGGACGCCGGCGAAACCGAGCTCTCCCAGTGACTTCCGGAGCGGCGCCATCGGCAGCTTGTTCTTGCCGCCGACGTTGACACCGCGGATGAGCACGACGTAGCTCCGCATCGCCGGGTGGCGTGGCGCTTCCTCCGTCATGCCGCGCAGTGTTGCACCTTTGGCAGACAGTGCGACCGAGGCACTTCCTGCGGACAGGCGCCGGGTCAGCGATTTTCCGCGGAGAACGCAGCGGCACGGATCCTGGCCGCCTGACGGACCAGATGATCCCGCTCTGCCACATTCGTCGCCCGGTGGGCCGCCTCGGCGTAGGCCGCCCCCGCGGCGGCCGAATCCCCGCCCAGTTCGTGGAGGTACCCCCGGACTGCGTGCCAGCGGTGCCGGTCGCCGAGAACCTCACGCAGGCGGTCGGTCTCGCGCAGCCCGGCTGCGGCACCCAGCACGTGGCCGGCGGCCACCGACCGGCCGAGGACGGCGGCGGGATCCTGATGCACCGGGTCGTCGGTGAGTGCCACCAGGTCGTCGTACCAGGCGAGGATCTGCAGCCAGTCGGTCTCCGCGGAGGTCGGTGCGTCATCGTGGAGGGCGGCGATGGCGGCCTCGATCTGGTAGCGGCCCGGGCGTTCGATTGCCAGGGCCGATTGCAGAACGCGGACGCCGTCGTCGATCTCGCGGGTGTTCCACCGGCTCCTGTCCTGCCGATCCAGCGGGACGATCCGGCCGTGGCTGTCCTGTCGCGCCGGTAGCCGCGCATGGTTGAGCAGCATCAGGGCGAGCAAACCGCGTGCCTCCGGTTCGTCGGTCGCCAGCGTGAGTTGCCGGGCGAGCCGGATCGCTTCGCCGGCGAGGTCGACCCGTCCCGCGTGACCGGTGGTGTAGACGAGGTACAGAACCCGCAGCACGACGGCCAGGTCCCCGGGCTGGTCCAGGGTGCGGCCGCGCATCGTGCGCTTGGCCCGACTGATCCGCTGCGCCATGGTCGCCTCCGGGACATAGAAGGCATCGGCGATCTCCCGCGTGGTCAGGCCGCCGACAGCCCGCAGGGTCAGCGCCACCTGCGATGCCGGCGCCAGATCTGGGTGACAGCAGCAGAACAACAGGAACAGGGTGTCGTCGCCGCTCTCGGTGGCAATCGCTTCCGGTTGCAGGTGGGGCGACTCCTCACGGCGGCGGCGAGCCGCCTCGCTCCGGCGTGCATCGATCAGTCGCCGTGTCGCGACCGCCGAGAGCCAAGCCTGCGGATCCTGCGGTCGCTGTCCGGGCCAGACCCGCAACGCGTCGATGAGCGCCTCCTGCAGCGCGTCCTCGGCGGCGTCGAAATCCTCGCCCCGGCGCAGCAGCGCCGCGAGGACCCGGGGGACCAGGGCCCGCAGCTCACCCCCGTCCGCCGGGTCCACCGGTTCGGCTCGGGCGCCGGGAAGATTGGGGGCGCCCGGAGAGCCGGTCACCCGATCAGCCGTCCGACACCGGCGCCGTCATGACCTCGCGGATGTCGATCCATTCGTAGAGCGGCTCGCCACCGGGCCCGGGCTCCGAGGAGACGTATGCGGCGAGTTCCACGGCGCGCTGATGGGATTCGACGTCGATCATGTACCAGCCGGCGACCAGGTCGCTGGTCTCGGGATGGGGTCCGTCGGTGATCACCGGCGCTGCTTCGGGGCCGCCGTAACGCACCCAGGTCTGGGCCGGCGTCAGGGCCTGGGCATCGACGAATTCTCCGCTCTTCTCGAGCAACTCACTGACGTGGCCGAGGAACGCCATGTGCGCCTCGATGTCTTCCGGCGCCCACTGATCCATCGGCGGGACCTGACGGTAGTTCTCCGGGCCACCGCGGTAGTGCTTGAGCAACAGGTACTTCGGCATGCTGATCTCCCTGAGGTTCTGGCCGCGCCGTTCGCGGCCTGCACATGGTGAGCGGAGCCGGGCCCGGTTTCTCGACACCGATGGCGAGGCGACTTGGAAGAGTTGTGCTGCCTGAGCCTGGCAGACATCGACCCGCCCCGACAGCGGCCCTGAAGCATCGGCCCTGAAGCATCGGCCCTGGAGCATCGGCCCTGGAGCATTCGGCCCTGGAGTATTCGTACGACTGCCGTTGACAACGACCGCGGCGGCGAACCGTGTCAGGTGTTTCCCGCCGACTCACGGCCGGCTTCGGTGGTCTTCTCCCGCTGATGCGACGGACCGCCGGCGCTCGACAGGTTGCGCGCGGTGTTGATCAACGGGACGTGGCTGAACGCCTGCGGGAAGTTGCCCACCATCCGGCCGGCGCTGGCGTCGTACTCCTCGGCGAGCAGCCCGAGGTCGTTCCGCAGGGCCAGCAGCCGCTCGAACATCTCCCGCGCGTCCTCGACCCGCCCGGCCCATCAGCGAATAGTTGTCTGCCAGCCAGAACGTGCAGGCGAGGAAGGCGCCTTCGCCGGGCGGCAGGCCATCGGCGTCGGCGTCGGGCCGCTGGGTGTAGCGCTGGACGAAACCGTCCACCAGCAGTTCTTTCTCGATGGCGGCGACGGTCCCGATCATCCGTTCGTCGTCGGCCGGGAGGAACCCGACCAGCGGGATCATCAGCACGGCGGCATCGAGTTCCTTCGAGCCGTAGTACTGGGTGAAGGTCCGGCGCTGCGGATCGTAGCCGCGGCGCAGGATGTCGTCGCGCGATCTCCTCGCCGCAGTGCTCGCCACTCGTCGAGCGGGCCGTCCAGGCCGAACTTCTCGACGCTGCGGACGGCCCGATCGGCCGCCACCCACGCCATCAGCTTGGAGTGCGTGAAGTGCTGCCGCGGGCCGCGGACCTCCCAGATTCCCTCGTCCGGCTCCTGCCACGCTGCGCTCGACGATTCCATCAGTGCCTTCTGCAACGCCCAGGTGCTCGCTCGCGCCGCTCAGGCCCGGCGCCGCGCGCCTGGTACAGGGCGTCCATCACCTCGCCGTAGACATCGAGCTGGAACTGATCGACAGCGGCGTTGCCGATCCGGACCGGGTTGCCCGTCGTAGCCGGGCAGCCAGTCCGCGATCGTACTCCGGCAGCCGGCGCTCGCCGGCCACGCCGTACATGATCTGGATGTTCGCCGGGTTGCCGGCGATCGCCCGCAGCAGCCAGTCGCGCCAGCTGCAGCGCCTCGTCGCTCGAAGCCGGCGTACATCAGCGCCTGCAGCGTGAAGGTGGCGTCCCGCAGCCAGCAGAAGCGGTAGTCCCAGTTCCGCACGCCGCCCAGCTTCTCGGGCAGCGAGGTGGTCGGCGCGGCGACGATTCCGCCGCTGGGGGCGTAGGTGAGAGCCTTGAGGGTGATCAGCGAGCGGATCACGGCGTCCCGCCATTGCCCGTCGTAGGTGCAGTGCCCGAACCAGTCCGACCAGTACTGCTCGGGTGTCGCGCAGGGCGTGCTCGGCGTCGATCGGCGTCGGCGGCGGTTCGAGGTGTGACTCGCGCCAGGTGAGCACGAACGGCACCCGGTCACCGGGCTCGACGACGAACTCGGCGACCGTGTGCAGGTCTTCGCCGCGTGTCTCGACCGGCGTTCGAAGCCAACAGCGAGTCGGGGCCGGCGACCGCGGCCAATGCGCCGTCCTCGCGCCGCACCCACGGCACGACCCGCCCGTAGTCGAACCGGATCCGCAGCTCCATCTGCATCGGCACCCGTCCGGCGACCCCCTCGACGATGCGGACCACGTCGGGCGCTTCGCCGCGGGGCGGCATGAAGTCGATGACGCCGGACGGTGCCGTCGTCGGTCTCGAACTCGGTCTCCAGGATCAGGGTGTCGCCCTGGTACCGCCGACGTGTCGCGCTGACCGGCGCCTGCGGGCGCGATCAGCCACCGGCCGTGCTGCTCGGTGCCGAGCAGCGCGGCGAAGCACGCGCCGCGAGTCGAATCGGGGGAAGCACAGCCAGTCGATGGAACCGTCTCGTGCCGACCAGTGCGGCGGTCTGGGTGTCGCCGATGCAGGGCGTAGTCCTCGATCAGGGCAGCCATCAGGACCGGTCCGGTCGATCGCTGACTCCGTCGGCGTCCGGCCCGGGGGACCGGGTTTGCAGGTCCGTGCTCGCAGAGTCGGTGCCGCTCCGACTCGACGTGTCGGCGTCGAGGACATCGTCACCTTCGCTGCCGCCGCTGAGGTCGTCGTAGCGCTCCGGCTCACCACCGGCGAACTCCCCGCCGCTGTAGACGCCGTCACCGCGAAAGGCGGCAGCCTCGGCCTGATCTCCGCGCTCGGTGAACGGGCCCGGTACGCGTGTCGACATTCAGGTCCACCCTTCGACGGGGCCGCTTACCGCAGCGGCCGGCATTCGGTTCACCGGCCGGACTGTGCCCCGGGCCGCTTGCGCTGAAACCCCTCCGGGCCACAGGGACGGTGTGGCAGATGGGGTTGGTGGGACGGAACAGATAGCGTGCTGGCATGGCCGGAAAGACGTCCGCTCCACCTCCGCGCGCCAACTCCCGGACGGGAGGGCGCGCGGATCCGCGCACCGCAGGTTCCGGCAGCCGGTCACCCGCCCGTGGCCCGGCGAAATCGTCGGGACAGCAGCGGGGAGCCACAGCGACCGCGTCCCGAGCCGGATCCCGCAAGAGCTCGGGTTCGGCGAGCCGTACCACCACGCCGCCCTACGAACCCTCCCCGCTGGTCACCGCGGTCAAGGGCATCGGGCGCGGACTCAAACGGCTCTGGCTGGTCGCCGCGCGCTGGCTGGGCGGCCTGGTCCGAGCCATCGGCCGGGGCGCCGCCGCCACCAAGGACATCGACCCGGTGCATCGGCGCGACGGCATTGCCTTCGGCCTCATTGCGCTGGCCCTGGTGTGTGCGATCGGGACGTGGCTGCAGGCGGCCGGGCCGGTCGGCGGACTTGCCGACGACGCCGTCCGGGTGTGGATCGGTGCATTGGCCCTGGTGTTCCCGATCGCCCTGGTGGTGGTCGCGGTGGTGCTGATGCGGACCGAGCCGGATCCGGAGCATCGGAGCAGACGCGTTGCCGGCACCGTGGCAGTGACCGCGGCGATCGCGGGCATCCTGCACGTCGTGCACGTCAACGGTCTTCCGGAAGGCGCAGAGGATTCCGTCGGTCAGCGGATGGGCGCGGGTGGCACCCTCGGCTGGCTGGTGGGGCAGCCGTTGTTCATCGGGGTGACCGCGATCCCCGCGATCCTGCTGCTGGTGCTGTTGGGTGGATTCGGTGTGCTGCTGATCTCCGGGGTGCCGCTGGTGGAGGTCCCGACCAGGCTGCGCGACCGCTGGGATCAGTTGCGCGCCAGGGGTTCGGGGCAGCAGGAGCCCGATGTCACCGACTACCGCAACGGTGGTGAAGTGGCGCTGGACGACGATGCCGACCTTGCCACCACCAGGCTCCGGCGCCCCGCCCGGCGTCGGCAGGCCGCCAACGCCGACGGCAGCGATGCAGACCAGGGGCCGGTCGATCCGGGTGCACCCACCGCCCCGCTGAACACCGCCGGCTCAGCACCTGCGGCTCGCCCCAGCCGTCCGCGGGTTGTCCGCCCGGCCCTGCCGGATCCGGACGCCGACACCCGAGTCACCGAGCCGACCCAGTTGCGGCTGGACCAGATGAGCCGTGACGGTCGGGGCGACGCCTACCAACTGCCGCCCGCCGATCTGCTCAAACTCGGTGCGCCGCCCAAGGTCCGGTCCGCAGCCAACGACGAGATGATTGAACGGATCACCGGCGTTCTCGAGCAGTTCAACGTCGACGCCGCCGTCACCGGATTCACCCGCGGCCCGACGGTGACCCGGTACGAGGTCGAGCTCGGGCCCGGGGTCAAGGTCGAGAAGATCACCGCGCTGACCCGCAACATCGCGTATGCGGTGGCCACCGACAACGTGCGGCTGCTGGCGCCCATCCCGGGCAAGTCAGCGGTCGGCATCGAGGTGCCGAACTCGGACCGCGAGATGGTCCGCCTGGGTGACGTTCTCGCGGCGCCCAGCGCGCGCGTCGACCACCACCCGCTGGTGATCGGTCTCGGCAAGGACGTCGAAGGCGGCTTCGTCACCGCCAATCTCGCCAAGACACCGCACCTGTTGGTCGCCGGGGCCACCGGTTCGGGCAAGTCCAGCTTCGTCAACTCGATGCTGGTGTCGCTGCTGCAGCGGGCGTCGCCGGCCGAGGTCCGGATGATCCTGGTCGACCCGAAAATGGTCGAACTCACGCCCTACGAAGGCATTCCGCACCTCATCACGCCGATCATCACCCAGCCGAAGAAGGCTGCGGCAGCGCTCGCCTGGCTGGTCGAGGAGATGGAGCAGCGGTACCAGGACATGCTCGCGCACGGGGTACGGCACGTCGACGACTTCAACAAGAAGGTGCTCAGCGGCGAGATCGTCACCCCGCCAGGATCCGAGCGGGTCTACCGCCCGTATCCGTACATCCTCGGCATCATCGACGAGCTGGCTGACCTGATGATGACGGCCCCGCGGGACGTCGAGGACGCCATCGTCCGGATCACCCAGAAGGCGCGGGCCGCCGGCATCCACCTGGTGCTCGCCACCCAGCGGCCATCGGTGGACGTCGTCACCGGGCTGATCAAGACGAACGTGCCCTCGAGGCTGGCGTTCGCGACGTCATCGCTCACCGACTCCCGGGTCATCCTCGATCAGCCGGGCGCGGAGAAGCTGATCGGGATGGGTGACGGCCTGTACCTGCCGATGGGCCAGTCCCGGCCGATCCGGATCCAGGGCGCCTACGTCAGCGACGCGGAGATCCACGCGGTCGTCGAGTACGCAAAGTCCCAGGCGGCACCCGACTACAACGAGGGGGTCACGGCCGCGAAGGCTGATGCGGCAAAGGATGTCGACCCTGATATCGGCAACGACCTGGACCTGCTGATCGAGGCGATCAACCTGGTGGTGACCTCACAGCTCGGGTCGACCTCGATGCTGCAGCGCAAGCTCCGCGTCGGTTTCGCCAAGGCCGGCCGGCTGATGGACCTGATGGAGACCCGCGGCATCGTGGGACCCTCCGAGGGCTCCAAGGCCCGTGAGGTACTGATCAGACCCGACGAGCTGGACGAGGTGCTGATGACGCTGACCGGGGCAAGTGCGCCGGTGCCGGATGAGATCTGAGCTGCGATGCGCTGACAGCGATCTGATGGGTGGCCGATAGCCGGGCCCGGGTCTGCGGACGCCACCTGAGGAACGCCCGCCGACCCGGCTATCCGCCGAACCCGGTTACTGCGCCGAACCCGGCATCACGGATCAGATCAGCCCGAGACCCTTGACGGCGTCGCGCTCCTCGACCAGTTCCGCGACCGAAGCGTCGATCTTGCCGCGGGAGTAGTCGTCGATGTCCAGGCCCTGCACGATCTCCCACGACCCGTTCGTTGACGTGGCCGGGAAGCCGGAGATCAGGCCCGCCGGGACACCGTAGGAACCGTCGGAGACGATGCCTGCGCTCACCCAGTCGTCCGCCGGTGTGCCCAGGACCCACGAGTGCACGTGGTCGATGGCCGCGTTGGCCGCCGAGGCCGCCGACGACGCACCGCGGGCATCGATGATGGCGGCGCCGCGCTTGGCCACCGTCGGGATGAACGTGTCCCGCAGCCACTCCTGCTCGACCTGGTCGGCGACCGGCTTGCCGTTGACCTCGGCGTGGAACAGGTCCGGGTACTGGCTGGCCGAGTGGTTGCCCCAGATGGTCATGTGCCGGACGTCCGACACCGTCACGCCCAGCTTCTTCGCCACCTGGGTCAGGGCGCGGTTGTGGTCCAGTCGCATCATCGCGCTGAACCGCTCGGCGGGGACGTCGGGTGCGTGGGTCTGGGCGATCAGGGCGTTGGTGTTCGCGGGATTGCCCACCACGAGCACCCGGACGTCCTGCGCCGCAACGGCATTGATGGCCTCGCCCTGTGGCTTGAAGATGCCGCCGTTGGCCTGCAACAGGTCCGCACGCTCCATGCCGGGACCACGCGGACGGGCGCCCACCAGCAGGGCCACAGAGGTGCCGTCGAAGGCTTTGCGCGGATCGTCGGAGATGTCGATACCGGCGAGCAGCGGGAAGGCGCAGTCATCGAGCTCCATCGCGGTGCCCTCGGCGGATTTCAGCGCCGGGGTGATCTCCAGGAGGTTCAGCTTGACCGGAGTGTCGGGCCCGAGCATGGCGCCGGACGCGATGCGGAACAGCAGTGCGTACCCGATCTGACCTGCAGCTCCTGTGACCGTGACAGTGACCGGTTGCTTGCTCATGCGATCTCCTCCTTGAGATGGACTGCTGTACCGCCCGATGACGGCACCAGCACACGGTGTCCGCGCGACACGCGGAACCGTTCGGTGTCGGGGTACGCGACAGCCTTCACCGCGGGACTCTATCCAGCGGCCGTTGACCCCGATGGAACGGGCCTGCTTGTTGTGGTGAGCGTCTCAAGGCGTTGCGATGCCTCGGCCAGAGGAAACGCACTGCGCGCCGCGCCCTGTCAGGACACCGGCGACCTGGAGATGCCGGCGGGCAGCCGGGACGCCGACTGCCGGTCCAGCAGCCACAGCGTTCGGGCACGGCCGACGGCGCCTGCGGCTGGCAGCGCGACCTCGCCGGCACCACCGAGGGCCATGGCAACCGCACCGGCCTTGCTGGCTGCGGCGGTGATGACCCAGACCTCGTTCGCCTGCCGGATCGTCGGCAGCGTCAGCGAAATGCGGGTCGGCGGCGGCTTGGGGCAGTTCCGGACGGCGACCACCGGCCGGGTGTCGTACACCGCGGGGGACTCCGGAAAAATCGATGCGACGTGACCCTCATCGCCCATGCCGAGCATCACGACGTCGAGACCCTCACGCGCATCGAGAATGTCGGCGTAGGCGGCCGCCGCGGCGTCGACGTCGTCGCCGAACGGGCCGTCGGACGCCGCCATGGCGTGCACCCGTGCGGCGTCCACCGGAACGTGGTCCAGCAACGCCTGCCGAGCCTGGAGTTCGTTACGGTCCGGGTCGGCGGCCGGGACGAAACGTTCATCGCCCCAGAAGATCTCGACCCGCGACCAGTCGACGGCGTCCCGGGCGGGGGAGGCGGTGATGTGCGCCAGCATGCTGGTGCCGACGCCGCCACCGGTCAGCGCGATCGCGGGAACACGTCCGCTGGACTGGATGTCGACGAGCCGGGTCACCAGCCGGGCCGCGGTCGTCGCTGCGAGCATGTCGGCGTTGCCGTGGATGACGACCTCGGGAGTCACGCGGAGCCGGCCTTCCGGATGGACGGGCTGCGTCTGCGGCTGGGCGACGTCGCCGACGGGCGGGGCTTGCGTGCGCCGGCCCGCGCCTCTTCCGGACCGTCCACAGCGGCTGCTGCAGCAGACGCCTTCGGCGCGGCGCTCTTTGCAGTGCTCTTTGCCGTCCGCCGTCGGGCGGTGCCATTCCGGGCGGTGCCGTTCGCGGCGGTGCCGTTCGCCGCAGTGCCCTTGCCGGCGGTGCTCTTCCCCGCGCTGCCGTTCCCGGCTGCACCATTGCCGGCCGTGGTGCCGGTTGCCCCTGTGCCAGGTCCGGACAGGGTGCCGTCGTCGGTGCCACCCGGGGCGTCGTCCCTGGCCTCGGACGCTGCCGCGGCGCTGCGGGCGACCGCCGCGCGTCCGCGGGGCATCTTCTCGCCGGAAATCGCCTTGGCCGCAACCTTCCCGGCGGGTTCGGTCTTGCTGGTGGCCCGTCTGGTGGTGCGACTTCTGGCCGATTGCACGGCCGGTTTGGTGTTGGCGTACTTCGCGACCAGGGTCATGCCCTTGGTCAGTACTTCGGCGTAGACGTCGTCGGCATCGAGTCGGCGGAGTTCCTCCGACAGGCAGTCGCGCAGCCCCCGGCGGGGGAGCGCGACCCGGCGTTCGGGTTGTCCGGCGACCGTCAACTCGGCGGTGATCGTCTGCGGTCGGACGAGGGTGATGTCCCCGACCTTCCTGCTCAGAACCACCGAATGCAGCCCGGGACCCGACTTCGCGGGGGACTTGATCCGCTTCACCGGCACCTTGAGGGCCAACGCGAGCCACGCGGCAAGCAGGTCGGCGGAAGGCGAATCGGGAGAACCGGCGACAGTCGCGGCTGTCACCTTGTCCTGCGGCGGCTGATCGAGGGTGGACGCCAGCAGACCACGCCAGCGGGTCAGCCGGGTCCAGGCCAGATCGGTGTCACCGGGCCGGTAGGAATCGCGCCGCTTCGCCAGTTGGGCGACCGGCCGTTTCGACGCCGCCGCGTCAGTGATGCGGCGCTGCGCGAGTTGACCGATCGGGTCCTCGGCCGGCACCTCGGGTGCCTCGTCGGGCCACCATGCGACCACCGGTGCGTCGGCCAACAGCAGTGGCACCACCACGGACGCACCATGGTCGACCAGCGGCCCGTAAAGGCGCAGCACTACCACCTCGCTCGCCCCGGCGTCACCGCCCACGCGGATCTGCGCATCCAGACGCGGGGACGCCCGCCGGGACCCCTTGGCCAGCACGATGACGCGGCACGGATGCTCGAAGGAGGCGGCATTGGCGGCGGCGATCGGGTCTTCGGTGGACGCCTCGTCGGTGACGATGACCAGCGTCAGCACCCTCCCGAGCGCGACCGAGCCACCCTTCTCGCGCATGTCGACCAGCGCTTTGTTGATCTTGGACGAGTTCGTGGTCGGTAGGTCGACGATCACCGGTTGCTCCCCAGATGTGTTGCCACGCTGCGCGTTCGGGCCTTTGCGCGGCGACCGTCACGGACCGTCCGCGGACTTGGAGTCGACATCATGGCCGCCGCCAGGCACGGCCGTCCCTGGCCATCATCGCGTCGGCACTCGACGGGCCCCACGACCCGGATTCGTATTGTTCCGGCTGACCGGCGGCGCGTGCCCAGTGCTTCTCGATCGGATCGAGGATCTTCCAGGACAACTCGACCTCTTCGTCCTGCGGGAACAGTGACGGCTCGCCGAGCAACACGTCCAAAATCAGTCGCTCGTAGGCCTCCGGGGAGGCCTCGGTGAACGACTGTCCGTAGGAGAAGTCCATCGACACATCGCGCACCTCCATGGCCGGCCCGGGCACCTTGGAGCCGAACCGGATGGTCACACCCTCGTCCGGCTGCACCCGGATCACCAGCATGTTCGAGCCGAGTTCCTCGGTGTCGTTGTGCGAGAACGGAAGGTGCGGTGCACGTTTGAACACCACGGCGATCTCCGAGACCCGCTTGCCCATCCGCTTGCCGGTGCGCAGGTAGAACGGGACTCCGGCCCACCGCCGGGTTTCCACCAGTAGCTTGACGGCGGCGTAGGTCTCGGTGGTCGAGTCCTGCGAGATGCCCTCCTCCTCGAGGTACCCCCGGACCCGGCTGCCGCCCTGCCAGCCGCCGGCGTACTGGCCGCGGGCGGTCCCGGCGGACAGGTCCTTGGGCAGTTGGACGGCGGAGAGCACCTTGACCTTTTCCCGCCGCAAGTCTTTTGGATCGAAGGCGACCGGTTCCTCCATGGCGGTCAGCGCCATCAGTTGCAGCAGATGGTTCTGGATGACGTCGCGTGCGGCTCCGATGCCGTCGTAATACCCGGCCCGCCCGCCGACGCCGATGTCCTCGGCCTGGGTGATTTGCACATGATCGACGTAGTTGTTGTTCCAGATCGGTTCGTACAGCTGGTTGGCGAACCGCAGCGCCAACAGGTTCTGCACCGTCTCCTTGCCGAGATAGTGGTCGATGCGGAAGACGCTGTCGGACGGGAACACGTCGTTGACCAGGCTGTTGAGCTGGACGGCCGACTTCAGGTCGTGGCCGAAGGGCTTCTCGATGACGACCCGGCGCCATTCCTCGCCCTTGGGCTCACACAATCCGGATCGCTTGAGCTGCTGCAGCACGACCGGGAAAGCGCCCGGCGGAATGGAGAAGTAGAAGGCGTGGTTGCCGCCGGTCCCGCGGATGCGATCGAGGTCGTTGAGCGTCTGGGCCAGGGTGTCGAAAGCGCTGTCGTCGTCGAACGCGCCCTGCACGAACCGGAACCCCTCGGCCAGGTGCCTCCAGACCTCCTCGGAGAAGGGGGTTCTGGCGTACTCGCGCACCGCGTCGTGCACGACCTTGCGGAAATCCTCGTTCTCCCAGTCGCGGCGGGCGAAGCCGACCAGCGCGAAGCCGGGAGGGAGCAGCCCCCTGTTGGCCAGGTCGTAGATGGCCGGCATCAGCTTCTTGCGGGACAGGTCGCCGGTCACACCGAAGATCACGATTCCGGACGGTCCGGCAATCCGCGGCAGCCGCTTGTCCCGCGGATCCCGCAGGGGGTTCAACGCCATTGATGCCATGGAAACCGTCGGTGTCCTTTCGATGTGGAGCCGGGCCGGCCGCCCTGGGTCTGGGTGCAGGGCAGCCGGCCCGGGAAGTGCGGCGCAATCCGGGCGGTCAGCCCTTCTTGTGCTTGGCCAGTTCCTCGCTGACCGAATCGAGCAGTTCACCCCAGGCCTGCTCGAACTTCTGTACGCCTTCGGTCTCCAGCACCTCGAAGACGTCCGTCAGGTCGACGCCGACGGCCTCGAGGGCGCTGAACGTCGCCGACGCGGCGCCGTACGTGCCGGCGATGGTGTCACCGCGGATGACGCCGTGATCGGCCACCGCGTCGATCGTCTTCTCCGGTGCCGTGTTCACTGTGCCCGCCGCGACAAGCTCGACGACGTAACGGGTGTCGTCGTACGCCGGGTCCTTGACGCCGGTCGATGCCCACAGCGGCCGCTGCTTGTTCGCGCCGGCCGCCTCGAGGGCCTCCCAGCGCGTTCCGGTGAACGTCTGCTCGTAGGCCTGGTAGGCGAGCCGGGCGTTCGCGATGGCCGCCTCACCCAGCAGCGATGACGCCTCGGGGCTGCCGATCGCTTTCAGCCGCTTGTCGATCTCGCTGTCCACCCTGGAGACGAAGAACGAGGCCACGGAATGGATCTGGGACAGGTCGTGACCGTTGGACTTGGCCTGCTCCAGGCCGGTGAGATAGGCGTCCATGACGGCGGCGTACCGCTCGAGGGAGAAGATCAGCGTCACGTTCACGCTGATGCCCTCGGCGGTGACGGCGGTGATGGCCGGCAGCCCGGCGAGGGTGGCCGGGATCTTGATCAGCACGTTGGGCCGGTCGACGATCTTCGCCAGTTCCTGCGCCTGCGCGATGGTCCCCTCGGTGTCGTGGGCCAACCGCGGGTCGACCTCGATCGAGACCCGGCCGTCGACATGGTGCGAGTCCTCGAAGGTCGCGGTGAACAGGTCGCAGGCGTCGCGGACGTCGTCGGTGGTCACCTCGCGGACGGTGTCGTCGACACCGGCCCCGCGGGCGGCGAGCTCGTCGAGCTGCTTCTGGTACGACGCGCCGTCCTTGAGGGCCGCCTGGAAGATCGACGGGTTCGTGGTCACGCCGACGATGTGCTTGTCGGCGATCAGCTGCTTGAGGTTGCCCGACTGCAGGCGCTGGCGGGACAGGTCGTCCAACCAGAGCGACACGCCGGCGGCGGAGAGATCGGCCAAGGAATTGTTGGTGCTTTCGGGAGTGGTCATCGTGATCTGATCCTTTTCACTATCCGTACCGATTGTCTTCTAGCCTGCTGAGAAGTGTTGCGCTGCTTGCCGTCCGCGAAATGCGGGACAAGTAACCGTCGCGATCGCGGTTCAGTTCGGTGCGCTGCGCTCCGGCCCGGAGACGTCCGCACCGGCGTGCGAGAGCTGGTCGGGGCTGGGTTCGGTGCTCGGGCCGGACCCGTTCGACGCCGCCGCGAGCGCGTCCTTGGCGTTGGCCACCGCCGCCTCGGAGGTGATGCCGAACTCGCGGTACAGCGTCTTGAAGTCGGCCGAGGCGCCGTAGTGCTCCAGCGACACCGGACGGCCGTGCGCGCCGAGCCAGCGCCACCAGGGCTGCGCGATGCCGGCCTCGATGGACACCCGTGCGGTGACCGCCGCCGGCAGCACCGACTCGATGTAGCTGCTGTCCTGCACCTCGAACCAGTCCAGGCACGGCATCGAGACCACCCGGGTGCCGATGCCCTGTTCCTGCAACACCTTCCGCGCCTCGACCGCGATCTGCAGTTCGGAGCCGGTGGCGATCAGAATGACCTGCAGGTCGCCGTCGGCGTCGGCGAGGATGTACCCGCCCCTGGCCACACCCTCGGCCTTGGTGCCCTCGAGGACCGGGATGGCTTGCCGGGTCAGGCAGATGCCGACCGGTCCGGAGAACCAGTCGTGCTGCCGGTCCAGGATCGCCTGCCATGCGTAAGCGGTCTCGTTCGCGTCACCCGGCCGGACGATGGACAGCCCCGGGATGGCCCGCAGCGCCGCCAGATGCTCGACCGGCTGGTGGGTGGGGCCGTCCTCGCCGAGACCGATCGAGTCGTGGGTCCAGACGTAGATCGCCGGCGCGGCCATCACGGCGGCGAGGCGGACCGCGCCGCGCATGTAATCGGAGAACGTCAGGAACGTGCCGCCGTACGGCCTGGTCGGACCGTGCATGACGATGCCGGTGAGGATCGCGCCCATCGCGTGCTCGCGGATGCCGAAGTGCAGCGTCCGGCCGAACGGCTCCGCGTTCCAGTGCGCGGTCTTGGCATCCACCGGTCCGAACGAGGGCTCACCGGACATCGTGGTGTTGTTGGACTCCGCCAGGTCCGCCGAACCGCCCCAGAGCTCCGGCAGCACCGGGGCCAGCGCGTTGAGCACCTTGCCCGAGGCGGCTCTGGTGGCGACTCCCTTGGGATCGGGATCCCAGGACGGCAGCACGTCCGCCCACCCGTCCGGCAACTCGCGGGCGGTCATCCGGTCGAACAGCGCCTTGCGCTCCGGGTTGGCAGCGGCCCATTCGTCGAACTGCTTCTGCCAGGCCGCCTTCGCGGCCTCGCCGCGGTCGACGGCCTGCCGGGTGTGCTTGATGACGACGTCGTCGACCTCGAAGGTGGCGTCGGGGTTGAAGCCCAGGACCTTCTTGACCGCGGCGACCTCCTCGTCGCCGAGCGCGGCGCCGTGCGCCTTTCCGGTGTTCATCAGCTTCGGTGCCGGGTAACCGATGATCGTGCGCACCTGGATGAACGACGGCTTGTCGGTGACGGCCTTCGCCTTCTCGATCGCGTCCAGGATCCCGACGACGTTCTCGCCGCCCTCGACAGTCTGCACGTGCCAGCCATAGGCGGCGTAACGGGCCGGGACATCCTCGTCGAAGGCGATGTTGGTGTCGTCCTCGATGGAGATCTCGTTGTGGTCGTAGAAGACGATCAGGTTGCCCAGCTGCTGGCGGCCGGCGATCGATGACGCCTCCGACGTCACGCCTTCCTCGAGGTCACCGTCGGAACAGACGACATAGATGTAGTGATCGAAGGCCGACTCGCCCCACGCCGGCTCCGGGTCGAACAGCCCGCGCTCGCGCCGCGCGGCCATCGCCATGCCGACCGCGGAGGACAGGCCCTGCCCCAGCGGCCCGGTGGTGATCTCGACACCCTTGGTGTGGTGGTACTCGGGGTGCCCCGGGGTCAGCGAGCCCCACGTCCGCAATGCCTTGAGGTCGTCGAGCTCGAGGCCGAAACCGGCCAGGTAGAGCTGGATGTACAGAGTCAGGCTCGAATGCCCGCAGGAGAGCACGAAGCGGTCGCGGCCGACCCAGTGCGGATCGGCCGGGTCATGACGCATCACCCGCTGGAACAACGTGTAGGCCAGCGGAGCCAGGCTCATCGCCGTACCCGGGTGACCGTTGCCGACCTTCTGCACCGCGTCCGCGGCGAGGATTCTCGCGGTGTCCACCGCACGCGCATCGACGTCGGACCAGTCGTCCGGGACATGTGGTGTGGTCAGTGTGGCGATATCGGCATTGGCGGCTGACATGGTCACGAGCGGGCGACCTCCTGGGCGGGCGATCGCCCAGCACACGCGGGCGATCGCGAAACGTGTCTGAAAAGTGCGGATCAGCAGCTCGAGGGGCGAGCCGCAGCACGTCAACAGTAGTACGGACAGGGTTACCGCCCGATGCCGGACCAAACGCCGTCGGTGAGCTCGATACCGCGGTACGGGCGGCCGGTCGCGGGCAGCAGTACATGCCCCGACGGACTGCTGCGCTCAGATGTCGCAGTGATCACCGGGGTGGTCGCGCAGGACACCGCCGCGGCAACTTAGGATGGCGGGTGGTCGCCGGTGAACGTGCCGATGACCGCGCTCCTGCCTTCTGAGCAGTCCGATGGCTCTCACCGGAAAACCGGCACGGCGTCGTCGGTTTCGGCGGACCGACGGTGAGCGCCGCGACAGCTGATCGAAGAGGAGTTTCGTGGAGGTCGTCTCGCGGTCGGAGCCCGCAGAGCAGGGATCGGGCCCGGTGGTTCCGGCGCCTGCTGCTCAGCGCACCGAGGCCCCTGCGGCCGGATTCGCCGCCCGGATCGGTGCCTACGTCGCACTGACCAAGCCGCGGATCATCGAACTGCTGCTGATCACCACGATCCCGGCGATGTTCGCGGCGCAGCGTGGCGTTCCCCCGTTGACCCTGGTCCTGGCCACCCTGGTCGGTGGATCCCTGGCCGCGGGTAGCGCCAATGCGCTGAACTGTGTCGTCGACGCCGACATCGATGCGGTGATGCGACGGACGAGGACGCGGCCACTGGCCCGGCACGCCGTCTCCACGAGGGCAGCGCTGGTTTTCGGGATCGTCCTGGGTGTGCTGGCGGCGGTCGAGCTGTGGCTGACCACGACGTGGCAGGCCGCTGTGCTGGCCGTCGTCGCCATCCTGTTCTACGTCTTCGTCTACTCGCTGTGGCTCAAGCGCCGGACGTCGCAGAACATCGTCTGGGGTGGGCTCGCCGGATGTATGCCGGTGATCATCGGATGGTCCGCCGTCACCGGCACGATCGGCTGGCCCGCCTGGGTGTTCTTCGGGGTGATCTTCTTCTGGACGCCGCCGCACACCTGGGCACTGGCGATGCGGTACCGCGAGGACTACGCCGCCGCCGGCGTGCCGATGCTGCCGGTGGTTGCACCGGAACGCGAGGTCGTCCGGCAGATCGTCATCTACAGCTGGGCGATGGTGGCCTGCTCGATGCTGCTGATCCCGGCGTCCTCCTGGATCTATGCCGCGGTTGCCGCGCCGGTCGGCCTGTGGTTCCTGGCAACGGCGCACCTGCTGCACCAGCGCGTGCTGCGTGGTTCCACAGCGAAACCGATGACCCTGTTCCACTTCTCGAACCTGTACCTGACGGCCGTGTCCGTGGCGTGGGCCGTCGATTCAGTGGTGGGTCTGCCCGTCCTGGGCTGGCCCTGGTGAGCACGCCGGCACCGGACGCCGTCACGCCGTCGGCGTCCGACGACGGGCTGTCGCCCGCGGACCAGGCGAAGGTCGACGAGCTGCGCCGCTTCGTTGCCGGGCACGGCGGCCAGGGGACCGCGGTGATCAGCTACATCGGCCGGATCGGTGCGCGGATCGTGGTCGTTGCCGGTGACGGCGCGTTCGGTGATGCGGTGGTCTCCGGTGTCGATGCGGGCGCCGTCGTGTGTGAGCGGGCCGGGATCCCGGTCGCCGACGAGTGGGACCGCGAGCTCTCTGCGGCAATCCGGCCGAGTGCAGCCGACCGGCGCCGGATGGCCGGCACCGGACGCTGAGCGCCCGGAGTTGCGCTGACGTACTGCTTCCACCGGGCCTTCTTGAGAGCCAGAAGTCCACGGAACTCCGTCATGGCGTCGACAAGGAAAATTGTCGTTGACAACGCTTGTTGTCTGGTGCAGGCTCGGCGCTGTGGAACTTGCCGAGATGTACGACTACATCGCCACCCTGCTGGCCGACGCCGCCGCGGCGCCGCCGGGGTCGGACAACGAGATCGAGTTCGAGCTGACAAAGATCCGGCTCATCTCACAGGCCCGGGTGGTGCTCGACATCATCGAAGCGCAATCCGTGCACACGCTTCGCGGCTCGCTCCCGCAACCCAGTTACGGCGAGATCGGCGACGCGCAGGGCATCAGCAAACAGGCCTCCCGGATCCGGCACACCAAGCTGGAGCAGGTGCTGCGCGTGCACCAGATGGACGGCCGCCGGCACAGCTTCTCCAAAGCCGTCGTCAGCAGTAAGCACCGTCGCGCCGCTGCTCCCGTCCGCCAGGCCCGGCGGCACGCGGGTGGATAGGCACGCCGTCCCCCACGGTCCGAACCGCCGTCCCGCGGACTGATCACACGCCCTGGCCCCGGATCACCACTTCGTCGGCGGCGCAACACCGCTGACCGCGCCCCACCGTCGCCTTCGGGCGACACCCGCTCCGACCCTCCCGGTACTTCCCGACCCCGAAAGGCATCCGTCATGTCGCGACCCAAGCTTGTCAACGAGCACACGTCCGCGTTCTTCGGCGCGGCCATCGCGTTCCTCGTCGTCACCGCCGTCTGGAATCTGGCCAACATCTGGCTGCTGGATGTGCCGGTGCAGCAGCGGTACACGATCGGCATGGGCATCGTCTGCGCGATGTTCGCGACCGTCGTCGTCGCCAAGGTGATCCGTGACCGCGAGGAGGCCCGATCCCTGGTCAACGACATCCGGCAGGCCCGTTACGAGGAGGTGCTGGTGAACTCGCCTGCACCGGGCCTCGGCTCCATGTGACCGGCTCGATGTGACCGGCTCGATGTGACCGGAGCCAGGTGATGGCTCGCCGGTCACTGAGCGTGGCGTAGCGCGTCGGATCCGGGCACGTCTGCCCAGATCTGTGGCCAGGAGGGCCCTGCGGGACTACGCTCCGCAGCGGGAATCGTCCAGATCTGGCCGGTTCGATCGAGCCGGGGGGCACACCGTGCATCCGTCGCTGTCCCGCACCGCCACGCTGTTGCTGACCGCAGCGGTCGCACTGGCCACGGTCGTCGTCGTACCGGCCCGCTCTGCCGCTGCGGGCACGCCCCGGTTGACGGCAAGTTCGGGGAGGCAGGCACTGGCGGCTGCGCCGGCGGTGCCGCGCTACGACCACGTGGTCATGGTGATCATGGAGAACCACTCCGCGGACAGCATCATCCCGAATGCCGCCGCCCCGTACATCAACTCGCTGGCGAGCACCGGCGCGAACATGACGCAGTCGTTCGGCGTCACGCACCCCAGCCAGCCCAACTACATCGCGCTGTTCGCAGGTTCGCAGTTGGGCGTTGTCGACAACACCTGTCCCAACACGCTCAACGCGGACAACCTCGGTGCGCAGCTGATCGCGGCCGGACAGACCTTCGTCGGTTACTCGGAGTCGATGCCCAGCGCCGGGTACACCGGTTGCGCCACGGCCTCCGGGTACGCCCGCAAGCACAACCCGTGGGTCAACTTCCCGACGGTCCCTGCCGCCTCCAACCAGCCGCTGACCAGCCTGCCCACCGATTGGGCCGCGCTCCCGACGGTGTCGATCGTCGTGCCGAACCTGTTCAACGACATGCACGACGGCACCATCGCGCAGGCAGACAGCTGGCTGCACGACGGGTTCGACGGTTACCTGCAATGGGCCAAGACGCACAACAGCCTGCTGGTCGTCACGTTCGACGAGGACGACAACAACGCCGGAAACCGGATCCCGACGATCTTTGCCGGTGCGGGGGTCCGGGCCGGTCAGTACCCCGAGCGGATCACGCACTACAACATGCTCCGCACCCTGCAGGACATGTACGGGCTGCCGCCGTTGGCGAACACCGCGACCGCGGGGCCGATCGTCGACATCTGGACGTCATCACCGGCCAATCAGCCGCCGGTGGCGTCCTTCACCGGCTCGTGTGTGCAGCTCGTCTGTTCTGTCGACGCCGCTGCGGCCACCGACGCGGAAGGACCGATCGCGGGGTACACCTGGGATTGGGGCGACGGCACAACAGGTGCCGGCGTCACTGCGGGCCATACCTACTCGGCGCCCGGAGCGAAGACGGTCACCCTGCTCGTCACCGACAGCGTCGGCGCAACCGCCACCACGACGCGGGTGGTCAACGCCAGTGGACCCAGCAACGGTCAGCCCTTCGCCGCCGACGCCTTCGCCCGCACCCGGCTGACCGGATGGGGCGCGGCAGACGTCGGAGGTACCTGGTCCGTCGGGTCGTCGGCGAACTCGTCGGTCGCACCGGCCGTCGGCACACTTGTCGTCGGTCTGGGCCAGACCAACACCGCTTACCTGCCGTCAGCCAGCAGCAGCGATACGGATCTGCGGACGACGTTGTCGGTCGACAGGCTGCCGACCGGGAACGGTGTGTACCTCAGCGTGATGGGCCGGCGGACCGGGCCGAACCTCGAGTACGACGCCCGGGTCATGGTCCGGGCCGACGGCCAGCTCGGCCTGCTGCTCACCTCACTGGCGGGCTCGTCGACGGTCGTCACCCTCAAGCCGCAGATCATCGTTCCCGCCGTGACCATGACCAACGGGGCGGCCGCGAAGATCCGGTTGCAGGTGACCGGGATCAACCCGACGACGATCCGGGCCAAGGTCTGGCAGGCGACCGCGACCGAACCCACGGCCTGGCAGCTCACTGCCACCGATGCGTTCGCCGGATTGCAGACGGCCGGCTCGGTCGGCGTCAGCCCGTACCTGTCCAGCGGTTCGACGGTCAGCCCGATCTCCCTGCGGTTCTCGGACTTCTCCGCCCGGCCGACGAACCAGCCGCCGACCGCAGCGTTCACCGGGAGCTGCGCACTGCTGAGCTGTTCGGTGGACGCGGCCGGCTCGAGCGACCCGGACGGCAGCATCGCGTCCTACAGCTGGAACTGGGGTGACGGGACAACCACGTCGGGGGCCACCAGCAGCCACGCCTACACCGTTGCCGGGTCCTACCCGGTGACCCTCACCGTCATCGACAACGCCGGGACGCCGACCACCGTGTCGCATGTCCTCATCGCCGAACGGCCGCCGAACATCGCACCGAGCGCAGCATTCACCGTCTCCTGCAACAACTTCGACTGCGCCACGAACAGTTCCGGTTCCGCCGATCCGGACGGCGTCATTGCCGGGTACCTGTGGAACTGGGGCGACGGGACAACATCGACGGGCGCCGACGCACCGCACCACTACCTGAGTCCGGGCTCCCGAACGGTGACGCTGACGGTCACCGACGACCGCGCGGCGACCGCAACCGCGACCCGCGACATCACCATCACGGCGCCGGCGACGACACCGCCCGCGGCCGCGTTCACGGTGACCTGCGCGCTGCTGGTCTGCACAGTGGACGGCCGCGCGTCCACCGATCCGGACGGCACGATCGCCGGCTACTCCTGGAACTGGGGCGACGGCGCAACCGACACCGGCTCGACCATGGCGCACACCTACCTGACGCCAGGGGACTACACGGTGACCCTGACCGTGACCGACAACGACGGCGGGACCGGCACCGTCACGCACACCGCGACGCCCGTCGCGCCGGCCAACCAGCCGCCGACCGCGGTCGCGAGTGGGTCATGTGAGTCGCTGAGTTGCTCGGTCAGCGCCGCCGGTTCGACCGACCCGGACGGCACGATCACCGGGTACAGCTGGAACTGGGGCGACGGGTCGTCGGCCACCGCAGGCAGCACCGCCGGACACGTGTATGCGTCCGCAGGCACCTTCACGGCGACGCTCACCGTGACCGACAACCAGGGCGCCACCGCCACGGCCCAGCGCCACGCTGATGGCCACCGCGCCGGCGAATACACCGTTCGCCTCGGACGCGTTTGGGCGAACGCTGACCTCCGGCTGGGGGACGGCCGACAAAGGTGGTGCGTGGACGGTCAGCGGCGTGGCGTCGAAATACACCGTGGCCGCCGGGACAGGGTCGATGGTCGCCAAGGCGGGGGAGACCGACTCGGCGATGCTGGCGGGCGTGACCTCCAGCGACACCGACCTGAAGATGACGCTCACCACGAACGTCCTGGCAGGTGGGAACGGGACCTACCTGACTCTCGTCGGCCGGCGGGTCGCGGCAAATACCGAATACCAGGCACGCGCCCGTATCCGGTCGGACGGTTCGGTGGCCCTGCAGATCAGTGCGCTGACCGGAACGACAACCGGGGTCACCTTGAAGCCGGAGGTGGCGCCCAGCGGGGTGACGATTGCGGGCGGTGGGGCTGTGACGGTGCGCTTCCAGGTGACCGGCACGGCACCGAGCACACTTCGACTCAAGGCGTGGAAGTCCGGCGCCGCCGAGCCTGCTGCCTGGCAACTGACGACGACCGACGCCGTTGCCGCCCTCCAGAAGCCGGGGTCGGTGGGCCTGACCCCTTACGTGTCCAGCGGTTCGGCGATCACGCCGGTGACGATCAAGGTGTCGGACTTCTCGGCGCGACCCGTCACGAACTGAGCCCCGTCACGAACTGAGCCCGTCACGAACTGAGCCCCGTCACGAACTGCCCCACCATGAGATGGGCCCCGTCATGAAGTCAGCTGGGCCGCCGGCGGGGTCTGACTCGCTGCCCGCGGGCCGGGGTCTGCGGTGCCGCGGCTCCTGGTGGCCATCGCGACGTTCGCGGCGGCCGCGACAAGCAGCGTCGCGCCGAGCACGTGGGCGACGACGAGGGCTTCGGGGACACCGGTGGCGTACTGCACCAGACCGATCAGGCCCTGTCCGGCAGTGACTGCGATCAGCACCCAGATCCGCACCATCAGCCGGCGCGGGGCGTGCACGGCCAGATAGCCGACCGCCATCGCGATGAGCAGCCCGATGTAGGCGAACATCAGGTCGGCGTGCACCTGCGCCAGTGCGCGCACCGGGAGGTCGAGGCGCGGCGTCGCGGCGTCGCCGCCGTGCGGGCCGGCAGCCGTCACGAGCGTCCCGGCCACACACAACGCACCGAGGACGACGACCGTCACCCAGGTCAGCACCTGCAACGGCCGCGGGATCACCGGCACCGGCGGGTCGTCGGTCTCACCGACCCGGATCAGCACCACGATCGCGACGAAGAGCAGCACCAACGACACCAGCATGTGCGGTGCGACGGTCCACCAGGCCAACCCGGTGAGCACCGTGATCCCACCCCACACAGCTTGGAACACGACACCCAACGGCAGGACGGCGGCCAACCACACCAATTGCGGACGGCGCGGTCGCACTCGCCACAACACCAGGAACGTCCCGAGGGACGCGATCAGCACGACGCCGGTGAGCGTGCGGTTGCCGAACTCGATGGCCTGGTGCACGGCCGACAGGCCGGACCGGCTGATCGGCACGACGGAGCCGGGGTGGCATTCGGGCCAGGTCGGGCAGCCCAACCCGGAACCGGTGACCCGCACCGTCGCGCCGGTCACGGCGATTCCACCGTTGGACAGCACCGCGGCCCACGCGAAGATGCGCTGCAGCCGGAGCGAGGGCGAGCGTCGCCACCACGGCAGATCTGCGGTGCGTGCGGTGTCCCGCGGTGTGGTCGTCAGCGCCATGGTTCGCTCAGTGCCCCTGTTGCTCGTTGCCCGCGACGGGCCCGTCCTGCAGCTCCTTCGTGCCCGAAGTGCATGAAATCAACGGTGTTCGCGGTGTCAGCCGGATCGTGCCGCGGCATCGAACAAGCCGAACTCACGGCTTTCATTGCCACTTGAACCACCGTACGGTGGCGCCCCACCCGACCGCGATCCACGCCGACAGGATCACGATGGACAGCACCGGCGGGGCGGACCCGTCCTGCAGCACCGCGCGCAGCGCCTGCGACATCGCACCGGCCGGCGTCAGTTCACCGATGGTCTGCAGCCCGGCAGGGTATTGGTCAAGGGGCACGATGATGCCGCCGACCATGACGAACACCAGCCAGATCAGGTTCGCGACGGCGAGGACCGCTTCGGCGCGCAGGGTGCCGCCCAACAGCAGGGCCAGCCCGATGAACGCTGCGGTACCGAACAACAGGATGACGAGCACCCACAGCGGATTGCCGACGGGTCGCCACCCGAGCAACAGCCCGGTCGCGCCGAGCACCACGCACTGGCCGGCGATCACCACCAGGGTGGCGATGCACTTCCCGGCGATCAGCTGGGCGCGGCTCACGCCGGCCGCCGCGAGCCGCTTGAGCACCCCGTACCGCCGGTCGAAGCCGGTGGTGATGGCCTGAGAGGTAAAGGCAGACGACATCACGGCCAGCACCAGCACGCCGGGGACGACGGCATTGACCCGCGGCTCCGGCAGGGTGACGACGGTGATCAGCGTCCCGCCGATCAGCGCGACCATCGGGATGATCAGCGCCAGCAGCAGTTGCTCACCGTTGCGGACGGTCAACCGCAACTCCAGACCGGCGGTGGCGCCGATCCGGCGCCGTGCGGGTGCGGGCGCAGGGTCCGGCGCGAACGTGCCGCGGGGGAACTGGCCGGACCGGGCCGCCACGGGCGGTGTCATGTGCGGATCCTCTTGCCGGTCAGGTCGAGATAGACGTCGTCCAGGGTGCGCCGACCGACCTGGAGGTCACCGGGCATCACACCCATCTGCGCGCAGAACGAGGTCACGGTGGCCACCGTGGCCGGCACGATGTCACCCTCGACCAGATACCGGCCAGGTGCGCTCTCCAGCACGGTGTAGCCGTCCGGCAGGGCGGTTCGGAGCAGGTCGATGTCCAGTCCGGAGGTAGCGGCGAAGCGGAGTTGCCCGTGTGCGTCACGGGTGAGCTCGGCAGGTGGGCCGTCGGCGACCACGCGGCCGTGGTCGATGATCACCACCCGGTCCGCCAGCAGTTCCGCCTCGTCGAGCAGGTGGGTGGTCAGCAGGATCGTCACCCCGTCCGCTCGCGCTGCCCTGAGCAGGTCCCACACCAGGTGGCGTGCCTGCGGATCCATGCCGGCCGTCGGTTCGTCGAGGAACAGCAATTCGGGTCGGCCGACCAGCGCCATGGCCAGGCTCAGCCGCTGCACCTGGCCGCCGGACAACCGGCGAACCGGCGTCCTCGCGGCTTCCTCCAGACCCAGAGTGCTCAGCAGCCAACCGGTGTCGAGCGGCCTGGCGGCACATCGGGCGATCACCTCGAGCATCTCGCCGGCCCGCGCGGCCGCATGTGATCCGCCCGCCTGCAGCATGACGCCGATGCGGGGCCGCAGTGCGGCGCTCTGCCGCCAGGCGTCCAGACCGAGCACGCGGACCGAACCTCCGTCCGGCCGCGCGAAGCCGGTGCAGACATCAAGGGTGCTGGTCTTGCCGGCGCCGTTCGGGCCGAGCAACGCCACAAGGGACCCGCGGGGGACGGTGAAGGACAACCCGTCGACCGCCCGCTTCGGACCGAACGTCCGGACGAGTCCGTCCACGGCGATGGCATCGTCGGCGGCGGCATGAGCTGAGCCCGAGGGCCCTGACGGCGATTGCGGCGCACCCTGCGGACGGGGGTCTGACGGGTGGCTCACAACCGCCGAGGATATGCGGGAGCCGCGGCACTTCCGTTGTCGCCGACTGTGTCCTTGCTATCAGCGGGCTCGTGCACGGCCGCCGCGGGCGGGTCACTGCCGCCGCCGGAGCGCCCGTCCAGGTCCGCTGCGGCACCGGCCGACGGTGACAGTTCGGGTGGAACAGAGCTTTTCGGCAGGCCCGAGCGGCGGAGGGCGACGAGCACGCCGCCGACGACGACCGCCGCCACGGCCACGGCCTGGACGATGACATACGCGGGAATCGTCGCGCCGTTGGGCATGATCGTCACCGAGAACAGCACGGTCAGCCAGATCGTGACCGTTCGGTAGCGCGGGTCGTCGGTCGCCGCGGCCAGGGGCAGCGCCGCCCACAGCAGGTACCAGGGCTGGATGACGGGGGACAGCAACACGAACGCGCCCATCGCCATGCCCAGGCCCAGAACCGGATTGATCCTGCGCTGCCAGCACTGCCACATGATCGCCAAGGCGATCAGCGACCCGATCAGGGTGCCGACCGGCTGCATGACGTCCAGCGCTGCCTGCGTGTGGTCGCCGAGCCCGAGCAGCAGACCGATCTGCCCCGCTCCGACACCGAGCGTCGTCGAAGCGGACAGGAACGAGCGCACCGATCCGGGAGCGGCGAGCGCGGCCAGCCAGCCGGTGCCCACGCCGGCGATCCAGGTGTACACGGCGAAGGTGACCGCAGCGATCGCCCCGACCTGGAGACCGCAGCGCAGCAGATCCCGCCATCGTCCACCGGCGCGCAGCGCCAGCATGATCACCAGAAACGCCAGTGCCATGGCGGCGGTGGCCTTGATGCCGACACCCAACGTGATGAGCACGACGCCGCCGATGAGGGACCGCTGCCAGGCGATCACCATCCCGGCCAGCATGGCGCCCAGCATGAGGGCCTCGTTGTGCGCGCCGCCGATCAGGTGAAACAGCACCAGCGGGTTGAGCGCGCCGAGCCACAGCGCGGCCACCGGGTCGAACCCGCAGATTCGGGCCAGCCGGGGCAGCGCCCAGACGATCATCGCAACGCCGACCAGTTCGACCAGTCGCTGCAGCAGCACGCCGACGACGATGTTGTCCCCGGCGATCCGCACCACGCCCTGGGCGATGAGCAGGAAGACCGGACCGTACGGGCTCGGCGTGTGCTGCCAGCGCACATCCACCTGATGCGCGTAGGGGTCGGCGTCGCCCAGGGTGTCGTACGGGCCGGCGTCGTAGGGGTTGAAGTCGTTGTCCATCATCGAGCCGATGGCGAGGTAGGAGTACACGTCGCGGGAGAACAGCGGCGGCGTCACCATCAACGGAACCGCCCACATCGCGACCGTGTGGCTCAGCTGAGTCCGGGACAGCCGTCGAACCCGGCCAGGAGCGGCCAGTCGCCCGATCAGGGCCCAGCTCAGCACGATCAGCCCGATGCCGGCGTAGGAGCAGGCGAGCGCGGCCGGCCCGATCCGGGACAGCAGGCCGATCACCCGCAGACCGTCCACCGGGTTGGGGATCGGGGTGGCCGCCCCGTACGAGGAGCCGGTGCCGAGCATCAGCAGCAGGGCGCCGACCGTGCCCCAGCGCCGCAACCGGCTCAGCTGGGATCGTTCGGTGGCATTGAGTGGTTCCGCGGTGACCGGCGGGGTCCCGTCGAGCGGCGGGGAGAACCGGCGGAGTCGGGCGCCGACGCTGGGCTCGCCCATCACCGGCCTCCCGTCGCGACGAACCGGCCCGGCCGCGGGCGGCGGCGAAGCGATCGGTCCTTTGCGGGTGAGTGTAGAGAGGGACTCCGACAGCCGAACCGGGTCGCCGCTGGGGTCGGGATGGTGATTGCGGGGCCATCCTGGGCGCTCGACAGCTCCACGTGCGCGGCCCCACACCAGCGGTCGGCCGCGATCTTTGATCTTCGCCCGGAAATAAGCAACACTGGTGTTGTGAAAACATCCACCGTCGCCGAGCGCGCCGGACGGAGCCCCTGTCGGCCCGCCCGCCGGTGCGGGCGCCGGTGCGGCCGAACGCACAGAAGGACGCACCCGGGCGGCGGTGGTCGACCTGCTACTCGCGGACGGACCGCTCACCGCTGTCGATCTGGCGCAGCAACTGGGCATCTCGACGGCTGCGGTCCGGCGGCACCTGGACCAGCTGATCGCAGAGGGTGCGGTGAGTTTCCGGGAGGCGCCGGCCCTGCGGCAGCGCGGTCGGGGTCGACCGGCCCGCTCATACCTGCTGACCGATATCGGCCGCTCCCGCCTGCCGCACGGCTACGACGAACTCGCCGTGCAGGCGCTGGACTACCTGGCAGAGGCGGTCGGCCCGTCCGCCGTGGAGGACTTCGCCCGTCGCAGGGCCGAAGCCGTGGTCGCGCCCTACCGCGCCGAACTCGCCGCGGAGTCCGATGTCGCCGGCCGCGCGGCGGTGCTGTCCAAAGCGCTGACCAGCGCGGGCTTCTCGGCGTCATTGCACGAGGTTGGGGTCGGCCAACAGCTCTGCCAGCACCACTGCCCGGTCGGCCATGTGGCACGCAAGTACCCCCAGCTCTGCGAGGAAGAGATGGCCGTCTTCACCCGCGAGTTGGGTACCTATGCACAGCGATTGGCCACCATCGCCCGCGGCGACGCGGTGTGCACGACGTTCATCCCGATCAGCACCATGGCACCGGTTGCGCCGCCGGACGATCGGTCGGCGCGACCGGCCGGTGCGACGCAATGATCCCGACCCGCTTCCCGCCAAGGCCCGATGTTCTCCGCCGTTCCGATCGGTACGAGAGCGCCCCCGATAGCAGTACCAGCTCGACCCGTCCGAACTGCTGTGACTTAACGGAAGGACCTCGTTCATGACGACAACTCAGGACCAGACGCCGGCAACCGACGTCGATACCCCGATCGATACCGCCCTCGCTCCCGTTGCGGCCGCGGTGCTCGCTCCGCCGGCACCCGCCGAGCTCAGCCAGACCCGGATCGAACAGGCCGCGACCATCGATTCGCTCGGTCGGTACGCGTTCGGCTGGTCGGACAGCGACGTCGCCGGCGCTTCGGCGAAGCGCGGCCTGAACGAGGACGTCGTCCGGGACATCTCGGCGAAGAAGAGCGAGCCCGAATGGATGCTCGAGCGGCGGCTCAAGGCCCTCAAGTTGTTCGAGCGGCAGCCGATGCCCACCTGGGGCGGTGACCTGTCCGGGATCCACTTCGACACGATCAAGTACTTCGTCCGGTCGACCGAGAAGCAGGCGGCGACGTGGGACGACCTGCCCGAGGACATCAAGACCACCTACGACAAGCTGGGCATCCCGGAGGCCGAGAAGCAGCGGCTGGTCGGCGGTGTCGCGGCGCAGTACGAGTCCGAGGTCGTCTACCACCAGATCCAGGAGGACCTGGAGCGGCAGGGCGTCATCTTCCTGGACACCGACTCGGGTCTGCGTGAGCACCCGGAGATCTTCGAGAAGTACTTCGGATCCGTCATCCCGTCCGGTGACAACAAGTTCTCGGCGCTGAACACCGCGGTGTGGTCGGGCGGATCGTTCGTGTACGTCCCGCCGGGTGTGCACGTCGACATCCCGTTGCAGGCCTACTTCCGGATCAACACCGAGAACATGGGCCAGTTCGAGCGCACGCTGATCATCGTCGACGAGGGTGCCTACGTGCACTACGTCGAGGGTTGCACCGCGCCGATCTACAAGTCCGATTCGCTGCACTCGGCCGTGGTCGAGATCATCGTGAAAAAGGGCGGCCGGTGCCGCTACACCACCATCCAGAACTGGTCGAACAACGTCTACAACCTGGTCACGAAGCGGGCCAAGGCCGAGGCCGGCGCGACGATGGAGTGGGTCGACGGCAACATCGGGTCGAAGGTCACCATGAAGTACCCGTCGGTGTGGCTGATGGGCGAGCACGCCAAGGGTGAGGTGCTCTCGATCGCCTTTGCCGGCGAGGGACAGCACCAGGACACCGGCGCCAAGATGCTGCATCTCGCGCCGCACACCTCGTCGAACATCATCTCGAAGTCGGTGTCCCGCGGCGGCGGCCGTACCTCCTACCGCGGGCTCGTGCAGGTCAACCCTGGCAACCATCACAGCCGCTCGACGGTGAAATGCGATGCGCTGCTGGTGGACAACATCTCGCGCACCGACACCTATCCGTACGTCGACGTCCGCGAGGACGACGTCTCGATGGGTCACGAGGCCACCGTCTCCAAGATCAGCGAGGACCAGCTCTTCTACCTGATGAGCCGCGGGCTGACCGAGGACGAGGCGATGGCGATGATCGTCCGCGGCTTCGTCGAGCCCATTGCGCGCGAACTGCCGATGGAGTACGCGCTCGAGCTGAACCGGCTGATCGAGCTGCAGATGGAAGGAGCGGTGGGCTGACCGTGAGCAGCGCACCGACCCTGCCCGACACCGGGCAGGGTGTCCTGACCGCCGACAAAGATGGAACGACGACTGACGTGACTGCTGTAGCAACGGAAACCTCGCACGGCCTGGCCGCGCACTCGCACATCGGCGGCCGAACCGTCGGCGTGAAATCGCACCTGCACGGTGTGGGATCCGCCGATCTGGTCGATCACCCGGTTCCTTCCGGACGGGAAGAGAACTGGCGGTTCACCCCGCTGCGCCGACTCCGCGGGCTCGAGGTGGACCTCCCGTTCGACGGCGTGATGACCGACGAGCACCTCGACGTGCAGGCACCCGACGGCGTCGTCGTCAGCAGGATCGACGGCGCGGAAGCCGCTGCCCTCAAGGGCATCGCGGGCCAGCTGCCGACAGACCGGCCGTCGGCGCGAGCCTGGAATGCCAGCACGTCAGTCCTGCTGGTCGACATCCCCGCGCAGGCGGAACTGACCGAGCCGGTGATCCTGACCTTCGTCGGCGCTTCCGCGGCGAAGGTGTCGTCCGGGCACGTCGTCGTCCGGGTCGGCGCTCAGGCCTCTGCACAGGTCGTGATGGTGCACGAGGGCAGCACCACGCTGGCGGACAACGTCGAGATCGTCGTCGGCGACGGCGCGAAGCTGCAGTTCGCGTCGCTCGAGGAGTGGGCATCGGATTCGGTGCACCTGTCGCACCACCACATCAAGGTGGGCCGGGACGCGACCGTCCAGCACACGGCGCTGACCTTCGGCGGTGACCTGGTCCGGGTCGTCGGCACCGTGTCGTACGACGGACCGGGCGGTGACGCGCAGCTGACCGGGCTGTACTTCGCCGATGCCGGGCAGCACCTTGAGCACCGGTTGTTCGTGGATCACTCGCAGCCGCATTGCGTCTCGCGCGCGCTCTACAAGGGAGCGTTGCAGGGCCAGAAGGCGCACACCGTGTGGATCGGTGACGTGCTGATCCGCAAGGCGGCCGAGGGCACCGACACCTACGAAATGAACCGCAACCTCATCCTCACCGAGGGCGCGCGGGCGGACTCCGTGCCGAACCTGGAGATCGAAACCGGCGAGATCGTCGGAGCCGGTCACGCCAGCGCCACGGGACGTTTCGACGACGAGCAGTTGTTCTACCTGCTGTCGCGCGGTATCCCGCCCGAGGTGGCCAAGCGCCTGGTGGTGCGTGGCTTCTTCGGAGAGGTGTTGCTGCGCATCGGTATCCCGGTTGTCCGCGACCGCGCAGCGCAGATCATCGAGCGGGAACTGGCGATCGCCGGCATCTGATCACACGGGGGCTCCGCCCCCGTGGACCCCCGAAGACGAAAAGCGATACAGCCAGCAAGACAACACCAAAGAACAAACCACTGGAGTAGCACGCACATGGCAACACTGGACATCAGCGACCTGCACGTCTCCGTCGTCACCGACGAGGGACCGATCGAGATCCTGCGCGGCGTCGACCTGCGCGTCGACTCGAATGAGACACACGCGATCATGGGCCCCAACGGATCCGGCAAGTCCACGCTGGCGTATTCGCTGGCCGGGCACCCGAAGTACCAGGTGACGCGTGGGTCGGTGACGCTGGACGGTGAGGACATCCTCGCGATGACCGTCGACGAGCGCGCCCGCGCGGGGCTCTTCCTGGCCATGCAGTACCCGGTGGAGGTGCCCGGCGTCTCGACGTCGAACTTCCTGCGGACTGCCGCCACGGCCGTTCGTGGTGAGGCGCCGCCCGTCCGGAAGTGGGTCAAGGAAGTCAAGACCGCGATGCAGGACTTGGAGATCGACGCCGACTTCGCCGAGCGCTCGGTGAACGAGGGCTTCTCCGGCGGTGAGAAGAAGCGGCACGAGATCCTGCAGCTGTCGCTGCTCCGGCCGAAGATCGCCGTGCTGGACGAGACCGACTCCGGGCTGGACGTCGACGCGCTGCGCATCGTGGCCGAGGGCGTCAACCGCTACAAGGCCGCTTCCGCGGAAAAGGGCGACGGCGCGGGCATCGTGCTGATCACCCACTACACCCGGATCCTGCGCTACATCAAGCCGGACAAGGTGCACGTGTTCGCCGGCGGCCGTGTCGTCGAGTCCGGCGGCCCCGAGCTGGCCGACGAGTTGGAGACCAACGGGTACGTGCGGTTCACCGGAGTGCCGGCCGCTGCGGTCTGAACCGGCCGCCAGCGCCTGAACACGGAGCCTGAACGCGGGATGTGATCCCGAGACGAGAAGCAGTGTGATGGGACGGATATGACCGATCAGTTGGAGCGCGGCGCAGTGCGCACCGGCCCCGAAGCGGGCGATGTCCCCGGCGAGAGCGTCGTTCCCGAACACGAACTCGCCGCTGCCCGCTCCGGCCCGCTCGGGCACCCGTTGGGCGCGGTGGACATCGAGCGCATCCGCGCCGACTTCCCGATCCTGCAGCGCACCGTCCGCGACGGAAAGCCGTTGGTGTACCTCGATTCGGGTGCTACTTCGCAGCGTCCGGTGCCGGTGATCGACGCCGAGCAGGAGTACGTCACCGGGCACAACGCGGCCGTGCACCGTGGTGCGCACCAGTTGGCCGAGGAGGCCACCGACTTCTACGAGTCGGCGCGCAGCCGGATCGCGTCCTTCGTCGGTGTCCGGAACTCTGACGAGATCGTCTTCACCAAGAACGCCACGGAAGCGATCAACCTGGTGGCGTACGCGTTCGGCAACGCGACCTACTCGACGGACCCTGCAGCGCAGCGCTTTGTGCTGCGTCCGGGCGACGAGATCGTTGTCACCGAGATGGAACACCACGCGAATCTGGTGCCGTGGCAGGAGCTGTGCCGGCGGACCGGTGCGACCCTGCGATGGTTCCCGGTGGCCGACGACTACCGTCTGGACCTCACCGATCTCGACGAGCTGATCAACCCGCGGACCAGGATCGTCGCGTTCACCCACCAGTCCAACGTGCTGGGCACCATCAACCCGGTCGACGTGCTGGTCGCCGCGGCGCAGCGGGTCGGTGCCGTCACCGTCCTCGACGCCTGCCAGTCGGTGCCGCACCAGGTGGTCGACCTGACCGCACTCGGTGTCGACTTCGCCGCGTTCTCGGGTCACAAGATGCTCGGTCCCAGCGGCGTCGGCGTGCTCTACGGGCGGTATGAGCTGCTGGCCGCCATGCCGCCGTTCCTGACCGGCGGGTCGATGATCGAGCAGGTCTTCATCGACCACTCCACCTACGCGGCTCCGCCGGCACGGTTCGAGGCCGGCGTCCCGATGACGTCACAGGCGGTCGGGCTGGGCGCGGCAGTCGACTACCTCGGTGACGTCGGGATGGACGTCGTCGCCGCGCACGAGGCGGTCCTGACCGGGCATGCGCTGCACGAGTTGTCGTCGATGCCGGGCATCCGGCTCATCGGCCCGTCGACCACCGTGGACCGCGGCGGCGCGGTGTCGTTCGTGGTCGACGGCGTACATGCGCACGACGTCGGGCAGATCCTGGACGACGCCGGCGTCCAGGTGCGGGTGGGCCATCACTGCGCCTGGCCGCTGCACCGCCGCTTCGGCATCGCCGCCAGCGTCCGAGCCTCCTTCGCGCTGTACAACACCGTTGACGAGGTGGACGCGCTGGTCGCCGGAGTGCGGGACGCGCAGCGATTCTTCGGGGTGGGATGAACCGTGCACATGGAAAAGCTCTATCAGGAAATCATTCTCGACCACTATCGGTCCCCACATCACCTCGGTCTGCGCGATCCTTTCGACACCGAGGTGCATCACGTCAACCCGACGTGCGGTGACGAGGTGACCCTGCGGGTGCGCCTGGATCCGGCCGATGACGGGACGAACGCAGACAGCGGCGGGTCACGGACGGAGAGCACGTCTGCGCTGACCGACGGCGTGCTGGTCGGCGACATCTCGTACGACGCCATGGGTTGCTCCATCTCGCAGGCGTCCACGTCGGTGCTCACCGACCTGGCCATCGGCCGACCGCTGAGCGAGGTGCTCGGCACCCTGGACGAATTCACCAGGATGGTCACCAGCCGCGGCACCGTGGAGGGCGACGAGGACATCCTGGGGGACGGCATCGCCTTCGCCGGCGTCGCCAAGTACCCGGCGCGGGTCAAGTGCGCGCTGCTCGGCTGGATGGCGTTCAAGGACGCTGCCGTCCAGAGCCTGGAGAATGCGGGCGCCGGCGATGGAACCATCGATGTAGCAACATCTTCCGCTGATCGGACACCGACATCGTCGGTGGACCACCAGGAAAGGGCCGTGCAGTCATGACCGATACCGTCGCCACCTCGCAGACTGAGCAGCACCGCACCGGCCGGAGTGCCGCCGACCTCGACGCCGGCGTCCAGGCGGAGCCCGTGACCGTTGCGACGGATGCCGGCCCTGCCGCGGGCGGACCGGCCGAGGATCCGCAGTTGATCGAGGACATCGAAGAAGCGCTCAAGGATGTCGTCGACCCGGAACTCGGGATCAACATCGTCGACCTCGGGCTGGTCTACGACCTGCACGTCGACGTGGACAACGTCGCCACCATCGACATGACGCTCACCAGCGCGGCCTGCCCGCTCACCGAGATGATCGAAGAGCAGGTTGCCGCGGCGCTCGTCGGCGGCGAAGGCGGTCTGGTCGACGACTTCCGGATCAACTGGGTGTGGCTGCCGCCGTGGGGCCCGGAGAAGATCACCGAAGACGGCCGCGAGCAGATGCGGGCGCTCGGGTTCAACATCTGAGCAAGGGCACTGCGCTGTCGGGATTCGGTGGGAACTGTCATCGGAGTCGGGGGCGATAACGAAGGAGCACTGTGCCGTTGGCGAATCGACGCTCGTCGAGGAGCTCGAGGCTGTGTTCGGCGTCGGCTGGGAAAGCGGGTTTGCCGTCGCCGACTGTCATCGGCCAGACGAACATGATGCATTCGTCGACGAGACCGGCGTTGAGTGCCTGGGCCGCAAGGTTGGCACCTCCGATGGTGAGATCGCGGCTTGCTTCGGCTTTGAGCTGTTGAACTGCGGCGGCGGAGAAGGCGCGGTCTATCCGGGTGTTGGTCGTTGGCGCCGTCGTGAGGGTGGTGGAGTAGACGATCTTCCGGGGCGCCTTCCAGACGTTCGAGAACTCTGCTGTGAGCGAGGATTGGGCGGCCAGGGTCGGCATGGTTTCCCAGAGGGCCATCGCCTCGTACAGTCGGCGCCCGTAGAGGAAGGTGTCGACGGTCTTCAGCAGGTCGATGTACGTCGTGAACACCTCGTCGTCCATCGGGCCGAAGTCGTAGGTGCCGTGCCGGTTTTCGACGTAGCCGTCGAGGGACATGTTGTTGATGTAGGTGAGTTTTGCCATGGTGCTAGACCCCGATCCGGGCCGCGAGCGCGGCGTCGAGTTTGGTGAATGCTTCCCGCCAGCCCTGCTCGCTGGGCGCCGTGAGTGTGCCGGGTAGCCACTGGCGGATCTCGATGCGGGTACGACCCTGGGCTTCGTCGTGGAATTCGACGCGCAGGTGGGTCTCGAACGGCTCGATTCCGTCCTGGAGCCGCCCGCCGACGCGCATGATTCCTTCGAGGAGTTCGTTCTCTGCCACCTGTATCAGGTCGAGGCGTACCTGGACGCGAAGACTCGGGGTCGCGGGATTGACTTCGATCCACTGCTGGTGCCCGCCCGGCCGCACGTCGAAGTCGATCTCGTTGCGCGGCAGCGTGTTTCCGGTAGGCCCCCACCACGCCGACAAGTCGTCGGGGTCGGTGAAGGCCCGGTAGACCAGGTCCCGCGGCGCGTCGAGGACGCGGGTGATGGCGAGGTGACGGGCCTCAGTGTTCATGGGAGCTCCTCGTCCGAGGGGTGGGTGATTGGGGAGTTGGGTTCGGCGGCGGCCGGGTCGGTTTCCTGTTCGGTTGCTTGCACGGCAGCGAGGTGGGCGTCCAGACGGGTGAGCGAGGAGTCCCAGAACTGGCGATACCGTTCGATCCAGTCGGCCGCGTCGCGCAGCGGGGCGGGTTCGAGGTGGCTCGCGCGGAGCTTGCCGGAGCGCGTCCTGGAGATCAGGGCGGCCTGTTCGAGGACTTTGAGGTGCCGTGACACCGCGGGCATGGACATGGGAAGCGGAGCGGTGAGCTCGGTGACGGTGGCGTCGCCGTGAGCGAGCTGGGTGAGGATGGCGCGCCGGGTTGGGTCTGCCAGGGCGGAGAAGACAACGCTGAGGCGGTCGATCCCATCTTCCATTCCGGCCCTTCCATGTCATTTAACTAACTCGTTAAGTGTAAACCGCAAGCCGACCTTGTCAAGTGGTCAAGGAGAGCTGTCGGCGGCGCCTTGCCACGCCGGGACCGTCCGGTCCTGCCGGTCCTGCCGGGGTCGCCGTCGTATGGCCGTGCCGGCGGTCGCACCGACGACCTCGGCGTTATGCGCTGTTCGTGCCGGGCGCCATTCCGGGTCCAGAGTTGTCCGGGTCCTTCGCGCAGGTTCGAATTGGTTGCGCACATCGGGCTGTACGGACAGATGGAACGCCTATGTTCAGTCGATGCCGGACAACAGCGCCCGATCGCGTCACCCCGGTCCGCGCCGTCGAAGGCACGATCAGCGGGTGGGTCGGGCGCGGAGCGGGATGTGTCTGCTGGCCGCGATCATCGCGACGGCGTCGCTGTTGGCCGGGTGTACGGCAACAGGCGACGGCGTCAGCGCGAGTGCCTCAGCCACCACCGCCGTGTCATCGAACCGAACCGCGGGTGGAGCTGGATCGGCGTCACCCAGCCCCGACTGGGCCCGCCGCGGTGCCGGACTCGATGCCGGGGTCGTCCGCCGCCCTCTCGACGGCATCAATCGATCCTGCGGAGGCGGCGGCCGTCCTCGAGGTCGTCCGTGACGGGATGGAGACCGGCCACCTCCGGTCGGTCATCGTGCGGGTGACGAGAAACGGCGACAATGTCGTGACCGCCGCACTGGGAGAGTCGATGACGGGCGTGCCCGCGACAGTCGACATGCATTTCCGCAACGGCGCTGTCGCGATCTCCTATGTCGCAACGGCGCTCCTGCAACTCGTCGACGACGGAACTGTGTCGCTGGAGCAGAAGGTGTCCACCTGGCTTCCCGATCTGCCGCACTCGGACGAGGTCACGCTGGGCCAACTTGCTCAGATGACCAGCGGCTATCCCGATTACGTGCAGCAACCCGCCTTCACCGATGCTCTGCAAACCGACCCCTACCGGCAATGGACACCCCCGGAACTGTTGGCCTTCGTGAACGCCCAACCGCTGTTCTACAAGCCCGGGACCAACTGGAACTACTCGCATACGAATTACGTCATCCTCGGGCTGGCCTTGGAGAAGATCAGTGGGCAGCCGGTCGACAAACTCTTGCAGGACAGGGTTCTCGGGCCGCTGAAGCTGGACAACACCGTCGATCCCGGAACCCCCGCCATCGAAGAACCGGTCCTGCACGCATTCACCGCCGAGCGCCGGGGATTCTTCGACATTGCCCCGCAGGCGACCTTCTACGAGGAGTCGACGTTCTGGAATCCCTCATGGACGATCACCCATGGAGCCATTCAGACCACCAACATCTACGACATGACGGCAACCGCGGTCGCGGTGGGGGAGGGCACGCTGCTGAGCGAGAAGTCCCATGAGGCGCAGGTTTCCACCGGACTGCGCGGATTCGGAGCCTCGCTGGAGGGCTGCGCAACCTGCTTCCAGCAATCCGTGGGGTACAGCTACGGCGTCGGCGTGGTGACCACCGGGAATTGGACGCTGCAGAACCCGATGTTCAGCGGCGCCGCTGCCGCAGAGGGATACCTTGCGTCGCAGAAGCTGGCTGTCGCTGTCGCCGTCACCTTCTCCCCGGAGGCCTTCGACACCGAAGGCAACTACAGCAACGAGGCGGACGCGTTGTGGCGGCGGATCGGCGCCCGCATCGCCCCGACTGATCCACCACCCATCAAGAAATGACGTGGTGTGCCTCCTTCGGACGGTGCCGCCTGCGGCGCGCGGTGCTGTCGTCGTCTGATCAGAAGTCCGGCCGCTGCGCGATGCGTTCCGCCTCGTTCGAATCCCGTCCGGGATCACCGTCCTCGAGTTTCCGGGCAGTCCGGTCTGCCGGAATATCCGGCGCGGGCTCCGAGTGCGGACGCTCCGTGCCGCCGACGTCGCCTGAGGGAATCTTCAGCACGGTCAGCAGTTCGTCACCGACGGCTACGCCCAGCCCCGTGCAGGCATCCCACCCCGGTCCGGCTGAGTAGGCGCCGTTGTTGCCAAAGGTGATGTCACGAAATCCCGTCAGGGCTGTGGCGCCGCCCGAGCGGTACAACGCCGGCTGTAGGAATCCGGGGGAGCTGCCCAGCGCCTGGGCGAACCTCGCGACAAGACCCGCCCAGAGCGGTGACACGGCACTGGTGCCGCCGATCACCGTGTCGGACCCGTTGACCCGCACGCGATAGCCGGTCTGCGGGTCTGCATTGCCGGCGACATCGGGTACGCCGCGACCGGGGTTGGCGCCGATGACCGGAACGCCCGCTGCAGATTGCCATGCCGGCCGGGGGAACACGGCACTCACGCCGCCGCCGGTCGCGCTGGTCCGGCGACCGTTGTTCCACACCACCTCGGTGAAGATCTCGCCGGTTGCCGGATCGGCGTCCAGCCTGGTGCCACCGCAGGCCAACGCCCACGGGCTGGACGCGGGGAAATCGACATGGGCGGAGCCGTCGGCCGCGCCGTCCGAGCTGCCGTTGTCGCCGGCCGCGGCGGTGACGGTGACGCCCAGTGCGGCGGCGTCCTGCAACGCGTCACTGAAGGCGGTGCGGGCCTGCGGCGTCCAGCCGTCCTCACGTTGACCCCAGCTGATGCTGATCGCCACCGGACGCGGCGATGCGTGGGTCGCCTCGCTGAGCGCATCGAGGAAGCCGTCGTCGGTGTTCGGCGCGAAGTACACCGTGATGCCCGCACCGGGTGCGACGGCACCGACCACTTCGATGTCGAGCATCACCTCACCGTCCGCGCCCGTGGCGTCACCGGGACTGTTCCGGGCGCCGTCCACCCCTACGGCGGTCACGACGGGCGTGGGGAGGCCCAACCCGGCGAAGTAGATGTCGAGATCCTCCTGGCGGTAGCCACCGCCCAGCTCCAGGATGGCAACCTGTTGTCCTGAGCCATCGGTACGGTCCGGGAATCGGTACAGCCGGGCCACTTCCGCCGGCGTGTAGCTGGTGCTGACCGCTGCGGCCGGTGCGACAGCAAGCCGCGGACGTGCGGCCGGCCTGTCGTCCAGACCCAGCACAGCGGTGACCACATCGCTGATGGGCGCCGGCACGCTGAGTTCACCGGTTCGTTGCCGGAAGGTGAGCTCGCCGTCGTCCTCGGTAGGCACGGTGACCAATTCGAGCGACGTGCCGAAGATGGATCCGAGCAACTCGGCGGACCCCGCCACGCGTACCCGCCTCGACGCTTCGTGAATTTCCAAGACCGTCGCACCGAGGTCGCTCAACGTCCGCGTCACCAGTGCGACATCAGCGGGGTCGGCCCCGAGTGGAAGGTCCTGTGCCGCAACGTCCGATCCGTCAGGCAATGCGGTGCGGCGGCGGAGGACCACGGTCGCCTCGATCGGATTGTGGAAGGTCACAGCCCGGGGAGCGGGCCGTGCCCCCGGAACCGGGGATCGATCGCTGCCGGGAAGCGGGTGGAGCCCGGCTTGCGGGGCTTCGTCATCTGATGTGGTCATGCGAACGGTCTACACCGCAAGGCCGACAGCGGCCGATCGACCGATCATCCTTCGACGCCTCCGTCGAACGCCCCGGCCGCTGCGGCGGTTCGGGCGAACTCGGTGAAATCTCGCGCCGGACGGCCCAAGGCGCGTTGGACGCCGTCACCGATGCTCGCGTTGCGGCCGTCCAGCACCTCGGTGAACAGGTAAGCCATGAGCTCCGTCAACTCCTGCGGGACACCGGCGTCGGTCATCGCCGTGAGGTACGCGGTGACCGTAACGGGGACGGTCGTGATGACACGCCCCGAGGCGTCGGCGATCTCGTCGACGGCTTCGCGGAACGTGAGCAGCCGCGGTCCCGTCACCTCGTAGACCTGCCCGGCGTGCCGCGGGTCGATCAGGGCGGCCGTGACAACGTCTGCGATGTCGTCGATGTCGATGAACGGCTCGCGAACGTCGCCCACCGGCAGGGCCACCTCCCCGGCAAGCAGGTCGTCGCGGAAGAAGCCCTCGCTGAAGTTCTGCGCGAACCAGCTTGCCCGGACCACCGTCAGGGTGGTGGCGTGGCCGGCGATGGCATCGGCCACGAGATCCTCGGCTCGCCGAGCCTGGTCCTCACCGCGCCCGGAAAGCAGCACGAGCCGTGAAACGCCGGCGCGCTACCGCGGCCCGGGCGAACGCCCCGGCGGTGTCCGCGGCGCCCGTGACAGCCAGGTCGGGGTGGTAGCACAGATAGGCGGCTGCGACACCGTCGAGCACCGCCGGCCAGCCGGCCGGGTGCTGCCAGTCGAACGGTGGAGCACCGCGCCGCGAGCCGGATCGGGTACGAGAACCCGTTGTCCGCCAACAGCTTCAGCACCCGATGGCCGGTGCGGCCGGTGCCGCCGAGGACGAGAGTCCTCGAGGTGGAGTTGGTGGCCCTGAAATCGGTGTGGCTCGTCATGCCGACCAGTGCAACAACGACCGGCGAGACGATCCATGGTCGGAACTCTCCGGACCATACGTGTGCGTCTACCGTACGGTCATGGATTCCGTGGTCGGCTTACTCGATGGGCCTCGGGCCAGGGGCGCCTTCGTCCTGCGCTCGATGTTGCGGCCGCCGTGGTCGCTCCGCATCCAGGACGAGGCGCCCTTGACGGTGGTGGCGATGGCAGCGGGGTCCGCCCACATCGAGCCGGATTCCGCGCCCGCGGCGACCCTGCAACGGGGCGATGTCGCGGTGTTGCGCGGCCCGGACGGGTACACGATCTCCAGTGAGCGAGGTGTCCCTCCGCAGGCCGTCATCCATCCCGGCCAGCGGTGCACGACAATTGACGGTCGGGAACTGGAGGACCTCGCCGGCCTTGGGGTACGGACGTGGGGCAACGACCCGGCCGGCCCGGTGGTGATGATCACCGGGACCTACACTGCGCAGCACGAGATCGGCCGCCACCTTTTTGCCGCGCTACCGTCGCTGGTGTCGCTCCGGGCTGCCGACGGGGACCAGTCGCTGATCGCCCTGGTCGAACGGGAGGCCACCGTCGACCGGCCCGGTCAGGAGGCTGTGCTCGACCGGTTGCTGGACCTTCTGTTGGTCGCCGTTCTGCGAGAGTGGTTTGCAGAGCAACGATCCAGCCGGCCGGGCTGGTATCGGGCGACCACCGATCCGGTTGTCGGACGGGCGGTCCGGCTCATGCAGAATGCGCCGTCCCGGCCCTGGACCGTGGCCACACTTGCGGCGGCGACCGGAACGTCCCGCGCGATGTTCGCCCGCCGTTTCGTGGAAGCGTCCGGTGAGCCGCCGATGACGTTCCTGACCAGTTGGCGTCTGGATCTTGCCGCGGATCTGTTACTGGACACCGACGCGACACTCGCCTCCGTCGCGCGGCAGGTCGGCTACAGCAGTCCCTATGCCCTGAGCGCGGCCTTCAAGCGGGTCCGTGGGATGAGCCCGCAGCAGCACCGAATTTCGCACCGGATCTGACACCCGACCAGGTTCGCCACGGGTCCCGGTGAACGGCGGCTCACCCCTTTCGGCAGCACCGTTCTCGCCGTGTGGGAGCGGATCGTCACCGACTATGCCGAGACTGCGGGCCTGGCGTGGGAGCGATGCCACCGAACGGCTTGAGTTGCGATCACAGCTTCGCCCTGCTCGCAGCAAGCTGTTACCGTCTGACTACTGCCTGTCACGGCAAGCGAGTCTCTCGTCGGCCGCCGAGTGTCCGCGGCAGCCCTTCGAAAGGACCCGGATGCGCTCTCGACCCGCCCTCGTTGCCGCACTTGCAGGACTGACCGTCAGCGCGGCGGGGGTGGGCCTTGCAATGACCGGGCCGGTTGCCGCGTCGCCCGTGCCGTTGAGGACCGCCGCCGCGGCGCCAGCCTGGACAACCGTGTTCCACGACGACTTCTCGGGCTCGGGACTGCCCGATCCTGCGAATTGGCTGCTGACACTGGGGACTTCATACCCGGGCGGACCGGCCGCCTTCGGGACGGGCGAGATCGAGACGCTGACGAACGACCCACGCAATGTGCAGGTGCGCAACGGCTCTCTTTACATCACCCCGCAGCGGGATGCTGCCGGTGCATGGACCTCGGCCAGGGTCGAAACCACCAGGGCCGATCTCAAGCCGCCCGAGAACGGCGTGATGAGGGTAGAGAGCCGTTTGCAGATGCCCAATGTCACGGGTGCGGCCGCGAAGGGATATTGGCCGGCCTTCTGGATGCTGGGTGGTCCCTACCGGGCCGATCGCTGGTCGTGGCCGGCCATCGGTGAATTCGACATCATGGAAAACGTCCAGGGGCTGAACTGGACGTACAACGTCCTGCACTGCGGAACCTGGGGCGGCCCCTGCAACGAACCCGAGGGAATCAACAATGGCGTGAACAACGCCGGGACACCCTGCCTGGTGACCACCTGCCAAGCCGGATTCCACACCTATGGCCTGGAGTGGGACCGCAGCGGCGCTGCTGATCAGCTGCGATGGTACTTGGACGGGAAGGTGACTTTCACGGTCAACGAGAACCAGGTTCCCGCGCAGACCTGGGCGTCGCTGTCCGAACATGCCGGCTACTTCATCATTCTCAACGTTGCGATCGGCGGCGCGTTCCCGAACAAACTCGGCGGTGGCCCCACCGCGGACACCACCCCCGGCGTGCCGATGATCGTGGACTATGTCGACGTCAAGTACGCGGCCGGTGCGGGCACGACCGGCACCGTGACGCCGACGGCCACCACCACCCTGACGACCAATCCGACCGGGACCAATCCGACAGGGACCAATCCGACAGGGACCACCAGCAGCAAACCGTCCACCAGCACCCCAGGAACTGGCGCACCGAGCAATCTGCGGGTCGGTGGCACCACCCCGAGCACCATCACCCTCACCTGGGACGGGCCGGCCGGTGCCACCTATGACGTCCTCCGCTCGGATCAACGGATCGCCACGGTGACCGGAAACCGTTTCACAGACATCGGTTTACTGCCCGGCACCCCGTACCTCTACTCGGTTCGCGCTGCCGGGGTGACGACACCGGTGATCACCGTGCGGATCGGTGCGACCCCACCGACGACCAGCCAAAGCCCGACGTCGGTGCCGACGACCGCTCCGCCGACGACCGCCCCGCCGAAGACGTCGTCGTCCGCGACAACGCTGCCCCCGTCGAATCCGGCGGCTCCGAACAACCTTCGGGTCAGCGGGACCACGAGCTCGACCATCACGCTCGGCTGGGACGGGTCGGCGACGTCCGTACGAGGTTCTGCGGTCCGGGATCAAGATCGCAACGGTGTCGACGCGTTCCTTCACCGACGTCGGTCTGTTCCCGAATACCCCGTATCTGTACTCGGTGCGCACGGCCGGCGGAACGACACCCGTGCTGACCGCAGTGATCCGCTGAGGGCCTGACCCCGCCGCGGCGGCCGGTGTCTGCTGCCGATCCGCGCAGCACTTGCCGGTGTCCAGTACCTACAGTGTCCGGTGTGGGTGGGAGAAGTGTTGTCGCGGCCGGCCGGGGGGTGGCCATGTCACCCCGGCGCCGGCGGTGACCGCCTCCCGCCGGGCGCACCGGATCCTGGCCGAGTTGATGGTCGGGGCCGTCCCCGATGCGCCGGACCTCAGTGCTCCGGCCACGCTGCCCGCGCTGCTGTGCGCCGCATGCCGGCGCGATCTGCCGGTCACCGCGGTTGCGATGACGCTGTACGGAGCAGCCGGCCTTGACCGCCCGGTGGCAGTGACCGACAGGCTCGCCGCCGACGCGGAGGAGCTGCAGTTCCAGCTCGGCGAGGGTCCCGGACTCGATGCCGTTCGGCAGGAGAAGCCGCTGTTGTGCGAGGACCTGGCCGGATCGGGTCAGCAATGGCCGGCGTTTGCCGCTGCCGCCGTCGAGCCGGGAGTCGCTGCCGTCTTCGCGTTCCCGCTGCGGATGCACGGGATCAGGCTCGGTGTCCTGACCCTGTACCGGGACGCACCTGGCCGGCTCGATGACGACGCGTTGGCCGAGGCGATTGCGTACTCGCAGGCGGCGACCGCCGTGCTGCTGCACCTGCAGGCCCTGGCGCGGCCGGTGTCCGATCTCCATCCCCAACTGACCGGCGTACTCGCTGACCGCGCCGCCGTCCATCAAGCCACCGGAATGATCGCCGCGCAGGCCGACGTCACACCCGCGGATGCCCTGATGTTGTTGCGCGCCAGGGCCTACAGCACAGGCGAGACGCTGTCATCGGTGTGCCGGGACGTGCTCGAGCGGCGATTGATGTTCGGCAGCGGCTTCCACGCCAGTGTCGACACGGACAGCGGCAGGGGGCGGTGTGATGGCCGGCCGACCCGCCTGACACCCGGTGAGGGTGCGTGACGTCGTCATCTGCGTGCCAGGGTCCGACCGGTAGATTCCGCTCATGGATCCGCGTCTGGCCCGCCGTTTCACCGAGACCGGATCCGCGGACGTGGCCGGCGCGGTCGCCGGCGACCGTGTCCCGTACGGCTCCCCAGATCCGCCGGCGGCGGGCACTACGACCGAGATGTCGGCGGCCACTGAGGCAGAGTTCCGGGTCGACCTCGAACGGATCAGGTTCTCTCCGTACTTCTCCCGGCTCGCGGCGGTCACCCAGGTCATTTCGCAGGGCGCCTCGGGTCAGGTGGTACACAACCGGCTCACCCACACCATCAAGGTGACGGCGGTGGCCAGGGCAATCGCGACCGCTCTGCGGGCCGGACCGGACGCTGCACTCGCCGACGAGCTCGGCGGCTGTGATCCCGTCGTCGTGCAGGCAGCGGCCAGCGCTCACGATCTCGGTCACCCGCCGTTCGGGCATCTCGGTGAACGGATCCTGGACCGGATCGCCCGGTCCCGCTTCGGCCTCGCGGACGGCTTCGAGGGCAACGCGCAGACCTTCCGCATCCTGACCGAACTCGACGTGCACGGCAGCGAGGGACAAGGGCTCAACCTGACTGCCGCAGTGAGGGCGGGTGTCCTCAAATACCCATGGGGCAGGACGCACTTCCCGACCCCGCACCCCAGCGACCCGGTTGCCATGCCGACCCCACCGCGGGGCGGCGGACCGGGTTGGGAAGGTCGGGGCTCGGCCAAGTTCTCCGCGTACGCGCCCGACATCCCGGAGATGCGATCAGTGCTGGCCGCCTACCCGCGGATCGGCCCGCTGCGGCAGACGGTCGAGTGCAGCGTGATGGACATCGCCGACGACATCGCCTACTCCCTGCACGATCTCGACGATTTTCACCGCGCCGGTGTTCTCCAGCACGCCTCTGTCGCCGCCGAGTTCCGGACCTGGATCCGGCGGCGTTCGGAATTCGCCAGGGGGCAGGCCGGTGGGTTCATCCCGCGCGCCGCCGGGTCCGAACGTCAACCCGGGTACGCCCTGGAATACCTGCGCCGACGACTCAAGGCCAGGGACAGCTGGATCTTCGACGACGATGCCTTCGGAGTCGCGGTCGGCCGTGTCGCGACCGACCTGGTGGACGGCCTGCTGGCGGTGCCGTTCGACTCCTCGCTGGCCGCGGAAAGGGCGATCAACACCTTCACCGGTAGCTGGATCGAGCACCTGCAGGCCTCGGTCGACGTCATTCCTGATCCGCCGATCCGGGCCGGTCATGTCGTGCTCGGCCGGCAGGCCTGGCATGAGGTGGCGGTGTTGAAATTCGTCCACCAACGGTTCGTCCTCGACCGTCCGGACCTGGCGATGTTCCAGCGGGGACAAGCCGAGGCGCTGAGCTCCCTGGTCGCCAACCTGGAATCCTGGCTCACCGACCCGGTCGACGCCGGACGTGCCCCGAGGCGGCTTCTCGACCTGGTCGACCTGGCGACCGCGGGCTATCGGGCGCTCGCCCGCTCCGAGCCCGAACTGCTGATCGGCCCCACCGGCGAGCCGGCTTCATCCTCGGAGGACGTCGTCCGGCTGGGCAGGGGGCGCGGGATCATCGACTACGTCGCCTCTCTCACCGATGACAGGGCGGTCGCCTCGGCCAGGACGCTGTCCGGTCTGACCGGGCAACTGTGGGACGCCGGGTCCGGGTTGTGAGCGCCGGACCGCCGCATTTCGGCACCGCACGGGCCCGGAGGTGACCCGGCGCCGCAGCGCCGCCGGCGGGGGAGTCGTCGTGGAGATCCCGCCGGAGCGGTTGGTGGGCTGGGTGAATCGGTTCGCCGGCCGGAACGCCGGCCTGCTGCAACTGCGCACGGACGGCCAGACGGTGACCGTGGACGCCGGTGACGGGGCAACGGCGGTGCTATCGGTTCCGTTCGGTCCGATGGCCCTCGGCGGACGGGAACCCCTCGAGGCCCTGTTGCGAGCATCTGACCGGGATCGGCGCCCTGGGGGTCCTGCTGGTGCGCGGCGGCGCCCATTCGGTCGGCGTGGCGAAGGGTGGCACCGTGCTCAGTTCGTCGACCGATCGCGCCTACCTGCAGGGCCGGACGGCCGCCGGCGGCTGGTCACAGCAGCGCTTCGCCCGCCGCCGCGGCAATCAACGCACCGCGTCCTTCGACAGCGCGGCCGCGACCGCCGCGAAGGTGCTGCTGCCGGTCGTGTCGACGCTGTCCGGGCTGGTCGTGGGTGGTGACCGACGCGCCGTCACGGACGTGCTCGGCGATCCCCGGCTGGCTCGTTTGACCGACCTCCCGGTGCGCTCGTTCCCCGACATCGGCGAACCTCGCCGCGCCGTTCTCGACGATGTTGCCGCGCGGGCGTTGTCAGTCGAGATCACCGTGAGATCTGCGGACGCGCACCAGCAATCGGGTGACGCAGGGCAGGATGACGTGCGACAGTCGGGCGCGTACCGGGGAGAGTCCGCCGGCAGTGGATCGCCGTCGACCACACCACCTCTCCCACCGGATCAGCCACCGGATCAGCCACCGGATCAGCAAGGACATGGAGCCCATCAGTGAGCCGACCGACCGCAACCGCGGCAACGAGCACCGCAACGGGAAGCACCGCAGCGGGAAGCACCGCAGCGGGAAGCACCGCTGCGAAGATCCCTGTTGGGAAGATCGCCGCTGGGAAGATCAACACGGCAAAGATCACCGCCCGCATCGCCGCTGAGTTGTCCGCGGCGCCGTGGCAGGTCCAGGCAGCGGTCGACCTGCTCGACGGCGGCGCGACGGTCCCGTTCATCGCCCGGTACCGCAAGGAGGCCACCGGCTCCCTGGACGATGCGCAGCTGCGAACGCTGACCGAACGCCTGGACTACCTGCGAGAGCTGGAGGACCGGCGCGGCGCGGTCACCGAGGCCATCACCGCCCAGGGCAAGATGACCGATGCGCTCGCGGCACGCATCGCCGATGCCGACACCAAGTCGCGGCTCGAGGACATCTACCTGCCGTTCAAGGTGAAACGCCGCACCAAGGCGCAGATCGCGCGCGAGGCCGGACTGGAGCCGTTGGCGGACCTGCTGTTGCGCGACCCGTCCGCGAACCGGCGCGTCGGCCGCAGCCGGTTTCGTCTCGGCGGAGAAGGGCGTGCCGGATGCGGCCGCCGCGCTGACCGGTGCGCGGGCGATCCTCGCCGAACGGTTCGGTGAGGACGCCGACCTGCTGGGCGAGCTGCGGAATCTGCTCTGGCAACGCGGGCGCGATGACGTCGTCACTGCGCGCCGGTGGCGCCGAGGTGAAGGATGCCGCGAAGTTCGCCGACTACTTCGACGTTCGCGAGCCGCTGAAACGGCTGCCGTCGCACCGGATCCTGGCGCTGTACCGGGGCGAGGCCGCAGGGCGTGCTGACGCTGACCGTCGAACCCGATCCCGCACGCAACGACGTCGCCGAAGCGACCCTGTCCGACTTCGAGCGCCGGATCGCCGCACCGGTTCGCGGTCGGCGACCGCGGCCGGCCCGGGCGACGGCTGGCTGCTGGACACGGTGCGGTGGTCATGGCGCACCCGGATCCTGCGCCTCGCTGGCGGTGGACGTCAGGACCCGGCTGCGGCAGTCGGCCGAACGCGACGCCGCCGCCGTGTTCGCCGCCAACCTCAAGGACCTGCTGCTCGCCGCGCCGGCCGGCAGCCGGCACCACCCTCGGCCTCGACCCGGGTTTCCGGACCGGCGTCAAGGTCGCCGTGGTCGACCGGCACCGGCAAGGCGGTGGCCACGGACACCATCTACCCGCATCAACCGGCCAATAGCTGGCAGCAGTCGCTCCAGGCCCTGCAGGGTCTGGTCGAGGCGCACGCCGTCGATCTGGTGGCCATCGGGAACGGCACCGCGTCCCGGGAAACCGACCGGCTGGCAAAGGAGCTGACCGCGCGGTGTCCCGGGTTGAAGACGATCGTGGTGTCCGAGGCAGGCGCATCGGTGTACTCGGCCTCGGCCTACGCCAGCCGTGAGCTGCCCGGCATGGACGTCTCCCTGCGCGGCGCGGTGTCCATCGCGCGCCGGCTGCAGGACCCGCTGGCCGAACTGGTGAAGATCGACCCGAAGGCCGATCGGCGTCGGCCAGTACCAGCACGACATCTCCGAGTCGGTCCTGGCCAGGTCGCTCGACGCCGTCGTCGAGGACTGCGTGAACGCGGTCGGCGTCGAGGTCAACACGGCATCGGTTCCGTTGCTGTCCCGCGTCTCCGGGATCTCGACGACGCTCGCCGAGAACATCGTCGCGCACCGGGATGCCAACGGGCCCTTCGGTTCCCGTCGCGGGCTCAAGCAGGTGCCGCGGCTCGGCGCGAAAGCCTACGAGCAGTGTGCTGGGTTCCTGCGGATCGCCGATGGTGACGACCCGCTGGACGCCTCCAGCGTCCATCCGGAGGCGTATTCGGTGGTGCGGCGCATCCTGGCCACCACCGGCGGCGAGTGTGACGGAGCTGATCGGCAACACCGCCTCGCTGCGCGCGCTGTCGCCGGACGCCTTCGTCGACGACACCTTCGGGCTGCCGACGGTCACCGACATCCTGGCCGAGCTGGAAAAGCCGGGCCGCGACCCGCGTCCGGCATTCGTCACGGCCACCTTCGCCGAGGGCGTGGAGAAGATCGCGGACCTGCGGATCGGGATGGTGCTGCAGGGGGTCGTGACCAACGTGGCGGCGTTCGGCGCCTTCGTCGACGTCGGCGTGCACCAGGACGGGTTGGTGCACGTGTCCGCGATGTCCCGGACCTTCGTCAGCGACCCGCGTCAGGTGGTGACGTCGGGGCAGGTGGTGACGGTCAAGGTGATGGAGGTCGACGAGGCACGGAAGCGGATCTCGCTGACGTTGCGGCTCGACGACGAACCCGGAGCCCCGGCCACCCGGCCGGCCCGCACGCGCCGCGGCTCGACCGCAACCGCGAACCCAGCCTGGTCAATCGGCGGCCTCGAAGGGCCGCGAGTCGCGCGGTCCCCGGCCACCCGCAACCGGAGGGTCGATGGCCGACGCGCTCAAGCGGGCCGGCCTGGGCGGCTGATGGCGCCGCGAGATCTGAGCCTGAGCCCGTCGCCGGACTGCACCGGTCCAACCCGCGTCATCGTGAAGGATCGTGTCGCTGACAGCGGCAGGATGTTCGACGATCACGCCCGCGCGGGGTTCAGCCGGCCCCGAATCCGGGATGATCATGCAGCTCCGCACACGACACGCCGGGCGTTTCTCGAGACACGCCGCAGGAGTCGTGCGGAGCCGCATGATCGACGCCGGCAAGCGCGAGCGGGATATCGGCTGGTCACCGCCGGGTAGAATCAGAACACGTGATCACAGCTACCGGTCTGGAACTCCGGGCCGGGACGCGGATCCTGCTGTCCGATACGTCCCTTCGCCTGCACCACGGTGACCGCGTGGGGCTCGTCGGCCGCAACGGTGCAGGCAAGACCACGACCCTGCGGGTGCTGGCCGGCGAGGGCACCCCGCACGGCGGGACGGTCACCAGGACCCTGCCGATCGGCTACCTGCCGCAGGACCCCCGCGAGGGCGACATCACCGTCACCGCCAAGGACCGGGTGCTGTCCGCGCGTGGCCTCGACGTCCTGGTGGCGCAGCTGGAGAAGGTCCAGATCCAGATGGCCGAGCTGACCGACCCGCGCGAGCTGGAGGCGGCCACCGAGCGGTACGGCCGGATCGAGGAGCAGTTCTCGAACCTGGGCGGGTACGCCGCAGAATCCGAGGCCGCCCGGATCTGCTCCAACCTCGGCCTGCCCGACCGGGTGCTGACCCAGACCATGAGCACGCTGTCCGGCGGTCAGCGCCGGCGCGTCGAACTGGCCAGGATCCTGTTCGGCGCGAAGGCCGAGGACGGCTCGTCGACGGGCATGATGCTGCTGCTCGACGAGCCGACCAACCACCTCGACGCCGACTCCATCGTCTGGCTCCGCGACTACCTGAAGAACTTCTCCGGCGGCGTGGTGATCATCTCCCACGACGTCGACCTGCTGGCCGCGGTGGTCAACAAGGTGTGGTTCCTCGACGCCGTCCGCGGCGAGCTCGACGTCTACAACATGACCTGGCAGCGCTACCTCGAGGCGCGCTCGACCGACGAGCAGCGCCGCCGCCGGGAGCGCGCCAACGCCGAGAAGAAGGCGTCCGTGTTGATGACGCAGGCCGCCAAGCTGGGCGCGAAGGCCACCAAGGCCGCCGCAGCGCACCAGATGGTCCGGCGCGCCGAAAAGCTGATGGCCGGTCTCGACGACGTCCGGGTCGCCGACCGGGTGGCCAAGATCAGGTTCCCGCAGCCCGCCGCCTGCGGGCGGACGCCGCTCACCGCCACGAACCTGTCCAAGTCGTACGGCTCGCTGGAGATCTTCACCGGCGTCGACCTGGCGATCGATCGCGGCAGCCGGGTGGTGGTGCTCGGGCTGAACGGCGCGGGCAAGACGACGCTGCTGAAGCTGCTCGGCGGGCAGGAGAAGCCGGACACCGGCGAGGTGCAGGCCGGCCACGGGCTCCGGCTCGGGTACTACGCGCAGGAACACGAGACGATCGACCCCGAGGCCTCGGTCTGGGAGAACACCCGGCATGCGGCGCCGGACGCCGGTGCGCAGGAGCTGCGGAACCTGTTGGGCTCGTTCATGTTCACCGGTGAGCAGCTCGACCAGAAGGCGGGCACGCTGTCCGGTGGGGAAAAGACCAGGCTCGCCCTCGCCGGCCTGGTGTCGTCGGCGGCGAACGTGCTGCTGCTGGACGAGCCGACCAACAACCTCGACCCGGCCAGCCGTGAGCAGGTGCTCGACGCCCTCCGCCGGTACGCCGGTGCGGTCGTCCTGGTCACCCACGACCCGGGCGCCGTGACGGCTCTGCAACCCGAGCGGGTCATCCTGCTGCCCGACGGCACCGAGGATCACTGGTCCGCCGATTACCTGGACCTGGTCGAGCTGGCCTGATCGGGCCGGCCCGCCGGTCGGGCTCCCTGTGTCCCGTCCAGCTGCGGTACCCACCTGACACCCCGCGAAAGCCCCCGGTGGCGGACCCGTCGGTTCTGTTCGATCATGGACCGCAGTCCGAGAATCCCGCCGATCGTTTCCCAGGCATCCGACTAAGGGGTGGCGCCGTGGCCACAGATACCAAAACTGCATCACGCACGACGAAGTCGGTCACGATCAAGAAGGGCGCCCGGATCACCGGCGCCGCCCGCGACAAGCTCGCCGCCGACCTGCGCAAGAAATACGAGAAGGGCCAGAGCATCCGTGCGCTCGCGGAGGGCACCGGCCGGTCGTACGGGTTCGTCCACCGGCTGCTGCTGGACGCCGAGGTGCCGCTGCGGGGCCGGGGCGGCGCCACCCGCACCAAGAAGAAGTGACGCCGGCTGCTGAAGCCGGCCTCGACGACGATCTGCTACGACGCGGTCACGTCGCTGTGCGCTTCGACGGTCCGGTCGTGACGGTGTCGCTCAACCGCCCGGAGGTGCGCAACGCGCAGCTTCCCGAGACCTGGGAGGCGTTGGCGCACATCGGTTCCCGCCTCGACGACACGATCAGGGTGGTGCTGGTCTGCGGTGAGGGTCAATCGTTCTCCGCAGGCCTGGACCGCTCGGCGTTCTCCACCGACAGCGGTTCGCTGCTGGCCCGTCTCGCCGGCGCACCGCCGACCGTGGTCGACGAGACCATCGCCGGCTACCAGCGCGGGTTCACCTGGCTCGGCGACCCGCGGTTCATCTCCATCGCGGCGGTCTGCGGGCACGCGGTGGGTGCCGGCTTCCAGTTGGCCCTTGCCTGCGATCTGATCGTCGCGGCCGACGACGCCCAGTTCCGGATGGCGGAGGTCAGCCTCGGGCTGGTCCCCGACCTCGGCGGTACGGCGCGGCTCAGCCGGCTCGTCGGGTACCAACGGGCACTGGAGATCTGCGCCACCGGACGGCACGTCAACGCCGACGAGGCGGTGCGGATCGGGCTCGCGCTGGTCAGCGTCCCGCTCGCCGAGTTGGACGACGCCGTCGCCGACCTCGCGGCTGCCCTGGTCGAGTCTCCCGCGCCCGCGGTGCGTTCCATCAAGGCGCTGCTCGGCTCGGCGCAGCACGCAGGAGCCGAAGAACAGCTGGCCGCCGAGCGGGCCGCACAGGTGCCGTTGCTGGCGCTGCTCGCCCGATCGGCGGGATCGCCCTGATCGGCTGGTTCCCGTCGCCGCGTCCGGGTCGAGGACAGGTGCCGGCGTGATGGCGGGTTACCGCAGCGCCCAGTGGTACGCCGGGAACGACCGGAACGCCTACATCCATCGCGCCTGGATGCGCCGCGGCCTTCCCGCGCACGCCTTCGACGGGCGCCCGCACATTGCGATCGCCAACACCGCATCGGATCTGACGCCGTGCAACGCGCACCTGGACGAGGTGGCGCAGAGCGTCAAACAGGGTGTGTACGAGGCCGGTGGGATACCGCTGAACCTGCCGGTGGTCTCGCTCGGCGAGACGCAGGTGCGGCCGACCGCGATGCTCTGGCGCAACATGGCCGCGATGGCGATCGAGGAGATGTTGCGCGCCAACCCGATCGACGGGGTCGTGCTGCTCGGCGGGTGCGACAAGACCATCCCGGCGCTGCTGATGGCCGCGGCGTCCGTCGATCTGCCGGCCGTCGTCATCCCCGGTGGGCCGATGCTCACCGGCACCTTCCGCGGCGTGGCGCTCGGCTGCGGCACCGACGTCTGGCGGCTGTCGGAGGAGGTCCGGGCAGGCACCCTGTCTGAGCATGAGTTCCTGAAGTCCGAGTCGTCCATGATCCGCAGCCGGGGGCACTGCAACACCATGGGCACCGCCTCGACCATGGCGGTCGTCGCCGAGGCGTTGGGCATGACGATGCCCGGTACCGCCGGGATTCCGGCGCCGGACAGCCGGCTGCTGGAGAGCGCACACCACACCGGGCGGCTCGCCGTCGAACTGGTCGAGCAGGACCGGCGGCCGAGCCGGATCCTCTCCCGGGCAGCATTTCTCAACGCGATCGTGGCGCTCGCTGCGGTGGGTGGGTCGACCAACGCGGTCGTGCACCTGCTGGCCATCGCCGGCCGGGTAGGGGTTCAGTTGACCCTCGACGATTTCGATGCAACAGGCTCGGAGGTTCCGCTGCTGGTGGATCTGCAACCCGCCGGCCGGTTCCTGATGGAAGACCTGCACCGGGCCGGCGGGGTCAGCGCGGTGTTGCGGGAGGTGCGCGACCTGCTGGAGCCGGCTGCCGTCACGGTCACCGGCCGGCCGCTGGTCGAGCATCTCCAGGACGCCAGGATCTGGGACGCCGAGGTGATCAGGGAGCGCTCCGCGCCGCTGCAGGCTCATGCCGGGATCGCTGTGCTGCGCGGCAGTCTCGCGCCCAACGGCGCGGTGATCAAGCCGTCGGCCGCGTCGCCGGCGCTGCTCCGGCATCGCGGCCCGGCGGTGGTGTTCGACTCGGTGGAGGATCTGCACGCGCGGATCGACGACCCGGACCTGGAGGTGGACGCCGATTCCGTGCTGGTGCTGCGGGGGTGCGGGCCGCGCGGGTATCCCGGCATGCCGGAGGTCGCGAACATGCCGCTGCCGAGCAAGCTGCTGCGCCGCGGTGTGCGCGACATGGTGCGCGTCTGCGACGGCCGGATGAGCGGGACGGCCTACGGAACCGTCGTGCTGCACGTTTCGCCGGAGGCGGCCGCCGGGGGACCGTTGGGCGTCGTCCGCACCGGTGACATGATCGTGCTGGACGTCGAGAACCGGCGCCTGGACATCGATGTGCCGCATGCGGAGCTGTCGCTGCGGGCCCCATCGCCTGCGGCGGTCAGCGCCTTTGCAGCGCCCAGGCGCGGTTGGGAGAAGCTGTACGTGGACACTGTCGGGCAGGCGGAAACCGGGGCCGATCTCGACTTCCTGGTCGGCTCCAGCGGAGATCGGGTGGCTCGTGAATCACATTGAAACGCCTTCTGGCGCAGACCTCTTCATCGCGCGGGGCCGTCTTCGGGCGCGGCATCGGCCGTCGCTCGCCGCGGGGGCACCATGCTGCTGATGCGGCTGGGACCGGCCGGCGACGAACGTCCGGTGGTGCGGGTCGACGACGAGCGCTACGTCGACGTCTCCGATCAGGTGCACGACTTCGACGAGGCCTTCTTCTCCGGCGCCAGTGGCGGCATCGAGCGACTGCGGGAACTTGTCGACGCGCGGATCAGCTCGGGCGACGTCCGCGCCTTCGCGACCGAACGCATCGGAGCGCCCTTCGCCCGTCCCCATCAAATCCTGTGCATCGGGCTGAACTACCGCGACCATGCCGCCGAGACCGGCCAGCCGGTCCCGGTGGAACCGATCCTGTTCACGAAGTCACCGAACACCCTCGTCGGACCGGATGACGACGTTCGCACCCCTCGTGGATCCACCAAACTCGACTGGGAGGTCGAGCTGGGCATCGTGATGGGCCGCCGGACCGGCTACACCGCCGACGAGGTCGAGGCGGAATCCGCGATCGCCGGCTATGTGCTCGTCAACGACGTCTCCGAACGAGCCTTCCAGATCGAGCGCTCAGGGCAGTGGAGCAAGGGAAAGTCCGCCGAGACGTTCAACCCCGCGGGGCCGTGGATCGCCACCCGGGACGAGATCGACGACGTGCTGGATCTACGGATGTCGTTGGACGTCAACGGCATTCGCCGGCAGACCGGTTCGACGTCGACGATGGTCTTCCCGCCCGCTGCGATCGTCCACTACCTGTCGCAGTTCCTCGTCCTCGAACCCGGCGACCTGATCAACACCGGAACGCCGCCGGGGGTCGGGCTCGGTATGACGCCGCCGTTGTGGCTGCAGCCGGGCGATGTGATGGAACTGGCCATCCAGGGCCTGGGCCGGCAGCGGCAGACGGTTCTCCCGCCCCGGTGAAAGCCGGACGGCGTGGACCGCTGGGACGCACCAGATGAAGGCCTTCGTCGTCACCGGGCCCGGGCAGTCCGTGGTGACCGAGGTCGAACCGCCGCAGGCCGGTCCCGGACATGTTGTGGTGGACGTCTCTCGGGTCGGCGTCTGCGGCACCGACGCTGAATTCTTCAGCGGTGAGATGGCCTATCTGCACCAGGGGCACGCGTCGTACCCGTTGCGGCTCGGGCACGAATGGTGCGGCAAGGTCAGTGCCGTCGGTCCCGGGGTGGACCACAGCTGGCTGGACACCCGGGTCACCGGTGACACCATGCTGGGCTGCGGGCGTTGCCAGCGATGCCTGACCGGACGGCAGCACGTCTGCGAGGACCGCTTCGAGATCGGCATCAGGGGCGGCTTTCCCGGTGCGCTCGCCGAGCAGCTTGCGGTACCGGTCACCGCGCTGCATCCGTTGCCCGACGAGATCGACGACACCGCAGGGGCATTGATCGAACCGGGCGGCAATGCGCTGCGGGCGGTGCGGGCCGCCGCGCTGTCGGCCGGTGACCGGTTGCTCATCCTCGGTCCGGGCACGATCGGCCTCCTGGCGGCCGGATTCGCCGCGGCCCGCGGGGCGCAGGTGTCCCTGCTGGGCCTACCCGGACCCGGTCTCGACTTCGCCCGAGGCCTGGGCCTGTCCGCCCACGCGGCCGGTGACCTTCCGACCCTGCCATGGGACGCCGTGCTGGATGCCACCCATTCCGCCGCGATGCCGGCGTTCGCCCTGGAGCGTGTCGAGCCCGGCAAGCGCGTCGTCTACATCGGGTTGTCGGGCACGCCCAGTGACATCGACACCCGCACGATGGTGATCAAGGACGTCACCGCCGTCGGCATCCTCAGCGCATCAGGTGGTCTCGAAGGAGCCATCGCCGACTACGCCGCAGGAACCGTCGATCCGCGCCCCCTGGTGGCGGCCACCGTGGGGCTGGACCGGGTCGGCGACGTGCTCGGTGGTTGGCGTCCGCCGGGCGCCGGGGCAGGTCCGAAGATTCACGTCGATCCGCGGCGCTGACCGCGGGACCGCACCGGAAGGGACTGCAGCATGGACGATCTCGGCGGGTTGACCGCGGTGGTGACCGGTGGCGCGAGCGGCATCGGGGCAGCCACGGCAGTGATGCTGACCCACCACGGCGCCACCGTGGCGGTGCTGGATCGAACCGTCGACGGGGGACCGGACGGGGTCGCGATGGCCGTCCCATGCGATGTCACCGACGACCAGGGTGTTCGCAGCGCCATCGCTGCGGTCGCGCAGCGGCTGGGGGGCATCGACATCGTCGTCAACAACGCCGGCATCGGCGCCGTCGGGGACATCGCGGCCAATGACGACGCCGAGTGGCACCGGGTCCTGGACGTCAACGTCGTCGGCATCGCCCGGGTCAGCCGAGCGGCGCTGCCACAGCTGCGGCGGTCTGCGCACGCGTCCATCGTCAACACCTGCTCTGTGGTCGCCACCACCGGCGTCGTCCAGCGGGCCCTCTACGCGGCCAGCAAGGGGGCAGTCGCCTCACTCACCCTTGCCATGGCCGCGGATCATGTCCGGGAGGGCATCAGGGTCAACGCTGTCACTCCGGGAACCGCCGACACTCCCTGGGTGGGACGGCTTCTCGCCCAGGCGGACGACGCTGATGCAGCCGCCGCGGCGTTGCGGGCCAGGCAGCCGATGGGCCGCCTGGTCAGCGCCGACGAGGTCGCGAACGCGATCTGTTACCTCGCCGGACCGTTGTCCGCGTCCACCACCGGCACGTTGCTCGCAGTTGACGGCGGCATGTCCGGCCTACGGGTGATGTGACCTGCCGGTCGCCGCCAGCGTGCGGGCGCGTCGATCAGCGGCGCTGGAACGGTGACGGAACGGCCGGCCACGGCGGCATCGGAGTCGGTTGCAGCGGTGGCGGTGGGTGCTCCGGCGGGCGCGGCGGCCAGGCGGCTGGGGCAGCCGCGTACGGGGTCGGCGGCGGCGTGGCAGCTGACGATAGGGCCGGTTGTTGTTGGGCAGGCCGTGCGCCGGCGGCGGTGCCGGCGGCGGTGGCCGCAGTGGTCGCGGTATTGGTGGTGGTGCTGGCGGAAGCGCGCTGCGGCACCGCGGTGGCAGGTTGCGCGCCGGCTCCGGGAGCCTGTGCGTCATCCTCGACGCTGATCCCGAAATCGCCGGCAATGCCGGCCAGCCCGGACGCATACCCCTGCCCTACAGCCCGGAACTTCCAGCCGCCGCCGCGCCGGTACAGCTCGCCGAGCAGGAAGGCGGTTTCGGTGGTGGCGTCGGTGATCTCGAAGCGGACGAGCTCGACGGGAACGTCGTCGGTGAGGATCAGCATCAGGGCCGGCACGTCGGCAACCGTGCCACCCTGGACGGACGCGGCGATGACCACCGAGTCCACTGCCGGCTCCACGCGGGTCAGGTCGACCCGGATGGCGTCGGTCAGCATGGTGGCCGTCGCGGACTTTCCTTCGTGCACCACCGCCGCCGACGCGTGGCGCGGCTGGTTGTAGAACACGAAATCCCCGTCATCGCGAACCCGCCCCTGGTCGGTCAGCAACAACGCCGACACGTCGACGTCGGGCGCTCCGGCTTCTGACGTCCAGCTGAGCACCGCTCGCACCGACGGCGCGGTCACCGGCATGTTGGCGCCCTTGGCCATGGAAACCATGTGCGCCATCTTGGCAGGCCCGGCTCAGTCGGGCGGCTAGACCAGCCAGCTCAGTCAGGGCGGCTCAGTCAAGGCGGCTCAGAGTCAGAGGCGGCTCGGTCAGGGCGGCTCGGTCAGGGCGGCTCAGTCCGGATGGTGAACGATGTTGAGGATGTTCCCATCGGGGGCGCGTACCAGAAATCGGCGCACCCCCCATGGTTCGGTGGTCAGCGGGTGGACGATCTCGTAGCCGAACGCTTGCGCCTCCCGGTAGGCACTTTCGACGTCATCGGTGAACACGGAGGCGACCGAGTCCGCTGGCGACGTGGCGTCCCTGGTGACGAGCTGTACGTGGGCCCGTCCGTCCGGGGCGGTGTACCGGGCGACCCAGCCCATGTTGAATTCCTCGGTGCTCAGACCCAGGAAGTCCGCGTAGAAGGACTTGGCGCCCTCGATGTCCGGTACATGGAGATTGGCCATCACCCGAAGCGCGCGCATTGACGTTCTCCTTCCCCGGCAAGAGATCTGCAGATCATCGTCCGCACGCGCGCCGGTGTCCACGGCCGAGCAATCACCGGAGACAGCCGCCGGCGGACATCTTTCCGCCGCCGTGCAGGGTGTCCATCTGCTCAGGGGCCGCCGCGCCAGTGCTCGATGCGGTTGTGGTCGGGAGTGAACCCGTTGTTGACGCCCCAGAGCACCGCCTGCGTCCGGCTACCCACGTTGATCTTGCGGTAGATGGCCCGGATGTAGGACTTGACCGTGTTGGGGCTCAGGAATGTCAGGGCAGCGACCTCGGCGTTGCTCTTGCCCTGGGTGATCAACGCGAGGATCTCCGCCTCGCGGTCGGTGAGGCCTTCCCCGCGGCCCGGCCAGTTGAGGCTGTTGACGCTCCGCGCCCGCGGGGGCTGCTCGCTCACCACCACTTCGCCGGCATGCACGGCCTCGAGGGCGGCGACCAGTTCCCGCGCCGGCAGGGTCTTGGAGAGGTAGCCGTGAACCCCCTGCTTCCGAGCGGTGGTGACCAGATCGGGGTGGAAGTTCCAGGTGTAGACGACCACCTTCTTCGCACGCGGGTTCTGCACCAGCACGCGGATGTCCTCGTGATCGGACTCCGGTTGGGCGAACGAGTCGTACAGGACGATGTCGACGGCGTCCTCGACCGGTTTGTTGGTGTCGATCTCGGCGATCACCACCCGGTCCCGGTACGGGTAAAGCATCTCGGCCACCCCGAGCAGCACCACGTCGTAATCGTCGACGAGCGCAACGGTGATCGGGCCGGACGGCGGTGTCGTGTTCTGCTGAGCCCCGGCGCTGTGAGGCTGTACCGGATCGCCCGGCGGCTGTGTCATAGCGCCGACATTAACCTCCCTAGGGGTGTGCCGCACCCGCCCTAGGGGTGCCACAGTCGGTGAAGTCAAGGGATCACCTCCCGTGACTTCCGGCGCCAGGGAGGCTCGGAGATCAGCGAAAGGAAGGCACACCATGCTTGGTCTGATCGTGAGCATCATCGTCATCGGCCTCATCGCCGGGGCGCTCGCACGCCTCGTCGTCCCCGGTCGGCAGGACATGTCGATCGCCATGACGATCCTGCTGGGAATCGTCGGATCGTTCGTCGGCGGATTCCTGGGCTACCTGCTGTTCCACAAGGACGCGCAGGACGGCTTCCTGCAGCCGGCCGGGATCATCGGAGCCTTCATCGGCGCGGTGATCGTGCTTCTCATCTGGACCCGGGTCGGCAAGGGACGCGCCGTCCGCCGCTGATCCGGTGACGCCCGAGCACTGCCGGCAGTCGCGCGGCCCGGTGGGATACCACCGGGCCCAGGCAGCCGGCTTCTCCGGGACCGGCGACGGTCTCTGGTCCGCAGGGGTGGTCAGAGGCTGTCGCCGGTTCGTCACACTGGCGAATCCGCTGTGCCGGTGGACGTGCCGGTGCCGACCGCATCTGCGGTACTGATTCGTCCCCAGACCGCCTCTGATCGCCCGGCTCTGGGCAGCGCGAGCATCCGGGCGGGGGAGTGGCCAGACTGGGCCGGTGAGCGTCGAAGGCACGATGTGGGGCTGGTCCGTGACGGAACCCGGCCCGATCGGTCGGCATCGGTTGGTCCGGGTCGAGCGGCCCGTCCCCGAGCCGGGTGAGCACGAAATCTTGATCAAGGTCAACGTCTGCGGTGTGTGCCGGACCGACCTGCACGTCGCGGAGGGCGACCTTCCGGTGCACCGTCGCGGTGTGACACCGGGACACGAGGTGGTCGGTGTGGTGGCCGCCGCTGGTGACGCTGTGACCGCCTTCGGCGCCGGCGACCGCGCTGGGGTTGCCTGGTTGCGGCACACCTGCGGTCGCTGCCGGTTCTGCCTGCGCGGCGCCGAGAACCTCTGCGCCGCATCGCAGTACACCGGATGGGACGCCGACGGCGGCTACGCGCAGTACGTCGTGGTCGATGCCGGGTACGCGTACCGGCTGCCGGACGGGTATGACGATCACACCCTCGCGCCGCTGCTGTGCGCGGGCATCATCGGCTTCCGGGCGTTGCGTCGTAGCGGCCTGCAGCCCGGTGGCCGGCTCGGCATCTACGGCTTCGGCGGCAGCGCCCACCTCACCGCTCAGGTCGCGATCGCGGAGTACGCCGCGCGCGTGCACGTGCTCACCCGGTCCGCCGATGCGCGCCGTCTCGCCGTCGATCTCGGCGTCGAATCCGTTGCCGGCGCCTACGATTCGCCCCCGAGCCGTTGGACGCCGCGATCATCTTCGCGCCCGTCGGGGATCTGGTGCCGGTCGCGATGCGGGCGCTGGACCGTGGCGGGGTGCTGGCGGTGGCGGGCATCCACCTCAGCGACATCCCGGCGCTGCACTACGAGACCGAACTGTTCTACGAGAAGGAACTGCGCAGCGTCACCTCGAACACCCGGCAGGACGGGCGCGACTTCCTGGAGCTGGCCGGGCGTCACCGCCTGACGGTGACGACACAGCCGTACCCGCTCACGGCGGCGAATCGCGCCCTCGCTGATCTCGCCGGCGACCGGGTCACCGGCGCGGCCGTGCTGATTACTGAAGGGCCCTGACGCCTTCGGCTACGCGCCGAGCCCTAGCTCCGCCGGCGCAACCGGTCCATCTGGCGGGCGATCTCTTCCTCGCTCGGGACGTCGCTGCTGTGGGCGTCGAACGCGTTGGCGACCAGCCCGATGCCCCAGCCGACGAGAACGAGGATGGGCCAGAAGAATCCCACTCCGCTCATGGCCCAGATGGTCACCAAGAACGCGTTGACCATGATGTAGATCGTGGCGTGCACCCGGAAATCCCGGCGCTTCTTCCACTGCCGGATTGCCTGCTCGCGCAGCTGATCGCCTTCCGTGGGCTTCCAGTCGATGGTCATGTCGTCACCTCTTCGGGGAGAACGCCGATGGCGGCACCCGAGCGTCGACACCCGCAGTCGGGTACCGACTCTCAGTCTCCCCAGATCCGGCCGCGGGCGCCACGGCCGAAGGTCCCTACCCGGCGAGACGGCACAGCGCTCAAGGCGGCCCGGCCGCTGTGGGCGGATTCCCGGTGACGACGAGAATCCGGCGGAGCCGCTCCACATGCACCAGCACGCCGCCGGCCCGTGCCAGCCGCAGCGCTTCGGCCGCGAGGGGTCCGGCCTCGGGTCTTGCGCGGGCCACAGCGAGCTCGGTCTGCGCGAGCCTGGCCTCGTAGTGCCCGAGCGCGGGACCGAGGTGAAGCGCCCGGTCCACCATCGATGCAGCCTCGTCCAGCCGACCCAATGCGGTGAGGACCATTGCGGAGCGGGCCGCGGCCCAACTACCGAACAGGTCCAGATGATCCGAGGACTCGAGCGAGCGGGTGAAACACTCGAGCGCGGCGTCGGTCTCGCCCGCTGCCTGGCGACCGATGCCGATGGCGCGCCACGCGGTGGCGGTCCAGCCGCGGTGCCCGATCTGTCGGGCGATCTGCAATGCAGCCGTGCCGTTGTCGATCGCCTCTGACGCTTCGCCGAGGGCGGCCAGCGCCTCCGCCCGGTGCCACAGCGCGTAGGCCCGGCCTTCCGGGTGCCCGAGCCGATCCGACATCTCCAGAGCCCTGGTGGTGTCGACAAGTCCGTCGGCTGCGCGGTTCTGGAAGACCAGTCCATGGCCGCGCGTCGATCGAGGAGTGATCATCCGCATCAGGTCACCGGAGTCCTCGAACAGATTCGCCGCGCGGTGCAGCAGGTCCGTCCCCGTGCGGACGTCACCGGCCAGGAACGTCGCCATCGCTCGGGCATCGAGAATCCTTGCCGCGCCTCGTGAATCCCCGCACCTGCGGTAGATGGCGAGCGCCTCGCCGGCCCTCTCGGCCGATCTCTCCGGCAGATCGAGGTTCATGTCGATCACCGATGCCACCTCGAGGGCTTTCGCCCGCACGGGGGCGTCACCGGCGGCCTCGATGACGGCCAGTTCCGCCAGCTCGGATGCGCGCAGGAGATCGTCGGCGCCTGAGGCAAGGCCAGCCAGTTCGGCGAGCAGCACAGCACGGTCGGGACCGGCCCGACGGGCACCGAGCGCCGCCTGGAGATCTGATCGGGCACCGGCGATGTCGCCCCGCCGCCGACGCGCTCCGGCCCTGCGTTCGTGCAGAACCGCGGCTTGTGAAGCACGAATCGGCAGGGCCAGCCCCGCGTCGGCGAGATGCTCGGCTTCGACGTCGGCGAACGCCTCGAGGGCAGCGGATGCGGCGAGTCCAAAGGCAGTCGCGGCCCGGTCCGTCTCGCCGGCCCGTGACCAGTGCCGGGCGATTTCTGCCTGGTCGGCTCCCGCCGATTCCAGAGCGCGCGCGAGTTCACCGTGCAACCGTCCGCGCTCTGACGGGGCCATCTCGGCTGCGACCACCTCGGCCACCATGTCGTGGGCGGTGCCCCAGCCGCCGTCGCCGAACCGGACCAGACCAGCCGTGGCCAGGTCGGACAATCCCGCCGTGACGACCTTCTCTTCTGCGCCCACGGCGACCGCGAGCAATCGAGCGAGCGTCTGCCTACCGAGCAGGGACAGGAGCGCAAGGATCCGTCCTGTTGCTCCGGCGAATCGCGCTGCGTGCCGGGCGATGGCATTGCGCTGACCGAGCCGGCCGAGCTCTGCCGCCCGGGTGATCCCGCTGTCGACCGTCAGCCGCCACCGTCCGGAGCTGTCCGGGGCGGCCAATCCTTCACGTGAGAGCCCTGCAGCACTTCGGCGATGGCCATCGGGACTGCGGTCGGTCACGGCCATCAGCGTGGTCGCGAGGCCGGTATCCGGGACGAGTTCGCCAATCGCGGGAGCGGTGAGTCCGCCCAGCTGGACGGTCACCTCGGGCGCGAGGCGCCGGACGAAGGCGGCCACCGCGCTGTCCGGGTCCCACTCATCCGACCTGTACGCCACGAGCAGTGTCGCCGCAGTGGCACGCTCGGCCAGCGCGGCGAGCAGGTGCACACTGCTGGGATCGGCCCATTGCACGTCATCGACGATCAGTGCGGTGTCCTGGACCGCTCCGACGAGCCGCACCGCGGCTTCGACCACCAGGGCACGCAAGCTCTCCGGATCGATGCTCGCGGCGGGCCGGTGCCGGCGCGCTGCGGTGCGGCCTCCTTGCCGAGCTGCCCGCGATTGCCCGCGCGCCGGGTCGGGGGAGCAGTTCGACGTCCGGAAGTACTGCCGCCAGGGCGCCGCTCAGTGCCGGCGGCAGGCTGTCCGCCGCCGAGATGTCAGCCTCGAGGGCGCCTGCCACGATCGATCTCGCCAAGCGCCCACGGCTCGGTGCGGTGTGGCCAGAAGGCGGCGACGGAAACAGCGGGCACCCGCGCGGCGACCGCGCTCAACAATCGGGTCTTGCCGGACCCGGAAGGCCCGGACAGCAGCACAACGCGGTGCCGCGTCGACCGTGCCCGCCGGGGTCACCGCGGCGGCGAGCAGGCTCAACTCGTCGTCGCGACCGACGAACCGAAGGCCCTGCACGACGAAGCGGCCGGCATCCGGCGAGCTGACGCGAGGCGTCGTCGGCCGGCCGTCGAGCAGGGCTGCCTGAACGCGCCATCGCGTCCGCGGACGGGTCGACCCCGAGTTCCTCGGCCAGGGACTTCCGGTAACGCTCGTACTGTCGCAGCGCGGCAGCGCGGTCACCCGCGGCGTCGAGTGCGCGGACCACGGCCAGCGCCGCCGCCTCTCGCAGGGGTTCGTCGTTGACGGCCTCCGTTGCCCACTGCACCGCCACATCCGTTTCACCGCATGCCGATCGCGCATTCTGCGCCGCTGCTCCAGGAGTTGCTGCCGGAAGAGCAGGATGCGGTGCCGCAGAGATTGCGCCCAGCCGTCGTACCGGTCTTCGGCGAAGGGTTCGCCAGTGAACAACTCCAGCGCCGATCGGTGGGCGGCGAGGGCTGCCGGACCCGTGCGGTCGAGGCATCGGGCGGCAGCGTCCATGAACCGTTCAACATCGACGACGCAACGCTGATCGTCGGTCAGCGCGTAGCCACCGGAGCCGGTGACGATGAGCCACGGCGTGCCGGTCGCGCGCCGGGCCCGGTTGACCAGCACCTGCAGGTTGGCCGCCGGGTCGGCGGGTGCGCGCAGCGGCCACAACATGTCGATCAGCTCGTCGGAAGCGACAAGACCGCCGCGGCGGCCGGCGAGGATACGCAGCAACGTGCGGACCTTCCGGCCGCCGAAGTCGGCGGCGGGTATCTCGACGCCGTCACAGGCAACCACGAATCGGCCCATCAACCGGAGGTCGACGATCGGTGCGTTGCTGCGGCGGGTCGCCACCGGCTCATCATCTCCGACCGCTAGGGAATCGCAAGGTGGGATTCCTAACGTGTTGAGCAGGTCGAATCCGACCGAGACATCGAGGGGAGAACAGAAATGATCACCACGCACGCAACGCAGGCGCTGGCGCACCGGGGTTTCGGCGAGCCGGACGAGATCCGCGCGTTCGATCACGGCCGGATGGAACTGCTGCACGTCGCCGGGATGGACATCGGGCGATTGGTGCTGGAGCCCGGGTGGCGGTGGTCCGACGACGTGAAGCCCATCGCCGGCACCGACCTGTGCGAGGCACCGCACTTCCAGTATCACGTCAGCGGTGTGCTGGGGATCCGGATGGCGGACGGCAGCTGAATTCGAGGCGCAGCCCGGTGATGTGACGTCATTGCCGTCGGGTCACGACGCCTGGGTCGTCGGGGACGAGGACGTCGTCGTGGTCGACTGGTTCGGCGCCACCGAGTACGCGCGATGAGCGCCGCCACTGCGCGGGCTGATGTGGACCTGGGTCCGGCCCTGTACCTGCGGGCGGCCGGACACTTCGATGCTCTGGTGCACCGACTCACGCCGCAGGACTGGTCCGCGGATTCTCCGTGTGCGGGCTGGACGGTGCGTGATGTGGTCAATCATGTTGCGGCGGAGAACCTGTGGCTCGAAGCATTGCTGCATGGTTCGACCATCGCCGAGGTCGGTGACAGGTTCTCCGGAGATGTCCTGGGGCCGGACCCGATGCAGGGTTGGGACGCGGCGTTCCGCGCCGGACACGACGCCGCGACCGGCGAAGGAGTTGCCACCCGTACCGTCCAGCTCGGGGCGGGACCTGCCACCGGCGCCGAATACCTCACCGAGGTCGGGGTTGATCACGTGATCCACGGTTGGGATGTTGCCATCGGGATCGGGGCGGACGACACGGTCGAATCGGGCCTGGTCGCGGCCGTCGGCGGCTGGTTCCTCAGCAAGGAAGAGGGCTACCGGCAGGCGGGCGCAGTCGGTCCGCGGCCAGCTGTCGGCCATGACGGGGATCCGCAAGCTCGTTTGCTGGCCATGTTCGGTCGCACCCGGCCCGTCGACCCTGTGGCCGTCGCGCGCCGGTTCAGTGAGGAATTTGACGCCGGCGATCTCGGCGCCGTCATGTCGTTGATGACCGCCGACTGCGTCTTCGAATCGACGGCGCCGCCGGATGGGCGGAGCTATCGCGGGCAGTCGGCGGTCAGGGGCGCGTTCGAAGAGTTCTTCTCAGGATCGGCCGGTGCGCGGTTCGTCACCGAGTCGATGCTGGCGTGCGGCGACCGCGTGGTTGCGCAGTGGCGGTACGACTGGTCGGGCGAGAAGCCGGGGCATGTCCGCGGGGTTGACCTGCTGACCGTTCGGGACGGCTTGGTCGCCGAGAAACGCTCGTACGTCAAGGGTTAGCGATGTCGTCGGCCAGCCGATGGATGGTGAGGGTGGTCCGCGTGCCGGCGGCCGGATCCTGTGCCGGAGCGATCAGGCAGGGGGACGTCAGCGGGCTCAACCGGCTCGGGTCGACGCGGTGACGACCCGGCTGTCGGGCACCGCGGTGCGCAGTACCGCGTCGCACGGATGGGAGTAGCGCCGGCCGTACAGGTCGGTGACCTCGATCGGCCCTTGACGACGTTGCACGGTGGTCACGATGTGCGGTGGCCCGCACCCGGACTGAGGTCGATCACTGGCGAGGTCAACCTCGGTCGCATCAGACCTCGTCCGCGGCCCTTCGATCCCCGCGAGATGCTTCCCCCGGTGGATTGGTGACCCGTGCCCGCGCTGCGAGGGGACGGCGCGGACACGGGTGGCTCGGGGGTCGGCGCGCCGGGCTTCCGTTCACCGTCAACTGACTCGCAACGGTCATACGAAATGTCGGGCCGACCCGTGACAACAGTGCCCTACCGGATGGCGCTGCACAGCAGTCGAGCGCAGTTGCATAGTTTTGCCGCCTACCGACCTTCCCTTCCTTGAGCGGTCGCGGCCGACCCGACAACGCAGTTCGCACCCGGGACGGGCCGGTCGCGGACCGTCTTGTCCAGCGCGATGGCCAGCGATTCACAGGCATCGGTGATCCGAACACCGAGGTACCTGCCGGGGACCCCGCGGCGGCTGCGCGCTGTGGCGAACGCGTTCCCTGCACAGAAGACATCGATGCCCAGATCATCGACACCGCGGATGGACTCGACCGCCCGCAGCCGTCCGGTCGCCAGATGCGACACGACAACCACGCCGGCGACGTCGGTGGCCCGGGCGGCGGTGACCAGTGTGGCGGTCGGCGTCCGGGCGCCGAGCACCCGGCACGGCCACCCCTGGTACCGCAGCAACAGCGCCGCTGCCTCCAGCCCGATGGTGTGCAGATCGCTGGGTCCGCAGGCGAGCAGGATCGGCCTCGGCCGGGTCGGAGCGGGCGCGAACGCACCACGCCGATCGAGCCATGATCGGACCGCCTCGGTGGCCATCCGCTCCTGCGCGACGTCGCAGTGACCGACCGCCCACCACACTCCCACCTGGCGCATCGACGGCAGCAGAACGTCGTCGATGCAGCTGGCCAGGCCGAGGGTGTCTGCGGACTCATCGAGGAGGGCGCGCAGAGCGGCCGGGTCCATCCGCTCCGCGGCGTGGAGTATCCGGTGGATCAGTTCGTCCGCGGGTCCCTGACCACCCAGCAGCCTGCGGACCTCCTGCGCGGCGAGACCGGCCTGCCGTCCGCGGGCAACCTCGTCTCGCATCAACCGCAAGGCCTTGACCTCGTCGGGCAGATACCGGCGGTGCTGACCCGCTCCGCGGCTCAACGTCGGGATGCCATAACGCAGCTCCCAGGACCTGAGCGTCGGCATCGGTACCCCGAGCATCTGTGCGACGTCCTTGATCGGAAGTCCGCGTTGGTCACCGAACTTCGGGCGACCGCTGATTGACGTCTCCATCGCGAGCCGTCCCTTGCTTCCAGCCGTTCCATGACGCACGACTTTCCAGGCGTACAACGCACGTCCAGAATAGGCCCGTTCACATCCGTTTCACTATGGTCGACCGTCAGCAAAGGATTGCCATCGCCGAGGCATTGTTGACGCCTGCCGGCAGCCGTCTCATGGCGGCCTGCCATAACGGTGTAGATAGGTTTCGCGAATTCAATTGTGCGAGCCGGCGTCGACAAGCGCTGTCCGATCTCAGATCGGAGATTTGTTGTTGTCCAGGGCGAATGCCCCGGGCTGTGATGTCACCGATTCGGGGAGGCCTTCGACGCCGGCGATGGGCGCCGTGATGTCGATGATGACCGCCGACTGCGTCTTCGAATCGACGGCGCCGCCGGATGGGAGGAGCTACCGCGGGCAGTCGGCGGTCAGGGGCGCGTTCGAGGAGTTCTTCTCAGGATCGGCCGGTGCGCGGTTCGTCACCGAGCGATGCCGGCGTGCGGCGACTGCGTGGTTGCGCAGTGGCGGTACGACTGGTCGGGCGAGAAGCCGGGGCATGTGCGCGCGGTTGACCTGCTGAGCGCTCGGGACGGCCTGATCGCCGAAAATGCTCGTATGTCAAGGGTCAGGTATCTGTGTGCGGGCCTTCGACTGTGAATGGCGTCCACGATTGGTTCGGCGACGCACGAGCCTCAGATGGCCACTTGCTTCCCATTACCTCATGGCTTTGTCTCGGCCATCATGATGGACAGTCGGCAGAAGTGGGTGGCCTTGATGCCTTCGCCGGGAAGCGGGGAATGTCATTTGGGGCGGGCGGGCAGGTTGTTTCCGGCCACCGCCGCCCACAAAATCAGACCGCCACCGACCACGGCCGTCACCGTTGCCATGGAGATCGGTTCATGGAGGGCGGCGGCACCGCCGAGCAACAGCACCACACCCAAGGTGAACATCAACCAGCACATTCGTCTGAGCCGTTCATGTCGACGGATCACGGCGTCGAGGTCCAATCGCGCGACGAACCACGGATCCTCGACGGTGGTCAACGCCTCGATCTCGCGCAAGCGGTCACGCTCGTCGTCGAGCAAGGAACTCACCACGCCTCCTGCGGCCGGCAAAGCCGCGTTCCACCGTCCCGGCAACCTGAGAGTGCACGACTCAGGCAAACGGACGGTGAACACGCGGCCAAGGAACGCGTTCACCTGGGTCGGGTATCTTGCCTCGCCATGGCACTCATCCGGTTTCTCGACGGGAAACAGCGCGGCAAGACAACAACGGTGGACGATGCGGCTATCAGGGGTGAAGGCATGTACCGGTTCAAAAAGCGCGACCTCACCAAGAAAGGTGGTCGCAACTATTACTTGAAGGAAGTCAGCAAGAAACGCTGGGCGAACAAGAATGTCCCTGAATGGACAGCCGCACTCGATGACGACAGGGCCGACTGAGGGGGAACTGGAGCGATCTCCGGTGTTGTTGTCGCGGATGGAATGTGGACCCTGTGCCGGAGCGCTGCGGCCTTGCGTCGCTGCGGCGCCATTTCCGAGCGCAGGTTTTTGCCGGGTTGTCAGCGGTTGAGCAGGTGCCGGAGGATGGATGCCCGGGCAAATCTGCGGAAGCCGCCTGTCGTCGGATGCCGCCAGTCGATGACGGCCATGGCCAAACCGAGTTCGGCGGCTCGCTGAGCCGCCAGCTCTTCGGCGGCCGTGTCGTAGCCGACGCGATCGGCCAGTGCTCTTGCCATGGGCAGGTAGGACTCGAAAACAGCGTCTTCCAGGTCCGCGATGTGCTCGTGGCTTTGTTCGGCGCGCGCACTGGACAAGGCCTCCCACAGCCGGTCGGCCGCGACGGAGTCAGCGAAATGGTGATCGATCGGTCGCACCAAGGATGAACCCACCGCCCCAGCCTGGGCGGTTGAGCGGAACGGCACGTGAACCCGACGCGACCAACACGCAACAGTTTGCAGCCACGTCGAGGAGCGGTGTCGCAGTCCGAGGCGCCCGTGCGTCCCGCTTACGCTCGGCGACGCAGCTGCTCGCGAGTGGAACCACCCGGCGCCCGCAGGTGGGCACCGTCGGGCCGGCTCTGCGTCCCGAATTGCTGGACAGCCTGGGTCGGCTGGTGAGCGTCGGAAGCGTTTCCCGATGCCGTACTGAAGCCCCCTCGACCGCCGCCCTGAGCTGCGCCCGTATCGAGATCGATCTCCGAGCCATCGGCGCTGTCCACCAGATGGGCTGCAATGGCGTCGAGGGTGATGATCCCTACCAGTCGACCGTCGTCCACGACGGGAAGGAAGGAGACGCGCTGCCGCAGGATCGCTTCGATCACCGGCGAGCCCGCGTGATCGTCGGGGCGGGCGACCGCACACGGTGCCGTGATGAGCGAACCCGCGGTCATGTTCGCGGGATCGCCGCCGGCGGCAACGCACCGATCGATGATGTCTGTACGGGTGATCATGCCCACGAAGGCGCTGTCGTCACCGTGAACGAGCACCGCGTCCGTGCCGTGTGCTCGGAGTTTGCGCGCGGCGCTCAGCAGAGAATCCGTTGCATGCATGGATGGGGTGGCCGATCCCATCAGCGACCTGACCGTCGCGGTCATGACCTCCACCGATGTGCCACTGACGCGCGGGGCGAAGTACACGGGGTCGGCACCATTCGAGCACTCCACTTTTTGCCGCGGACGGACGGAGATGAGACGGACGGCAGCTGGATCGGTCACGCCGTCGAGATGAAGTCCTGGCGACGCTGGCAGGACCCGATGATGGTAAGGAGAGCTCACCAGGCGGCCCCAGGGTCCAAGGTCCCGACGTACGCGGCGGCTCCACCCACGCCCAGGCCTGAGCCACAGCAACAGCGGCAGTCAGAGCCGCCGCCGGACGCTGTGCCCGACGATCTGCCCGGCGCGATGCGATGGCCCGTGCGGTGGCCGGACCCGCGGTTGGGTCCCGTGCGCCCTCGGGTAGGGGTCATCCCGCTCGGAGGAGGACGCTACGGATGGATCAGACTTACGCTCCCCGCGACGCCCGCCGCACGCTGAGCAACACCGCACCCGAAGAGGCCCCGATGCAGTTCACCGAAGCCATGGAACACATTGCCCGCGGGTTCGAGCTGATCAGCGCTGTCGTCCTGGTGTTGGGCATCATCTGGGCAGGAATCCTGGGCGCCTCGGTCTGGCGCCGAACCCGGGACGGCAACAGCGCCTATCAGATGCTGCGCCGGTCGATCGGCGCAGTGCTGCTGCTGGGCATCGAGGTGCTCGTCGCGGCCGATCTGGTGCAGACCGTTGCTGTCGAGCCGACCGTGGAGAACGTTGCAGTGCTGGGTTTGATCGTCATCATCAGGACAGTGTTGAGCTTCTCGCTGGAGATCGAGATCGAGGGCATGCCGCCGTGGCGGCGGGCCGCGATGACCGGCGCCTCGCGGATGGTCGAGGCGACCAAGCAGGCGCGTCGACAGGCGCCCGACGCGCGCGCCTGACTCAGGCGCCAGGCTCGCGCGCCTGACTCGCGGTTGTGAGTTCAACGTTCGCAATCCAGGTCCTGACTGGCCGGGAACACCGGGTCTCCCTCCATGTCCTCTTGTTCGTGGGGACACCCCAGTCGCTCGGCCACCGGCCCACCTCCGCGCGCGCGTGCCGGGCGCACGCCAAGATGACCACTACCGCCGCGGGTCCGGGTTTGCGGCACTCACCCGCCGGGGCACAGTGGGCGTCATGGGCCAGCAGCGGGCGGTCAGCGTGACCGGAGCAGAACTGAGAATCCAGACCTTCGGGGAGCGTGCGGCTCCGGCGATCCTGTTGCTCCCCGGGTTGGACCCGTCCATCGACGGATGGGACGAGCAGCTCTGCACCCGATTGGCCGCGGGAGGCAGGTTCGTCATCCGGTATGGCGGCCCTGACACAGGCGGCCCCACCAGCATCCCGATGGGCGATCCCGGAGGCGCCGATGTCGATCGGATCCGTGATGCCGTCTCGGTTCTCGACACGCTGGGCTGCGGCGCCGCGCACGTTGTCGGCGCTGCCGCGGGCGGTGTCACGGCCATCTGGTTGACGCTGCTGCACCCAGACCGAGTCCTCACCCTGACCCTGATCGACGGCGGCGCGGATTCCGGGGCCGCAGACCTACCGACCCGTCGGATGAACCAGGCGAGGTTCGGCGGCGGTGGCCGGTGGCGCGACAGGCTCGGTGAGATCGCCGTCCCCACCTTGATCATCAGCGCGGACGATGATCGAAGTGCCCGAGATGGATTTGGCGTCGAACTCGCGGCCGGGGTCAGCGCCGCACTGCATCTCGTTGTTCCAACGTCCGAAAGCATTATCGCGCAGAGGGTTTGGGACGTCGTTGTGCCGGCCGTTTTGCGACTGACGTCGCCGAACTGGCAGATCAGGGCCGATGTGCTGGCCGAGCGAGCCATCGCCGCCGACGATGCCACCGGCTGGTTCGACAAGTTGTACGGCGCCGCCGCGCGCGGCGCCGTCTCGATGCCGTGGGACCGGGATGCGCCCCAGCCGCAATTGGTCGAGTGGTTCGAGCGCCGGGCCGGCGGGTCGAAGACAAGTACGCCAACAGACGCCGCCGCCCGACGAGCGGTGGTGGTCGGGTGCGGCCTCGGAGCCGACGCGGAGTATCTGTCCCGTCTCGGTTTTCGGACCACAGCGTTCGACGTCTCACCGACGGCGATCTCGATTGCCCGGTCCCGACACCGCGCGTCGTCGGTGGCCTACTCCGTCCAGGACCTGTTCGACCTGCCGGTGCAGTGGTCGGAGGCGTTCGATCTGGTCGTCGAGATCTACACGGTGCAGGCGCTGCCGCTGTCCCTGCGTCAACGGGCGATTGCGGCGGTTGCGGGATTGGTGGCGCCGGGCGGTACTGCCGTGGTGATCCAGGCCGTGCGCGACGAGAGCGAGAGGGACCCCGAGGGTCCACCGTGGCCGTTGACGCGCACGGAACTGGAGAGCTTCGCCGACGAGGGCCTGTCGACGGTCCGGATCGAGCGGTTGCTCGATGGCGCCAGTGCCGCCCGCTGGCGGGCTGAGTTCACCCGTCCCCGAGGAACGTGACCTTCCGTGCACCGCCACGGCCCTTCACGGTTGGCGACCCGACGTGCGCATCCGGCACCGCGGCGCACGGGCCGCCACGTGCGAGTCAGCTGCGGCGGACGTCAGCTGCGGCGGACGGAGGCCTCGACCAGATCCAGCACACCGTCGAGCCGATCGGCGGGTAACCGGGCGGCGAGGTGCGCCACCAGTCCCTCCATCACCAGCTCGAGATACCCTGCGATCTCGTCGATGTCGACGCCCGTGCGGAGCATGCCGGCATCCTGTTGGCGGCGCAGCCGGGCGCGCACCGCGTCCTCCAGGGCGCGGATCCGCGGCGCCCACACCCGGCGGAATGACGGGTCGGTGCGGAGCCTGCGGGCCAGCTCCAGTTGGGTGCCGAGCCGGCCTGCGTCCGGCGCGGCGACCATCTCGCGCATCACTTGCACCAGGCCGTCCTGCGCGACGGTGACCAGCATCGCGTCGGCGTCCTCGACGGCGAGGGCGAGGAACAGCGCGTCCTTGTCGGGGAAGTGATGGAAGATCGCGCCGCGGCTGAGCCCGATCTCCTCCTCCAGGATCCGGACGGTTGCGCCCTCGTACCCGTGCCGGGCGAAGCAGGCGCGCGCGCCGTCCAGGATCTGCCGCCGGCGTGCCTGGAGATGATCAGCGCTGACCTTGGGCATCAGCGCTGATCACCTCCTCCAGACGAAACCGCAGCGCCGTTGGTCCCCGGCCGGTGGGCCCGAGCACGCTCAGGCGCGGGAACCGAGCAGGCTGCGCAGCACGTACTGCATGATGCCGCCGTTGCGGTAGTAGTCCGCCTCGCCGGGGGTGTCGATCCGGACCACGGCATCGAACTCGACGACGTCCCCGGAGGGCTTGGTGGCCTTCACCTTCACGGTCCTCGGGGTGCGGCCCTCGTTCAGCTCGGTGATGCCGGAGATCTCGACCGTCTCGTCGCCGTCGAGCCGCAACGTCTTGATCGTCTCGCCCTCCGGGAACTGCAGCGGGATCACGCCCATGCCGATGAGGTTCGAGCGGTGGATCCGTTCGAACGACTCGGTGATCACCGCCCGCACGCCCAGCAGCGCGGTGCCCTTTGCCGCCCAGTCGCGGGATGATCCGGAGCCGTACTCCTTACCGCCCAACACGACCAGCGGAACTCCCTGCGCCGCATAGTTCTGTGCCGCGTCGTAGATGAACGCCTGCGGGGCGTCCGGCTGGGTGAAGTCGCGGGTGTAGCCGCCCTGGACGTCATCGAGCAACTGGTTCCGTAGCCGGATGTTGGCGAAGGTGCCGCGGATCATCACCTCGTGGTTCCCGCGACGGGAGCCGTAGGAGTTGAAATCCTTGCGCTCGATGCCATGCTCGGCGAGGTACTGGGCGGCAGGAGTACCGGCCTTGATGGCGCCGGCCGGCGAGATGTGGTCGGTGGTCACCGAATCGCCCAGCTTGGCCAGCACCCGGGCGCCGGTGATGTCGGTGACCGGTTCCGGCTGCGCGGGCATGCCGTCGAAATACGGGGGCTTGCGGACGTAGGTGGAGTTCGGGTCCCACTCGAAGGTCTTGCCCTGCGGCGTCGGCAGCGACTTCCACCGCTCGCCGCCGTCGAACACGTCGGCGTAGCTGGAGGCGAACATCTCCTTGTTGATGGACGAGGCCATCACCTCCGAGATCTCCGAGGCCTTCGGCCAGATATCGGCGAGGTACACCTCGGTGCCGTCGGCGTCGGTACCCAGGGGCTGGGTCTCGAAGTCGAAGTCCATGGTGCCGGCCAGGGCATAGGCGATGACCAACGGGGGAGAGGCCAGGTAGTTCATCTTGACGTCCGGGTTGATCCGGCCCTCGAAGTTGCGGTTGCCGGACAGCACCGACACGACGGTCAGGTCGGCCTCGTTGACGGCGGCGGAGATCTCGTCGGGCAGCGGGCCGGAGTTGCCGATGCAGGTGGTGCAGCCGTAGCCGACCAGGTTGTACCCGAGCTTCTCGAGATACGGCCAGAGGCCTGCCTTCTCGTAGTAGTCGGTGACGACCTGCGAGCCGGGTGCCATCGTGGTCTTCACCCACGGCTTGACCGTGAGACCGCGGTTGACCGCGTTCCGGGCGAGCAGGGCGGCGCCCAGCATGACCGACGGGTTGGACGTGTTGGTGCAGGAGGTGATCGCGGCGATCACGACGGCGCCGTGGTCCAGTTCGAAGTCGCCGTATTCCGCGGTGGAGACCTTGGTCGGCTTGGACGGCCGCCCGGTGGCGCCGTCGGCCGCCGAGTGGAGTGCGGCGACGACATCGGCGTTGGCGTCCTCGTCCGCGTAACTGGCCGTCGTGGACGGCACATCACTGGCCGGGAAGGATTCCTCAACCGCCTCGTCGAGCTTGGTCTCCGGTGCGGCATCGCCGTTGACCACGTAGTCGTGCACGGCCTTGCGGAACGACGCCTTCGCGTCCGTCACCTCGATGCGGTCCTGGGGCGCTTCGGGCCGGCGATGGACGGGACCACCGTCGACAGATCCAGCTCGAGGTATTCGGAGTAGACCGGTTCGTGGTCCGGGTCGTGCCACAGGCCCTGGGCCTTCGCGTAAGCCTCGACCAGGGCCACCTGCTCGGCGGGACGGCCGGTCAGCCGCAGGTACTTCACCGTCTCGTCGTCGATCGGGAAGATCGCTGCGGTGGAACCGAACTCGGGGCTCATGTTCCCGATCGTCGCCCGGTTGGCCAGTGGGACCGCGCCGACTCCGGCGCCGTAGAACTCCACGAACTTGCCGACAACGCCGTGCTTGCGCAGCATCTCGGTGATCGTGAGGACGACGTCCGTTGCCGTGGTGCCGGCCGGGATCTCGCCGGTCAGCTTGAAGCCGACGACGCGGGGGATCAGCATCGACACCGGCTGTCCGAGCATGGCGGCCTCGGCCTCGATGCCGCCGACGCCCCAGCCGAGCACGCCGATGCCGTTGACCATGGTGGTGTGCGAGTCGGTGCCGACGCAGCTGTCGGGGTAGGCGATCCCGTCCCGCTGCATGACGACCCTGGCCAGGTACTCGATGTTGACCTGGTGGACGATGCCGGTGCCCGGCGGCACCACCTTGAACTCGTCGAACGCGGTCTGGCCCCAGCGCAGGAACTGGTAGCGCTCGAAGTTGCGCTCGTACTCCAGCTCGACGTTGCGCTCGAAAGCATCGGCGCGGCCGAAGACGTCGGCGATGACGGAGTGGTCGATCACCATCTCCGCCGGGGCGAGGGGGTTGATCTTGTCCGGGTCGCCGCCGAGGTCGGCCATCGCCTCCCGCATGGTGGCGAGGTCGACGACGCACGGCACACCGGTGAAGTCCTGCATGATCACCCGGGCCGGAGTGAACTGGATCTCGACGTTGGGATCGGCGGTGGGATCCCAATTCGCCAACGCCCGGATGTGATCGGCGGTGATGTTCGCGCCGTCCTCCGTGCGTACCAGGTTCTCCAGCAGCACCTTGAGCGAGAACGGCAGCTTGCGCGCATTCTCCAGCCCCTGACCCCGGCGATCTTGTAGATCTCGTAGCTGTTCTCACCCACGGTGAGGGTGTCCTTGGCGGCGAAGCTGTCCTTACTGGCGGCAGGCACGGAGTTCTCCTTGCTCCTGGTGGCGGCAGTCCCTCCGGCGACGGTGCTCGGGGAACGTCGGGCCATTGTTCCGTGCGCACATCGCGCAGGCGTCCTTCGACCCCGGAATGGCTGCGGTGCAACGGCTCGGAGGTAAACAGTACGCTTGTCCTGTTAGCGGTGCAAACGCGGGCGCAGAGCAAACATCGGCCCCGGACGCGAGGCGTCCGGGGCCGATGTGGGTAGGTCCTTGGCTCCGCCGGGAGGCGGGAATCTGGACCGAGTTGGGCGGCGGCGGCCCCGCACGAGGCGGCCGCCCGGGCCGGCCGCACACCGAAACGCGCGGCCGCCCGGTCAGGTGAGTCAGTTGCCCGCCAGCGTGATCAGGTAGTCGACGTCGCCCGGCTCGAGGCCCTTGAGCAGCGAGACGAAGATGTCGGAGAACGACCGGACCGGGCTCACGTACCACTGGCCGTCGACCTGCACGGTCACCACGCCCAGCCCGATGACCTGCTTGAACTCCCGCTTGATGATGTCCAGCAGTTGCGGGTCCAGGTCACCGGAGCCCATCGCCTGGGCCAGGTAGGTGTCGATCGTGGACTCGTCCAGCGTGACGGCCGGCTGGTCGGGGACCGTCAGCGTGACCGAGCTGGCGGCCGGGTCACGGGTCAGCGTGACGGTCTGGCCGTCTGCGGTGAGCGTCAGCGAGGCGAGGGAGACCTTCGTCCCGCCGGTGACATCGGATGTCGTCCACTGCACGTCGTCGACCTTGACGCCGAGATCGGTGACGTCCGAGCTCAGGCTGCCCGCGTCACCCTGCTGGATCAGCAGCTTGCCGTAGTCGTGCAGCACCGCCCATCTCCTCGCGGCGGCATCACGCGCGATGACGCCCTTCGAGGTTGCCGGCCGTCGCCTGCTTGATCAGCGCGTCGACCGCGGCCTCGGTGTTCCGATCCGACCGGGGCGATCCGGTCGGCCGCCGTCGGGTTGGCCAGACCGGCTTCGTGAACAGCGTTGTCGGCGATCGTGTAGAAGAGGCTGACGTACCACTGGCCGTCCCGCTTGACGGTCGCGATCCGGAACGGCTGCCCGTCGTTCTTGGCCACCTCGTCGGCGATGTTGATGGTCTGCGACTGCGGTTGGGCCTGGTCGATGGTGCTGCCGAAGGCATCCTTGATCTTGTCGCTGAGCGGGATGTTCGTTCGGGTCGCTGGAGATGGTGACCGTGCCGCCGGTGAGCTTGACGATCTGCAGGTCGGTCGATTGATCGTCTCGGTGCGCCGGATCGACGGTCAGGCTCTGACACGGTGATGGTGGTGCCGGTCATGCGTGTCCGCGGACGCGGCCGGGCTCAGGATCTCCAGCCGCTTGAGCTCGGTGATGACGTCACTGTTCAGGTCGGTGAACAGTGATGCCTCGGCCGGGTCCAACTGATCGGCAAGACCGATCGGATCGGAGTTGCACAGGGTGGTGAACAGCGCGGTGACCGACTCCTGCGGTGTGTCGACCGCTGGCCGTCGAATTGTTGGTGTCGCGGATGGCGAAGAAGTAGACCGCCGCGGCGGCCACCAGGGCGACCACGACGGCGATGGCCGTGATCACGACCGGCGTGCGGCTCTTCGCCGGTCGGCGTGGGCTCGGACGGGGTCGACCACGGGGCGCCGGGCCCCGCGGCCCGCCAGGGCCTCCGGAACCGGGCTGGCCGAGTGGGCCTGCGGGACCGGGCTGCCCGCCAGGCCTGCGGGACCGGCTGGCACCGGACCGAACTGCTGCGTGGGCGAGGGCTGCTGCCAGCCCTGCGGGCCGGCGGCCGTGTCCCTGCTGCTGCCACGGGGCGGGGGGTGCGGATGCCGTCGGCCCGCCGGTAAGGTTGCCGGCGGCCGGGGCCTGCCAGCCCTGCGGGCCGGTCGGCTGTCCCTGCCACGCCCGGGCGGCGGACCGGTTGTTGCCGGGCGGGTCCCGGCTGGCCGCCCGCGGGCCACGCCTGCTGCGGCCCGCCCGGGCCGGGCGACCGTAGGGCCCTTGCTCGCTCATCTGACTGTGGTTCCCTTCGAGGAAGATGACCCGCCGGTCGGGGTATCCGACGACGGTGTTGACTGTGATCGGCGAGGCATCGACGCGTGCTGTCGCGGCGGTCGCGCTCGACCGCAGCTCGTGGTCGCCAGCATTGCAAGAGCGCTGACGCGCTCGTTGCGGACGTCAGACGTTCCGCAGCCATGTGTGATCTACGTCTCAGTCATGGCTCAACCCCCGCGGCACATCATGACGGAAGATCACGTTTGGTCGAGTGATTCTGCGTGCGGCGAACGGGTGAACCGGCCCCGAGCGCCAGGCAGCCCCACCGCCGCGAGCAGCAACACGCGACCCGGCGGCCATGACGGCGGGACCGATCGGATCCAGTCGCACCGTCAGCCCGACCCGGCCCACCGCGACACCAAGCAATCCGAAGGACACCGCGGCGGCTCCGAGTCGCGACGAGCACGCAGAGGACGCCGCCAGTCCGCCACCAGCCGCAGCACGGCCGCGATGACCGGCGTCATGCACAGCACCCCGAACAGCGGCCAGCCGCCGACCAGCGACGCCGATCGGCCCGTCGTCGGCGAATCCCAGCCGATCGCGACGCCGAGGACGGCGTAGCTCGACCGGCGCACGCTGCCCGAGATCGACCCACGGCAGAAACGAGCCGCCGATCACCAGCACGAGCCCCGAGCCCGCCAGGAGGCACCACAGCACGCCGAGTCGGCGGTTCGTCACCGCTGCGGCCACGTCGGGGCGGACCGCCATCCGTCCGTTGGCGATCACCGGTGACGCTCCGCGGTGATCACCGGCCGTCAGCCTGTCCCGGCGTGGGGCGTCGGTGCCCGGCTGGGTGAAATGTTGCCTGAAATGTCCGTATTGTCCTTATTGGGACGGGTGGGTTTATCGTGACCACTGGCCAATAGGGGGACCAAAGTGGCATGGTTCTCCTGGCGTGTCGCCTTGACAGCTTCCGTCGTGTTGTTTCGTGCGGTTTGACCGACCTGTCCGTGTTGATCACCGCGGGGGAGGAGCCACGAGTGCCCGTCGACATCCGCACCGCGCCAAGCACAGCACCCGGCACGGTCCGGTGGCTGGAGGACACGCGTGCGGGACCGGCCTGGTTCGGCGGGATGATGGCGACCTGCGTGGCGGGCGCCCTGCTCGTCGGGATCGCGGTGCCCGCCGGTGCGGTACCGCCGCCGCCGGACAATCCGTCCGACGAGCAGATCCAGGACAGCCAGCAGCAGGCTGCCGCCTCGGCCGCCGAGGTCGGCCGGCTCGCCGGGCTGGTCAGCAAGACCGAGGGCGACATCGAGCGCCTGAAGAACGACATGGAGCTCAAGGCCGAGCTGGCCAACAAGGCGGCCGTCGATCTCCAGGTCGCGCAGTCGGACGCCGCGGCCGCCGATCGGCCGCGACAACAGGCGCAGGCCGACGCCGATGCCGCAGGTAAGGCGGTCGTCGACGCCAAGGCAGAAGGCCGCCGCGTTTGCCGCCGCCTCGTTCCGGCAGGGATCGGTGCTCGGCTCGATGAGCGCCTTCATGGGTGCCGCCAGCGCCGACCGAACTGCTGCAGCGGCAGGAACTGCTCGGGCAGATGTCCGAGTCGCAGCTGAACGTCATCGGCAACCTGGAGGCACCCGGACGCACAAGGCGAACCTGGACTCCGCCGCCGGGCGGCGCTGGACGCAGCGAACGCGGCACAGGCCAGGGCCGACGCCGCGAAGGTGGCCGCGGACGCCGCCCAGCAGCAGGCCCGGGACTCACTGGCAGCGGTCAGGACCAACTCGCCGCCCTGCAGGCGCAGCATGACCAGCAGCAGGCCGCCTACGGCGCGGCGCTGGCGACACGTCGCCGGTCTGCAGAACCAGCGTGCAGCAGTACAACCAGTGGCTGGCCCAGAAGAAGGCCGAGGAAGAGGCCGCGCGCAAGGCCGCCGCGGAAGCCGCCCGGCTGGCCGCCGAGCAGGCCGCCCGGGAGGCGGCCGCGGAGGCTGCCGGCAGGCGGCTGCCGCGCAGGCCGCGGCCGAGCAGGCTGCCGCCGACCAGGCGGCCAGGGCGGCAGCGGCCGCGCGCAGGCCGCTGAAGCCGAAGCCGCGGCCGAACGCGCCTCGGCCGAGCGGGAAGCCAGCAATCAGGCCGCCCGGGCTGCGCAGGAGGCGCAGGCCGCGCAGAACGACGAGCCGTACTACTCCAGCTGTGACGCCGCGCGGGCCGCCGGCCGCGGCCCGATCACCCGCGGGGAGTCCGGGTACCGGTCGGCGTTGGACCCGAACAACAACGGCATCGCCTGTGAGGGCACCGCGGCCGCGGCGCTGCCCGGCCGCCCCGCACCGCCGGCCGCCCGGCACCGTCGAACGAGACCTACTACGCCAACTGTGATGACGCGCGGGCCGCCGGCGCGGCTCCGATCATCCGCGGCGAGCCCGGCTACCGCTCGGCCCTGGATCCCAACGGCAACGGCATCGCCTGCGAGGGCACGGCCGCGGTCGCTGTGGTCGAACCGCCACCGGCACCGAGCTACGGCCTCGTCCAGCGCCGGCTCCGGTTCCGGACGGGCCAGCAGGTCGTCAACGCCGCCATGGCCTATCTCGGGACGACCTACGCCTGGGGCGGCGGTGATTCGTCCGGTCCGACGCTCGGCATCCGCGACGGCGGTGTGGCCGACAGCTACGGCGATTACATGAAGGTCGGGTTCGACTGCTCCGGACTGGCCCTCTACGCCTGGGCGCAGGTGGGCGTCTACCTGCCGCACTACTCGGGCTACCAGTACTCCGGGCAACCGCAGGTCTCGCAGGACAATCTCAGCCCGGTGACCTGGTGTTCTACGCCTACAACACGTCCGATCCGGGCACCATCCACCACGTGGCGATCTGCATCGGCAACGACCAGATGATCGAGGCGCCGAACTCCGGCTCCTACGTGCGGATCTCACCGATGCGATGGAACGGCTACATCGGGGCGGCCCGACCCGGCGGGTGAACGATCGCCGGATCTACACCACGCCGGTGCGATGACGCCTTCGCCGGCAGATGAGGGCCGGCTCGGCCAGAAGCCTGTGAGGACCACAGCTCCGGGAGCACCCGGCAGGACCGGATCAAGCGTGGTCCCCTCGGCATCGGTCATCCTCGCCGGCGGGCGCGGCAGTCGACTGGGCGGCCGGGACAAGCCCGGCCTGCTGCTCGGCGGGCGGACACTGCTGCAGATCGCGCGTGGACGCCGTCGGCCCGGGACCTGTCGTCGTGGTGGGACCACCTCGGGCGCTGCCGCCGGGCGTCAATTCCGTCCAGGAGGACCCGCCCGGCGCGGGTCCGGCAGCCGCCGTCGCGAGTGGTCTCGCGGCGCTGCCGACGCTGCGAGCCGGACGCGCTGGTCGCAGTGCTGGCGGCGGATCTGCCGGGCGTCACCACCGACACGATGTCGCGACTGTGTGCGGCCGTCGGTCCGGACGGCGGACGGTGCAGTACTCGTCGACCAGGCCGGTCGCCGGCAATACCTGACCGGTGTCTGGCGGGTGTCGTCTTTGGTCGCGGCGGTCGAGGCCAGCCCGGACTGGTCGGGTCGGTCCCTGCGTGGACTCCTGGCACCGCTGGCTGCCCGCGAAGTCGCCGGGACCACGCTGGAGACCGCCGACGTCGACACGGAGGACGACTGGGCACGCTGGCGCTCGCCGCCGGGGTGAGATACCGCCAGGAGCGCCCAGTTTGGTCATCCGCACGAGTGGTTCCGAAGCGGCGATCCCGCCCCGCACGCACCGACGGGTCCACGGCAGATTCCCCGACCATGAACAATGGCACTGGGGGACGCGACAGACCCCGGCCGGGCGCTCGGGCGGGATTCTCATGTTGCCCTGCTTCGGTGTATCGCAGTGGCGGCCGGCATCCGCCCGGACGCGTCGTCGACCGTCAGGTCGGCAGGGTCCCGGTTGCCGGTCCAGAGGTGTCCAGCACGAGTACGACGAGCGGCCGCGGCCGACACGAGGAGGACTTGGTGAGCTCAGAGCTGCGCAGTGGGGGACCCGCGGTCGGGACCCAGGGCCCCCGACCGCCGGTGCAGCACACCCCGGCCGCCGACGCCGCGCTGCTGGAACGCACTGTCTTCGAGGTCAAGCGGGTGATCGTCGGGCAGGACCGGCTGGTCGAGCGGATGCTGGTCGGGTTGCTGGCCGAGGGTCACCTGCTGATCGAGGGTGTGCCGGGGGTGGCCAAGACGCTGGCCGTCGAGACCTTCGCGCGGGTGGTCGGTGGCACGTTCTCCCGGATCCAGTTCACCCCCGACCTGGTGCCCTCCGACCTGCTCGGCACCCGCATCTACCGGGTCGGCCGCGAGCAGTTCGACATCGAGCTCGGGCCCGGTGGTGGCGAACTTCGTGCTGACCGACGAGATCAACCGGGCGCCGGCCAAGGTGCAGTCGGCGCTGCTGGAGGTGATGGCGGAGCGGCACGTCTCGATCGGCGGCAAGACCTTCCCGATGCCGGACCCGTTCCTGGTGATGGCGACGCAGAATCCCGATCGAGAACGAGGGCGTGTACCCGCTGCCCGAGGCGCAGCGGGACCGCTTCCTGTTCAAGCTGCTGGTCGGTTACCCCGAGCCGGACGAGGAGCGCGAGATCGTCTACCGGATGGGCGTCGTGCCGCCGGTCGCCAACCAGGTGCTGCCGATCGACGAACTGGCCCGGCTGCAGCAGGTCGCGTCGAACGTCTTCGTGCATCACGCCCTCGTGGACTATGTCGTCCGGCTGGTGTTCGCCAGCCGGACCCCCGCCGAGCACGGGCTGACCGAGGTCGCGGGGTGGCTGTCCTACGGGGCATCGCCGCGTGCCTCGCTCGGCATCATCGCCGCGGCCCGCGCGCTGGCCCTGGTCCGTGGGCGGGATTTCGTCGTGCCGCAGGACGTCATCGACGTTGCCGCCGACGTGCTGCGGCACCGGCTGGTGCTGTCCTACGACGCGCTCGCCGACGGCGTCCCGGTCGAGGTGATCCTCGGCCGACTGCTGCAGGCGATCCCGCTGCCGCAGGTCAGCCCGTACACCCATCCAGGCGCCGCCTGATGGTGGCCGGCCGAGACGCGACTGCCGCCGGGGCAGCCGCCGAGCACCGCCGACCCGGCCCGGCTGGACGCGGCCCTGGCGACCCTGGAACTGACCGTCCGGCGCCGGCTGGACGGGCTGCTGCAGGGCAACCACCTCGGCCTGGTGCCGGGGCCGGGCACCGAACCCGGGGACGCCCGGCCGTACCACCCCGGTGACGACGTCCGGCGGATGGACTGGTCGGTGACGGCCAGGACCACCGAGCCGCACATCCGCCAGACGGTGGCCGACCGCGAGCTCGAAACCTGGCTGGTGGCCGACCTTTCCGCGTCGCTGGACTTCGGCACCACCGGCTGCGAGAAGCGCGACCTGGTGGTCGCCGCGGCCGCCGCGGTCGGTCACCTGACCCGCGGTGGCGGCAACCGGATCGGCGCCGTCGTCGCCACCGGCGACGGGGTCACCCGGATTCCGGCCCGCGGCGGCCGGCCGTACCTGCAGCACCTGCTGCGTGCGCTGGCCGCATCCACACCACGCTCCGGTCCGGGCGAGCCGCGGTGATCTCGCCGCGCGCTGGAACAGCTGCGCCGGCCGCCGCGCCGGCGCGGGCTGGCCGTGGTCATGTCGGACTTCATCGGGCCGATGACGTGGGAGCGGCCGCTGCGGGCGCTGTCCGGCCGGCACGACCTGCTCGCCGTCGAGGTGCTCGACCCACGGGACCTGGAACTGCCCGCCGTCGGCCTGGTCACCCTGATGGATCCGGAAAGCGGCCGCACGAAAGAGGTCTCCACCACCCCGGAGCTGCGGACGGCCTTCGCCCGGGCGGCCCGCGAGCATCGCGAGCAGGTCGCGGTGGCGCTGCGCCGGGCCGGCGCCGGCGCACCTGGTGCTGCGCACCGACCGGGACTGGGTCGCCGACGTCATGCGCTTCGTGATGTCCCGCAAGCGTGGCTGGACCGGTGCGGCGACGGCCGCGGCGGGTCCGGCCGGTGCCCGGGCGGGGGAGGCCTGGTGAACTTCGCGCAGCCCTGGTGGTTCGCTGCCGGCGTGCTCGTGCTGGCCCTCGGCATCGGCTACCTGATCGCGCAGCGCCGCACCCGGCGGCACACGATGCGGTTCGCGAATCTGGAGCTGCTGGAGAAGGTCGCCCCGCGTCGGCCCGGCCGCTGGCGGCACCTGCCGACCGCGCTGGTGCTGGTCGGGTCTGGTGCTGCTGACGGTGGCGCTGGCCGGGCCGACCGCGGACACCAAGGAGCCACGGAACCGGGCCACCGTCATGCTCGCCATCGACGTCTCGCTGTCCATGGAGGCCACCGACGTGGCCCCGAACCGGCTGGCCGCGGCGCAGGAGGCCGCGACCCAGTTCGTCGACGACCTGACCCCGGGCGTGAACCTGGGCATCGTGTCGTTCGCCGGAATCGCCACCGTGCTGGTCAGTCCGACCACCGACCGGGCCGCGGCGAAGCAGGCCATCGCCGGCCTGACGCTGGACGAGCGCACCGCGACCGGCGAGGCCATCATCTCCAGCCTGCAGACCATCGAGCTGTTCTCCAAGTCGCTGCCGGGTCCGGCCGACGGCAGCGACCCCGGCGCGCCGCCGGCCCGGATCGTGCTGATGACCGATGGCAAGCGCACCGTCGGGCGCACCGAGCAGGACGCCGCCCAGCGGGCAGCGGATGCGAAGGTGCCGGTCTCGGTGATCGCCTTCGGCACCGACAACGGTTCGATCACCGTCAATGACGAGACGATCCCGGTCCCGCTGGACACCGAGGCGATGCAGCAGATCGCGCAGATCTCCGGCGGGCGATTTCCACACCGCCGCCACCACCGAGGAACTCAAGTCGGTGTACGCGCAACTGGGCGAGCAGATCGGCTACGAGATCAAGCAGCGTGACGTGTCACGGCCGTGGATGATCGCCGGCACCGCGCTGGTGCTGCTCGGGTCCGCCGCGGCGCTCGCGCTGACCAGCCGCATTCCTTAGCCGGGGTTGTGGACAGCACCCTTTGGCCGGGGTTGGTGCGCCGGAGTCTGTGGCCGGGGTGGCTGGATCGGCGCGGTCCGGGGGGCGTTGACGCGCCTTCGTGTCATCGAGTGCACCGTCTCCGTGCAAATGTCGGCCGCAGGCACCGGTTTTGCCATGGAGCGGTTCAACGGACGACTTTTGCGCCCGTTGCTGCTGGGCGGGGAGTTGAACCGGCACGGTCCGCCCGACGCGCGGGCTCCAGGCGGCGTCATCTCATTGAGTGCACCGTTTCCTCGCAGATGACGCCCCAGGCCCGGGTTTTGAGAGGGAGCGGTTCAACGGATGGTGCCGCGCCCTGCGGTGCCGCGCCCTGCGGTGCCGCGGCCTGTGGTGCCGCGCCCTGTGGTGCCGCGCCCGTTGGTGTCGTGTCTGCGCCCGCCTATGTCCGCCCCGTGCCGTCGGTGCGGCGCGCTGCCTTCCGTGCCGCCCGCGCCATCCGTTGCGCCGACGAACCCGGACGGTGAGCCCTGACGTCCGACGGTGCGCGGTGCGGATAGGGTCGTCTGCGCATCGAATCGCGGTGCGCCCCGCTCGAGAGGAGTGCAGGTGACCGTGCCAGCCCAGGCCGGATCAGGACGATCGGTGCTGGTCACCGGCGGGAACCGAGGCATCGGACTGGCCATTGCCCGCTCGCTGGCCGCCGCCGGACACCGGGTGACGGTGACCCACCGGTCCGGCGAACCCCCGGACGGCCTTGCCGGCGTCATCTGCGACGTGACGGACGCGGCCAGTGTGGACGCCGCCTTCACCCAGGTCGAGCAGAGCCAGGGACCGGTCGAGGTGCTGGTGGCGAACGCGGGTATCACCGACGACACGCTGCTGCTGCGGATGGGCGAGGACGCCTTCGCCTCGGTGATCGACGCCAACCTGACCGGTTCGTACCGGGTGGCCAAACGGGCCGCCGGCGGGATGCTCCGCAAGCGCTGGGGCCGGATGATCTTCATCTCGTCCGTCGTCGGGCTCTCCGGCGGCGCCGGACAGGCCAACTACGCCTCCTCCAAGGCCGGCCTTGTGGGCCTGGCCCGGTCGATCGCCCGGGAGCTCGGATCCCGCAACATCACCGCCAACGTCATCGCCCCCGGCTTCGTCGACACCGACATGACCCGATCGTTGCCCGAGGCCCGACGGACCGAGATCATCGCCCAGGTGCCGCTGCGGCGGTATGCCGAGCCGGACGAGATCGCCGCCGCTGTCGCGTTTCTCGCCTCCGACGATGCCGCCTACATCACCGGCGCGGTGATCCCCGTCGACGGCGGCCTGGGGATGGGGCACTGACAGCAGGCCATCACCAGCAGCGCACCGCCCATCCCCCCACACGACACCCTGTCAGAGAAGGACCCACACATGACCGACCAGCTCGGCACCGGACTGCTCGCCGGCAAGAACCTGCTCATCACCGGCGTCATCACCGAGGCATCGATGGCGTTCCACACCGCTCGGCTCGCGCAGCAGCAGGGCGCCAACGTCGTGCTGACCGGTTACGGCCGGTTGTCGCTGGTGGAGCGGATCGCCAAGCGGCTGCCCGAGCCGGCGCCCGTGGTGGAGCTCGACGTCACCGACAAGGCACAGCTGGACACCCTCGCGGACCGGGTGGGTGAGTTCGCCCCGCGGCTCGACGGTGTGCTGCACTCCATCGGCTTCGCCCCGGCCACCGCGCTCGGCGGCGACTTCCTGGACTGCCCGTGGGAGGACGTCGCCACCACCGTGCACACCTCTGCCTATTCGCTCAAGTCGCTGTCGGTGGCGGCGTTGCCGTTGATGACGTCCGGCGGCAGCATCGTCGGGCTGGACTTCGACGCCAGGCAGGCGTGGCCCGCGTACGACTGGATGGGCGTGGCAAAGGCCGCGCTGGAGTCCGTGACGCGTTATCTGGCAAGAGATCTCGGTCCGCGCGGGATCAGGGTGAATCTGGTGTGCGCCGGTCCGATCAAGACGATGGCGGCCAAGTCGATCCCCGGCTTCACGGACCTGGAGAACGGCTGGTCGGGTCGGGCACCGCTCGGCTGGGACACCTCGGACCCGACGCCGGTGGCCAGGGCAGCGGTCGCCCTGCTGTCCGACCTGTTCCCGGCCACCAGCGGATCGATGGTAATGGTCGACGGTGGATTCCACGCCCTCGGCTTCGGCACCGCGGAGATCCAGAACGCGCACGGCTGACGGCTGGCGCGACCTGCGTGCGCGGTCAAATGCGGCGCCTTCAAAGCCGTCGCCTTGAGGGCCGTCGCGTTCAGGGCTCGCGCATTCACATGCCGCTGCCGTTCAGGGCAGTGCGTTCAGGGCAGTGCGTTCAGGGCAGCCGCGTTCAGAGTGCAGCCGCGTTCAGTTCGAGCGGCGGGAACGACCGCTGGAACGGGACCGGACCGCGTGCACGGAGGTCGCCCTCGGCTGGCTGAGCGCCGCCACCGCGGCGCCGACGGCCGCGCGCCGGCTTTCCCTGATCGCGATCGCCAGCGGTCGCAGCACGTCGTCGACGGCAGCCATCTCGTAACTGGTGACCGCCGCGGTGTCCTGGCTGCTGGCCACCGCCAGCAGGGCATGCAGCGAGATCGACGTCGCCAGCAGGGCCGACGCGGCCGGGGGAGTGCCCGGCGGGCAGTTCACCGCCTCCTCGAGCATGACGAGCCGCACCTGCTCCCGCGCCGTGTCCGACCCGCGGGCCACGTCAAGCGCGGTGAGCGAACGGGTGGCGCGTTGCACCGCGGCGTCGAGCATCTCGTGCGCCTGTCCCAGCCCCGGCGCGGGGTGCCGGGTGAAACAGCCGAACACCCGCCACTGACCGTCGGTCGGCACCAGGGCGAGATCGTTGCCGGTCATCACGACCACCGCGCCGGCATCCAGGCCGGCCACGGTGAGCTCCCCGCCGAGCGGCAGCCCGCGCATGTCGCCCGGGTAGGGCAGCAGCAGTTGCGGCTGCCCACCGGCCCGCAACAGCGGGAGCAGGCTCGCCGAGCCCGCACTCGGAAAACCCGGACCCGGCAACCCGGTCGCGGCGCTGATCTCCGCAGTGGCCGCACGCACCCCGGCGCGGTGACCGGAGTCGTCGACGGCCGTCAGTACGTCGTCGGCACTGGCACCGCCCTGCCACGCCGCAGCCCACAGGGCGAGCGTGGTGGCGGCGCGCAGGGTGCCGGGTGAAGACATGTGCGCCACCGTACGTCACGCCACCGTCGGTGGCGGTGTCTTCCACACTGCTGTTCGCCGATCGTGAACGACCGGCCGCCGGCACCGGTCCGTCTCGGGGCGCCGGCATGGGCGTGGTTCCGACGGACGTCGGCATCCGCCGCGTAACGTGCTGCGGCGTGCCCACTTCCGGACCGCAACCGACCCGGTACACCGACCATTACGGATCTGACGTGCTGGCCACAGGCCGTCCGGTCAAGCAGATCCCGGAGATCGCCGCAGCGCCGGGAGTGGTGGCCGAGGATCCGCTGTCCGGCTTCTGCGGTGCCGTGGTCGCGTGCACCTCGACCGCGGTGACACTCGAGGACCGGGGCGGCCGGCGCAGGCTCTTTCCGTTGGAGCGCGGGGCGTTCCTGGTCGACGGGAAGCAGGTGACGCTGGTGCGGCCGGTGGCGGTGACCGGGCCGGCTCGCTCCGCTTCGGGATCCCGGATGGTGACCGGTGCGCGGGCGAGAGTCGCCCGGGCAGCGCGGATCTGGGTCGAGGGCATCCACGACGCCGCCCTGGTGGAGCGGGTCTGGGGTCACGATTTGCGGGTGGAGGGCATCGTGGTGGAACCGATCGACGGGTTGGACAACCTGCCGGCGGCCGTGGCCGCCTTCCAGCCTGGAACGGGCCGCAGGCTTGGCGTGCTGGTCGATCACCTGGTGCCCCATTCGAAGGAAAGCCGAATCGCAGCAGGCGTTCTCGCCGAACACGGGGACGCGGTGCTGATCACCGGTCATCCCTACGTCGACATCTGGCAGGCGGTCCGGCCGGCGGCGGTGGGCATCTCCGCGTGGCCAGAGGTGCCCAGGGGAGTGGACTGGAAGTCCGGCGTGTGCGCCGCCCTGGGCATGTCCGACACCCGCCTGATGTGGGGGCGGGTCAACGGCGCCGTCCGCAGCTACCGGGATCTGGATACGCCCCTGATCACCGCCGTCGAGCAGCTCATCGACTTCGTGGCCGCCGAGTAACGTCGCCCGCGCGATCGCGGTTCGACCGCTCTGCCGGACCTGATGTGCAGAGTCAGCAGCACCGGGCGCCGGGATTGCGGTCCATCTCGGCGTACCGGTCGCGCCAATACTGCTTCTCGCTGGGCACCACCTTGCCCGGATGGTGCACCGCGAGATGGTGGACATAACGGCGATAGGCGTTGTCTCCCATCACCGAGGAGAACCACCAGCGCACACCGCCCGTTGCCGTACGGACCGCACCCCGCCACGTGTCGGGGCCTGCTGGCACAGGCCCCGGCTCGGGGTGCTGAACCGGTTCAGCCATGACCCGCATGGGAGCGCGCCGGGGTGCGGCCGGTCGCGGCCCACTCTGCGGCCACTTCCTTCTCGGCCGCGGTCATGACAAAGCCACTGGGCGCGAACAGGTGTGACGGCTCGTCGGGTTCCTCGGTGGTCGGCAGCCCACCCGCCCGGATCGACTTGATACACACGAAGATGGCGGCGATGACCACGATGATCACCAAACCTGCGAACAGGATGGACAGCGTCCCCTGGATCATCGTGTTGCGGATGACCGCATCGATCGCGGCGGGGCTGGTGGCGGTGCCGAAGGACTGCTTGCCCTCGGCCTGCGCCTGCACAAACGCGTTGTGCTGGGCGAAGTATCCGATGGCCGGGACCGAGGAGAAGATCTTCTGGTACGACGCCGTGAGCGTCACCACAAGATCCCAGACGAGCGGCACGCCGGGGATCCAGGCCCACTTGTACATCCGCTTCTTGATCAGGACGGTGAACACCACGGTCAAGGCGATCGCCGCGAGCAGCTGGTTCGCGATGCCGAACAACGGGAAGAGCGTGTTGATCCCGCCCAGCGGATCGGTCACGCCCATCAGCAGGATCGCACCCCAGGCCACCACCACCAACAGCGAGCAGGTCCAGGCACCGATCCGCCAGGACGGGTCGCGGAACTTGCGCGCGCCGGGGATGTTGCCGATCGAATCCGAGAGCATGAAGCGGGCGACCCGGGTGCCGGCGTCCACCGTGGTCAAGATGAACAGCGCCTCGAACATGATCGCGAAGTGGTACCAGAACGCCTTCAGGCCGGCTCCGCCGACGACCTCGCTGAGTACCTCGGACATGCCGAAGGCCAGGGTGGGGGCACCGCCGGTGCGGGAGATGATCGACGCCTCGCCGACATCCGAGGCCGCCTGGGTGAAGTACTCCGGGGTGACCGCGGGGCTGGACAGCCCGAGCCCGTTGACGTACGCGGCGGCGGTTTCGGGGGTGCCGCCGGTCAGCCCGGTGGGTGCGTTGAGCGCGAAGTACAAGTGCTGGTCAACGATGACCGCGGTGACCAGGGCCATGATCGCGACGAACGACTCGGTGAGCATGCCGCCGTAACCGATGATGCGAGTCTGGCTCTCCTTCTCGATCATCTTGGGCGTCGTTCCCGAGCAGATCAGCGCATGGAACCCGGACAGGGCGCCGCAGGCGATCGTGATGAACAGGAACGGGAACAACGATCCGGCGAACGCGGGCCCGTTGCCTTCGCTGGCGAACGAGGTCACCGCCGGCATCTGCACGACGGGGCGCGCGATCAGGATGCCGACGGCCAGCAGCACGATCGTGCCGACCTTCATGAAGGTGGACAGGTAATCCCGCGGGGCCAGCAACAACCAGACCGGCAGCACGGAGGCTGCGAAGCCGTAGACCACGATGCCCCAGGCGATGGTGACCTTTCCAAGGGTGAACCAGCTCTGGCCCCAGTCGGTTTCCGCCACCCAGCCGCCGGAGATGATGGCCAGCAACAGCAGTGCCACGCCGATCAGCGACACCTCGGACACCCTGCCAGGCCGCAGGTAGCGCAGATAAACACCCATGAACAGGGCGATCGGGATGGTCATCAACAGCGAGAAGACACCCCATGGGCTCTCGGCGAGCGCGTTGACCACCACGAGGGCCAACACGGCGATGAGAATGATCATGATGACGAACACGCCGACCATGGCAGCGATGCCGCCGACCCGGCCGAGTTCGTCCCGGGCCATCTGGCCGAGGCTCCGGCCGCGGCGACGGGTGGACAGCCACAGCACCAGGTAGTCCTGAACGCCGCCGGCCAGCACGACCCCGATGATGATCCACAGCGTGCCCGGCAGATACCCCATCTGGGCCGCCAGCACCGGCCCGACCAGCGGTCCCGCTCCCGCGATCGCGGCGAAGTGGTGGCCGAACAGCACCCGGCGGTCGGTGGGATCGAAATCCTTGCCGTTCGAATACCTCTCGGCCGGCGTCGCACGCTCGTCCTTGGGTTTGACCACCTTGTACTCGATGAGGCGGGCATAGAACCGGAACGCGATGACGTACGTGCAGACGGCGGCGAAGACGAACCAGACCGAGTTCACCTGCTCGCCACGGACGATGGCGATCATCACCCAGGCGAACCCGCCGAGCAGCGCGATCACCAAATAGGCCACCCGTGCGGTCGGGCTCATCGGCATTCGCCTGCGCACCGCCACCGGTGGTTGGTCGGGATCGGTACGGATCAGATCGGTGTCTGTCGTCATGGGTTCACTTCCCGCTCGAGGTGCCGGTGATCTCGCGGGTATGCCCGATCGGCTCACCGCAGTGAATAATGCCGGTTCATGCTTTGTGCCCTATTCGCGCCGCTAATTCAGCCGCATATTTCCCGCCGATCCGGGCACCGAAACATCCTTCGCTGCTGGGCAACCCGAGTCCGTGGCGCAAATTGCACGCACACCTTCGCATGTCATCAAGATCGCCGCAGACCATAGGGAAGAAAGCGACAGTTTGAGCGAACAACAATGAGACCGGGCGAATTGCGTCATTCGGGCGGTAGTCAAGTGGCGGCGTCGCGCCGGCCCGCCCCGCACCAGCCGCCGTCATCCCACTCGCGGGTGGGCGGCACTGGCATGATGAAGATATGTCCGGATGGATTTGGTTCAGCGGAGCGGTACTGCTCTCCATCGCCGAGGTGCTCGGCGCGGAGTTCGTGCTGCTGATGCTGGGTGGCGGCGCGCTGGTCACGGCGGGCTTCGCCGTCTTCTTCCCGGACCTGTTGTGGGCGCAGCTGTTGGTGTTCGCCCTGTCATCGGTCGCGCTCGTTATCGGATTGCGGCCGGTACTGCTGCGTAAGTACTACCAGCCCTCGAAGATTCGTTCGGGGATCGAGGCCATCGTCGGCTCGAAGGGCACCGTCGTGTCGACGGTCGATGCCGACGGCGGCCAGGTCAAGATCGGTGGCGAGGTGTGGTCGGCCGTGAACCTCGAGGGTCATCGCGCTCTGCCGCCCGGTACCACTGTCACCATCGTCGAGGTCCGCGGTGCAACCGCGGTCGTTATGTGGGGGCCATAAACACATGGATCCAGTTCTGATCGTTGCCATCGTCGTCGCCGTGCTGGTCGTGGTGACGCTCATCCGGTCGGTCAAGGTGATTCCGCAGGCGCAGGCCGCGGTCATCGAGCGCCTCGGCCGGTTCAACAAGGCCAGCGGCGCAGGCCTGGTCTGGCTGGTCCCCTTCATCGACCGGATCAGGGCGCGTATCGACCTGCGCGAGCAGGTGGTCTCGTTCCCGCCGCAACCGGTGATCACCGAGGACAATCTGACGGTGTCCATCGACACCGTCGTCTACTTCCAGGTCACCGACCCACGGGCGGCGGTCTACGAGATCGCCAACTACATCGTCGCAGTCGAACAGCTGACCACCACGACGCTGCGAAACGTCGTCGGTGGGATGAATCTCGAGCAGACTCTCACCAGCCGTGACTCCATCAACGGCCAACTGCGCGGGGTGCTCGACGAGGCCACCGGCAAGTGGGGCATCAGGGTGGCCCGGGTGGAGCTGAAGGCGATCGATCCGCCGCCCTCGATCCAGGAGGCGATGGAGAAGCAGATGCGCGCCGACCGTGACAAGCGCGCGATGATCCTGAACTCCGAGGGCCTGCGTGAGTCGTCGATCAAGACCGCAGAGGGCCAGAAGCAGGCCGCGGTGCTGACCGCAGAGGGTGCCAAGCAGTCCTCGATCCTGGCCGCCGAGGGTGAGCGTCAATCTCGGATCCTGCGCGCCCAGGGTGAGCGGGCCGCCAGGTACCTGCAGGCGCAGGGCCAGGCGAAGGCGATCGAGAAGGTCTTCGCCGCCGTCAAGGCCGGCAAGCCGACGCCGGAACTGCTTGCGTACCAATACCTCCAGACCCTGCCGCAGATGGCGCAGGGCGACGCCAACAAGGTGTGGATGATCCCGAGCGACTTCTCCAAGTCACTCGAGGGTTTCGCCAGGATGCTCGGTACCAAGGGTGACGACGGTGTGTTCCGCTACGAGCCGCCGGCCGATGATCCTGCCGACGCCGCACGGTCGCGGGCCGGCGACATCGACGACGACGTGGCCGACTGGTTCGAGGGGACCTCTGCTGCAGGAGGTCGCCGAAGCGGTGCGCGCGGTCGAACGGGAGGCCGCGGTGACCATCGAGGAGCAGGACGCCGCCCGCCTCGCCGCCAATCGCGACCGGGCGAACTGGCCGGCGCACCGGAGCACCCGGCGATGCCTGCCAGGGCGCCAGCAGGCGCAGCAGCCCCAGCTGGGCGGTTACCCGACCCAGGGTTATCCGGGCCGGGACGACCCCCCCGGACCGCCGCCCGGTTACCAGCAAGGCCCGCCCTCCGGCCAGCAGCGGCCGGACATGCCGCCGCCCGGCTATCCGCAGGACCGCCGCGGAGCAGCCGCCCTACCGGCAGCCGGACGGACCGCCGCGGGAGCAGGGCTGAGCCGCCCGCCGGCCGCTGACCGCCCGCGAGGTGCGCCGAGCCGGTGGCGCGCCGACCGCTCACGACAGTCAGCCGCCGGTCCCGACGCCACGGACCTCCCCGGCCGCTGGCGGTCGTCGGGCCCGGTCGGCTCGGCAGGGCGGTGGTCCGCGCCGTCGCGTCGCGGGCCACCCGGTGTCCGGCCCGCACGGACGTGGCTACCGCGGGGCGATCGGTGTGGCCGACGGCGTCGTGCTGCTGTGCGTTCCCGACGACGCGATCTCCGGCGGCGGCCGCGCTGATCGACCGCCCGCGCGGTGGTCGGGCATTGTTCCGGGGCGTCCGGGCTGGAGTGCTGGGTGAGCGTGAGGGCTTCAGCGTCCACCCGCTGATGACGGTGACCCAGCGAGGGCGCCGACTTCCGGGGCGTGTGGGCCGCCGTGGCCGGCTCGTCACCGCGGGCGCTCGCGGTGGCCACCGTGCTGGCCGCCTCCATCGGCCTGCGCCCGGTGCAGGTCGCCGAACCGGACCGGGCGGCGTATCACGCCGCCGCCGCGATCGCGTGCGAACTTCCTGGTGACGCTGGAAAGCGCTGCCGCGCAACTGATGTCGACTGCCGGGTTGACGTCGCGAGGTACTGCTGCCGTTGGCCAGGGCCGCACTGGAGAACTGGGGCAGGACCGGGCCGGCGGCGCTGACCGGGCCGGTGGCCCGCGGCGACGCCGGCACCGTCGACCGGCACCGTGAGGTCGTCGCGGAGCCGGACGCCCGGAGATTACGCGCTGTTCGACGCCTTGGTGCGGGCCACCGAGCGGATGGCGCGAGCGGGCACGGGACATCCGCCGGGGGCACCGGTGACCGCGGCACAGGGACGGCAGGCCGAGCGTGCCAGGGCACGCCTGACCGTGACCACGACGCCCCGCATGCCGACTCGGTAGAGTCCAGCCGGTCATGAGAGATCGTCCGCACGGTGCGCGACCTGCGTGCCGCGCTGCGTCCCTCCGCGGCGCCCGGACCGCCGCACGGCGGTTCGGTCGGGCTGGTGCCGACGATGGGCGCGCTGCACGAGGGGCACCTGGAACTGTGCCGCCGGGCGCGGGCGGAGAACGACGCCGTCGTGATGTCGATCTTCGTCAATCCCACCCAGTTCAACGACGCCGCCGACCTGGCCGCGTATCCCGCGGGACGAGGCCGCGGACGCCGCGATGGCGGCGAGCGCCGGCGTCGACCTGCTGTTCGTCCCGCCGCGGTCGGAGGTCTACCCACACGGATTCAGGCGACCGTGCAACTGCACGGGCCGATCGTGGAGACCCTGGAGGGAGCCCAGCGCGGGGTCGGCCATTTCCGCGGCGTCACGACCGTGGTCAGCAAGCTGCTGAACATGGCACAGCCCACCGCGTGCCTATTTCGGCCAGAAGGACGCCCAACAGGCCAGGGTGGTCAGGGCGCTGGTCGCGGACCTCGAACATCGACACCACGATCGTCACCGTGCCGACGGTGCGGGAGCCGGACGGATTGGCGATGTCCAGCCGCAACCGTCGGCTGTCAGGCGGCCGGACCGCGCCTGAGCGGCCGCCGTTCCGGCCGCCTTGCGAGCCGCGCGCGGGCATGGCGGCGACGGGCGAAGCCGACGCCGCAGGCCGATCGTCGAAGCCGTCGCTGGACGACTGCCGCGCAGCGGCTCGACCCCGGAGTACGTCGCCCTGGTCGACGCCGGACAGCTTCCTGCCGGTCGAAGTTGACCGGCCGCCGGCACTGCTGGCCGTCGCGGTCGTCGATCGGCGGCACCCGGCTGATCGACAACATTCAACTGGCAGGGGTTCAACTTGCAGGGTCGGCGGCGCCGATCGGGAGGCTGCCTTCGTCCTGACCGGATCGGCCGGATCGGTCCGCAATGGCCGCATGTGACGTGTCGATCCCGTTCATCCGGGCCGCGGGGTGGAGTCCGTCACAACGGCGCCCGCCCGGCTCGACGCGTGCTCGCGCAACGAGCATGATCGCTGTTCAAGAAGGCCGTGCGGCCCGCAGAGGAGTCAAGACGTCCACCCAGCGCAGCTCTGCGGCCGGCGGCCGATGTTCGTTGACGACCATCACGGTGCTGTGGGCTCCTGCACCGGGCTCTGCAGCTGTCCCGGGTCCGCGCCGAGCAGGGCACAGCGGTAGCAAAGGAGCAGCCGATGTCGACCCGTCCACCCTGCCGACCGTTCGGCGGCCGGTGACCATTCCCGGCGCTGCATCGAGATGAAGCGCGCCGGCACGGCCGATCGTCATGGTCACCGCCTACGACTATCCGAGCGCCCGCGCTGCCGAGGCCGCCGACGTCGACATGGTGCTGGTCGGCGACTCCGGTGCGATGACCGTGCTGGGCTACCCGAGCACGGTGGCGGTGACCACGGATGAGCTGCTGGTGCTGGCGAAGGCGGCTACGGCGCGGCGTGCAGCACGCATTGATGGTCGCCGACCTGCCGTTCGGGTCCTACGAGGTCAGTGACGAGCAGGCGATAGCGACCGCCGTTCGCTTCGTCAAGGAGGCCGGGGCGGACGCGGTCAAGCTCGAACGTGGTGACGAGAGCGCGATCAGCCGGGCACGGGCCATCGTCGGGGCAGGCATCCCGGTGGTCGGCCATGTCGGGCTCACACCGCAGTCCGCGACCTCGCTCGGCGGTTACCGGGCACAGGGGCGCACAGCGGAGTCCGCGATGCGGATCACCCGCGGCGCGCTCGGCCTGCAGGACGCGGGGTGCTTCTGCATCGTGTTCGAGGCGGTGCCGACTGCGGTGACGGCCGACATCATGCCGCGGATGACGGTGCCGGTGATCGGCATCGGTGCCGGCCCGGCCACCGACGGCCAGGTGCTGGTGTTCCACGACCTGCTGGGCATCCGCGACGGCGCCGGGGCGAAGTTCGTCCGCCGGTACGCAGATCTGCAGGACGCGATGAACGAGGGCGTCACCCGGTACGCCGAGGACGTCCGGAACGGGTCGTTCCCGGGCGTCGAGCACGGCTACGGCATCGACCAGCCCGAACTCGCCAGGTTCCGTGCGCTGCAGAACGGACTGCCGGGCGGGGCCGTCACCGCCAGTCCGCTGATCCGGCCCGCCCAGATCGGATGACCGACCGGCCCGGTCCGTACAACAGTCTCACCGACGTGGCCGGGCTCTCCGTTGGGCACCACACCGTCACCGCCGCAGGCTTTCTCACCGGCACGACGGTGGTTCTCGGGCCTCCCGACGGGATGGTGGCCGGCGTCGACGTGCGCGGCGGCGGGCCGGCCACACACGAAACCGATCTGCTCAACCCCGCAGCGGCCGTCGAGCGGGTGCACGCCGTGGTGCTCAGCGGCGGCAGCGCCTTCGGCCTGGTGACGTGCGCCGGTGTGATGGATGGACTGGCCGAGCGCGGCATCGGACTGTCAGTGGCCCCGGATCCAGCGGCCGTTGTCCCGCTGGTCCCCGGTGCGGCGCTGTTCGATCTCGGCCGCGGCGGCAATTACGCCTCGCGTCCGACAGCTGATTTCGGTACCGCGGCGCTCGAGGACGCCCTGACCAACCGAGACCGACCGGGGCCGGTGGCGCTGGGCGGGGTCGGTGCGGGCACCGGTGCGGTGATCGCCAATCTCAAGGGCGGCATCGGCAGTGCCTCGGTCGTCCTGTCCTCCGGCGTCACGGTGGCGGCATTGGTCGCGGTCAATGCAGCGGGCTCGCCGCTCGATCCCCGCACCGGCGAGATGCTGGGCGCCCGGCTGCTGCTGCCGGACGACGGCGATGCACCTCGCCCGGACACCGCTGCCCGCGACGCGCTGCTCGCAGCGACCGCGCCGCGACCCATGCCATCGGATTTCGGCCGGGCCGATGCGGCCGACCCGCGTGACGCCGCGGCGATCACCAACACAACGCTCGCCGTCGTCGCGACGGACGCCACGCTGACAAAAGCTCAGTGCACCAAGATGTCTCAGGTCGCACAGGATGGTCTGGCTCGCGCGATCAATCCGGTACACACCATGTTCGACGGGGACACGGTGTTCGGGGTGGCGACCGGTGCCCGCCCCGCGCCAGACGTGGCCGGGTTGTTCGGGATCGTGGTGGCCGCCGCCGATGTGGTCAGCAGGGCGATCGTCCGCGCCGTACTGGCGGCTCGGACCACCAGCACCGACGCGGGCAGTTGGCCGTCGTGGCTCGACGTGATGGCCGGTAGCCTGCCGGAATGATGCCCGTTTCGCCCGCAGCCGCGAACAGGTGGGCGCGGGGCGGTCGGGGTGGCTGACCACCGCTCGATGCGTCGCGGGCCTGGGATGGCTGCTCTGGGTCGCGATGCAGGTGATCGCCAAAGACCCCTTCCCGCCGGAGATCTCGCTGTCGCAGTACGGACTGGGTGGCGCCGGGTTTCGTCTTCTCGCTGTGGGCGATCGGGCTCGGGTTGACGCCGCTGCTGCTGCTCCGGTACCGGCCGGTGGAGGGACCGGCCTGCCGGTTGCGTGGGTTGCTTCATCGGCCGCTGTGCTCACCGGCCTGGTCAGAACTGATGAAGGCGGCCTGCAGTTGTCGCTGGCTGCCAAGGTGCACCAGGTGGTCGCGGTGGTCGCCCTGGTCATGGTGCCGCTCGCGGTGCTGTTCGCGATGATGACGCGGATCGCCGCTGGTGGCGGCTCGCCGTCGGGATCGCCTTCGCCACGGCCGGCATCGGCGTGCTGGTGTTGCTGTCCGCGGCCGGGGTCGACACCGCCGGCATCGGGGCCCCCGCGTCCTGGGCGCTGTGGGAGGGGACGCTGGGCGTGCTCGAGATGCTGCTCGTCACCGTGTACGCGCTGCGGTGACCACCGTTGGCCGGCGGGTGGCTCGTCATCAGTCCATTCCGCCGGTACAGTCGGCGGGCTAGTGAGCTCTACGACCGTTTAAGCATCGGCGCTTTCGGACACCTACCCAGCGGCTCGCTCCTGTCCGCCGCATCGCGCTTTGCCGGTGATCCCCGACGGTCGGGGCAACCGGTCCAACACGCGTTCAGACCCGAGGAACTGATGATGACCACCCATCGAGCACCCCCGTTCGCACGTCGACCGCCCGTCGCCGCCCGCACGTCGTCGTCATCGGCGGCGGATTCGGCGGGCTGACCACTATCAAGGCGCTGGCGAAGTCGGACGTCGACATCACGCTGATCGACCGGCACACCTACAACGCCTTCCAGCCGCTGCTCTATCAGGTGGCCACCGCCGGCCTCAATCCGGGCGACGTGACGTTCTTCCTGCGCGCCACCCGGATGCGACAGAAGAACGTCAGCTTCCGCCAGGGCGAGGTCACCGGCGTCGACACCGAGCGAGCAGCTGATCACGTTCCACGACGGCGGAACGATGGACTACGACTACCTGGTCATCGCGACCGGTGCGACCACGAACTACTTCGGCACCAAGGGCGCGGAAGAGAACTCCCGGGCGATCTACACCCGCAAGCAGGCGCTGAAGCTGCGGGACGAGATCTTCACCAACCTCGAGCACGCGGCCGCATCGAACACCGGTCGAGGACCTCGCCATCGTGGTGGTCGGCGCCGGGCCGACCGGCGTCGAGATGGCCGGCGCGCTGGCCGAGCTGCGCAACGATGCGATGGCATCGATCTACCCGGAGCTGGATCCGCGGCGCACGCACATCGTGCTGGTCGAGATGGCCGACAAGGTGCTGGCGCCGTTCGCCCCGTCGCTGCGCGAGTTCGCGGCGAAGGCCCTGCGCGAGCGCGGCGTCGAACTGCGGCTGAACACCTCGGTCGCAGGAGGTTCGCAAGGACGGGGTGGTGCTCGGCGGCGGCGAGTTCCTGCAAGGCCGGCGTGGTGATCTGGGCGACCGGTGTCGCGGTCCCCAAGGTGGTCGGCACCTGGGGTCTGCCGCAGGGCCGGGGCGGCCGCATCAGGTCGAGTCCGACCTGCGGGTCACGGGCTTCAAGAACATCTTCGCGATCGGCGACGTCGCGCTGCTACCCGGATCCGCTGCCGCAGCTGGCGCAGCCCGCGCTCCAGGGCGGCAAGCACGCCGGCAAGCAGATCGCCGCGCTGGTCACCGGCCGGCCCACCCACCCGTTCCATTACCACGACAAGGGCACGATGGCGACGGTCGGTCGGCGGGCGGCCATCGCGGACATCGCGCTGGCCAAGGGCAAGTCGATCCGGCTGACCGGCACCCTCGCCTGGCTGGCCTGGCTGTTCGTGCACATCGTGATGTTGCTGGGCAACCGCAACCGCCTGGCCACGCTGGTCAACCTGTCGACGAAGTACCTGGCACCGTCGCGGCGGACCAACCCGATCGTCGGTGACGTCCCCGTCTTCGAGCACCAGATCCCTGAGTACGAACGCTGACCGAACCGCTGGGTGATCCGGCGGGGGAATGCCGGACGGCCGGGGAGCACCGTTGCGGTCGCAATGGGTGCTGCCGTCGTGCAGGCTTGTCTGTTGGAACGCCTGTCTGCGACGGCGGATCAGGTTCCCTCAGTGCAGATCAGGGGGTGGCGTGGAGATGGCAGTGGACTGGCTGACGCCGGCTGAATCGCGCGCCTGGCGTGCGTTGCAGCAGCTGCGCACCCCGCTGGCGGCGGCGTTGAACCGGCAATTGCTGCGCGACTCCGCGCTGTCCAGCGCCGACTATGAGGTGCTCGTCGTGCTGTCCGAAACCGCCGGCGGGGTACTGCGGGCCGGTGAACTCGGCCGCGAGACCGGCTGGGAGAAGAGCCGGCTGTCCCACCACCTGAAGCGGATGGAGGCCCGGGGACTGGTCGAACGACGTGACTGCGTGACCGATGGCCGCGGATTGATGGTGGCCGTCACCGACGTCGGCCGGACGGCGATCGCCGAGGCGGCTCCGGGACATGTTGCGGCGGTGCGGGAGTACGTCATCGACGTGCTGACGCCCGAGCAGCTGCGGGTGCTGGCCGAGGTCGGCGAGGCCGTCGGGCCCGTTTGACGGCGGAGAACTGCCGTGCGGCCGCCGAAGAGGGATGCGCGGGTGACGACGAGGGCGGCCCCGCCGTCATGGACGCCGCGATGGGCGCCGTGAGCGATGACGGCGGCTGCGGGGGTGCCGATGGTGTCGTCGGGCGGCGGGCCGCCAACGGATCTTCGGCGCCCGGTCGCGTCACAACACCATGACCGAGTCGGACAGCACGGCTCGCCCGCCTGGTCCGGGTGGCCCGTCAGCGCGCGAGGTGGACGACCCGCACCTCTCGCAGTCGGGGCCCGAAGTTGCCGGCGAAACGGCTCGGGGGACCGCCGACGGGCAGGGCGCGGCGCCGGCACCGACAGCTGCCGGCGACAGTGCAGTCCCCGGCGACGGGCCCGCTCGTCTCGACTCCGCCCGACCGCCCTCCACAAGCGTCGATCTGGTCAAGTCTCAACCTGCACTTGAGGGTGAGATTGCGCCCGTGGAGGCGTCTCCGGTGCCGGCTTCCCGGACCCGACGGGTGCTGGCGGCCGGCGCGACGGCGCGCGACCGCGGATTGCAGCAACTCGTTGCGCTGTTGGTGCCGCTGATCCGGGCAACTCGCTACCCGACCCTCGCCGTGGTGCTGGTCGCGGCGGTGCCCGCCGTTGCCGCCGTGGTCATCTCTCAGTTGCGCTGGGGTCCTGACGATCCCTTCTGGCTGTTGTTGGGTGGCATCGGGTTGGTGCTCGCCGGATGGCTGGGTCTGCGCCGCCGGCAATTGCTGGCAGTGGCCAAGGATCCCGCCGCACTGACCGACGCCCTGGCCGGTGTGATCACCGGTCGCGAGATGTGGGACCAATTGGTGCGCAACGTCTCTGCCGGGAAGATCGGCGCCAAGGTGGTGCGGCGGTCGCGACCGCTGCGCATTCTCGGGGGGCTCTGGCGGGGCGTGCAGATGACGGGTGTGCTGGCTCAGATCACCGACCGACCGGAGCTCCAACCGTTGTTGCCGGGGCGGTTGCGTGGAATGTGGTTCCTGGGCATCGCCTGCCTGATAGCGGGAGTGGTGTTGAGTGCCGCCGTGCTGGTCGAGGTCCTGCTGTACCTGCTGGGTGCGTGAGCGGTGCGCGCCGGGGAACCTTGGAGCGGTCCGATCGGCGACTACGGTTGACGGAGCGGCCGGCAGCCAGGTCGTCGTCCGCTTGGACAGAAGAGCAAGGCCGTGAAGGCGAACAGCGCAACGCCGTGACGGCGTCACAGGAGGCATAGATGAGCCAGATCGACGAAACACAACCAGGGTCCGACGTTGACGATCGCTCGACCGACCACGATGTGATCAGCGAGGGTGACGCCGGTAGTGGCCAGGACGACTGGCTGGATACCGGTTACAACCCGCCGGACCGTGAGCCGCGGGTCCACGTCCCGACCCAGGACGAAGAGGAGCGCGGGGAGAGCCTGGACACCCTGCTCGCCGCCGAAGAACCGGAAGTGTGGGTCGAGGACGAGAACAACCTGTTCGACGAGTCCGGCAACGAGGTCGGCGGCGACCGCTCAGGCCGCCTGGTCGATGCCGGGTCGGACGGCATCGTCGATACCGAATCGGATCTGGTGGCCGAGGACGTCGGCATCGACGGGGCCGCCGCCAGCAGTGAAGAGGCCGCCATGCACGTCATCGACGAGTACGACCAACGCTGACGTCCCCGGTGGTGGCCGTGCACGGCGGCCGTCGGCGCAGTGAGTGCCGTCGGCGCAGTGAGTGCCGCCAGTACGGTCGTTGCCGCCGGTGCGGTCGGTGTCAGGGTGGCCGGGCGTCCGGGTGAACTCCCGACCGTCCGTCCGGTCGCGGTGGGCTCGAGTGGCGTTGTCCATCGGGCTCACCGCCACCCTGGTCGTCGCAGCGCTGTGGATGTTCCAGCGACGGCTGATCTACCTGCCGGACCGGGCGTCGGTGCCGCCGGCCGCCTCGGTGCTCGCAGATGGCGTCGATGCAGTGCTCCGGACAGATGACGGCCTGACACTCCAGGCCTGGTACCTACCGCCACCCGCCGTTGCTTGCGCTGCGGTCTTCCTCGTCGCGCCCGGTAATGCCGGCAACAGGCTCGGTCGCACCGGCCTGGCGCGAGCGCTGGCCGGTGCGGGATTCGGTGTCCTGTTGATGGAGTACCGGGGGTACGGCGGGAATCCGGGTTCACCGTCCGAGACAGGGCTGGCCGCTGACGCCCGGGCGGCCCTGCGTTATCTCACCGACCAGGCGGGCGTGACCACCGGCCGGATCGTCTACTTCGGCGAGAGCCTTGGTGCTGCCGTCGTCACCGCTCTCGCCGCCGATCACCCGCCGGCCGCACTCGTGCTGCGCTCGCCGTTCATGGATCTCGCGGCTGCGGCCACCGAGCATTACCCGTTCCTGCCGGTGCGTCTGCTGTTGCGCGACCGGTTCCCGGTGGCCGAGCTGGTGGGCTCCCAGTCGGTTCCGCTCACTGTCATCTACGGCACGTCGGACTCGGTCGTCCCCGCGACGCAGAGCGTGGATGTCGCTGCCGCCGCCGGCGGACCCGTGGAGACGTTCGCCGTACAGGGCGCCGACCACAACGATCCAGCGCTGGTGGCAGGTCCCCAGGTGACCGATGCCGCCCGCCGAGCGGCGGCGCACGTGACGTGCGCCTGACGCCGTGGCCTGCGGGCCCTGGCCTGCCGGCCGTCGCGTCCAGACCCGGGGCGTCCGGGTGACTCACCCGGGGGGAACGCCCTTGTAGACGTCACGCCCGGGCTTCCTCCGCTTCCGGGAGAAAATCGTTGCGATCGGTCTGCCTGGCAAGTACTTTCGGCGGTACACGAGGAAGGAGGTGGTCCCACGTTGAAGACGTTCAGGACACGTGAGGTGGCTGGCCGCTAGGCCGCCGCTCCCCGTCGGACCAGATCCGGTTCTCCGAACGAACCGGTTTTCCCGCCCACCATCTGTCGCCCCGCGAGAGTGGAGTGACATCGATGTCAGGGACGGCGGTCTGGCACAACCGGACAGTCACCCGACCCCCGGGCGGCCGACAATTGTCCAGTCGGCCCTGCTGATCGCATCGGCAGAGCAGCCCGGGGGTTGTCCATGCCACGGAACGCCCGTTGGGCCGTGCGTTCGCCGCTGAAGCCCACATTTGCTGGGGCGGAACCGATCAGAGCCCGTGCTCGACCGGTACCGCCCCCCGCTTCGCGGCCTGTACCAACGCAGCGTGATCGGCTTCGGTCTGGTCGGCGTACAACCTGGCGAAGTCGGCCATCGCGACGTCGACCTTGTCCGATCCGCCCATGTACCCGGCGATCATCGACGCGCCGCTCGTCCGGGCGTGGCCCTTCGCCAGCAGGTGCCCCACGATGCCCGCGTAGTCGGCCAGCGCAGAACCGTCGATCGAGTCCAGCGCGACGCTGCCCTTCATGTTGCGGAACTGCCGGACGTAGTACTGCCGTCCGTCGGCGCTGGTCCAGCCCAGCAGCGGGTCGCTGACCGTCTGCAGCGCCTGCTGGTACTCCACCACCCGCTGACCCTGGTGGGCGTGCCACGCCGATTCACCGTGCACGTACTTCGCCAGCACCGACCGCCGTGCCTGCTTGAGCTGCAGAAACACGACGTCATCGGGGCTGCTGCCCTCCAGTAGCGCCACGTAGGCCCGCAATCCGACACTTCCCACCCCGACCACCTTGTGGGCGATGTCGACGATGGTGTAGCCGCCGAGCGCCCGGCGCCAGTGCGGCGCAAGGGTGTCCAGGTAGCTGTCCAGGGCTTCGGCAAGCATGTCGGCATCCGCGGGACTGACCCTGGTGATCAGTGGCGACTCCTCGACGATGTGCCGGCGGCCGTGCTCCTCCCGGGTGAAGCGGGGCAGCGCCCGGTCACTGGTTCGGGTTCTGGCCTGCCGGGCTGCTCGCCTGATCTCAGAGCGCAACGACCGGTGCGAGGTCGTGTCGTGCAGCTTGTCGACGTCGACCCGCTGATATGACCTGGCCAGTAGCGGCATCTCGGACAGCTCACGCACTTCGGTGCGGTAGGCGGCGACGCATTGGACGACCGCGGAACGGCAGTCGTCCTCGGTGGCCCCGTTCTGCCTCCCAGCGACCCAGATGCTCGCGACCAGGCGCCGAAGGTCCCATTCCCAGCCGCCCGGGTGGGCCTCGTCGAAATCGTTGAGGTCGATGACGAGGTCGCGTTCGGGCGAGGCGTAGAAGCCGAAGTTGCCCAGGTGTGAGTCGCCGCAGATCACCGGGGTGATGCCGGTGGCCGGGAGCCCGGCGACGTCCTCGGCCATCACCACCGCGGTGCCGCGCAGGAATCCGTAGGGGGTCGCGGTCATCCGGCCGACCCGGAGCGGAATCAGCCAGTCCAGTCGGCCCTCGTGTGATTCGTTGATCAGCTGCACCGGATCGGGGCGGTCGGCGGGCGGCGACCATTCACCCAATGAGCTGCGAGGAACCTTCTGCCGCAGTGCCTTTCCCATCCGGTAACGGTCCGATCGCGCGGTCGGGCGACGGCGCAGGGACGCGAACGCCTGACTGTCCGCGGACGCCAGAACGACGTGGCTATGCCCTGACGCAACCGGTTCGGCCATGCAGAACTCCTTCAGAGCAGCGCTGTGATCCGGGCGTGGCGAACCGCCGCGAGCCTGCAGCAACGCACCTCTGCTGCAGGAATGCCATCGGGTCTTGCTGCCGGACGCGCCTACGCTAGCGCGTCGAGGCGAACAGGTCGCGTGCTTCCGACGGATCGACCTGCGTCCCCGAGGTCAACGTGGATCCCGCGGAGATCCGGCGCCCGGCGCCGACCAGGACCGGCTCCTTCGCGTTGTCCGCCCCGAGTTCGGCCTCCTTGCCGATCACCGCGAAATCGGAGATGACGGATCGGGACACTTTGGCTCCGCTACGGATCACCGTGTCACCCATGATCACGCTGTGCCGCACCTGCGCACCGGCCTCCACTCGAACACCCGGCCCGATCACCGAGTCGATGACGGTGCCCGAGATGTCCGCGGCGGGGGACAGCCAGCTGCGCTCCAGTTCGGCCCCGCGGCGCACCCGCGCCGGTGCCCGTTGCGGCATCGACGTCAGGATCGGCCAGGCAGGATCGTCCATCGCCATCGGAGGTCGGTCCGTCAGCAATTCCAGCTGCCCGTCGAGATAGGACTGCGGTGTGCCCAGATCGCGCCAGTGGCCCCGATACTCGTGATCGGCCACCGTCCCGGTGTCCAGCATCCGAGGCAGCAGCCGCTCGCCGTCATCGCCGAGTTGACCACCCTCCGCACGCAGGTCGCGCAGGCAGCGTCGGAGCGCGTCCGGGCGATACGCGAAGAACTCCGTGCCGACATAGCGGCCGCGCGGCTTGTCCGGCTTGTAGTCGAGCGAAGTCACTTTTCCACCGTCGGCCTGCACCACCAGGTAGCGCGAGAGATCGCTGCGGGCCGGCATCTCCGTCCCGACGACGGTGGCGTCGGCGGCGGAATCCAGATGCGTCGCGATGACGTCACGCAGGTCGACGGCGATCAGGTGATCGGCACTGCAGACCAGCAGCACGTCAGGATCGAACGCTTCGATCACCCGCCAGTTCCGGGCCAGCCCATCGGCATTGCCGTCGGCGAATTCCGTCAGGCCCGGTGCCCTCGAACGGCGGCAGGGTGCGGAACCCGCCCCGCGTGCGGTCCAGGTCCCAGGGCCGTCCACCCGACAGATGCTCGTTGAGCAGATGGGGCTCGTACTGTTCGAGGACCCAGACATCGATCAGCGCACTGTGTGCGGCGTTCGACAGCGAGACGTCGATCAACCGGTCATTGCCGCCAGCCGGAAGCGCGGGCTTGGCACGGCCGGTCGTCAGCGGACCCAGGCGGGACCGCGACCACCGGCCAACACGATGCACAACACTCTGGGAACGTCCATCGGCACAGTGTGCCTTGATCATCAGGAAGGGCAGCGGCGACCCCAGACCGGCGACCCGGCAGAGACTTTCGAAGGGTTGGACCACTCGGAGCGGTATCAACCGGACGATCAGAGCGGCGTGTCGTCGGCCTCCATCGGATCACCGGGGAGGCTGGGCGCTCGGACACCTGGCGGCAGGTGACCATGGCGCAGCTGGTATGCGTCCAGGTAGGCGGCGACCGCAGTGGGCAGGGTCGGGAAGATCCGATGCTTGCCGACGCTGTCCACCAGTCCGGCCTGGACGAGGTCGTCGCGCAGGTCCTGCTTGACCCTGGCCATTGCGAAGACCATGCCGCGGGCGTTGATCTCGGCGCGCAGTTGCTCCAGTGCGTCCGCGGCGGTGATGTCGATCTCGACATTCGCCTCGGCGTTGAGGACGAACCACTCGACCGGGGTCGGCGGGTGCAGTTGACCGTGGATGTCGACCGACTCGCCGGCCAGGTCGATGGCTCCGAGGGCACGCCGTCGGAAGTCCTCGGCGTTGGCGAAACACAGCGGTGCGTCATATCGGTACACGACCAGGCCCGGTACCTGCCGGGCCATCGGGTAGTCGTCGATGTCGTGCATCCCGGCCATCTTCGGGACGTAGCCCAGGATGCCGTCGTGCGGTCGGGCGACGCGCCGCAGGAGATCCAGGATGGACAACGCCACCGCGGCCAGCACCCCGTACAGGACGCCCAGGCCGAGCACGGCCACCGTGGTCAGGGACGCCAGCAGCAACTCACTGCGGCGGAACTTGGCGATTCTGCGCAGCTCCTTGACGTCGATCAGGCTGACGGCCGCGAAGATGACCAGCGCTCCCAAGGCGGCCTTGGGGAAGAGCGCGAGCAACGGGCCGGCGACCACCAGGGTCAGGATGATCAACCCGAGCATGACCATCGAGTAGAGCTGCGTCTTGCTGCCGACCGCAGCGCCAAGTGCGGTCCGGCTGCCGCTGCAGCTGACCGGGAAGCCGCTCGACAGCGAAGCGACGGCGTTGCCGGCCCCGAGTGCGGTCCACTCCTGGTTGGCGTCGATCTCCAGCCCGGCGCGTGCGGCGAAAACCCGTGCCGTCAGCACGTTATCGGTGTAGCCGACCAGCGTGATGCCCAGTGCTGGCACGATGAGGATGGCCATGTCGGTCAGGCTGGGCAAGGACGGCACGGGCAGCCCGACGGGGACATCGCCGACCACCTTGATCCCGCGCTCTTGGAGCGCGAACACCCAGGTGACCACGGCCGCCAGCGCCACGCAGATCAGCGGTCCCGGCAGGGTCGGCGTCAGCCGCTTGAAGGCGAACAGCGTCACCACCAGGACCAGGCCCATCACCAACGTCGGGCCGTGGATGCCGCCGATGCCGGCGACGAAGCTCTCGATCTGCGGGATGAACTCGTCGCCGGTGACGTTGACGCCGGTGATCTTGCCGAGCTGGCTGGCGATCATGATCACCGCGACGCCGGCCATGTATCCGACCAGCACGGGCTTGGAGAGCAGATCGGCCAGGAAGCCGAGCCGGGCCAGCCGGGCCAGGAAACACAATCCGGCGACGGCGAGCGCGAGGGTGGTGGCGAGGGTGGCATACCGGCCGGGATCGCCCGCCGCGATCGGCATCAGCGCTACAGCGGTCATCAGGGCAGTTGTCGACTCCGGACCGATGGACAGCTGCCGGGAGGTCCCGAGGAACGTGTACACCGCAAGTGGCCCGATGATCGACCACAGGCCGACCACCGGGGGCAGGCCGGCGAGCTCGGCATAGGCCATCACCTGCGGGATCAGGTAAGCCGCGACGGTGAAGCCGGCCACGATGTCGCCGCGCAGCCAGCTCCGCTGGTAACCGCGGAACTGCGCAAGCCCGGGAAGCAGCCGGTTGATGGTGGAGCGTTCGGCGATGGCCATCAGTGCACCGCTCTGGAAAGGGTGTTGCCCGAGAGTGGAACGTGAACGGGCAGCTGGGTGGGGAGCCCGGAACGGAAGAGCCGGTCGACGGCTGGCACACTTGCGCCGCTGATCCACCTGGAGACCACGCCGGGGGTTCGGTGACCGGGGGTGTGACGGTGTCCGTTATATCCGGATCGGTCGCGGGTGACGTTCCCCCGATTGGGTGAATTTCGGCAAATTCTGTCCGCCCGGGGGCGGCCGACCACGCTCACCCGCTGCACCCCAAGCAATCTGCGGAAACGCTGCTTTTCGTCGGCCATGAGTGATCGTTACCATTCCGTTATGTCGGTATCCGGGCCCTGGACTTCACAGATGGCGTCCGTATGGTCTGGATCGGCCGGTGTATTGCACCGGTTCCTACCACGAAAACCTCCGGGCCTCGCGCCGAGTGCTGTCCCTTACGCCCGGAGACCAACGAACAGAAAGGCTCGGACAGCAGCGGGGAAACCAACGTTTCCGGGAACCACGTTCCCTTGGGGTTAATCCGGTCCCGTCGAAGTAGATCCGCGGATCTCATCGAGCGGCCCGGACGGGCGATCCCCTGCACACATCCGTCGACATCGACGGATGCGTCGCGCCCGAACCCGACAGCTCACCTCGCAGGCGCAGCTAGGGGAAAGAAACAATGAACCGTCGTCTCACCGGACGTCACCGCAAGACCTCGACCGCCCGGGTGTACGCCCTGCGCGGGGCCACCGTCGGCGTCGTCGCCGGTGCCGCAGCACTCGGCTTCGCCGGATCGGCCTCGGCCGCCCCCGAGTCGACCTGGGATGCAGTTGCCCAGTGCGAGAGCACCAACAACTGGTCCATCAACACCGGAAACGGCTACTACGGTGGTCTCCAGTTCTCCCAGTCCACCTGGGACGCCTACGGCGGCCAGGACTACGCGCCCCGCGCGGACCTCGCCAGCCGTGAGCAGCAGATCGCCGTCGCCGAGAAGACGCTCGCCGGCCAGGGCTGGGGAGCCTGGGCGTGCGCCTACGCCGGTGGCCAGGAGGCCCCGGGCGGCAATTCGGGCGCCGGCAGCGCGCCTGCCAGCAACGACACCCAGGATGCCGCGCCGGCCGACGACCGCGCCGACCGCAGCACCCGTGCGCCGCTGGACAGCAGCAGCAACGACTCGAGCAGCAACGAGTCCGCCGATACCTCGAGCGATGACTCGAGCTACAGCGATGACTCCAGCTACAGCGATGACTCGAGCTACAGCGATGACTCGAGCAGCGACGTCAGCTACAACGAGCCGGCTGCTGCCCCGGCCAGCGCGGCGGACGGCAGCTACACCGTCGTCGAGGGTGACACCCTGTTCAAGATCGCATCGGCCAACGGCGTCTCCGGCGGCTGGGAGGCCCTGTACGCGGCCAACTCGGACGTCATCTCCAACGCCGACCTGATCTACCCGGGCCAGGTCCTGCGCCTCGGCTGAGCAGTTGCCGCATCGCCATGACGATGCAGCAACACATCAGTGCAGCAACACAGCAGTGCAGCAACACAGCAGTGCAGCAACACAGCGCGCAGTGCAGCAACACAGCAGTGCAGCAACACAGCCGAGGCGCCGACCGCATCAGCGGTCGGCGCCTTCGGCGTCTGTTGGACGTCTGTGCCTTGGCCGCCCGGCCTGCTGCCACCGCAACGGCTCTTGACCGCTGACGCGGGTGGACCCGACGCGTGTCGTCCTGAAACGGATCGAACTCCTGGGTCCGGCAGACCGTTGCGGCTACCATCCGGTCCATGACGACCGGGACGAAGCCGACACTGTCCGCGGCTACCGGTGGATCACCACCGACCCCGTCCGGCCGCTCATGGCGCGTGGAGAGCATGCGCCGAGTACGGCAGCGCAGCCCCGTGCTCCGGTGTGTTGCGGCTCTGATCGCTGTTGCGGTGCTCGCCCTGGGCGCCGGCTGCACGTCGTCCAGCGGAACGGCCACCGCGACCGCCGTGACCCCTGCCGCCGCGACCCTGCTGTCCGACTCCGCCGCCGCCATGTCCGCTGTCACCAGCGCGAGTTTCGAGCTGACCGTCACCGGCGACCTTCCCGCCGTCCCGGTGCAGCAGGCGACCGGTCAGCTCACCGCGTCCGGTGACGCCAAGGGATCGGGCACCATCAGTCAACTGGGCCAGCTCGTCGAGGTGGAGTTCGTGTTGACCGGCGGCGAGTTGTATCTCAAGGGAGCGACCGGCGGGTTCACCAAGGTGCCGTCGGCGTTGGCCGGCGCGCTCTACGACCCTTCGGTGATCCTGAACCCTGACAAGGGCGTTGCCGCCGCACTGTCTTCCGCCCAGGGCGCGACCGTGACAGGCACCGATGGCCAGGCATGGCTGGTGTCCGCCACCGTGCCTGCTGCGGTCGCCGGCGGTCTGATCCCCGGCATCACCAGCGATGTCACGGCGGTGTTCACCATTGCGATGGACAGCAAGCAGTTGACGGCGGCGACGCTGACGTTGACCGGTGCCAACGGGCAGCCGGCCACCGTGACGGTCAGGCTCTCTGACTTCAACGAGCCGATCTCGATCAGCCCGCCGGGGTGAGGGGAAGCCGCAGGCTCGCCATCGGTGCGGCGGGTGCCGCGGTGCTGTTGGCCGCGCTGGATGCCTACGTCGTCGTCGGCGTGCTGACAGATATGGTCCGCGACCTGGGAATCCCGGTGAACCGGCTCGAGCGGGCGACACCGATCATCACCGGCTTTCTTCTCGGATATGTCGCCGGAATGCCCTTGCTGGGCCAGCTCTCGGATCGGATCGGCCGGCGCCCGGTGTTGCAGGCCTGCTTGCTGGCCTTCGCCATCGGCTCCGCCGTCACCGCCGTCGCCGATCAGGTGCCACTGCTGGTCGCGGGCCGTCTGCTGCAGGGGCTGGCCGGCGGTGCGCTGCTACCCATCTCGATGGCCCTCGTCGCCGACTTGTGGACCGACCAGAAGCGTTCCACCGCACTGGGCTTCGTCGGTGCGGCACAGGAACTGGGCAGCGTCCTCGGCACGCTCTACGGCATCGGCATCGCGGCACTCGCGAGTGCGTGGAGCGTCACCGCCCAGTTGCAGCCGGACAGCTGGCGCTGGATCTTCTGGATCAACCTGCCGCTGACCGCCGCTGCGATGCTCGTGGTCCAGCTGACCGTGCCGGCGGGCGCAGGCTCGCCGGATGGAGGACAGCGGGGCATCGACGTCGTGGGAGGTGTCCTGCTTGCGTTGGCGCTGGCCCTGCTGGTCGTGGGGTTGTACAACCCGGATCCGTCACGCAGTGTGCTGCCTTCCTGGGGTCCGGTGGCCATCGGGGCCGCGGCGGTCGCGCTGGTGGGGTTCGTGTTGTGGGAACGTCGCGCGAAGGTCCGGCTGCTCGACCCCGATGGCGTCGTGATGGGCAGGTTCCTGGCGACGCTGGGGGTCAGTGCGGCGGCCGGCGCGGCCCTGTTGGTGACGCTGGTCAACGTCGAACTCTTCGGCCAGACGGTGTTGGGTCTGGACTCCGCCGGTTCGGTGCTGCTGCTGGTCAGGTTTCTCGTGCTGCTGCCTGTCGGCGCGGTGCTCGGCGGTGTCCTGACCGCCAGGTTGGGGGAGCGGGTCGTTGCGGCGGCGGGCCTCGCGCTGGCCGCAGCCGGTTACCTGCTGATGTCCAGGTGGCCCGCCGACGTCCTCGCGGCCGTGCACCCGCTGGGATTGCCCGTCGCTGACACCGACCTCGCCATTGCCGGTCTCGGTCTCGGTCTGGTGATCGCGCCGGTGTCGACGGCGGTGCTCCGGCTGGTGCCCGCAGGCGCGCACGGCGTTGCGTCGGCGGCCGTCGTCGTCGCCCGGATGACAGGGATGCTGGTCGGGGTCGCGGCGCTGTCGGCGTGGGGGTTGTACCGCTTCGGTGTGCTGACCGCCACGCTGAGCACGCCGCTGCCGGTCGGTGTCACCCAGGAGCAATACGCCGCCCAGATCGCCGAGTACAACCGGGCGGTCTCGGCGGCCCTGCTGACCGAGTACCGGGAGATCTTTGCCCTGACGGCGGTCATCTGCCTTGTCGGAGCGGCGCTTTCGCTGCTGTTGCCGGCCCGCCGGCGGGTGTCTCTGCCGGGATGAACTGGCTCTGCAGGAAGGTGTCGAGCACTGCGGCGAAGCGATCCGGCTCGTCGAGGTGGGGGAAGTGGCCCGATCGGTCGAAGATCTCCACCGTCGCCGACGGCAGCGCGGTCCGCGCCGTCTCCAGATGGGCCGGCGGGACGATCCGGTCGCGCGCTCCCCACACCAGAAGGCTCGGCCGAGAAGCCAACCGCGGCAACCGATTGTGCGCTGTGACCGTCTGCCCGAACAGGTCGATCACCGACCTGCTGGTGGCCAGGAAGGCCGACCGGGTGGCGGCATCGGAGAGGGTGGACAGGTTCCGCCAGGCCTCGTCGGAGCTCGGGCTGATCGGCGGCAGCCCGAGCTTGCCCCAGTAGTTCAGCGCGGTATCCCCGATATCGCGCAGCCACCGCGAGGCGATCAGCGGCAGCACCAGTTCGCTGCCCGGCAGCGTTGCCATCCGGAGCAGCGGATTGAGTTCCTTGCCGAGCCCGCCGCTGCTGACCAGAACCAACGCGTCCACCCGGTCCGGGAACAAATACGCCAGCTGAAGTGCTATGCCGCCGCCGAGGGAGTGGCCCACCACGGTCACCCGGGCGATGTCCAGCTCGTCCATCAGGTCGCGCAGGGTGGCGGCGTGTGAACTGAGCGAGTAGTCACCGGCGGGCTTGTCGGAATCGCCGTGGCCGAACAGGTCAGGCGCCAGGACGCGGCGGTGACCGGCCAGCCGTTGAAGTTGCGCGGTCCAGGTACCCGACGAGCTCATCAGGCCGTGGACGAACAGCACCGGACGGGCTTCAACCGGCCCCGGCTCGGCCGGCAGGTCCGTGTACGCCAGGCGGTGGCCGTGCAGGATGACGTCGTGCCGACCGGGCAAGTCGGCGTCGGGCTTGGCCTCGGCTCCGGGTGCGGCTTCCGCCTCCATGTCGGGCGCTGATTGGGATGGTGACACGGTCGGCCGCCTTGTTACTGGTCGGTAACTTCCCGGACCAGGGCAGCGTACGCGTTGCGCCCCGGGCTCGCCGCCGGAGTTGAGCGGGGTTGTAGCGCGCTGTTGCCCGCGGAGTGCGCAGCAGCTCGAGGCAACTCGCCCCGCACGCCCTGGACCCGCGCCGGGATCGAGGTCTTTGCCGGTGCTTCGGTGCCCCGACGGAATCCTCGGCGGAGCATGAAATCTGCCGGGCACATTTCCTGGTTACGCTCTGCGTTCCGGACGGCCCGTCCGGAACGGCCGGGGACGGAGAACAACACTGATGGGTTCCAGGCAGGTCAGCATCGGCTGCGATTTCGCGTATGACGCGCAGGTGGACACACCGGCGGTGTTCCAGGTGACTCCACTGGGCGTCGACGGGGTGGAGATCTCCGGCGAGGAGTGGACGAGCGTTCCGGACCAGGACTGGCACGAGTACCGCGATCTTTACGGGAACCGTTGCCAGCGCCTGATTCTCCCAGCCGGCGAGTCGCGGATCTCGTACCGGGCGCTGGCGACGGTGCCGGACGCGACCGAGGACGCCGACTTCGCGGCGCCGGAACTGCTGCCGCACGACCTGCCCGACGACGTGCTGGTGTACCTGATGCCCAGCAGGTTCTGCCTGCCGGACATGCTGGGCACCGAGGCGTGGGCGCGGTTCAGTGCAGTGCCACCCGGATATGGCCGGGTACAGGCGATCTGCCAGCACGTCAATGATCATCTGCAGTTCGCGTACGGCAGCAGTTCGGCGACATCGACCGCGGTCGACGTCAACGCGTCCGGGTTCGGCGTGTGCCGCGACTTCACGCACCTGGCCATCACCTTCTGCCGCGCGATGAACATCCCCGCGCGTTACGTGTTCGGCTACCTGCCGGACATGGACGTGCCGGCCGATCCGTCGCCGATGGACTTCGCCGCCTGGATGGAGGTCTGGCTCGGCGACCGGTGGTGGACCTTCGACCCACGGAACAACGTCCGCCGCAAGGGCCGCATCCTGATCGGCCGCGGACGCGACGCCTCCGATGTCGCGATGGTGACCTCGTTCGGCGGCCCGACCCTGCAGTCGATGACGGTGATCGCGCACGAGGCGGTGGCGCAGCAGGCCGTGGCGCAGGGTGCGGGGGTCTGAGTACGGGCGACAATGGCGTCATGGCCACCGATTCCGAGTCCGCTTCCCAGTCCGTGTCCGGGGCCGGCGCGGGAGCACCTCCGCCCGGAAGGGACCGCGACGATGCCGGCCGAGCCCGCAATGCCCGCCCGCGGGACGCGCTCGGCCGGCCGCTGCCATACGGGTCCCCGGACACAGCCCGTCAGCCCGAGGGCGTTGTGCGCACCCCTGCAGAGACCTTGGCGGAGGCGCAACGCCTGTTGGATCGGCGTCTCCCGTTCCACGCGCACGAGGTCTTCGAGGACGCCTGGAAGTCGTCCGGTGGCGCGGCCGACCGCGCGCTGTGGAAGGGGATGGCCCAATGGGCGGTGGGTTTGACCCACCTGGCCCGCGGCAACCGCCGGGGCGCCGCCACCCTGCTGACCAGGGGGCGCGACGCGATCGCCGTGTTCGAGGGGGATCCGCACGGCATCGACATCGATCGGTTGGTCGGCTGGGCATCGGCACTGATCGACGACGTCGAGGCGGCCGCGCCGGATGCGGATGTCCAGTGGGACGTGCCCGTGCTGATCAGGTGAACGAACGGTCGCCGAGCGGGGGTCGCGCCGTCAGCGGTGTTTGAACCAGATCGGCGCCACCCTGAGCCAGTCGCGATCCCATTCGGCACTGCGGCGGCGGTCGAACTTGTCGGCGCTGAGCTTGAGCACACCCGCCAGCAACAGTGCCCAGAAAACCAGCATGCCCAGTGCCACCAATATTCCGTCCACGACTGCACCACTGGTACTCAGCGGCGGCTCCGTCAACGCGCCGGATCGATCGGTCCAGATCTGTACGGTGGTGCCGACGATCGCCCCGGCCTCGGCGGGCACGTTCCCGAAGCGCGGGGTGCCATCTGTCGCCGCCCATTGCGCAGGTACCTGGGTCGTTCCCAGTACCGGCACGCCGGACGCGGTGAACACCATGGCAGGCGCCGCCTTGGTGAGCACCGCGGTTGTCGCGAAGCGGTCGTGGGACTGCGAATGTGCCTTGTCCAGGCCGTCGGAGGACGCCAGGTAGCCGGTGACCGCAGCGACCGGCAACAGCAATGCCCACAGCGTGATCAACACCATCCGCAGACCCGCGTGCCACCGGTCGACGTCACGGGCGAGCGGGTTCCCCCAGACTGCGCTCAGCCAGTTGCGCTTCGCGAGCATGCGGGTGACCCCTGCACCGTCACCAGAGTCGTTCGTGCGCATCGAGTCTCCTGTCGGGCGGCTTTCAGTCGGTCAGATGGGTCGGTCGGTCGGACAGAGCTGTTGCAGGACAGGATCAATCCAGGCTGGCGGGCCGGACGACAACGACGGGACAGACTGCGTGACTGATCAGTGATTGACTGGTGGAGCCGAGCACCATGCCGGCGAACCCGCCGCGGCCACGGCTGCCGACCACCAGCAGTTGAGCGGTTCGGGCCAGGGACAACAGCACTGCGGTGGCCTTGCCGTGCATGACCTGTTGCCGGACAACGACATCCGGGTACTTGTCGTGCCAGGGGGCCAGTTCGTCGCCCAGCCGTACCCGTTCCGCCCGGTCCATCGACGGCAGATCGAGAATGCCCTCCTCCGTCGGCTTCGGATGATTCCAGGTGTGGACGGCGACGAGTTCCGAGCCGCGAACGGCAGCCTGCTCGAACGCGAAGCGGATGGCGACCTCGTTCGTCGACGAGCCGTCGACGCCCACCAGGACGGCGCCGTCGTGCGGCCAGCCCGGTCCCTCGGTGGGGATGACAGCGACCGGTGCGGTGCCGTGCGCCGCGACGGCCATGGCGACCGAACCCAGCAGCACGCCGGCCATCCGGCCGTTCCCGCGCGATCCGACGACGGTCAACCGTGCCCTGGCTGACTCGCGGCGCAGAGCGAGGACCGCGTCACCCTGGATCAGCCGGGTGTCCACCGAGAGCGCCGGATGCTGGGCCTTGATCTCGTCCGCGACGGCGGTCAGCATCTGATTGCCCTCGGCCCGCATGATGTGCCCGAGGTCGTCGGGTGCCATCGAATAACCGGCGTACCCGGCCACCGGCAGCGAGTAGGCGTACACCAGTCGCAGCGCTGCGCCACGCAGATCGGCCTCGAAGGCGGCCCAGCGGGCTGCCATCGCAGCGTGGGCAGATCCATCCAGCCCGACGACGATCAAGTCGGCGCGCGGCCGCCCTACGACGTCCGACGGTACGGGGGTGATCTGGGCCGGCGCCGGCGAAACGGCATGCACGGGCGGCGGTGCCACCCAATCGTCCCAACGGCTGTCATGCAATGACTCGTGTTGGGCGGCCCCGAGATAACGCTTGAGGGCGGCGTCGTGCCGGGACAGCGGTGTGGTCGACTGCACCACGGCACTCTTCGCGTCGCGGGTCGCTCGGTGACTTTCGTAGTCGCTCATGGTTTCCCCTTCGCCGATCCGGACGGCCGGCAGGCGCCGCGCAAGCGGTGCCGAACCCAACTTTTCACCGGTGGGAACGCAGCGGACAGGGCCGAAAGACCCGCAAACGGACACCCGGCACCGGGCTCAGCGTGCGCCGCCGACCACGGGCTACGCAGGTGCCGAAGGGCCCGGGAGGTCGGGACCTCCGCTGGCTGCGACGGGCCGTCCGTCCGACCTACCGTCAGCTGCGGGGGACGACGTCGTCTGCCACAGGACAGGAGCGCTCACCATGCGGGTCCGGGACATCATGACCAAGTCGGTCCTCACCGTCCAACCGGCGGTGACGGTGGCCAAAGCGGCAGAGTTGTTGGCCTACAGAGGTTTCAGTGCCATGCCGGTGGTCGACGAGCACGATGACCTGCTCGGCATCGTCAGCGAGGCCGACCTGATCCGGAACAGATTCCCGGCGGGCGGGGTGGACACCAAGTCCCGGCCGGCCCGCACGGTGGGCGAGGTGATGACCAGTCCGGTCAAGGGCGTCGGTCATGACGAGGACGTCTCGGTGCTGGCGGCCGCGATGCTCGAGGACAAGCGCAGATGCGTGCCGATCGTCGACGGCACCCGGCTGGTCGGTGTCGTCACCAGACGGGACATGTTGCGGATGCTGTCCCGGTCCGACGCGGAGATCGCGACCGACGTCCGGCGTCATCTCCAGGTTCTCGGCGGTCAGGCCCGCTGGTCGGTGCAGTCGGTTGACGGCGTGGTGACCGTGCGGGATCAGTTCGACGAGGCCTCCGACCGTACGGTCGCGCAGGTCCTGGCCGAGGCAGTGCCCGGGGTGCTCCGGGCGACCGTGCTGGCACGGGATCCGGCGGCCGCCGGCAACTGATTCACGTGTCGGCGCCGGCCGGCTCAGTCCGACGGCGCCATCCCTACGATGATGTGCGTGGACATCCTGTTCTGGGTCGTTGTCATCGTCGCGGCGGCGCTGATCGCGCTGGTGATCGTGAGCAGGTCTGCGGTGCGTTCCCGGATCGACCCGACCCAGGTCACCATCGATCCGGCAGTGGCCACTCAGGTGCGCAGCCTGTATGCGCGCGACAAGAAGGTCGAGGCGATCAAGGTCCTGCGTGCCGCAACGGGTCTGGGACTGGCCGACGCGGTCAGGATCGCCGACAAATTGGCAGCGACCGGCACGTCATCGCGGAGTGCGCGGGACGCGTCCACGCCGTCGAAGACGTCCGCACCGAACGACGCCGGCGTCATCGGGCGAAGCGATGAGCAGAAGATCCGGGCGTTGCTCGCCGACGACCGGAAGATCGATGCGATCAGGATGGTCCGAGAACTGACCGGCATGGGGCTCACCGAAGCCAAGGGCTACGTCGAATCCCTCTGATCCCGGACGCCGTGCGCACCGACGGCCGGGCGGCGTGATTCGTCCCGGTTCGCGGACCCGGCGGTGCGCGCCGGGCTCGCCACACCGATGATGGGCCGGTGAACACCCTGCTGGCCGGCATCACCTCCCGGCGCCTGAAGACCGATCGGCTGACCGTCAACCTGCTGGAGATCGAGGGCCGGGATGGCGTCCCGGTCCTGTTCGTGCACGGCAACGTCTCATCCAGCCTGTTCTGGCAGCCGCTGATGTTGTCCCTCCCGGACCGTTTCCGCCCGATCGCGGTCGACCTTCGAGGCTTCGGTGACACCGATCCGGCGCCGATCGACGCGACCCGCGGCGTGCGCGACTTCTCCGACGACATCGCAGCCGTGGTCGGCACTCTCGGTCTCGCGCCGGTGCATGTCGTCGGGTGGAGCATGGGCGGCGGCGTGGTCCTGCAGTACCTGGCGGACGCGCCGGACGACCTTGCTTCGGTGACGCTGGTGAACCCGGTGTCACCGTTCGGTTTCGGCGGCACCACCGGGGTGCAGGGCCGATTGGCAGACCCGCCCGGGGTGGGTTCCGGCGGCGGCTGCGCCAATCCGGGATTCGTCGCCAAGCTGGCGGCGGGCGACAGGACGGCGGAATCACCGGTGTCCCCGCGGCAGGTGCTGCTGTCCCAGTACGTCAAGCCACCGTTCGTGCCGGAGCAGCTCGACATCTTCGTGGAATCCATGCTGACGACCCGGATCGGTGACGACCACTACCCGGGAGACTCGGTTGCCACCCAGACCTGGCCCGGAATGGCGGCCGGGACGCGAGGCGTGCTCAACACCATGGCGCCCAACCATTTCCGGATCGAGAGGCTGGCCGGACCGGGGTCGAAGCCGCCGATCCTGTGGGTTCGCGGCGACGCCGACGTCATCGTGTCCGACACCTCGCTCTACGACTTCGCCTACCTCGGGTCACTCGGCGTGGTGCCCGGCTGGCCCGGCGCGACGCAGTGGCCGGCCCAGCCGATGGTGTCCCAGACCCGGGCGGTGCTCGACGGCTACGCTGCGGCAGGCGGGTCCTACCGGGAAGTCGTCATCGGCGACTCCGGGCACTCGCCGTTCCTGGAGAAGCCGGTGGAGTTCAGTGCGGAGTTCCTGGTGGCACTGGACGGTGCCGCCGGCTGACCCGAACGCGATCCCCCCGTTGACCGCGCAGTGTGTGCGTCGGGCTGACCCGTCCGTCGTTCGGCCACGAAACGGGATGCAGCCGGCCGGCAGTCGATCAGGCGGGCCGCTGTTGCGGTGCGTTGCGCGCCGTCATCTCCGGGTCGGTGATCACCACGTCGCCGAGCACTTCGTCGATGCGACGCAGGATGTCCGCGGGCAGCCGCACGCCGACGGCCTTGACGTTCTCCTGGACCTGCTCGGGACGCGAGGCCCCGACAATGGCGGCCGCGACGTTGTCGTTGCTCAGTACCCAGGCGACCGCCAGCTGTGCCATCGTGAGCTCGACCTCCTCGGCAATCGGACGGAGCCCGGCCACCGCCGACAGCAGGTCGTCCCGCAGGAAGCGCTTGATCATGTTCGCGCCGCCCTTGTCGTCGGTGGCCCGCGATCCCGCCGGCAGTTCGGCGCCGGGCCGGTACTTCCCCGTGAGCACGCCCTGCGCGATGGGCGAGAAGACGATCTGCGACAGGCCGAGCTCGGCCGAGGTCGGTACCACCTGCTCCTCGATCACCCGCCACAGCATCGAGTACTGCGGTTGATTGCTCACCAAGCGGATGCCCAGTTCGGATGCGAGTGCGGCGCCGGCCCTGATCTGCCCGGCCGTCCATTCGCTCACCCCGATGTAGAGCGCCTTGCCCTGGCGGACGACGTCGGCGAACGCCTGCATCGTCTCCTCGAGCGGCGTCTCGGTGTCGAACCGATGTGCCTGGTAGAGGTCGACGTAATCGGTCTGCAGCCGACGGAGCGAGGCGTTCACGGACTCGGCGATGTGCTTGCGGGACAGTCCGACATCGTTGTGCCCGCCGGGCCCGGTGGGCCAGTAGACCTTGGTGAAGATCTCCAGCGACTCGCGCCGCTCGCCCTTGAGTGCCTCCCCCAGTACAGACTCCGCGGCGCCGTTCGCGTAGACGTCGGCGGTGTCGAAGCTGGAGATGCCAGCGTCCAGCGCCGCGTGCACACACCGTGTGGCGACGTCGTTCTCGACCTGCGAGCCATGGGTGAGCCAGTTGCCGTAGGTGATGGCGGAGATCTTCAGGCCGGAGCGGCCGAGGTGGCGGAATTCCATCCGCCCACCGTAGGCGCCGGCAGTGGTCCCACCTGTCCACGCTGGGCCGATCGGGGCACAGCACGGCCCGTTCGGAGCCTTTTCGGCGGACCGAGAGCAGGGTTTCCTGAAACCTAACGTCACCGCATCATGTTCGTTACAGAGGCGTGCGTCACACTTCTCCCGACAAGCGCTCGATGTTCGTTTCGGCCAGGATGCCTCCAGGAGGTAGACAAATGGACGATTACGAGAAGGTATTCCGGGCCAGTGTCGAGGATCCGGAAACGTTCTGGCTCGACGCAGCCACCGCCATCGACTGGAAGGTGAAACCGACCACCGCGCTGGACTCCAGCAAGCCACCGTTCTATCGCTGGTTCCCTGACGGGGAACTCAACGTGTCCTACAACGCCCTGGACCGCCACGTCGACGGCGGCCGCGGCGACCAGGCAGCGCTGATCTACGACAGCCCCGTCACGGGCACCACCAAGACCTACACCTACCGCGAGTTGCGGGACGAGGTCGCGCTTTTCGCCGGCGTGCTCGCCGGCCTGGGCGTCGTCAAGGGCGATCGGGTGGTGATCTACCTGCCGATGGTGCCGCAGGCCGCGATCGCCATGCTGGCCTGCGCCCGGCTCGGCGCCGTGCACTCGGTCGTGTTCGGCGGTTTCGCGCCCAAGGAACTGGCGATACGTATCGACGATGCGGCCCCCCGGGTCATCGTGTCGGCGTCGTGTGGCATCGAGGGCAAGCGGGTCATCGAGTACAAGCCGCTGCTCGAGAAGGCGATTGAACTCGCCACCCACAAGCCGGAGAGCTGCGTCATCTTCCAGCGGCCGCAGGCGCTTGCGGTTCTCGGACCGAACGACGTCGACTGGGTCGAGGCGGTCAAGACGGCGACCCCTGCCGAGCCGGTGACGGTCAAGGCAACCGATCCGCTGTACATCCTCTACACCTCGGGCACGACCGGGAAGCCCAAGGGCGTCGTCCGCGACGGTGGTGGGTATGCGGTGGCGCTGGCCTGGACGATGCCGAACGTCTACGACGTCGGACCGGGTGAAGTCATGTTCACCGCCTCCGACGTCGGCTGGGTCGTCGGCCACTCGTACATCGTCTACGCCCCGCTGCTGGTCGGTGCCACGACGATCCTGTACGAGGGAAAGCCGGTGGGGACGCCGGATGCCGGGCAGTTCTGGCGAGTGGTCGCCGACTACAAGGCCAAGAGCATGTTCACCGCTCCTACCGCCTTCCGGGCCATCAAGAAGGAGGACCCGAAGGGCACCCTGCTCGCCGACTACGACGTCTCCGGGCTGAAGTACCTGTTCCTCGCCGGAGAGCGGCTTGATCCCGAGACCTACCACTGGGCCTGCGACCTGCTGCAGATCCCGGTCATCGATCACTGGTGGCAGACCGAGACAGGCTGGCCGATCGTGGCCAATCCCGCCGGTATCGAATTGCTGCCGATCAAGCCCGGATCGCCGACGAAGGCTCTGCCGGGCTGGGACGTCCGAGTGCTGGACACCTTCGGCAAGCCTGTCGAGGCGGGCGAGGACGGTGCCATCGTCATCAAACTGCCGCTGCCGCCGGGTTCGCTGCCGACGCTGTGGAACGACGACGAGCGCTTCGTCAACTCGTACATGTCGGTCTATGAGGGCTTCTACCTGACCGGTGATGGCGGGCGGGTCGACGAAGACGGTTACGTCTTCGTCATGGGACGGACCGACGACGTGATCAACGTTGCCGGACACCGGCTCTCGACAGGCAGCATGGAAGAGGTGCTGGCCGAACACCCGGACGTTGCGGAGTGCGCGGTGATCGGTGTGGCCGATCAGCTCAAGGGTCAGGTCCCGCGCGGACTCGTCGTACTCAAGTCCGGGGTGAATCGCGACCCGGATGAGCTCCAGGCGGAACTGGTCGCGATGGTCAGGGCGCAGATCGGCGCGGTGGCTGCACTCAGGGACGTCGCCGTGGTGCCCGCCCTGCCCAAGACTCGCTCCGGCAAGATCCTGCGCAAGACGATGCGCGGTATCGCCGACGGGGTCAACGAACCCGTTCCGTCGACGATCGACGACGCCAGCGTGCTCGACACGCTGCGGCCGATTCTGCGGCGCGGCTGAGTCCGCCCGACCTCAGGGAACGGCCGGCGACCGGGTGCTCAATCGAGCACCCGGTCGTCGTCGTACACGGGCGCGTCCCTGCCAGCGGTGTGGTGTGATCTGTCGCCGTCCGCCGCGTCCGCTTCCGACCCGCCGGACGTGCCCAGCACCCGGTCCACGAAGGCCGACGTCCTGCGGTGCAGCGCGGACAGTCGTTGCGGCACCTCAAGACCCGGGTCGGGGGTGACTGCAGCGGTGGCCTTGGGCAGCCTGGCGTAGTGGGAGCAGGCAAGGTCGGCGCAGATGTAGGTGCCGACCGTGTTGCCGTTGCGCCCTGCGTCACCGCCGCGGCGGGCGACGAACAGGGCAACGTTCCCTCCGGTGTGCGTCGTTCGGCAGAGCGTGCACATGATCGACCTGGTGGACGATCCCTCCGGCGCGCGCAGGGCCAGACCGACCAACTTTTCGCCTCGCCACAGCACCAGATAGCCGCGCTGCGGCGCCTTCGGGTCGCGCCAGCCGAGGTACTCCAGCGCCGGGAAGTCCATGGTGGCAAGGCCTGCGGGCAGGTTGATGCGCTGGGCCTCGCCCTTGCTGCAGTTCGCCATCGCCAGCCGAATGGCTTTCGGGTCTGCGGGTTTCATGGCACGCCTCGTTCGTGTCGCAGCATCCTGGTGGGACGGCCGAGCGCAGAACGCGGGGCCGGAGCGCGACAGTACAAGGCGGTACGGCAGAGGTGCCAACAGGTTTCGGCGCGGTCAGCCTTCGACGATGGTGCCCGGACGGGAGCGGCGACGTGCGATTGCGCGCTCCTGGTCCATGGCCTTGTCCAGGGTCATCATGTTGATTGCCCGGTCCAGCACGGCGACGGTGTTGTCGTCTCCCTTTTCGACGCTGGCCAACCGCATTTCGAACAGGATGTTGGACGGTGAGGTCGCGTTCTCGGCTGCCAGGCGCAATGCGTCGAGATAGACCTGAGAGATGAGTCCGGCCTCGTTCACCGCAGCCGCGGCCGGGTCATAGCGTGTCGAGCCGTGGTTGATCTGCATGACCCTCCCTCTCGTTTCGCTGAGGGTAAGGCGCGAGGTAGCGAAATTTGGGCGTTTTATGCCGGATTAACCATTTCGTTACAGAAACGACTTAAAGGTCCGTTGGAGAGCCGTTGCCGAGGGCTCGTTGCCCTGCGCGGCGCCCGTCGTCACCGGCGCATCTGAAGTACGAGCCCGGTGGGGGACCACTCGGCCTCCATGGCGAAGTCGAAAGCGTCCACGCGAGTGGCCAGTTCGACGTCACGCGGGTCGGCGTTCCCCGTCCCCAACGCCCGAGTAACAGCCGCCTGGGCACTGCTGAGAACGGCTGGGACGGTCCGCTCAGCATCCAGGGGCTGGCCGCGGCGCGCCCGCTCGATCAACCGTGCTGTCTGGACGTCGTCCTCGCCGGGATGATCGTTGTCGAACCAACCCGTGATGACATAACTCGGTTCTCCCAAACCACTGGAATTCACCGCGTCGGCCGTGGCCGAGGCGCAGACCAGGCTGGCGCACCAGCGGCGGGCGGCGCCGGTCGTCTCGACCACTCCACGGGTGCCGGCTGAGGTGCGCTGCACGATGTCGCAGCCGCCGAGGTCCGCGCCGGCGACTTCCACCGGCGAATTCGAGAAGTCAAAGCCGGACACCCGCCGGCCCCAGTCAGAACCCATTGCCAACGTGCCAGGGCGGGCTGCCTTGACCGCCAGTGCCTCCGCAACCGAACTGACCAGCCAGATACGCTGCGCGCCCGCCGCGAACGCATACGCCGCCGTCGTGAACGCGCGCAGGACGTCCACCACCACGACAGCACCGGTCACCTGGCCGGCCCGCCATGCCGGCACGAGGCACGCCGCATCCCCGATCCCGGAAGAACCGGGACTCGCCGGGCGGTCTCCCACGTGCGAACCCACCCCCGAACGATACGGCGCCGAGCCCGCCGCTGTTCGTCTCGACCGCCAGGCCCGAGCGGTCACCGGCACGGCTTGCCGCAGCGACGATCAATTGCACCGTGCGCCATCGCTCTCGACGCCTGCGGACCGCTGAACGAGCGCGCAACTGCAGCCGGACTGTGGCTACTGGTGGCCGGACCGCTGATCGCGTGCCTGTCCCAGGATGACTGCGTTATCGATGACTCTGACACTGAGAGCGGTCACTCGATCTGCGGTGTCCGGGCCGCCCTCGCGTTGGCACCACACTTCGTAGTGCGCGGGCAGGTCTGCAAATGCGGCGCGGAGTTCGGCGATGGTGATTGCGGCGTACTCATGATCGATACGCGAACTGATGGGCATTTTTGCACCAGTCTCGAGGAGTTGAATCGCACGTCAGTTGACATGTGACTGCTCGGCGCGCCCGCCAGCAGTGGTGAGCAGACTTGTCAGATTTCAAACTGAGACCTTCGCTTTCGTGAGCGGTCTGCCTTTGATCACTGAATCCGAACGAACCGCAGTACGGTCCCATTCGTTGCGGGATCCCATCTCGGAGCCACCGGTGGGCCACGCCATCAACACCGGACGGCACCTGCGCCTTCGGGTGCTGATCATCAGCAACGGGTTCGGACGCTGCGCAGACCTGCCACGTCTGGCAACCCATGTGTTGTCAGTGTCTTTGGCCGCTGTACCTCTGTCGGGAGCGAGGTGTGCCCGAACGGCGCCGGGTACACGCCAAACGCTTGGAGTGACTCAAAGTAAATGGCTGATCACATGGCCGGCCCGATTGCGACTTGACTTGTCGAGGGCCTCAGTCGATTTGTCAGGAAGGGTATTCCGCCACCGGCGCTGTGGCGGTTGCCAGCACAGTAACCCAGCCACAAACCGGACCGCGGACGCTAGCCGGCGATCTCTCATCCGAAGTTTGGGGGCCGGAAGGCGAGTTCGCGGCAGGGGAAGGGCACGGATGCGAACGCCGTTGCGGCCTACCGGACCGGGCTTGGTGCCGACCTGCTACTCAGTCGGCGTATACCCCTCGCACCACGGTGCCGACCTGCTCGGGGGTCGCGTACTCGGCCAGGTCCGCTTCGCTGACCACGCCCACCAGCGCGTGCCCCTCAATCACCGGGAGTCGTATGACCTCGTGCTGAGCCATGGTGCGAACCAGTTCCTCGATGCCGTCGTCGGCAGCGATTGTCACCGGTTTTCCCTCGGCAAGTTCGCCGGCTGTGACTTTCGCCGGGTTCTTGCCGTTGGCGAGCACTGTCACCACGATGTCCCGATCGGTGAGCATGCCCTTGAGGCGATCGTCGCGCCCGCAAATGGGCAGGGCCCCCACGCCTAGCTGGTCCATCTTCGTCGCAGCGTCGACGATTGTTTCGTCCTCCTGGACGCATTCGACTCCGCCGGTCATGATGTCGCGTGCGGTGTTGGCCATGGCTGCTCCTGTCGTCGTCAGTGACGTTTCAGCCCAACGGTTGTGGCCAGATCCGTTGTGACCAAACACGTTGACCGATCAACCGGTGGCACCGATGCACGCCGGTCGAGCGGCGCGGTCGGATCGTGACGGGCCGGTGACAGAGCCGCCGCACGGGAAAACGTCTCGTGTGGCGGAGGTGTTCCGTCGCTTTCTGGCTGGATGCGTCACCAGCCGTGGCCTGGGCGTAACGTTCTGGAAGATCGATCCGTCCAGCCCTGAAGGGTTTCCGGTCGAACGTCGGCCCGGAGATTCTGCGTCGGCGCACTTCTCGTCACCGGAGGGTCTCCGCTTCAGTCCTTCCGGCGTTTTCACCGCGACATGGTGCAGGCAATGCCAGTGACCTGATGCTGTCCAGTCGTCCGAGTGACGGATCAGGACGCGTCCGAAGGAGACACGCATGACCGATGGAATCCGACCGTCTGCGGGTGCGTCGCTCGCTGTCGACACCGACCTTCCGCACCTGCCGCCGCCAGGCGTCGCGGGTCTCGAGCAGGTCGACATCAAGAGAGTGTCACTGGCGCAACTGGCCCGAGCTCTTGCCCCGGAGCGGGTGGAGCAGTTGAGCCTGGCGGCCCAACGGGCTCGCCGGTTGCTCGCCGGTCGCACCGTGTGGAATGTCAATTCCACCGCGAAGGGCGGCGGGGTGGCCGAGATGCTGCAAACCCTGCTGGCCTACGGGCGCGGCGCCGGAGTGGATACCCGCTGGTTGGTGCTCAACGGCGACCCGGAGTTTTTCACGATCACCAAACGACTGCACAACCGGTTGCACGGCGCCGTCGGCGACGCCGGTCCGCTGGGTGAACACGAACACAACCACTACGGGGGCGTGCAACAGGCCAATCTGGAGCTCATCCGAAGTGTGGTTCAGCCCAATGACATCGTGTTGCTGCACGACCCGCAAACCGCCGGCATGGTGGACAGTCTCCGCGCGCTCGGCGCGATCGTGGTGTGGCGCTGCCACGTGGGCTGCGATGAGCAGAACGACCGCGCCCGGGAGGGGTGGACATTCCTGCGCAGGTACGCCGAGCACGCCGACGCCTTCATCTTCTCCCGTCAGGCCTACGCACCGGCCTGGGTGGACCACGACCGCCTTTGGGTGATACCTCCGTCCATCGATCCGTTCTCGGCGAAGAACAGGGAGCTGGATCCGGCGGAGGTCACCGCGATTCTGGTCCGCACAGGGCTGCTGGCCGGGGTCGACGACGGCCACTCATTGTGGTTCACCCGCCGCGACGGCAGCCGAGGGCAGGTTCGAGCGCACCGCGGCCTGCTCGGCGCGGATGGCCCACCGAGCTCACCGGACAGGCTCGTCATCCAGGTCAGCCGTTGGGATCGGCTCAAGGACATGACAGGTGTCCTGACCGGCTTCTGCATGCGCCCCACCCCGGACGACGTCCATCTGATGCTGGTCGGACCGGACATCTCCGCGGTCACCGACGACCCCGAGGGTGCCGTCGTGCTGCGGGATTGCCAGTCCATGATGGAGCAGCTCGCCCCCGAAGTGAGGGCCCGCGTCCACCTGGTGAGCCTGCCGATGGATGACGGAGACGAGAACGCGATCATCGTCAATGCGCTGCAACGCCACGCGGCGATCGTGGTGCAGAAGAGCCTTGTCGAGGGCTTCGGTCTGACCGTCACCGAGGCACTGTGGAAGGGCCGGCCGGTGATCGCGGCCGCGGTCGGCGGAATACAGGACCAGATCACTCACGGCCGCGACGGACTGCTGATCGACAATCCCTCAAACCTCGATGCATTCGCTAACGCCTTGCACATCCTGCTCGAGAATCCGCGGCTCGCCGGGCGACTCGGCACGGGTGGGCGAGAACGGGTGACTGCCGAGTACCTCGGCGACCGCCACCTCACCCAGTACGTCGACCTTTTCGCCACCCTGATCCGGTAACAACCCCTAGGCTTCGCCACCCTGATCCGGTAACAACCCCCTAGGCCTCGGCGAGTGCGCACTCCGCTGGTCAACTTGGACATGCGAAGCCATCTCACACGGTGCGGCCCGGAGCGCCCCGTCGGAGAAGGTGCGGGCAGTTGACCCGGCACGACGGTGAGCCGACAGGACAATGGCACGACCGGGCAGCCAACACCTATTTCCGGCTGGCCGCCGACCGCGCCGTCGGACGGACTGAGTATCACCCGCTCAGCGCTGAAGCCGATCCGGCGCTCCCCCGAGCGTTTGCCGACCCCTACGCTTCAGCTAGGGCAGTACTCGCCGAGAGGGGCAAAACAGAGCGGGGAGCCGAACCAGTACCGTGACAACCGAACGCCGCTACCCCGGCGCATTACGCTCGTGCACCACCGAGCGTCAGATAAGGCGATCCTGGCGGCGGAACCCTCCGATAGTCACCACCCACCTTGGCGGGAGGAACAATGCAGCAGCCGATTCTCACCGACGTGAGCGCCACCGTAGAGCCTGCCCGGGACGCCGAGCTCGTCGCCAGTTTGCCGAAATGATCTCCGGGCCCATTCCCGAAGGACTCTTCCGCACAGAGCTGCTGCGAGGCACCGACGGGCAGTGGAGGATCTTGACTTTCTGGCGCGATCGAGACGCACTCGACGCGATGCGGTCGGCGACCGATCTTCCCGCTGCCCCCAGTTTGTTCCGAAGGGTCAACGCTGAACCCTCTCGGCATATTTACGAGATTGTCGCGCAATACCGGCCGTAACGCCGAGCATGGTGGGAACAGTTGGTTCTCAGGCTTTCCCTGATGGCTGGCTTGCTTGATCGGCGTGGTCCGTTCCCGCTCGCTCAATTTCCGAGCATCCAGCCGTCCGAGCCTTCGACGACGCCTGAGTGCTCGATGGGATGGGCGTCGAGATGCATTGCCCAAGCGATGATGTCGTCACGCGCGTCGACGGCAAGCTCGGATCGTGGCGTGGGTCGGGGTCACCTGTGGTTGCTGGTTGGCATGGTCCCCTGCGGGTCAAGCCATCGGCTCGCTCAGGTGAAGTACAGCAGTCGCGCGCCGGGCAGAACGGCATTCAGCTCGTGACCGAACCAGGTCTTCAACTCGGCCATCACCGCCGCCGGATACACATACTTCACCGCGCCGAACTTGCCTCGCTTTTGCCGCCGCAGATCTTCCGCCATCTCCAGATGCGTTCGGGGGTACCACTCGAGCAGCACATCCCGGCTCCGTCGGGTGAACCGGTGGGTGATCAACTCGACCGTCAGGTCGAGATCTGGAACAGCTTCGAGTTCGGCGTGCACAGCCCGCAGCAGCGCGCCGTATTCCTCCTGCCAGCCGTCCACCGGCATGATCGGCGCGACGGTCAGACCCACCGGGTATCCGGCGAACGCCAGCCGGCGCAGCGCACCCAGCCGGCGCTGCATCGATGCCGTGCCACCTTCGAAGCGGTCGCCCACCGACGCGGCATTCACCGACATCCTGATCCGGGTCCGTCCGCCGTGGTCGAGGTCCAGCAGTGGATGCACGTCATCGAACTTGGTGGTGGCCCGCAGCTGCACCGGCCCAGCCCAGTCGTGCCGCCCGAAGTGGCTGATCGTCGCGCTCAGCGAACCCGTGACAGCCTCGATGCCCAGCGGGTCGGTGTAGCACGAGGCCTCGAAGGTGGTGCCCTCCGCGTTCCGGGCCCGAGATCCCGTCGTCACCGTGCCCGCGCCGACCTGGCTGTCCAACCCGGCCAGGATCTCATCGAGGTTCGCGTAGGCCCGTATCACGGGCGGCCCGGTCAGCGAACCCGCGAGATAGCAGTACTGGCAGTGCGCCGGGCAACCCTCGGCCAGGTCGAACCGCCAGTCCGCACTCGGCGGAATCGGTTGCAGCCGGAGCTTGGACGGCGGCGCGACCACCACCGCCATCGTCGACTTGGCCCGCGCGTACCGGGCGCGCGGGTTGTCGCCGACGACTGAGGGCAGTCGGTCTCCAGGGAGCACGGTGATGTCGGGGACGCCGGCCGCCTCGCATCGCTGCACGATCGCTCGGCCATGCTGGCGCTCGTAGGCCGATCTGGTCACGAGGACGTGCTTGGGCCGCCACCTGCGGGGAGCCGTGCCGGTATCACCGGAGCGAGGGGATGCCGCCATCGCCGACGTCGAAGCTGTTGCAGTCACCGCTGGTCCAACGTCCGCTGCCCGATACTTAGTCCGGCTCAATGGTGCGGTTGACGATGTCAACGGGTGAAGACGCCCAGCACGAGCGGAGTGTCCGCAGCGACGGGCGTGCCTGGCGGGATGGATTGCGTCGCCACCCGGCCCGTTCGCCCGCGGGGTGCGGACCCGGCGTCGACGACCGCGACGTTGGTGGCGCCGGCCCTGGTCAATGTGCGGATCGCCTGTTGCTGGGTACGGCCGACCAACGACGGCATCGTGAGCTGACGGACGCCGATCTGGATTCGCACCGGCGTCCCGATCTTGCGGACGACGGAGCCGGGCGCGGGGTCTTGCGCGACGATGGTGCCCACCGCGGCCGGGTTCGGTGTGGGTTGACCGCTGACCGCTAGTGCACCCAGGTCACCGGCCCAGCCCAGGTTCTGCAGCGACCGGACGGCGTCCTGCGGCCGGCCGGTGAGCCCGGGCATCACCATCAGCGTGTTGTTCGAGACGGTGACGGTGACCGGGGTTCCCAGAGGTACCCGGCGTCCCGCCGGTTGGTCGACCGCGATCACCTGGTTCACCGGCTCGGCGCCGTCCCCCTGCTGCATGACCAGACTCAGTCCGGCCGCCCGCAGCGCGGTGCGGGCAGCGTCGACGTCGGTGCCGACGAGGCCATCGGGAACGGCGACCAGGTCGAGGCCGGTGCCGACGGTGACGGTGACCGTGGAACCGGGACGGACCTGCGACTGCGCCGACGCATCCTGGGCGATGACCTTGCCCCTGTCGGCGTCGGATGACGCCTTCAGTTTCTGTGCGTAGACCAGCATCACCGCAGCCAGCCGGGCACGGGCCTGGGTTGCTGTCGAGCCCGCGAGGTTCGGCACGGCGACAACCGTGACGCCGCGCCCGATCTCGACGGAGACCACGGTGCTGCGGTCCACCTGGGTCAGCCGGGATGGCCGCTGGTCCACCACCTTGCCCAGGGTCGAATCACTCGACTCGACCCGGCCGACGGTGCCGAGCACCAGCCCCCGTCCGCGCAAGATCTCGGCCGCCTGTTCGAGGCTGCGGCCCGACAGATCAGGAACCGCCACCAGCGTGGGCGGCGGTGCCGCGGTGAGCACGACGCCGGTGGCCAGTGCAGCACCGGACAAGAGGACTGCGCAGACGGCGGCGAGCAGGTAGCAGCCCCAGCGGGACCGATGTCCACGATCGCCGTCATCCCGAGCGGAGTCGTCCCCAGCAAGGTCGTCCCCAGCAAGGTCGTCCCGATCGATGTCCCGGCCCGCCGACAGTGAGCCCGACGAGCCCGCAACGGCCGCCGCCAGATCCGGTGGTTGCAGCAGCGGGGGTTGCGGCAGGGGCGGTGCCGGGGCCGTTCCCGCGGGCAACAGGCGTGACGTCCGGAACGACGGGCGTTCCTGCACGTCGATGCTGCCGATTCCGTGCCCCGTGGCGGCGGGCCCACCGGACGCGGGCAACAGTTGCCGGCTCATCACCGCTCGCACGGCGGTGCGCATCTCGGTGGCGGTCTGATAACGGTCCAACGGTGCGGTTTGGGTCGCCTTCCCAACGATTTCGACGAGATCGGCCGGAACCTCCGGACGGGCTGACGACTTCGCAGCACTGGACCAAAGGTGTTGGCGCGCCAGGGTCATGGGGGAGTCCGCATCGAAGAGCGGCCGTCCGGAGAGCATCTGCCAGAGCAGGCAGCCGCAGCTGTAGACGTCGGATCGGGCATCCACCGGCGCGCCGACGAGCTGCTCGGGGGACGCACATTGCAGCGCCCCGATCTGCGGCGGGACAGCGACGCCGACACCGAAGTCCATCACCTTGGCTACGCCATCGCTGTTCAGCATCACGGTGGCGGCGGACAGGGCGCGATGCACGACTCCGTGCCGGTGCGCGAACTCGAGCGCTTCGAGAATTGCTGCGGTGATCGCCAGTGCTCGGGACGCCGGAAGACGGCCGTCACGGGCCAGCAACGCGTGCAGCGTGTCTCCATCGACATACTCGACGACGATGTACGGCACTGGTGGCATGTCGTCGCGACCGCCGGCGCCGTCGTTGGCTTGGGCGTCGTTGGCTTGGGCGTCGTTGGCTTGGGCGTCGTTGGCTTGGGCGTCGTTGACGGAGGCGTCCTTGATCTGGGCGTCCTTGACCCAGGTGTCCCGGGCCTGAGCGTCCTGCACCTGCGCGTTGCTCCTCGCGCCGTTGACTCCGGTGTCGTAGACGCCGACGATGCCCGGATGGTCGAGTGCGCAGGCATTGTCGGCCTCCCGGCGGAACCGCGTCACCGCTGTCCGGTTGGCCGACAGTGTCGTCCGCAGGACCTTGATGGCGACCTTGCGGTCCAGTCGCAGATCCGTCGCCAGCAGCACGACCGACGTTCTGCCTTCGCCGAGAACGCCGAGGACCCGATACCGCTCGCCGAGCAGGTTGTGTTTACTCACGCGGACGTCCCCCGATCGCGCAGTGCTGAATTGCTCAATCAAAATCGGCCGTTGTCGGCTGCCGGACCGATCACGCAGCACGATGAGACGGCCGGCGGACGCGAGTGCCCGTAGCTGTCGCTGTCGGATCGTGTTGGTGTGAACCGTGTATCGGTCACTGTCCGCTTGGGCGCGGGGCGGCGCAACAGCAGTGCTCAGCTGCCACGGTGGTGTCCGCGTGCCACCACCACCGGGCAGGCGCTGCGGTGCAACAGCGCCTGCCCGGTCGGCCCGAGGAACACCCCGCTGTTGACGCCGCGGCCGGCGTCGCCGATCACCAGCAGGTCGGTCCGCCGGGAGAAGTCGAGCAGGGTTGCGGTCGGTGAGCCGAACAGGATCATCGGGGTGACATGGACGCCGGGGTAACGGGTTTGCCATGGCACCAGACGCTGCGCGAGCACTGCCCGCTGCTCTGCGCTGTGCGCACCATCGACCGCGGATTCGAGTCCTGGCGGCAGAACCGGGTCTCGCACCACCTGAAACGGGAAGGCACCGTCGATCGCGGCGTCATGCCGGACGTGCAGCACGAGAAGGCGGACGTTGCGGCGTTCCGCGGCGGCGAAGGCGAAGTCCAGCGCGGCCTCCGGTGCGGTGGCGCCGTCCATCGCCCCGCCTTCCATCGCCACGCTGTCCATCGCCACCGCCACGGGCCGGCGCGCCGGCGCCGCGTGCTCCGGGCGCACGACCGCGACCGGAGTACGGCTGGTCGACGCAACGGAGAATGCCACCGACCCGAGCGGAACCCCGTTCGTCCTGCCCGCGCCCCAGGAACCGACCACGGTGAGCAGTGCGTCGCCCGCGCTGTGCAGCAGCGCTGCGGCAGCCGGCGGTTCTGCCACCACCGCGGTGATCGCAACCGATGGATGCAGTTCGGCCAAACCGGCCACGGCATCGTCGAGCACGGTTCGGTCGCGGGCTTCGCTGCTGTGGTCGGTCGGCTCGGCGGAATACACCAGGAGCAGCCCTGCGCCCCACCGTTCGGCCTCGGTGGCGGCCCATCCCGCGGCGTGCCGCGAGCACTCGGAGCCGTCGAAACCGGCGACGAGGTGCCTCACGCCCGCAGCAGCTGGACGATCGTCGGGTCTCACGGCCGCCGGCGCTCAGCAGGAAGGGCCATCCGGTGATCCGCCCAGCCGGATCACCGATTGCGGCCACAGGCCGCCGCCGATCACATCCCGCACCCGCATCCGCTCTTCGCCGCCTGAGAGCGGGGCCGGTAGCACATCGGTGTGCACATCCGATGCGACCGCGGTCAGCAGAACGCGCTCGAGCGCCTGCCCGGCTTGCAGGCGGGCTGTTGGCAGGTCCCGGAGCGACCCGATGACGGCTGTGATGCCCGAGCGTAGATCGGGCGATGCGGGCGAACGCGGCCCAACGCCCCACAGCCCCTTGACCTGGTCCTCGCTGAGGGTGGCGAGCCAAGCCTGCTCGATCTTGGCGGACTGCCGGAGTCTGGTCATCGTGGCCGCCGGAACCCCGGTCCGGGTGACCGCGTGCTGCAACTGGTCCCGGACCAAAGGGATGGCTTCCAGCAGGGCGAGATCCTCCGGGGCGGGCACGCCTTGACCCTGCGGCTGGACGACCGCGATCAGGTCCGGGTGCTCGGAATCGGGAAGGAGATGGACGGTGGCATGCACGCCCAGCGCTCTGACAGCCACCCGCAGATCCAGGATCACCCGGCCACATTGGATCAGCAGTTCTCTGCCGTCAGTGCCCGCCGTCGAGCCCGCACCGCCCGTGTGCGCGGCCGCCGCGTGCGATCGCAGTTCGAACCCGCGGCTGGTGCATTCCAGCGTCCAATCGGCGTCGTGCTGATGGAGATGGCCGACCGAGTCGAGGACGAAGCGCACCTCGTCACTGGCAAGACTGCCGACCGACGCCTCGATGGAGTACACCGGAACACCCTCCGTTCGTGCGACCGGACTACGTGCGGCCCCCCGCCTGTCGCCCGGTCCTACTCGACCTCACTGTCTCCCGAAACGGCGTTCGGACAGTAGGGTCGAATGACCCGGCACGGTGGCGCTGAAAGGGCCCAATGTCCGGCGCGGCGCAGGTCGCGGCCGGTGTGTCACAGTGAGCCCGTGACCGACGAAGCCGCAGCGGCGAGCAGGGTTGATGCCTTGCTCGACGCCGTGATGGCCGTCTCCTCCGGGCTCGACCTGGATGTCACTTTGCGCAGCATCGTGGACGCCGCACTGCAACTGGTCGACGCCCGGTACGGCGCCCTCGGTGTGATCGACGGGGACGGCGAGCTGACCCAGTTCGTCGTGGCCGGCATCGACCAGCAGACCAAGGACCTGATCGGCGCCGCTCCGACCGGAAAGGGTCTGCTGGGCACCGTCATCCGCAACGGGCATCCCATCCGGCTCGACGATCTGAGTGTGCACCGGGCATCCGCCGGCATGCCGGCCCATCACCCGCCGATGACAACGTTTCTCGGCGTCCCGGTGCGCGGCCGGCGCGCCATCGTCGGGCGGCTCTATCTGACCGACAAGAACAACGGCAGGTCGTTCACCGCAGAGGACGAGGCGCTCGTGATGTCCTTGGCGGCAGCGGCGGGTGTGGCCATCGACAACTCCACGTTGTACGAGGACGCACGCGGGCGGCAACGCTGGCTGGAGGCCACCGCCGACGTCACGGCGGTGCTGCTCGCGGGCAGTGAGACCAGCGACGCGCTGCACCTGATCGCGAGCCGCGCCCACGACATGACAGCAGCCGACCTGACGCTGATCCTGCTGCCGGCGACAGCGACAGCGACGGCGACAGCGACGGCGGCCGGAACAGCAACGCCGCCGGACGACCGCACCGATGCCACCGACCCCACGGAGCTGACGATCGTGGTCGCCGTCGGCGAGGAGGCGGATCGCTTCTCCGGCCGGCGCGTCCCGGTTCGCGGGACGACATCGGGTGCTGTGTACGGCGACCACGTGCCGCGCAATGTGCACCATCTCGCGGGCCGGCTGGAGGAGGCGACCGGGGTCAAACTCGGTCCGGCCCTCGTGCTGCCCCTCGGCTCGGACGACGCGCCGGGCGGGGTGCTGCTGGCCGTGCGCAATGCCGGTGCGGCGCCCTTCAACGACACCGAAATGCAGGTGGTGTCCTCGTTCGCCGATCAGGCGGCGCTCGCGCTGCAGCGCGCGGATGTGCAGACGTCCCGTCGTGAGCTGCAGGCGCTGACCGAGCGGGACCGCATCGCCACCGATCTGCACGACCATGTCATCCAGCGTCTGTTCGCGGTCGCGATGGCGATGGAGGGTACGCAGCGTCGTGTGGACGCGCCCCAGATCGCGGCGCGGCTGGCCGATCACGTCGATCAGTTGCATCGAACGATCCTGCAGATCCGCAGTGCGATCTTCGATCTGCGCCACGAACCCGCGCCGGTGCCGCCGCTGCGGACCACGCTGGCCGACCTGGTGCTGTCGATCACCGCGGGCCATCACGCAGCGGTGACCGTGACGATGGCCGGACCGGTCGATGAGGTACCTGCGGACGTCGCCGCACAGGCGGAGATGGTGCTGCGCGCAGGTGTGGCGGACGCGATCAGCGAACCGGGCCTGAGCTGCCTCACCGTGACCGTCACCGCGGGCAACGTTCTGGAGATGACCATCTCCGCCGAACCCGAAGTGATCATCTCCGCGGAACCCGAGGTGATCATCTCCGCTGGAGCCGATGGGAGCGGCTCCGCGGGTCGGGTGCGGCTGCGGTGGTCGAGCCCGCTGCCGTGATCTCCCGCGCACCCGAGGCGATACCGTCGCAGGCGTGTTCGTCCTGCTGCCGCCCTCGGAGACCAAGGCCATCGGTGGCAAGGGCCCCCCGCTCGACCTGGAGCGGTTGCGATTTCCCGCGCTGGCGGGCCCGCGCACGATCGTGATCGACTCGCTGACCGCCCTGTGCACCGACCTGGAGCAGGCGCGCCGGGCGCTGTCGGTGGGTCCGGGCAAGGACGCCGAGATCGTAGCGACCGCGGGTTTGCGGGCGGCCCCGACGCTGCCCGCCTTGCAGCGCTACACGGGGGTGCTGTACGAGGCGTTGGACGTCCGCACCTTGCCCAGATCGGCGGTGGACCGGGCGGCGGACCGGCTGCTGGTCATCTCCGCTTTGTTCGGCGTCGTGGGGGCCGCCGACCCGTTGCCCGCCTACCGGTTCTCGGCCGGCTCCACCATTCCTGGCTTCCCGCGGCCGGCAACCTTCTGGCGCCCGCACCTGACCGGGGATCTGACCGCGCTGGACCGCCCGGTGCTCGACCTGCGATCCACCGCCTACACAGGTTTCGCGAAACTCCCCGGCGCCATCACTGTGCGTGTGCTGACCGAGGACGCCGCCGGGCGGCGAACTGTCGTCAGCCACACCAACAAGGCCGCTAAGGGCCGGCTCGCTCGTGCCATGGTGACCACCCGGGCCGAGCTCACCGGGATCACCGCAGTGATCAGGGTCGCCGTCCGGGCGGGACTGCGAGTCGAACGAACCGGCGAGCGCTCGCTGGACATCGTCAGCTCCGGCTGACGCCGGTTGGATCTGGTTGGTGTGGTAGTTCGAGGAGCGACCATCGGGACGGACCGTGCCCGTGCCGGCCGCAGCTGCCAGGTCAGGGCCGGCGGGTGGACGCCGCGAAGCGCAGGTCGGTACTCGCCAGGCAGGGGCGCCGATATCGAGTCGCCCACGGCTGTTCGCCATGGCCGACGGGCAGCCATCCCTCCGCCATCAGTTCCGCGTTGAGGTTCAGCAGGCTCCGGGTCATGCCTGGTGCCCACTTCTCCTCCGGCGGGACGTCTGCCAGGAAACCGCGCGGCGCCGGGAAGGTGTCACCGGGGATCCGATACAGCGGCCACCGCGGATCCGCGCTCTTGGCCACGGCGACGAACCGGTAGTAGCCGTGGCCGTCCTGAGCGCCCAGCGTCGCCAAGATGCTGGAGACCCACGACTCGCCGCCGGAATCCTCCAGGCTGATCTCGGCAGTGTCCTGGTTGCTGTCCAGGTCGAACCACTGCTGCTCGCTGTCGTCCCACCACCGTCGGCGGTCGGCGGAATAGTGCCCGCGGCCGCGTTCGGGCTGCGCGTGCGACTTCCTGATTCTGGGTGTCATCGTCCCATCAACTCCTCGGGACGAGGTTAGGGTCGGCGCACTCGTCGATCACAGAGGCGAAGGTCCCTGGGCGTCAGGGTGCACCTGCGGCCTACCGCCGGGTGCGGATGCAGTGCGCCGATGAGTTGGCTCGCCGGGGCCGGCGTCGGCGCTCATGCCGCATCCGACGGCGTCATCGAGGGCGAGAATGCCGGCGGCTCCGACGTTCTCACCGCGCGCAGCAGCTCCGACAGCACCGCCGGGGACACCGGCAGTGTCCCGGAGTCCAGCACGTCGGCGGCCACATCACGCAGCTTGCGGTTGGTGCGCTGGCTGCATCGGACGAGCAGCTGGAAGGCGGAGGCGGAGTTCAATCGGTGGCTGTTGATCAGCAGCCCGATCGCCGTGCCGATCACCCGGTTGCTCTCCAGCGCCGTCCGCAGGTCGTTGACCCGGCCGCGTGCCTGATCGACGGCGTCCTCGCGCATCGCGTTCAGCCGGTGATGCACCCGGACCCGCGCGAGCAATTCCGGTGATGAGAACGGCTTGGTGATGTAGTCGTCCGCACCGTGACTCAGACCCTCGACGGCCGCATCCGTTCCGGTGCGTGCGGTGAGCAGGATGATCGGCACCCGCGCGGTGCTCTCGGCCGCCCGTAGCGTCGTCACAAGGTCGAGGCCGCTGCGCCCGGGCAGCATGATGTCGGTGAGCACGATGTCGGGCCGGACGCAGGATGCTGCCTCATCCAGAGCGGCGTCGACGGCCGTCTCCGCGTCGCCGACCGCGTGTACGTCCCAACCGTCGGACCCGAGCACCTGCGTGAGGTACGCACGGAGGTCGGCGTCGTCCTCGACCAGCAGGAGTCGCGGTCGCTCCCCGGTGCCTGGCACGGCGGCCGTGGTCGGCGTCGGTGTCGGCGTCGGCGTCGGCGTCGGGGAGATCTCGGGGGACGGGGCTGCGGTGACCGCCCGTTGATCCACATCGGGGTTCCCGTCCGACGCCGGCTGCCGGGAACTCGGCACGGTGACCGTGAAGACACTGCCCCGACCGGGGGAGCTGGTCAGCGCAATCTGCCCGCCGAGTGCATTCACCAGATCCGCCACCAGCGCCAAACCGATTCCTGCGCCGGCAGTGTCGCCGGACGCTGCGCGGTGGAAGCGGTCGAACACCAGCTCCTGCTGATCCTTGCTGATACCGATTCCGGTATCGGCCACACTGATCTGTGCCCGGTCGGCCGGGCCGGGTCGGACACGCACCGAAATGCCGCCGGACGGCGTGTACTTCACCGCGTTGGAGAGCAGGTTGTTCACGATGGTGGACCACATCGAACGGTCGATGTCGGCCATCACCGGCGCGCCGCCGGTATCGACGGTGAAGTTCAACCCGGAGCGCTCTGCTGTGGAGCGGAACATGCTGGCGATGTCCGCGGTCAGCACGGACAGGTCCGTTTGTTGCAGCGTCGGGACCATCACGTCGCCGGGCTGGTGGGAGAAGTCGAACAGTGCATCGACCATGCGTCCCAGGCGCTGCGCCGCCCGAACCGCGGTCTGAATGGTTTCCCGGTCAGCCGGATCCAGGCGCCGCGGATCGGCGTCCAGAACGTCCTGCAAAGGCGCCAGAAGCAGGGTCAAGGGGGTGCGGAGTTCGTGGCTGACGTTCTGGAAGAACTCCGTCTTGGCCCGGTCGAGGTCGGCAAGCGTTCGCGCTTTCGACCTCTCCAGGTGATACGCGTAGGCATCCGCCAGCGCCACGACCAACTGACCGGCGACGAGCTGGAAGAAGTCACGGTAGACGGTGTCCAGCGGGCGGTAAGGATTGACGCCGAGCAGCAGCACTCCGACGGGCCGCGTTTCGCCGGCGAGCACCAGGGGCAGCGCCACCGCCTGGTCTGGTAGCAGCGGGCCGAGCGGTCCCGGCACCAGCGCGTCCGCGGCGCGGTCCCGCAAGCCCGTCATGACCTGTTGGCGTCCGTCGTCCAGCGCCGCACCGACGAGCCAGCGCCCGTCCTTGTCGGGCACCGTCACGCCGGGGACGGCAGTGTCGGCGAGGCCGTAAGCCGCGACGGTGTGGAGTTCAGGGACACCGAAGAGCTCGTCGTTCGGACCCGCGTCCGGTGATTCCGCACGCAGGAACACCGCGGCGAACGGAACGCTTTCACGTCCCCCGCGCAGGACATCGATGGCCGCACTGCAGGTCTGCTCCGGGGTCGCGGTCCTGGTCGCGGAAAGCCCGCCGAGAGCCTGTGCGATGCGCAGCCTGCGCTGATGAAGGATGTATCCCGTCGTCTCGGCGGCGACGGTGAACATCCCGACCACCGAACCGTCGAGCTCGCGCAGCGGGCTGTGCGAGAAGGTGAAGTAGCACTCCTCCGGAAAACCGTTGCGCTCGAGCACGAATTGCATGTCGTCGCGGCGGATCGAGCCGCCGCCGCGCATGACGCCCTCGATCATCGGCCCACTGACGCTCCAGACCTCCGGCGGCCAGATTTGGCTCGCGGGTTTGCCGAGCGCGTGCTGGTGCAGTTCACGACCCAGCAACGGAATGTAGGCGTCGTTGTAGAGCAGAACGATTTCCGGCCCCCAGGACACCACCATCGGGAATGACGAATCCAGGCACAGGCCGACGACGACCTTCAGCAGCGGGGGCCAATCCGACACCGGCCCGAGCGGTGTTGCCGCCCAGTCCGCCTCCCGGAACCGGGCCCGCATCTCGCCGGGACCGGAAAAGCTCGACAAACCGGGATGGTTCGGACGGGTCACTGCACCAGACTACGAGGTGACTCGACGGCGGCAGCAGGGCGGCCGTGCGGCCCGTGGTGCCCGCGGAAAGCGAACGCGGTCGCTGCCGGGCAGCGGCCCCGCCGGCAGGGACCAACGGGACCATCGTCCTTCCGGGCCCGGGTCCGACGCCTCTGCTTGACGGGTGACTCGTCAGCGCAGAGTCGGGGCAGGAAGCGAACACGCTTCGGCCGCGAGTGACCGAGGTGGCGATGTCCCGCGTGAGGGAACGTCGCGGACGGAAGGAGCACCAGATGATGGCCTACGGCCCGTCAGCGCGCGGAGGATCGGTTGCTGCAACCGTTCTTCCGTCCGACCCGGTACGGATGATCATGCGTTCACCGGTGGCCACTGCCGATACCGGTGTCACCCTGCGCGAGGCGGCCGAGCAGCTGGCTTCCGATGAGATCGGCGCACTGTTGGTGATCGGTGAGGGCGCGCTGGGCATGTTGTCCGAGCGCGACGTCATCACAGCCGTTGCCGGCGGCGGCGATCTCGACGAGATCCAGGCAGGTGACGCCCTCAACCCCGAGGTGGTGTGGGCAGACCCGCACATGCCGATCGAGCGTGCCGGGCGGCTGATGCTCGACAGCGGTATTCGCCACCTGCCGATCGGTGACGGACGGCTGGCGGTGGGGATGATCTCCATGCGTGATGTGCTCGGGGTTCTCGTCGGCGGCTGACCGGATCAGGTCCTCGGGCCCCCTTTTTCGTGCACCCTTTTTTGGGTAGAGCCTTTCTTTGTGCGCGGGTCTGGTTCGTGCGGCCTTTCCCAGGGACCTGCGGCCTTTCCCAGGGACAGGGACCGGGACGCGGAACGCCAGGACCGCCGACCCGAAGGTCGGCGGTCCTGGCGTCTGCTGTGGAACCGGCGCGCTGCCGGTGCTGTCCCGGCCCCGTTTCAGAAGTCGACGTGCCTTGCGCTGCCACGCAACTCGGTCATGTGGTAGGTCCGGAGTTGACCGCGGTTGACGCCGTTCGGACGCGTCCGGTGCATGGTGATCAGGCCCATTGTGGCCACCGTCTGCGGGCCTTCGGACACATCCACGGCCGGGATCACCAGGGTGAAGGACGTATGCCCGATGTCCTTGGTGTTCATCGTAGTCACCGTGGCCAGATCACCGAGTGATGTGCTTTCCAGATAGATCTCGTCGCCGGAGAATTCCATGGCGTGGTGCGAATCCTGGTACTGCAGGTGGGGTTCGCCGTCGATGCCGCCGAGCGACAGCCTGATCAGCAGATTCCCGCCGTTGAGCACGAACTGGTTCGGATCCTGCACCCTCGTCGGGGCGAGTTGGGAATGTGTCATGGCCGGCTCCAATCCGTGGGCATCGTGGGTCAGGGAGTCCACCGGTGGATGGTCGGCTGCCATCGGTCCGCTTGGGCCACAACTGGTGGTCACCTGCATGCCACTCAACGGGATGCCGGGGCGCCGCAACAGGGTCCTTCGACCCGCTGATGCGGGGTCGTCGGGTCCCGGACCGGGTTCGGCTCGGTCAACCGGGCTGCCCTCGGAGCAGCCGTCGCTGGACGACGAAGACGGTCGCGCCGAGCACCGTGACGATGACGCCGGCCACCAGCGCTCCGGTGGGAACGCTCGCGCAGAGCAGCAGACAGCCGGCAAGCCCCAGCACGGCAAGCACCTTGACCGGCCGGCTCAGACCCGGAAGCGTCCAGGCGGAGGCATTGGCGATGGAGTAGTACAGGAGCACGCCGAACGAGGAGAAACCGATCGCGCCCCGCAGGTCGAGTGTCGCGGCAAGGATGGCGACCAGCGCGCCGACCGTCAGTTCGGCGGACAACGGCACGCCGCGCCGTCGCACCGCGGCCAGGCGGTGCGGCAGATGACGGTCCCTCGCCATCGCCAGCACCGTCCTGGAGACTCCCAGTACGAGGGCGAGCAGCGAGCCGATGGCCGCCACCGCCGCCCCGGCGCGGACGAGCCCTGCCACGCCTGGTGCGCCGGCGACGCTGACGGCCTGTGCCAACGGATCGACCGACGTAGCAAGGCCTCCCGGACCCAGCACCGCAAGGGCGGTGACGATCACGGTCGCGTAGACCACCAGGGTGATTCCCAGCGCGAGCGGGATCGCGCGGGGAATGGTCCGAACGGGATCGCGCACTTCCTCGGACAAGGTTGCGATCCGGGCGTACCCGGCGAAGGCGAAGAACAACAGGCCGGCGCCCTGAAGAACGCCACCGGGCGTCGCCACCGCGGACGTCGGGTCGCCGGCCCTCGCGCCGATGCCCGGAAGGCACACGATCACCACCACGGCCAGAACGAGCAGGACGAAGGCGACGATGGCGCGAGTCAACCAGGCAGCCTTCTGAACGCCGGCGGCGGAGAGCGCCGTGACGGCGAGAACACAGCCCACCGCAACGGTTGTCGCCTGCTCCGGCCACAGGTAGCTGCCGACCGTGAGCGCCATGGCGGCGCAGGATGCGGTCTTGCCGACGACGAAGGACCAGCCGGCCAGATACCCCCAGAACGGGCCGAGGCGCTCCCGTCCGTACACATAGGTCCCACCCGAGGACGGGTAACGGGCGGCCAGCCGCGCGGACGAGGTGGCGTTGCAGAACGCGACGAACGCGGCGACGGAAAGGCTGATCAACAGCCAGTTCCCGGCCGCAGCCGCAGCGGGCGCCGGTGCGGAGAAGATGCCAGCGCCCAGCATCGCGCCCAGTCCGATGACGACCGCGTCGCCGACACCAAGGCGCCGGATCAGCGTGGGAGCTGGTTCGCCGGACTGCGGGACGGGTCCCTGTTCATCGGGCACGGTCACTTTCTACGGCACCCATCACCGGACGTCCCGCTCAGTGTCGAGCGGTGCGAGCGTGCATCAGCAGCCGAGGCTTAGCCGGCCTTGCCGTGTCGATGCATGCGGTCTTGCCTGGGGCGGCCCGCTGCGTTTCCCCGGGACAGCAGCAGCCCCCGACCTGCCCGGCAGGCAGGTGGGGGGCTGCTGATCAGCGTGGTTCCGTCGATCGGGTGTGCTGGTGCCCGATGGCATGACCGTGGTGTCCCACCGGTGACAGAGCCTTCTCGGTGCCTGTCCTGTCACGAGTCCGGGTTGTCCACGGAACTTTCACTGCACCCCACATCCACGGACATCGGCTGAGGTGTTGCTTCCGCGCTCTGTCGTCCTCACCGTCCTTCCGGGCTCATTTCTTCCGATTTGTTGCTGGTTGACTGATGCGGCCATCTGTTTCCAGGCCCGCCCTCGGCCGCCGGTCCGGTCGCTGATGCGCGTTCCCCGCTCGGGCAGACCTCAGCGTTGCGGAGGCGAGCGCGTCCGTTCTGCACCTTGGCCTTTGCATCTGTCGACGGAAAGATGGCTGCTGGCGCCGGGTTCACGCCCGGAGGGCGGTTCGCGATCCGGGGAGGATCTGTCGGTGGCGACGGATACGACGCGCTGCGGCGTGCCGGGCAATTCCGATGGCTCGCTCTGGACTGTTCCGAACTCGGCTTCCAGCCACTCCTCGTCCTGGAGGATCAACGTCAGGAATTCGACGTCCACCTCGGAACTGAGCGCTGTTCCGGCGTTGGCGCAATCGAGCATCGTGTCACCTCCCGCACCGTTGCTCGCTATCGAAACTGCCCGCGACCGAACCGACGTGTACTGGTTGATGTGCGTTCAGTTCTACCAACGCCCGGGCGAGATGTCAACGGGTCAGCGGGTTCTCGCGCGGAGAATGAGACGGTGCGAAACAAGCCCGTGTGACAGCCGGCTCGCCGGGAAACAGGCCGGTCCGGAAACAGGCCGCAGCCAGAAGGGGTACGACGATGAGGGTGACAGTTCTCGGAACGGGCATCATGGGCGCCGGCGTGGCCAGGTCGTTGCTCCGTGCCGGTCAGCGGGTGACCGTATGGAATCGGGACAGCAGCAAGGCCCAGTCGTTGGCGGGCGGCAGCGAGAAGGCAGACGACGTCACCGTTGCTGCGAGCCCCGCGGCCGCGGTGGCGGAGGCCGACGTCGTCCTCACCGTGCTGCACGACGCCGACGCGGTGATCGAGGTGATGGCGCAGGCAGCGCCGTCGATGCCGGGCGATGCGGTGTGGGCGCAGTTGAGCACGATCGGGCTGGACGGCACGCAGCGGGTGGCCGGCCTCGCGCGGGAACACGGTGTGCAGGTGGTCGAGGCGATGATGCTGGGCACCAGGCAACCGGCGGAGAACGGTCAGTTGACCCTGCTGGTGGCCGGTGAACCGGAGCTGTTGCGGCGCCTGCGACCGGTGTTCGATGCGATCAGCGTCAAGGTGGTCGACGCCGGCCCGCAGCTGGGCAGGGCGTCGGCCCTCAAGCTCGCGGCCAATGCGTGGGTGCAGTCGCTGACCGCCTTGGTCGCGCAGTCGCTGGCGTTGACGGCGGCCCTGGGTCTGGACCCGCAACTGTTCCTGGACGCGATCAATGGCGGCGCCACCGACACTCCGTACGCCCACGTCAAGGGTGCGGCCATGATGGCCGGTTCCTACGAGCCTTCGTTCGCGGTCGACGGTGTGCTGAAGGATCTGGGGCTGATCCGCGCGGCTGCGCAACAGGTGGGCGTTCCGGACGATGTACTGCGTGAGATCGAGCAGAAGTACGCCGCCGCCGCCGATGCCGGGCATGGCGGCGACGACATGGCGGCTGTCTATGTTGCGTTCGCCGGCACCCATCCGTCGGCGACGAATAGGGACCCCGGCTGAGCCGCTGATGCCGGCGTCAGACGCCCGGCTGCCGTCAGGTCAGGTCTCGGTGGTGTGGACGGTCTTCTCGAGCCGGACGGTCGCCAACCGGATGGCCATCTCCGGCAGCGCCTGGAGACAGATCGAGCCGAGGAGGTCTTGGACGGCCTTGGCCGCGCACTGGGCTACCGCCGCGGCGGGCAGTACCCCGAAGAACGTGCGCTGGAGCTCCTCGACGATGGCCGTGATCGTCGGGGACAAGTCGGATCGGACGACGGTGCTTTCCGGCGTCGACGGGTTGCTCCGTGCGGCGGTGGCGACCTGCGGTGCTGCCGTAGGCGGGGCTTCCGCCGGGAACGAGATCACGCTCGTTGTCATGCCCTCGAGCGTCGCCCGGTGGATGCTCGGCCGCCAGGGGCGAAGGTCCTCACTAGGGCAATCGCCCGTCAGACGTCGACCACGACGGCGCCCGTCGGCGTCGAACAGCACAACAGGACGTTGTCGTCCGCCGGAGCGGCCAGCGGGACCGGGTCGTAGTCGACGGTTCCGCTGATCAGCCCTGTCTCGCAGGTGTGACAGACCCCGGTGCGGCAGGACCACCGCGTCGGCACGTCACAGGCCTCGGCGAGCTCGAGGATGCTGGACAGATCAGCCGGCCATGGCACGGTCAGGCCGGTGCGGGCAAAGGTGACGTCGGGGCCGGTGCCGGGTGCGCCGACCGGCGGGTGCGGTGCAACCTCCGCCTTGGCCGCGATACCCGGTGTCAGAGATGCCCCTGCGCCGAAGGTCTCGCTGTGGATGCGGCTGTCGGTGATGCCCACCTCGGTCAGTGCGCGGGTGACAGCCGGCAGGAACCCGACCGGGCCGCAGACGAACGCCTCTGCGTCGGGCGGAACCCCGAGATCGCGCAGGACCTCCGGCCCGACCCGGCCTGTCCGGCCGTAATCCACGCCGAGCCGGTCGGCCGGATCCGGCGCGCTGTAGAGGATCTGCCCCGTGGCGTGGGTCAATCCGCTCAGCAGCGCGCTGACTTCGGCAGCGAAGGCATCATCGCGTCCGTTGCGTGCGCCGTGGATCCACCAGACCGGGCGAGACGGCCGGTCTCTGCGCACCGCATGGAGCATGGCCACCAGGGGTGTCACTCCGATGCCGCCCGATACCAGGACCAGCGGGGCGGTGCCGTCCGCGAGCACGAACGTCCCCCGCGGTGCGGCCACCTCCAGGAGATCTCCGGCCCGGACGCTGTCGTGGATCAGCGTGCCGGCGGCGCCGCCGGGCTGACGTTTGACGCTGATCCGGTAGGTCGCCTCGTCGACCGGCCCGGACAGCGAGTAGCTACGCAGCAGCGTCACCCCAGGCTCTGCGGCGCCCATCGACGGTGCGGTCAGCCGAACGGTGACGAACTGGCCGGGAAGCGGCTGCGGCAAGGGTGAGCCGTCCGTCGATCCGAGCCGTACCGACCTCACCGTCGCGCTTTCCTGATGGGTTTCCAGCACCCGGACCGATCGGAAGCCGGGCCAGGCAACCGGCGGGGCGACGGCCGCGTCGGTCAGACCGGGATTGCCACCGGTTCCGACGGGTTTCCCGGTGAGCGCGCGGAATGAGCCCTGCCATCCCGGGCTGAGTTGCGGAATCCGCAAAGCCCTTGCCAGGCCGTCGCTGTCGGCATCCGGCAGGTAGAGCAGCCCGTCGACTTCCGCGATGCTCATCCGCTCCGGTCCATCGGCCAGCTTCACGATCTCGTCGCCGGCCTGCACATGGCCCTCCTGCACGACGCGGAGGTAAAAGCCAGGTCTGCGGTGGCTGACGAGCAGCGACGGCATGCGTGGGTCGGCGAGTCGCAGCCCGACCCGGTAACAGGTGACCCGCGGCTGGCTGACCTCGAACACCGCATCACCGATGCGGTAGTTGTCGCCGATGCAGACATCGGCATCGGCGAGCCCCTCGACGGTGAAGTTCTCGCCGAAATCTCCGTATCGCAAGTCATTTCGCCCGAGGTGGCCGCGCCAATGCTCGTAGGAATCTTGCTGGTACACCAGGACGGCACGGTGTGGGCCGCCGTGGCCGCCGAGATCCCCCTGGCCGTCGCCGTCGATGTTCAGCGTCCGTACCCGCTGCGGGCCCGGCACAGGTCGCTTCCAGATACCGGTGTGCACCGTTCGGCCCTGCCATGCGACGTCCTGCGGAAGTCCGACATTGACCGACAGCAAACGCCCGGCCGTTGTGCCCGTTCTGTCCAGCGATGTCATGGTTCCTCCGGCGGTCAACCTACGCCGGATCGGACCCGATGACGCTGCGGTTCGCACCTGCGACGGATGGGTACACCGGCGTCATGACCACTTCGCGCAGTGACGACGGCCACGACTCCACCGAACGGATGGAGGAATTCACCGAGACCTACGAATCCTCACCGCTGACCGAGCCGGAGGACGCGTTCGACAAGCACGCCAAGGGAATCGGCGCCCACGGTGACACGCCGCCGGGCGAGGAGAACGACGGTGTACCTGCCACCGCCCAGGTTCCGCCGAAACCGAATCTGTAAAGGACCGGTTCACCGGTGCCCGCCCTGAGGCAACGGTGGACATTTCGGATGTCGAAGTATTCGGTCAGGGAAGCCATAAGGGACAAATCTCCGAATGCGGAGCCCAATGGACGCCGCCGGTTCGGAAAAATGACCAACGGCCCGCCTCGACAGGTCTTGCCCAAGCTGCCGTGAGGGTGCATTGTCAATCGGCGCGTCACTGTCGCGCATCGGCGTCCTCGAAAGGCAGCCATGTCCACCATGAGGAAAACAATTGTCGGCGGTGCTGTAGCGCTGCTCGTGCTGACCATTCCTGCCGGCGCCGCCGTCGCGGGGACGTCCGCAACCGTGCAGACAGCGGCGGGATGGCCGTCGCACGGCCACTCGGGGCCGAAGGTGGTCGGTGATTACCGGCATCTCGTGGTGATCTACGAAGAGAATCACAGCTTCGACAACCTGTATGGATCTTGGGGTTCTGTCGGCGGACAGCATGTCGAGGGCATCGCCGACGCGCCCCAGCTGCACACCACCCAGGTGGCCCAGAACGGCGACGCCTACGGGTGTCTGCTGCAGGACGACGTCAACCTGACATCCCCGACGCCGCTGGCGAAGACGTGCCAGGACTCCGCCCACGGCGTGCCCGCGAGCGCCTTCACCAATGATCCGTTCAAGATCGACGACTACATCGGCCCGGACGACACCACCTGTCCTGAGCCGGGCGTCTTCGCGCCGAACGGAGTACCGAAGGGGAGCGGCGAACCCGGTGGCTGCACCAGGGACATCGTGCACAGGTTCTATCAGGAGCAATATCAGCTGAACGGCGGCCTGCAGAACAGGTACGTCACCGGCAGTGACGCGGTCGGGCTGACAATGGGCGTCTATCAGACGCAGAATCTACCGATCTACAAGTATCTGCACGGTCGGAATGCCCCGAATTATGTCATTGCGGACCGCTTCTTCCAGGCGGCCTTCGGCGGGTCATTCCTCAATCACCAGTACCTGGTGTCGGCGCGCGCGCCGATCGACACGGCGGGGGAGGGCGCCGATGCTGCGCTGCATTCGGTGGTGGATGCCGAGGGTTTCCCCAATTCGGACTATCCGCTCTACGACGCTGGCGACGCGGGCGTCAAAGATGCGCAATTGACCCAGGCCTGCGACCTGCCGACGACCAATGCCGATGTGGCCTGCGGCGACTACGCGGTCAACACCATGCAGCCGTCCAACCCGCCGTTCGGTAGCGGCGCAAAGCTGCCGCTCATCGATGACAAGAAGTACCCGAACATCGGCGACCGGCTCAGCGCCAGGGGAATCAGCTGGAACTGGTACTCGGGCGGATGGGATGACGCCGCCGCAGGACACCCCGGCCCGTTGTTCCAGTACCACCACCAACCGCTGAACTACTGGGCCGACTACGGTCCCGGCAAGCCCGGACGGTCGCACCTGCAGGACGAGACGAAGTTCATCGATGCCGCGAAGAAGGGAAAGCTACCGACGGTCAGCTTCGTCAAGCCCTACGGCGCCGAGAACGAGCATCCCGGATATGCCAGCGAACCCGACGGCAGTGATCACCTCGTGCAGCTGCTCAAGACGATCATGTCCGGGCCGCAGGCGAACGACACTCTGGTGGTGGTGACCTACGACGAGTTCGGTGGCCAATGGGATCATGTGTCTCCGCCCGGTCTGGGAACCAACGGCGTCAGCGACGAGTTCGGTCCGGGCACCAGGATCCCCGCACTGGTGCTGAGCAAGTCGTTCCGCCGGTCCGGAGTGGACCACCACGTCTACGACACCACGTCCATCCTGGCCACCATCGAGCACGGCCTGCACCTGGCGCCGCTCTCCTCGCGCGACGCCGCGGTGGCGGACCTCTCGGCTGCCGTCCGCGTCGGTCGGCCGCACTGAAAGCCTCCGGCACCAGGACTGTTGCTGTTCGTCCGGTAGTCGTAGGGTTGCACGGTCTCGCCCCGGCGCCGGGGTGAGAGGGTCTCTCGGCGGGCGATTTCGGAGACTCGAGGGCGACCCCCGGGCCCGCACGGACGGACCGAGCAGGAGCGCGCCGGATGACCAAATACGTCTACGACTTCACCGAGGGCGATCGGGACCAGAAGGACCTGCTCGGTGGCAAGGGCGCGAATCTGGCCGAGATGACCAAGCTGGGGCTGCCCGTCCCGCCCGGCTTCACGATCACCACCGAGGCGTGCCGGGAGTACCTGTCGCTGGGTGCCGAGCCGGGTGAACTGCGTGTGCAGGTCACCATGGCGTTGCGCTTGCTGGAGGACGGGATCGGCCGGCGGCTGGGCGACCGGCACGATCCGCTGTTGGTGAGTGTCCGTTCCGGGGCGAAGTTCTCGATGCCGGGCATGATGGAAACGGTGCTCAACATCGGCCTGAACGACGCCAGCGTGAAGGGCCTGGCAGAGGAATCAGGTGACGAGCGTTTCGCCTGGGATTCCTACCGCCGGTTGCTGCAGATGTTCGGCAAGACCGTGCTCGAAATGCCGGGTGAGGTCTTCTCCGACGCCTTGGACAAGATGAAGCGAGATCAGGGCGTCAGCACCGACGTCGAATTGGGTGTCGAACCGCTGAAGGCTCTGGTCGGACAGTTCAAGGAGGCGATCAAGTCCCACTCCGGGGTTGACTTCCCACAGCATCCCCGCGAACAGCTCGACGCCGCGATTCAGGCTGTCTTCAATTCCTGGAACACCGATCGTGCGCGGCTGTACCGGCGACGGGAACGCATCCCGCAGGATCTCGGGACGGCCGTCAACATCTGCACCATGGTCTTCGGTAATCTCGGCGAGACCAGTGGCACCGGAGTGGCTTTCACCAGGGACCCTGCCTCCGGAAAACCGGGCGCCTACGGTGACTACCTGGCGAACGCGCAGGGTGAGGACGTGGTGGCGGGTATCCGCAACACTCTGTCGCTGGACGATCTCGCGCAGATGGATCCTGCGTCGCATCGGCAACTGACCAAGGTGATGCGCAGGCTGGAGACTCATTACCGGGACCTGTGCGACATCGAATTCACGATCGAGCGCGGGAAATTGTGGATGCTGCAGACGCGGGTCGGGAAACGGACGGCCGCGGCCGCGTTCCGGATCGCCGCGCATCTGGTCGACGAGCAATTGATCACTCTGGACGAAGCGTTGTCCAGGGTCAGCGGCGCGCAATTGGCGCAGTTGATGTTCCCGCAGTTCGACCGGTCGGTCGACCGGACCCTGCTGACCCGTGGAATGGCGGCCTCACCCGGAGCTGCCGTCGGCCGGGTCGTGTTCGATTCGCCGACGGCGACCGTCTGGGCGGCCCGGGGTGAGCGGGTGGTGCTGGTGCGCAAGGAGACCAACCCGGACGACCTCGAAGGCATGATCGCCGCCACCGGAATCCTCACCGCACGCGGCGGGAAGACCTCGCATGCCGCGGTTGTCGCCCGAGGCATGGGCAAGACCTGCGTGTGCGGCGCGGAGGAGATCGACGTCGATGCGGAGGCCAAGACCGTGCGGGTCCGGTCGGTGGTCATCGGTGAGGGTGATCCGATCAGCATCGACGGCTCCACCGGCGAGGTCTACCTCGGGGAGATGCCGGTGGTCCCATCTCCGGTGGAGACCTACATCGAGGAGGGCATCGACGCGGCGACCACCGGGGTCAGCGATGAGACGGCCGACCTGGTGCGGGCGGTGGACCGGTTGCTCCGGCACGCCGACACCCGCCGCCGGCTGGACGTCAGGGCCAACGCCGACACCGCAGAGGATGCGACGCGCGCGCGCAAGCTCGGTGCCCAGGGCATCGGGCTGTGCCGGACGGAGCACATGTTCCTCGGCGAGCGACGCGGATTGATCGAGGCGGTCATCCTCGCCGAGGGCCAACAAGAGCGCGACACGGCGTTGCAGGCGCTGTTGCCGTTGCAGCGGCAGGACTTCATCGATCTGCTGACCGCCATGGATGGGCTGCCGGTGACCATCCGGTTGCTCGACCCGCCGCTGCACGAGTTCCTGCCCGACCGCACCGAACTCGCGGTCAAGGTGGGCGTTGCCCGTGCGTTGGGGCAGCCGGACCCCGCCGACGAGAAACTGCTCGCGGCAGTCGAGCGGCTGCATGAATCCAATCCGATGCTCGGACTTCGCGGTGTCCGGCTGGGTTTGCTCACCCCGGGCTTGTTCGCTCTGCAGGTGCGTGCCATCACCGAGGCCGCCTGCGAGCTGATCTCACAGGGCCGCAACCCCAAGGTGGAGATCATGGTCCCGCTCGTCGGCTCGGTGATGGAGCTGTACCTGGTGCGGGACGAGACCGACGGCATCATCAGCGAGGTCGCGTCCGGCACCGGGAACGAGGTGACGTTCCCGATCGGCACCATGATCGAACTGCCGCGGGCATCGCTGACGGCGTACCGGATCGCCGACGCCGCGGATTTCTTCTCCTTCGGCACCAACGACCTCACCCAGACCACCTGGGGATTCTCCCGCGACGACGTCGAAGCGACCCTGTTCGCCTCGTACCTGGAGAAGGGCATCTTCACCGTGTCGCCGTTCGAGAGCATCGACGCCGACGGCGTGGGCCGGCTCGTCAAGATCGCGGCCGAGGAGGGCCGCAGGGCCAAGCCAGGAATCAAACTCGGGGTATGCGGCGAGCACGGCGGCGACCCCGAGTCGATCCACTTCTTCCACCAGGCGGGCCTGGACTACGTGTCCTGCTCTCCGTACCGGGTGCCGGTCGCCCGGCTCGAAGCCGGCAGGGCCGCGGTGAGCTGACGGCGGGCGCGTGCCCGCCGGTCAGCCGGCCGGTCGCGGTGGCGGCGACGTGGCGGTCCGCTCGAGGAATCCGCGCCGGGCCATCTCGTACGGCGCCAGCGCCTCCACCAGGAAAGACGCTGCGGCGTCGACGGTGTCAGCCAGCTCGTCGGCCGTCGACCACCCTGCAAGGATCTGCCCGAACACGGTGTGGTGCGTGCGGATCAGGTCGAGCAGGCTGATCCCGTCGGCCAGTGCGTCACGCCCCAGTTCGTACGCCTTGTGCCGGTTCTCCTCGTCGCGATGGCGCAGGAACGCCAGAAATGCGGGCATGTAGTTCCGGGCCAGCCGATCCAGCGGGCTGGTCACGCGCCTGGTCCGGTGAGTTCCCGGCGGCCGGTCAATCGCGACCCATCCGTGGCGGGCCGTCGCGGAAGTCGCCCGCGGCCGACGATCTCGTCCAGCGTCGCCAGGCCCTCGTCCAGGTCCAGTGCCGTCCGCAACGAGCCCAGGTTCATGCCGAGCTGGACCATCGCGAATGCGATCTCCGGGTGGATGCCCACGATGAGGGTGACCGCGCCGCGCAAGGCCGCCATCTCCGCGATGTTGCGCAGCGTCCTGGTGGCGAACGAGTCCAGCACGTCCAGCGCGGCCACGTCGATGATGATGCCCCTGGACCGGTCCCGTCCGACCTGATCGATCAGGTCGTGTTGGAAACGGACCAGCTGGCTGTCGTCCAGGGCGGTGTGGATCGATGCGATCAGGTAGTTGCGCTGCCGCAAGATGGAGACCAGCGGTGGCTGCACCGCCCCGGCGGCCCTATCGTTCGGCATCGTCCGACCGGATCACCTTGAAGCCGAGAATCCTTTCGGCTTCTTCGATGCCGCCCTGCAGGTCGCCGACGGTGATGATCTTGGACAGGTCGACGCCGATGGTGACGAGGGTCTGTGCGATCTCGGCCGACAGCCCGGTGACGATCACCCCGGCGCCCATCAGCCGAGAGGCGTCCACCGTCTGCACAAGATGATTGGCCACCGTCTGGTCGATGTCCGGGACACCGGTGATGTCGACCACGACGACCTTCGCCCGGTGGGTCCGGATGGCTCGCAGCAGTTGCTCGGTCACCTGTCTGGCCCGTTGGGTGTCCAGAATCCCGATGATCGGCAGGATGAGCAGCCGCTCCCGTACTTGGAGCACCGGGGTGGACAGCTCCCGGATGGCGTCCTGCTGCTGCCGGATCACCCGTTCCCGCTCCTGGACGAAGCTGACGGCCACCGTGTTCGCGATGCGGTTGGCCGCCGGCTCGTAAGCGTCGAGAATCCTGTTCAGCAGAGGGAAGTCGCTGTGGTACTTCTCGAACAGCGAGCGGGCCAGCACGTCCCGCAGCAGCAGCACGATCCCCAGCACCTCGTTGGTCTCGACACCGCGCGGGATGATCCGTTCCGAGAGATCGGTGGCGTAGTGCTGCAGCGCCTCGACGCTGCCCGTCTCCAGCACCTCGACGTAGTTGTCGTACACGGAAGTCGCCTCGGTGAAGATCTCCTGATGCGTCATCGCGGACAGCAACTGCGCGTCGGTGATCCGTTCCGCCCACTGCTGCCGCAGCTGTGTTCGGGATTCCCGCAGATGCGCGACCAGTTCGGGCAGCAGGTCATCCCCGGAGGCCTGGTCGTTGTCCTTCGTGGTGTTCGTCATTGCGCTGCTCCCTGGTCTGCTCTGCGATCGGTGCTGTGCTGAAAAGTGTTGGGGTCGCGTGTCACTCATCGCCACTTCGCCATGGTCACGGTCGTCCCCTTGCCGACCTCGGAGACGATGTCGAAGTCGTCCATCAACCGGCGGGCTCCGGGCAGGCCGAGTCCGAGGCCCTGGTACGTGCTGACCCCGTCACGTAGGGCGTCGCTGACGTCGCTGATGCCCGGCCCCGCGTCGCGCGCGACCACCCGCACCCCACTGCGGCCCTGCTCGTCGACCAGGCTGATGACGACCTCCCCCCTTTCGGTGAATTTCACGATGTTGCGGGCGATCTCCGAGATGGCCGTCGCGATGACGGTCAGCTCGGTGGCCGAGAAGCCGGCCCTGGCGGCGATTTCGCGTCCGCGCTGGCGGGCGCGGACGACATCGGCATCGACCGCGACCAGCACCCGCGCCTCGTCGTCGTTCTCGCGCTGCGGCCGCCGTTCGAACAGTTCGGCACTCAACGTCAGGCACTCGTCGCAGGAGAGCAGGTGGCCGGCCGCATCCAGTTCACGCTGCCTGCGGCGGTCACCGGCGGACAGCGCGAACAGCACCGGCCGGCACCGATCGGTCGGCAGTTCGATCCTCTTGTCGGCCAACAGGTATTCGACCCGAAGCTTCGCCCGGGTGCGGTTGAGCTGGGCGGCGATGGCGCCCGGACTGGAGCCGCGGTCGGCCGCCAGCTCCGCTGTCGCCGTGCCGTGCAATTCGTGGGCCAGCAACACCTCCCGCTCGGCCGAACCCAGTCGGGACAATGCCGTGCCGATGACGGAGATCTCCTCACGGCGATAAACCGCGTCGTCGGCCGGAGTGTCGTCGGAGTCGGCGCCATCGGCCAGCAGGTGAGCTTTGCGTCGTGCCCGGTCCTCGCCCTGTCCGGCGGCGATCACCAGATTTCGTCCGATGGCGACGGCGTAGGGAACGAGAGCGTCCGGTTCCAGGCGCTCCCGCGCGACCATCATCCTGGCGAGGGTCTCCTGAACCAGGTCGTCGACGATCTGGTGGTCCCGGACACGAGCGGCGATGACCCTGCGCACAATCGGGATCAGGTCCAGCATGGCGTCCTGGGAGGCGGTCCGATCGTCCACCGCGCGGCCGTCCAGAGTCGCGTCGGCGACCGCGTTCATCCTGCGCGGGGAGCCGGCCATTTTGCTGTCCGTGGATTCGGTGCGGACTGGGAGTGGCTCCCGCACGCAGCTTCCTCCTCGCCATCGCCGGCGCAGCGTCCGGGAATGCTCCGAATGCTAGCCCGGCCGCCGACCGGTGTTGAAGACAGTCGAGTCCTCGGCGCACGAGACGACGGGCGATGTCGGCCCGAAAGATTTCTCGAATTCGCAGAATCGGACGATCGCGACAAATCATCGGTGGCGGATCGTCGGCTTGACACATTCGCATCGCGCTCGGGTGCGCCATTCACTCCTCCGCTCGCTTGAATTCGGCCGCCGTGCATGGGTCACGGCGGTGCGGACTGTCCTGTTTCTGTCGGTCAAGGCGTGATGACCGTTCCTGTGCATGCCTTCTCATACTTGGAGAGCCGTCCAGGCCGTCCGCATGACGTCGCGGCGAACAGGCCCGCGTCATGTGATGGGCGCCGCACGCTCTTACCCCATGACAAGGCGAATTCGACGGTGCCGCTCACACACAGAGCTTGGTCCGTCACGCCGCAGACCTGTGCCGCGCAGCAGAAAGGAGCCGGAGTGAAATACGGACCCCGACCGGACCCGTGCGATGACGGCATGACGTCCAACGTGCGGTATCTGAACAGGCTCCCGTCATCGCCCACCCGCCGCACCGGCCGGGCAGGCCGGACGTCCAGAGATGGTCGCTCGGCGGGCGCCGAGCTCGAACAGAGCACGGACGGCCGGGCGGAAAGCTTGCGGGCGGCCGTATCGACGCCGTCCTCGGTCGAGGCGCTGCGCTCCATCATCGACATGGCGATGGAGGCAAGTCCCTGGGATGCAGCAGGTCTGATGGCCATCGACAGCTGCGGGGTTCCGCACAGCCCGGTTGCGTCCTCACCGACCATCGGCCGTCTGGACAGCCTGCAGGGTGCGCTGGATCAGGGGCCGGCAATGGACAGCCTCCGCGAAGGTGGCCGGCGCGCTGTCGTGAGCGAGAACCTGACCACCGATCGCCGGTGGCCCCGGTGGCGACCGGCGGCGACCGCAGCCGGGGTCGTGACCGTCGTTTCCCTGCGGTTGTTCACCGATGACACCCTTGGTGCGCTCAACCTGTACTGGAACCGGCTGCACATCGTCGATGACGGCGATCTCGCCGAAGCCGACGCCATCGCCGCTCAGGCATCGGTCGTGCTCGCCTACACCACGTTCGAGCAGACCCTGCGGGCGACGGTCGACCGGCACAACGCCCTCGGCCAAGCGCAGGGAATTCTGATGCAGCGTTTCGGTGTCTCCGCCGCGGGCGCACGCGCTGTGCTGCGCAATTACGCCGAACACCAGGACGTCGATGTGGCGGAGCTCGCGCGGCGGATCACCAGTCTCCGCTCTCCGGCGTCGAGCGAAGATTCTTTGCCGCAACGACGAACGACGGCGACGGCCGCCGAACCCACCACAACCTTCTTCGAACGAGAGGCGTGACGAGATGACATTTCTCGCGGACGAACCTGTCGGTTCGGGCCAGCAATACCCCGTGACGGACGTCGATGGCCGGACTCCTTCCAGCCTGGGCAATTTCACCGGGGATGTCTGCCTCACCCTGATCCGCAATGGTCATGCGGTGCAGATGCTCGGATCCGGATGCGCCGTCGCAGGTGACGGTGTGCGCTTCCATCAGAAGGATCCCGGTCCGGACAGAAAGGACATCCGGGTGTGGTCCATCAGCCAATGCGGCGACGGGAGCTTCGTCGCCGCACCGTTCGCCTCGTTCTGACGGCCGCGCGAGCGGTCCAACCCGTGAGAGCACCGAAGGAGGTACCTCATGTCCTCACCGCCATTGCCGGTTCCATCAGCTGACGATCGGGATAGCGCGGTTCGGGAGGCGGCTCGGATGGTCGATTCCTCGCTGCAGGCCATCCCCGCGGCTGCGGACCGCCTGACACCGGTTCCGCAGCCCATCGCCATGCCGGGGCGACGTGCCGGCTGCCGGGAGATCGCCGGTCGCACTGCCCGGTGGCCCGCCGACGGAGCAGGCTGTCCCGACGCCGTGCGCGGGATTTCCGACGTCGGCCCAACCGTCGCCGGAGGGCACCGGTCAACGCACCGACCCGGATGCAGACGAGGCCCGGGCGCAGGTGAGAGAGCCGGCTGCAGATGAAAGCCGGACGCCCATGAGAGAGAAGGAAACCGATGAGTGAGAGAAGCGATCAGATCAACGAAGAAGGCACCGTGCTGACCGACAGTCCGTTCGTCGTCCAGGAGGTCGCCGGCCGCCCGCCCACCGGTCTGGATGATGTTCTGGGCGCGACCACGCTCACCCTCACCCGGGACGGCGTGCAATATCACTTGGTCGGAGCCGGTGCGCGGGTCGACGACGTTGTCGAATTCCACCAGAAGGAGATCGGTTCGGCCACCGAGGATTTCCTCATCTGGTCGATCTCGGAGACCACCCAGGGCGATCTCATCGCCAGACCGCCACTGATCGGCTGAGGCGCCTGATCCACGGGATCGCGCAGGTCCCGTTGGCTGCCGGCTCAGCCGGGCACGTCCCAGAAATCCAGCCAGGACACCGTCGCGAACAGGGTGAGAAATCCGAGGTAACCGACCGCCACGACGAGCGCCCCGGCGACGCTGACCCTGACGCCTGCACCGTCCACCGGATCCAGCCATCGGCGGAACCATCGGGTGACCAGCGGCATCAGGAACCACGTCATCGCCGCCACGCTGACGATCTGGCTGAGCCACATGGCCAGCCACGGCTCGGCGCCGGCCGCACTGAGTACAGGCCCCAGGAATCGGGACAGTGTCATCACGGTCGGGTACAGCACCAGCAGCACCAGCATCGCTGTCTTCCAGTCCGGGGTGACCCGGGTCGCGCCGTCCTGGACTCGCAGGATCGACCCGAAAGGGGTGCTGTGGGTGACCACAGAAAATTCGGCGTTCAGTCCGGAACGCAGGTCAGGCAACGCCTTCCGTCGCTCGTCGGAGTCCATCCAGGATTGGAGTTGCTGGTCGGTCCGGTACCGCACGATCGAGATCCAGTCGTTGCCGTCACCACCGACCGGGCCCAGCAGACATGCGCCTTCAAAGCCGGGGAACCGCGCGCCGAGCGCGACGAGCGATTCCTGGGTGCGCAGGAACGCCGGCAGCCGGCCGTCCGCGACGCTGTGGTCGAACACCACGACGCCTGTCGGGGGTGACATGCCTTCGGCAACCAAAATGTCAGGGCATGCCGTGAAGATGCCGCGGCATCGGCCGTCGGCCATGGCGTCGCGTCGCCCGGCACTGTCCAGCCAGGCGTGCAGAGACGCCTGGTCGGTGAAGGTGACGGCGTGCGCGGCAGCCAGGTGTGGCTCGCAGGCCGAGTCACGGGTGGACACGAAACCCGGTGCCCGGGCGGCGACGTCCGCGACGGCTGTGCGCCATGCAGAGAAGTCCTCGATGTCCGGCAGAGCATGGAACACCGTGATCGCGGTGGCTGTCCCGGTCATCGTCGCAATTTCCCGCCGGCCGTCAGTTCTCGTCGATCCGGCGTCCCCGGACATAGACCTGCGAGATCGCCTGCTCCCGCATGGCCATCAGCAGCGCGAACAGCGTTTGGTCCCGACTGCCGACGGGATCGTCAGATCGGGATCCGTGTTCCATGGCCGCCTGCAGCGGCGGCCATCGGCGTGGGTCCACGGCGACCAGATCAGCCTCTTTACCGACGTCAAAATTCCCGATCCGGTCCTCCAGATCCAGGGCACGCGCCCCACCCACTGTTCCGAGGAACAACATCTCGGCCGGATGGAGCGAAACGCCGGCCTCCCCGGCCTCGGAGATGTGAACCTTGAAGCAATCGGCGAGAACCTGCGGTATCAGCCACTCGTCACCGGCACCGAAGTCGCTGCCCACCGAGAGCGTGACACCGGAGGCAACCGTTCGTTTCCATGGCATCGTGCCGGACCCGAGGAATTGCTGGGAGACCGGACAATGTGCAATCGACGTGCCGGTGGCCGCCATGCGGCCGAGTTCTTCATCCTGGCAATGCACGGCATGGGCCAGAATGGCTCTGCGTCCGAGCAGAGATGCGCCGCCGGTCTGCGAGCCGGGCAGGAATTTCCCATCGTAGGTGTCCAGATAGGAATCCACCTGGTAGGAGGACTTGGTCATCGGTATTTCACCGGTGCCTGGACGATTGTTCTCGTTGAGATGACTGTGGAAATAGACACCCTGTTCGCGCACCGAGTCGTACAGCTCGCCGAGGTTGCGCAGAGTTTGTGGTGTCACGGCGAGGGAGAATCGGGGAACGATCGCGACGTGCAGCAGTGCCGTCCGAACATTGCCTGTATCGCCGGCATGCCAGGTCTGGATCTCCTTGCGCACCAGGGAGATTGCCTCATCCTCACCGGTGATCAGTGCCGACGCCGAAGCAGGACCCGTCGTCTGGATCCCTCGGCCGGAAACTATTCGCAGTCCCCGGCGATGGGTTTCGGCGAAAAGGGCCTCCTGTGCCTGCGGGAACGCCGAGCCGAAGACCATGGCCGCGGTGGTTCCCGCGGCGACGCGACGGCGGCAGAATTCTGCCGCGGCCATGGTGGCGAAGTCCGGGTCGCCGAAGCGGGACTCCGCCGGAAAGATGCAGTGGTTCAGCCATTCGAGGAGCTGCCCGCCTCCGTAGGCGTCCCCGCTGAAGGTCTGAGGGAAATGAACATGCGTATCGACGAATCCGGGGAGCAGGTAACCGGGGCGGTGGTCGGCAACGGTATCAGCCCCAAACTCCGGCGGGAGGTCGGAATAGAGTCCGCAGTACGCGATGACGCCCGCCTGATCGACGGCTATTGCGCCGTCAGGGATCGAAACCAGAGCCTCCGGGCTGTCGGATACCGACGGTGCACCCGAGATATGGAAGATATGCCCTCTATGCACAGTCACGTAGCGAGCCAAGCACAATGAGCACACCGGCGTCGAGCCAGCCACACCGGCATGCGCTGGGAGGCCGATATTGAGCCGATCGGGTGTGTTTTGGCTGCGCGCAGTAATCGCCGTGTTGGTTGGAGCTGGGGCCGGCGCCTTGGTCGAACGATTTCCTTCATCCAATTGTGACCACCGGAACGGCCGCGGCACTTTATCCTGGCCGCGGGGCCGGAGATCTGCGGTGAGTCGGGTTGCCGCAGTCCGACCCCTCGGCACGGGGGAGACATGACATCAGCGGCCTGGGGCTCGGCGACCGACGACGGTCGTCCCCGTGAACAGATGACGGCCGGCGTCGCGGCAGGTGAGAACGCGATGCTGTCGCTGGTCCGGACCGACACCGCGGGGCGGATCGACCTCGGCCGCGTCGCCACCGGCGTTCGCCACCTGCTCGGCTCCACCGAACCGGCCCGGGTCTTCAGCCAGCTGGCATCGATCTGCGTGCCCGGAGTGGCCGACTCCTGCGTCATCGAGTTGTCAGAGCGCGGTGGGCACCGCTACCGCATCCGGCAGCCTGCAGACGACCATCCGGCCGGCGGGGCGGTGCCGCGCGCGGGCGACGGCACCCGCCCGGTCCACGCCGTCACGACCATCGGCCCGCGAACCGCTGCCGTGCAGTTCGCCTCACCGGACGAGGGATGCCAGTCCTACACCGGGGTGCTGTGCTGCCGCTGGCGCGACGGCTACCAGCCGGACGACGCAGACGCCGCCCTGCTGGCGCTCCTGGTGGATCACGCCACGGCGCTGGTCGAGCGCGAGCGGCTGACCGCTCGAATCGCGGATCTGCAGGACGCCGCCGGGCAGAACATCACGCTTCCGACCCACCAGCGAATCGCCGCTGCGGTCGGGATCCTGATGTCTCTGCACCATCTGAGCGCGGCGCAGGCTGCGGATCTGCTCACCAGGGCGAGTCAGCACACGAGCCAGACCGTCACGAGGGTCGCGGACACCGTTCTGCGCACCGGTGCGATGCCCGAGCATTCACATCATCCGACTGTTGCGGAGTTCCGTCGCACCGACAGCCCGCCGTGAGTGGCTCAGGACCTGACTTGGCTCAATTTAGTGCGCACCGGCGGCTTGCCGGATTGCGGTCAGGGCCTGGTGGAGGTCGGCGGGTAGCGGGTCTGCGGCGGTGATGGTTTGTTCGCCGGCTTGGATCTCGATGGTGCGGTAGCGGCGGGCGGTCCGGACGAAACGCTTGATGCTCCAACCGGTGTGGTTCTCGATCCAGCGGGACACGGCCAGCGCCGCGAACACGATGTTCAGGTGCGCTTCGATGGAATCGCGTTGCCGGTGGTAGATCGGTCTGGCTTGCAGGTCGTGTTTGGACATGCGGAAGGACTTCTCGACCTGCCAGAGCTGGTGGTAGGCGGAGATGACCGTGGGCGCGGTCGGGTTGGGCAGGTTGGTGACGTACCCCTTGATGCCGGCCAGTGCCCTGGCCTTGGTCTCCAGGTCGCGGTTGACGGCCCGGTCACCGCCGGACAGGGTGACGAACCGGTTCCGCTTCACCGGGACTTTCCCCGCCACTGCCTGCTCGGCCTTGCCGACCTGCTCATCGATCCCGCGTAGGGTGCGGCGTGCCCGGTCGGCCTGGTAGCGGTAGTAGATCGTGCGGTCGTGCTGGCCGGCGGCCTTCTCCTTGGCGTTGGCCGGCCAGGGTTGGGTGAACACGTGACCGTCCGGGATGTCCTGCCCGGCATGGGTTTTGCGCCATTGGTCGATCTGGTAAGGCACGTGCGGGATCCTCGCCCCGAGGATGTAGGTCAACCCGGCTGCTTCGATCGCGGCCTGGTTGGCAGCGGAGACCATGCCGGCGTCGGCGACGATGGTGACATCGCTGAGCCGGTGCGCGGCCTTGAACGCGTCGATGGTGGGCAGCATGGTGGTGGTCTCGGCCTTGTTGCCCTCGAAGGCCTGCACCATCAACGGAAAGCCCGTCGCGTCCACGAGCAGACCGATGGTGATCTGTGGCTCCAGGCGCCGCTCCTTGGAGAACCCGGGTATCCGGAACTCGTCCGCGGTGTCGGTCTCGAAGTACAACGTGGTGACGTCGTAGAGCACCAACACCCCAGGTCCCAGCCCTGCATGGTCGGCGCACACCGCCGAGAGCGCCTCCCGGAAGGCGTCGGTAGCGAACGCTGGTAAGTGGCGTTTGACCGTCGGGTACGAGGGCGCGCCGATGCCGGCCTCGTCCAGCACGCGCAGCGAGTCGAGCTTGCTGGTCGGCTCGATGATCCGCGCGAGCACCAGCGCGGTGAACACCTCGTCCCGGCCGGCGGCGACGTCCAGACCCAACGCGGTGAAACCGCAGGTCAGGGCATCGGTCAGGTGCCGCATCCGGGTCGAGGTGATCGGCAGCGCCGCTCCCGGCCGGACCGGCGAGCCGGCCTGGTCCAGACCGAGGTCGAACTCACCTTGGCCTGCCTGCAAACGCTGCCTGGCAACAGCTTTCAACAACTCCAACTCGGCGTCGTCATGCGCCGACCCGATGTGCTCGATATCCCGTGATCCCCGGTGCGAGGAATGCACGATCTGCACCGCCCGCGCTCCCGACGCGGTCTTCACCGTGCGCACGTACGGAGACACCCGGCCACTCTACGGACCAGGTTTAGTGCGCACTTTCAGCCCCGACCGGCAACGTCTCCGCAGGTCACAGACCTACAAGATCAACATCACCTCGCCAGTGAGCCAAGTCAGGTAACTCGGGCCCCCCGCTGTGAGTTGACACGACGGATCAGGCCAACCTGTCTCAACCCCCTGATACAGCCGAACGGTTGAGGCATAGACGATGGCCTGCTTGTCAGGGGTGTTAAGCGATCGCACCTGATCACCAGGGCGACCTCATTGGACGCGAGGGTAACCGGCTCGGCTAACCCCGCAACGTCGCCGGGCGTCACCGGCAGCGTCACCGAGCTCACTGGCTACACGATCATCTCAACTCGGCTTGATGCTCGCCCGGCTGGGCCGAAGCTCGCCACCGTGGGTTGCGAGTGCATCCGAACGGGTCTACGGTCAAGTGATCTTGAGTTACCAAATCGTGATATACGGAGAGGCATAGGGAACGACCTAGAGGAGGCTCATCATGAATACGCCGCAGCTTAAACCGAGTGCAGTTGTCGGTACGATCCTGAGCATGATGTTTGCCAGTTTTCTAGTGGCTACACCAGCACACGCGGAAACGACGATGGCAAACGAGGGCCAGCCCGCGAAGTACTGTGCCGGGGTCGTCCAGCAAGTCGCCCCAGAAATCAGCTACTCCGTAGTCCGGCAGGCTTGCTCCGATGAATCTCCGGCGGTGGCTGCAGCCCTGCTTGACTCGGCACCCGCATTAAACTCGACGGATGCACGGAACCAGCAAGCGAGTGCCGACCGTATTCAAATTATGACCTGGTACGAAGGCGCGGACTTTACGGGCGACTCCTATGACATTTACGGGGAGGACGGGGATTGTGACGGGGCGGGCTACGAGATGCATCCTCAAACTGGAGTCTTCTACTTCTGGGGTGAAGTTATGAGTTCCGCTCGTGGGGCAAACAGCTGCAATGTCGCTGACTTCTATAATCAAGCTCTGACGGTTCGTCAGACTTTCTCAATGCCAGTATCTAACCTGGGAAACGACCTGAACGACAACGTTGGGAAAATTCAGATCTGGAACAGGGATGCTTGTTCGCCAGCTCAGGGGCCTTGCTGATGCGCAGCGATCAGGACGACTACCAGATCGGGCCGGACGGATGGCCCATCGTGACCACGCCGACGTTGGACTCTGATTTCGCGATCAAGGTGTCGGTAGATGGGTCCGCACAGATGGAGCTGAGCGGTAGCGGCACCGAGTTGTGTCTTCAGGCAACCGAGCTATCCAGCTCTTTGGAGTCCTTGATTCAGGCTATATCCGACTTTCTCGACGGTCGCCAGATGGTGTCCGCGATGTGGGCATCAGAGCCTGGCGGAGTCCTCGTAGACTTTGCGCACGTCGGTCACGGGGCCGCCGCGTGTGTCGTCCATGAGATGGCCATGCCGGCTTGGTTTGGCGGACCGCAAGCTCAACCCCCTTGGGCACCCGTCCGCGGTGCGCTGCTTCTCGCAACCGTGCAGCCCACCGAAATTATCGAGTCAGCACTTGGCAGAACGCTCACTGACTTACAAGGACGCCAGACGAGCAATCAAGGTTAGCTTGTCCGAATGTGGCCGAATATCGCTCGACACAATCGAAAGTAGAGGAGACTTCCGCATGCCTACTCGGACCCTTCTAAGCAAGGTTGCAGTCGCCGTATGTATGGCCGCCACTATCAGCATTGGTTCCGGAGGTGTTGCTGCCGCCGTCGATGGCGTGGAGCAACGAGAACCACTAACTTATTGGTCCGAGTGCATTTATCCCGATCAAGTTTCGGTGCCGGAGAATGCTCTAATCGATAGGTTCACGGTTCGAGGAACAGCCAATGAAGCGGTGCTCTTCTGTGGTAGCGATTCGGGCTCAAGTGCGTTCTATGGTGGTGTTCGCCATATCAAAGCCGGGCACGGTTACGACTCGAATACAGAAGCTTGCATCGAACGGGTGCTTCAAAACCACCAGCGGATCGTCCAAGGCACCGACCCCTCCGGCAATGCGCTCGAATATGTCTATGCAGTTCCAAACTTCAAAGAGGTCTCGGTCGTGATCATGCTGAATGACAATAGCGTGCGTACCGTCTTTGCTCCAGGTGAACCCAATAACCAGCTAGATTACGCACGGTGCGCCGCTTCAACCTAAGAACGTCTTCGGCGTTCGACCGGGGACGGTGACGCTCGCAAAGTGCGATCTCGAGCGTCGACAGCAGTCGGATGGCCACTCGGAAGCCAGCGCTCCCAGACCACGGGTAATTCCTGACTTGGCTCAATTTAGTGGCTCTTCGCAGTTGAGCGTCGGGCGCCTTCTTCGGGGGCGCACTGTGGTGCTCGAAGATTCGAGGTTGGTGCCGTGGTTGCACTGATGGGACGGTGCGCGTATTGATATTCTGGTTCGTCGTGGTCGACCCCGAACACCCTGTGGTGCGTGCGAGCCTGTAGTTGAGCATGGGGCGGAGGGCTCCACGGGAACCGTGGATTGGTGCCAGCGAGCCCGAGCGTCAGACTTCCGAACTTTCCTGCCCTCCCCGCGACGAACGCCCCGAGAGATCGGGTACCGGTCGCGAGAGAGGAAGTCGGGAAATGGACGTGGTGCATGCCCGCTGCGCGGGCCTGGACATCTCGAAGAAGGACGCGAAGGTCTGTGTTCGCGTCCTGGGCGGAGGTCGCCGCAAGGCCGTAGAGACCGTCACGACGTGGTCGTCGATGACCGGTTCGATCCTGGCGCTGCGCGAGCACCTCGCCGCCGAGAAGGTGACGTGCGTGGTGATGGAGGCCACCGGCGACTACTGGAAGCCGTTCTACTACTTGCTCGAAGATCTGGAGGGAGTTGAGGTCCTCCTGGTCAACGCGCGGCACGTGAAGAATCTGCCCGGACGCAAGACCGATGTGAACGACGCGACGTGGTTGGCGCAGCTCGGCGCCCACGGCCTGGTCCGCGGCTCATTCGTTCCACCTCCCGCAATCCGAGCGCTGCGCGACTTGACCCGCACAAGGACCGCCATTACCCGTGAACGTTCCCGTGAAGTGCAGCGGCTGGAAAAGCTCCTCGAGGACGCCGGTATCAAGCTGTCCGCGGTCGCCTCCGACATCACCGGTGTCTCCGGACGTGCGATGTTGCAGGCGCTCATCGGCGGGGAGCATGACCCGGCCGTGCTCGCTGACCTGGCCCAGCGTCGACTGCGCGCGAAGATCCCGACCCTGACCGAGGCGCTGCAGGGGCGCTTCACCGAGCACCACGCGTTCCTTGCGCGCACGCACCTGGCGCTCATCGACCAGTTCAGCCACGCGATCACCCAGATCACTGAACGGGTCCAGGAAGTGATCAAACCCTTTCAAGCCGCACGCGAATTGCTCTGCTCCATCCCGGGAATCAGCACGCTGACCGCCGATGTCGTGGTGGCTGAGACAGGTGCAAACATGACCTGCTTCCCGACCGCGAATCAACTGGCCTCCTGGGCCGGCACGACCCCTGGCAACAATGAGTCCGCGGGCAAAGTCAAGTCCTCCCGGACCCGGCCCGGCAACCCCTACCTTCAAGGCGCACTCGGCGCCGCCGCGTTCTCCGTCGCCCAGACCCAGACCTACCTCGGCGCACGCTACCGACGCACCGCCAGCAGACGGGGAGCGATGAAGGCCAACGTCGCGATCCAGCACACGATGCTCGTGATCATTTGGCACATGCTCACCACCGGCGCTCTCTACCAGGACCTCGGCGCCGACTATTACACCAAACTTCGCCCGGGCCGCGCGAAAAACCGCGCAGTAGCTCAGCTCGAAGCCCTCGGTTTCACCGTCGCACTCACAAGCAGCTCGTGAAAGGTCCCGATCGCAGCTCACCATGAATCTTCGCGTCAGGGTGTAGTCGAGGTCGGCGCGTCGTAGGCGGGATCTGGGTCGAGGTCTTCCGATGATGGAAGTTCTCACACTGTCCTCACGGAAGACCTCGACATGGCTGACTCTACTTTTTCGACCCCTGATCTGACCACGTTCGCCCGGCTGGACACGCTCGGTCTGCAGGTCACCGGTCAGTTCCTGGAACCAGATCGCGCGGTGCTCGCCTGCCGGGTTGTCGCCCGCGACGACCGATGTGAGCGTTGCGGCGAGCAAGGGCGGCCGGGGGACTCCACCGGCCTTGAACGCGTCGATGGTGGGCAGCATGGTGGTGGTCTCGGCCTTGTTGCCCTCGAAGGCTTGCACCATCAACGGAAAGCCCGTCGCGTCCACGAGTAGACCGATGGTGATCTGTGGCTCCAGGCGCCGCTCCTTGGAGAACCCGGGTATCCGGAACTCGTCCGCGGTGTCGGTCTCGAAGTACAACGTGGTGACGTCGTAGAGCACCAACACCCCAGGTCCCAGCCCTGCATGGTCGGCGCACACCGCCGAGAGCGCCTCCCGGAAGGCGTCGGTAGCGAACGCTGGTAAGTGGCGTTTGACCGTCGGGTACGAGGGCGCGCCGATGCCGGCCTCGTCCAGCACGCGCAGCGAGTCGAGCTTGCTGGTCGGCTCGATGATCCGCGCGAGCACCAGCGCGGTGAACACCTCGTCCCGGCCGGCGGCGACGTCCAGACCCAACGCGGTGAAACCGCAGGTCAGGGCATCGGTCAGGTGCCGCATCCGGGTCGAGGTGATCGGCAGCGCCGCTCCCGGCCGGACCGGCGAGCCGGCCTGGTCCAGACCGAGGTCGAACTCACCTTGGCCTGCCTGCAAACGCTGCCTGGCAACAGCTTTCAACAACTCCAACTCGGCGGCGTCATACGCCGACCCGATGTGCTCGATATCCCGTGATCCCCGGTGCGAGGAATGCACGATCTGCACCGCCCGCGCTCCCGACGCGGTCTTCACCGTGCGCACGTACGGAGACACCCGGCCACTCTACGGACCAGGTTTAGTGCGCACTTTCAGCCCCGACCGGCAACGTCTCCGCAGGTCACAGACCTACAAGATCAACATCACCTCGCCAGTGAGCCAAGTCAGGTCACGCTTCCGACCCACCAGCGAATCGCCGCTGCGGTCGGGATCCTGATGTCTCTGCACCATCTGAGCGCGGCGCAGGCTGCGGATCTGCTCACCAGGGCGAGTCAGCACACGAGCCAGACCGTCACGAGGGTCGCGGACACCGTTCTGCGCACCGGTGCGATGCCCGAGCATTCACATCATCCGACTGTTGCGGAGTTCCGTCGCACCGACAGCCCGCCGTGAGTGGCTCAGGACATCGAGTGATTGACCGGCAACGGCCGGTCCGGCTCCGCATCGAACTCGCGGTCGTTGAGGCCTCTGGCGTACCACGGCAAGGCTGCCCACAGCGTTGCCAGCAGAAGCGCGGCACCACCGGCCGCGGCCAGCCCCACCGTCCGGCCCGCAACGACGTCGAAGATCAACAGCACGACACCGGTGATGGCGACCGACAGCAACGCAACACCGGTCACGGCGAGCCGGTGGGTCATCGCGACCATCACATGACGGGCGTGCCGCCGGAACAGGATGCGGTGCAGGCTCACCGGGGCGATGAGGAATCCGATCGAGCTGACCGCGAGCGCCACCGTGGCCAGATAAACGACTTCCTGGAAGGTGCTGAGTTCGGCGAACCGGTTCTGGAACGGCAAGGTCAGCAGGAACCCGGTCAGCAGCTGAACACCCGTCTGCAGCACGCGGAGTTCCTGTAGCAGGTCGGCCCAGTTGCGGTCCAGGCGCTGCATCGCGGTCTCGTCCCGCTCCTGCATATTCCACGCATGGTCGTGCAATTCGGCGGTGCTCATTGCTCACCTCGTTCAGTGTTCGCCTGGTGGTCTGCGTCTTGGCCGGCACCGTCGCGGCAACGGCCGGATCTCGCGGAAAGGGACCCCATCGCTGCCGCATTGCGGCACTTCCAATCGCTGCCGCATTGCGGCAGTTCGAACAATCCGATGCAGACCGGGCGTTTCATGTGGCGCGTGACATTTCGACGGCGCGTGGTGTGTGCCGACGATGCAGGAGATGTACCCACCGACCGGACACCGCAAACTGAGGGCGCCCGTGACCGGCCTCCCCGACAGCGCCACCGGTTGCCGGAGAGTGCGGCGTGTCCCGATAATCGGGCTGGATTGCAGTGACCTGAATGACGTTTGACGAGCCGGAGAATCGGTGATATCGGGTGGCGAATGCCGTTCGCAGCTCACGGAAGGAAATCGATATGCTCGGTCTCATCATCAGTCTGTTGATCATCGGTCTGATCGCCGGTGCGATCGCCCGACTGGTCGTTCCCGGGAAACAGGACATCTCCATTCTCGGCACGATCGTCCTGGGAGTTGTCGGGTCCTTCGTCGGCGGGTTCCTCGGTTACCTGCTGTTCCGGTCGGACCGGCAGGACGGGTTCTTCCAGCCGTCGGGCATCATCGGCTCCATCATCGGGTCCATCATCGTGCTGCTGCTGTGGCTCCGGTTCGGAAACCGGTCCCGGACACGGAGTGGGATCTGAGCGCTCGATCATCATTCCGTCGGAACCTCAGCGGGTGACCTCAGCGAGCGACACCTGCAGTGAGCGGAACCGTTTCGCCGGGGCCGACATACACCACGCGATCGGACAGACCGCGCCGATCGATCTCGGCGCGGAAGTCGGCCAAGGGTGACTTGAACACCGTGTAGTCCCCGTGGTGCACCGGGATATTGCTGCTCGCGCCACGAGCTCCAGGGTGTCCGCGCCTTGGCGGCCGTCCATCGTCACCATCAGCCCGCCCGGCAGCGTCGTCCCCCCGAGATGCAGCACGCCGGTGTCGATCTCGGGGAAACGTCGCGGGATCTCGGCCAGCTCGTCCACCAGCACAGTGTCGCCGGAGACGTACACCCGCAGTGCCGGTGGCTCATTGACGGTGCCGAACTCGAGCATGGTGCCCATCACAGGGGGGAGCAGCGCGGCGATCCACCCCGGCGCGTGGCGTCCGGGCAGGGAGGTGACCCGCACCGACGTCGCGCCATGGGTGATGGTGTGCGTGGTCCAGGTACGCAGCCCGATGGCTCGGGGGAATCCCCGCCATTGAAGGCGTCTCGCCGCGTGTGGCGTACTCAGCACCGGGAGGTCGCGATCGAGCCCACGGTGTGCCCTCCGGTCCCAGTGGTCACCATGCAGATGCGAGCGCAGGATGCCGTCGAGTGCGGGCAGCTCTGCAATCGTCATCGCGGGCTCGGTGAGCCGCTTGGAGGTCAATCCGTAACCGAGGTAGGCGCGCTCTCCCTGGTGCAGAAAGTTCGGGTCGGTCAACAACGTCAGATCACCGTAGTTGATCAACGTCGTGGCAGTTCCGATGAACGTGACGGAACCGTCGGCCTGCGCGGGTCCGGGCATGTGCCGGTGATGGGATGCTGTCATGTCGTCCTCCGGCGGTTGCGGACCCACGAGATGCGCCGTGCCACGCCCCTGACCGGCCAGCCTGCCGCCGATCAGGGGCGTGCGGGCACGTCAGTTCATTGCCGGTCCGGACTCCTTGGTACCGGCCAGCTCACTGAGAAACGCATGGCAACGCGAGGCGCGCTCGGAATCCTGCGACATCACCTCTTCGAAGAACGAGGCAATGCCATCGCGACCCGCATTGCGGGCGTCACGCACGTACTGGCCGTAGTCGTGACCGGCCTCGAGGGAGTGGTACTGCAGCGAGATCAGATCGAAGCTGACGTCGTCGAATCCGGTTTCTCCGGTGGCCATGGCGGCCTCCCCTCGTCGGGACAGTAGGACAGTCAAGGGGTTACCCGTCCCCGGGGCCGCCAGTCATACCCAGCTCATCGACCTTGGACGAATCACCCGGCTGGCGTAGGCGGTGTCATTCCGTGGCGACTGCAGATCTGCTGCATCCGAATCGGCCGCCCGGTCCGTAATGGCAGATGAACGCCGCTTTTGTCCCCACCATTGGTTGCCGCCTCGAGGTGCCCGCTCGCGGCAGCGCGACCCACAGGATGTGACCCTGCTTGATGTCCCCAGCAATCATGGCTGCGCCGCACACATCGATCAGGTCGGTGGTGATCTGTGACGACCGTCCGATGGTCGGACCCGCTTTCGGGGCACACCTACAGACATCGGGCAAGCCCCTGGAGCTGGTGGAGGTCGTGCACGACGGCGCAGCCCTGCTCGCCGCACTCGACCGGTCAACGTCGGCGCTGAACTCGCCCGCAACGGATCTGGTGTTCGTCGGCGTGCACCGCGCCTCGGCATCGGGCGTTGATGCCGTCCGGCTGGCGCGCAGCACATCGCCTGGCATCCCGTTGCTGGCGTTCGGTGCCTCAGCCGATGCGCACGTGCTGGCGGCGGCCGTGCGGGCGGGTGCCACCGGCGTTCTGCTGTGGGACCTCGCCACAGGCTCGATGCAGCACCCTCCCCGCGCCCGGGAGGTGACGCCCCGTAGCTGGTATCCGGCTGGTGTTCCGAGGCAATCGCTGACCGAACAGGAGAGTCGAGTCCTGCGGGAAATCAGCGAGGGCCGGTCCAACGGTGAGATCGGCCGGCTGCTGTTGCTGTCACCGGACAGCGTCAAGAACACCGCGCATCGCATGTTCGGCAAGCTCGGCGCACGGGACCGCGCACACGCTGTGGCGCTGGCGCTGCGCGGCGGCCTGCTGAGCTGAGCACCCGATGCCGGGTGGCAGGTCGCCAGGCTGAACCACTCGCTCAGGCTTGCTCGCAGTTGCCCGGGCTCAACCGCACGGATCTTCCGTCCTCACCCGGCCTACGGCACGACCACGACCGGTGTTGCGCTACGGGCGATCAAGGCATGGCTGGTGGAGCCCAGCACCATTTCGGTCAGGCGGTGATTGCCCCGGCTGCCGACGACGACCAATTGCGCGCCACCGGAATAGCGGAGTAGGGCGGCTGTCGGCCGTTCGTCTACGAACACGAGTTCGACAGGAAGGCCGGGCGCCTCCTCGCGGGCATCCGTCAGCCATTGTCCGAGCGCTCCCGATTGAGGCAGGTCAGTCGATGCAACCGCACCGACGGTGTGCTGATCGACGAGAAGTCCGTCGACCGCGTGGTTCTGACTGCACCGCAGGGCCACCAATGTCGTCCCGCGCGCTGCGGCGGTGCGTACGGCGAAGGACAGGGCCGCTCGGCTGGCGGGGGAGCCATCAAGTCCGACGACCACCGGGCCGGACGCGTTGCCGGTGCCGGTACGAACAACGGCGACCGGCACCGGGTTCGTGTGCGCCAGATGTCGGGCGACCGATCCCAGCGTCAGCCCCATCCGGCCGCGACCGTGTGAGCCGACGACGGTCAGTGCCGCGCCCGCGGACACTCGGGCGAGGACCTTCGTCGGGTCCCCGTACAACATCCGGGTGCTGATCGGAAGGTCCGGGTAGCGGCGCCGGAGTTCCGATTCGGTGTCGGCGAGCACGGCACAGCCCGCAGCGCGCAGATCGTCGACCACGTTGGGCGGGTAGGCGGTGTAGGACGAGTACCCCGCCGGCGGCAGCATGTACGCGTACACCAGGACGAGTGATCCGCCACGCCGTTGCGCCTCGGCCGCGGCCCAGTCGGCAGCGCCCCGGGCGCAACCGGACCCCTCGACGCCGACCACGACGACGTCGGCCGCAGGGTCGCCGTGCGACCGGCGCTCGGGGAACCGCAATGGAGCCTGCGGGGCTTGGTCCGTCAGGTACGTCGTCGCCGCAAGGTATTTCTGCAGCGCAATCTCGTGTTGCGTTCCCGCTGTCCGTCGCGCCGCCACCGCTCTCTTGGCGTCTCCGGCGGCTCTGCGGGACTCGAAGGTGGTCATCTCCTACCTCCCCGGTCGGTCGGAAGTCGATCGTCAATCCAGGGTGTCGCTCCGGTCAGGTCGACCGACAGAGGACAAGGGCCCGTTCTGTCAGCGCGGTGGGTGACGACCGGCGCCGGCGACCCCGGCGGGGATCGCAAGGACGCTGCGGCGACGCAGGTAGGGTCGGTCAGGTGCCGCAGGATTCGTGGGACGTCGTCATCGTCGGGGCGGGTCCCGCCGGCGCGGCGGCCGCCGCCGCGGCTCTCACCTCGGAGCCCTCCGCGCGGGTCCTGCTGTTGGACCGACAGCGTTTCCCGCGCGACAAACCTTGTGGTGACGGGATTGCCGCGGAGTCCTTCGATGTCCTGGGCGCACTGGGGTTCGATCTCGACACGGTGTTGCAGGGCTACCCGCCGATCGACCGGCTGCGATTGACGGCGCCGGGCGGAGCGGTGGCGGAGCGGCGGATGGCGCGCCCGGTCCGCACCATCCCGCGGCATGTGTTCGATGCCCGACTGGTGGCCGACGTGGTCTCCCGCGGCGCGGTGCTGCGGCACCATCAGGTACGCACCATCGAGCAGGATGCCGATGGGGTGATGGTGGACGGCCGCGTGCGGGCACGTGTCGTGGTCGGCGCGGACGGCGCCGAGTCGGTGGTCCGCCGTGTGACGGCTGTCGCGGCGCCCGGGGCGGGGTCGCGGCCGCAGATCGCGCTGGCGATCCGTGGATACAGCGTGGCGCTTCCCGGCCAGGGCCGGACGCAATGGATCACCATGGGCGGGCGGCACTGGCCGGCCTACGCGTGGAGCTTCCCGATCGGTGACGGCACTGCCAACGTCGGTTACGGTGAATTGATCGATCGTTCGCCATTGGCCAGAAGCGTGATGCTGCAGCGGATGTCGGAGCTGCTACCGGGGCTCGATCGGCCGGCGCAATTGCGTGCGCACCGGCTGCCGCTGTCGCCGGGCCGGCCACCCATCGCCGACGGCCGCATCCTGCTGGCCGGCGATGCGCTGTCGCTGATCAACCCGCTCAGCGGTGAGGGGATCTTCTACGCCCTGCGGTCCGGCGGCTTGGCCGGGCAGGCCGCCGGGGCCGGGGGTGGCGCCGGCGGCTTCTACCGGGACCAGATCGAGCGGACTCTCGGAGCGCATTTCCGATCGACCGATATGGCGGCGCGCCTCGTCCGGGCACCCCGGTTCATCGACGGCGGGGTCCGAGCCGCGGGCCGCCGGCAGGCTGTGTTCGACGATCTGGTCACCCTCGCGTTGGGCGACGGGCGGTTGACACCGCGACTACTTGCCGGGGTGGTCCGGCGTTCGCTGCCGCACCGTTCCCACGGTTGACCGGAGTGGCCGCCGGCTCGGGCGGTCCGAGTTCGCCGCCGGACTGTTGTGGTCAAGCCGGCCGACGATCCGCTGCCGGCGGACGAGGTTGTCGAATAGCGCCACCGCATCGGGGTACTTGCTGTACGACAACTGAGGTGAAGGAGAACCCATGGCATTGAACACCATTTCGCGATCACTGCACGACATCGGCCTGGCCGCCTGGTTCGGCGGCACGCTGGCCAATGCGGTCGCGCTGAATGAAGCGTCCTCGCAGGCAGGCAGCGACACCGACCGTGGGGCGGTCGCCAACGAAGGGTGGGACCGGTGGACGCCGGTCAACGCTGCGGCGATCGGTGCCCACCTGGCCGGGAGTGTCGGCCAACTGGCCGGCAACCGACGCCGGATCGCCACCCAGGAAGGGGTCGGGACCATGTCGCTGGTGAAGACCGCGCTGACGGCTGCCGCGCTCGGTGTGACCGGCTACTCAAGGGTTCTGGGCTCCAAGGTTTCGCAGCGGATCGACGTGCCGGTGCAGGATGGCACCACCCCCAGCGACCGCACACCGGAAAAGGTGGCTGCGGCGCAGAAGCAACTCACCGCGCTGCAGTGGGCCATTCCCGTGCTGACGGGCGCGCTGATCGTCGTCAGTGCATTCGCGGGCGAGCAGCAGCGCGGAACCGCGCAGCTCGACGGGTTGCGGCGGCGCATCATCGGCTGACGCCGAGGTTGAACACAGTCGGACGCCGAAGGGGCGGCACCACCGCGATAGCGGGGGCGCCGCCCTTTCGGTCGTTTGCAGTGAGAATGGGTGCAACTCGGGGAAAATCATTACAGCGCAAGCTTCTTCACGCGTGGCCGACGAGACCAAGGGTTCCGCTTGCCACTCGTGGTAGGCGCGGCGCCGGCCGTGGGACTGGCGGCCCGACCGGCTGTCTTCTCAACCGATCGAGCCTGGGCAGTCCGGCTCGGGACCTGGGCATCCACGAATCGATCCTGCCGTACCGTGCTGTTTCCCAATGATCCGGCGGTGAACCAGCTGCGGCAGTTGCCGTCAGCCGCCCGCGATGAAGGAATTCCTTGCCAGAACACCGATGTCGGCCTGGTCGGTGAAGAATCCGTCGATACCCGTACGCAGATAGGCATCGATCTCGGCAAGGATCCGGCCATAGGCGTTCGGGTCAGTGCCCGTTCGGTAGTCGGTCGGCAGGAATTGGTTCTCAGCGCGGAATGTGTAGGGATGGACCAACAGTCCGGCGCGATGCGCATCCTGTACCAGGGTGGTCGGGGTTCCGAGATCGCCGTCCGCCGTCCTTGGGATGATTTGGTTCTTGTCCGGGCCGATGCCGTCGATGAAGCGGGAAAGCGAACGCAGACCGGAGGGCGAGGTCAAATCGGCATACGTCTTCCCGTACGGTTTGCCCACCTGATCGAAGGGCGAACCGGTGGCCGACGTCAGCAGGACCAGCCGCGCACGCACACCGAACCTGGTGCGCAGGTCCTGCAGGTTCCCGGGCTCGAACGACTGGATGAAGACCGGAGCGCGCCGGTTGTCCAAGCCGGCTCCGCGCAGAGCCGCCACCAGCGGCCGCTCCAAAGGCAAATGGATCGACTTGAAGTAGGTGGGGTGCTTGGTCTCCGGGTAAATGCCGATCTCACGGTGCAGTTCGCTGCTGAGTCGCTTGCGCAGAGCCAGCACCTCGGTGAACGTCGGGATCTGGAACAGGCCGTCGTAGATGGTGTTCTCCTGACGAACCTCCGGCAGCCGTTCCTTCGCGCGCAGCGTCTTGATTTCCGCCAGGGTGAAGTCCTCGGTGAACCAACCCGTCGTCTTGTTCCCGTCCACCAGTTTGACCGTCTTCCGGTTGGCGAACTCCGGATGGTCGGCAACATCGGTGGTGCCGCCGATCTCGTTCTCATGCCGGGCGATGAGGACGTGGTCCTTGGTCGACACCAGGTCGGGTTCGATGAAGTCGGCGCCCATCCTGGCGGCCAGTTCGTAGCTGGCTAGTGTGTGCTCAGGACGGTAGCCGGCGGCGCCGCGGTGCCCGATGACCAGCGGGACGGCCGTGTGCGAACCATGGCCTCCACCGGACCGAGCGTCCGCAGGTTCGACCGCACCGACAGTCGGAGATGCGCCGACTCCGGCGATCACGGTGGCGGCCATCAGGAGCGTCATTGCCTGACGCGCAACAGTTTTCATGGCCGAAGGGTAGCCACGCCGGGTGTCCGGCGGGGGGCCGGCAGGTGTCCGGACGGCTTCTGCCGCAACCATCGCCCGATCGGACCAGAGCAGACCATCACGCGTCGTGGCCGAAGGCCGTATCCGTTGCGGCACAGGTGTTGCAGCGCCGGATTGGCGAGGCCGACGGCTGCGGCACGCGGATGACGCGGGTGAGCGATCAGGGCCGCGGGTCGGTCCGTACCCATCCGCGATCGTGCCTGCCCATCACAGCGGCGTTGCACCGTGGGCAGAGCCAACCGAGATCCGGTGCAGCCGAGCGCGCCGAGGGCATCACGTCGATCCAGGGAACATGCGGGAACGGACGCAGCCCCGCTCGCGACAGCGGAATGCCACACAACGTCTGGTTGGTGGCAGGGCGCCAAGCATGCAGTTCACCTGACGGCATGCGGATACCGTCGTCGTCGGTCCATGAACCGGACGCCGCCACCGCGGCCGAACGGGCAGCAGCCATGCGCCGTGGGTACCCGGGCAGAAGGCTCGTCATGCACTGCGCTGCCGGACATCTCGTCGTCGGGGGCAGCGCCTGCCGGGCCGCTGCCGGCTGGCACAATCTCTCCCCATGACACCGCCATCCACGCAAGACACTGAGCACCGGCCGGGTGCTTCCACCGGTGATGCTGCCGTGGAAACGGCCATGGGCACCGCCAGCGAAGCGGGAACGCCCGGCGAGCACCTTTCGGGGCCGCCGCTGAATCCTGCAGAGGACGAGGTGCTGGAACGGCTGCGCGCCGATGCCGACGGCGACCCCCTGAAAGCCGCCGAGGACACGGCCGCGATGACCGCGGCCGCCGCCGACGATTCCACCCTGCCGGTCGTCTCGGGTGAGAAGCCAGGCACAGCAGCCGACTCCGCGGAGTTCATCGAACCTGCCGGTCCCTGACCCGACAGGTGATACGTCCACGCGGCGGCCCATCCGGTTGCCGGCTATGGACACCGGGCCGGCCGCCGCGGGACATCATGCTTTCGCCATCACGCCTCGCCCATCACCAGGCCCTCGATCGTGTGCTTCTGTGTGATGGGCTCGAGGACGTCGACGACCGGACACTTGAGGTGATTTCGCACCGACTCGGGCAGCGCGTCCCAATAGCCCTTGGTCACTGCGAGGTCGTGGTGCTCGGCATTGCCCGCCCCGGGTGCATCCACACCCACCACCAGCACCGGGCGGGTCTTCTGCGAATGATTGATCGTCCCGCGGTGGATCGTCAAAGCTGACCGGACGGACATGTCGCCCATTTTCGGATATTTGCGAACAGCTCGCTCCTCGTAGCGCGGGTAGTCGCTCTTCGGCGGGAACATCCCGTGGTCGAACCCATCGCCACGGTCCCACTGGGTCCCGGGAGCGATCTCGAAGGGACCCATGTCCTCCTCCGTGTCGACGCCCGTGAGATTGAACGCCAGGGAGGTCAGCCGCCCGTCCTCGGCGGTCTCCCGTGGCATCGGAAAATCCCGGTGCCACGGCTGGTTCATCGCGCCGGGACCGGGGACATCGAAGCCCACCTCGACGATTTCGTAATCCGGGCCGAGGACGGTTCCGCACACCGCCCGGAACCATGGGTGATCGGCGATGTCGACGAAACCGTTCAGCGCCTCCGGATGGATTTCGACGTAGTAGCGGTTGGGTCCGCGACCGACAGCACCCCCTTCGCGGCCGCGCGCCTCGACGAATGCCGCGTCCATGTCCGTCCGCATCTGCTGCGCCCATTCTCGGGAGAATGCGCCCTTCAGGGCCGTGATGCCGTCGCCGTAGAGAGCGTGCCGGATCTGCTCGCGGTCGATCTGACCCGGCTCGATCCTGTGCGCTGATCCGTCGATGCTCATGGTGCTACTCCTTTTCGAGTGCTGTTCTGTCCCAACCGTTTCAAGCCTGGGTGTCGGTCGATGGTGCGAGAAGGCGGGTGCGAGAGGGCGTGTTGCCAGAGGCGGTGCCGCTGGATCCGGCGCGTGAGGACTTGCGGTGAAACGACTGTCGCGGAAGGTGTTGCTGTCAGACGGTGGTGCTGTCCACCGCGGAAATGACCCACTCCGCTTCATGGTGCTCGCCCGGCGCGAGGATCACCAGATCCGTGCCGGAATTGAACGCATCCGGCGGACACGACATGGGCTCGACCGCGAGACCGCTGCGGTTCCATTGCGGCTCCGGCCGATCGGCGGTGTGGATCTGCACCCAGGGAGCCCATCGACCGAAGGAGAGGCGAACGCCGTCCCCGGCCCGATCCGCCACTTCGATGGCGGTCCGGCCGGTCTCGTCCCGGCTGAGACCGGTGAAGGCGTGATCGATCTCGCGACTGCCGATCAACGACCGGTTCCGGAAGTCGCTGCCCAAGCCGGCAACGTCGGCGGTGCCGGTGGGGATCAGCCGGTCGTCCACCTCGAGTCGCAGGTCCGCGGGCAGCTGCAGCGTCCAGTCGTCCACGGTGCCCGCACCCGCGACGAGATACGGGTGTGGGCAGCAACCGTACGGCGCCGGCACTGTCCCGGTGTTGACCGCCGTCAGCGTGGTGGTCAACCCGCCCATTCCGAGTGCGAAGGTGATGGACAGTCGTACCGAGAACGGATATCCGTCCTGCGGTACGACGTCGTGCTGCAATGTGATCCGGTCCTCGGCGAGATCGACGACGCCGAAACGGATCCACTGGACCAACCCGTGCAGGGCGTGGCCACGGTCCACCTCGTTGGTGGGCAGTTGGAACTGCTGCCCCGCGAAGGCGTAGCGCCCGTCCTTGATGCGGTTCGGCCACGGGGCGACGGTGGCGCCGCGGTACAGCGGGCGCACGCTGCCGGCGGGATACGGCGCGACGAGATCACGGCCGTCGTAACGCAATGCGCGCAGCGTGGCCCCGACCTCGTCGACATGTGCCTGATAACGACCGCTGCGCAATTGGTGATCCCCGACGACCCTGATGTCGTCGTTGCTGTTGACGTCGGGCACGGTCATCGTCCTGTCAGTTCCGCGGCATCGGCATTGTCATCCGCACCGCACCGCCGCACCGGCACCGGCACCGGCACCGGCTCCGGCGTCGGTCTCGGCGTCACCCCAGTTGGCCGTATGAATCGCGTCGTTGACGTCACCGTGCGCCTCCGCCAATGCGCGTTCCATGTCGACCTGTTCCGCGCCGAGGTTTCGCGACGGCGCCGAGATCACCCGCCGCAACCGTGCCGGATCGACCTTCGGTCGCCGATCGGCGGTGAGCAGGCCGTTGGATTCCTGCTCGGTGTCCGCGAGTTGCGTGTAGCAGAACCCGGCGATGTCGGGGCTGTCCAGCAAGGCGCCGACCATGCCGGCCACCCGGTTGAACAGCTCCTCCGAATTGGTCACTGCCGCGTAACCGAACCAATTCTCGTCCGCATCGGGTGCATAGCTGAGGCCGCCGAACTCGGTGACCATGACCGGTTGGCCACGGCGGACCGGCTCACCGAGAATCAGTTGATGGCGCGTTGCACCCATACTGCGCAATGATGCGGCAAGACCGTCATTGGTGCCATATCGCTCGAAGAGGTCGGCTCCGGTAGCGGCGTAATCGTGCACGGTCCAGATGTCGCTCTCGGTGTGCTGCCATCCATCGTTGGAGATGACGGGCCGGCTCCCGTCCAGGGCGTGGGTGAGGTGGTACAGCGCGGAGGCGTAATTCTGCTGCTGTGCGCTGTGGCTGATGTCCTGGACACCCCAGCTCTCGTTGAGCGGTACCCAGGTCACGACACAGGGGTGGCTGCGGTCGCGGCGCACGGCAGCCATCCACTCGGTGATGAGCCTCTCCACTGCCAGCACCCCGTACTCGTAGGCGTTGGCCATCTCACCCCACACCAGCAGGCCGAGAACATCGCACCAGTAGAGGAATCGGGGGTCCTCGAGCTTCTGGTGCACCCGCACACCGTTGAATCCGAGTTCTTTGATCAGCTCCACCTCGCGGCGGAGCGCATCGGTACTGGGCGCGGCGAGCAGCGACTCGGGCCAATATCCCTGGTTGAGCACCATCCGCGGGAAATACGGTTCGCCGTTCAACAGAAAGTGGCCCATGCCGATCCCGGCCGACCGCAGCCCGAAATAGCTTCGCACGGTGTCGATGTCGACTCGATCGCTGTCGATCAGCGTGACGATGGCCCGAATGAGGTGCGGACGCTCCGGGGACCAGAGCAGGCGGCGGCGATCCTGCCCCTGGCTCAGCGCTCCGATCACCACCTCCATGCTCGCCCTGTCACCGACCATGCGCGAGGTCTGTTCGGCGATCACCTCATCCTCGAGCAGCAACGTGACCCGCACCGACACCGGGTGGGTCGGCAGCGCGCTGAGTTCCACATCGAGCCGGACCCGGCCCGCTTCGGGCTGAGGAAGCCATGCCAAGTCGCTGATGTGGACTTCCGGAACTGGCTCGAACCAGACCGGTTGCCAGATCCCGGTCGTGCGGTGATACCAGATCTTGTGCGGCGTCAGCTGCCAGTCCTGTTTCCCCCGGGGTTGACTCGCGTCCGCGGGCCGGTCCTCCGCCCTGACGACCACGGTGTGCACATCGGCCGAGCCGTTCACGGCAGTCTCCGGTCGCCGGCGGAGGGCAGCGGTGACGTCAGCGGCGAATGGGGTGTTACCGCCCTCGTGTGTCGCCACGAGCAACCCGTTCACCCACACCGTGGCGCGATAGTCCACGGCTCCGAAATGCAGGACGATCCGTTCGTTGCCGGGCACCGAGAAAGTTCGGCGGTACCAGACAACCGGGTGATGTGCTGTGTCGTGAATCCCGGACCGCGCGGACTCAGGCGGGTACGGAACAACGATGACACGGTCGAAATGGTGGTCACCTGTGAACCACTCCTGCGTCAGACCCTGGTCATCGTCGTCGTAGGTGAAATCCCACTCTCCGGACAGGTCTGTCCAGCGGTCCCTGACCAGCTGCGGCCGGGGGTAGGAGCTGTCGATGAAATCGGTGATGGAGTGCACGAATGCCTTTCACGATCGGGGCATGTTGTCGGGGCACGCGGTTCGGCGGTGCGGTCGGCGGTCTGCGCCGTCGGGTGTCGGCCGCTGATTCAAGCCGGCTCATCCGCCGACGGAGACGTCCGGGCGCTTCTGTGGTTCCGCGTCGGGACCTTCGACTGCCGGACCCTGCGCAGTCCACTGAATCGGGTCGAGCCAGACCTGCCGGCCGGGTCGCGCGGAACCGATCGCGTCCGGCGGCCAGGCGTGGTACATGATCCAGGTCTGCGCGCCGACGGCGAGCACGAACGCGTGCCCCGGTCCGGCGGCACTGTCCGTGGACGCGAGAAGCGGTGCAGGGGAGTCCTTGCACGGTCCCAGCGGGTCGGAGCAGGTTGCATACCCTTCGGCGTACTGGTCGGAACCGTAATCATTGGCGGCATAGAACAGGAAGTAGGATTCGCCGTGGGGCACCATCTCCGGCGCTTCGATGAGATTGCCCTGCCACGACTGGGTGTTGCCCAGTAACGCCACGGGCTTGCCGGTCAACTTCTCTGCTGCCGCATCCATCTTCTGGCCGTACAGCCGGACAGGCAGACCGCAACAATTCCCGTCGTTCTTCCAGTACAGGTAGACGCTTCCGTCCGCCACTCGGAGCGGGCTCGGGTCGATGGACCCGCCCTCGTCCTGTTGGCACACCAGCGGTGCGGCTGCGTTGTCGGTGAACGGTCCGGCGGGATCCTCCGCGACCGCACGTCCGATGCACTGTTTGCCGGACTGGGTATCTGCTGCGGTGTAGAACATGACGTACTGCCGGTCGAGCGCAAGCACCTCGGGAGCCCACGTCCTTCCCGCGGCGGCCCACCGTCCGAGCTCCGGCAGCGGATCCGCCTGCGGGCGCCAATCGACCAGGTCGGTCGACGTCCGGAGCTGGATGTTCGCGCCATTGCCCTGTGTTCCGTACAGATAAAACGTGTCTCCCACGGCAAGCACGCCGGGATCGGGAAAATCCTCTGCGACCACCGGATTCTGGAATTGGTCCGCCGCGAGGCCCGCCCCGGACTCCGACGTGATCGCGGCCCCTGATGCCGCCGACGATGCCCCGGCCGCGGTCCCGGGTGCGGGCGTCTCCGCACCGCACCCGGCCGTCGAACCGAGGAGAACAGCCGCGGCGAGAAGAGCAAGACCGGGATGGCCCCACCGACCGTTCACCCGGTGAGGCCGCTGCGCGCGACGCTCGAAACGATCTGCTTCTGTGCCGCGATGAACAGGATCAGTGCCGGCACCGAGGCGATGACGGCGCCCGCCATGATCAGCGGATAGTTCGTCGTCGCGGCGCCCTGCAGGGTCGACAGGCCCGCCGGCAGGGTGAGCTGGCTGGAGCTGAACAGCACGTACACAGGCCACAGGAAATCGTTCCAGTTGGTGAGGAAGGACAGCACCGCAAGGGTTGCCAGTGCGGGCCGGGCCAGCGGCAGGATCACCTTGTAGAAGATGGTCCACTGATTGGCACCGTCGATTTCGGCGGCTTCTTCCAGTTCCTTCGGCAGGCCGCTGAAGAACTGGTACAGGAAGAACACGCCGAAGGCGCCACCGGCACTCGGAACGATGATCGCCCAGAGGGTGTCCAGCCAGCCGAGCTGGTAGACGATCAGGAAGTTCGGGATCAGGAAGACGAATCCTGGCAGGAAGATGGTCCCGACGACCAGGCCGAAGATCGGACCACGTCCGAAGAAGCTCATCCGGGCCAGCGCATAGGCCGCCATGGCATCGATCGCCACCACGAGGGCGGCATTGGCCAACCCGGCCACCAGGCTGTTCAGGAACCATCTGAGTACCGGGGTGACCGAGTCCAGCGACAACAGCTGCGCATACGAGGAAGTGTCGATCTCGGGCGGGATCCAGGTCAGCGGCAGACTTGTCGCCGCCTCCGGGGTCTTCAGGGAGGTCGACAACATCCAGAACAGCGGAGCGATGAAGATGATGGACAGCAGGATCAGAGTCAGCCAGAACAAGATCCGGCGAGCGAGCCAGCCGGCTGGTCGCTTCTCTTTCGTCACCCCGGGCCCTTGGGTCTGTGCCTCAACGGCAGCGGTTGCCATCATCCCTCCGAGCTGGTGCGGAAGAGCCGGAAATTGAGGATCGAAATCCCGATCAGGATCAGCGCCACGATGTACGACATCGCAGCGGCGACGCCTTGGCGGTATTCACCGAGGCCGACCTGGGCGATGTACATCAATGCGGTCCTGGTCTGATTCGCCGGCGCGCCCTGGGTGACCAGATACGCCTGCCCGAACATGTTCGCGGACGCAAGAATCGTCACCGTCAAGACGAACAACAACACCGGCCGAAGCCCCGGCAGGGTGATGAAACGGAATTGCTGCCAGGCGGTGGCACCGTCCATCCGGCCGGCCTCGTACAGCGTTGCGGGAATGTCCTGCAGACCGGCGAGATAGATGATCGCGTTGAACCCGAGTGTCCACCACACCGTCATCGCGACGAGCGAGATCCACGCCCAAGGCAATTGGGTCGTCCACGGAATGGCCTGATCCAGCCCCAGTTTGCCCAGGTAGAAATTGACCATGCCGATGTTCGGATCGAGCAGGAACCGGAACAGCACGCCGACCACGGCCACACCGAGCACGTAGGGCGCGAAGTAGATCGCCCTGAAGAGAGTCCGGCCAGGGAACACCGAATTGAGCAGCAGAGCGATGCCCAGTGGGCACACCACCAGGAACGGCACACTGATCACGGTGAAGATCAGGGTCGCTTTCATGCTGTCCCAGAAATTCTCCGCGTCGCGGCTTCCGGGCGTGAAAAGGTCGATGTAATTCTGGAATCCGACGAAAGGCTGCCGGGGGAGCGTGAAACTGTAATTGTGCAAACTGATGTAGAAGCCATAGATCGCCGGAATGAGGACGAAGCCCAGGAAGATGACCGCGAACGGCGCCAGGAACAGGTATGGCGTCACCGCCCAACCGCGCCGGCGGGCCTTGGCCTTGCCACCGTTCTTGCTGGTGACCCCCTTGCTCGTCGGTGGCGGATTCACGGCCGGCTGGGTATTTCCCGTCGGCTGCGCCGGACTGGAGATACTCACGGCGATCAGCCGAACTTGGCTTTGTTGTCCGCCAAGATCCCGTTCGCCGACTGGGCGGCGTCATTCAGTGCGGAGGCCGGATCCTTGGCCCCGAGAACGGCGGCGTTGACGGCGTCGTAGACCTTTGCCAGGGCATCACCGATGCCGGCCACGGCCGGCGGGAAGACCACGGCGGGAGCTTCCTCGGCAAACGGCTGAAGTACGGTCTGCGCCTTGAATTCCGCGCTCTCGACACCCTTCTTGGTGGCCGGGATCTTGGCGCTCTTCGCCCACTCCGCGTCGTGCTGAACGAACCAGTTGATGAAGTACCGGCTGGCGTCGGTCACGTTCGCATCCGCGGAACTGTTGACTGGCAGCACGAACTGGTGGGAGTTGCCCCAGACGCCGGCCTTCTCCCCGATGACGGGGAGCGCTGCGACACCGATCTTCGGGCTCGGCAGCTTCGTCGCGTCGTTGACCTGCCAGATACCCTGCCAGTTCAACGCGTTCTTCGAGTTCTTCAGGGCGATGTAATCGGCATCCTGGGCCACGTTGGACGGGCTGTAGCCGTTCTTGATGAGGTCGGTCATCCAGGTCAGAGCCTTGACGCCGGCATCGGAATTCCAGGTCGCCTCGGTCACGTCTGCATTGAACAGTTCACCGCCGTACTGCCACAGCAGTGATTCGAACTGGAATCCGCCGGTGAACTGGAATGGCGTTACCCAGCTGCCCTGAATACCCTTGGCCTTCAGCTTGTCGAGCGCGTTCATGTACTCGTCGTTGTTCGTCGGCGGCTTGTCCGGGTCGAGCCCGGCCTGCTCGAACAGATCCTTGTTGTAATACAAGCCCAAATTGTGGACGTCGATCGGGATCCCGTATCGCTGATCGTTGACGACGCCGCCATTCCATACCGCTTCCTCGTATGCGGCCTGGTCCAGCTTCAACGCGTCAGCAATGTCGGTGATCGGCTGGATCACGTTCTGCGCGGCGAAGGTCGCGATCTCGTCGATGTGCATGACGGCAATGTTGGGACCATTGCCGGTACGGACCGCGGCGGGCAGCTTCTTGAAGAAGTCCGCCCACTGGTAGACGTTCATGTTGACCTTGATGTTCGGGTTTTCCTTATTGAACTGGTCAACCATCTTCTGTGCCTGCTCACCGTCGGCACCGGTCCATCCGTTCCAGAATGCGACCGTGACGTTCGGGCCCTCATACGCCGTGCCGCCGCCGCCGGTGGTCTGCGCCGCACCACCTCCGACACCGGGCGGCGTGGCTCCGCCACCGCAGGCGGCGAGCGCGACGCCGCCGGCCAGGGCGCCGGTGACGCCGAAGAAGCGGCGGCGCGACAACGGGCTGGAAAGAGCAGACATTTTTTACCTTTCCGAGGCTTGGTGCGTTGGTTCGCAGCCGACCGTGACGATCATGCGAGCGAACGGGGGATGGGTGACCAGGCAAGAAGCCTGGACGGCAACGAGTGGCCGGAAGAGGTAGTCGACGCGACCCGCCGGCCGGGAATCAAGATCGTCATCACCGTCCCTCTTCACTGAGTGACCTTATTGGTACAACGTTAGACTAGAGCTGTCAACAACCTCGTCGGACAGTTTCGGGCGCTGCTAACACCCATAGCGGACCACCATCCCGGAGGATGAGCGGATGACCACGAACTCTCGCGACACTCCCGAACCGCGGCGGCCCGCGCGGATCAAGGACGTCGCCGCCCTCGCGGGAGTGTCGTGGAAGACTGTTTCCAATGTCGTTCACGACAAACCGAATGTCGGGCAGGAAACGCGCGAACGTGTCCGGGCCGTCATCGATCAGCTCGGGTATCAGCCGGACCCGGCCGGGCGGCAGCTCCGCCGAGGCCGCAGCGACACTGTCACGCTGGTCGTGCCCGAGATCGGGTCGCCCTACTTCGCGGCGCTGGCCCACGCGATGATCGAAGCCGCCAGGGGGCACGGCCTGGCGGTCTGCATCGAGGAAACCGGTGGTGATCCGAGGATCGAGCGGCAGGTGGCGGGGAGCCTGCGGATGCGGACGTTCGACGGTGTGATCTTCTCGCCGATCAGCGCGGACCTCGCCTCGATGCAGTTTCTGCAGCGCAGGATCCCCACCGTCTTCCTCGGCGAGTACATCGCCGGTTCGGACGTCGATCACCTCACCTACGACAGCGTCTCGTCGGTGCAGGAGGCGACGCGGCACCTCATCGAGACCGGGCGCCGGCGAATCGCCTTCCTCGGCGCGCAGCGTCACCGGCGGAACCGGACTGCCGACCTCCGGTTGGCGGGCTACAAGGCGGCTCTGGAGGATGCCGGTATCGAGTTCTCGACCGATCTGGTGATCCCTGCTCTCACGTATCAGCGCGAACCGGGGGCCTCCGGCACCCGGAAGTTCCTCCGTCGGCGGGTGCCGTTCGAAGCGATCGTCTGCGGCAACGACCTGCTGGCCATGGGGGCCTTGTTCGCGTTGCGGCAGTGCGGCCTTGCAGTGCCCGACGACGTGGCAGTGGTCGGTTGGGACGACATCCCCGATGGCCGCTACTCCAACCCCACGCTCACCACGGTTTCGCCGGATATCGAACAACTCGCCGACATGACCGTGCGCGCACTCGTCCGGCGGATGGACAACCCGTCGGCGGCTGTGGAGCAGCACGTGCCCGGGCATCGGTTGATCATCCGGGAGTCCACGGCCACTCGCTGACCGGTGATTTCGCCGCCGCGGGCGCGGGTCCCCCGTACGCCGTAACCGCGCAATCAGGACAAAGATCCCAAACAGGTTGCGCCGCAGGCGATGTCGATCCCGTAGGTTCGAGCGGGTCCGCTTGAACAGTGAAAGGGGAGAACATTGACCGATGTCGCCAGCCAGGGACCGGTGTCCGGGGAGGAAGAACGCCCGGTGCTGACCGATCGCCAGGGACATCCCGTCTACGACAACCAGAATCAGCGCACCGTCGGGGCACGCGGCCCGGCGACGCTGGAGAATTACCACTTTCTCGAGAAGATCAGCCACTTCGACCGGGAACGCATCCCGGAGCGGGTGGTACATGCCAGAGGCGCCGTTGCGTACGGGCATTTCGAGGCTACCGGGCAGTGGGGTGACGAGCCGATCGAGCGGTACACCAGGGCGAAGCTCTTCTCCACTGCCGGCAAGAAAACCGATGTGGCGATCCGGTTCTCGACCGTCATCGGCGGTCGCGACTCGTCCGAGGCAGCCCGCGATCCGCGCGGTTTCGCGGTCAAGTTCTACACCGAGGACGGCAATTGGGACCTCGTTGGCAACAATCTTGCGGTCTTCTTCATCCGTGACGCCATCAAGTTCCCGGACGTCATCCATTCCCTGAAGCCGGACCCCGTCACCTTCCGGCAGGAGCCGGCCCGGATCTTCGATTTCATGTCGCAGACCCCTGAGTCGATGCACATGCTGGTCAACCTGTTCAGCCCCAGAGGATTGCCGGCGAACTACCGGACGATGCAGGGCTTCGGAGTCAACACCTACAAGTGGGTCAACGCCGACGGCCAGACGCATCTGGTGAAGTACCACTGGATTCCGAAGCAGGGCGTCAAGAGCCTGACCGAAGCAGACGCCGCGAACATCCAGGCCACTGAACTCGGCCATGCCTCACGTGATCTGTATGAGGCGATCGAGGCCGGGGACCATCCGCAGTGGGATCTGTTCGTGCAGGTGATGTCCGATGACGAGCACCCTGAATTGGACTTCGACCCCTTGGACGACACCAAAGTGTGGCCGGAGAACGAGTTCGAACCCAAGCTGGTCGGCACGATGACGCTGACGGCGAACGTTTCCGATCACCACAACGAGAACGAGCAGATCGCTTTCGGTACGGGCGTTCTGGTGGACGGCCTGGACTTCTCCGACGACAAGATGCTGGTCGGCAGGACCTTCTCCTACAGCGACACGCAGCGATACCGGGTCGGTCCGAACTACCTGCAACTGCCGGTCAACTCGGCGAAGCACGCGGAAGTGACGACGAATCAACGCGGCGGGCCGATGTCGTACGGAGTGGACCTCGGACGCGGACAGAATCCGCACGTCAACTACGAGCCGTCGATCACCGGTGGCCTTCGGGAAGCGCAGTATCCGACACGCGACGAGCAGGGGCCGTTGATCAACGGGCGGGTCACCCGCAAGCGGATCCCCAGGACCGACGACTACACGCAGGCCGGTCAGCGGTACCAGCTGATGGAGCAGTGGGAAAAGGACGACCTGGTCGGCAATCTCGTGACGCTGATCGGTCAGGCCGCCGACCCGGTGCAGCAACGGATGGTCTGGCATTTCCTGATGGTGGACGACGAACTGGGGCTGCGCGTGGGGGAGGGCCTGGGTCTGTCACCCGACGACGTCCGTCACCTCGAGCCGCTGCCGACCCAGCAGCTGTCGTCGGAAGAGCTGAATCGGCTGTCGAACCTCGGGAAGAACGGTCCCCGCGACGTCGCGGGTCTGCGGATGACGCACAGCGTGCCCAACGAGCACGTGATCGTGGATCGCTGATCCCAGGCGCACCGTGCCCCGTCGTCGGAAGTGGGTTCTCGACGGCGGGGCCGGTCGGCGAGCGGAACCAGAGCTCGACTGATCACCGTCTCGGAACCTTCTGTGTCGTGGGATGACGCGGGATCTTCCGAAACGGTGATCACCCGGTCTGGACGGGCGGATTCCGAGCCGCTCAGGAGGTTTGGCTGCTGACCACCGAGGAGTCGTCGATCTTCAGCGTGTTGGCGTCCTTCACCAGGGAGAACGCCGTTCGTTCGGTGGAGACGCGGCCGTCCTTGAAGTAGTAGGTGATCGTCGCCTCGGCGTTGTCCGGTGGGCTGGCACTGACGTCGGTGGCGGTGACCGTGTCGATGCCGGACCAGAAGGACTCGTAGTAGTCCCGGTTCTGGGCGATGCCGTTCTGGAAGTTCGCCGTCAGCCTGGACCAGCCCTGGTCGGTGCCGGTGGGCATCACCGCGTAGTAGTCGTTGATCGCCGCAGTCAGCTGAGCCGCGGTGGGAGGCCCGTTCTGGTCCGCCCCTCCACCGTCACCAGAACTACCTTCACCAGAGCCGCCGTCGCCAGAACCACCTCCACCGGAGCCGCCGCCCGCCTGCGCCGGTGCACTGGTGCGGGTCGTATCCTTCGCCGACGTTGACGCAGTTGACTTCTCGCTCGCAGCCTTCGAGCTGCTGGTCGACGGCTGTGTTGCCGGTGCTGTCTCCTCCGTCGTCGCCGAGGCGGATGAGGAGGTCGCTGCCGGCGCGGGGGCGGGAGCTGCCCCACCTGATGAACGCCCGGTGCCGGACGCCGGTGTCGATGCGGCGGCCGACGCGGCCGACGCGGCCGACGAGGCCGACGTCCGGTCGCCGGCGGCGGTGCCGTCGCCGTCGCCCCGGGTGGCGAGATAGCCGACGAGCGTGATGAGTGCAACGAGCGCGGCCAAACTGCCGGCAATCAGCAGGACACCCCGCCGACGGTGCGGTCTGTCCCCGGTCCCGGACGGCAAAACTGCTGGGGACGCGGGTGTTTGCCGCGACCCGTCTGCCGGTGGCGGGCCGCTGGAGGGCCGCGGCGCGGAGGAGGATCCGCCGTTGGGCGCCGAGTCGGTCGCGGGCAGGAGCGGTATCGCAGCCGCGAGCGTCGGCGGCGGCGGGGTGGAACCGAGAGAGTCCGGCCGGTTTCGCTGAGCCTGCGGCGCGGCCTCCTCCCGGACGGTGAGCGCGAAGGTGGACCGGTCGGGCGTGTCGGACGGGTTCAGGTCCTGGCTGAGCCGGCCGTTCAGTATCGCGCCGACGTCCGTCATCGCCGGTCGCGCCAGCGGATCGGTGGACAGCATCCGGGTCAGCAGCGGCGTCAACGGCCCACTCTTCTGCGGCGGCAGCATCTTTCCGGACGCGACCCGGTGCAGCACGGCCATCGGGTTCGGGTCCGTGCCGAACGGCGGGAATCCCTCCAGTGCGGCGTACAGCGTGGCGCCGAGGGAGAAAACATCGGCCGGGAAACCGGACTCCTCGCCACGCGCCACTTCCGGCGCCAGGAAGGCCGGCGTTCCGGTCAGTACGCCGGTGGAGGTGAGCGTGACATCGCCGACGGCGTGCGAGATGCCGAAATCGGTCAATTTGGCCGATCCGTCCTCGGTGATCAGCACGTTGCCGGGTTTGACGTCGCGGTGCACCACGCCCACCCGATGGGCGGTGGCCAGGGCCGAAGCGAGTTCGGCGCCGATCCTGGTGGCGAAACGGATGCCCACCGGACCGTTCTCGCGGATCAGCGTGCTCAGACTCTTGGACGGGACGTACTGCATGATCAGGCACGGGTGCCGGTCGTCCTCGACAACGTCGTACAGCGTGACGGCGTTCGGGTGATGCAGTCGGGCGGTGATCCGGGCCTCCCGGATGATCCGCATTCGGGCGGTGTCGGTGTCCTCGAGGCTCAATCCCGGTTGGGTGAGGAGTTGCTTGACCGCGACCGGGCGCTCCAGCAGTTCGTCCCACGCACGCCAGACCGACCCCATCCCGCCGACGGCGAGCTGGTCGACGAGTCGATAGCGCCCCGCGATCACGGTGCCGACGTCGGCCATCCTCACCTCCGGTCTGCTCTGCTGGACCCCGCAGCGGCATGGCTGTGGGGTCGGCTCCGACCCGGGCGCGCACGACGGGCACCCCCGCAGCCCGGCATCGGGCCAGATGCTCATTACCCAGCCGTCCGGTGACTGACGCAGCCCCTGTCGGGGAACCGCGGCGCAGTCGCTTCGGGAACAAACCACGGCGCAGTCGCTTCGGGAACAAAGGGACCCGGTTGCCGTTTCGGGTACCCGGCACGGCGGTTCGCGACAGCCGCGGCCCGTGTCCTACCCTGACGCATGCTCCGCAGACCGTCCAACCGGCCCGCCCGCTACCGAACACGAGTGCTGGCCGGGGCCATCGCGGCTCTGTTGCTGGCGTCGGGCTGCAGCTCAGATCCCTCGGGATCGCCGTCGCAGAGTCAGTCGCAGGATCAGCAGTCTTCCGCGGACCCGAAACCGGTCGAGGTCGGCGGATCCGTGGTCAGCACGGCGGGTTCGGTGAACGAGGCATCAGTCGTCGTGCCGGCGCCCGTCGGAGCCGAGATGGCGGCGCTCGGAGCCACCGGGGTCGGAGTCGAATGGGTGGGCGTCGCAGGCGACGGCACCACCACGACGGAGCCTGTCGACCTCGCCGCTGACCCGGCGGCCGCGGTGACGGCGTTGACCGATCAGATGAACGCCCTGCAGGCCAGTTCGCCGGGACGCTCGACCCTCGCCGGTCTGAACGCGATTTCGTCGCCGGCAGGCAGCCCTGTGTGGGTGTTCTCACCGTTGCTCGACACAGAGGCCCCGGTTGATTTCGGTCAGCTGGCGTTCGATGAGTCCCCGCCGACGGTGGTCAAGGCGGTGAAACAGGCAAAGGAGGTTCCGGACCTGAAGGGACGGGACGTGACGTTCGTCGTGACGCCGGTCGCCGGCGAACAGAAGGAGCTGTCACAGCTCCAGGTCGGCTACCTGCATGCGATCTGGGAGGGTGTGGCGACCGCGGGAGGGGCCGCCAAGGTGACGTTCTTCGACGGCACCGGCACCGGGGCGGGCACCGGGACCGTCCCGCCCATTCCGGTTCCGGACCCGAACGATTCCATCAACTCGCAGCAGAAGGGTGCGGTCCGGACCTGCACCCTGCCCTCACCGGCACTGTTCCTCCCCGACCAGGCAGCTCTGATCGACAAGGCTGCGACGCTCAAGGCGCTGGGGGACTGCGTCGGGAAGCTGGAGGCCGAACACCCGGATCACCGTCGAGGGCCACACGGCCGGAACACCCGGTGGCGACGAGGCTTTCGCCAAGGACCTGTCCACCCGTAGGGCGACCGAGGTGGCTGCATTGCTCCGAGAGCTGAAGGTTCCGGCGAAGAACATCGCCGAGGTGGTCGGTTTCGGCAGCACGCAACCGATCGTCCAGCCGGCGAGCGATCCCGGAAACCGCGCCGTCGTGGTGACTTTCACCTCGGAAGGCTGAGCCGGGCAACGGCCGCGCCGACCGACCGGGCCTCCGGGCAACGGCCGCGCCGACCGACCGGGCCTGCGGGGGCCAGGCCGGTCGGGGTCAGTCCACCAGGGTCAGTGCCGCCCGCGCGATGGACTCCGCGTCGAGCCCATGGTGGCGGTACACGTCCTCCACGCTGCCGCTCTGGCCGAACCTGGTGACCCCGAGGTGCTTGCCCGGGACCCGATTGACGCCCGCCAGGAACGCGAGTGTGTGTGGGTGCCCGTCCAGGACGGTGATCATCGGCCGCGCCCGTTCCACCGGCAGCACGGAGTCCAGGATCCAGCTCGGCCCGTCCCCCACGCCGCTGCGGGCCTGCACGGCACGGAACAGCTGACCCGGGCTGGTGACGCAGACGACGTCGGCGCCGAACCCCGAAGAGGCCAGCCGGTCCGCGGCAGCAAGAACTTCGGGGATCAGCGCCCCCATGCCGACCAGGGTGATCGCCGGCTGCTCGGCCCGGCGCAGCAGGTAGCCGCCGGCGACCGTCCGGCGTCGGCGGGTCTCCCGGGCGGCGGGTTCAGTCGGCACCTCGGCCAGCTGCTGGTCGATCGGCCGGGTGGACAGCCGCAGGTACGCCGATGACCCGTCCGGCCGGCCCAGCGCGGCGAGCGCGGCCAGCAGACACCATTCCGTGTCCTGGGCGAAGGCGGGTTCCCAGGTGACACAACCCGGCTGCTCAAGACCGAGGGACGGGGTGGTGATCGATTGATGCGCGCCGCCCTCGGCGGCCAGCGTGACGCCTGACGGCGTTCCGACGAGGATGGATTGGCCGCCCGCGTAGATTCCGAAAGACCATGGTTCCAGTGCTCTCTGGACGAACGGGTCGTAGACGACGCCGATCGGGAACAGGGGTTGCTGCCAGCGGCTCCAGGTCGCGCCGAGCTCGCTGATGAGTCCGACGAGGTTGAGCTCGGCGATGCCCAGCTCGATGTGCTGGCCCTTCCGGTGTTCGCGCCAGTGCAGGATCGTCTCGACGTCATCGGTGAACCAGTCTTTGCGATCGTCGAACGACCACACACCGACCTTGTTCACCCAGCCGCCGAGGTTCGTGCTGGAGCTCACGTCGGGAGTGACGGTGACGATCCGGGCGCCGACGTCCGGGTCCGCGCGGATCAGGTCGAGCAGGCTCCGACCGAGCGCGGCCTGCGTCGTGGTAGTCCCTGACCGGGTTCGCCTGAGGTCGGTCGGAACGCTGATCTGGACCGGCCCTGATTCGGGATTGCGGCGCAGCCGCTGCGCCGTCTCCGCGCAGAGGCGCCCCGCCGGGGAGGACGGGTCGAACCGTTGCCAGGGGTTCGTCAGGTCGGTACCCAGCGCGGCGGCCAGCTGCTGCATCTGCGGCTCGGTCAGCAGCGCTGAGTGATTCTGCGGGTGGCCCTCGGTGGCGAGCCGGTGGCCCTTCAAGGTGTAGGCGATGACCACGGTCGGACGGGTGTCGTCGATGCGGTCGAAAGCATCCAGCAGCGCGGCGATGTCGTGGCCGCCGAGATTGCGCAGCGCCTGCATCAGGTCGTCGTCGGCGATGCTGCCGAGCAGGGCGGAGATCTCTGCCGAGCCGGAGTCGTTGCCCGGCAGCAACTCGCGCAGTCGGTCGGGCGAATGACGCAGCAGCCGTTGGTATTCGGCATTCGTCATCTGATCGATGCGGCGGCGCAGTGCCGCACCACCGGGCCGCTCGAACAGCGCATCGAGCAGCCGACCGTACTTCACGGTGATCACCTGCCAGCCGGCGGCCGCGAACATGCCGTCCAGTCGCTGCACCCCCATCGTCGGCACGATGCGGTCCAACGATTGCCGGTTGAGGTCCACCACCCAGACCACTTCACCCAGCTCACGCACCATCGGGTCGAGAACCGCTTCCCAGACGGCGCCCTCGTCCAGTTCCGCGTCACCCACCAGGGAGTACTGCCGACCGCTGCCGGCGCTGCCGAAGTGGCTGCCCACATACCGGCGGGCCAGCGCTCCCCACAGCGGCGCAGTGGCGCCGATCCCGACCGAGCCGGTCGAGTAGTCCGCCGGCACCGGGTCTTTCGCGCGGCTGGGATAACTCTGCAGACCGCCGAACTGCCGGAGGGTGGTCAGTGCCGCCGCGTCGATTTGACCGAGCAGGAACTCCAGGGCGTGCAGTACGGGGGAAGCGTGCGGCTTGACCGAGACCCGGTCCCCGGCCTGCAGGTGCCGCATCCACAGCGCCGTCATGATCGTCGTGATGGAGGCGCTGCTGGCCTGATGGCCACCCACCTTGACCCCGGAGCTGTTGGGGCGCAGCCGGTTGGCGTGATCGACAATGGCTGTCGACAGCCAGAGCACGCGGTCCTCGATCTCGCCCAGGACGGCCAGGGAGTGCTCGTCGAGCGGACCGGTGGCCGATCCGTGCGGCGACATCGCGGCGGGTGCGACTCCGTTCGCGGGTCCGGCGCCGGCCGGGTCGTCGAAGGGTTGTCCAGCCTGCGTCATGCGCTCGCTCCTCTGCGGTTCGGTGCGCTCAGATGACCATGGCATCGGATGCGGCGGCAACTCGTGTCGGCCCGTTCAACCGACCGGCTTGAGTCCTTCCACCCATTCCCCGCGGCGCATCACCGCGCGCGGCCGGTGCTGCTGGTCGAGCACCACCAGGTCGGCAAGGGTTCCCACCGCCAAAGTTCCGACGTCGGAGAGTCCGATGGCCGCAGCGGCCGCGGTCGAACATTGATCCACCGCCTGCAGCAGCGCAGCGTCCCCGTTGCGAGCGCTGTGCTGCAGCGCAAATCGGAACAGCGCGTCCATCGTTCCGGTCCCACCCGCGAGGGTGTCGGTGCCGGCCATGGTGGCCACCCCGAGCCGGACGTCGACATCCATGTCCCCGAGTCGGTGTCGTCCGTCGGGCATTCCCGCGACTTCAGTGGAGTCGGTGACCAGGGCAAGGGCGCCGACGCCGGATACCGCGGCCAGCCGGTAGAGCGACGGGTGCACATGGATTCCGTCACCGATCAGTTCCACGGTCACCCGCTCGTCCTCGAGCAGGGCCACGATCGGACCCGGCTTGCGGTGATGCACCGGGCGCATCGCGTTGAACAGGTGCGTCCCGACGGTGACGCCCGCGGAGATCGCCCGCACCGTCGTGGTGTACGAGGCATCGGTGTGGCCCACCGCGGCCACCACGCCCCGCGCCGTGATCTCACCGATGGCGTCCAGCGCGCCCGGCCGCTCGGGCGCGAGGGTGATCATCCGGACCGTGCCGCGGCCTGCCGAGAGCAATGCGTCCAGTTCCTCGGTGGTCGGATCTCGGAGCAAGCCGGCGCGATGCGCCCCGGCACGCCGTGCGCTGAGCCATGGTCCTTCGAGATGGATCCCGGCGAGCATCCCGGACTCGACGAGCCCGACCAGGTTGTCCAACTGCCGGGTCAGGATTTCCGTCGTGTCGGTCACCAGGCTGGCGAGCATGGTGGTGGTCCCGTGCCGGCGATGGAACCGGATGGCGGACTCCGCCCTCTGCACCCAGCCGCCGAACGCGCCACCACCGCCACCGTGGACGTGCATGTCGACGAACCCCGGCACGACGGTCTGGTCGTCGAAGGTGAGATCGGCCGTACGCGACGGTGTTCCGCCGCCGATCGCACTGATCCGATCGGCGGTGATCTCGAGCCAACCCGGGCGGTGCACCTCGTTGCCGGCGACCACGGTGCCCGCTTCCAGCAGCATGTTCACCGTTGCGGCCTCCTGTCGGTCAGGCCCGCGCCGACGCGGCCGATGGGCACTGTGGGGCAATCTTGATCCAAGCGGCCCTCCGAGCGCCTGTCGACGGCGCCGTGCATCGCGCTGATCACCCGTTGGCCGTGGACCGGTGTCCGCAGAGCCCGGGCCCATCCCTGCTATGCGTGGCAGCGTTGACGGCGGCGTGCCAGGCCGCTCTGCGGTTATCGTGGTCGGCGCCACCGCACATGTGGCACGGCATGCTCCCGCCCCTCGGATCCGGTGGTGAATGATTTCGTTGGACGCGTCCGGCTCGCCCCTTTTCGACGGGCCCGGTCAGATGAAGGCGTTGTGCCGGTTGACGAACTGGCCGGATACGCCATTGGGTCCGGTCCAGTCGTGGTCGGCCGATCTGCGATCGACCCTTCGCCTCGCGCTCAATTCCGCCTCTCCCATCTCCCTGCACTGGGGGCCGGAGCTCACCGTGCTGTACAACGACGCCTTCATTCCGCTGCTGGGCTCGAGAAGCACCGGAACGCCCTGGGCAGGACCACCGAGGAAGTGTGGGCCGAGGGCTGGGACGACGTGATCGGCCCGCTGATGCACAGGTGATGTCCGAAGGCAGCCCGATCGGTCAGCCAGGATCTTCCGCTGGTGTTGGACCGCAACGGCTATCCGGAGGAGTGCTACTTCACCTTCTCCTACAACCCTGTGCTCGGTGATGACGGCGGCGTTGTCGGCGTCTCCAACATCAGCACCGAGACCACCCGCCAGGTGCTCAGCGAACGCAGGCTGCGGTTGGTGCGGGATCTGGGCGCGTGTGTCGGCGACCAGGGCGGGCGGCACCGTCGACACCTGCCGGGCGCATGCTCGACGTGCTGGCCGCGACCCGGCACAGCGTGCCGTTCGCCGCGATCGTGCTCCGCGAGGAACGGGATGACGAGGTGCAGTTCGTCGGGTCGTACGGGCTGCGCAGCGTCACCTGGGGACCCGGCGGGCGTGACGGATGCCGCTCCCGCAGCCGCAGAGATCGCGGCTGCGCATGGAGACCGGCGCCATTCGAGATGATCAGCGGTCTGCGCGACGAATTGGGCGACCTGCTCACGGCCGGACCGATCGGCCCGCTGCTGCCCGACGACGCTATGGTGCTGCCGTTGACCGGCGCGCCGGGGACCCGGCCCATCGGGGCGATGGTGCTGGGGCTCAACCCGTATCGCCCGATGGACAAGGAATATCGGGCCTTCCTCGCACTCGTCGGCCTGCAGGTCGGGCGGCGCGCTCTCGGACGTCGAAGGCCTACGAAAGCGAACGCCGACAGGTGCGCGTGCTCGCCGAACTCGACCTCGTCAAGATGCAGTTCTTCCAGAACGTCAGCCATGAACTGCGAACTCCACTGACGCTGCTGCTACCGCCGCTGCAGGATCTGCTCGGCCCCGACCAGGGCCTCGGGCCGGAACAGACCGAGCGGGTGGAGGCCGCGCTGCGGGCGGCCCGACGGCTTCGCCGGATGGTCGATGCGCTGCTGGACTTCGCCCAGGCGGAGGCCGACACGCTCGAGACACAACGCGAAACGGTCGACCTGGCCAAGGCCACCTCCGACATCGTCAGCATGTTCCGGTCGACCGCCGAGCACGCAGGGCTGAGCCTGGACGTCGACGTTCCGCAGGACCGCGTCCTGGCGTCGGTGGACACCGCCATGTGGGGCACCATCGTGACGAACCTGGTCGCCAACGCGGTGAAGTTCACCCGCACCGGCAGCATCCAGGTCTCTCTGCTGGCGGACGGTGACTCGGTGGTTCTGACAGTGAGCGACACCGGCGTCGGAATCAGCGCGGAGGAGCAACCGAAGGTTTTCGAACGGTTCTATCGCTCGCAGTCCAGTGGGCTGATCGAGGGTGCCGGCATCGGCCTTGCACTGGTGTCCGACCTGGTCGACGCGCACGACGGACAGTCGCGCTGACCAGCACCCCGGGTCGTGGGCAGCACCTTCACCATCACCATTCCGCGCGGCGACGCGGCGGACGGTCTCCGGCCGCCGAGAACGCCGCAGAGGACGATGGTGTCGGTGACCGCGTGCTCGGTGCCGGTGCTCCCGACGGGGAGCCGGCGGGACCGGATCCGGCGATGCCGACGCTGCTGCTGGTCGAGGACGACGCCGGACCTGCGGCTGTACCTCGCACGGCTGCTGGCGGCCGATGGTTGGCTGGTCCGCCCGGTCGGTGACGCCGAGAGTGCTATCGCGCTGATCGACGGTGCCGACGCGGAGGCCGTCGATCTGCTGCTGACCGATGTGATGTTGCCGGGCATCGACGGCTTGGAACTGGTCACCCGGACCCGGTCGGCACCGGGCGCGACAGCCAGGGTGCCGATCATCGTGCTGACGGCCCGCGGGGGAGCAGGCGCGGCGGCGGAGGGATTGTCGGCGGGCGCCGACGACTACGTCGTCAAACCGTTCGAGTCCAAGGAGCTGCTGGCCAGGGTCCGGACGGCGCACGAGCTGCACCGGCTCCGGGAGCGGGAGATCGACACGGCGCACAGCCGGGCGGGGCAACTGCGCAGCGCCTTGGACAGCAACCGGTCGATCGGCACCGCGACCGGGATCCTGATGGTCACGCACCGGCTCACCGCCGCACAGGCGTTCGCAGCTGCTGACCAGGGCCAGTCAGGACAGCAACCGGAAGCTCCGGGACGTCGCCGCATCGGTGGTGAGCGACGGGCGGTTGCCGTTCCGGCCCACCGAGGTCGACCATATGCTGCAGCGGCTGAAGTCCTGAGGTCTGCTCACTCGCCAAGCCACCAGTTCCGCTCGCCGTCGACGATGTCCTCGTCGTCGACGATCGTGTCCACGAGGTGCGCCGCGATGGCGTCCAGCGTGATCAACCCGACCAATTGGCCGTCCTCGACCACCGGCAGCATCGGAACCGGCTGGCCCAGGATGAGGTCCAGGACTGTCGAGCCTGCGTCGTCGTCGGGATGGACCACGGGTCCCGGCGACATCACCAGCGAACCGGCGGCGGTGGTCCGCGGATCCTGGCCGTCGGCCACGCACCGGTCGATGATGTCCTTCGCCGTGAGCATCCCGATGAACTCCCCGAGAGCTCCGCGCACCGGGACCGCGACGGCGGCATGCGCCCGCAGCCGACGGGCGGCGGTGACCACGGACTCCTCGTGATGCACCGACGGCGACGGCGGACCCATCAGCTCCCGCACGGTGGTCGTCATCGAGCCTCTCTGACCTGAAGTGACTCGTCCTGCACCGCCATCATCCAGGGTGTGGCGCTGTGCTCCACGGCCAGTACCCACACAGCGTGACCTCACGCCGCGGTGTGCCAACGTCCTACGGCCGTCGGGCGACCGGGCGACCGGCGCAGCACAGTTCACACTGCGGGGCCGTGCTCCCGGGCGAGGAAGGTGACGAGCCGCTCGACCAGCCCGGCGGGGATCGGTTCGCCATAGCGGAATTTCGCGGTGCTCCTGCCCGACCGGAACGGAGCCATGTCACGCTCGAAGTCGGCGTCGCCGTCGGGAACGGGATACATCGACAGGTGCTGTTTCCAGCCCGCGAAGTGCACCAGCGACCGGCCACCGACCGTGATGGTCGGCATGTCGTACCTGATCGCCTCGCCGGCATCGGGGACGACGGCATGAATACGCCGCCGCACCTGCTGTAACGCGGTCTGCGCCCGGTCGGGGAACCGACTGATGTAGTGGTCCACGGCATCGGTTCTCATCGGCGTCGGAGCGGACCGTGCTGGCTCGGGCGGTGGTGCTTGCTGGTTGGTCACCGGAACATCAGAGCAAAATGTCGGCTCGCACACCACAGGCACTTCAGGACTTGTTGCCCGGTTCATTCCTTCGTGTTTCGAATTCGGTATGACCGTTGGGACATTTCGGGATCCTGTCGCCGCTCGTCACATACACTTTCTCGGCGCGATGGGCACAGTAGAAGCCACCGGTCTTCTGCGCCTTTTCGCCCGCGTGTGCGGCCATCGTCCACAGCCTCCGTCCTCGTCACCCGCTGTCCCGGCCGGCGCGTCCGCCGACAGGTTCTTTCGGCCATCCCTGTACCCGAGTGCTGTGGATGCGAAGCACCTTTCGCTCGGCCGGGTGGGCGGTGGCTGCGGCGCGGGAACGATGTTGACGTCGAAGTGCGTGGCACGGTTCACTTTCCGCGGCCGTCACACCGTCGATCCACGCCGCAGCCGGTGTGACCGGCCATGAAAGGGAGTTGCTCGTGGACTGGCTGACCACACCGGTTGCCTTTGTCTTCTCCGTCGCCACCGCGGTGCTGTTCGGATTCCTGGTGCAACGGATGCTCGGTCTGCGTTTGGGCCCGATCCGGCTGCTGCTCGGCGGCGGGTTCGCCTTGCTGGTCTATCAGCCGATCCTTTTCGCCATCGCCGATGCTGTCGGTCCGGACGCCTCCGATGGCCGGCTTGGCTGGTTTGTCCTGTTGGCTGCGATGTGCACCATTCTGGCCGCCATGCTGTTCCTGGTGGTGGCCGAAGCCTTTGTTCCGTATGGATCAGTGCCGCTGTCGAATGTCTGGGGCCGCGGGCTGCGCGGCCGGCTGGCGCGTACCCGCCGTGCGGCTCACATCCTCAGGATTGTCTTTCGCAACGGTTTGTGGCCCTACGCCAGCGGCCGGCGGCGCCGGGCACTCGAGACTTCCACCGGCCGAGCAGAACTGGGCCGCCGATTGACTGCCGCGCTCAACGAAGCAGGCGTCACCTTCGTCAAGATCGGGCAAATCCTGGCAACCCGGCGAGACCTGGTACCCGGCGAACTCATCGACGAACTGCGCCGCCTCCAGGACGACGCCGATCCGGTGCCGTGGGACCAGCTCGGCCCCGTGCTGGTGGCCGAGCTCGGCCGGCCGACCGACGAGGTGTTCGCCGAGATCGATCACCGCCCGATGGCTGCCGCATCGGTGGGTCAGGTGCACGCCGCCCGGTTGATCACCGGTGAGAGCGTGGTCGTCAAGATCCGCCGGCCCGGCATCGTCACAACTGTCGAGCGGGACCTCGACATCGCAAGATGGCTCGCCGGCCGGCTCCGGGGATCGGTGCGGTGGGGCGCATCCATCGGCGCCGGCGAACTCGTGGAGGGCCTGGCCACTGCGCTCCGCGAGGAATTGGACTATCGCGTCGAAGCAGCCAATGTCGAGGCGATCAGGCGGTCGGCCGCCTACCGGCAGAACGACCATTTCCGTATTCCGCGGGTGTATGCGGCCTCTTCGGGATCGACGGTGCTGGTGATGGAGCGCCTGACCGGAACCAAGCTCGCGGAAGCAGGTCGACTGCTCGACCACACCACCCCCGGGTGTGCCGAGGTAGCCCGTCGCATCCTCGGCTTCTTCGTCCAGCAGGTGGTCGTCGACGGGCTGTTCCACGCCGACCCGCATCCCGGAAACATGATGCTGCTCGAGAACGGTGACATCGGGCTGCTGGATTTCGGGTCGGTCGGCCGGCTCGACCAGTTACTGCGAGAAGGAATCGGGAAATTGTTGGTCGGCATCGATCGCGCCGATCCGCTGGCAGTGTCGGACGCCCTGCTCGAACTCGTTCCGCGGCCGGAGGATGTCGACGATGCCGCCCTCGAGCGGGACCTCGGCCGATTCCTGGCGCGCTTCGTCGTCGGAGGCACCGCGGCAGCAGCCGGAAGTGCACAGATGTTCGGCCAACTGTTCCGAATAGTGACCTCGCACCACCTGACCATCCCGCCCGAGGTCGCCGCCGTTTTCAGGATGCTCGCCACCATCGAGGGCACGCTGACCGAACTGGCGCCCGCATTCGATCTCATCATCGAGAGCAGGAGCATCGCCGGAAACTTGTTCACCGAACGCGTCGGTCCGGCGTCGCTGAAGAAGACCGCGCTGGAGGAACTTTCGTCCCTGACTCCGATCTTGCGGCGACTGCCCCGCCGCCTGGAACGCATCGCGAACGCGGCCGAACACGGCCGGTTCACGGTGAACGTACGCGTGCTGGCCGACGAGCGGGGACGAGCCGCACTCACCGGCCTGATGCATCAGGTGCTCGTCGCCTTTCTGGCCGGCGTCACCGGGATCATGGCGGTCTTGTTGCTGGCGGCGGACGGCGGCCCGGAGGTGACGCCGACGATGGGCCTGTACCAGTTGGTCGGCTACAACCTGTTGGTCGTGTCCTTCATCCTCGGCCTGCGCGTGCTGGCACCGGTGTTCCGGCGCGGGGGAGGCTGACAGCGGGAAGTTTGCGACGGGGAAGCCTGACGAAGGCTGCCGACGGTGGACGCCGACGGCGGCGGGTGAGGCGCCGCGCGACCTGCAGCGTCACACCGCTCCTTCGGGCGCATCCGACGGAGGTCCCAGGCCGGGTTGCGGCCGTTTCGGAGCCCTACCGTTGGACGCCTCATGCGATCGGGTTGCTTTGCTGACCGGACCATCACCGGCCGTCAGCATCACCCGGCAGGGATCCGTCCGGAACCGTGGAGCGGGTGATTCGTACCGTTATTCTCATTCACGCCAGGGGGGACTTGGCTCCGATATGCCGCACCCAATCGAAGCCCGAGGTTTGCGTTGTGAACCCATCATGGATTCCGTTCGGCCTCATCGGAATCCTGTCGTGGTCGGTGTGGTTCGTCCGGCGTTACCTCTCACACCACCACTACCGCGAGACGGTGAACGACTTCCGTTGCACCACATCGCTCGTCGTGCCGGTCTTCCGTGAGGACGCGGACGTTCTCGAACGATGTCTGCGCACCTGGCTGGCCGAAGGTCCGGACGAGATCATCCTTGTCGTCGACGATCTGGATTCATTGCTGCTCGGCCGCCTCAATGATCTTCATCTACCGACGGTCCAGGTGGTGCCGTGGCGGCATACCGGCAAACGCGGCGCGCTCGGTCGCGGCGTGCGTGTCGCGACCAAGGACGTCATCATCTTCTCCGATTCCGACACATCCTGGCGCCCGGGGCTTTTGGCAGCCCTGCTGATGCCGTTCGTGGATCCACGGGTCGGCGGGGTCGGTAGCCGCCAGCACGTGCACATGCCCTCGACCGCCCTGTGCCGTCGGGTCGCGTATTGGATGCTGAACACCCGATACCTGGATTACGTGCCGGCCATGTCGCGCGGGGGAGGCGTCGCCTGCCTGTCGGGCCGGACCGCGGCGTACCGACGATCGGCCATCCTGCCGTTGATGGGATCGCTGGAACACGAGGTGTTCCTCGGCCGGGAGTGCGTGGCCGGGGACGACGGACGGCTCACCTGGCTGATCCTGGCGGCGGGGTACCGGACGGTCCACCAGGCGTCCGCGCACGCCGATTCGATGTTTCCCGATTCCTGGCGCGCCTTCGCCAAGCAGCGCATCAGGTGGAGCAGGAACTCGTACCGGTGCTATCTGACGGCGCTGGCCCATGGGTGGCTGTGGCACCGGCCGCTGATCACCCAGGTAACGGTTCTGCAGAACCTGTTGACCCCGTTGACGATGGGTGCCGCGGTGTTCTACCTGCTGCGGTGGTCGTTCATCAGTTGGCAGTTCCTGCTGCTGGCGACGCTGTGGGCCGTCGTCGGCCGGGCGGTGCGGGGCCTCTCGCATCTTCGTGAGAACCCGCGGGAGATCACCCTCGCGCCGTTGATGGCACTTGTGACCGCCGTCGTCGCACTGCCCATCAAGCTGTCCGCCGCGATCACGATGAACCGGCAGGGGTGGCTGACCCGGGTCGCCGGGACCCGGGTTCAGGGTCAGCACGAGATACCGCCGGCCGCATCGGTGACCGAACATCATGCTTGAGCGCAGGCCGCCTCGATCGAAGGCACGAGCTCGGCGCGCCGACCCGCAGCCGGAAAACGCGGGTGCCCCCGGAGTCGACGCCGGACCGCCTGATGCGGAACCACTGCCACCGCACTCCGAGTTCGCCGCCGCACGCCACCCAGGGCCGGTGCGGACGGCCGGCCACGCAGTCGCGCACGCCCTGAGCGGCCGTCGGCTCATCGTCGCGTCCACCCTCGTTCTGCTGGTGCCGGCTGCACTCGCCTTCACTGCGCTGTCCTACGAGCGCCCGCAATCACCGCCATCTGACGCGGCGCCGAGCTACGAAGTACTGGGTCAGGTACCAGACCCGGCCGCCCGCGAATCGATGGACCGGAGCCGGGTGGCGACACGACTGGCCGCAAAGCTGAGCCACCCGGCGCTGCTCGATCCGGTGCTGACCCGGGTGGTGATCCGCCCGTTCTGCCGAGCCTGGCGTTGACCGGTGCCCCCGACCCGGGGGCGTTGCCGACCCTGGCGCTGGCGGCCCGATCGCGCCCCTATTCGATGCAGGAACTGACCCAGGCTCGTACCAACGGCCTTCTGCCGGGATCGACGGGCGTCGGTGCGCCTGGCGACCCGGTACTGCTGAAGGCAAATCTGGGTCGTGCCCCGCGGGCGCCACTCTGGTCATCGACGGGCAGAACGCCGGACGTTCGCCTCACCAGCTGGAAGGCAGGTTTCGCGTCGATCGTCTCTCGCGGGACGCTCACCGTCGTCGGCGACGTCGAAACGACCCGTTCGGATCTCGTCGTGGGATCCGGCCTCGCGCGGCGAGGACCGGGACACGTCCGACGGCCGATCCTTCATCGTGAGACAGCGGCGGACGGATGGACGTCCAACACGCGGTCTTCGAATATCTCGGGTTCGACGTCGGCGTCACCTCGGGAGTCGCGTGGATCGAAGCTGCCGCCGGCAGAACCACGGAGGCTGGTGAAGGCGCACGGCGACGTCACCGATTCCATCTTCCGCAACAACCGTTTCGGCGCCTACACCCGAGCACGCCGAGGGGATGCGGTGGTCCGGAAACACGTTTGCGAACAATGACGAATACGGGTTCGATCCGCACGACTTCAGCGACAATTTCGTGGTCGAGGGCAACAACGCGTACGGCAACGGAAAGCATGGATTCATCTTCTCCCGTGGTTGCAGCAACAATGTCTTGCGCTACAACGTCGCCCTCCACAACGCCGGGCACGGGTTCATGATCGACGACGGCCGCTCGAGTCCGTCGGAGGGCGCGGAGATGCGGTTGAACGGGTCCAACGACAATCTCGTTGTCGACAACTACGCCTTCGCAAACGGCGGCAACGGCGTCGAGATCGAGGGCGGAGTAGGAAACGTCGTCGCCGACAACCGGCTGTTGGGCAACTACGTCGGTGTGCGCGTCAAGGACGACGCGCAGGTCACGGTGCGGGACAACATCGTCACGTCCAACGTCAGGTACGGCATTGATGTGCGCAACGCGCACGGTACGATTCCGGTCACCGGCAATACCATCAGCGGAAGTTGGGGTGCGGTGAATCTCGCGACGTCTGACTCGGCGGATGTCACCGCAAATGTGATCTCCGCGGTGTCCGCGAACCTTGTCGTCGACGGCACCGCCTTGCGGGAAACCACCTGGTTCACGCATCTCGGCGCGTACCTCTACTGGAATCCGCTGCTGCTGTTGTGGAGCCTCGTCCTCGGGGTGCCCGTGATCGTCGCCGTGCTCCGCCTTGTCTCCGGAAAGAGCAGATTCAGATATCGCCGGATGCCCAGCCGATGAGCACTTCCGACGGGCCGCATCGCCGCCACGCTTCGATGGTCGGTCGGGGGTTCCGTTGGGTTTTGCTGGTGCTGGCGACGGTGACTCTGCTCGTCGGTTGTTCGACAGGGGTCGGTGTCGACGGTCCGAGGGCCCCCGCCGACGGATCCTCCTCGGCGGTACTCACGGTCGACCGGCCGGTCGACTGCCCGCCGCCGACGCTGGTGGTCAGCACGGCCGACGCGCTGCAGGACGCTCTCGCACAGGCGTCGCCGGGGACCGTCATCGGTCTGGCCGACGGCACGTACGAGGGCGAGTTCGCGGGCACCGCGGTGGGCAGCGCACAGACGCCGATCTGGTTGTGTGGCAGCAAGAAGGCTGTACTGCGGGGGCCCGGAATCGGCTCCGGGGTGGTGCTGCACCTGAGCCGGGCGGCGAATTGGCGGGTGCTGGGTTTCAGCATCACCGGGGGTCAGAAGGGATTACTGACCGACGGCGTCACAGCGAGCGTGTTCCAGGATCTAAATGTCTCGCAGATCGGTGACGAAGCGGTGCATCTGCGTTCCGGCAGCAGTGACAATGTTGTTCGTGGGTTGACCATCACCGGGACGGGCCTGCGTACCGAGAGATTCGGGGAGGGCATCTACGTGGGCAGCGCCGCCAGTAATTGGTGCCGGATATCGCAATGCCAGCCCGATCGCAGCGATCGGAACATCGTGGTCGGCAGCACGATCACGCAGACCACCGCCGAGTCGGTCGATATCAAGGAGGGCACAACCGGGGGATTGTTGCGTGGCAACGTGTTCGACGGCTCGGGCCTGCGCGGAGAGGCCGATTCGTGGGTGGACGTCAAAGGGAACAACTGGTTGATCGAGAACAACCGCGGCGCCTTTGCTGCGGTGAGTGGCTACCAGGTGCACGCAGTGAGTGCGGGCTGGGGCACGGGAAACGTCTTCGTCGGCAACATCGCGGACGTACAGGGCTCCGGCTACGGATTCGAACTGCGGCCCGTTGCCGACAACGTGGTGACGTGCACCAACGTGGTGACCGGCGCGGCGCTGGGATTCTCCAACGCGACGTGCCGCTGACCGTTCGCGGCCAATTCTCTTCACCGCCCGGGGCGGTCATCGGCTGGGCGTCGTCGACGACAGCGGAGGCCGGATCGCGGCGGCGGCCCTACGATGGCCGCCGTGGACGAGCGCCCGGGCAGCCGTGCAGCGCAACGGAAGGAGAGGGCCATGGTAGACGACAACGCGGCGCCCGAGACGAGGGGTGTTGCGGTCGAGGTGCTGACGACGGTGGACCTCACCGGCGAGGTCCCAGGGATGGACGGCCGTCAATTGCGGATGCGGATGGTCACCATGCAGCCCGGGGGTGTCTTCGGCCCGGTGCACGACCATGTCGGCAGGCCTGGGACCGTCTACGTGCTCCAGGGAACGATCACCGACCATCGCGACGGCAAGGCCACGGAATACGGGCCGGGGCCCGGGTGGCCCGAGGACCGTCACACCACCCACTGGCTCGAGAATCGCGGATCGGTTCCGGCCGTGGAGATCTCGGTGGACATCGTCGGGCAGGCCTGAGGGATCACCGCCCCGGCGGATCAGACTGTTCCGAGCGCCGACCACGCCGACGCGGCTATCTGGAACGAGCCCAGCGGCAGCAGGTCCGCGCACCGTGCGGCGAGCACCGCCCGTTGGTCGGCGTCCAACCGGGAAACATACTTTCCGGCCGGCCCGACCCCGAGGGTGAAAGGCTCCCACCATTGCGCGAAGCCGGTGAAGTCGACGCGGACGGTCAGCACCGTTGACGCGACATCCCGGAGTCCGGCCTCGGTGAACAGCTCCGCCAGGTGTCCGGGGCGGGCACCGGGCAGATCGGACTCGTCGTGCACCTGCGGGTCGAGGCTTTTCACCGCACGCCAGAAGGTGGCGAGCGGGCCGGTTCCGCCGGCGTGATCCCACACGCAGGCAGCAATCCGGCCGCCAGGGCGGGTGACCCTGGCCATCTCCGACAGTCCGGCCACCGGGTCCGTCATGAAGTGGACGACCAGCTGCGCTGCAGCGCAATCGAACTCGTCGTCCCCGAAGGGAAGACTCTCCGCGGTGCCTGGACGGACGTCGACCGCGGGGATGCGTGCACTGACCGCTTCCACGAACGAGTTCGACGGATCCACCGCGGACACCGATGCGGCACCGACCCGCTGCACCAGCCGCTCGGTGAGAGCGCCGGGCCCACAACCGACGTCGAGCACCCGATCCCCGTCATGAAGACCAAGCGATGACGCGAACTCCGCTGCGAGCGGCTCGGAAAACCGTCCCATGAATTGGTTGTAGGCGGTCGCGGGGACGTCGAAGCTCATCACCGAACGGTACGCCGGGGACCGAGCTGTCACCGATGGCGCAGCGCTCGCTTGGGGCATCGACACCGCACTCGTGTCCAGCCGGATGAACCCGATGGTACCGATCGCGACCCCGGGCGTTTTGTGGTGCTGGCACCACACCGACTGTGGTTCCCGTGCCATCGAACATTGATGGGCGCAATCCTATCGTTCTTCTTGTCAGCAGGATTTCAGCAGGAAATCCGAAAGCGTCGCCCGTCAGGGCAGAAAAGGAGTCCACCATGAGGACAATCGCACGCATCGCAGCTCCCGCCCTCATTGCCGCCGCGATGATCGGATTCGTCGGAAACGGCATTTCCAGTGCCACCGCGTCGCAGTCCACCACCACCGGGCCGGCTCTCGCGGCGGCGAGTGCGTCACTGACGCAGGCATTCTCGGTCGTGAACCACAGCCAGTACCCGATGAAGTTGACCGGAATCCAGGACCCCGGTAAGGGTGACGGGACGCCGGCGATCGGCACCGTGCTGCTGCCAGGGCAATCGATGAGGTACGAGAAGGTTTTCTGGTGGGGCAACGCCACCGGCACCAAACTGGATCTGACGACGACCACCGCATCCGGCACCGCATGGGTGTATCAAGTGGAATTGCGCATCGACCCTGCCTTCAATGTCCCGAGTGTGCGCCTGCCGAGCCTCACCGGTGCTCCGATCACGGCCGAGCAGGACAGGCAGTCGACGATGACCTCGGTCGTCTTCGAGGATGCCACCGCATCGACCGTGACAGTGCCGAAGGACAAGGCGCAGCAGCAGAGCACCCTGCTGAACGAGCTGTGTGGCACGACCTCGGCCGCCTGCACATTTGCCCGGGTCGGCGACCGGACCGTGGCGCCGCCGCGATCCATCTACCTCGACCAGGGCGTCAACAACACGGCCTCGGTCCGCACGTTCACCACGACCAAGTCGACGGTTGCCGGCGCCACCACCAGCGTCGAACTCACAGCCGCGGCCAAGACCTCCGTGCTCTCCTTCGTCGAGGCGACGGTCACCGGCAAATACGGCCAGACCTTCACCAGGCAGGAGACCGAGACGGAGGCCAGGACCTACTCGATCTCACCGTTCTCGATCGGTCAGATGACGGCGAAGATCCCGATGGTGCGCGACACCGGCAACTTCACCATCAAGATCGGCAAGACCACCTGGATCCTTCAGGGCGTGTATTTCGACAGCCGTGACTCCAGCAAGGCGATCAGCTACGACACGAGCGAGCGCGCGATGACCGCCGCGGAGAAGGAGAAGTACAAGAACTTGGTGCTGTGATCGCAGACCGAATGGCCGCTGACCCGCTTCCGACCTTCTGTCGGGGCGGGTCATCGGCCGTTGTGCACCGTTCGATCCCTACGGCTTGACCCCTATGTCTTGATCCCGACGTCTTGATCCCGACGTCTTGATCCGTAGGTTGGCGTTCTTGTTGACGGCTGAAGCCGTCGCTCTGGGAATCGCGGTCAGGCAGCGGTGATCTGCAGCGGTGGCGCGGTGTGCCGGACGCGCTCGTGGTAGTAGGCAGCCAGGATCGCTGCAGACGCCCGCGACGTTCCGCCGTGGTCGGCGGCGGGGTAGTGCTCCCCGAGCGCGCTGTACTCGGCGGCAATGGCCCGGGCCAACTCCCTGGTCGGGGTCATGATTCCGGCGAGCCGCTCGACGTCGTCGAACGTGGTGCTGTTCCACGCGCAGAGTTCCCAGATGCGGTCCGTGTGCCGTTCGACGATGTAGGTGTTGACTGCATCGTCGGCGGCCGTCCGCGTGCTGGCGACGCCCGGGCGCCAATGCAGCGGTGCAGCGGGTTCCGCGAAAGGCGGGACCTGGGGCGAGAACTCCTTCTCGATCCGGTCGAGCACGGCCGCGCGAGCGGCTTCCGATGCCGACTGATCCTCCACATCGGGACCGGTGGCAGCCGTGGCGCAATCAGGTCGATCGGCCCGATTGAGCAGGTCGGCGGCAATCGCGGCCAGTTCGGCCGAACTCATCGTGTGTGCGGAGATCCGGCTGGTCTCTGCTCCGTCGACGGCCACGACGATGTAGGCGCTGCTGCCATCGACGTCTCCCGTCCGGGGACGCACGCGAAATCGGGGTGCAGCCGAGGAGTCGGTGTCGATCACGCTGGTGCCCGGCACGGGCCCTTGATCGTTCCCCGGATCGTTGTCGGGGCTGGGAAGCAGTGCTGTTGTCATCGCTGTGACTCGCCCCGGATCTGGTCGCCGTGCACCATCAGCTCGACCGGACGGTCAACGCTGCGCCGGCCGTCGCCGGATTCCCGCACGGTGGGCGTGCGGTCAGCCGGGTCGACGTTTCCGTCCGGTAAGAGCGAATACTGGTGCTGCATAGCTTGGGCTTACACCCTCAGGGCCGCCGGTAGCGATGTCAGCGGCAGGCGGTGCTGTAACTCACGTCGGAGGTTGGTCCGCGTCGGCGACCTTTGACGAGCTCCTCGGCCGGGGATCCGCGCACCGGAGCGGGCCCCCGTGGAGAAATCCTGAGGCGAAACCCGCAGCTGTCGACGACTGCTGTCGCGTCCAGAACCACGATGGTGATGGCAGTCTGAACCGATGGGAAGCGGGCCGGACGTGCTGGTGGTCGGGGCGGGGATGGCCGGGTTGGTCTGCGCCACAGAGTTGGCGGCACGTGGGCTGGAGGTGCGGGTGCTGGAACGGGCCCGCCACGTGGGCGGCCGCATCCGGACCGACCGCATCGACGGTTTCCGTTGCGACGCCGGATTTCAGCTGCTCAATCCGGCGTACCCCCAGGTCAAGCGCCACGTCGATGTTCCTGCTCTGGTAATCCAATCGTTTGCGGCAGGAGTCCGCGTCGACCTGGGTGAGCGCTGGGCAGTGTTGGCCGACCCACGTCGAGCCCCCCGTCTCTTACCTGCGACGCTGCGCAGCGGGCTGGTCGACCTGCGGGACATCGTGGGGCTGACGCGGTGGGCTGCCGGCTCGGTGCTCGCCCCGCAGCGGAGCCTGCGCGAAAACGACCGCTCGCTATCCGCATCGTGGGACGCGGTTGGCGTCACCGGCAGATTGCGGCGGCAGGTGCTCGAACCGTTTCTGAGCGGCGTCCTGGCCGACGACCCCGCTCAGGCGTCGGCCAACTTCGTTCGCCTGCTCGTCCGGTCCTTCCTGCTCGGAACACCCGGGCTGCCGCGCGCCGGAATGCAGGCCCTGCCAGAACAACTCGCGCACCGACTGCGCGCTCCGGTCGAGACGGAGACCGAGGTTCTCGGAGTCGGTCCGGGTCCGGTCGTGCGCACCGACGACGGCACCGTCCGGGCCCGGGCGGTCGTCGTGGCCACCGATCTACCGTCCGCCGCCGCGATGAACCTCACGCCCGCACGCATCACCGGGAGCCTCACCACCTGGTGGTTCGCCACCCCCGGGGAAGGGGCATCAACCGGCCTTCCGCGCGATCGGCTGCTCTGCGTCGACGGCCGCCGCGGCCCCGTCGCCAACACCGCAGTGGTGTCAGCAGCCGCGCCCAGTTATGCCCCGCAGGGCCGGGGTCTGGTCCAGCTCACGGCGCTGACCTCTGCCGGCATCACAGACCGGCAGGCCATGTCCGAGGCCGGTCGCCTGTGGCGAGCCGCCACCGCCGAGTGGGAACTCCTTGTCAGACACGACGTCTCCAACGCCCTGCCGTTGACCAGACCACCCCTTCGCGAACGCCGTGACGTCGACCTGGGTGACGGTCTCTACCTCTGTGGTGACCATCAGGACACACCGTCGATCCAGGGCGCCATGGCATCCGGTCACCGGACGGCCGTCGCCGTCAACAGATGGCTCGGTACGGCCCGCGACCGGTGACCCGATCGGCGTTCACCCAAGACCGCAGGTAGAGCAGCGCCTCAGACGCAAGCTCCATCTCCGACGCATGCGGTCAGTCGGGAGGCGGTCAGTCGGGAGTCGGGCCGCGTCCGGGAGTCGGTAGGGGAGTACGCCGGACGCCCGTACGCGGAAGTGGACTTCAAGGGACAACGGGCATGACCTCGACAATCTTGCTCTTTGGTGTCGCATGCCTGATTAACCATATTTTCGCACGAACACCCGAGACGGTAGTAACAATTGCACATACCTCATTGATCGATTGCGCGTGTCGGGGCGATGACGCAGATGTCTCGCGGCCGACCAGCAGGTCTTCGAGCACATACACCAAGCGCCTCCTGTTGCCCATCCCGCGCTACCCGCCGCCGACGGTCCGCAATGGTGCGATCGGCACAATCTGCAGTGCAACAGGTCTGGGCGCCCGAGGTTCGCCTGGTCGGTCGGAAGTTATCGGGCCGGGCATTCGTCGGGCGCGCTCCCGGTGCCTGGAAAGGGCGATTCGCGGCGTATCGGTAGCACCTCCGGAATGAGCTCACGCCACATTGTTGCGGGTTTGCAAACTTCCTTGCCAAACCCCTTGCCGAAGTTGGTACAGGATGCTTACATACGCAAATGATGCTGGAGTCGAGGAGATCACACCCTGCCGGAGAGGGGGTTTCATGACCCTTGGCGCCGGTGCTCACCGGCTGATCTCACACGCGCGCGTCCTGCGTCCCACCACCAAGCGCCTTCCACAACACACCCGCTCGCACAACAGAGCTCTTGTTCTGCAGACGCTCTACAGCACGGGCACACAAAGTCGTGCCGACATCGCACGTATCACCGGGTTGACCCGAGCCGCCATCTCAGACCTCGTCGCCGAGCTGATGGACGAGGGACTCCTCTTCGAGAAGGGGCCGCGGGAAGAGGCGCGCCCGGGCAAGCCTGCAACCCTGATCGAGCTCGACCGCAACGCTTTTCAGATCGTGGGCATCGATCTGAGCGATGTGGGCACCTTCCGTGGCGGCTTGCTCGATCTCGACGGGACGATCCTCGATCGTGAGGAAATCGCCCTGGACGGTGGAACAGGGTCGCGGGCGCTGGACACCGCGCTCGACCTGTCCCAGCGTCTTTTCGACCGGGCATCGGCCCCGCTCCTGGGCATCGGCGTTGGTTCCCCGGGCATCGTCGACTCTCAAGGAACGGTGGAGACGGCACCTAATTTGGGTTGGACTGATCTGCCGCTCCGCTCTCTGCTCCTGGAACGGTTCGACCTGCCGGCGATCGTCTCCAACGACGCGGACGCCGCGCTGCTCGCGGAGTTCTCCTTCGGTGAGACCGATAAAGACATGATGCTCGTCAAGGTGGGGCGCGGCCTGGGTGGCGGATTGCTGCTCGGCGGCGCACCGCTGGTCGGCACCATGAACGCCGCGGGCGAGATCGGCCACGTCGTCGCCGATTTCGCAGGTGCACCCTGTGTGTGCGGCAAGAACGGTTGCCTCGAGACCTGGGTAGCCGTACCTCGTCTGACCGCCGCCTTCGAGGACAGGGGGCTCGACTGGCGCTCGGCCGACGGCCTCGCCGCCGGCCGGGACATCCTCGCGGAGGCGGGACGCCGACTCGGTTCTGTCCTGGCCCCCGTGGTCGCCGCACTGAATCTCACCGACGTGATCGTTAGCGGTCCGGAACGCCTGCTCACTGGACCGTTCATCGAGGCCGCAGTCGAAACCATCCAGCTCCGGACGATGCTCACCTACACCGGTGAGCTCACCATGCGAATGACGAAGCTCGGTGACGACATCGTCACGCGTGGCGCCGCAGTCGCGGTCGTCTCCCGCGTACTCGGCTTCTCCTGACCGACTCAACCCCGTTCTTCCAACCTCGTCCCACCCGCATCACCTACCGTGGCCTGGCCACAGAGATGAGAAGTCAGCATGCGCAAAGCGTTTCGATGGGCGTCCCTGGCCGTCGCGGGGGCTCTGGCTCTGAGCGGCTGCGCCGGCTCGCAGGGACAGGGGGCCGGGACGTCGGCCGCTTCCGGCACGGCTGAAGCGAAAACCCTCATCCTCGGCAACGCCGGGGACATCCCCACCTGGGATCCGGGAGAGATGAAGGAGGGCATGGTGATCCATTACGCAGAGGCCGTCTACGACCCGCTTCTGCGCAAGACCGCCGACTCCGAGATCGAGGGCAATCTGGCCACCGACTTCAGCTACAACAAGGACCTGACCGAGCTCACGCTCACCCTCCAGGAAGGGATCACCTTCACAGACGGGCAGGCTTTCAACGCCGACGCGGTCAAAGCCAACCTCGAGGCGCGCAAGGCCGGCGCCGGCTCCGCTTCCGAGACTGCCAAGTCGATCTCCGCCGTCAAGGTGGTCGATCCCAAGACGGTCGAGATCACTTTGAGCGAGCCGAACCCGGGCCTGCTCGCGGGACTTGCGACGTATACCGGCTTCATGGTCAGCCCCGCCAGCATCGCGGCCGGGACGGCCGGTACCGCGCCGGTGGGCACCGGTCCCTACACGCTGGATACAGCGGCCTCCCAGAAGGGCACGAGTTATCAGTTCACCGCCCGGCCGGATTACTGGAATCGCGCCGCCTTCCCCTTCGGCACTGTGGACATCAAGGTGATCGAGGATTTCACGGCCATGTACAACGCGCTGAGCACCGACCAGGTGCAGTTCATGTACGCCACGGCCGATATGGCCGAACAGGCCAAGTCCGCCGGACTGACGGTCGACACCGTCCCCGGCGAGTGGCAGGGCATCATCCTGCAGGACCGGGCCGGGACGGTTGCGCCGGCGCTCGGAGACGTGCGCGTCCGGCAGGCCATCAACTACGCGCTCGACCGCGAGGCCATCCTCAAGACGTTCTATGCCGGGCTCGGGCAGGTCTCCACCCAGACGTTCAACCCGGCCAGCGACGCCTGGGTGGACAGCCTGAACAAGCAGTATCCCTATGACCCGGCCAAGGCCAAGCAACTCCTCGCCGACGCCGGCCATGCGGACGGCTTCGAGCTGCCGCTGTCCTACTCCGAGGGCTTCCAGACCCCGCTCATTCCGATTCTGGCGCAGTACCTCTCGGAAGTCGGGATCACCCTCAAGCCCATCTCCGTTGCCTCGTTCTCGAACGGTGGACTCGACACCCTGGTCGGCGCACCCGCTTTCGTGCTGTCCTTCTCCACCAACATCCCGCCGTGGACGGATGTCCTGAACAAGCTCACCCCCACCTCGCTGTGGAACCACTTCAAATACACCGACGACACCGTGGCCACGTTCTTGAAGGAGATCCCGAAATCCTCAGGTGACGAGCAGAAGAAGCTGTACCAGGAACTCAACACCTACATCGTGGATCAGGCGTGGTTCGCTCCGATCGCAACGCTGGACAACGTGTACCTCTCCAGCAAGGCCATCAAGGTGACGATGCAGCAGGCCCAGCTGGTGCCCAGCCTCCGGTTCTTCGCCCCCGCGGCGTGACGGCGAAGGGGGCCGACAGCATCGGCCCCCTTTCCCTCGTCCTTCCCCACTACTGATCGGGGACCCAATGTTCAGATTCATCACCAAGCGACTTCTGGGCGGCGTGATGCTCGCGTACGTGGTCGTGACGGGCATGTTCTTCTTCCTCAAGCTCACCGGCACCGACCCGGCGCGGGGGGCCCTTGGCCTGTACGCCACCCCCGACCAGGTGGCCACCAAGAGGGTGCAGCTCGGGCTCGACCGCCCGATCGTCACCCAGTACTTCGACTGGCTCGGCCACGCGGTGACGGGTGATCTGGGCACTTCCTCGTCCACGAACACGCCCGTGATCAACATGGTCGTCGCGAGCCTGCCGGTCACCGTGTCCCTCGCCATCGGCGCCGTGGTGGTCGCGGGTGTCCTTGGCGCACTGCTCGGCGTCCTCGCCGCAGTGAACCCGGGACCGCTGGACAAGGTCTTGCAGGTCGTCATGGTGGTGGGGTTCGCGCTACCCAACTTCTGGGTCGCAATTCTGCTCGCGCTGTACTTCGCAGTCGAACTGCAGTGGTTCCCGGCCACCGGGTACACCCCGCTGTCAGCATCGCCGGTCGGATGGCTGCAGACCATCGCGCCGCCCGTCATAGCACTTGCCATCGGCTCGATCGCAGCGATCGCGCAGCAACTCCGCAATTCCGTCGTCAGCGTTTCGGGACAGGATTTCGTGCGGACCTTGCGGAGCCGCGGACTGTCGCGGACCGACATCCTGCTCACTCATGTCCTGCGCAATGCCTCGCCGCCGGCGCTCACGATGCTGTCGCTGCAGTTCATCGCTGCGCTGAGCGGCGCGGCCATCGTAGAGCGCGTCTTCGCCCTGAAGGGCATCGGTTCCGTGGCCATCGCTGCAAGCGGATCCAGTGACATTCAAGTGATCATGGGCGTCCTCCTTTTCACGGTGCTGGTCGTGGTCGGGGTCAATCTTGTGGTCGACATCCTCTACGGCGCACTAAATCCAAGGTGAGGATCTGATGACCAGACTTCCCGCCGAGGCTGCGGCCCTGCCGGCCTCACCCGCCCGTCTCAAGCGATTCCTGCGCAACCCGCTCGGCATGGCGGCCGCGGTGACGCTGCTCCTGATCGTTCTGTCGGCAATTTTCGCGCCACTGATCGCGCCGTTCGACCCCAATGCGGTCTCCCTTGGCGACGCCCTGCTGCCCCCGGGCGGTGAACACCTTCTGGGCACGGACGCGAGCGGCCGCGACCAGTGGAGCAGGCTGCTCTGGGCGGGTCGGACCAGCCTCGAGGCCGGGCTCATCATGGTCGTCACCGCGATCCTGGTCGGTGTGCCATCGGGCCTGCTGGCCGGATACGCCGGCGGCTGGTTCGACAGCGCAGCGTCCTGGATCGCCAACCTGCTGATGTCGCTCCCGCAGATCCTCATCCTGGTCGTGGTCATCACCTCGCTCGGCAACGGGCTCTATCCGACGATGATCAGTCTCGGCATTCTGGCCTCGCCGGATATCTTCCGGCTCACCCGCAGCGTGGTCGTGAACGTCCGGAACGAGCTGTACATCGACGCCGCGAAGGTGTCCGGCCTGTCCCCGGCGCGGATCATCTTCCGCCACGTGCTCCTGGTCGTCCTCGGCCCGGTGCTGCTGCGTTCGGCGCTGATCTTCGGTCTCGCGATCATCGTCCAGTCCGGTCTGGAGTTTCTCGGCTTCGGCCAGTCCAACCGGCCCAGCTGGGGACGGATGCTCAGTGAGGCGTTCCAGACCTTCTATCGGGCACCCATCTCGTCTACCCGCCGGGCGTGGCCATCGGGCTCACCGCGGTCTGCCTGGTCATCGTCGCGGCGCGGCGGCCGACACCCTCGGCTCGGACCGCGGGCGCCGTCGACGGCGCCGTCCCGGAGCGGGCGCCGCGAACTCCGTCGCGGGAACGGTTGTCGGGGAGAACAAGTCGATCAACGTCGACGCGGTCCCCGCTGACGGCGTTGACCTGGACAAGGGTGACGCCCGGTCCGCGGGCGGCACTAGGGGCACTCCAGATTCGGTGGGCTTGGACAGGGACGTGCCCGACGCGCGTGCTGCGCGTCGAGAACCTGACCATTGCCTACCCGACCCAGGACGGCGGCGAGCGCGATGTCGTGCACGGGGTCAGCCTGCCCTGGCGCGCGGCGAGGTGCTCGGCATCGTGGGGGAGTCGGGCTCGGGCAAGTCGCAGACCGCGTTCGCGATCCTCGGGCTGCTGCCGCCGGGCGCCCGGACCACCGCCGACCGCTCGACCTTCGACGGCGATCGACCTGCGGCACACGCGGGAGCGCGAGCTGAACCGCCTCCGTGGCCGGCAGGATCGGCTACATCCCGCAGGAGCCGATGTGCAACCTCGACCCCTCGTTCACGATCGGCTACCAGCTCATCGAACCGATGCGCCACAACCTCGGGCGTCTCGCGCGCCGAGGCCGAGGAAGCGGGCGCTCGCGCTGCTCGAGCGGGTCGGCATCGCCGACCCGGCGCGCGTCTTCGCGCCTACCCGCACCAGGTCTCCGGCGGCATGGCGCAGCGGGTGCTCATCGCCGGTGCGATCGCCTGCGACCCCGAGCTGCTCATCGCCGACGAGCCGACCACGGCCCTCGACGTGACGGTGCAGGCCGAGGTGCTCGACCTGCTCCGCGAGCTGCAGGCCGAGCGCGACATGGGCTCATCCTGGTCACCCACAACTTCGGCGTCGTCGCCGACATCTGCGACCGGGTCGTCGTGATGCGCGACGGCCGGATCGTCGAGTCGGGCCGGTCGCGCAGCTGTTCGCCGACCCGCAGCACGAGTACACGCGGAGCCTGCTCGCCGCGACCCTGGAGGAGGTCCCGCCGCGGACCGAACGCGACCCGCACGGAGGTCAGCCGATGGAGCGCGCCGACCCGGCCGCGCCCTTGCTGGAGGTCGCCGGCGCTGGACGTCGAGTACCCCGCGAAGGGCTTCGCGGACGCCGCCTTCCGCGCGCTGCACGGCGACGTCTCGCCTCGACATCGAGCCGCGGGGAGACCTCGGGCTGGTCGGCGAGTCCGGCTCGGGCAAGACGACGCTCGGCAAGGCGATCCTCGGGCTCGCAGCCGTCACCGGCCGGATCCGGCTTCCACGGGTCGGGACATCTCCCACGTGCACGGGCAGAGCCCGCCGGGCGCTGAGCAGCGACATCCAGGTCGTCTTCCAGGACCCCTACACGTCGCTGAACCCGGCGATGACGGTGCGAGGACATCCTCGCGGAGCCGCTGCGGGTCGCCGGGGACGTCGAAGCGGGACGCGACGCCACGCGGATCGGACGCTGCTCGACCAGGTGCAACTGCCCGCCGGACGCGATCGGCCCGCTACCCCGCGAGTTCTCCGGCGGTCAGCGGCAGCGCGATCGCCATCGCGCGGGCGCTCGCCCGGGAGCCGAAGCTCATCGTCTGCGACGAGCCGGTCAGCGCGCTCGACCTGACGACGCAGGCCACGGGTCCTGGACCTCTTCATCGAGATCCAGGAAACCGGGGTCGCGTATCTCTTCGTCACCCACGACCTCGGCGTCGTCCGGCACATCAGCCACGGGTCGCGGTCATGTACCGCGGCGAGATCGTCGAGACCGGCGACGCCGACACGGTGACCAGCGAGCCCTCCGAGGCCTACACCGCCAAACTGCTGCTGGCCGCCCCCGTGGCGGATCCGGTGGAGCAGGCCGAAAGGCGCCGGCACTACCGCGCTCTCGCCGATGAGGCCGTCCCTGAGTCGACAGGCGCGGCCTCGATCCCTCCCAGAAAAAGGAACGACGTGCGTTTCGGATTCAGCTCGTACAGCTTCTACCAGAAACTCCGCACCGGAGCGATGAGCCTGCTGGATGTGGTCGACTGGGTGGCCGCCAGCGAGGGTGAGCACCTGGAGATCGCGACCGTGTCGCTCTCCAAGGACATGACCAACGACACCTCGACCCTGGTATCCGATCACGAGTTCGCCGCCGCCCTCGGGTCGAAGGCCCGCTCGGCCGGGGTGCCGCTGAGCAATCTGGTGATCCCCGCGAATTTCCTCACGGACACCAAGGAGGACTACGAGCGGGAGATGAAGCGCGTCAAGGACCACATCCTGGTCGCCGACGCGCTCGACATCCGGCTGTTCCGCACGATGTCGTCGCCTGGGCACACCGCGACGCCGACATCATCGATTACGAGAGGACTCTGCCGATCCTTGTCGACGCCTGCAGCGAAATCGCCAGGTTCGCAGCCGATTACGGCATCACGACCAGCGTGGAGAACCACGGGAATATGGTGAACGCCAACGAGCGGGTGCGTCGGCTGATCTACCTCGTCAACGAGCCCAACTTCAAGACCACGTTGGACGTCGGAAACTTCCTCGTGGTCGACGAGGACACCGGTGTCGGCGACAACACAGAACATTTCCTACGCCTCGATCGTGCACCTCAAGGACTTCTATATCCGGCCGGGACGCGACTATCCCGGTCCAGGGATGGCTCCTCACCGCGGCCGGCAACCATCTGCTCGGCTCGATCGTCAGCTACGGCGACATGGACATGCGCGGTGTACTTCGGGCCATCGCCGCTTCGGGGTTCGACGGGTACGTCTCGATCGAGTTCGAAGGCATCGAGGACTGCCTGCTCGGCGCCGAAATGGGTCTGGCGAACGCCAAGCGGATCCTGGACGAGGTGCGATGAGCGACGAGACGCTGTGCGTCGCAGTCATCGGCGCGGGCGGCATCGCCAACTTTCATCTCACCTCCTACGCAGCGAACCCCAGGGTCCGGATCGCGGGGATCCATGATCTGAACGTCGATCGCGCCCGGACCATGGCTCGGACCTACGGGGCCGAGCGGGTGTACGACACGCTGGACGACCTGCTCACCGACCCCGGCGTGGACGCCGTCAGCATCTGCACGTGGAACGACTCGCACTCCCGACTTGCCGTTGCCGCCCTGGACGCGGGCAAGCACGTCCTGGTGGAAAAGCCGCTCAGCCGCACGGTTGAGGAGGCAGAGGAGGTGCAGCGTGCGGTCGAACGCAGCGGCCAGCACCTGCAGGTCGGCTTCGTCCGGCGATTCGGCCAGAACGCGATCACGCTGAAGCGGTTCGTCGACGGCGGCACCCTCGGCGACGTCTACTTCGCCAAGGCCACCAACATCCGCCGGATCGGTAACCCTGGCGGGTGGTTTGCGGACTCGGCTCGCTCGGGCGGCGGCCCGCTGGTCGACATCGGAGTGCACGTCATAGATTTGTGCTGGTATCTCATGGGTGCGCCGAAGCCGGTGACGATCTCGACGAATTCCTACACGCGGTTGGGCAACCGCGCCAACATCACCAACCTCGATCGGTACTGGGCGGCGGACAGCAACCCTGACGACAACACGGTGGAGGACATGGTGAATGCCCTCATCCGGTTCGACGACGGGTCGTCGCTGCTGCTGGACGCCAGCTACTCGTTGCACGCGGTGGAGGACGACCTGCACGTCAGCCTGTTCGGTGAACGCGGCGGTGCGGAGCTGGAACCTTCACTGCGCATCGTCACCGAGGAGAACGACACCATTCTGCGTATCGAGCCGCAGTTGGACCATCCGTCGTTCGAGATGGCAGAGGGTTTCGCGAGCGAGTTGGCCTACTTCGTGGACCTCTGCCAGGATCGCGTCCCGGATCTCGCCACTGCTGCCCAGGGTGTCGAGGTAATGCGGATGATTACCGCGATGTATGAGTCCGCCCGGCTGGGACGCGAGATAGACCTTAGATGACGACACACTGCGCCGACGGACCACTGAGAGTCGGCGTCGACATCGGGGGGACCAAGACCGACGCGGTGGTGCTCGATCGCCACGGCAAGATCATCGAGCGGTACGCCATCGCAACCGACGTCGGATCCGACGGAGTGCTCGGCACGGCCATGGGCGCCGTCCACGCTCTGGCGGCGGCGACAGGTCATCGAGCGACAGAATTCAGTTCCATCGGAGTGGGCATTCCTGGGCGCGTCGACTCCGAGACCGGAATGGTCACCCACGCCGTCATCTCGGGCTCGAGAACCTCGCGCTCGGGCCGCTGCTCGCGGACCATTTCGGCGTTCCGGTCCGGGTGGAGAACGACGTCAACGCGGCGGCAGTGGGTGCCTTCCACATGCTCGGGATGGACGCCCGCCGATCAATGGCCTACCTGAACTTCGGCACCGGCGCTGCGGCGGGGATCGTCCGGGAAGGGTCCCTCTGGCGTGGATCCGGCGGCAACGCGGGGAGGTCGGGCACATTCCGATCGACCCTCTCGGGCCGACCTGCGTGTGTGGGCAGCGCGGCTGCCTGGAGATGGCGGCATCCGGATCGGCGGTCGCGCGTCTGTGGCCCACCTCGCATGCCCGCCCGGTGAGGGACTTGATGGACCACGCAGATGCGGGTGACGAGCGGGCCCGCCGGGTGTGGAACGCCTTGATCACCGGGATTGCCTCCGGGGTGAGGATTCTCGTCCTGACCGTCGACGTCGACGTCGTCGTTCTGGGCGGTGGTCTGGTGTCGGTGGGCGAACCCTTGTTGCGCGCCGTGAGAACCAGGCTCGCCGATTGGGGGTGGCAGTCGTCCTTCCTTCGCTCGCTGTCGTTACCCGAGCGGGTGCGTCTCCTCGACTGGACGGGCCCAGCGGGGGAGGCCTCGCTGGCCGGCACTCCCGTCGCCGCACTGGGAGCCGCCATCTGGGTCGATCTGCTCGGCCCACCATGACACGAGCGGGTGAGACCGGTGGAGGTAGGAAAGCCACAGCATGGCCGACCACGTGCCGCAACGACCAGCAGGTGTGACGCCGAGTCCGACGTCCTCATCATTGGCAGCGGGCTGCTCGGCACATCCGTCGCCCGCATGGTCCGCGAGACCAGGCCGGACGCGACCATCATCATGGTCGCGGGCGGCCCGAGGATGGGCGCTGTCCCGGGTCAGCACTTGCACGACAGCCCCGACGGATCCCTTCGCCGCCGGTTCGCCGCCGGCGCGGCCGTCAACCAACAGAACCTCTACGTCGGTGCGGCCCGGCACAACTCACTGACTGTGACGCGTCATGACCTTGCCCCCGGTTTGCACGGAATCGGCGCCGTCGGAACGGACCCGGTGGCCTGCCCGGCGCCGCTGTGGCGTGGAACGAGGGGGGCATGGGCATCCACTGGGCGGCGGGCACGCCTCCGCCGTTCGGCGACGAGGCCCCCGCGATGGTGAACGACGAGTCGTGGCCGGCGGATCTGCTCGCGCGCAGGCGATTCTCGGTGTCAGTGACGACGCCTTCCCCGAGGACGCCATGTCCGCAGCCATTCTCGATGTGCTGTCCGAGCAGGTGGGGGGCCACGGACCCGCCGCACCGCAGCGGATGCCGATGGCCATCGCCCGGGCACCCGACGGAACGCTTGTGAGAACCGGCCCGAACCGGATCTGGCCGCCGCTCGCCGACGGTTCCGATCCCTGCTTCGTACTGCTCGGCTCGATGGTGTGCACGGCGCTGGTCCATCGAAACGGACACGTGGTGGGGGCCGCGCTGAGCTCGTTGCGCGATGAACCCGACATCATCGTGCGAGGACGCCAGGTGGTCGTGGCTGCCGATGCTCTCCGTACACCGCAACTGCTCTTCGCCTCGGGCATCAGGCCTCCCGGACTGGGGCGCCATCTCAACGAGCACGCCTTCCTGTCCGGTTCGGTGATCGTGACGCCCGAGATGCTCGGGCTCCCAATGGATATGGCCGACCCGGGCAGCTCCGCCGAGCCTTTCCGGCATGCGCTGTGGGTGCCCTACCGAGGGCGTGAGCGGCCCTATCAAGGTGCTGTCCTGTGCCGGCCGACCGATCAAGGCCCGGCAGGCGCGCTGTTGGCAACCTTGTCGTGGTACGTGCCCACTGACCTGTCGGTCGACAATCAGATGCGATTCGCCGAGGGCGAGACCGACGCCATGGGCTTGCCGCGGTTCACCGTCCAGTTCTCCGTGACCGACGCGGACACCCGCCGGATAGCGCAGGCAAATGAAGTCCTGCACCGCGTCGCCCTCGCACTTGCACCGGGGCGCTTCAGTCGACCGAATGCGCTTCTCGAGCCAGGGTCTTCCCTGCACTACACCGGCACGGTGCGGATGAGCGCCCTCGATGACGGCAGTGGGGTTTGTGACGATAGAGGGCGGGTGTGGGGTTTCGACAATCTTTATCTTGCCGGCAATGGGGTCATTCCTACAGCGCTGGCAGCGAACTCGACCCTCACCGCGGTGGCCGTCGCTGTGCGCATGGTCCGTCATCTCACGGCCGCTCTTGGCTGAGGGCGTCTGGCGTATCCGCTTTTCGTTGTCGGTGGGTCGGACGGGCCGACGTGATGGCTCCCGCGCTGCCTCGTTTAGGTTTGCGCAGTGACGGCCGGACGCAGGAGGACATCAATGGCGTTGCGACGCAGGTTGCTGCTCGCTCTCTTGGGGGCGAGCGCGCTGCTCGTCGGTGGATGCTCGGGCAGCGAAGACGGTTGGACCACAGTCGAAGTGAGCCACCTGACCATCCAGCACCCCTCCGATTGGACGGAGGAGACTCAGACCGGCGAGCTCTTCACGAAGCGGTGGGTCGGTGACGGGATGGAGATCCGGGTCTCTGGCAGCTTCAGCGAGGATCCCACGGCCTCGGCCGCCTTTGGCCGGTTGGACCTCCCGGCGACCGTCGGTCTGGCCGACTACCAGGGCGGAGGGACGCAAAACGCCACGGTCCAGGGAGCCGATTCCGCCGTGCGCAGCGATTTCTCCTTCACCGAGGACGGCGCGCTCCGTCGCGGGGTCTGGGTCGTCGCCGGGCAGTACCCCTACCCGAGCACCGCTGTGGTGACCATCACCGGCGAGACGCTCGACGAGCAGGTCGTGCAGCACGTCGTCGAAAGTCTGCGGTTCACCAAGACCCAGCAGGAGTAGGGCAAGTGTGCGCCGCCGGCGCCTCTCGCTGTCCTACTCGCCTCGGCCGCGAGGGCAACCGGTGATCCTGGCCTGCGGACTGTTGGCGGCGGGCTGGGCACTGGGCCTGTTCTCTGGGGTGCTGAAGGTCCGGCGCACCCCGCCCGGTGAGCAGGTTCAATGGGGCGGGATCTCCATTGACTGGGCCTCTTTCAGTCCATACCTGCTTGGTTTGATGCTGTGCATGGCATGTGGCGTCGAACTGCAGAAGACGCCGATCGGATACTGGGCAGTGCTGGTCGCTCTTGGACCGTTGTTCCTGTTCTCGACCTTTCCCATCTGGTTGCATCGCCGCCGGTCCCAGCACCCACGGCCGGCCCGGGACTGATGGCGCGGCCGCAGCTCGCTCGGCAATGTTCCGAATATCCGCTTGGCATGTGTCGCAGGGAACTGAGTGTTGTCTGACTGATGACTTCTCTGCGCCGGGTTGGTCTCTGCGCGGAATACCCATCACGGAAGGACGAATGCCATGCGGAAACTGACTTTTGCGATGAACATGAGCCTGGACGGTTACATTGCTGCGCCCGGTGACGACCTCAGCTGGGGCGTGGCGAGCGACGAGTGGTTCCAGTGGTGGTCCGACCGCGTCGCGGCGACCGGTTTGGCGCTGTACGGGCGCAGGGTCTGGGAGGGGATGAGCGGGCATTGGCCGACCGCCGACGAGCAGCCTGGTGCCACGCCGGCGCACGTCGAGTTCGCCCGCCGTTGGCGGGATATGCCGAAGGTCGTGTTCTCCTCGACCGTCAGCAAGGTCGACTGGAACGCCCGCCTGGTCCGCGGTGACGTTGTCACCGAGATCACCCGGCTCAAGACGGAGGATGGCGGTTCCATGGATGTCAGCAGCCCCACCGTTGCCGCGTCGGCCATGCGGGCCGGGCTGATCGACGAGTATGCGATCGTCACTCACCCGGTTCTGGTGGGTGGTGGCACGCCATTCTTTACGGCCCTGGACAACTGGGTGAACTTGCACCTGGTGGAGAGCCGGACGTTTCCGGGTGGCGTGCTCCTGGCCAGGTACGAGGTCAAGCGCTGAGTACGCGATCTCGGTCGGCGTGGGCTCCGTACGGTGAGGGTCGCGCGACCACCAGGGGATACGGGGAGCCAGGGGAGCAATGACCCGCAAATCCCGCTGCACCCAGCCTGAACGAGACGAACGCCGGAACTGCTTCCGTGCGGGCGCAGCCGGAAAGACTCGAGTCTGATTCTTCAGATCCTCTCAGAACTCCCCCGGCCGACTGACCGACCGGAGCCTTGCATCGAGGTGAGACCGGCCTACTCGATTGCCGACGGCGTGGCACAACGAATCCGGTCTGCGATCAGACCACTGACGGCCCGCAGTGCTTCCACCTGCTCGGCGGAGAGCGGGTCGAAGACGAATTGCCGAACTGTGTTCACGTGTCCGGGGGCTGCCTGCACAACGCATTTCCAGCCGGTCTCGGTGAGGAACGCGTTGGTGTAACGACCGTTGGTGGGGTCGGGTGCGCGGCGGACGAGTTCTCTTTGCTCCAAACGTTTGACGACATTGGACAGCCGGGACAGAGATCCTCTGGTCAGCTCGGCAAGTTTGCTCATCCGCAAGGTGCGTCCCGGCGACATCGACAGCCAGGACAGGACCGAGTATTCGTAGAACCCGATCCCGGAATCGCGTTGAAGTTGGGCGTCCAGGACCCCCGTCAACTGCATCGCGATCGTCGCGACGCCCATCCATGCCTCGGTTTCGTGCTCCGTCAACCATGCAGGCTCCGGCTCGACGACGGACGGTGCACCCGGCAGCAACGCTTCGGTCATCGACACACAGTATCCGTGAGGACGACTTGACTTCAAGCATGAAGTCCCACATGCTGACTTCAGCCTTGAAGTCCGAGGCGCCCACTTCGTCGAGGAGAAGCAATGACGTTGTTCCGTTTGGACGCCAGCATCCGATTGGCGGGATCGGCCAGTCGCGAGATCGCCGACATCGTGGAGGCCGAGTGGCTCTCCAGTCATCCCGGAGACACGGTGGAGCGCCGGCACATCGGCGTCGACGTCCTACCGTCCGACGCCTGGTCGCATGCGCTCGCCGCCGCGGGGGCGGCGGAAGCCGATCGCACGCCACAACAGAAGTCGGCCGTCGCACTGGCCGCCACGCTGGTCGACGAGTTGCTTGCGGCGGACGCCATTCTGCTGGCAGTTCCGCTGTACAACTTCGGTGTCTCGCAGCACCTCAAGACGTGGGTCGACCTGATCATCACCGATCGACGCGCAACTCCCGGCGGTCCCGGTCTGCTGGCAGGCAGGAAGGTGGTGCTGTGCACGGTGCGGGGCGGTGCCTACGGAGCCGGCACGCCGCGCGAGGGTTGGGATCACTCGACCAGCTACCTGCGCCGCATCATCGGTGACGTCTGGGCCGCCGACCTGACCGTGGTCGAGCGCGAGTTCACGTTGGTCGGGGTCAACCCCGCGCTGGACCCGTTCACCGACGTGGCTGCAGCGCTGCATCAGGGGGCTCTGGCCTCGGCACGAGAGGCGGGTAAGGCACTGGCCGCCTGAGCGACTCCGCTCGGACGTCATCGTGTCTCGTTGATCCTGCAGCGGGGGTTCGATCGCGTTCGCGCGCTGGGCGTGGACACGCGCTCGGGGTCACCGGTCACCCAGGAGCATCCACCGGCGGCCGATGTACAGCCAGATCCGCTACCGGGAGCACGAGCCTGGATGACGAGTGGATGGTGTTGAGGCTGCTGGTGCCGACCGTCGCGTGCCGGAACCCCATGATCGCGGGCGTGCTGGGGTTCTGGTCGTCGCTGGTGATCACGAGCCGGATCCGGTGTCCGGCGGCGAACCGTCGGGCGTTGGTGACCAGCGGGATCCGATAGGTGGTGAGCGCACCCGGGACAACGGCCTCGGCGACACGGCAGGGCAGCTCGGGAGCACCGACCGAGCTCCGTCCCGGATCGACGCGGCGCAGGCTGGCACGGAGCCATCCCGCGGTGATGTCGACGACGGTGCCGTCGGGGGCGACGTCCTGCAGGGTGACGATCCAGGCGGTGTCGACGGCGGTGGCGCTGGCCTGCAGGTCCAGTTCGATATCGCCCACGACGTCGAGAGCCTGCGCCAGCGGCGTGCTGGTCCACTCCAGCAGGGCGGGTGGGTCGGTCTCGCTCACCCGTCCCCGGGCCAGTCCGGATCCCAGCACCATGAACGACCGCTGCCCGGGAGTTCCCTCGTCGTCGCCGAGCGCGCTGTCGGCGCGAAGGCTCATTGGCCGGCCGACAACGCCTGCCGGGGGCCAGGTGTCGCTGGTGCGCCACTCGTCGGCACCCGGCATCCAGTACCGGATGGCGGGGCCGTCGAGGATGCCGGTGTCCCGGTCCTTCAGCCAATGGTCGAACCAGGCCAACGCCTCCACGTGCAGGCTTTCCCACGGCCACGTCAGCCCGAATTCGCCGAGCATCCCGACCCGGACGGCGGGCGCGTTCGTCAGCCCCCGCATGGTCGGGAACGTCGAGGGCAGGTGCAGCGGGACGTTCTGCCAGTCGCAGCCGAGGTAGGTGGGAACCTCGACGCGGTCGAGCAGCGGCAACAGGTTCCGGTCGTCCCACCACAGGTCACGCAGCGGGTGCTCGACCGCGATGGACCGCCACAGGTCGTCCCACGGGTGCGGGTCGTGATGGAGTTTGAGCGCCGCGTGCAGGACCGCGATCGACGACTCGCCGTTCATCGTGGCGAACTTGCGGTGCAGCGGCGGTGTGCGCAGCACATCCCGCATGGCGTCGATGAGCTTGCTGCGCCAGAAGCGGTCGCTGCGACCGGATGTCAGCCCGATCATCGCCAGGAACGGTGTCACGAAGCCGGAACTGAACAACCCGTGGTGCATCGCCGCCTCGTACAGGTCGGTCGTGACCGCGACCGGGAAGATCGCCCTCAGGTGTGGGGGGCGTTCGACGGCCGCCTCCAGCTGGGTCATGGCGAAGTAGCTGATCCCGATCATCCCGACGTTGCCGTCGCACCACGGCTGGGCGGCCGCCCACTCGACCAGGTCACGCATGTCGCGACGTTCCTGAGCGTCGAAGAAGCCGAACGTCCCGCCCGAGCCCCCCGTTCCGCGCAGGTTCGCGATCACGTGCACGTATCCGCGCGGCACCCAGAAATCGGACGCGCCGGCCTCGATGAAGCCCATCGGCGCACCGAGATCCTGGATCTGGCGCGGGTACGGCGATGCCGAGATCAACGCCGGGAACCGGCCGTCGGTGTCCGGCCGATGCACGTCAGCGAGCAGTTCGACGCCGTCCCGCATGACGGCGGCGACGTCATGCTCGGAGCGCATGCCATGCACTGGCGTCGACAGGTTGCGATACTCCCGCCCGGTGGTCTGTGGGCCGTTCAGCTGGCGTTGCCCCGGTTCGATGCCCGACACCTTCGACACGGACTGCCTCACTTTTCGACCCGGCTGGTGTTGCGACCCACCCGTGCGCGGAAGGACGTCGCCAGGGACACTTTCCCAGCCCGTCCAGGAGCCGTCCAGCCAACGTTCTCAAACCTGCACTTGGCGCCGTCCATCTCGCCGATCGTCACCGGGTCGCCCGGCGAAAGCGGTGTGGACGCAATGCATCCGTACCTGACTCGATTCGCCGGAGGTCTTCGCGGAAGGGGGGGTCAACCAGCCCGGTGCCGGACCACTGCCACCGGGACATCGGCGTGGGCCAGTAGCCGGCGGCTGGTGCCGCCGAGGCCGGTGCCGGCGTCCGAGGTGCCGGCGTCCGAGGTGCCGTCGTCCGACGTTTCGGCCGATCCGCCGACGCCCGTGGCTCCGACCACCACCAGCGACGCCCCCTGCTCGGCCGCCACCTCCAGCAGGACCCGCCCGGGATGCCCACGACGCACTGTCGGGGTCAGCGTGACACCGGGATACCGCTCAGCCAGACCGGTCAGCGCTGATGTCAGTTCGGCGAGCTGTTCGCTGTCGGCCTGCTCGTCGACGTGCAGGTGAAAGGTGCGGCGGAAGCCGTGCACCGGGCTGTCGTCCCACGAGTGCACGGCCAACAGCGGAACCTGCCGGGTCTGCGCCGCCTCGAAGGCGAAGTCGATGGCGGAAGCGGACCCCGATGAGCCGTCGAGACCCAGCACGATCGGGCCGGTCCCGGGAACGGACGAGGCGTCCCCCCGCAGGATGACGACCGGACCCTTGCCCTGCTCAGCCGTGTAAGTGGCGACGGAACCCATCAGGGACTCCAGCGCTTGGTGCCTGGCGTGACTGGCGATCACGGTCAGCGCCGCCAGCCCGGTGATCTCCAGCAGTGCGGTGGCGGCCGGCTCGTGGTCGGCAACGGTGCTGATCGCGACCGCCGGGAACTCCCGGTGCACGGTCTCCGTTGCGGCGGCCAGCAACGTGTCCGCGTCGATCTCCGCTTCCTCGTACGGGACTGACCCGGGCAGGGCGCTGTTCTTGGATCCGTACGCGTACAGCACATACGCGTACAGCAGGACCAACCGCGCACCGCGCCGATGCGCCTCGGCCGCGGCCCACACGGCCGCCGCCGTCGAGGTCTGCGAGCCGTCGATCCCGACAACCACGTCGGTCTTCCTGATGCCGTGCATGCAGTTCGCCCCCATGCCGTCCCATCCGCACCGCCTGCGGACTCCCGACGGGAACCCTACCGACCACTTCGGCGCGAACGGCCGATTTGTCCGGCCCGGTGCGGGCGACGGCTGGGTTCCCCCAGCCTCGTGAGATACCCCGTCCCGCGCCGAGCCGACCGGACGGGCTGGTCAGCTGGAGCCTGCTCGCGGCAACAGCACCCACCGGCCGCGTTGACCACCTTTGGCGATGTTTGCATGGGCCTGTCCTGCATCGGCCAACGGCAGGGTCCCGGCCACCCTGGTCAGCAACTCACCGGCGCCGCCGAAGACCCCGACCGAGATCAGCCGTGGTCAAGAATTCGAGTGCGACGACGCCCATGTCA
>CAWCUA010000002.1:0-121127 GCA_963798625.1 uncultured Actinomycetota bacterium
ACGTGTTCATCTCCGGCGGGTCAGCGGGTCAGCGGGTCAGCGGGTCGATGGGAATCGGATCGAAGTCGGATCGGTCGGCGGTCCGCGCCACTGCGCGGGGCGATCCGCGCTGTCCGGCACCTGCAGATTGTGGGTCGACAGCGGCACTGACGGTGCCAGCGGTCAAGATGGACCCGAGCAGGACGACCCGAGTCGGAGAGGCGCCGTGGACAAGATCACCCTGAGCACGCCGTTGAAGACGGCGCTCGGGTCCCGCGCGGCCGGCCGGCTGGTCGAGAAGCTGCAGCTGCTGACGGTCGGCGACCTGCTGCGCTATTACCCGCGCAAATACGACCAGCGCGGCAAGCTCACCGACCTGGGCTCGCTGATCGTCGGCGAACGGGCCACCGTCTGGGCAAAGGTGGTCAAGGTGATCGAGCGCGACCTCGGCTATGCCCGGGCCGGAAACCGTGGGAAGGGGCGCGGGGTCAAGCACATCACCAACGTGGTGATCGGTGACAGTTCACGGCAACTCACCTGCACCTTCTTCAACCAGTACCACTGGTCCAAGACGCTGCGACCGGGCACGGACGCGATGTTCTCCGGGAAGGTCAGCACCTTCAACAGCACGCTGCAACTGAGCTCGCCGTCCGTGGCGATCATCGACGACGGCACCGGCAGCAGGGACAACGCGATCGACATCGTCGAGTCCTTCGCAGGTGGTGTGATCCCGGTGTATCCGCTGGTCGAGGGGGTGACGCAGACCCAGGTCCAGCACTGCGTGCGGGCCGCTCTCGACCTGCTGTCGGAGATCGATGACCCGATTCCGGACGTGCTGCTGGCCGAGCACGGTCTCGTCGACCTGGGTACGGCGCTGCAGGACATCCACCGTCCGCGCGGGGAGCACGAGCTGGAGGCGGCGAAGGAGCGGCTGCGCTACGACGAGGCCCTGTCGGTGCAGCTGGTGCTGGCCCGGCGGCGGGCCGACGCGCGGAACTTTCCGGCCGAGCCCTGTCCCCGGGTGGCCGGTGGCCTGCTCGACGTCTTCGAGGCGAACCTGCCGTTCACGTTGACCGACGGCCAACGTGCCGTCGGTGAGACCATCGCCCGCGACCTGGCCACGATCCACCCGATGAACCGGCTGTTGCAGGGTGAGGTGGGCTCCGGCAAGACCGTGGTCGCCCTGCGGGCGATGCTGCAGGTGATCGACTCCGGACGTCAGGCTGTGCTGCTCGCGCCGACGGAAGTGCTTGCCTCGCAACACGTTCGGTCATTGCGCGACATCCTCGGCCCGCTCGGCCGCGGTGGAGAGCTGGGCGCGCCGCCGGAGGCCACCGCGATCACCCTGCTGACCGGATCACTGTCGGCCAAGGTCCGCCGGAACGCGCTGCTGACCATCGCCTCCGGTCAACCGGGGATCGTCGTCGGCACCCACGCACTGCTCTCGGAGGGTGTGCAATTCCCGAACCTGGGCCTGGTCGTCGTCGACGAGCAGCACCGGTTCGGCGTGGAGCAGCGACACGCCTTGCGCACCAAGCATCCCGACGGCAACCCGCCGCACGTCCTGGTGATGACGGCGACCCCTATCCCGCGGACCGTCGCGATGACGGTGTTCGGCGACCTGGACACCTCGACGCTGTCCGAGCTGCCGCGCGGCCGCTCGCCGATCGGGACCACGGTGGTACCGGCCGGCGAGCGCCCCGGCTGGGTGCAGCGCGCCTGGCAGCGGATCCGTGAAGAGGTCGGCAAGGGTCATCAGGCATACGTCGTGTGCCCGAAGATCGGCGACGACGACGAGCAGGCCGCCATGTTCGAGGACGGCAGCATCATCGAGCTGGACGATCGGGATGGGGGCGACGACGGCGCGGGTGACGACGGGGGCCAGGCAAACACCCGCCGACCGCCGCTGACCGTCACCCAGGTGGCCGCGATGCTGCAGGACGGACCACTGGTCGACCTGCGGATCGGCATCCTGCACGGCCGGCTGCCGCCGGGGGAGAAGGACGACGTCATGACGGCGTTCGCCGCCGGTCAGCTCGATGTGCTGGTTGCGACGACGGTCATCGAGGTCGGCGTCGACGTGCCCAACGCCACCATGATGGTGATCATGGACGCCGAACGGTTCGGCATGTCCCAGCTGCATCAGCTGCGCGGTCGGGTGGGCCGCGGCCACGCGCCCGGGATCTGTCTGCTGATCACCGAATCGCCACCGGGCACCGTCGGGCGCGTCCGGCTGGATGCGGTGGCCGCCACCACCGACGGCTTCGAACTGGCCGAGGCCGACCTCGAACTGCGCCGCGAGGGCAACGTTCTGGGCACCACTCAGGCGGGCAAATCGACAGCGCTCAAACAGCTTTCGCTGCAGCGGGACAGGGCCGTCATCGAAATGGCGCGGGCGGACTCCGTCGGACTGGTCGGCGACGACCCGGAGATGAAGCGCTGGCCAGGGCTGGCCGAGATGGTGTCGCTGGTGATCGCCTCGGAGAACCAGGAATACCTGGACAAGGGCTGACCGGCAGACCCCGCCGGAGCCGTCGCAGCTGGGCCATCCGGGTAGTCCGGGCGCCGTCCGGCAACGCGCGCAGCGGTTCGGCGTCCACCCCGCAGCTGGGAAGACAGATGCCGCCAGACCTACCCTTTGGAGAACCACCAGATGATCGTCACCAACGTCCTCACGCTCGTCCTGCTGGTCGTCCTGTTGACGGTGGTACCGATGATCCCAGGCATGATCATGGGCCGGTTCCTGTCCGGCCAGCTGTCCGCCGACCCGACGGCGGCCCCGGTTCGCCGCCGCCGGTGACGCCGCGGCGTCCCGCTCTGTAGGACGATCCGGCCCGGTTTTCCGCTTCGCCCGGCGGGCACGCTAGGTTCCCCACAGCGGGCCGCCCGCCCGGGGGGCTCGCACCGTGAGGAACGAAAGTGGTGCGATGTTCTCCAAGATCCTGGTGGCCAACCGCGGCGAGATCGCCATCCGCGCGTTTCGCGCCGCCTACGAACTCGGCATTGCCACCGTCGCGGTGTTCCCGTACGAGGATCGCAACTCGCTGCACCGGCAGAAGTCCGATGAGGCGTACCAGATCGGGGAGCGCGGCCATCCCGTCCGCGCCTACCTCGATCCCGACGAGATCATCAGGGCCGCAGCTGGCTTCCGGGGCGGATGCGGTCTACCCGGGCTACGGCTTCCTGTCCGAGAACCCCGGTCTCGCGCAGGCCTGCGTGGACGCGGGCATCACCTTCATCGGTCCCTCCGCCGCGGTGCTGGAGATGGCCGGCAACAAGGCGACCGCGATCGCCGCCGCCAGGGCAGCGGGCGTGCCGGTGCTGGAATCCTCGGCGCCCTCGTCGGACATCGCGACGCTGGTCGAGGCAGCACAGACGGTCGGCTACCCGATCTTCGTCAAGGCCGTCGCCGGCGGTGGCGGCCGCGGGATGCGCCGCGTCGACGACCCCGAATCACTGCCAGAGGCGCTGGCCGTCGCCATGCGTGAGGCCGAGTCCGCCTTCGGCGACCCGACGGTGTTCCTGGAACGCGCCGTCATCGAACCCCGGCACATCGAAGTTCAAATCCTCGCCGACGGGCGTGCCGCGACGGGCGATCGGGACGGCACGATCCACCTGTACGAGCGGGACTGCTCGGTGCAGCGGCGCCATCAGAAGGTGATCGAGGTCGCTCCGGCGGTGGGCCTGGACCCGGCGCTGCGGGAGGCCATCTGCGCAGACGCGGTCGCCTTCGCCCGGCACATCAACTACGTCAACGCCGGCACCGTGGAGTTCCTGCTCGACCAGCAGGGCCGCTACGTCTTCATCGAGATGAACCCGCGGATCCAGGTCGAGCACACCGTCACCGAGGAGATCACCGACGTCGATTTGGTGGCGTCGCAGATCCGGATCGCAGCGGGCGAGACGCTCGAGGATCTGGGCCTGCGTCAGGAGTCGATCCAGATCCGCGGCGCGGCTCTGCAGTGCCGGATCACCACCGAGGACCCGGCCAACGGCTTCCGCCCGGACACCGGCAAGATCATCACCTACCGGTCGGCGGGCGGCGGGGGAGTCCGCGTCGACGGCGGCACCGTGCACTCCGGCGCCGAGGTCAGCCCGCATTTCGACTCGCTGTTGGTGAAGATGACCTGCCGCGGCAGGACCTGGTCGGAGGCGGTGTCCAGGGCCCGCCGCGCATTGGCGGAGTTCCGGGTCCGCGGCGTCGCCACCAACATCCCCTTCCTGCAAGCGGTTCTGGATGATCCGGACTTCGCGGCCGGCGGGGTGAGCACCAGCTTCATCGAGACCCATCCGCACCTGCTGACCGCGCGCACCTCCGCGGACCGCGGCACCCGGCTGCTGAACTACCTCGCGGAGATGACGGTCAACCGGCCGTTCGGGCCGCGGCCGACCGGGTTGATCGAACCGCACACCAAGCTGCCGGCTGTCGACTCCGCGACGCCGGCCCCGAAGGGGTCGCGCCAGCTGCTGGCCGAACTGGGTCCGGACGGGTTCGCGCGCTGGCTTCGCGACAGTCCGGAGCTCAAGGTCACCGACACCACGTTCCGCGACGCCCACCAGTCCCTGCTGGCCACCCGGGTCCGCACCAGGGACCTGGCGATGATCGGCCCGGCCACCGCCAGGCTCACCCCGGAACTGCTGTCCATCGAGGCCTGGGGCGGGGCCACCTACGACGTGTCGCTGCGCTTCCTCGCCGAGGACCCGTGGGAGCGGCTCGCCGCGATGCGGGAGGCCATCCCCAACATCGCGCTGCAGATGCTGCTGCGCGGCCGGAACACCGTCGGCTACACGCCGTACCCGGAGGCCGTGACGGACGCGTTCGTGCACGAAGCGGCCAGGACCGGCATCGACATCTTCCGAATCTTCGACGCGCTCAACGACATCGACCAGATGCGGCCGGCCATCGACGCCGTCCGCGACACCGGGACGGCGATCGCCGAGGTCGCGCTCTGCTACACCGGCGACCTGTCCGACCCGGGCGAGAAGCTCTACACGTTGGATTACTACCTCCGGCTCGCAGAGCAGATCGTCGCATCCGGCGCCCATGTGCTGGCGATCAAGGACATGGCCGGCCTGCTGCGGGCCCCGGCCGCCCGCACGCTGGTCACTGCGCTCCGCGAGCGTTTCGACCTGCCGCTGCACCTGCACACCCACGACACCGCGGGCGGCCAGCTCGCGACCTACCTGGTCGCATCCGCCGCGGGGGTGGACGCCGTCGACGCGGCGAGCGCCCCGATGGCCGGCACCACCTCGCAACCGCCGCTCTCGGCGCTGGTCGCGGCGACCGACTTCACAGACCGGCCAACGGGTTTGCGGCTGAGGGCGGTGGAGGACCTGGAGCCGTACTGGGAGGCGGTGCGGGCCCTGTACGCGCCGTTCGAGTCCGGGCTGCGCTCGCCGACCGGCCGGGTCTACCGGCACGAGATCCCCGGCGGCCAGCTGTCGAACCTGCGCCAGCAGGCCATCGCGCTCGGGCTCGGCGGCCGGTTCGAAGAGGTCGAGACGATGTACGCGGCTGCCGACGCCATGCTCGGCCACCTGGTCAAGGTCACACCGTCGTCGAAGGTCGTCGGCGACCTCGCGCTGCACCTGGTCGGCGCGCGGGTGGACCCGGCGGACTTCGAGGCGAATCCGGGCCGGTTCGACATCCCCGACTCGGTGGTCGGGTTCCTGTCCGGCGAGCTCGGCGACCCGCCGGGCGGGTGGCCGGAGCCGTTCCGCAGCAAGGCCCTGGCCGGCCGCAGCTTCACTCCGGCCGCGGCGGAACTTGAGCGCGGAGGATGCCGAGGAGCTGTCGACGGCACCGCGTCAGACGCTCAACAGACTGCTGTTCCCAGGACCGGACAAGGAGTTCCGCCGGTCCCGCCAGCAGTACGGCGACCTGTCGCTGCTGCCCACCGTCGACTACCTGTACGGCATGCAGTCCGGCGCCGAGCACATGATCGAGCTGAAGTCCGGCGTCCAGCTGTACCTGGGGCTCGAAGCGGTGGGCGAGCCCGACGAGCGGGGACTGCGCACCGTGGTGACGACCCTGAACGGCCAGTTGCGTCCACTGCAGGTGCGGGACCGGAGCGTGAACGTCGACATCCCGGTCGCCGAGCGCGCCGACCCGGCGAACCCCTTCCACGTCGCGTCCCCGTTCGCCGGGGTGGTCACGCTGGCGGTCTCCGAGGGCGACGACGTGGACGCCGGGGCAACCGTGGCGACGATCGAGGCGATGAAGATGGAGGCCTCGATCACCGCGCCGCGGGCCGGGCGGGTGCAGCGGACGGCCATCACCCCTGTCCAGCAGGTGGAAGGCGGCGACCTGGTGCTCGTGCTGACCGCTGAGGCCTGACCCGTGACCCGCATCGTCGGCGGCAGCTGGGGCGGCCGCCGGCTGGCCACACCGCCGGGCGAGATCACCCGGCCAACCTCGGAGAAGGTCAGGGCCGCGCTGGCCAGCTCGCTGTACGCCACCGGCGGCCTGGTCGGCGCCCGGGTGCTCGACCTGTACGCCGGGTCGGGCGCGCTGGGCATCGAGTTGGTGTCCAGGGGCGCATCATCGGCGGTGTTCGTGGAACGCGACCGGGCGGCCCTGAACGCGCTGCGGCAGAACATCGACACGCTGGGCGGCCAGGGCCTGACCGTCCTTCCAGGGGACGTCCACGGCATCGTCGGCCACTCCGCCGGGATGGGGCCGTTCGACGTCGTCGTCGCCGATCCGCCCTATGACGTGGCGACCGCCGAAGTGCTGGCTCTGTTCACCGGCCTGCTCACCAACGGTGCCCTTGCCGCGCACGCGGATCTGATCATGGAGCGGGGCCGCAAGTCGGGCGAGCCCGCCTGGCCCGCGCCGCTGGAGGGCATCCGCGCTCGCCGGTACGGCGACACGCTGCTCTGCTACGGTCGCGCCCCATGACTCACGCCGTCTGCCCCGGCTCCTTCGACCCGCCGACGCTGGGTCACCTGGACGTCATCGGCCGGGCGGTCGGCCTGTTCGACCGGGTCACGGTCGCGGTGCTGGTCAACCCGAACAAGAAGGGGCTGTTCAGCATCGACGAACGGCTCGGATTGCTCCGCGCGACCACTGCCGACTGGCCGTCACTGACGGTCGACGCGTTCGAGGGCCTGCTCGTCGATTACTGTGCCGCTCAACACATCTCGGCCATCGTCAAGGGCATCCGCGCGGTGTCCGACTTCGACTACGAGCTGCAGATGGCGCAGATGAACAAGGGCCTCACCGGCGTCGACACGCTGTTCCTGCCGACCAGCCCCACCTACTCCTTCGTCTCGTCGTCGCTGGTCAAGCAGGTTGCCGCGTACGGGGGCAACGTCGACCACCTGCTGCCCGAGATCGTGTCCACGGCGCTGCGCGAGAAGGTCGGCCGTTCCGCAGGCCGCGGCAGTTGACCGCTCGGTGACCGGATCGTGCCCGATGGAGTGGTGATCGTCTGCACCGTCGGCGCCGGGCGTGTTGGCCGCCAAGGCGGTCGGCGGCTTGTCAGACTGAGACTTCGCTGCCATGTCCGTGTCGCAGTGTGCAATTCGGCGCCACGTCAGCGGCCTGGCAGGTGTTCACCGTAGGAGGTCCCATCCATGTACCGGGTTTTCGAGGCGCTCGACGAGCTGGTGACCATCGTCGAGGAAGCTCGCGGACTCCCGATGACGGCGTCCTGCGTCGTGCCGCGCGGCGACGTGCTGGAACTGCTCGACGACGTGCGTGACGCGCTGCCCGGCGAGGTCGACGACGCGCAGGACGTGCTCGACCACCGCGATCAGATGATCAGCGAGGCCGGCGAGGCGGCCGCCAAGGCCGTCGCCGATGCCAAGGCGGAGGCGCATCGGCTGGTGAGCTCGGCGCAGGCCGAGGCGGAGAGCACGGTCAACGGCGCGCGAGCGGAGGCGGACCGGCTCGTCGGCGAGGCCACCGCCCATGCCGAGGGCTTGGTGAACAGGGCCCGGGACGAGGCCGCGCGGCTGTCCCAGGCCGCTGCGGACCAGCACGACTCGCTCATCTCGCGGGCTCGTGCGGAGGCGGAGCGGACCATCGCCGCCGGCCGCGCCGGATACGAGGCGTCCGTTGCCGACGGCCGCGCCGAGCAGGCCCGGCTGGTGACGCAGACCGAGGTGGTGCAGGCGGCGTACGCGGAGTCGGCCAGGATCCTGGACGCCGCGCACGCCGACGCCGACCGGATGCGCGCCGAATGCGACACCTATGTCGACAGCACGTTGGGATCGCTCGAGGAGACACTGACCAGCACGCTGCGGACGATCGGCCGCGGCCGGACGGCGCTGCGCACCGGGGGCGTCGCCGACTACCGGGACTGATTCGGCATCCCCGTCGCCGTCGAACCGGCTCGCCGCCGCAGCCAACCGCCGGCCGGACCACAGCGCGACGGACCAGCCGGCCTCGAGGCGCACCCGCTCGCTGATCGCGGTGAATTGGAGCAGCTGCCGTCGTCCACTAGGATGGAAGGGTTGCCCTGGCAGGGGGTCGCTCCGCGCGGCCGCACCCGGGCAGAGCCGGCACCGGCTTCCGTCCAGCACCGCCTGTCACCTGAGAGATTTGTTGTTCATGTCAGCCCAATCACAACCGCAGGCCAATTCGCCCTGGGTCTTCGACACCAGGGTGCTGGGGCGACGGCCCGGCACCTTGCGCGCGGTGCGGATCGCCGCCCCCGTTCAGGAGCCGATGGGTCTTGACGTGGTCGCCGTTCCACCGGGCTCGGACGTCGACCTCGACCTGCGTTTCGAAGCCGTCGCCGAGGGTGTGCTGGTGTCCGGAACCGCGGCCGCCACCGCCGTCGGGCAGTGCGCACGGTGCCTGATCGACCTGACCGAACCGGTCATCGCCCGCATCCGCGAGCTGTACGCCTACCCGGATTCCGCCACCGCGGCCACCACCGAGGACGACGAGATCGCGCGCCTGGTGGACGACCTGGTGGACCTGGAACCGGTCGTGCACGACGAGGTCGTGCTGGCCCTGCCGATGGCGCCGCTGTGCCGCCCGGACTGCCCTGGGCTGTGCGTCGAGTGCGGTGAGCGTTTCGACGACCTGGAGCCGGGTCATTCGCATGAGATACTGGATCCTCGCTGGGCCGCTCTGCGGGACAAATTAGAGACCGAAACAACCGAAGCATCCGAGAGCGCGGACCGGCCGTCTGCCGGATCCGCGGAATGACCCGGGCGAACAACACAGAAGGAGATCGATCGTGGCTGTCCCGAAGAGGAAGATGTCGCGGAGCAACACCCGCTCCCGCCGCTCGCAGTGGAAGACCAGCGTGCCCACCCTGGTGGTCTGCCCGAACCGGGCGTGCGGCGCCCTGACGCCTCCCCATCAGGCATGTCAGACGTGCGGCCAGTACCGCGGCCGCCAGGTCGTCGGGGTCTGACCCACGTGGGCGGGGGCTCGGCGTCAGGAACGAACAACACGCCTGACCCGGCCGTTGTCGCCGCTGCTCTCGGCGTCGAACTGCGGGACGACCTGGTGGTGCTCGCACTGACCCACCGCTCGTTCGCGTACGAACACGGTGGGCTGCCCACCAACGAGCGGCTGGAATTCCTCGGCGACTCGGTCCTGGGCGTCATCGTGACGGAGGTCCTCTACCGAACCCATCCGGACCTGCCCGAGGGCAAACTCGCCAAGTTGCGTGCGTCGGTGGTCAACATGCACGCGCTGGCGGGTGTGGGACGGCAGATGGGGCTCGGCGACCAGCTCCGCCTCGGCCGGGGCGAGGAGCTGACCGGGGGGCGCGACAAGTCCTCGATCGTCGCCGACGCGGTGGAAGCCGTGATCGGCGCCGTTTACCTCCAGCACGGACTCGAGGTCACCCGCGGCGTCATCCACCGGTTGTTCGGCGACCTGCTCACCGCGGCACCGCAACTGGGTGCCGGGCTGGACTGGAAGACCTCGCTGCAGGAGCTGTCGGCCGGCCGCGGTCTCGGCGTCCCCGAGTACCGCGTCAGCGAGCAGGGCCCTGATCACGCCAAGGTCTTCGCCGCCACCGTCGTGTTGAACGGCACAGCGCACGGTTCGGGCGCCGGACGGACCAAGAAGGAAGCCGAGCAGGCCGCCGCCGCCGCCACCTACACGAGCCTGCAGGCCAGCCCCGGGAACGGTGCAGGGGCTGCCCCGGAGGCCGGCTCGTCTGCCGTCCCCGCGCCCGTCGGCGCGCCGATGGACATCAGCGCGGCGTTGGTCGATCCACAGATAGCCGATCCGGGCGCCGGCACACCGCCACTTCCGGAAGCCGGCCCCGGCACCGGCGACCGACCGGGTTCCGCGAAGGGCAATGCCGAAGCCGACTCGGACGACCCGCCATCCCCATCCGGGTCCGGTGCCTGAGCTTCCCGAAGTCGAGTCGGTCCGCATCGGTCTTCTCCCGCACGTGTCCGGCCGCCGGATCTCGCGCGTCCAGGTGTTCCACGACCGGGCGGTCCGCCGTCACCCCGGTGGGGCCGGCGACTTCCAGGCCGTGCTCGCCGGGCACCGGGTGATCGATGTGCGCCGGCGCGGCAAGTACCTGTGGTGGGCTCTGGATGACGGTGACGCAGTGCTGGCCCATCTGGGGATGAGCGGGCAGTTCCGGATCACCGACGGCTCCGAAGCGGAGCGGCAGGACCGATCCGGCAGCGTGCTCCGGCACCCGCACCTGCGCATCAGGTTCGGTTTCGACGACGGCGGGTCCGTCGTGGACTTCCTGGACCAGCGCACCTTCGGCGGGATGTCGTTCGCCCCCGGTGGCGCCGAACTGCCGGACGCGGTGGCGCACATCGCCCGCGACCCGCTGGATCCGTTGTTCTCGCCGGCCGATGCGGTTGCCGCCATTCGGCGGAAGCGGACCGAGATCAAGCGGGCACTGCTGGACCAGACGGTGGTGTCCGGGATCGGCAACATCTACGCCGACGAGGCGTTGTGGCGTGCTCGCCTGCACTACGCACGACCGACGGCCGGCATGACGCGGCCGGTGGCGACCGCCGTGCTGACCGCCGCGACGGACGTCATGCGGGAGGCGCTGGTGGCGGGCGGCACGTCGTTCGACGCGCTCTACGTCAACGTCAACGGCGAATCCGGGTACTTCGATCGGTCCCTCCATGCCTACGGACAGCAGGACCGCCCGTGCCCGCGGTGCGGAACCCCGATCCGCCGGGACGCCTTCATGAACAGATCGTCGTTCTACTGCCCGCGCTGCCAGCCGCGACCGCGGCGCCGCGCAGGCCCGGTCTGAGGGAATAGCTGAGGGCGTCGGCCGTATTGTCGGCCGTGTGCGCCTTTCCGACGAACCGCCGCCCATCGACCGCATTCCCGCCGTTCACCCGGTCCCCGGGCCGGTCGACAAGGCGCTACGGCTGCTGACCAAGTCGGCCGATCGCGGCGCGCTGTGGATCGGGATCGCAGCGGTCGGCGCGGTGTCCGGCAAGCGCAGCCGACGGGCGGCTATCCGTGGTCTGGCCACGCTCGGAGTTGCGAGCTTCGTGTCCAACACGGTGGTCAAACCGTTGGTCGGCCGCCGGCGCCCGGACCGGGAGCGCATGTCGATCGCCCGGCGCATCGGGCACCTGCCGTGGACGTCGTCGTTCCCGAGCGGGCGCGCCGCGTCCGCAGCGGCCTTCGCCGCCGGCGCGACGATGGAACTGCCGGGGGCCGGCGTCGCGCTCGTTCCGCTGGCCGCCGCGGTGGCGTACTCCCGGGTGCACGTCGGCGTCCACTTCCGCTCCGACGTCTGGGCCGGCGCGGCGATCGGACTGACGCTGGCCGTGATCGGGCGCCGGTGGTGGCCGGTCAAGCCGTGGGGCCCGGCGCTGATGGCCGCCGGGACGGTGCCCAGCCTGCCCAAGGGCAAGGGTCTGACGGTGATCGTCAACCAGCGGTCCGGCAGCAGTGACGGCGCGGCGGATTCCATCTCCGCCGCCCTGCCTGACGCTCATGTGTTGCATTGGGATCCCGACACCGATCTGGCCGCGCTGATCGCCGAGGAGGCCGATCACGAGGACCTGCAGGCGCTGGGTGTGGCCGGCGGCGACGGGACTGTCGCCACGGTGGCCCAGATCGCGCACGAACGGCGGCTGCCGTTGGCGGTGTTCCCGGCCGGAACACTCAACCATTTCGCGAAGGCGGTAGGTCTGGACACCGATGCCCATACCGTTGCCGCGGTCGAGGGCGGCGTCGGCGGCATGGTGGACCTGGCCTTCATCGACGGCGTCGGGTTCCTCAACACCGCCAGCATCGGCGGATACCCGGAGATGGTGCGCCGCCGCGACCAGTATTCCCATCAGATGGGCAAGTGGCCGGCCACCGCCTACGCGCTGATCAGGACGTTGAATCACGAGAAGCCGATCGACCTGGTGATGAACGGCCGGCACGTCCCCGTCTGGGTGGTGTTCATCGGCAACGGCCGCTACATCCCGCGCGGTTTGGCGCCGTCCTGGCGCGAGCACCTGGCGAGCGGTGTGCTCGATGTGCAGTACCTGCGGGCGGACCGCCCGCTGTCCCGGACGCGGGCGGTGCTGTATTCGCTGATCGGCATCGTCGAGCGCACCCATGTGTACGGGTCGATGGAGGATCACAGCGTCCGGATCCGATCGCTCTCCGGGCCGAAATCCAGTGCTCACGACGGCGAGATCAGCCCGCCGAGCGAGGAGATCGAGCTGACCATCTCCGACCGGCGGCTGACCGTCTACCGGGCGATGTCCTGATCCGGCAGGACGGCCGGCCGCGTCGCTGACCACGACGCTGTGCGGGCGGCGGCCCGCCGAGAACGGATCAGTCGGGCAGGATCACGTGCGGGTACTCCGGCGAGCGGTGCTGGAATTCGGCGATGGCGGGATTCTGCAGGACCCCGTCGCGGATCTCGATGGCCCGGCGGATCGTGACATTCGACTCCCAGCCATCACTGCCGTCCAGCACCGGGGCCAGAAAGGGAATCAACGCCTCGCTGATCTCCCACGTCGCCGAATTCCACAGATACGACGGACTGTGGTCGACGGCGTAATACAGGACGTTGTCACCGACGACGAACGCCGGATCCTCGAACGTCGTCGGGCGCGCCCAGCTGAAACCCATTCCCTCGTCACACGACACGTCGACCACCAGGGTGCCCGGCTTCACATCGGGAAGATCGTCACGGGTCAGGAACATCATCGGCGAAGTGGGGTTCTGCAGCACGCAGTTCACGATGATGTCGTGGTCGGCGAGGAATTCGCTCAGCGGCACGCTGCCGTCATCGGTGATGGCGCTGCTGACGTGGCCTGGTGTCTCGTCGTCGAAATGGACGATGCGTGCGGAATGGATGGGTGCCCCGACGGCGGCCACTGCGCGATGGGTCAGGACGTCGACGTCATAGACGTTCAGGGAGTTCAGCGCACACACCGCGCCACGCGCGGTCGCGCCGAAACCGATGACCACCGCCCGCAACCGGGGACCGTACGCGCCGGTTGACCCGGCGAGCTGCATGGCATGGAAGACGGAGCAATATCCGGCGAGCTCGTTGTTCTTGTGGAACACGTGCAGGTTGTAGCTTCCGTCACGGTTCCAATGGTTCATCGCCTCGAACGCAATCAGGGTGAGCCTGCGATCAATGGCGGCCTGGGTCAATTCCCTGTCCTGGACGCAGTGCGGCCAGCCCCAGAACGTCTGGCCGTCGCGCAAACCGGTGATGTCCGCCAGCATCGGCTTCGGTTGCAGGATGACGTCGCAATCGGCGATCAGTTCCTCCTTGCTCGCGAACCCGGCGACCCAATCCTTGAGTTGATCGTCGGAGAGCCGGAAATCATCTCCGTAGCCGTGTTCGAGATAGATGCGGTTGCGGAGGTCGACGGGAATGCGTTCCAGATGATGCGGATGCAATGGATGGCGCCGCTCGTTTTCCTTCAGCGAACGAGCCATCACTCCGAGTGTCAGCGCAGCCATCAGGTGTCCTTCTGCAGTGGGCCTTTCGCTCCGGGACGATGGCTGCCACCCCACCGCGTGGAAAGAGCGCTTGCCCGGTGAGGCTACGCCGGACATGCCCCGGGTCGCCCGTCTCGCACGGCGCTGAACCGGGAGGGCACGATATGCCGCATGAGCGGCGCACCCGAGCGATCCAACAACGATGACCACACCCCAGCGCCATCGTCAGCCGAGCAGACCCACGTCGAGCCGGTCCGGATGACCGCCTGGGTGCACGGGATGGTGCAGGGCGTCGGGTTCCGCTGGTGGACGCGGGCGGCCGCCCTGGAGCTGGGGTTGGTCGGCACGGCCTCGAACCTGGCGGACGGCCGCGTCGAGGTGGTCGCCGAGGGCTCCCGCGCCGCCTGTGAGCGGTTGCTCGACCGGCTGCGCGGCCCGCGGACCCCCGGCAGCGTTGATCAGGTGATCGCCCAGTTCGGCGCCGCCCGTGGTGATCTGCGCGGGTTCCGCGAGCGCTGAGCCCGCACGGCCTTGGTGCACACAGGTGAGGTCTGTGCACAACGTGCGGCAGGGACCCTGAGTTGTCGGTGCCGTCCGCTTAACTGTCTGGGTGCACAGGGGGCAGCGAAACGACAACGGCCGGGCGGGACGTCGTGCCGTCGGCGCGTACCCGGCGTTCGGGACCAGTGCGGCGGGGTCGCGGTGACGCTGCACCTGCACCGGGCCGAACGGGCCGACACCCTCGTCGCCGGGCTGGCCGACCTGCTCGCGGATCCACCGGTGGATGTGCTGGCCGAGGAGGTCGTCGCGGTGCCCGCAAGGGGAGTGGAACGCTGGTTGACGCAACGGCTCTCGCACCACCTGGGGGTCCGTGACGGGCGCCACGACGGGATTTGCGCGGCCGTGCGATTCCCGTCACCGGCAGCGTTGATCGCGGAGGTGGTCGGCCGATCCGACGAGGATCCGTGGGCGCCCGACACCGCCGTCTGGCCGCTGCTGGAGGTGATCGACGGGTGCTCCACCGAACCCTGGTGCCGCGCCCTTGCCACCCACCTGGGGTATCCGGCCCACCCGTCGACCGCCCACCCGTCGACCGCCCCGAGCCGTCGACCGCCCACCCGTCGACCGCCCATCCGTCGACCGCCGAGCCGGTGACGGCCGATCCGCCGGCCGCAGACCCGGCCGTGACCCACCGCCGGGCGCGCCGGTATGCGGTCAGCCGGCGGCTGGCAGGGCTGTTCGACGGGTACGCCACCCACCGGCCGGACATGCTGACGGCGTGGTCGGAAGGGCGTGACGAGGACGGCTGGGGCAACCCGGTACCGACCGACATGGCCTGGCAGCCCGAACTCTGGCGTCGGTTGCGCGACCGCATCGACGCTCCCGACCCCGTGCTGCGGCTGACCGAGGTGATCTCGGGCCTGCGCGCGGACCCGGCGTACGTCGATCTGCCGCAGCGCATCTCGCTGTTCGGGCCCACCGCGCTGCCCGCCCGGCAGCTCAGGGTGCTGACCGCGCTGGCCGAGCAGCGGGACGTGCATCTGTGGCTGCCGCATCCCTCGCCAGGGTTGTGGTCTGCCCTCGCCGAAAGGGCCGCCGCCGAGCCATCCGGCCGTCGGTCCGGCGGCGCTGTCCCGCGGTCGGCCGACCCGGCGAGCGCCGCCGTTAGGCACCCGTTGCTGAACTCGCTGGGCCGGGACGCGCGGGAGATGCAGGCGCACGCTGTCCGCGGCTCCGCACACCGACACCCACCACGCAGCAGAGCGCCAGGAGCGAACGCTGCTCGGCCGGCTGCAGGCGGACCTGCGGGACAACATCCGGCCGTCGCCGGACCGGCTCACGGTGCCGCCCGAGGACGACAGTGTCCGGGTGCACGCCTGCCACGGCCCGGCCCGCCAGGTGGACGTGCTCCGGGACGTCATCGTGGGACTGCTGGCGGCTGATCCGACGCTGCATCCCAGCGACATCCTGGTGATGTGCCCGGACATCGAGGCCTACGCGCCGCTCATCCAGGGCGCCTTCGGACTGGCCGAGGTGATCGACGGCGGCCACCCGGCGCACGGGCTCTGGGTCCGGCTGGCGGACCGGGCGCTGACCCAGACGAACCCACTGCTGGCAACGGTGCAGCGACTGCTCGATCTCGCCGACGGCCGGGTGACAGCGTCCGAGGTGCTGGATATCGCGGCCTGGGCACCGGTTCGCCGCAGATTCCGGTTCGACGACGACGAGTTGCAGCGACTGTCCGGGTGGGCGGTCGACGCGGGAGCCCGGTGGGGGCTGGATGCCGAGCATCGCGCCGAGTTCGGGCTGCAGGCCTATCCGCAGAACACCTGGCGGGCAGCCGTGGATCGGGTGCTCGTCGGGGTGGCGATGGCGGACGAGGACAACAACCGGCTGGCCACCGCACTCCCGTTGGACGACGTCGGGAGCTCCGATGTGGATCTCGCCGGGCGGTTCGCCGAGCTGCTGGCCAGGCTCACCCGCGCCCTCGATGCGCTGACCGGCGAGCAGACTGTCGCCGGCTGGGTAGCGGCGATGCTCGCCTCGATCGACAGCCTGACCAGCGTGTCGGCGACGAACGGGTGGCAGAGCGCCGAACTGCATCGCGAGCTCGGGGACGTCCAGCGCAAGTCCGAACTGGCCGGTGCCGCCGCTGTCCGACTGGGCAGGGCGGACATCCGCTCACTGCTGGCCGGGCGGCTGGGCGGTCGGCCGACGAGGGCGAACTTCCGCACCGGCACGCTCACCGTCTGCACGATGGTGCCGATGCGCTCGGTGCCGCACCGGGTGGTGTGCCTGCTCGGCCTCGATGACGGCGTCTTCCCGCGCACCGCCCGGGAGGACGGCGACAACGTGCTGGCCCGCGAACCCGCCGTCGGAGAGCGGGACCCGCGCTCGGAGGACCGTCAGCTGATGCTGGATGCACTCCTCGCGGCCACCGACAAACTGGTGATCACCTACACCGGCGCGGATGAGCGCACCGGCCAGCGCCGGCCGCCGGCCGTACCCGTCGGGGAGCTGCTGGACACCCTGGACGAGACGGCGCGGACGCCGAGCGGCTGCCCGGTCCGCGAGCACGTGGAGGTCCGGCATCCCCTGCAGCCCTTCGACGCTCGCGCGGTGCTGGCCGGCAAGCTCGGCCGTGCGGGGCCGTTCACGTTCGACCCGACGGCGCTGCGGGGCGCGGAGGCGGCGGCCGGCGAGCGGACCCCCGTGCCGCTGTTCCTGCCGTCCCCGCTGCCCGCCCCGCCGCGCACCGACATCGACCTCGACGACCTCATCCGGTTGCTGACCCACCCGGCCAAGGGTTTTCTGCGGCAGCGACTGGACATCGGTCTGCGATTCGAGGAGGACGACCCCTCCGATGCGTTGCCCGTCGAACTCGACGCGCTGCAGACCTGGGGCGTCGGTGACCGGTTGCTCAAGGACCGGCTCGCCGGGATCAGCGAGGAGGACTGCCGGCAGGCGGAGTGGCGACGCGGGGTGCTGCCACCGGGACCGCTCGGGATGCGGACCTTGGACGCCGTGTTGCAGGATCTGCGGCCGTTGGTCGACCGGACGGCAGCGCTCCGGGCGGCGCCACGCCGAAGCGCGGACGTCACGGTGGATCTCGCCGACGGCCGGCAGGTCCGCGGCACGGTCGGCGGACTGCACGACACCGTCTTGATCACCGTCTCTTTCAGCCGGCTCGGCGCCGCTGCACGTCTCAAGGCCTGGATCACGGTCGTTGCGCTGACCGCGTCCGATTCAGGAACCCCTTGGGGTGCAGCAACTGTCGGCCGCGGGATTCGTGCACAGCCGCAGTGTGCGACGCTCACCCCGCTCGACCCGACGGCGGCGAAGGCGATCCTGGAGGATCTGGTCCGGCTCTACGACCAGGGTCTGCGCGAGCCACTGCCGCTGCCGGTGAAGACGGCAGCGGCCTACGCCGAGACACGCATCGGCGCCGCCGACCCCACCGACGCGCACGCCCGAGCCCGGGAGAAATGGGCGAGCGGGAAGTTCCCCGGCGAGGACGAGGACGCGGCACATGTGCTGGTGTGGGGACGCCGCGCACCGTTCGAGTCGCTGCTGACCCCGAGGACGGCGGCCGATGACGGTGATGGTGCAGCTGGGCGATTGCCGGCAGTGAACCAGGGAGCAGGGAACCGGGGAGCAGTCAACCCGCGAGCAGCAACCGCGACGCTCGCCGACGGCGAGCCCGACCGGTTTGCCGCGCTGGCCACCCGGCTGTGGTTTCCGCTGCTCGACCATGAGCAGAAGGGCCTGTTGTGACCGCCCCCGCCCCGGAGATGGCCGGCGGGGCCGTTGCGGCCTTCGACTTCTGTGGGCCGCTTCCGAAGGGCACGACGGTGCTCGAGGCCAGCGCAGGCACGGGCAAGACGCACGCCATCGGCGCTCTCGTCACCAGGTACGTCGGCGAGGGTGTCGCGACGCTGGACGAACTGCTGGTCATCACCTTCGGCCGCGCGGCCAGCCAGGAGTTGCGCGAACGGGTCCGCGGTCATCTGGTCAACGCCGAACGGGCACTCGCGGACCCCGAGACGGCCAGGGCGGGCAAGGACCGGATCCACGCCCTGCTGGCGGAAGCCCCCGACGACGAGGTGGCGCGCAGGCGGGAGCGGTTACGCACCGGACTCGCCGGGTTCGACGCCGCGACCATCGTCACCACCCACCAGTTCTGCCAGTACGTGCTGACCGGGCTGGGTATCGCCGGTGATGGTGACGCCGACGTCGAACTCGTCGAAACCCTCGACGACCTGATCGTCGAGGTGGTCGACGACCTCTACGTCCGGGCGTTCGCTGCCGGCGGCGCCGCTGACCCGATCTTCGACCGGGACACTGCCCTCGCCCTCGCCCGCCGGGTGGTCAACGACCCGCAGGCGGTGCTCGAACCCCGGCAGGAGCCGGCCGGTAGTGCCGCTGCCCGTCGGGTGCGATTCGGCCGCGCCGTCCGGCAGGAGGTCGATCGGCGCAAGCGCCGCCGCCGGATCCTCGGGTACGACGACCTGTTGAGTCGGCTGGCCGACGCGCTCGAGCCGCCCGAAGCACCGGCCCGGGAGCGGATGCGTGCCCGCTGGTCGACCGTGCTGGTCGACGAGTTCCAGGACACCGACCCCGTCCAGTGGCAGATCCTGGACAGGGCCTTCGGCGGGCACGCCACCATCGTGCTGGTCGGTGACCCGAAGCAATCGATCTACGCCTTCCGCGGCGGCGACATCGAGACCTATCTGGCCGCGGCGCGCACCGCCGTCACCAGGGAGACGCTCACCCGGAACTGGCGCACCGACGCGCCGTTGGTGGACAGCCTGCAGAAACTGCTGGGCGGCCTGGCGCTGGGCAATCCGGAGATCCCGGTGCGGCCGGTGACGGCGGAGTACAGCAGTTCTCGGCTCGTCGATGCGCCGTCGGGCTCGCCATTGCGATTGCGGGTCCTGCGCCGCGACGACTTCGGCTTCGGCCGGAACTCCAAGATCCCGATCGATCGGGTCAGGGCGTTCGTCGCCCGGGACCTCACTGCGGACGTGGCCGAATTGCTCTCGTCCGGCGCCGCTTTCGACGAGAAGCCGATCGGGGCCGGTCACGTTGCGGTCATCGTCAGCACGCATGTCCAGGCCAGTCTCATCCAGGAGCACCTTTCCGCCGCCGGCATTCCGGCCGTCGTCTCCGGCAATGTGAGCGTGTTCCACACCGCGGCCGGTGACGACTGGCAGGTGTTCCTGGAGGCGATCGAGCAGCCGCACCGGTCCGGGCGGGTGCGGGCCGCCGCGCTGACCCCGTTCGTCGGGCGGACGGCGACGGAGTTGGCCGCGGGCGGCGACGCGCTGACCGACGAGCTCAGCGCGCTGTTCAGCCGGTGGGCGACCGTCTTCACCGCCCGTGGGGTGGCGGCGCTGCTGGAGGTCGCCGGCATCGAGTCCGGCATGGCGGCAAGAATGCTGCGACGGGTCGACGGGGAACGGCGGCTCACCGACCTGCGCCACGTCGGGCAGGCCCTGCACGCGGCCGCGCTCGACGAGGGTCTGGGCCTGTCCGCGCTGACCGACTGGCTGCGGCGCCGGCGCACCGACACCAGGGCGGAGATCACCACCGACCGGGTCCGCCGGCTGGAAACCGATGCCGCCGCAACACAGGTCGTCACGCTGCACGCGAGCAAGGGCCTGCAGTACCCGGTGGTGTACCTGCCGTTCGCGTTCGACCGGCACGTCCACACGCCCGACACCCTGCTGCTGCACGAGCAGGGTCGCCGTGTCCTGGACATCGGCGGTCCGGGTACCGACGGCCGGGAAGAACGTGAGTCGCAGTCGCTGGCCGAGGAGGCAGGCGAAGCGCTGCGCCACCTGTATGTGGGCTTGACGCGCGCACAGTCCCAGGTCGTCACATGGTGGGCGCCGACGTTCAACACGCCGGGCTCCGGGTTGCACCGGGTGCTGTTCGGGCCGCGGGAGGCCGACGGTGCGGTGCCCGATGTCGTTCAGTTGCCGCTCGACGACATTGCCGCACGGCAACTTCGGTCGCTGGAGCAGGCGGGGGCATTGGCCGTCGAGAAGGCCGCGGTGGCCGTCCTCCGGCCTCCGGCCCGGCCGCCGGCAGCGGAGGAGAAGTTCGAGATCGGCGTCCTGCAGCGGGATCTGGACGGTGGTTGGCGGCGGGTCTCGTACTCGTCGCTGTCCGCGGCAGGTTCGTCCGGCGAACACCAACCGCTGCCGGCCGGTACCGGTTCGCTCAGCGGGGATCCCGGTGTGGGCAGCGAGCCGGAGCAGTTGGAGCGGCGGGACGAGGCGATCCCGGTGGTCAGGGTCGGCGCAGATCACGACCCCTCGGCCGGTGAGAACGACGGCGGTGACGAGGCGGCGCTGCGGGCAGTGCGGTCGCCGATGTCGGAGCTGCCTGCGGGCACCACCTTCGGCACGTTGGTGCACGCCGTCCTGGAGACCACCGATCCGCAGGCCGTTGATCTGCCGGCAGAGCTCGTCGCCAGGGCTGCCGAGCAGATCGCCCGGCGTGGGGCCCCGTTCACCGCCGATCAACTCGGGGCGGCACTGCTGCCGGTCCTGCACACCCCGCTCGGCCCGCTTGCCGACGGGGTGAGCCTGTCCGGCATTCCCACCCGGGACCGGTTGCCGGAGATGGACTTCGAGATTCCGTTGGCCGGCGGCGACGCGGCCGTCGACGGGGTGTTGCTCGGCGCGCTCGCCCCGGTGATCCGGCGTCATCTGCGCCCCGGTGACCCGCTGGCCGGTTACGCCGATCGGCTGGCATCGCCGTCGTTTGCGATGCAGCCGCTGCGCGGGTATCTCACCGGCAGCCTGGATGCGGTGTTCCGGCTACCCGGCCCGCGGTATCTGGTGGCGGACTACAAGACCAACTGGCTCGGCCCCGCGCCTGCCGGCCCCTCGACGGACGGCGCGCCTTCAACGGTTGACGCCGACGATGTCGAGCTGTCCGCGTGGCACTACCGGCCGGCCGCGATGGACGCCGTGATGGCAGGCTCGGACTATCCGCTGCAGGCCTTGCTGTACTGCGTTGCGCTGCACCGCTTCCTGCGATGGCGGCAGCCCGGATACGACCCTGCAGTGCACCTCGGCGGTGTGCTGTATCTGTTCGTCCGGGGGATGATGGGACCGTCGACACCGCTGGTCGACGGCGTTCCCTGCGGCGTGTTCGGCTGGCGTCCGCCCGGATCGCTGATCACCGAGTTGTCCGACCTGTTGGACCAGGGATCGGCCACGGAACCGTTCCGGCCGGTCTCGGGTCAGGCCGGCAATCCGACATCTGTTGCCAGGCAACGTAACGGCCGGAGGACGTCGTGACGGCGGCGCCGGACGCGGGATGGTCGATGGCCGACTCGACCGAGGGGCAGACCGACGATCCGTTCGACGTCAGGATTGCGCTCGACGCGGGCGGGCTGCTTCGCGACTTCAATGCGGCCGGCGTGCTCACCGCCGCCGACGTGCACGTCGCCACCCGGCTCGGTGAGCTCGGTGGGGAGGCGGACGAGGCGGTGCTGCTGGCCGTCTCGCTCGCGGTTCGTGGCGTCCGCAACGGGTCTGTCTGCGTCGACCTCGACCTGTTGCGCCGGCAGTGGACGGCGCTGGAACCGACGTTGCCCTGGCCCGAACCGGTGGCCTGGTCCGCGGCCGTCGAGCAGAGCTCGCTGGTGGGGGAGGGCCGGCCGCTGCGTTTCGAATACGGCCTGCTGTACCTGGATCGGTACCGGCGGCAGGAGGAGCAGGTCCGGCGTGACCTGCTGGCCAGGGATTCGCAGCCGCCCCCGGCGGTCGACGGCACAGCGCTCGCGCTGGGTCTCGACAGGCTCTTCCCGGGCGCTGATGCCGAACAGCAAAGGGCGGCCGCGCTCGCCGCGGCGACCCAGTGGACGACCGTGCTCGGCGGTGGTCCCGGCACTGGAAAGACCACCACCGTCGCCCGATTGATCTCGCTGCTGATGACCCAGCCCGGACCGCCGCTGAGGGTGGCGATGGCCGCGCCGACCGGGAAGGCCGCCGCCCGGCTGCAGGCCGCCGTCCAGCACGAGGCGACCACGTTCCCGGCGCAGGACCGCCACGACCTGCCGACGCTGACCGCTTCGACGCTGCACCGGCTGCTCGGCTGGCTGCCCGGACGCGGGACCAGGTTCCGGCACAACCGCGACAACCGCTTGCCCTTCGACCTTGTCGTGGTCGACGAGACCTCGATGGTGTCGCTGACCATGATGGCCCGGCTGCTCGAGGCGGTGCGACCCGATGCCCGGTTGCTGTTGGTGGGCGACCCCGATCAGCTGGCGTCGGTCGAGGCCGGGGCGGTGCTCGCCGACCTGGTGGCCGGGCTGACCGCGCGGGACGACGCTGCTGCGGGCACGGCTTCGATCGGCACGGCTTCGATCGGCAAGGCTTCGATCGGCAAGGGTTCGATCGGCACGGGTTCGATCGGCACGGTTCCTGACGGCAACGGCCCGGTCGATGCTCCGGGCCCGGTGCGCAGCTCGGTGGTGCTGTTGCGCAAGACGTGGCGGTTCGGCGGCGACATCGCCGATCTCGCTGCCGCCGTCCGGGATGGCAATGCAGACGCGGCCCTGCAGGTGCTCGGTCGTGGAGGGGATTCGGTGCGGCTGGTGCCGGCAGGCGAGCCGGGGATCCGCCGGGACGTCCTGGAGGCGGCGACAACCGTCCGTGCGGCGGCGATCGCCGGCGACGCGCGGGCCGCCTTGCAGCGACTCGACACCCACAGGTTGCTCTGCGCGCACCGTTCGGGGCCCCGCGGGGTGCACGAGTGGACCAGGCGGATCGAGGACTGGCTCGCCGACGTCGACCGCGACGTTGCCGACGGTGAGTGGTATGCGGGTCGGCCCGTGTTGATCACCGCGAACGACTACGCGCTGGGGCTGTTCAACGGCGACACCGGTGTCGCAGTGCGCGATTCCACCGACGGGCTCAGGGTGATGTTCGGCGGCGAGCGCGAAGTGACGGGCTACGCACCGCGCCGGTTGGCGGAGGTGCAAACGGTGCACGCGATGACCGTGCACCGCAGTCAGGGCAGCCAGTTCCATGGGGTGACATTCGTGCTGCCCGAGGTGGACTCGCCGCTGTCCACCCGGGAGTTGCTCTATACGGCGTTGACCAGGGCCGAGGCCACGGTGCGGCTGGTGGGTAGCGAGGCGGAGGTGCGCGCCGCAATCTCCCGGCCGGCCGCACGAGCCAGTGGCCTGCGCCTGCGGTTGGCGCAACGGGAGGTGTGACCCGCCGTTTGCCCTTCACCGACTCGTAAGAACCCAGGGGTGACGACTGTCGGGGGTGCGGGGCACGATGACAGGGTTGTATCCGGAGCAGTTCCCTCGACACTCACCCGTAGGGAGATCAGCTGATGCGAACAATCGACACGCTACCGACCGACACCACGCCGACGGAGGTGCACCCACCGCTTTCCGAGGCGGCAGCGGAGGCCTGGATTCCGCGGACCTGCTTCAAGAACGGGCCGCCCGGCCAAATCGGAGTCGAACTCGAATTGCTGGTGGTCGACGCCCGTCGCCCGGACGGACTCGCCGCGCACTATCCGCGTCATCGCTATCCCGCTCTCCTCCGGGAACTCGCCGAGGGCGGTCTCGACGGAAGGTTGACCGTCGAACCCGGTGGGCAGGTCGAGCTCAGCTCCCGCCCCGGGCCCACCCTTCGGCAGACCGTCGACACGGTGCATCGCGATCTCACCGCACTCCGGCGCCGCGCTGATCGTTGCGGCGCGCGACTGGCCGGCATCGGCGTCGATCCATTGCGGCCGCCCCGCCGGACGTCCGAGCATCCGCGGTATGTCGCCATGGAGCGCTATCTCGACGCCTGGGGACCCGCCGCCCGGACGATGATGTGTTCCACCGCATCGGTGCAGGTCAATGTCGAGGCTGCGGTCGACCCGCGCCTGGTCGACCCGCGCCTTGTCGGACACCGCGCCTCGTCGACCCGCGCCTTGTCGACCCGCGCCTGGTCGATCCGTCCGCTGCTGTCCCGGCGGGGTCGAGTCCGCCCGTCGGCAGCCCGCCGGATCATGGGGCTGGCGGAATCAGCCTTGTGGGCAACGGCTTGTCGGCGCCGGGTGACGTCACGGCGCGGTGGGACCAGTTGCAGGCCGTCGGCCCTGCGCTGGTCGCCGCGTTCGCCAATTCTGCCCGCTGCGCCGGCCGACCGACCGGCTGGAAGAGCTTCCGGCAGGCGACCTGGATGCGGCTGGACCCCACCCGCACCGGCAGCCCCGTGATCCACCCCGGCGAGGAGATCGAAACTGCATGGACGCGTTGGGTTCTCAACGCTCCGCTGATGGTGGTCAAGCGGAAGACCGGCGACTGGACCGCACCGGCCGGGGTGAGCTTCCGGCAGTGGCTGCGGCTGGGGCAGGCGGTGGTCTCCAGACCGTCACCCGCCGACCGCCGACGATCTCGCCTATCACCTGACAACACTGTTTCCGCAGGTGCGGCCCAAGGGATATCTGGAGATCCGGTTCATCGACGCGCAGCCGGGTGACTGGTGGACCGTGCCGACCGCGGTGGTTGCTGCCCTGCTGGAGGACGGCCTGACGTGGCAGTTGGCCAGAGACGCCTGTGCTCCGGTCGAGGGTCGGTGGCGCGACGCGGCCCGGCTGGGCGTCGGAGATCCCGAACTGGGCCGAGCCGCCGAGAAGGTGCTGACCGCAGCGGTTTCGGCGTTGCGGGCTAGTCCCGATACCGCCGTGTTGGCCTCCCAGGTCGAGGGGTACCTCGACCGGTGGACCGCGCGCCGCCGGTGTCCGGCCGACGACCCACCCGATTCGGCCACCAGCGAGACCGGTCCCGGCAACGGCAACGGCCAGGGAGATGAGCTTCGATGACAGATCACCGCCATGGAGCCTCCACTGCAGGCGCTGCCTCCACTGCCGCGCTGCCTCCACTGCCGCGCGCTGCCTCCGCTGCCGGTGTTGCCTCCGCTGCCGGCGTCACCTCCGGTGCGGGCGCTGCCGGCGTGACCGGCGGGACGGCGCAACCGGGAGCGTTGGCGTTGCGCGAACCCGCCGTCCGCGAACTCAGCCAGGACGGTCTGAAACGCCGCATCGTCGAGGATCTGGAACGGGCCCGCGCCCGCACCCACCTGCTGACCGAAGCCATCGACGACGACGAACTGGTCCGTCAGCACTCACGCCTGATGTCGCCGCTGGTATGGGATCTCGCCCACATCGGTAACCAGGAGGAGCTGTGGCTGCTGCGTGACGTCGGCGGACGCGAGCCGATCCTGCCGGAGACGGTGGACCAGCTCTATGACGCGTTCCAGCACCCGCGCGCCGATCGACCCGCACTTCCGTTGCTGGATCCGACGGCGTCGCGTGGGTACGTGAGCGAGGTCCGTGCCCGGGTGGTCGACCTGCTGGACCGGATCCCGTTCACCGGAAACCGGCTCACCGAGCGGGGTTTCGTTTTCGGCATGATCGTCCAGCACGAGCAGCAACACGCCGAGACCATGCTCGCCACGCACCAGCTCCGGGAAGGTGACCCGGTGCTGGCCGCGCCCGAGCCGCCGGCTCCAGCGTCGCCGGTCGCCTTGGGCGAGACCCTGGTGCCGGGCGGTGAATTCACCATGGGCACGTCCGCCCACCCCTGGGCGCTGGACAACGAGCGGCCCGCTCATCAGCGTGACATCGGTGCCTTCTGGCTGGACACGTACCCGATCACGAACGGCCAGTACCGGCGTTTCATCGACGCCGGCGGTTACGACGACCCGCTGTGGTGGGATCCCGCGGGCTGGGCGTACCGGGGGCAGGTCGGACTGACGGCGCCGCTGTTCTGGCGTCGTGAGGGCGGTCAGTGGCTGCGCCGAAGGTTCGGCCGGGTCGAGCCGGTGCCGGACGACGAACCGGTGATGCACGTCTGCTGGTACGAGGCCGACGCCTACGCGCGTTGGGCCGGCAAACGGCTCCCGACCGAATCCGAATGGGAGAAGGCGGCCAGGCACGACCCCACGACAGGTGCTGTCCGGCAGTACCCGTGGGGTGACGACGACCCGACACCGGAGCGGGCGAACCTCGGCCAGCAGCATCTGCGACCGGCGCCGGTGGGCGCCTACCCCGCCGGCGCGTCACCGCTGGGAGTGCAGCAACTGATCGGTGACGTCTGGGAGTGGACCTCCAGCGACTTCGCCGGTTACCCAGGTTTCTCGGCATGGCCGTACCGGGAGTACTCGGAGGTCTTTTTCTCTCCGGAGTACAAGGTGCTGCGGGGCGGGTCCTTCGGCGCCGACCGGGCTGCGTGTCGCGGGACGTTCCGGAACTGGGACTACCCGATCCGCCGGCAGATCTTCGCCGGCTTCCGATGCGCGCGGGACGCCGCGCCGGGCGAGGGCTGAGCGATGTGCCGTCATCTGGCCTACGTCGGCGCACCGGTTGTGCTGGGCTCGTTGCTGCGCGACCCGCCGTACGCGCTGGTCCGGCAATCCTGGGCGCCGCGCCGGCAGGAGCACGGGGTGGTGAACGCGGACGGCTTCGGGATCGGTTGGTATGTCGACGGCCTCGACGAACCCGCACGGCACCGGGCGGCAGGGCCGATCTGGGCGGACGAGACCTTCGACGACCTGGCCCGGGTCGTCCGGTCAGCAGCCTTGCTCGCCGCCGTGCGCTCCGCGACCATCGGGATGGGGGGCGGGCAATCGGCGGCGGCACCCTTCCGGGCCGGCCGGTGGCTGTTCAGCCACAACGGCGCGGTGTTCGGCTGGCCGCAGAGCGCGTCCCGGCTCGCCTGGGGACTGGATCCCGGGCAGCTCGCCCGGCTCGAGGCCCCGACCGACTCGGCGCTGCTCTGGGCAATGACCCGGGATCTGCTCGCCCGTGGGAAGCCTCCCGAAGCGGCACTCACCGAGGTGGTGAACAGAGTCCTCGACGCCGGGGGCGGCCGGTTGACGTTCCTGCTGACCGACGGCAAGCGCATCACCGCGACGGCTTGGGGCACCAGCCTGTTCTGGCGCAGGTTGCCGCACGGAGTCGTCGTCGCCTCGGAGCCCTATGACGACGACCCGTCGTGGGTTGCCGTGCCCGACGGGTCATTGCTCCGGGCCGATGCGTCCGGAGTGGACCTCACTCCGCTGGTGCACCCGGACTGACGGACCTCCGTTCGTCCGAATCCACTGAATGACCTTTGTTGGCCTGGTTCAGCGGACACGACCGACCCACCCGGCGACCGGTCCGAACACCGCCCAATTCGCCGGGACCGAGACACCCGACCGACAGTGCCTGCCGGGCAGGTTCAGCGACAACCGACCGCCAGCGCCTGCCCAACGGGTTCGACGACGACCGAACTCTCACCCGTTCACCTTCGACAACCGGAGATCTCTGTGTCCCCACATCTCGGCTACACCTACACCGATCACCTGCCTGCCGACTTCAGCGATCGTTCGCTCCGCGCCGATGTCATCAACGGGCTGGGCTCCCGGCCGAAGTGGTTGCCGCCCAAGTGGTTCTACGACAAGGTCGGCAGCGAGCTGTTCGAGGAGATCACCCGGTTGCCCGAGTACTACCCGACCCGGACCGAGCGCGCGATCCTCGAGCGGTATGCGATGGAGATGGTCCGGCGCGCCGGCTGCGACACGCTGATCGAGTTGGGCTCCGGATCGTCGGAGAAGACCAGGTTGCTACTGGACGCGATGACGTCCGAGATCGGGGACGGTGCAGCCTACGTGGCGCTCGACGTCAGCGAGGACGCGCTGCGGTCGGCCAGTGCGGGGCTGGTCGCGGGATATCCGCAGTTGCAGATCGCCGCGGTGCGCGCTGATTTCACCCAGCAACTCAGCCTGCTGCCGACCGGGGGCGCCAGGACGGTCGCATTCCTCGGGTCGACGATCGGTAACTTCGAACCGGCCGACCGCGCTGCGTTCCTCCGATCGCTGCGGGCGGGGCTGGGGGAGCGGGACCACTTCCTGCTGGGCGCGGATCTGGTCAAATCGCCCGACATCCTCGTTCCCGCCTACGACGACGCAGCCGGGATCACGGCCGCGTTCAACCTCAACGTCCTGGACGTGCTGAACCAGCGTCTCGACGCCGATTTCGACAGAGCGGCGTTCGCGCACGTCGCCCTGTGGGACGCGCAGCGCGAATGGATCGAGATGCGGTTGCGGGCGGTGCGTGGCGCCCGGGTCAGGGTGGCGGCGTTGGACCTGGACGTGGAACTTCCTCTCGGGGAGGAGATCCGCACGGAGATCTCCGCGAAATTCCGTCGGGCGGGCCTGTCTGCGGAGCTCGAGTCCGCGGGGTTCGTACCGCGCGGCTGGTGGGAGGACGACAGTGGCTGGTTCTCCGTCTCGTTGTGGGGCACCGGCTGACCTCCAACGGAGTCGTCCGCGACAATGACCACGGCAGCCGGCCCGCGGGAGCGGGCGCAGCATGGCGGAAGGAAATCCGAGAAGATCGATCTCTGAAGGATCTTCGTTCGAGGAGTTCGATCCGCTGCCGATTCCAGCACGACCCAGGCAGCCAGAAGCGCGGACTCACATCGGAGTGGAATTCATGCCCATCACGCTCGAAAATGTCGGAATTGCGGTCCGTGACCTGGAGGCGGCGATCGCCTTCTTCACCGATCTGGGGTTGACAGTGATGGGCCGCGACACTGTGAGCGGGGAGTGGACCGACACCGCCGTCGGCCTCGACGGCAACCATGCCAAAATCGCCATGCTGCAGACGCCGGACGGCAACGGTCGCCTCGAGCTCTTCGAATACATCCACCCCGACGCCATCGAGACCGATCCCACCCTGCCCAACGAGATAGGGATGCACCGCGTCGCGTTCTCCGTCGACGACATCGACGAAGCCCTCGGGATCGCAGCGCGCCACGGCTGTTTGCCGTTGCGCGGTGTGGCGACGTACGGGGAGGTCTACAAGCTCAGCTATGTCCGTGGCCCGAGCGGCATCATCGTGATGCTCGCCGAAGCGCTGAAGAAGGGATAACAGCACGGTACCGAGCTGAGAAAGGCCGAAACGCCGGGCAGCACAGCAACATCGGACCGGTCGTACCCCGCTCCGTCACTGCCCGAACTTCGCCTGCACCCACATCGATCGGTGATGCACCGACCTCTGGGTGCACCCTCCGGCATCCTCAGGCTGCCGGTCGAGCCCGGAGAATCATCGCCAGAGTCAAGCCCAGGATCACGGAGCCGATGGACTCCACCACGAGCGTTGTCGTCACCAGCTTGAAGCTCAGCGCCTCGTGAATTCCGAAGAGCCCAACGGTGAGCGCCAGCACCAGTGCAAGCAGCGTTCCCACCATGAACAGCAGGCTGAGCACTGTTGCCAGCGACAACAGCCGGCCGCGGAGCACCAGAACCGCAACAGCGAGTACCAGGGAGCCAATGGCGTTGAGGACGAAGAGGATTCCGAGCAAGCCGCCCACCCCGTCGAACACCAGGTACAGGTGAATCCCGCCCATCGCAAGCAGCATGATCGCGCTGAGAAGGCGCCAGACCATCAGATTTCGCTCGGGGGCGCCGAGCTGGCGAACCGGAATGCTGGTGGGAGTGTGTGATGACATGTCCTCACCTGCCTTTGCGCGTGGGGGCCGCGTCGACCGCGGCCATCTACCAATGAGACGGATCGTCGGGCCGAACGGTTCACCCGCAGGCGTCCTGGCCGGGGCATTGCGGTTGCACGACAAGAACACCGGCGGAGGGAGCGGCCCGGCCGTTGATCCTGAACTTTGAAGTCCGGTCGGTCGGATGGACGGCAGAGGGTTACGGACTGCGGTGAACCTGCGCAGAACCTGCGTCGATGTTGCCCGCGGACGCATCGACGGGCTCCCGGTGAAGGCCGTGCATCGGCGATCGGATCAACTCGGATGAGGGCAATGAAAATACCCCGTCGATGAGAGAGCAGAACTGAACAGGCGTTCGTTCGGCGGGCCGAGGGACCAGCAGCGTTGCTCTGGTAGCGAGCATGTGATGCACTGAGGACATGTCGATGTCGGCGCGCACGTCGCGGCCCCCGTTCCGGGTGTGCCTGCTGACGGTCACGTTGCTGTCCATCGATGACCGGCACTGTCCGCGGCACTGACCGACGCGACCGCCAGCTGTGGGGGGCGCGTCCCTGATCTGGGTACCCCGCCGCCGGCCCACCGCTGAAGGACATCGCCGTGATCGACCCTTTGCCCACCCCTGCAGACCCCGTGCGCCCACCCGTGCCCGGCCCATCCCGCGACACTCTCCAACAGCCGGCTGGCGAAAGCAGGCAACGCCGGCCCGCTCGCTGGGCCGATCTCCTTCGGGAGGCGCACCGGTTGGGCGTCCCCTTCTGAACCTCCTCGCCGCGGGGGTCCTCAGGCCAGGGAAAGGAAGAGCTTCTCCATCGCTGCGGCGTCCATGCTGTCCCGCCCCCCGGACTCGACCAAGCACTGCTTGAGGCCGGCGGCGATCAGGGAGAAACCGGCGCGGTCGACGGCTCGACTCACCGCAGCCATCTGGGTCACGATCGCCTGACAGTCCCTGCCCTCCTCGATCATCCGCAGCACGCCGCCGATCTGGCCCTGCGCGCGGCGTAATCGATGTACGACCGATGCCGTGGTCTCGACGGAGAGCACGACCTGGTCCGCCCCAGCGGGAGCGTCGGTCAGCACATCGTCGGCCGGCTCGGCGTCGGTCTGCACATCGTCGGCCGGATCGGCGTCGCTCAGCACGTCGGCCCGGCGGGTTGCAGCGAGCGAAGCGCAGCCGTCAGCCTGGTGCGGGCCTCGGTGGCAACCGCCTGCAGGCGTGCATTGCCGGTGACACTGACCATGATGTCCGGGTCGATGACCTCCACCCGCGTGCTGCGATCGTCCAACTCTCGGACGACCACATTGCAGGGCAACATCAGCCCGATGGACGGCTCGGCCTGCAACGCGGCGTGAGCCAGCGGTGGCCGGCAGGCGCCGAGAATGACCTGGCGTGGGATGTCGACGTTCAGCTTCGCGCTGAGCGTCGCCTGTAGGTCGATCTCGGACAGAATGCCGAATCCCTGGGCCGAGAGCGCGTCTCGAGTGGTGATCAACATGTCGTCGAACGGTCGGTGGACGGTGACCGCAATCGCGTAGGAGGCGTCGGTCATGAGGTCGGTGGTCGTCATGCCGAGCCCGCCGTCGCTGCGGCGACCTTCGCGCGGACGTCGTCCATGTCGAGTTCCCGGACTGCGGCGATGACCTGTTCGAGCGCCTTTCCGTGCAGTGCGCCGGGCTGGGAGAAGACCAGGATGCCGTCACGGAAGGCCATCAGGGTCGGGATGGACCGGATGCCTGCGGCGGCGGAGAGATTGCGCTCCGCCTCTGTGTCCACCTTTCCGAAAACGATGTCCGGGTGAGCTGTCGACGCCTTCTCGAAGACGGGTGCGAACATCCGGCAGGGGCCGCACCATGACGCCCAGAAGTCCACCAGGACGATGCCGTCACCGCCTACTACCTGCTCGAAGGTGCTTTCGGTGAGTGTCGTTGTGGCCATGGTCAGATCAATCCTCTCGACGAATGGAGTGTATACCCCTGGGGGTATCAACGCCACGGCGCGGATGGTTGTTCCCGGCCCCGGGCAGAGTCCGGCGTCGGGCGGTCGGCCGGAGGTGTCGGCATGCCGTCGCACCGGGTAGGGTGATCGGAGATACCCCATGGGGTATAAGCGAATCCGAAGGCGAGGCGCAACGAATGTCCGAAGTGTCGACAGCGCAGGTCGATCCATCGCACGCAATCCCGGTCGGTGGCGCCACGATAGTGGCAATCGAAACGCCCACCCTGGGCGACCGCAGCTATCTGGTCCATGACGGCCGGGTCGCGTTCGTCGTCGACCCGCAGCGTGACATCGATCGGGTATTGGAGCTGGCCGGCGCTGCAGGCGTACGGATCACGCACATCTTCGAAACCCATATCCACAACGACTATGTCACCGGTGGACTGGCGCTTGCCCGGGAGACCGGCGCCGAATACCACGTGAACGCGGACGACCCGGTGGCCTACCGGCGGACCGGAGTGCTGGACGGTGATGTGGTCGAGGTCAGCCCTGCGTTGCAGGTGCGGGTGCTGGCCACCCCGGGACACACCTACACGCACCTTTCCTATGTGCTGGAGGAGCACGGCGCCGCGGCGGCGGTGTTCTCCGGCGGCTCGCTGCTGTTCGGCTCCACCGGCCGCCCCGATTTGCTCGGACCCGATCACACCCACGACCTCGTGCACCATCAGTACGCCTCCGCGCAAAGGCTCGCCGCGGAACTGCCGGACCGGACCCTGGTGATGCCGACTCACGGTTTCGGCAGTTTCTGCTCAGCGACCCAGTCCGATGCCACCTCCTCCACCATCGGAGCCGAGAAGGCCGGCAATCCGGTGCTCACGCAGGACGAGGAGCGCTATGTCACAGAGCTTCTCGAGGGTTTGGACGCCTTCCCGGCGTACTACGCGCAGATGGGTCCGGCGAACACCCGGGGGCCTTCGGCGCCGGACCTGAGCGCACCGCGGAAAGCTGACATCCCGGAACTGCGGCGTCGGCTCGAGGACGGCGAATGGTTGATCGACCTCCGCACCCGTACAGCCTTCGCGGCAGGGCACGCGCCCGGGACACTGAACTTCGGGCTCGACGGGTCGTTCGCCACCTATCTGGGCTGGTTGATCCCGTGGGGCACGCCGGTGACCCTGCTCGGTGAGACGGCCGATCAGGTTGCGCAGGCGCAGCGCGAAATGGTCCGCATCGGCATCGATCGACCCGCGGCCGCGGCGACCGGCGGCCCGGACCGGTGGACCGACCGTCCCCTCCGCACCGTCGAACGAGCCGCGTTCGCCGATCTTGCCCAAGTCAGGCACCACAGACCGGTGGCGATCCTGGACGTTCGTCGCAACCTGGAATGGACCGAGTCGCACATCGAGGGCGCCGTGCACATCCCGCTGCACGAGCTCTTGCATCGAAGGGACGAGGTGCCGGCCGGCGAACTCTGGGTGCACTGCGCTGCCGGTTACCGGGCATCGATCGCCACCTCGATCCTGCTCTCACTGGGTCACCGGGTGATCGCCGTCGACGATGATTACACCAATGCGGCGGCGGCCGGACTTCCGCTCACCGCGGCTGGTGTTGGCGAACGGAGTGCCCGATGAGTTTCCTGTCCGGTTTGTTCGGTCGCCGCAACGCCTCGATCGGCCCTGCCGAGGCAAGCAACCGCGTCCAGAACGGCGCCGTGCTGCTCGATGTGCGCGAACCTTCGGAGTGGCGGGCAGGGCATGCGCCCAAGGCCCGGCACATCCCGCTGGGTGACCTCGACCGGCGAGCCAAGGAACTGCCGGCAGGTCGGGAGATCATCACGGTGTGTCGTTCCGGCAATCGTTCGTCCCGCGCCGCAAAGCTTCTCGCGGCCGACGGTCGCACTGCAGTCAACCTGTCAGGGGGAATGCTGGCCTGGGCGGCTGTCGGCCTTCCGGTCGTCGCGAAGGGCGGACGGCCGGGGTCCGTCGCCTGATGCGCGCATTGCCGGCTCCCGCGGATCCGATCGGGCGGCGACCCAGATGGTGGTGACGGTCGCGGTGGTGGTCGGCCTGCTCGTTGGTCTGAGCATGGGCGCCCTTGGTGGCGGCGGGTCCATCCTCACCGTCCCGGTTCTGGTGTATCTGCTCGGAATGGACACAACGGCGGCCACCACCGGCTCACTGATCATCGTCGGGATCACCGCGGTCTTCGGCATGCTCGTTCACCGCCGGGACCGCAACGTCCGCGTGTTGCAGGGCGTGGTGTTCGGCGCGATCGGCGTTGCCGGAGCCGTTGCCGGCACCCGGTTGTCACTGCAGGTTTCGCCGGATGTCCTGCTCGCCGGCTTCTCTGTGTTGATGCTCGTCGTCGCGTCGTTGATGTTCACCCGCCGGCGGGTGCCGGCCGCCGGCGGCGGAAGCGGAGGTGACGGGGACAGCATCGTCGCGGACGTACCGATCATCAGCTTCGCCCCCACCTTCACCTGCTCCTGTCCCCGGGCCGCGAAGGTGGTGGTGGCCGCCGTGGCGGTCGGGTTGATGACCGGGTTCTTCGGCGTCGGCGGTGGTTTCCTGGTGGTCCCGGCCCTCGTGCTGGTGCTGGACTTCCCGATGCCGGTCGCCGTCGGCACGTCGCTGCTCATCATCGCCATCAACAGCGGCACGGCCTTGGTCGCCCGCGCGGGCACCGGCGTCGACATCGATTGGGCCATCATCGGGCCCTTCACCGTGGCCGCCGTCGTCGGCAGCCTGCTCGGCGCCAGGATCGCTACCCGGGCACGTCCCGAGACTTTGCGCATCGCGTTCGCGGTGCTGATCACCGTCGTCGGGTTGTACACCGCCGCTCGCAGCATCCCCGGCCTGATCGCGTAGCGGCGGCGTGGGCCGGGGCTGCGCGCGGTGTCCGGTGATGATCGACCCGGATCACGCGTCCCGACAGGGTGCCCTGGCCCGCACCACCATGACGGCGCGAGCGGCAGAGCCGGACGTCCTTCCCGTCCGGTAGTCACCCGAAGTCGGGCCCGATGGCCCTGTCCCGAGGTGATCTCGTGCGGGCACAGTGGATCTGCTCGACGGCTCGGGGAGCGATGATGCGCCATTTCACGAAGACCACTGATCAGATCGGCCCGGATCGAGAAATGCTGCCGGAGGGCGACACTCCGTCCGGCGATCCAACTCGGGGTCATCGACGACTGCCGGGTTGGGTCCTGGCGGTGTGGCGTGATCGGCGGCTCGGGTTGGCCGCGGCGATCGGCCTTGCTGCTGCCTTCGCACTGCTGAGCGGATGGGCGATGCCGCGCGGACCCGTCACCGGCACCCATGCGGTGATCGCGCTGGTCATGGGCTTCGGCGTCGGTGCGCTGGCCGGCTTCTTGATGCGGTCGCGATGGGCCATGGTGCTCGCACCGGTGGTGTTCGTGGCGGTGTTCGAACTGGTCCGGGTGGGCGCTGATGGCCCCACCGTTGACGCACCGGACCTGAGCAGCCTCCTCGGCGTCGTGATAGCAGCGATCGGCAGAGGGTTTCAGGGCGTACTGACCCTGGTTCCGATGGCGCTGGGTGCAGCGCTCGGTGCCGGTGCTGCTCGGCGGGTGCGCGGCCAACCTGCCGCGAGCACGGGAGGATGGGGCACCGCAGGCCTGGTCGTCCGCCGGGGCCTCGCCGCCGTCGTCGCGATCGGACTGGTGGTGTTGGGCGTCCTTGTTGCCCGGCCAGGTAGTACCGCAGCCATGGTCGGGGCCGATGGGCAGCCGCTGCCGGGCAGCGTCGCTGAGCTCACCCGCGCCGAGATCGGTGGCCATGACCTGTCGATGCTGATCCGCGGCAGCGATGTCAACGATCCGGTGTTGTTGTTCCTCGCCGGCGGACCGGGCGGGGCGGAGTTCGGGGCCATGCGCCGGCACGGTCAGGCGCTGGAGGAGGACTTCGTCGTGGTCACTCTGGATCAACGAGGGACAGGGTCTTCCTACGACCAGATCGAGCCCACGTCCACGCTCACCTTGCAGGAGGCGGTCGACGACGTGGCGGGAGTGAGCAATTATCTTCGCGAGCGGTTCGGCCAGGACAAGGTCTATCTCGTCGGGCAATCGTGGGGAACGACCCTCGGAGTCCTTGCGGTGCAGGCACATCCGGAACTGTTCCACGCCTTCGTCGGGGTGGGTCAGATGGTCAGCCAGCGCGAGACCGACCGGATCTTCTACGAGGACACCCTGTCCTGGGCCAAGGCGGATGGACGTGCCGAACTGGTGGCCGAGTTGGTCTCGATGGGGCCACCGCCGTGGACGGACTTCCTCAACTATTCCACTGTGCTCGGCTATGAGCAGGACGTGTATCCGTACGACCATGAGGTCAACGCCGAGGGTGCGGGCCAGATGACGGAGAGTTTGCCGGTCAGTGAGTACGGTTTGTTCGACACCGTCAACCTCGCCCGCGGCCTGTCCGACTCGTTCGCACTGATGTACCCGCAGCTGCAGCAGATCGACTTCCGGGTTGACGTCCCGAACCTGGACGTCCCGGTCTACCTCGCTCAAGGTCGCTATGAACCCCGAGGCCGCGCCGACCTGGCTGCTGAATGGTTCGACCAACTCCGGGCCCCGGTCAAAAGGTGGATCGAATTCCCGACGTCGGGCCACCGTCCGCTGTTCGAGCAACCGGAATTGTTCCATCAGGTGATGACGAACACGGTCTTGGCCGCATCGACCGGCGGTACCGGCTGACGCCGACGGCCGCTCGCGGTGTTGGCGTGGACAGCCATGGGCCAGAATGGCGCAATGCTCGCCGTTCACGTGCATGTCCACGTCCAACCCGACCGCATCGGTGCTTTCCTTGCAGCCAGCAAGGACAATGCGAAGGCGTCGCTGACCGAGGAGGGCGTGCTGCGGTTCGACGTCCTGCAGGACCAGGCCGACCCGAGTCATGTTGTGCTCAACGAGGTCTACACCGGCCCGGACGCCGCGGCTGCGCACAAGCAGACTGCCCACTACGCCAGGTGGCGCGATGCGGTGGCCGACATGATGGCCCAGCCGCGGGAGTCGACGAAGTTCGAGACCGTGTTCCCGGACGGCGCCCGAGCGTGGGGCGTCCCGCGGTGAGCCGAGCGAGCTTCGAGTTCGCAACTGTCCCACGCATCGTCGTCGGCCCTGGTACATCCAAGGACGTTCCGGCAATGACGGCCGGCTTGGGCACTCGCGTCCTGGTGTGTACCGGCGGCCGCCCGGAACGGCACCAGCAGTTCCTCGACGCGCTCTCGGTGCCGTTCACCGTCGTGCCGATAGCGGGGGAGCCGGCGGTCGACGACGCACGTTCCGCAGTGGCCGTCGCTCGGGATTTCGAGGCTGATGTGGTGCTCGCGATCGGCGGTGGCAGCGTGCTCGATCTGGGCAAGGCGGTGGCGATTCTGCTGGCGAACGGCGGGGACCCGCTCGATTACCTCGAGGTGATCGGTGACGGACGCCCGTTCACCGAACCCGCGCGGCCGACGATCGCGGTACCGACGACGTCCGGCACCGGGTCGGAGGTGACCGCGAACGCCGTGCTCGCGTCCCCGGAGCACTCGGTCAAGGCGAGCCTGCGGGACCGGAGCATGTTGCCCGCCATCGCCGTGGTCGACGCGGACCTGACCGTCGGCTGTCCACCCGCGGTCACCGCCGCCAGCGGCCTGGACGCCCTCACGCAGTGTCTGGAGCCCTATGTGTCGCCGCTCGCGACACCGCTGACCGACGGTCTGGCGCTGCAAGGACTGCGGCGGGCGGCGTCGGGGCTCCGCCGGGCGTACGCGGACGGTCAGGATCTCGCAGCGCGTGCCGACATGGCGGTCTGCAGCCTGGTCAGCGGAATGGCATTGGCCAACGCCAAACTCGGTGCCGTTCACGGGTTCGCCGGGGTACTGGGCGGAATGACGCCGGCCCCGCACGGGGCGATCTGCGCGGCTCTGTTGGCTTCGGTGATCGAGGCGAACGTCGCAGCGCTGCAGCGTCTGGACACCGACGCCGCGCAGGATGCGCTCGAGAGGTACCGCAGAGCGTCGGTGGCCCTCACCGGGCGGGACGACGCCTGGGTGGGGGACGGCATCGACTGGATCCGCGAGACAGTCCGGGAGCTGTCCATCCCGGGGCTCGCCGGGCTGGGCATCGACCTCGGCACTGCGGCGGCGGACGTCGTCGCAGCAGCGAAGGCGTCGAGCAGCATGAAGGGCAACCCGGTGACGCTGTCGGACGCCGAACTGCACGGCGTGCTCGAGGCCGCACGGTAGGGGTCGGCGGCGTCGCAGAGGCGGGCAGAGCCGAGCCGGCGACCGGCGCGACTCGGCGACCGGCCTCCCCGGCTCGGGCCGCCCCGGCCGGTAGCGTCACACGGACGCTGACGCTGCTGTTGTGGTGATCCCGGGTTGCGGCCAGGGCGCCGCGCCGACGACAAAGGGGGACCCGGCCACCGTGCATCTGAAGTCCCTCACCATGAAGGGTTTCAAGTCGTTCGCGTCGGCGACCACGCTCCGTTTCGAGCCCGGGATCACGGCGGTCGTCGGGCCCAACGGCTCCGGCAAATCGAACGTCGTCGATGCCATCGCCTGGGTGCTCGGCGAGCAGGGTGCCAAGGCGCTGCGCGGCGGAAAGATGGAGGACGTCATCTTCGCCGGGACCGCGGACCGCCCGCCGCTGGGCCGCGCCGAGGTCACGCTCACCATCGACAACTCCGATGGCGCGCTACCGATTGACTACGCCGAGGTGTCCATCACCCGCCGGATGTTCCGTGACGGCGTGGGGGAGTACGAGATCAACGGCTCCTCCTGCCGGCTGCTGGACATCCAGGAGCTGCTGTCGGACTCCGGCATCGGCCGCGAGATGCACGTCATCGTCGGTCAGGGCCAGCTGGACGCGGTGCTGTCGGCCCGCCCCGAGGACCGGCGGGCGTTCGTCGAAGAGGCCGCCGGTGTGCTCAAGCACCGCAAGCGGCGGGAGAAGACGGTCCGCAAGCTCGATGCGATGCAGGCCAATCTCAACAGATTGACCGATCTGACGGGCGAGATCCGCCGCCAGTTGGGCCCGCTGGGCCGGCAGGCTGCCATCGCCCGGCGGGCCGCCGGCGTGCAGGCGGATCTGCGGGACGCCAAGATGCGTTTGCTGGCGGACGATCTCGCGCGGATCACCGCGAAGATCGAGCAGGAGGCGATCGACGAGCAGGCCGCGATCGACCACCGGACCAGGGTGCACGCGGCCTTGGTCGCGGCGAGCGCCGATCAGGACGCGGCGGAAGCAAGATTGCGCGAGGCGACCCCCGCGCTGCAGCAGGCTCAGGACACCTGGTTCGCGCTGTCGGCGCTGGCCGAGCGGATGCGCGGCACCATCGCACTGGCCGGCGAGCGTGCACGGAACCTGTCCGCGCCGGCCCGCGATGCCGGTACCGGCCGAGATCCCGACGAGCTCGACGCGGCCGCCGCCCGCGCCGAGGCCGAACAGGCGGTGCTCCAGGAGACGGTCGAAGCCGCCGCCGAGGAGCTCGACCGGGCGAGCGCGGAGCGCGCCGATTGCGAGGCGGCCCTCCGTGCCGCCGACCAGGAGGTCGTCGCCGCGAACCGGTTGATCGCCGACCGGCGGGAGGGCCTTGCCCGGCTGGCCGGCCAGGTACACGCCGCCCGCTCACGGCTGGCGGCCGGTGATGACGAGGTCACCAGGCTCGCCGCGGCGGTGACCGAGGCGCGGCAACGAGCCGAGGCAGCGGAGCAGGCGTTCCATCAGGCACAGGACGCCGTCGGTGATCTGGACTCCTCCGAGATCGGGCTCGACGAGGCCCACGAGCAGGCGGTCGCCGCCGCTGAGGTGGCCGCCGCTCGGACCGCAGAGCTCGCCGAAGCGCTGCGCGCAGCGGAGACGGAGGCGTCCACCCTCACCGCGCGGGTCGACGCGCTGTCCATGGGCATCGACCGCCGGGACGGCACGGCCGCCCTGATGACCGCCGGCGACGCTCTGCCGGGCATTGTCGGTGCGGTGTCGGATGCGCTGGAGGTGGCCCCCGGCTTCGAGACCGCGATTGCGGCCGCTCTTGGTCCGGCGGCGGACGCCGTCGCCGTCGGAACGCTGACCGACGCGGTGACCGCACTGACCTTCCTGCGCAGGCAGGACAGTGGGCGGGCCGGTCTGCTCGTCCAGGGGCCGCGAAACAGACCCGACCGGCGCGGCTGGCCGGAACTCCCGGCCGGGGCCCGCTGGGCCGCCGATCTGCTCACCGCCCCCAAGGCGCTGGAACCGGCCCTGGAACGCTGGCTGGACCGGGTCGCCGTCGTCGACGACATGCCCTCTGCAGTCAGTCTTGTCGAGTTGATTGCGGACGTCACGGCGGTCACCGTGGACGGTGATCTCATCGGGCCGGAATGGGCGGTCGGCGGAAGCACCGACCGGCAGTCGCTGTTGGAGATCACTGCCACCCGCGACCGGACCGCGGACGAGCTGGCGGCAACGCAGTCCCGGATCGGTGAAATCGACCGCGGCGCTGGTAGGTGCCAGCGCTGAGCTGGAGCAACGCCGCCAGGAACAGGCCGGAACTCTTGCGGCGCTGCATCATTCGGACGCGCGGATGTCCGCGGTATCCGAGGAATTGGCGCGCTTCGGTGCCGCCGCACGGTCGGCGGCCGCGGAGGCCGAGCGGCTGGATCGGCAGCGCGCCGCCGCCGAAGCCGCTCGCGAACAGCATCGATCCGCCGTCTCCGATCTCGAGGACCGGCTGTTCGCCGTCGAGGCGGAGGAGGCGCCACAGGAGGTCGATCCAGCCGTCCGCGATGCGTTGGCCGAGCGGACCGCACTCGCCCGCCAGCGCGAGGTGGAGGCGCGCCTGGTGCAGCGCACCGCCGAAGAGCGTGCGCGGGCCGGTTCGGGAACCGCGGAGGCACTGCGCCGCTCCGCGCGACAGGAGCGGCAACACCGGCAACGACTCGCCGAGGCCGAGGCCCGCCGCGGAGTCAGTTCGGCGGTCGCGACCCGGGTCGTCGAATTGGGTCGGCGGGTTGCGGTGCGGCTGGAAGCTTCGCTGGCCGACGCTGCCGCGGAGCGGGATCGCACCATGACCGCCCGGTCGACGGCCGAGGCGCAACTGGCGGCGGTACGCGTTCGGGTGAACGAATTGCAGGGACAGTGGGAGAAGCTGACCGACGCGGTCCACTCCACGGAAGTCGTTCGGGCGCAACAGAACCAGCAACTCCAGCAGTTGGCGGAGCGCTCCCTGGAAGAGTTCGCCGTGCCGGCGGACGAGTTGGTGGCCGGATACGGGCCGCAGGTGCCGGTTCCGCCGACGCCGGAGGAGGTGGCCGAGTACCAGGCCGCCAAGGACAAGGGCGATGACGTCAGCGCCCCCCCGGCGATGCCCTACGACCGACCGTCTCAGGAGCGCCGGCTCAAGCGCGCCGAACGGGACCTGACTGCGTTGGGCAAGGTCAACCCGCTGGCATTGGAGGAGTTCGCGGCGTTGGAGGAGCGGCACAAGTTCCTCGCCACCCAGCTCGAGGACCTCAAGGCGACCCGCAAGGACCTGTTGTCGGTGATCAAGGAGGTCGACGAGAAGATCCTCGAGCTGTTCACCTCCGCCTATCACGACGTGGCCCGCGAGTTCGGTGCCGTGTTCGCCACCCTGTTCCCAGGCGGCGACGGCGAACTGGTTCTCACCGACCCGTCGGACATGCTGGCAACCGGCATCGAGGTCAACGCCCGACCGCCCGGCAAGAAGGTCAAGCGGCTCTCACTGCTGTCCGGCGGCGAGCGGTCGCTGACCGCGGTTGCTTTGCTGGTGGCCATCTTTCGGGCCAGGCCCAGCCCGTTCTACATCATGGACGAGGTCGAGGCGGCCCTGGACGAGGTCAATCTGACCCGGTTGGTCGGGTTGATGACCGAGCTCCGTGAGTCGTCCCAGCTCATCGTCATCACCCACCAGAAATTCACCATGGAGTCGGCGGACGCCTTGTACGGCGTCTCGATGCGCGGAGATGGGATCACCCAGGTGATCAGCCAGCGGATCCGCGAGCGGCCCGAGTCGCCGACGGCGCGTCGTGAGGCCGTTTCCGCCGGAACGTGATGCCGCGCAGCGCATTTGGAGTTGCAGCGTCGTCTTGTCAGTTCCGCCTGGTCACCGGCCTCCACACGGCAGCCCTGCGGTCATGTGACGCTCGTCACACTCGTCTTTCGCATGTCCGCAGATGGCTGGGGCCGGCTCCTGATCGTCGTCCGGCGCTGGTGCCGGATGCCCGCGGTGCTGACCGGATTGTGCCGGTGACACCGATGGCGCAAGCACTGTCGCCCGCCCGGCGGCCCGAACCAGAGGTGTCCTCGTGAACGTGCGCAACGGCGTCGCCGCCGCCGCCCTGCTGTCCCTCACCGTCCTGACCGTGGGCTGCGCGACGCAGACCGCGGGTACGGCATCGGTCGGCAAAGTTGCCGTCACCGTGTCCGACTCTGCCGGGTCGACGACCGCGTCCGGCTCGCCGACCACCTCATCGAGCGCGGTGATCCCGACCAGCGCCGAGCCCAGCACGCCATCCTCTGACTCCACCAGCTCTGACTCCACCAGCTCGGACTCCACCAGCTCGGAAGCCACCAGCTCGTCGACGGAGGAGACCGAGAGCGACACATCGGTGCCCGACACCGGTTCCAGCATCGAACCTGTCGATCTCGACGCCACGACTCAGGTCTGGCTGGAGACCAGCTGCACGGACATCGGCACGTTGCTCGCGACCCTGTTCGACTTGCCGACCGTTGACCAGACCGCGCCGGTCGAGGAGTTCAGAGCCGCCTACCGCGACTACTACGCATCGCTGGCCGACACGCTGCTGGAAATGACGGGCAGGCTTTCCCAGCTCGACCCGCCGCAGATCGACAACGGACAGGCACTGCACGACGGGTATCTGCAGTACCTGATCAAGCTCGCCGACATCGCGGGCAGCGGAAGTATCGCCATCGACGAGGCGCCCGCCGACGCGCAGGCCATTGCCGACATCGTCGAGCACATCCAGTTCGACACCGAGCGTCTGGGCGAGAGCGATCTCGGACTGTCCGACTTCCAGGGCGAGCAACTCCAGGCGCTGATGGCGCAGGTGCCCGAGTGCGCTGACCTGGTCGGCACCTGAAGCGCTGGTCTCCCAGCCATCATCCGTGGCCTGGCCGGGCTTCCCGGGACGGTGATCAACGCCCGGGAACATCCTGCGTCGCCAGGTGAGGTGAAATGGGCCGAGACGGTGATCATCCCGGGCAGACCGCTCCGGTGGCGGACAGCCCCGGCTCGGACGTCGCCGGCTCATGACAGCACCGCCGGGAGCCGCTGACCAATGGCATTGAGCGCGCCCGGGTCGACGGACCCGGGCGCGCTCACGTTGCTGTGTTCAGGCTCAGCAGTCTCAGCCGATGACGGTGAGCCGCTGCTTCGCCGTGCCGACGTTCCCGGCGGCATCGGTGGCCGAGACCGTGACGGTGTGTGCGCCGGCCTTGAGCGCGGGCGAGGTCACCGACCAGGTCCGCGTCGGCGACACGACAACCTCGAGAGCAGTCGCGTCCACGACGACCTTCATCTTGCTGCCGGCCGGCACGTTCACCCGGCCACTGATGGTCGGGGTGGCCGACTTGGTCGATGCAGCCGGGCCTCCGTCGATCACGATCGAGGGAGCGATCGTGTCGACGGTGAGGTTCTGCCAGGCGGTCCGCACGTTGCCGACGGCGTCCCGCACGGTCGCCTTCACCGAATACGCGGTGGACTTGAGCGAGCTCGGCGTCACGGACCAGGCACCCGCTGCGGTCACCGTGCCGGTGAGGGTCTGGCCGCCGACGGTCACGGTGACCGGGGTACCGGCAGCGGCGTCGGTGGTGCCGCTGATCGTCGGTGTCGCGTTGTTCGTGAGCCTGGCCGCCCCGCCGTCGATCGCGAGAACGGGGATCACGGTGATGCGCTGCTTCTGCGTGCCGACGTTGCCGGCGGCGTCGGCGGCCGAGACGACGACGGTATGCGCGCCGGCCTTCAGCCGTGTCGGGGTCGCCGACCAGGTGCGGGTGGCCGACACGACGACCTCGCCCGCAACGTCATCGACGGCGACCTTGATCTTGCTGCCGGCCGGCAGGTCGATCCTGCCGCTGATCGCCGGGGTGGCCGACTGGGTGGAGATCGCAGAACCGCCGTTGATGACGATCGCGGGGGCGATGGTATCGACGGTGAGGGTCTGGGACGAGGTCACCTTGGCGCCGTTCGAAGCCGAGACGGCGACCGGTGACACGGTGCGCGCCCTGGGTCAGCGTCTTCGGCACGACACTCCATGCGCCGGTCGGCGTGATGATGGCGGTGAGGATTTGACCGTCAACCGTGACAGTCGCGGTGCGGCCGGCGACCGCGGTGGACGTTCCGCTGACGGTCGGCGTGACCCGGTTGGTCAGCGCCGTCGCGCCGCCGGTGATGGTGATGGAGGGGGGGACGGCGATCGTCATCTTCTGGGTCGCCGTGCCGACGTTCCCGGCCTGATCGGTCGTCGTGGCGGTGATGGCGACGGCGCCGTTGTCCAGTGCGGCCGGCGTCACGGACCAGGTGCCGTCCGCGAGAACCTTGGTGGGGAGGGTCTGATCGGAGATCTTGACATTCACCGCGCTGCCCGCAGGAGCATCCGTCTTGCCGGTGACCACTGGTGTGGCCGACGTCGAGGATGCGCTCGGCCCACCGGCGATCGCGATCACCGGCGCGATGGTGTCAACGGTCAGTGCCTGGGTGGCGGTGCCGGTGTTGCCCGCTGGATCGGTGGCCGAGACAGACACCGTGGTCCTGCCCTCTTCCAGAGCCGCAGGAGTCACACTCCACGAGCCGTCGGCAGCCACAGTCGCCGCCAGCTTCTGCGAGCCGACCAGGACGGTCATGGTCGAGCCGGCGTCGGCATCGGTGGTGCCGGAGATCTTCGGGGTTGTCGTTGCGCTGTCAGCAGTCTGGCCTCCGCTGATGGTGACGACCGGGGGAGTCGTATCGCTCCGGGTCACGGTGGAGGCGGACACGTTGCCGATCAGGTGCAGGTCGACGGTCGAACCGGACGAGGCAGTGAAGCCGAACTGGTAGGTCTCCGGGGCGGCGTCGGTCATCTTGTACTGCAGCACCTGCTTGAGGTCGGCTCCGGTGGAGAACGCCGCGTACACCGTCACAGTGGGGAAGGTGTCAGGCGAGACCGTCACTCGGACCGTGCGGGCCATGGCGGTGGTGACGACGCTCGGGTCGGCGACGGTGAAATGCAGATTCTGCGTCGCGGTGGGCAAGCTGGCCGCGGTCAGGAAGCAATAGCCGGACTTGCCCGAACCCGGACCGCGCAGGACGACCGTATTGGGTCGCGGCGTCGCCGACTGGCCGGTCTTGCAGCCGGTGCCGTGACCGTCGCCGGAGGCCGCGAAGTTCCCATGCACGTCCAGTCCGACACCCAGATACGCACCCGCGATGCCGTTCGGGGCGGGCGGCTGGTTGGTGTTCTGCGCGTAACCGAGGGAGCTGCCCAGTCCGCCCGGCGAGGTGACCGCGGCGGTGCCGTCCGCGATGAAGAAGGTCAGTCCGTCGCCGCCGTATTTGGAGGTGCCCAGCTGCCACTGGTCGAAGGTCACGTCGAGGCCGAGATCGGATGGTGAAGCCTTGGTGTAGACGGCACCGCCCTTGCGGTATGCGGTGGCGTCGGTGAGCTGCAGGTATCCGGGCGAGGCCTTGGCCGAAGGGGAACCGACGCGCAGGGCGCAGACGCCCGGCGACGACGAACCGACCGGCGCCACGGTTGCCCCGGTCAGGCAGCCGTCACCGAGTGCACGCCAGGAGCCATCGGTCACTGCCGCACCGCTGAACGATTCGGCGACGACGGGGGCACCGGTCGCGGGGATCGTTGCCGCCGAAGCCGGGGCAGTGAGGGTGACCGTCGCACCGAGCGCGACCAGCGCCGGCGCCAGGACGCCGACGATGATGCGGGTGAGGCCGGACCGGCCGCGCTCGGTGGCCGTTGATGTGGAAGGCACGTTGTTCCCCTTGAATCGAATCATGTTGTGTCGCATGGCGTGGTCCAGAACGTGGGGTACCGCGACTGGTGCAGTACAGGGCTGAACGCTAAGCGCGGCACCTGGTGCGGCCGTTCAGTGCTGTCTCAACGCTTGGTCAAGATCGGCGTCCGGTGGCGCGGTCGGTTGGTCACGAGCCGCGCAGGGTTGGGGTGCCCGGCGCCGGTGGTCAACCGGGTGATCATCGCCTCGGAACAATTCGGGTCGGCAGATGACTTCGATGCTGCCGAAACGATGATCTTCAGCGGTCGGGGACTGCGGGGCTTGTTGACTGCTTGTTGAGGATTCTCGCGGGAAGCGTTGAGCGCCTGAATGGCTGCCCATAGGGGCCGTTGAGCGGCTGTTGAGCCTGCCCGTTCATGATGCCTCTTGAGGCAGTGAGGACGTCCAATCGGGATTGCGGTCCGGCCGTCGGGGCGGCGAGATGTTGCGGATCGCCAGATCGGATCGCGAGATGTATCTGATCGCGGCATGTATCTGAAAAGGCCAGGACAACTCATTGCAGCAGGGGACAACTCGCTCGGGTGGTGCGACCGACGGCGCCTGACGCCGCGGCGGACTGCCGGAACTTCCGACGGAGGCTTGAATGCACACGCCTGTGGCCACGTATGTCTATGCCAGTGACCCGATCTCGCAGGCCGGGGTGATCGCGCAGCTACGGCAGCGACCCGAGATCAGGGTGGTGGACGCCGAACACCTGGGTGAGGCGGTGGTCGCCGTGGTGGTGGCCGACGTCCTCACCGACGAGGTGCTGCGGGTGCTGCGTGCACTGCAGCGCGGTTCGGTGCCGCGCACGGTGCTGGTGGCGCGGGTCATCGACGACGCCACTCTGGTGGCTGCCGCCGAGGTCGGCGTCGGCGGCCTGCTCCGCCGCGGGGACACCACTCCGGACTCACTGGCCCGCGCGTTGCTGCGGGTCGCAGCGGGGGAGGGCGAGGTGCCGCCGGACCTGCTGGGTCGGTTGCTCGGCCAGGTAGGGCGCCTGCAACGGCAGGTCCTGTCACCGAGAGGGCTTGCGTTCTCAGGACTTTCGGACCGGGAGGCGGAAGTTCTCAAGCTGGTGGCGAGCGGCCACGACACCGCTGAGATCGCCGGCAGGCTTTCCTACAGCCAGCGCACGGTGAAGAACATCCTGCATGACGTCACCACCCGGCTGCAGCTGAAGAACCGGTCGCACGCGGTGGCCTACGCAGTGCGCGAGGGCCTGATCTGACGGCTCTCAGAGCGTCCCGGAACCGGCCAGGATGCCCTCCAGGGTCCGGGTCGCGCCGCGCGCCGCCACCTGGACGTTGCGGGAGGACAACGGGTGTTCGGCCAGCCGTTGCCACCGTGCCAGCGCCTCGAGTGCCGCTGCGGTGACGTCCTGCGCAGGCGGGTCCTCCGGCAGTGAGAGCCGGTTCGCCGCATCGTGTCCCGACCCACCGAGGAGTCTGTCCAGCTCCGCCGCGTGCCGCTCGGGCACCTGGAGCACTCCCGTACGCAGCCTGTCCAGGAGCCGCACCTCCTCGAAAGCGTGTGCGCTGGAGGTGATCTGCTCCGCAGTGGCGCGGAGCCCATCGGGATCCGAACAGCCACCCGCCCGCAGGATCGATTCCAGCGCGGTCAACGCCGAGTGCGCCTTGAGGATCTTGCTGCGCTCGGTGAACTGCCGGGTGAGGACCGTTCGCAGCCGCTCGAGTCCGCTGCGCCGGGCGAGCTCGGTCGAGAGATCCGTTGCCGTTCGGACGTCGCCGGTGCGAATCAGCTCCACCGACAGGCGAACACCGAACAGACCCAGCCTGGACAGCAGGTGCTGGCGTTCGAGCTCCGTCACCTGCACCCCGGAGGTCCTGGTGCCGAACCGGTCGGCGGTCAGCAGCAGCTGGTCGACGTCCTCGCGTGGGCCCGTCGCCAGGGTGGCCAGAGCGCGGTACTCAGGCTCCCGCAGGCTCACGGCGGCATGACCGAGCAGGCCGGCGACGGGCACGATGACCGGGCACAACGCCCGCAGCCGCGGTTCGGACTGGTAGCGCTGCCCGACCCGCTCGGCGACTTCCAGTGCGTCGAGTCGGCACGAGCCGATCTCGTCGGAGCGGGACAGGACACCGACGGCGTTCATCGGCGTGCCGTGCGCGAGCTCGTCGTCGTGGAAGGCCTCGAGGAACCGGACGTCGGTGGGGTGGGTGTGCCGGAGCAGGTACAGCACCGCGTCGACCACCGGCGGCCGGTCGTCCTCCGGAGTCAGGACGCGAAGCGTCCGGGCGGACAGATCGGTGGAGATGGACGCGATGCCGGGGGTGTCGATGAGGGTCATCTGACGGAGCCTGCTGCTGGGCCAGGCCACCTCCAGATGATCGACGTCCTCGGCGTCACGGCCACCGAGATCGACCTCGAGGGCGCCTGTCTCCCGATTGAAGTAGGCGTACTCGGCCTCGCCGCTCCGCGGGTGCAGCAGCACCGTTGGCTGGTCGCCCTGCCGGTACCAGGTGACGATGCGGGTGCATTCACCGGCATCGGTCGGCGCCAGTTCCTCCCCGACCAGCGCGTTGAGCAGCGTCGATTTGCCGGCCTTGATCTTCCCCGCGATCGCGATCCGCAGCGGACCGGTCAGCCGGGCCGACAGCTCCTGCAGATGCGCCTGCGCCTGCGGCCCGGTGGCCTGCGCGGTGGCGGCGGCGAGCAAGGCGGCCACGGATGCGGTGAGCGGATCATCCACGCCGTACCGCCGGTTGCTCGCGTTCCGGGGGACCAGGGGGATGGGCCGGCACGGCCGGCGGCGCGGGCACCAGTGCGGCGACGTGGGCGTCGACCTGCCGGAGCTGCGCCGCGTCCGCATTCAACTGTGAGACCCGGGCGGCGCGTTCGGGGCCGGACAGGGTCATCGCCTGTTGGGCGGCGCCGAGGGCGCTGCTGGATGACCGGTGCAGAGCCAGTGCCCGCATCTGGAAGTCGTCGCGCAGCAACCGCTGCGTTCGGCGCAGCGCGTCACGGCTCTCCTTGTTCATGATGAAGCCGACTTCCTCCACATACCGGCGGGCCGCCATCTTGGCCTGTTGCCGGCGATGTGCGACCTGTCGCTTCTTCTCGTCGCGGATGATCTTCTGCCCGATGCCTGCGGCGAGGACCACCGACAGCGGTGCGGCGATGATCGCGCTGATGCCCAGCAGACTGCCGGCCACGCCGAACAGCGCCATCGGAATGAACATCGCCGACCGGGTGGCCAGCATCATCGGCCCGAACCGACCACCAGGAGCCGAGAGGCTCTCCACCGCAGCAAGATTCACCCCCGACACATCAGCGGGCACCGCGTGTGCGTCGAGCAGGACAGGGCCACCGGCGTCCAGGTTGAACCGCTCACTGACCTCGTTCGCGAGATCCGAGGTGCGCTCCGCGAGCGTGTCGTAATTGGCGACCGCGGCGGCCACGACGTTCCGGCGGAGCCACACCTCGATGTCACCCCAGGCATTCTTGGGGTCGCCCGAATCGATGATGCCCTCGACATCGCGCAGCACCGTCCGCAGCCGGCCCTGCAGATCGTGCTCGACGTCCGCGACGAGATCCTGGACACCGTCGGACAGGACCTGCTGCCAGGTGGCCGTCGGTGAGATCAGGCCGGCCGTCCGGTGCTGCGCGGACGCCAGTTCCGCGACCACCTCGCTCGCCCTTGCCGGTTCGGTGAGCACAGAGCTCTCCGCAGCGATCTGCCGGCCGATCTGACCGGCCACGAAATCCACGTCGCGGGCGGCGGCCGCCGCGGCCTGGGCATTGGCTGCCCGGATGATGCCGCGACCCAGGAACTCCACCAGGCCGGCGTAACCCGATTCCTCCAGCAGTGCCGGATCGCGCCGTGCACCCAATCTCAGGAACGACGACACCGGCACTACTGGAATGTCCAAACCAGCTGCGGCCAAGTGTTTCTCGTTGATTGCGACAATGCGCCGCCATTCCGGGTACAGGTCCGTCTTGGTGACGACACAGGCTGCCCGAGGGCAGCGCTGCAGGGCCTGCCGGAGGAAGGTCATTTCCGGTTCGGTCAATTCCTGCGAGGCGTCGGTGACGAACAGAATGCCATCCGCAAGATCAAGAGCGCCGAGAGTGATGATGCCGTGAGCAGAATCGAGGCCACCCACGCCTGGGGTGTCGACCAGGCACAGGCCGGCCCGGAGAAAGCGGCGCGGCAGCCGGACCTCCACCGAGCGCAGCCCGCGACGATTGCCGGGGTTTCCTGTCTCGGAAACCCATTCGGCCACCGATTCCAGCGGCAACGGCTCGGTGACCGGTGCGCCGTCCTCGCCGGAAGCCTCGAAATACGCTGTCGCGCCGGCTGTCTCACCGTATCTGACCAAAGTGGGGACGACGGTGACCTCGTCTGCGTCCACCGGACAGACGGCTGTTTGCAGCAGCGCATTCACCAGGGTGGATTTGCCGCGCTTGAATTCCCCGACGATCGCCACACTGATGGATCGTTGATCGAGCTTGGCCCGGGCGCCGTCCAGGGTCCGGGCCAGGTCCTCCCGCTCCTTGTGTACGGCCAGTCGGCGTCCCTCGTCCAGGCCGGCGAGCGCCTGGTCGACCAGTCGCCGTTCGTTCTCGAAGTCATCGGGCGCTGTCCGAAGCGCTGCCGCCGCGGCGGTGCGGGTGGGTCCGGGACGAGTGGCGGGAGCGGTAGCGGACCGCGAAACACCCGGCGCGGGAACCGTGCTTGCCGGAGGGGGCGGCGCCGGTGCAGGAGCCGCAGGAGGGGGAGCGCTGGGGGCGGGTCGGTTGGTCGCGGGAGTCGCAGCAACGGAATTCGCGGGGGCGGGGGCCCCGGGGGAAGAGGTCGCGGCAGCGGCAGGCGGCGGACCGGTCGGCATCGGTGGAACCGGAGAGACGGGCGAGACCGGCGGCACGATGGGCGCCGGTTGCGCCGCACCATGACTTGCTCCGGGCACCGGCGGGCGTTGCTGCGGTGGAACAGCAGGGGCGGCGTTCTCGTCGGCCCATTCCAGGAAGAAATTGCAGGACACGCAGAAGACAGCATCGTCTTCGTTACGCACTCCACAACTGGAACAAGCCTTCACGGTTGGCGTCCTGATATAGCAAGTGTGCACAGCGGGGTCTGTGCGCCATGATTCAGTATGACCATTGTCGGTGGCGACTCCCTTTGCCTTCGGGGTACCCGTCCGCGGTGGTCGGGGAGGAACCGGTGAGCGAGACGATCTGCCCCGACTGCGGGGAACGCAATGTCGGCCGGGTCGAATTCTGTGGCGCCTGCGGTGCGTTCCTGGCGTGGGACGGGCCGGCGGAGGAGACGGCTCAGCCGTCACGCCCGGCCGGCCCCGCCGTCGCGTCCGGGCCGCCTGCCGGCGGCGTTGCGACCGCAGCCACGACGTCGCCGGCGCCGGGGCCGACCGTCGGCCGGCCGACCGCGTCGACACCCTTCGTGCCGGCGTCTGGAACGAGAAGCTATCCAGTGCAACAAGTGCCCGCTGCCTCGCCGGGCGGTGGTCTACGGATGCCGGCGGCTGCGCCACCCGTTCCGGTTGTTGCGCCCGGACCACCGCCGCCGCCACCCGACGCCCCCTGTCCGCGGTGCGGCGTGGAGAACAATGCGGCGTTGCGTTTCTGCCGCAAGTGTGGGTTTGCGTTGAAGGGGCCGACCCTGCAGCAGGGTCCCGGCCCGCGGCCTTCGGCGCCGGCCGAGAAGGTCTCGTGGTGGCACCGGATCTTCGGCGGTGGACAGAGCAACACCAAGCGAGCCGCCCGGGCCGCCTACCGGCACAGCCTTCCGCTGCGCTACCGCGTGCTGCGTTGGGTGATGGCGCTGGCCGGCGTGGCCGCTGTCGTGGGGCTGCTGACCGTGCTGGGCCGTAATCCGGTGGGCTGGGTGACGGACCGGATCGAGGACCTGCGTGGCGAACTCGTTCAGGTGTCCGGGTTGACCGCCTACGGCGAACCCGCCGCCACCGCGACGGGTACCGCGACCTCTGCGCCAGGCAGCGCGACGGGCAGCGTGGCCGGTTCCACCGGGGCCGCGCCGGCCGGTGGTGCCGCCTCCACGGTGCCCCTTGCTGATGGCTCGGGGTCGACCGGGGCGGCGACTGCGGCCGGTGCGACACCGGATGCAGGAGCCGGGGCCGACGCCGGGGATCTGCTCGACAACCGCGCCGACACGGCGTGGACGACGACGTGGTCCGCCGACGTCCAGCGCGTCGCTGCGCAGGCCACCTGCGTGTCACCGCTGACGCCGAGCGGTGTCGGCGCTCCTGGATCAGTGGTGCTGGTGCCGCAGCAGCCGGTCGCGGTTCGGCAACTGACAATTGCCGCGGGACTGCCGAAGGACGACAGCCGCCGGGTCAGGCAATGGCGGCCGAAGACGATCCAACTCGCCTACGCCGACGGTCACTGTCAGCAGCTCGTGCTCGCCGATGTCGATGGGCTGCAACAGATCCCGGTCGACCCGGTGGAGAGCTCGAAGATCCGGTTGTCCGTTGTGGATGCCTTCGCGCCGCTGTCCGATCAGCCGCTGGACGAACTGGCGATCACCGACGTCCGGCTGTTCGAGCGTCCCTGACGTCAGCCGCCCGGGCTGGGCTGCGTGGGGATGCAGAACGCGCCGACGGGCGGGCTGGTGGTGCATCTCGCCCGAGCCTGCTGCTCGGTCGGGAACGGGCCGACGTAGACCAGGTACGAGTCCAGCGGCGCGGTGCCGGCGATCCGCAGCTGCGGGTAGTCGGCCGTTCGCAGGACCGACGCGGCGACGCCCGTGGCCGCCAATTGTGCCCGCTGCGCCTCGGCCCGATTCGCGGCCTCGGCGTCTGCTGCCGGGACCGAGAAGACGATGTCGATGAAGTCCGTCGGTGCGAAGACGGCGATGGCGGCTCCGCTGCTCAGTGCGGTGCCCGACGGCGTGGCGCCGCCCGACGCGGTGGGCGGCACGCCGCTGGTCACCACCCCGCCCCCTGCACCGCCGCCTGCCGCGCCACCCGGTGCGGACGACGGTGCTCCGGGCACCGAGCCGCCGCCGGGGGCACCGGGGATCCCGATACCAGGGGCGCCTGCTGACACCGGAACACTCGGTGGCGCCGATGATGGAGCCACCGGGGGTGAGCTGACCGCAGCCGACGGGGAAGCAACGATGGAACTCGGTGACGGTGATGCGGAAACCGCCGGGGCGGTGGCAGTCGTGGCGCACTGCTGAGCGGACAGTCCGCTGGCCTGATCGCCTCGGACAGCCTGCAACTGGAAGCAGTACGCGGTCTGCGGTTCCAGCTTGTCGACGACGAACGCGTCGAGTTGACCGTCCACCGCGGTGACGTTGGTGGTGCTGCCCTCGGGGGTCAGTTGGTTCACCTTGTACGTCTGGATGTTCGGTTGCGCCTGCCAGTTGAGCTGGATGGACGTCGCGTCCTTCGCCTGCGCCGTCAACTCGGGGGTCCGCGGCGGCCCCTGCTCCAGACCGGCGACCTGCTCATCGGAACCACGGGTGACAACGAACGCGACGAGCCCGGCGATCAGTGCAACCGCGAGGATCGCCAGGGCCACGGTGAGCTTGGACAGGATCGGCCGCTGGACGAACGCGCCGTCCAGGGTCGCGCGCCGCGGGTTGGGGATCATCGACGGCGGCCCGGTCTGCACCTCTGGCGGGTCCGGTTCGCCGACGATCTGGAAGGGCAGCCGGACCTGGGCACCCCGCAGGAACGGTGACAAGGTCCGCACGCTGAGCCGGGCGTGCCCGGTGACCCCGAGCGGCAGGTCCAGCACTTCGGGGCCGATCAGGAATGCCAGCTTCTGGTCCGGGTCGGATGCGGTGAGCTTGAGTTGCACCGGGGCGTTGCCCCAGTTGGTGATCTCGAGGAAGTGCTTGCCGCGCCACCGACCGGACGAGGTGACCGGGGTGATCTTGGCCTGCAAGCCGAACACCCGGCCGATCTCCAGGTCACCCTCGGCCACCGCCGACGTCTCCGGATTGACCACCGATTCGGCGCGAACGGCGAACGGGAACGTGCCGCTGCGGGTGGTGCTGCCGGCGGGCGGGGAGAACACGACGACTGCCGTGGCCTCCTGCTCCGGGTAGACCTGGACCTCCGGCGGGGTGACCTCGGCCCAGTCGCCGACACCCTCGCCGAGCACCTTCAGGGTGAAGCCCTCGACGATCGTCCCGAGATTGCGGACGGTGACCATGGTCCGGCCCTGCCCACCGGGTTCGACGGTGAGTTGCGGGGTTTCCAGACTGACGATCGGGTCGGTCATCGCGCGCTCCCCAAGATCTGGTCCGGCTGGGATCAGGGCGGGCTCCGGCCGCGGACACGCCCGGTTGGCCGCGCGTCGTCCGCCGCGCTGCCGCCTGCGCGAAAAGTACGCGATTCGTCACCCGACCGCCGGGTTTTCCGACCCTGGGCAGCCATCTCGCAGTGGGGTGCTGCCCTTTGGGGCAGCGGACTCTGCCCGGCAGTCTGACCCGCGCCCGGTGGTCGACCGACCGCTCGATCGGCACAGTCATGACCATGATCCCCGAGGTCGACAATGCGCTGCGCGCGCTGATCGAGCGCGAGGCGACCGACGGCACCGAGGTCGAGGTGATGTTCGAGGCGCCGACCAAGGATTGGGCGAGCAGACGGAACGTACCGACCATCGACGTCTACCTCTACGACATCCGCGAAGACCTGCGCCGCAGGGAGCGCGGATTGATCAACGAGTACGACGGCACCGACCGGGTCACCACCCGCCGACTCCCACCACGACATTTCAAGCTGTCCTACCTGGTGACGGCGTGGACCCAACGCCCGGAGGACGAGCACCGGTTGCTGTCGGCGCTGCTGTCCTGCTTCCTGCGGCACGACGCGATCCCGCCCGAGTTCATCACCGGCCCGCTGTCCGAGATGGGCCTGCCCGTCCCGGTGACGGTGGCGCTCCCGCCACCGGAGGACCGGTCGTTCGCCGATGTGTGGTCGGCGCTCGGTGGTGAACTCAAGCCGTCCCTTGACGTCGTGGTCAGTGCCCCGACCGATACCGGGCAGCAGTACGCCGCCGGGCCGCCGGTCACCTCACCTGGACGGATCTCGCTGGGTGGTCTGGGCGAATGGCCGCCGCGGGAGAACGCCCAGGCGCGCGATCGGCAGGACCTGCCCGGAGGGCCGGGGGAGGCTGCCGGGGGTGCGGACGTGGCCGGGTCGACATCGGGCCGGTCGGGTCGTCGGTCAGCCGCGGGCACGGATTCCCCTGCAGGTGACCGTTCATCGGGCGGCGGATCTCCGGCGCAGCGTGCGGCGGTCCTGGCGGCCGCGGGCGGGGCGACGATGGTGCGCGGGATGTCCTGGCGTGAACTCGCCGGAACGTCGACTGCCGTCGTCGCCGGACCCACCACACTTGATGCAGCAGCACCCGATGCAGCAGCACCCGATGCAGCAGCACCCGATACAGCAGCACCCGATACCGCAGCACCCGATGCAGCAAAACTCGAGGGACCTGCCGGCGAACGACCGCCGAAGAAGCCGGGGACGCGACGCCGTCGTCAGCCAGGGATCAGTCAGCAGTGAGCGATGCCGGCCTGCGTCACCTGCTCGGCAGGGTCGGTCTTGTCGAAGACCGGATTCGTGCGCTTGTCGTGCACCGGCGGGCCGACGACCCGGCGCCCGACGACCCCTTCCGTGGGCTGTATCTGACCGAGGAAGTGGTCGACCAACTGCTGGCGCCCGCAGCGGCAGTGCCGGATGCGGACGTGGCGACGCGGCTGCGGGTGGAGGAAGAGGCCGACGTCGCCGAAGCGGGTGGCGCGACGCTCCGGCTGCGCCGGTTGGCCACCGGCGCGGGCCTCAGCGACCTCGATGTCGAGATCCTGGTGATCGCTCTGGTGCCGGACCTGGACAGCCGGTTCGAGCGGCTGTACGGCTATCTCAACGATGACGTCACCCGCCGCCGGGCCACCGTGGGCCTGGCCCTGTCGCTCGCTTCTGCGCCGGCGGCGTCGTCGGCCGCGCGTGCCCGGTTGTTGCCCGGCGCGCCGCTGGTCGACCGTGCGTTGGTGCTGGTCGACGACGTCGATCGGCCGTTCCTGACGCGCGCCCTGCGGGTTCCGGACCGGGTGACCGCCCACCTGCTCGGGGACGACGGCACAGATCCCGCGCTGGTCGGGTTGCTGCAGGACCCGGTGCCGTTTGACGGCGAGCGGTCCGCGGCGCTCGCGCGAGCGCTGTTCGCAGGGCAGCAGTTGATCTATGTGCGGGAGAGCGGTGTCGGGATCGGGCCCTCGGTTGCGGCGTCCGCGTTGCACGCGCTCGGACGGCCGGTGATCGGGGTCGATCTGACCCGGATGGCGGCACGCCGCAACGTCGAGGACGCGATCTCCGTGCTGGGACGGGAGGCCCTGCTGCGCGGAGCCGGAGTGGTCGCCGGGCCGGTCGAAGCGCTGTCCGGTACCGGACCGGATGCCTTGCGGATGCTCGCCGACCTGTCGGTGCCGGTGATCATCGTCGGCACCGTCACCTGGGACCCGAACTGGACCGATGGGGTGCCCCTGGTGCTGGACGCTCCCACTTTGACGCCGACCGACCGGGTCGACCTGTGGGTGCACGCCTTGCGCGACAACCCCGGCGCGGCTGTGGATTTCCCGCCAGTGACGATGAATGGGACCGGCGTCGGCGCCATCGTGCCGGCACCTGCGACCCTGTCATCGGTGCCGGTGCAGGGTGTTGACGACGTCGACCCCGCGGTCATCCCGATGCATTTCGTGCTCGGGCCAGGGCAGGTCGCCCGGGCGGTGCGGGCGGCGGCGGCCAACGCCCTGCTGGGCACCGGCCCGATGAGCGCCGAGGATCTGCGGCGTGGAGCACGGGCGCAGAATGCCGCCGGACTGGAACGGCTGGCCCGCCGGATCGAGCCGGCCGTCGGCTGGGACGACATCGTCCTGCCCGAGGCGGCCCGGAGCCAACTGCGCGACCTCGCGGCGCGTGCGCGCAACCGCGACCGCGTGCTGATCGAATGGCAGATGCGCAAGGGCGGCGGGCGTGGGCGCGGCGTCACGGCTCTGTTCGCCGGTGATTCCGGAACCGGCAAGACGATGTCGGCAGAGGTGATTGCCGGCGAATTGGGGCTCGACCTGTACACGGTGAACCTGGCAACGGTGGTCGACAAGTACGTCGGGGAGACCGAGAAAAATCTGGAACGGATCTTTTCCGAGGCCGGCGGCGTGAACGCCGTGCTGCTGTTCGACGAGGCCGATGCCATTTTCGGTAAACGCAGTGAGGTCCGTGACGCGCACGACCGGTACGCCAATATCGAGAGTGCCTACCTGCTGCAGCGAATGGAAACCTTCGACGGGCTGGCCATTCTCGCGACGAACCTCAAGTCGAACATCGACGAGGCGTTCACCCGAAGGCTCGACATGATCATCGACTTCCCGCCTCCCGACGAGCGGTCGCGGCTGGCGATCTGGCAGCAGTGCCTCAAGCCGCCGGTGCCCTGCGGTTCCGACCTCGACCTGGCATTCTGCGCCAACGCATTCACCCTGTCCGGCGGAAACATTCGTTCGGCAGCCACGACGGCCGGTTACCTGGCCGCCGGCCGGGACGGCGTCATCGGGATGCCCGAGTTGATCACGGCTGTACAGCAGGAATACCGCAAGCTCGGGCGATTGGTGGTCGAACGGGAGTTCGGCCCCTATTTCAGCAAGCCGACGACGGCTGCGCAGCGGCGATGACGCCCGACCTCCACGGCGTGGTCACCGGCCGCCCGCCGCCGCCTGTTGGTCGCGGTTTGCCCGGAATTCCGCCCCTCCGCCCACGTGCGTACGTCATGATTTGCGATACGAGTCGCTCCCTCGCCGGCACGAATGATGGATCGGTACCGGAGCCGGCCCGCAGCACAGCACCGGGAGGGGCGAATGGACGACAACATCTGCGAGCAGTGCGGTACCCGCAACGAACCGGGCGCCCAATTCTGCGTGGAATGTCAGGCGTTCCTGCCCTGGTACGACACCCAGGAGACCGACCTCGGGACAATCGCGTCGAGCGATTCCGAGTCCACAGGCACCGGTATCGGGACCGGCTCGACGGCCGCCCCGGCCACCGGAGATCAGGCCACGACAGGTGATTCAGCGGGCACGGGGGCCGACGTGGCCGCCCCCGCGGCGCCGGAAGGTACCCGCGGTGACCCTGTCCCGCCCGACTCCCCGGCCGTGCCGACACCCCGGGTCGTGCCAAGCCCCGAGCCTGCTGCGGCCGACCGCATCCGGGTGGTCGTGGAACCGGCGGCGGTGGAACTCGCGCCCGGCGGCGATGACGCGGGAATCGATGTCACCGTCTACAACCTCTCGGACATCGTTGACGGGTATCTCATCTCGATCGGTGACCGACCGGCTTGGCTGACCTCCTCGAGCGCGGAAATTCGGCTGCTGCCCAACGGCGAGGAGAGCGCCCGGCTGACCCTGCGCATCACGGCCGGCACACTCGTCCCGGCCGGTCGCGTTGCCGTCCAGGTCCGCGTGCAATCCGTGGCCGACCCCGGGATCGTCGTCGACAACGCTCTCGATCTCACTGTGCTGGGCATCCGCACCCCACTGGTGCTGCGGGCAGAGCCGAGCGTGGTGCGGATCAAGGACGCCGACGCCGGTCGTTTCCAGCTCACGGTGGACAACAGTGGTGGCAACGAACCACGGTCGGTCACCCTCGGCGGCCGCGATCCGGAGTCGGTCGTCCGGTTCTTCTTCTCGCCGGGCACCGTGACCGTCCCTCCCGGTGGATCGGTCCATGTGGCGGTCCGGATCGAGGGTCCGATTCCGGAGGCCGGTTCGACGGCGACCAGGCAGCTGACGGTGAGGGCTGCGGCCGGTCCTGATGCCGTCGACTCCCCGGTCGAGACCGCTGTCACGCTGCTGCACACCGCCTCCGCGGCGGTCCCGATGGTGCTGCGTGTGGAACCCAGCCTGCTGCGTGTTCGCGACTCCGCGGTCGGCCGGCTGGACATCACGATCGACAACCGCGGCGGCACCCGGGTGCGTCGGGTTTTCCTCGGAGGTCGGGATCCCGAAGGCCTGGTGCATTTCTCGTTCGCGCCGCCGTCGATCGACGTGCTGCCCGGCGAGGTCGGGCGCGCGCGGGTGCAGGTCGAGGCGCCGCAGCCCGCCGCCGGCCAGGAGTCCAACAGGTCACTGAGCCTGATCGCCAGTTCGCAGGGCCTTCCTGACCTCGAGGTCGCGGCGAGCTTCGTCCAGTCGACATCCGCTGCCCCGGTGGATGCTCCGCTCGCCATCCGGCTCGATCCGAGCGTGGTGCGGGTACGGGACACGGTGGTGGGACAGCTGGAAGCGGTCATCGACAACCGCGGCGGCCACCGGGTGAGGCGGGTGTTCCTGTCCGGACGCGATCCGGAACGGTTGGTGCGCTTCAGCTTTTCGCCGCCGTCACTGGATGTGCTGCCCGGTGACGTCGGGCGCGCCCGGGTCAGGATGGAGGCACCACTGCCGGACGCCGGGCAGGAGGCGACGAGGCAGGTCACCGTCATCGCGGCCGACGGATCGAAGGAGATCGAGGCGTCCGGGACGTTCGTCCAGTACACCTCGCCCGCGCCGGTGGAGACGCCCGTCGCGCTGAAGCTCGAGCCGAGCCTGATTCGCGTACGCGACACGCCGCGGCGCGACCTTCCAGGTCGTCATCGACAATCGCCGTGGCATCCGGCCCCGCCGGGTGGTGCTCAGCGGAACAGACCCCGAGCGTGCCATCAGATTCCAGTTCTGGCCGCCGGTGGTCGATGTCGACCGCGGGCAGATCGCCCGGGCGCAGGCCCAGGTGGACGCGTATCCGCCGGAGCCGGGACACGATGTGACGCGCCAGTTCTCGGTGTCCGCGTCGGACAACGCCGTGCAGGGCGCAGGGCAGGAGGTCGAGGCGGACGGCACCTTCATCCAGTCGACATCACCGCCGCCGCCGGACGAACCGATGACGCTGCGACTGGACCCGAGCGTCGTCCGGGTCCGCAACGCCGGCGGCGGCTCGCTCACCGCAGTGGCCGACAATCGCGGCGGGTCCAGACCCCGTCGGGTCCAGTTCAGCGGGTACGACCCGGAGCGTGTCGTGCGCTTCAGCTTCGAGCCGCCGGTGGTCGATCTGCCTCCCGGGCAGGCCGCCGGGGTGCTGGTGCGGATGTCGGCACCTCGGCCCGAGGGCGGCGAGCAGGTGACGCGCCCCTTCACCGTGGTCGCCTCCGACGGCAGCCGTGACGTCGAGGGCGCCGGCAGCCTGGTCCAGGAATCCACGGACTGGCGGCCGACGCTGCGGGTGCTGCTGACCCTGCTCGGGGCGGCAATGATGATCATCGGCAGCTTTCTGGTCTGGAACACCGGTGCCTTTCTCGACATCCCGTCCGAGCTGGGGCCGCAGGTCGCACCGAACATCACCGGTCTGGAGTGGAGTCTGCCCGCACTGGACATCGCTTCGGACACGGTGGCGCCCAACGTTTCCTTCATCGACCTACCCAACGCAATCGACCCGATCGTCTCGGTGGGCGCCGTCATCATCGGCCTGGCCGCACTGGCCGTCCTCGGCCTGACCGGATCCTCGGGACGGCTGACCCGGCTCGCCGCGCTGGTCGCTGCCCTGGGTCTGGCGGCGTTCGCGGTGGCCGTCGCGCTGCAGCCGGGGACCGGCCGACCGTCCACCGGCCTGTTCGTCGTGTTCGCCGGGTGTGCGATGGCATTTGTCGGGGGACTGTTCGCGAAGCCCAAACGGACCTGACGTTGCCCGATCGGGCAGCCGTCGTTTCCCTTCCGATCGGCCCCATTCCCCTGTCGGTGACAACCGGAAGGTGGGACCCTGAGCTGGTCTGAGCATGGCCCAGATGACGTCGAGCGAGAAACGCTGCACGGAGGGAACGCGCCCATGCACACCCACGATCATGAATCCGAGGATTCGCTGCGCCCGAAGTCCGCGAGGGTGGACAGTCGCCCACCGTCGCATGTGATGCGGGCAGCGGCCGCCGGACGCAGCGACGTTCTCGACGGCGCGGGAATTCTCGATCTGCAGCGTGCCGTGGGCAACAGCGGTGTCGGGGCGATGCTGGAGGAGGAGCGATCTCCCGTCCACGACGTCGTCGACTCCGGCGGTGGCAGTCCGCTTCCGACGGAGGTCCGCACGGAGATGCAGGGCCGACTGGGTCACGACTTCAGTGATGTGCGGGTGCACAACGACTCTCGCGCGCACGAGTCCGCGCAGGCGGTGAACGCGCACGCCTACACGGTGGGCTCCAACGTGGTGTTCCAGCGCGACAAGTACGACCCGTCCTCCGCCGAGGGCAAGACGATGCTGGCTCACGAGCTGACCCACGTCGTGCAGCAGCGCAGCGGTCCGGTCGACGGAACCGCCGCCAGCGGGGGGATCAAGGTGAGCGACCCGGGCGACCGCTTCGAGCGGGAGGCCGCGGCGAATGCCGAACGGGTGATGTCCGCTCCCGCACCCGCCGTCGCCGCTCCGACCGCGGGCGGGCCGACTTCTGCTGCGGTGCAACGGGACGAGGCCGAGGAAGAAACCGCGCAGGGCTCCTTCGTCCAGCGCGCCGAGGCACCGGAAGAGGAAGAAGAGCCGGTGCAGGGTGCCTTCGTGCAGCGTGCGGAAGCACCGGAAGAGGAAGAAGAAATGGCCGGCTGATCGGTGCCGGATCGGCCATGCTCCACAAAGGCCTTTCTCAGCCGGAGCGGCCAGCAAAGAAGGCGTTCGCCCGAGGCGAGTACAGGACCAGCAGGATGATCAGGACGACGACAGCCGTGCCGATGGCTGAGTTCCGGGTGCCGCTGTCTTCCGTTCGGAAGATCGTGAAGACGGCGAAGACGATCTGCAGGGACATCACGGCGACGACGCTCTGACCCAGCCGTTGCCATCGGCCGGGCCCTTCTCCACCGCAAGGTAGATCAGGCCGAGTACGACCAGGATGATCCCTGCGCTCACCGCAGATCCCACGGCGATCATGGTGATGATGCCGGCGAAGATGGAAGCGATCCCGCCGATCACCGTCAGGACAACCAGCAGCGTGACGAGCCTGGGCCGGCGGCGTGTTGGTGAGGTCATCGGCGTGACGTCTTCCTGACCTGACCGCTCGGCGGCCGGATGAACCCCTCAGACACCGGACACCACGAAATAGACAAGCTCAGCACATGGCCGAATTCAGCAGCTCTGTTGCCGAACGACATCGCCGTGCTGCGGGCCGCGGTCCCGGTATCCGGTTGCCCGGGCGGGCCGTGCCCGATGGGGCAGCAAAGCCTGCCCCCGGCACCGTCCGTCCGCACATCCCACTCGCCTCCGAAACAGCGCACGATCACTGCAATCTCAGGTGGTCTACCAAGGAGGCAGCATGCCGACCTACCTCTCTCCGGGCGTCTACGTCGAAGAGGTCGATTCCGGATCACGTCCCATCGAAGGGGTCGGGACAGCCGTCGCCGCCTTCGTCGGGCTGGCCGAGGACGGGCCCTTCAACGCGCCGACGCTGGTGCCGAACTGGACCGAGTTCGTCCGGAACTTCGGCGGGTTCGTCGAGGGGTCCTACCTCGCCCAATCGGTGTACGCCTACTTCCAGAACGGCGGCGGCAACTGCTATGTCGTCCGGATCGGCCAGGAGGGCGGTCGGGCAACGGCGGCGCTGCGCGGCCGGCAGGCGCATCACCGCCGGACCGCAGGGCATGCTGGGCAGCTACCGGGTGGTCGCGCTGGACGGCGGCACGCCCGACGGCTCCATCAGCGTTGACATCCACGGCGTCGAGGGCGAGGCGCCCGAGGGCATCTTCAAACTGGTCGTCCGGCAGGGTGATCAGGTGCGAGGAGTACGACCGGCTGAACACCGGGCGCGGCAAGGCCAATGTCGCCACCGCGGTCAACGCGGCCTCCAAGCTGATCAAGATCGAGGAAACCGCGACCGGTGCCGCTGTCGAGGCGCCGCAGCATCGGGCCAACATCGCTCTGACGTCTCCGCCGCCGCCGGCCGCACGTCCCGTCACCGCGACTGTCCAGCGACGACTACGTCGGCGATGTCGCCGAGCGCACCGGGTTCTCCGGGCCTGGAGGCGGTCGACGAGATCACCATGGTCTGCGTCCCCGACCTGATGAGCGCCTACCAGCAGGGCGCGATCGACCAGGAGACCGTCAAGGCCGTGCAGCTGGCGATGATCGCGCACTGCGAGCTGATGGGTGACCGGGTCGCCATCCTGGACCCGCCGCCCGGCCTGAACGCCCAGCAGATCAAGGAATGGCGGGTCGACAAGGCGGGCTACGACTCGAAGTACGCGGCGTTGTACTGGCCGTGGGTCAAGGCGGCAGACCCGGCGACCGGCAAGAACATCCACATGCCGCCGTCGGGTTTCGTGGCCGGCATCTGGGGCCGCAACGACGACACCCGCGGCGTGCACAAGGCGCCGGCGAATGAGGTTGTCCGGGGCGCGATCTCGCTCGAGGTGCAGATCACCAAGAACGAGCACGACCTGCTGAACCCGGTCGGCATCAACTGCCTGCGCACCTTCCCCGGCCGCGGCATCCGGGTCTGGGGAGCCCGGACCCTGTCGTCGGATCCGGCATGGCGCTACCTCAACGTCCGCCGGCTGTTCAACTACCTGGAGGAGTCCATCCTCAACGGCACCAACTGGGTGGTGTTCGAGCCGAACGACGACGCGCTGTGGGCCAAGATCCGCCGCACGATCAGCGCCTTCCTGGTCAACGAGTGGCGCAAGGGCGCGCTGTTCGGGCTGACCCCGGACGAGGCCTTCTACGTCAAGTGCGACCGGGAGACCAACCCGGCCGAGGGCATCGACGCCGGCCAGGTGGTGTGCCAGATCGGCATCGCGCCGGTCAAGCCCGCCGAGTTCGTGATCTTCCAGCTGTCCCAGTTCTCCGGCGGCACCAGCCTCGTCGCCGAGTGATCGACACCCGGTACCGGCCCGCGGGCATCCACTCGCGGACCGGTCCGGACCGGTCCGTTGAGGCGCGACCGCATCACTCCTGACCGACAGCGACAGCCCGCAGGAACGAAGCATCACCCCACCAGAAAGGGAGCTCGACGATGGCTCTGCCAGATCTCGACAGCTCGGTCGGCCATTCCTTCGGCCTCGAGGTCGACGGCATCACCATCAAGTCCATCACCGAGGTGTCGCGGCCTGAAGATGGAGCAGGACGTCATCGAACTGCAAGCAGAACGGCCCCGACGGCAAGTACATGATCAAGAAGCTGCCTGGCCGGTGGAAGGCGGGCGAGGTCACCCTGACCCGCGCCGCTGACCGCCGACCAGAGCTTCGAGAAGTGGGTCAAGGACTCGCAATTCGGCAAGATGGGTGACGTCCGCAAGGGCGGCGCCGTGGTCGTCTACGACTACGAGGGCAACGCCGTGAAGCGTTACAAGCTGACCGCGGCGTGGCCGAAGAGCCTGGAGATCGGCTCCTTGAAGGCCGGCGACACCAGCGTGCTGACCGAGAAGCTGGTCGTCACCTACGAGCGGCTCGAGGTCGAGTAATGCGCCGCAGTTCCGCCGCGGTGGCGGCTCTGGAGGCGGTGCAGTCCGCCGACGGGGGCCAGAGCAGTCAACCGTCGTCGCGCCCACCGGAGCAGGGACTTCGCACCGAGTTCAGCTTCCTGCTGCCGCGGGGGTACGTCGACGGCACCGGAACGGTGCACCGCGACGGCGTGATGCGGTTGGCGACCGCGCGGGACGAACTGGTGCCGTTGCGGGACGACCGGGTACGGGAGAACCCGGCCTACCTGACGGTGGTGCTGCTCGGCCGGGTGGTCACCAGGATCGGCACCATCGACGACGTGCACGCCGGCATCATCGAGAACCTGTTCGCCTCCGACCTGGCCTTTCTGCAGGACCTGTACCGGCGGGTCAATCAGGAGGGCCACACCAGGGCCGCCGTCACCTGCCCCAACTGCGAGCACGAGTTCGCCATCGACGTCGCTGGTGGGCGCCTGGGGGAATAGCGACGTACGCGCCCGACCGGATCTATGAGGAGGTCGCGTACATCGCCTTCCATTTCCACTGGGCGATGGACGATCTGCTGGATCTGGAGCACCACGAACGGCAACGGTTCGCCGGCGAGATCGGGCGCATCAACACGACGAATCGAACGAGGGAGGTGACGGGTGGCACGGTGGTGGAGTCGGGGCGGTTCGGATCCCGCTCCGCGACAACAGGAACGGGCAGACACGGCGACTCCATCGGGGACCGGCTCGACGCCCGCGGTGGTCCAACGTGCCGCCTGGCAGGACCTGGCGCCGATCGCTCGCACCGTGACAGCGACAAGGCCGGTCGCACCGTTGGACTCGTTCACGCACTCGCTCGCCACCGCGCAGAACCCGAGCTTCCTGCGCCCGCTCGGCCACCTCGTCGACCCGGCGGGCCCCAGCGGCTCTGCCGAGGGTCTCGCCACACCTGTCACGCCGCAACCGGTCTCGGCCGGGCCTGACCTTCCCGTCGTCGCCCGGTCCCCGGTGGCCGCTGCGGTGCAACGGGTTCTGGCGCCGTGGATCCGTCCCGCGGAGCCGGACCGACGTGAGTCGATCGCGCCGGCAACGACCGGGCGTGCTGGTGCGGCCATCGAAACGGCGACCTCTCTTTCTGCCACAGCACCCACCGGCACCGGGGATGCGACATCGCCGCGTGCTCATGAGCCTTCGATCCCGCAGCCGCTCGGTACCGTTCAGCGGTCGGCCGCCGGAGCAGCCGAGACGAGGGCATCGGTCGCCAGTGGCGCCTTGGACTTGCCTCTTCAACGGTTGACCGTGGCATCACCCGCGCAGCCAAGGGTCTCGCTGATGACGGCACCTGACCAGCAGACGGCGACGCCGCGGCCGGTGCTGTCCCTGGAGACCGACGTTCCATCCGTCTCGAGGTGGACGGCACCGCCGGCGCCTGAGCCGCAGGCGCGGACGGACCCTGCAGCCGAGCGTCCCACTGCGTTCTCGGCGACGGCAGCCGCGCCACTTGTCGGGACGCCATCAACCCAGTCTGCGGACCCTGGTCCCACGGACTCCGGCTCAGCACCCCCGACCGAACCCGCCGCTGCGACCGCGCCTTGGCCGCCGACGGCGACACACCCTCCGGTGTCGGCAGACTCCGGTGCACCGGCGGTGCAACGGACCGCCATGGAGTCGGGGGTGAGGCCGCTGGGCCTCGGTGCCCCATTGGCGCCCGGGCCATCGGGTGGTTTCGACCCTGTGGCGGGCGGGCCCGGGTCGGCGAGCATTCAGCGATCGGTGATCGGCGATCGGTCGACTCCGCCTGTTGTCTCGGCACCGCCGTTCGTCTCGACACCGCCAGCTGTTTCCACACCGCCTGTTGTCTCGCCTCCGCCCGTTGCCTCGACTCCGCCCGTTGTCTCGACACAGCCTGTTGTCTCGACACCGCCCGTTGTCTCGACACTGCCGCCCCTTGCCGGGACCGTGCAGCGGAGCCTGAATGCCTCGCCGGCAGCACCTGCGTCATCGATACCGTCGCGGTCTTCGCGGTCGTCGGAGGCATCCGGCGGCGACCCGTTGACTGTGATGCGGGAGCTGGACTCTGCGCCGTCGGAGACTGTCTCGCCAGGGCCGTCTTGGCCGATGCCATTCGGGCCGAGCCCGTCCGGCCTGCAGCCGCAGGCGGGCGGACCGCCACCGGTGACGCCGGTGTCCAGGCCAGTGGGACTCGGCCTGCCGTTGACGTCGGTGCCGCCAGCCTCCGTGCAGCGCTCCGCCACCCCGGCGCCGACCGGTGACCGTGCGCCGGATCAGTTTGCACCGCAGGCCGTCGAACCGATCCGAGCCGAATCGGCTGCCCCGTTGGACACGACGTCCACTCTCGGCAGCGGGAGCCTGACCGACAGGTCGCCCACGAGCGGCGATCTCACCGGTTCGGGATCCTCGCCGGTCTCTGTAGCCACACCCTCGCCGGCTTCGGTACCGCCACCGTCACCTGCTCTGTCCGGGTCTGTCCAGCGTGAACCGGCCGGTCCATCCGGAGACAGAGCGGTGCAGGATCTGCTGGTCGCACCCTCGGTGCAACGTGCTGTGGCGCAGGACTCCTCGGTCCAGCACACCGCAGTGGAGCACGCCGCCGTGGAGCACACCGCCGTGGAGCACACCGCCGTCGAGCACAGCCCGACAGGCAGCAGGCATCCAGACTCGACCGGCGTGCACACCGCCGCAGGACCGCAGAACCTCCCCGTGGTCAGCCCACTCGCTGTGATGGCACCCCTGCTGGGCTCCCCATCAGCGGTACTGCCTGCGGCAACGGGATTCTCGTCCGCGACCCGTCCGTCGGTCACGAACGCTGCAGCGCCCACGGCCGCCTCGGTGCAGCGGAGCTCATCGACGTCGTCGGTTGCGGAGCCCGCGGTGCAACGGACCGCAGGCGCCAGTGTGGCGCCGTCGGCCAGCGCATTCACCGCCCGCGAGATGTCGCTGGAGCGCATGTTCGCGCCCGGTGCGGCCGCGGTGGCAAGCGGCGCCGCGTACCACGATGGCAGCGGTTCCGTCGTTTTCCGGGCGCCGACCGCCGATCCGGCCGGCACATCGGGTGCGATCGCCTCGGCGTCGGTCCAACGCTTCGGACTGCCCGGCGCCACATCGCTGCTCGGCACCGCAACCAAGGCCGCCGGTGGCTACGCCGACACGGCCCGCGGCTACGCCGATACCGCCCGGAACACGGCGACGGGCTATGCCCAGACCGGTGCCGGCTACCTCGATGCGGCGCGTGATGCCGCCGGTGGTTACGCCGATACCGCGCGCAATCTCGTCGGCAGCGGCGTGAGCTCTGCCCGCAACGCCGTCGGTGAGGCCGCCGACTCCGCGCGCTCCATGGCGGGCGGCGCCGTCGAAGAGGCAACCTCCGCGGCGCACAGCGCCGCCGGAGCGGCCACCCATGCGGTGCAGGACGCAGGCGCTGCCGCCACTGGCGCTGCGCACGACGCCGCTTCGGGGGCGGCAGGGGCCATCGGAGGAGCGGCGGGGGCGGTGGCCGGCGCCGCCGGAGCTGCGGCCGGCGCGTTGCCGACAGACCTGGACGAGTTGGCCAGGCGGCTGTTCGACCCGTTGAACGCGCGGCTCAAATCGGCGATCTGGCTGGACCGGGAAAGGGCCGGCATGGTCACCGACCTGCGGCGCTGAACCGTCGGGCGCGCACCGATTGGACAGCGACATCCCCGTCACGCCAGAGGCATTCGACCGTCATGAAGAAGGAGATCGGCGATGGATGACAAGGATCCCGCTGTCAGCGTCTGTTTCAAGGTGAAGATCGACGAATTCCCGCTGGGCTTGTTCAGCAGTTGCGAGGGTCTGGGCATCGAGATCGTCATGGAGCAGCGGGAGGAGGGCGGTAACAACGCGATGGTCTGGCAGTTGCCGACCCGCATGAAGTACACCAACGTCAAGTTGACCAGGCCGATCGGCGAGGACAGCGCCAAATTGACCGCCTGGTTTGCCGGAATGATGAACGGGGTCAAGCCGACCACAATGGTGATCTCCGCGATGACGGTGGACAAGACGGTCGTCGCGGAATGGTCGTTGAACGGGGTCATCCCGGTGCGCTGGACCGGACCGAGCCTGAACTTCGACACACCGAAGGTGGCCACCGAGACACTCGAGATCGCCCACCACGGCATCCTTCCGAACGGGCCGAAATGAGCTCGCCGATGCTCGGTGGCGGGGGTGGGACGCTCACGCCGCCGTCACCATCCGGCGACGCCGGCCGCCAGCAGGTGGAACGCGCGTCGCTGAAGATGTACGAGTCGTCACCGGCCACCGGGGGGCGCAAGCTCGACGCCGAGATCGGCTCCATCGACTTCCAATTCAATCCCAAGGAAGTCACGATCGCCAAGACCGTGAAGTGGGACAGCAAACCGGCCACCGGCTCCAAGCAGGCCGGCCCACCGCAATTCCAGGGTCCGGAGCCGGGCAAGCTCACTCTGGAGATGTTCTTCGACGCAACGGCCAAGCATGACGGCAGCGTGGTCGAGGCGGTGGAGAAGCTGTTCTCCTGCTGCGTCGCCACCGACAAGACGCATGCCAACGACAAGCCGATGCCCCCGCTGGTGGTCTTCAAGTGGGGCGCCATCACCAGTTTCCCTGCCTACGTGACCTCGGTCAGCGCCAAATACACGCTGTTCTCCGCGGCCGGCGTGCCGATCCGCGCCGTGTGCACGGTGGCCCTGCAGGAAATGCCGGGGGAGAAGGGCAAGCAGAACCCGACCTCCGGTGCGCTGGCCACCCGAAGCATCCACAAGATCGTGGTCGGCGAGACGCTGGCTTCGGTGGCCTACGCCGAGTACGGCGACCCGACGCTGTGGCGAGAGCTGGCGGCTTTCAACCGCATCGACGACCCGATGCGGATCCAACTCGGAACGCCCATCCTTCTGCCCAGTGCCGCTGAACTGACCGAGCCGGTGTTCTGACGTGGCGCCGACCAGCTCCACGTTCCTCGTCGAGATCGAGGGGTCACCGCTGCCCGCAGATGCCAAAGCTCTGCTGATCGCGGCGCACGTCGATGACAGTCTGCTGCTGCCTGACACGTTCGTCCTCCGGTTCCGCGACACCGGACACATCGTCATCCCGAAATCCGGTGCGAAGATCGGGTCGAAGGTGAAGGTGTCGGTCGCGACCGATGCGAGTACCGCCCCGCTGCCGTTGATCCAGGGTGAGGTGACGGCGCTCGAGGCCGAGTTCGACAGCACCGGAACCTATACCGTCATCCGCGGATTCGACCAGGCGCACCGGCTGTTCCGGGGGCGCCGGACCGAGACCTATACCCAGTGCACCGCATCGGATGTCGCGAAGAAGGTGGCTCAGCGGGCGGGCCTGACCATCGGCAAGATCGAATCGACCAGCACGGTGTTCGACCATCTTTCGCAGGGCGGCGTCACCGACTGGGAATTCCTGAACTCACTCGCGCGGCAGATCGGCTACGAAGTCGTCGTCAAGGACGGCAAGTTCGACTTCCGCACCCCGCAGAAAGCGGCGACCGCGCCTGAGGGTGGGAAGGCCGAGGAGTCCAACCCGCTGGTACTGCGGCTCGGCACCGATCTGCTGCGGTTCCGGTCGTTGATCACCGCCGCGGAGCAGGTCAAGGAGGTCCAGGCGCGGGGGTGGGATCTGGCGCAGAAGAAGGCCTTCGTCGCGACATCGCCGGCGAAGACGACCAGCGCGGTGCTGCCGACCATCGCCCCGACGGATATCGCCAAGACGTTCGGGGACCCGGTTTACGTGGCCAGTGATACCGCCTACCGGACGCAGGCGGAAGTCGACGGCGCCGCTGCCTCCATCGCCGAACAGATCGCCGGTGCCTTCGCCGAGTTCGAGGGGGTGGCTCGCGGCAACCCGAAACTGTGCGCCGGAGCGGCCATTGCCATCGACAACATCGGCGCTCCGTTCGACGGCAAGTTCACCATCACCACCTCGCACCATCGCTACGAACCGACAACCGGTTACACCACGGCATTTTCGGTGACCGGGCGGCAGGAACGCAGCCTGTACGGATTGACGTCCGGCGGCGCCGGGATGCGCAACGGCCAGGGGCCGGTGATCGCGCAGATCAGTGACGCCAACGATCCCACCCATCAGGCGCGGGTGAAGCTGACCTTTCCCTGGCTGTCGGACACCTACGTCTCGGACTGGGCCCGCACCGTGCAGCCCGGCGCCGGGAAGGACCGCGGTGCGATGGTGCTGCCCGAGGTCGGCGACGAGGTGCTGGTGATCTTCGAGCAGGGCGACATCCGCCGCCCCTACGTGCTGGGCGGTCTGTACAACGGCATCGACACCCCGCCCGCGGGGAAACCCGACCTGATCGACGGCAGTTCCGGCGCGGTGAACCGGCGATCCATGGTGTCCCGGCGCGGGCACCGGATCGACCTGCTCGACGAGGACGGCCGGACCGAGGGCATCACGCTGTCCAGCACCGGCGACAAACTGCAACTCAAGATGGACCACGTCGACACCAAGATCACCGTGCACAGCGACGGCAAGATCCTGATCGAGGGCAAGGGCGGGATCGTCATCGACTCCGCCAGCGCCAAGCTCGAACTCAAGGGCGGCGAGGTCTCGATCGCGGCCACCAGCGGCGTCAAGATCGACGGCGGCGGCGGTGCCGTCGACGTCAGCACCAACGGCCCGTTGTCGCTCAAGGGATCGACAGCCAAGCTCGAGGGCAGCGCGTCCACGGACGTCAAGGCCAGCGGAATGCTCACCGTCCAGGGCAGTCTCGTCAAGATCAATTAGACAACTGTTGCGCTGCAACGGTGATAGCGAAGAGGTGAGCGTGATGCCCCCAGCCGCACGGGTCGGTGACCCCACCGGGCACCCCGGCGTGATCGGCCCGCCGGGTGTGCCGACGGTCCTGATCGCCGGGATGCCCGCGGCGACCGTCGGGACGCCGCACATCTGCTCCTTCCCGCCGCCGGCGGTGCATCCGCCCACCGCGATTGCTCCACCGGGATGCCCGACGGTGTTGATCGGCGGGATGCCGGCCGCCCGGATGGGCGACATGTCCATGTGCGGCGCGCCGATCATCGTCGGTGCCCCGACCGTTCTGATCGGGGGTTGACCGCCATGTCCGGAGTTGATTTCGTCGGGGCCGGCTGGGCTTTCCCGCTGGCGACCGATGCCACCGGCGGGGTCGCGTTGGTGATCCGCGAACGCGAGATCGAAGAGGCGATCCGAATCATCCTGGCGACCGCGCCGGGGGAGCGGCCGATGCGTCCGGAATTCGGCTGCCGGGTTCACGACCACGTCTTCGCCCCGATCAACGCCGCCACCGCGGGTGCCATCGCGCACGACGTCCGGTATGCGCTGGAGCAGTGGGAGCCCCGGATCGACGTGCAGGACGTGCTGGTCAGCTTCGCCGCAGCGGCAGCGGGCACGCTGTACATCGACATCCATTATTCGATCCGGGGTGTCAACGACCCGCGCAATCTGGTCTTCCCGTTTTACGTGATACCGGAGGAGCCTGGTGCGGCTTCCGCCGTCGCGGCGGTCAATCCGCTGGAACTCGCCATCGCCGATCGGAGTGGTTGATCATGGTGTTGCCCGCCCCCAACCTCGACGACCGCCGCTTCCAGGATCTCGTCGACGACGCCAAGAGACTGGTGCAGCAGCGCTGCCCGGAGTGGACCGACCACAACGTGTCCGATCCCGGGGTGACGCTGATCGAGGCATTCGCGCAGATGGTCGATCAGCTGATCTATCGGCTGAACCGGGTCCCTGACCGGAATTACATCAAGTTCCTGGAACTGATCGGCGTGGAATTGCGGCCGCCCGCCGCCGCCCGCGGAAAGGTGACGTTCTGGCTGTCGGCCCCGCAACCGCAGACCGTGGTGGTGCGGTCGGAGACCGAGGTGGCCACCCCCCGAACCGATGTCGAGGATCCGGTGGTCTTTTCGACGATCAAGGACCTCGACATCGTGCCGTGCTCCTTCGCCCGGGCGGGCGCCATGGCGGCCGGTGGTGAGGTCGTCGATCACAGCACGGCACTGCGCGCCGGTGGCGAATTCGAGTGCTTCCAGCGGTCCCCGCAACCCGGAGATGCGCTGCTGGTCGGCCTGTCCAATGCGGTGCCGTCCTGCGCGGTGGTGCTGCGAATGGATTGCCGGGTCAGAGGTGTCGGTGTCCGGCCGGACTGGCCGCCGCTGATCTGGGAGGCCTGGACGGGCACCGGCTGGACCGCCTGTGATCTGGAGAAGGACGACACCGGCGGGATGAACAAGGCCGGTGACGTCATCCTGCACGTGCCGGAGAACCACGAGACCTCCATCCTGGCAAGGAATCGAGCGGGCTGGCTGCGGTGCCGGCTGCTGGTTCCGGAGGACGGGCAACCCACCTACACGGCATCACCGCGAATCCTGGGGATCAGCGCCTTCACCATCGGCGGCACGGCCCGGATGGTGCACGCCGAGGTGATCCGCAACGAGGACCTCGGGGTGTCCGACGGCACCCCGGCGCAGCGATTCCTGTTGCAGCGCAGGCCCGTGGTGCCGTGGGAGGAGCCGGGCGTCCTGCAGGTGGTGGACGAGACGGGCGTCACCGATTGGATGCCCGTCGAGCACTTCGCCGAGTCGAGCTCGGACAACACCGTCTTCCATGTCGACGCGTTTGCCGGTGAGGTGCAGTTCGGACCCGCGATCAGGCAGGGGGACGGGTCGCTGCGGCAGTACGGCGCCACCCCGCCCAAGGGCGCGCATCTTCGGTTGACGGTGTATCGGACGGGCGGCGGCGTCCGGGGCAACGTGGCGACGGGTCAGGTGCGGGTGCTCAAGACCAGCGTTCCGTACGTCGCGAGGGTGGAGAACCGGACGCCGGCGGTGGGCGGGGCGCGGGCGGAGGACATCGAGGACGCCAAGCTGCGCGGGCCGCTGGTGCTGCGCTCGCGTGGCCGTGCCGTCACGGCCGAGGACTTCGTCGAGCTGACCAAGCAGGTCGCACCGGAGATCGCCCGGGTGCACTGCATCGGCGTCGACGGCGGCGGGGTGCGGGTGCTGCTGGTTCCCTACGTCGCCGGTGACGAGGTCGGCCGGACCCGTCGGGAGGACCTCATCCCGTTGCCGGAATCGCTGACCAGGATCAGCGCGTACCTCGACGAGCGGCGCCTGGTGGGCACGAGGATGGTCATCGAGCCGCCCGAGTACCAATGGCTGACGGCCGTGATCAGCGTCCGCGCCCGGCCGCGCTACCGCGCCGAGGACGTCCGCAAGGAGGTGCTGTCCGCGGTGTACCGGCTGTTCGACCCGCTGGTCGGTGGCCCGGAGGGCACGGGGTGGCCGCTCGGCCGCTCGGTTCAGGCCCACGAGGTGAACGCGGCACTGGCCCGCATCCCGGGCGTCGACATGGCCGAGGAGGTCAGCGTTCAGTTGTTCCCTGCCGACCCCGCGACCGGCCGACGCGGGTCGGCGGTGCAGCGGCTGCCACTGGCACCGACGGCGCTGGTTTTCTCCTACGAGCATCAGGTCAGGGTCCGGCCATGATTCTTCAGGTTCCGGCACGGTGCTCAGGGGGCGCACCGTGAGAGGCCTGCTGCCGGGTCTGGCCTCCCCGCACCCGCTCGGCGGCACGCTGCCGTCCCTGTACCAGCAGGACCTCTTCGCCCAGCAGTTGTGCGCGGGACTCGACGAGGTGCTCGCGCCGGTCGTTGCCACCCTCGATTCGCTACCCGCCTACCTGGACCCGGCGACCGCTCCGGACGACATGCTGGGCTGGTTGGCGGGATGGATGGGCATCGTGCTGGATGGCCACCAGAGCGCTGAGCGTCAACGGGAACTCGTCCAGGTGGGCGTCGAATTGCTGCAGTGGCGGGGGACTGCCCGGGGCGTCCGGTCGGCGGTACGGGCGCTGTTCGAAACCGCACCGGAGATCCTCGAGTCGGGCGGGGCGGCCTGGTCGATCGATGCCGGTTCGAGCCTGCCCGGGTCCGAGCGGGGTGATCTGCTGGTGCGGTTGCAGGTCGCGGACCCGGAGACCTTCGACGTCCGTCGCCTGGAGGCGCTGGTCGCGATGATCAAGCCGGCACACGTGCCGCATCGGGTGGAGGTCGTCGGCGCTGCATGAGCGATCGGCAGCCGGAGATGGGGCAGGCTGACGGTATGCACAACCCCGCCCTGATCGACGGCCCCGGACTTTTCGACCTGCACGACGACCCGGGCAGGCTCGACGCGTCTGCCACATCGGTTGAGGTGCAGGCTGTGTCACACAGTCAAGACCCCAGCGCAGGCCCGGCGCGGCCGGCGGGAGCGCCCGGTGGATCCGCGGACCCCGACGGTGCGGCGCCCGTCCTGATGGCCACCGACGGCTCGTGCCTGCGCAACCCGGGCGGGGCCACCGGTTGGGCCTACGTGCGCAGCGACGGTGTCTGGGCCTCCGCCGGCTGCCCGGAGGGCACCAACCAGATCGGTGAATTGCAGGCCGTGGTGCTGGCACTGTCGCATCACCCCGACGTCGCCGTGGAGATCCAGTGCGACTCGTCGTACGCCATCGGTTGCGCCACCAGCTGGAAGAAGGGCTGGCAGCGCAACAACTACGTCAACAGCCAACGCAAGACCGTGTCGAATCTGGCGATCATCCGCGAACTGCACCGGCTGATCGACGCCCGGACGGCGCCGCTGACCTTCACCAAGGTGAAGGGCCATGACCTGTCCAATCGCTGGCCGTTGAACACCGCGGTCGACATCGTCTGCGGTGAGGCCGCGCTGGCGACGCTCGGGTCCCGCAGCCCGGTCAGCAACAGCGGTGTCATGGAGATCGACTGGGTCGTGCGCGCCGTACGGTCCGCACCGGGCAGCACGCCGCGGCGCGGCTGATCTGCAGATCGACCTTCGCCGGACGCGGGCGTGTTGTTGGCCGTGGGCACCTTCGGCGCGATAGGCCCCGGCCGCACCCATGCCCGCAAACAGTCTGCCGTCGACCCGCCCGCTCAGTGCTCGGGGACCGGATCCTTGACGTCGACCGGTTGCGCGGGCCCAGATCCGTCGTTACCGCTGAGGTACTTCACCGCAGCGTTCAGACAGGCGGCGATCGGCACGGCCAGCAGTGCACCGGCAATGCCGGCGATGATCACCCCGGCCGTGATGGACAGTGCCACCGCGAGCGGGTGGACGTGCACGGCGCGACCCATCAGCACCGGCTGCAGCACATGGGCTTCCAGCTGCTGCACCGCGATGACGATGACCAGCACGATCAGCGCCTTCACCCAGCCGAGCGTGACGAGCGCGACGAGAACAGCCACCACCCCGCTCAGGAACGCGCCGATGATCGGGATGAACGCAGCGAGGAAAATGAACGCGGTCAGCGGAAGGGCCAGCGGCACACCGAGGATCACCAAGCCGAGCCCGATGCCGATCGCGTCGACGAATGCCACCAGTACGGTTGCCCGGACGTACCCGCCCAGGGTCGTCCAGGCCCGATCGGCGGCACCGTGGATCCGCGGGCGGGCTCGGCGCGGCGCCAACCCGACCAGCCAATCCCAGATCTTCTTCCCGTCCCGCAGGAAGAAGAACAGGATGAACATGACGAGCACCAGACCCGTCACGACCCGCCCGACGGACGTCGCGGTGCTGACCGCGCCCGAGGTGACGGCCTCCCTGTTGTCCAGCACGGCCTGCTTGATGGACGTCACCACCGAGTCGATCTGATCCTGCGAGACCTTGAAAGGACCTGTGACCAGCCAATTCTGGACCTGGTCCAGGCCGGCTGTTGTCCGGTCCGCGAGATCGGCGGAGCCGGCGGCGAACTGCTCGATGACCAGCGTGATCACCCCGGCAACGACCAGCAGGCCGCCGACGAACACCACGGTGGACGACAGGCCCGGTTTCCAGCCGCGGGCGATCAGGAACCGTTTCGCCGGGTTGAGCAGCGCGCACAGCAGCAGCGCCACCGTCACCGGAATGGCGATCTCCGACAGATAGCTCAACGCGTAGAAGATGACTGCGAGCGCTGCGACCACCACGACGAAGCGCCACGACCAGGCGGCGGCTATCCGCATACCGGGTGTCACGGTGTCGTCGGTGACTGGTGCGGCGAGCGCAGCGGGTGCCTCGGTGATGACGCCGCTGACCGCACCGCTCGGCGCGCTCGGCCGGGGCGAGTGCGGGGTGCCGGGGTGCTCGGCGTCGCGTTGATCGGACGCCCGTGAAGCCGTGCTCGGATGCACTGCTTCCGCATCAGGTGACGCGCCGGCCCGGGTGACCGGGGTACTGCCCACCGGTCCATTCGAAGATGTGGTCATGCTCGAACTCCTCGTCATGACGCTGCCCGGCCTTCCTCCGGCCGGGGCATGTCAGCAGCTGATGGTTCATTGCGGCCGGGAACGGCTCGCCCGCGCGAGCGCGTGAACCCCCCCGATTGGTTCCTGACGCACAGTTACCCGTTTCCGGCATTCGAACCTTTTCAGTCGCGAGCTGTGACGATCGGCTCGTTCCGCGGGGCCGGGTGTGCCCATGAGCGGTGAGTTGCGTGGACCTGCGGTGCAGTTTCGGCACGGGATCTCGCGGCAGGTCGACGCAACTCGTCGACGCCGGCGGTCCGACGACCCCCGCCGGGGTGACCGGGAGCCGGTCGGGCTCTCCCGAGCGAACGGCTCAGCCGGTGACGAGTTCGAGTTCCGCCTGCACCCGGGCGTGATCGCGGCGGGCAAGCGCGGCCGCGCTGTTGTCGCCGGATTCCTCGTGCAACTGGATCAGCAGGCGCCAGCCGAGGTCCTGATACGGATCGAGCTGCACCGACCGTCGTGCGGCCGCCAGAGCCTGCCGTGGGTGGCCGAGCGTGCGGCAGTCCTGGGCCAGGGCGGCGGCTGCTGCGGCCGCGGCCAGCCGGAGCCGTTCCCGCTCCGCCACCACGTACTCGGCGGGGCCGTCCTCGGGCAGTGCATCGCCGCGGTAATGGGTCAGTGCCGCCGCCCTGCACGTCATCGCCTGGTCGGCGTCCCCGCGTGCCGCGGCGGCGTTGCCCTCCTGGAGGGCGACTTCAAAGGCCTGCACGTCGATGACGCTGCCCGGCGGCGGCGCCAGCCGATAAGCGTCACCCTGCCGGGCGAGCACGTCCGAACCGCGCAGGCCCGCGTGTTCCAGCACCTGCCGCACGCTCGACATCGCCACTTGCAGCCTGCGGGTGCCGACGGCGAGATCGGTGCCCGGCCACAACGCGTCGACCAGATACTCGCGGTGGACGTCGCGGTGCGGGCTCAGGCAGAGCAGCCTCAGCAACGCTCGTGCGCGCGGTCGGAGGACCGCCAGGTTGACGGGCCGGCCGTCGACCTCGATCTCGAAGCTGCCGAAACAGGTGATGCGCAGGACCGGGGTGTGAAGGTCCCCATCGGCCGGTGTCCCGGCGCTCGGTGTGACGGCAGTCGGTGTGCCGGCACTCGGTGTGCAGGTCTGTCTGCACCGCATCGCTGGGTGCGGCATTGCCCAGCGCCGCATTGCCCAGTGCCGCAGATCCGCATCGCCGGGTTCCGCATCGCCGGGTTCGGCATCACCCAGTGCCGCATCGCCCAGTGCCGCATCGCCGGGAGCTGCATCGCCGGGAGCAGCATCGTTGGGAGCAGCATCGTTGGGCATGTGTTTGCTCGGCCCCCCGTCGACGGGTCCGGAATGGACGTGCCCTTTCTCAGGGGAAAGGGTTTCGGCCTCGGCCATCCCACGGTCCGGGTGGGCAGCCGACGACGAGCTGCTCGGTGGTGCGGTGGTCACCGTCCGGTTGGCGGTGACGTCCGCCCGGTCACCGCTCTGGGTGTCGCGAACTGCCAGCATCGCCTGCGCGATGCGGCGAATGGTCTGCATGTCGGCCGCGGTCCCGGTGGAGTCCGCGGCCGGGTGCGGCCGGACGCCGTGCTCGGCCGTGACCGACGGCGCAGATGGCACCGACCCCGCCAGGCCCGCCGGTCCAGCTCCTGCCGACTCCGGGTTGCCCGATGCACCGGCAGCCAGCGCCAACGCTGCCGGTCCGGACAGCCGCACCGCCTGTGCCTGCCGGGCGACCTCGGCAGCGAATATCGGTCCTCGTGTCGATCCGGACGCGACCACGGCGACGGCCTGCAGGGCTTCGGCCCATGACACCAGAACCGGAGCATCGAGATTGCGGAAACGCCTTGCTGCGTCGGCGAATTCACTTTCGCCGACGTCGGCACCGGCGATCCGCCCGCCGATGGCGGTGGCCAGCCGCAGAAGTGCTGCACCCCAATCGTCACCGGTGCGATCGCACTCGGCCAGCAGGTCCAGGCACGAGCGCATCCGCCAGGGTGCCGATCCCAGTGCCAGCAGCGCGGCATCCTCCAGGCCGCGGGCCAGCCGGGCGACCCAGGGGAGCCCCGCCAGTTCCGCGTCCAAGGCGATCCGTCCCAGCTGGCCCGACGGGTCGTCACCGCTCGAGGTGACGATGTCGAGCACAGCCACGGCGAGCTGGGCGATCAGCCGGTGGACGGTGTCTGCCGCAGGTTCGTCGTGGACGGACCTCAAAAGCTCTGCGGCAGCCGTGAAGTCGCCGATCACCAGGGCAGTCAGTCCCTGTCCCAGGCGGTCGGCACCGGTGAGTGGCGGCCGTCGGCCCATCTGCCGGGGGAGGGCCCGGCCCGGCGCCGCGACCACTCGCGGGGCGTGCGAGGTCGCCGCCCGGAGCTGCACCGACCAATGGTCCGCTTCGCGGTCCCAGGACGGGCTGCCGCCGCGGCCCTTCCCCCATAAGGCGGCCACCGCACGCTCGCGTCGGCAGATGTCGCGGAAATCCGGCTCGTCCAGCAGGTTCTCGGCCCGTCGGAAGGCGTCCACGGCGGCGGCCAGCGATCCCTCCCGCACCCGTCGGCGGGCTTCTGCGAGCGACAACCAGGGATCATGCTCGACGACGGACGCCGGCAACAGCAGGTCCGCCCCGGCAGCAGGGTCGCCGCCGGACCCGCCGCGGACCTGGAGCAACCGGGCGACCGCCCCCCAGTCCTCAGCACGGGCGTGGGCATGAACGGCGCCCCGGTCGTCACCGATGGATTCGAGCAGGGCGCCGCTGCGGCTGTACCACTGCCGGGCTCCGGCGGCCCCGTATTCCTGCACCAGGGCCCATTCGAGATGGGTGCGGAGCACCTGGTGATAACGGAAGGTCTCGCCATCGTCCTCGGAGGAGGTGAACAGCTGTTGCTGTTCCAGCTCATCGAGAACCTTGCGGCTGCCGGTGGTTTCGAGAAGCGCGTCACACAATTCGCCTGTCAGTGACCCGAGCGTGCAGGTCCGCAGCAGGAACTGTCGTCGATCCTCGGGTAACTCGGCGAGCACATTGCGGGCCAGGTAGGAACGCACGAGCTTCGACCGCCCGCCGAGATCATCGACGGCGCGCTGCCGGTCGACCGCGCTGCGACCGGCAGTCGCCAGGTGGAACAACTGCAACCCGGCCGCCCAGCCTCCGGTGCGCCTGGTCAGAGCCGCGGCGGACTCGGGGGACAGCGGTTCGTGGAACACCGCCTGGAAGAGCTCCTCCACCTCCCACGACCGGAAACGCAGATCCTCGCTGGAGATCTCTTGAAGCAACCCGGATACCCGCAAGCGCGGGATGTTGATCTCCGGCTGCCGGCGGGAGCCGACCAACACCCGCAGGCCGTGCGGACGCAATTCGATGAATTGTTCCAGCGCCCGCTCGGCCCGGGATCCCGCGACCTCGTGCAAATCGTCGAGGATGAGCACGGCAGACGCCCCCGGCCATGCCTCCAGTGCCTCCAGCAGATCGCTCATGGTTGCCGCCGCGTGGCCGATCTGCAGCGCCTCGTCCAGCGCGCGCCCCAGATGTGCCACCAATGCAGGCTCGGCGGCGTCATCGGCGGTGACCCGGTACCAGGCCACCGGTGAGCTGGTGGCGGCCGCGACCGCTGCCAGCAGGGTGGTCTTCCCTGACCCGGGCGGCGCCACGACAAGGTGCAGCCTGCTGCGCGTGTCGTTCAGCAGCCGGTCCTCCAGCCGGCGTCGGGACAGGCCCGCAGGCTCCGGCTTGCGGAGTTTCTCGGTCAGTACGACCGGCGCACCTGTCATCGTCATCGCTAGTGGACGTCCAGCCCGGTGACGGCGTCGAGGTGGCTGCCGCCGGGGTCGGACACATCCAGGTCCGGATCCATTGGTGTGCCGAGGGGATGCCCGGTGGTCGAGCCGGCGGAGTTTCCAAGTGGGTTGGTCCCGTACTGGACTTCCATGCCGTCGGTGAACCCGTCCAGATCAGTGTCCATCCGCAGTGCGTCGCTGCCGATACTCGCCTCGAAACCGTCTGCCAGGCCGTCCATGTCGGTGTCCGCGACGGTCGGGTTGCTGCCGATCATCGCTTCGAACTGATTCGTCAGACCGTCGTTGTCGGCGTCCATCGCCGGATCGCTGATGTCCATGCCGGGATCGATCTGGAAGTTCGGTCCGCCGGTCGGCTGTGCCGCCGGGTCCAGACCGCTGGTCGCCGGCAGCGGTGAATGCACGGCGGCAGGATCGGCGCCGGGGTGACCGGTCGCGCCGGGAGCAGGAGTCGTCTCCCCACCGGCGGAGGTCGGGACGGACGCCGAGACGGGCGTCGGGACACCCGTGGCCGCGGGATCGCCTGCCGTCGGTGCGGGCACGAAGGGAATCGTGCTCGGCTGACTGCCGGTGACCGGCGGCACTGCGGCCGTCGAACCCATCCCGGGCGCGACACCTGTTGGCGCTATTTGCATTCCCGGCAGCACCGCGGCGTACTGGAACCGGGATCCGACGTCCATCGCGGTGACGCCTTGCACGTCGTCGGCTTCGACGGTCAGGCCGTTGCCCTGGCTGATGGCGACGTGCGCAACCGCCGGTCGATCGCCACCGGCCGTCGGCTCGCTCGAGAAGCTGAAGAGCAGCGCCCCAGGGGTGTGCGTCGCCTGGTCCACCGGGATCAGCAGACCCTTGGCCTTCAGGTCGAGGTACTGGGCAGCTGACCCGTCCGGTATTTCGATACCGGCCTGATGGGCCGCCCACTGGGTCAGCTCCGACCGGTCGAAGGCGGTCGGGTTCGCATTGTTGAGGTCAGCTTCCGCGCCGAACTGGTAATGGTCGCCACGCTGGGAGAGGGCCGCCTGGACGAAGTGCTGGGCCGCTTCGTTGGGGTCGGCGATGGCGGCTGCGGTCGGCATCGCTGCCGCGGCGGCCGGTAACCCGGGCACGGGCTGGGAGAACAACGACGGGTCGGCCTCCCGGATGTGACCCTCGACGCCGTCGACGTACTCCCGGATCGACGGGTTCTGGTTGTAGTCGTAACCGGGGACCTTGTTCCAGTCGCTCTTGGGGCCTTCCTGCCCGTCCTCGCCGGCGAAGTGTGAGGCGATCACCCGTTCCCAGTCACCCAGACGCTCGTAGGCGGCCTGGGTGTCGGCGCGCATCTTGGCGTCCTGAACCTCGGGCGGCGCGTCACCGGCATGTGCATAACCGCCGTAGTTGTCCCAGGTCCCATCGATGTATTGGTAGGCACCGGACGCCGTGCTCGTCGGATTGTCGGCGTGATAATCGCCGCGCGATTCCTGCATCTTGATGCCGTAGATGACCATGTCCTGGGTCAATCCGGTGGCATCGGGTGTGCCGCCCATCGCGGGAACCGCTGCAGCGGTGGGGATCTCCAATGCGGACGGGGTGTTTGCAGTGCCGTAGTCGACGCCGGGCAGGAGCGCCGCGTATTCGAAGCGGCCGCCGATGTTGTCGTCGGTGATGACGCCGACTTCCTCGCTCTGCGCCTCCACCGTCCGGCCGTCACCCAGGCTGAGCGCGACGTGCGCCTCGTCCGGGCGGCCGCCACCCTCCGTCGGCTCGCTGGAGAAGTGGAATACCAGTGCACCGGGTGTGTGCTCGGCCTGTTCGATCGGGATGAGCAGTCCCTTCGACTTCAGGTCGAGGTACTGCTCGAACGAGCTTCCGGGGATGTCCGCGCCCGCCTGGTGGGCGGCCCACTTGGTCAGCTCGGCGCAGTCCCAGGTCTGTGGGTTCGGGTCGTTGACGTCGACCTCGGCACCGAATACATACTGGTCACCGACCTGGGCCAGCGCCGCGTCCAGCATGTGTTGGACGTTGCCGCTGCCGCCGACATGCCCCTGCACCGGGGTGGTCGGTGCGGCCGTCACAGGAGCCGTCATGACCGGTGCTGCAACGGGTATCGGCGCAGGCCCGGTGCCGGCGTCCATCACCGTCGGGTCGGTGCCGAACTGGACCTCCATTCCGTCGGTGAGTCCGTCGTGGTCGGTGTCGAGCAGCGTGGGGGAGCTCCCGAGGGTGACCTCGAGGTTGTCGGCGAGGCCGTCGAGATCGGTATCTGCGACGGCCGGATTGCTGCCGATCTGCATCTCGTAGGGGTCGGTCAGCCCGTCGTGGTCGGTGTCGAGCACGCCGGTCCGCACGTTGACCGCATGCTCGCCGAGCCCGGACACACCGCCGATGCCTGGGATCGTCCCGGCGTCGCTCCCGGCCGCTATCTCGGCTGCGTCCGAGATCCCGTCGTGGTCGGTGTCGGCTGCCAGCGGGTCGGTGTGGCTGCGCAACGCCTCGTAACCATCGGTCAACCCGTCCGCGTCCGAGTCCGCGGCCGCAGCGTTCGTCCCCGCCAGTTTCTCGAAGTCGTCGGTGAGCCCGTCGCCGTCGCTGTCGACCGCCGTCAGCGGAGCGCCCTGTTCAATGCCGGTGTATCCATTGGTGGCCGGCGCCGGCGGGTTGCCGTTCGGCGGGTTGCCGTTGGCGGCGTTGATGTTTGGCGCCGGAAGCGTTCCGACAGGGGGCTGTGGCGCGGTCATTTCGGGCACCACGCAGTCACGGCTGCGAGCAGCCGGTCAGCGCACGAAACGGCCATGTCCGGTCCGATCAACAAGGTGCCACCGCATCACGAGGCGAATCCAGGGTACAACCGAAGAGCGGACAAATACCCCGGTGATACGCGGGCCACCGGATCGTGGACGTCGGTCACCGTCGGTGCAACTGCGGTACCTCCGCCGTGATGCTCAGCCCGCCCAGGGCCCGATCGCGGCGCTCCACGCCCGGACGGTTCGGTCGGTGATCAGGTCATGCGCCCGGAACGGATCGGCGTCCAGGACCGCGCCGACCGCCTCCGCGTTGTCGGCGCGCAACAACAGCAGGGCGCCGGCAGGCTGGTCGGTGTACGCACCCGCGGCGAGCAGGGTGCCCTCGTCGAGAAGGCGGCGCAGGAATGCACGGTGTGCGGGGCGGTGCTCGGTGACCTTCTCCGGCTCGTCGGCGTAGCTGTATTGCACGGCGAAATACGGCATGGGCGGCACCGTGCTCTCTGCGGTGGGTCGGGCTCTGCGGTGGGTCGGGCTCTGCGGTGGGTCGGGCTCTGCGGTCGGCGGGCCAGATCCCGGCAGCCTACGCAGACCGCCGACGGCGGACTCGAAGCAGGCAGGCTTCGCCAACCACGCCCAATCCGCCGACCCCACCGAGTTGATCTTCCCACCGAGCAGCGGCCAAGACGTCGCTTGTTTCGTGTGCTGCGGTGGTCGAGACCCGATCAGGCAACGCCCAGCGTCCTGGCCGCCCGATCCGCGGCCTCGGGACCGGCCAGCTGACGCATCAGCAGCAGACCGTCCACCAACGCCACGGTCGCCTCCGCCTGTGCGCGCTGCTGATCGGGTGTTCCGCTGAAAAGTGGGCTGAGCCAGGCGATCCACGCTTCGATCAGTTCGGCGAGTACGGCAGAGTACGGCGCGCGCCCGGCCGCGGCCAGGCCATTGGCCTCGAAGAACACGGCAAACAGCGGGTCGACCTCGTCACGGCTGAGGATCGGCCAAGCGGCTCTGGCCAAACCCAGGTGATCGGAGGTGGGACCGGTGAATGCAGCGGCGAGGACCTGCTGCAGTCGCACACCGACGGCCAGCAGCACCTCGGTGATCAGGACGTCCTTGGTCGGGAAGTAATAGACGACGATCCGGTCGCTGACGCCAACTCGCTTAGCCAGCCGGCCAAAGGTCAGCGTGCTCAGACCGTGCTCGAAGACCTCATTCAGCGCGTGGCCGAGCAGCTCGTCTTTCGTGTGTTTGTGTCCCATCGGGTCTTGATTGTAGTGACCACTGCAACTACGGTTTTGAAGTGACCACTACAAACCCGCGTGCGGGCGCGACGCCCCGCCGATCACACCGGTGCGCAGCGGCGCCGGTACAGAAGGAGAGCTCGTGACGACTGCACTGTCCCGTTCGGAGGCCGCAGAGCTGTTCCGGCGCACGCCGGACCGATTTGTTGACGTGGGCGCCGGAGAGGTGGCCTACCGGCGGATCGGTACCGGTCCGGACGTCTTGTTCGTCCACGGGTGGCCGGTCAGCAGCGCGACGTTCCGGTTGCTGTTGCCTCACCTCGCCGAGCACGTCACCTGTCACCTGGTGGATCTGCCCGGCGCCGGCTCCAGCCGGTTCGATGCCGGAACGCCGGTGACCATCGCTCAGCACATCAGGACGGTCGGCCGCCTGTTGAACCTGCTCACGCTGGACGATGTTGCCGTGGTGGGGCACGACAGCGGCGGCATGATCGCCCGGCACGCAGTGGCCGGGGACCCACGCGTGCGTGCCATGGGCTTGATCAACACCGAGCAGCCTGCGGGGCTGAACTGGCGGTTCAAGATGTTCCTGGGTCTGCGGTACGTGCCGGGCGCGGCTGCGGCACTCGGATGGGCGGCCGGCCAGCGACGCCTGCGTCGCAACAGCTTCGTGCTGGGCGCTGCGTTCGCCGACGCAGATCTGCTCGATGGCGAATTCGACGAGTTCTTCCTCGAGCCGCTGCACACCATTCCGGCTCGCCGCGACGCCGCGATCAGGACTCTTCGCAGCTTCCAAACGCGTCACGTGACCGAACTGGCCCAGGTGCACCGCCGGATCGGCGTTCCCGTGCAGCTTGTTTGGGGCGACCGGGATCCGTTCTTTCCGCTGGCCGAGGCCGAACAGATGGTGACGACCTTCCCCGACGCCCGGTTGGCGGTTGTCGAAGGGGCGGGCCTGTTCTCGCACGAGGAGCGCCCCGAGCAGGTCGCCGAGGCATTGTTACCGGCACTGCTCGGCCCGTGAAGTGCCTGAGCCACGGACAACGGGCGCCGGTGCAGCACGCCTCAAGCTCGCGCCAATGGCGGCCTGACACCCGGGCGGTTCGGCGTCGGATCGTCGTGGCAGGTGGGACGCTGTAGATCAAGTCCTCCACCCTTCAGCGCCAAGAACCGTCTTCTTCGTCATCCGTGGCGTGTCGCCGGGGCGCCCGGTCAAGCGCAACAAAGCCAACGGTGAGTCCCGCGCTCTGCTGGACCGCGATAACTGCTCGTGTGTCCCAGGTTTCCGCAGCTAGCATCCGGGGCGTGAGTGAAGACAGCTTGAAGAAGACGCTCCTCGACCTCGAGACTCGTGGCTGGGAGTCTCTCTGCCACGGCACAGGCGGGGACTTCTACGGCGGCCTGATGACAGACGATGCGGTGATGGTGTTGGCCAATGGCATGGTCATGGATCGAATCGCGGTCGTCGAGTCGCTCGGACAGGCGCCGCCGTGGAGCAGTTACGAGATCAGCAACGAGCGGGTGATCCGCAACGGCTCCGACAGTGCTTGTCTGGTGTACGTCGGTACGGCACGACGCGATGGAGAGCAGCCCGCTTTCGTTGCCGTGATGTCCAGCGTCTACCGCCGGCAAGATGATGGTTGGCGGCTCAGCCTCTATCAACAGACGCCTATTCCGTGACGGCCTCCGCGGCGGTGATGGCGCCTTGTCCGAAGTGACTGAGATGAAGTCGACAACAGCGCGGGCGGACCCAGAATCTTGAAGTCCGCCGAGAGTCCCGGTTCCAGAGGGTCACTGATTGGCGCATGCGCCGCAACGCCGGGGCCCGTGGCTGCTCGAACGCCGACCCGGACCTGCTGGGCCGCGCTGTCGGTCCGCTGCCCAGGGCAATGCCCTGATTGCCCCGGCCGTGACTGCGTGACTGCTCGCAACCTTCGCCTCGTCCCGGCAAAGAGGTGCGCCAACCCATCGACACAGCGGTGCTCGCAACAACTGTCGACTGGATCAATCGACATCGTTGAGTACCCCGCCAGGCCATCACCAATGCCCCTGCCTCAGCGGATCGCTGATGACCGATCATGACTGCCTCGGTACATGTGCTGCGAAATCAGCTGCACGAAGAGTGATCTTGAAACCGGCACGTCGGACAACACCTGGAGGATGGTCGGTCCGGTAGACCAGCGCCGGCCATCGCGCCGCGTCGTGACCACGCAGCATCTTTGAACGGCACCGCCGATCAGGACGCAAGGCCGCGTTCGGCCAAAGCGAGTTGCTGGGCGAGGCCGTCGAGGATGAGGTCGAGGCCGACCTCGAACTCGTCGCCGAAGTCGTAGCCGGGCTGGAGCGCGTGCTCGAGGGTGAACTCGCGGAAGTACGGCAGCTGGCCCGCAGGCAGTGCAGCCATCATCTGGTTCCCGAGGTCGGCGAGGTCTTGGCCGGGCTCGAACGGCATGCTCACTTCCTGGACCAGGAAGCCGTACAGGTGGGCGTCGAGGACGGCGAAGGCGTGCCCGGTCAGGGTCAGTGAGAAGCCCGCCTCGCGCAGGCAGCCGATCACTGCGTCGTGGTGGAGCAGCGTCTCGTAGCCGGCGTTGCGGCGGGAGTCCATCAGTCCGACGGCCCACGGGTGCCGCTTGAGAGCCTCGCGGGCGGTCACCGCGCGCCGCCGCAGCTCGCTGCGCCACTCGGCTCCGGGCACGGGGGCGTAGAACTCGGCGAACACGGCGTCGACCATGCCGTCGAGCAGCTCCTCCTTGTTGGCGACGTGGTTGTACAGCGACATCGGCGTCACGCCGAGCCGCTGCGCCACCGAGCGCATGGACAACGCCGCGAGGTCCTGGGCGTCGGCCAGCTCAACGGCCGCCGTGACGATTCCCGCGCGGGTGAGCCGCTGCGCGCCCGAGGGTGGCCTGCCTGCCATTCGGCGTCTCCTTCCTGACCGGCGGACTCCGGCCGTTGACAAAACATACGCCGTACGTTTACGGTGGTCCCAATAACATACAGCGTACACAAAGGAGCGTCATGCTAGCCATCCACCAACACCGCTACGGCGGCACCGAGCAACTCACCCTGACCGAGGCGCCGAACCCGACCCCCGGTCCGAACGACGTGGTCGTCCGCGTCCGAGCGGCCGGGGTGGATCGCGGCACCTGGCACCTGATGGCCGGGCACCCCTACGCCGTTCGCCTGGCCTTCGGGCTCCGCCGCCCCAAGCACCCCGTTCCGGGTCGCGATGTGTCCGGCATCGTCGCCGAGGTCGGATCGGAGGTCACCCACGTGGCCGTCGGGGATGAGGTGATCGGCACCGCCGACGGGTCATTCGCCGAGCTGGCTGTGGTGCCTGCAGGCCGGGTGGCGCGCAAGCCGGCCGGGCTCTCTTTCGAGGAGGCCGCAACGCTGCCGGTCTCGGGGCTCACCGCACTCCAGGCGGTCCGCGACGCCGGCCGGATCGGCGCCGGAGACCGGGTGCTGATCATCGGCGCCTCCGGCGGTGTCGGGTCCTACGCGGTCCAGATCGCGACGGCGCACGGTGCGGAGGTCACCGGCGTGGCCAGCGGCGGCAAGGCCGACCTGGTGCGCTCCCTCGGCGCCACCCGGGTCATCGACTACACCCGCGAGAACCTCGACGACGGCACCCGCTACGACGTCGTCCTCGATATCGCCGGTCTCCGTCCGATCCGTCAGCTTCGCCGGCTCCTGACCGACACCGGCACCCTCGTCATCGTCGGCGGTGAGGGTGGCGGCCGCTGGCTGGGCGGCACCCACCGCCAGCTCGCCGCGCTCGCGCTCACACCGCTGGTGAGCCAGCGGCTCACCGCCCTGCTGAGCAAGGAGAACTCCGACGACCTGCACACCTTGGCCCAACTGGTCGACCAGGGCCGTGTGCGACCGGCGCTCGAACGCACCTACGCGCTGCACGAGGCGGCCAAGGCGATCGACCACGTCGCGAGCGGACACGCCCGCGGCAAGGTCGCCGTCACCGTCTGACCCGCACACCCGATACCCGACAGGAGGAGTCAACCGATGACTGCCACCACCACTGCCAGCACGACCAGAACCGCCTCCCGCACCGCCGCCGGCTGGGCGGCGGGCGGCTACCTCGCCCTCTTCGTCCTCGGCATCTTCGCCAACTTCCTCGCGCTCAGCCCAGTCCTCCAGCCGGGCGACGCCGCCGGCACCGCGGCCGCACTCCAAGAGTCCGAGACCTCGTTCCGCCTCGGCGCCGTCGCCTTCCTCGGCATCTTCGTGATCGACGTGGTCGTCGCCTGGGCACTGTGGGTGCTGTTCCGTCCGGTCCATCGCGACCTGTCGCTGCTCTCGGCCTGGTTCCGGCTGACCTACACCGTCGTGCTCGGCGCCGCGCTCGGCTTCCTCTACGCCGCACTCTGGCTGACCGGAGCCCCCGACGCCCTCGGCGAAGCCAACGACGCCGCCGTCCTGCTGGCCCTGCAGACCTTCGACTTCACCTGGGTCGCCGGTCTCGCCGCCTTCGGCGCCCACCTCGTCGTGCTGGGCGTGCTGATGCTCAAGGCCCGCGGCCCGAAGTGGATCGCCTGGCTGCTCCTGGCCGCCGGAGCCGCGTACGTCCTCGACACCGTCGCCCACCTGCTGCTGGCCGACTACGAAGCCTTCGCCGACCTCTTCCTCGCCCTCGTCGCGGTGCCGTCGCTGATCGGCGAGATGAGCTTCGCCGTCTGGCTGCTGCTCGTGGCCACCGGCCGACGCCCGGCCCCCACCACACCCCTCGACCAGGTCAGCGAGAACAGCGCCGGCGAGAACAGCATGGCCTCGGTCGGGCGTCCGTCGTGAGCCCCGCGCCGAGGAGGCCGGCCGAGCCGGCACCCCAGCACGGATGCGGAGGGCGGATGAGCTTGGAGAGGATGGCCGGGTGCGGACACTTCTCACGCTGACAGCTCTTGGACTGAGCCTTGCCTTGCCCATGAGCGCACCGGGCGACTCGATCGACGACGTCATCAACACGGAGATGCCCGCGTCAGGGGCACCCGGTCTGGCCTATGCCGTGGTGGTCGACGGGGAGATCACCACGGCCGGTGCGCGAGGTGTCGTCAGGCTCGGCGGCGAGAAGGCAGTCACGCCGGACACCCCGTTCCTCACGGGCTCGATCTCCAAAAGCTTCACCGCACTCTCGGTCATGCAGCTGGTCGAGGCAGGCGAGATCCAGTTGGACGCCGAGGTGTCCCGGTATCTCGACGTCCTTTCAGGCCGAGCCGCCGGCGACATCACCGTCCGTCAGCTCCTCAGCCATACAAGCGGCTACTCCACCGGACAAGGAAACGCGTCCCACACAGACAGCGTCGGCGGTGCCGACGAGCTGGCGCGCCGCGTCGACCAGCTTGCACAGGTCCCTCCCGCACACGCACCCGACGAGGAGTGGGAGTACTCGAACACGAACTACCAGATCCTTGGGCGGGTGGTCGAGGTGGTCAGCGGGCAGGACTACCAGACCTACGTCGCAGAACACGTCCTCGAACCGATCGGCATGACAAGCAGCTTCGTCGCCGACGGTGAGGTCCACGACGACATGGCGACCGGGCACACACCGTGGTTCGCCACCAAGCAGCCTCTCCCCGAGAACACCACGCAGCGCGCAACGGCACCGCAAGGGGGGATCGTCGCGAGCGCCAACGACCTGGCCCGCTACCTGCAAACGATGATGAACGACCACGACGATGTGCTGAGCGCAGAAGGCAAGTCCCTGATGATGCGTCCGGCCAGCGCGGCATCGCCCTTCTACGGCCTTGGCTGGTTCGTGGACTCGGGCAACGAAACCGTCTGGCACTCCGGAACGAGCCCGGGCTACGAAACGCTGGCCACCATGATGCCCTCTGAGAAGAAGGCCGTCGTCGTGCTCGTCAACGCGGGCAGCGGGATCGGGTTCGGTGAGACAACCCAGCTCCGCAACGGCATCACCGCCGCGGCGTTGGGACTCGACTACGACGGTGAAGGGTCGCGCCTGTTCCAGAAGGCCCTGTTCCTCTCTCTCGTGCTCCTCCCGTTCGTCTACGCGCTGAGCATGATCTGGGCGTGGCGGCGCCGTGCCGACATTCGCGCCAAGTCGGGCATCTTCGGCCTGTTCAGCCTGTGGTTCCCGCTCCTCACCACGCTTGCCGCAGCCTGGGTCCTGCTGTACCTGGTGCCGAACCTTTTCGGCACACCGCTGGCCAACATCAGACTGTTCCAGCCCGACCTCGGTATCGCGCTCACCGCCACAGCAGTGACGGGTGTCCTGTGGGCCGTGTTCAGGCTCGCCGTCGCCTACACCGGCGGAACGGACCGTGCCCGGAAAGCGGCTCGCACTCGGAAAGACCAGGCCCACATATAGCTCAGGCGACCTGCTGAGCAGGACGTCCGTCACCAACGGTGAAAGGCGCTGGCCCGGAGGCAGGGTGGTGGTGGTGGATGGGTGCCGCCGAGCGACCGCCGCTGCCTTGCCGGCCGCAGCCACCGGCCCTGGGTTCTCGGGAAGAAGATGCCCCTTGGGCCGCACCGGTGTCGCGCAGGAATGAAAAGCGCCCCTGACGCTGGAAGATGTCTGAGGACGTCCTCGCAGGTCAGGGGCAGCTTGAGGCACCTAGGCGGTGGGCATCACCCACGCGTGACTAGATGTCGTAGTACAGGTCGAATTCGTAGGGGTGCGGACGCAGCCGCAGCGCGTCGATCTCGTCACGCTTGAGCTTGATCCACATGTCGATCAGGTCGGGCGTGAAGACGCCGCCCTCCAGCAGGTAGTCGTGATCCTGCTCCAGCCGGTCGATGACGGCGGCCAGCGAACCCGGGACCTGCGGGATGTTGGCGGCCTCGTCCGGCGGCAGTTCGTACAGATCCTTGTCGACCGGTGCCGGCGGCTCGATCTTGTTCTTGATGCCGTCCAGGCCGGCCATCATCATCGCCGCGAAGGCCAGGTACGGGTTCGCCGACGGGTCGGGGCAACGGAACTCGAGTCGCTTGGCCTTGGCGTTGGTGCCGGTCAGCGGGATCCGGATACACGCGGAGCGGTTGCGCGCCGAGTAGACCAGGTTGACCGGCGCCTCGTAGCCGGGGACCAACCGGTGGTAGGAGTTGATGGTCGGGTTGGTGAACGCCAGCAACGACGGCGCGTGGTGCAGCAGGCCGCCGATGTAGTACCGCGCGACGTCCGACAGGCCTCCATACCCTGCCTCGTCATAGAACAGCGGCTTGCCGTCGGCCCACAGTGACTGGTGCGCATGCATCCCCGAGCCGTTGTCGCCGAAAAGCGGCTTCGGCATGAAGGTCACGGTCTTGTTCTGTGCCCAGGCGGTGTTCTTGATGATGTATTTGAACAACATGACCTCGTCCGCGGAGGCCAGCAGGGTGTTGAACTTGTAGTTGATCTCTGCCTGGCCGCCGCCGACTTCGTGGTGGCCGCGCTCGATGTCGAATCCCATGCTGATCAGGTTCGCGGTCATGTCCTCGCGGAGATCAGCGTGGTGGTCGTACGGCGGGACGGGGAAGTAGCCGCCCTTGGTCCGGACCTTGTATCCCAGGTTGGGCTGCTCGTCGCGGCCGGTGTTCCACCAGCCCTCCTCGGAGTCGACCTTGTAGAACGAGCCCGTCATGCCGGTCTCGAACTGCACGTTGTCGAAGATGTAGAACTCGGCTTCCGCGCCGAAGAAACAGGTGTCGGCGATGCCGGTGCTGGCCAGGTACTCCTCGGCCTTACGGGCGACGTTGCGCGGGTCGCGCGAGTACGGCTGCAGAGTCAGCGGATCGTGCACGAAGAAATTGCAGGTGAGCGTCTTGCGCTTGCGGAAGGGGTCGACGCGCGCGGTCGTCACGTCCGGGAGCAAGGTCATGTCCGACTCATGGATCGATTGGAAGCCCTTGATCGACGAGCCGTCGAAGGCCATACCCCCCGCCAACGAGTCGACCGAGACGCTGGACGCCGGGACGGTGAGGTGGTTCATGACGCCGAGCAGGTCACAGAACCGGATGTCGAAGACCTCGACATCGTTGTCCGCGATGTAGGCGACTAGCTCTTCTGAAGTGGAGAACACGCACGCGCTCCTTGTGGTGGTCGGGGGACAACCGTGGTGGCAGGGACGGTACAACGGTGACCGGGAGGCCTCCGCACGAGTGACGCTGGTGGTGCACGTGAACGACCGATCCCGGCCGGACACCCGGCGCCGGCCGTACAAGGGTTGCCGCTGGTGCCGTTACGCACGTGTCGTCCGATTCAGACTGTCCGGCACGCGTGGGCCACGGTAGGCAAACCGTGTTGCCCGCCCGTCTCGGAGTTGTTTCGCGCCGGTTAATGGGGTGCGACGGCCGCCCGGTGTGGCGCGCGCAACAGTGCATCGGTCACTCCGACGCAGCACACCGATGAACGGTGCGTGGTCATCCGGCCCGCGCCGGGCTGTCTCTACGCTGGCAGGCATGGTGACGGCAGAAGGTTCCGCGGAGCAGTACTACCCGGGAAAGGGACTGGGGCTCCCGAGCGCCGGCGTCGGTGCAGTGGCATCCGTGGGGCGCCGTGCCGCCGCCTTCGTGATCGACATCGTGGTTTCTGCGCTGGCAGCCTGGGCGATCACCGCTCCGGACCCCCCGCAGAACACCAGCCTGTTGATCTGGGCGGCGATGACCGTCGTGACGGTCGGCCTGTTCGGCATCACGCCGGGACAGGCCGCCGTGGGTATTCGGGTGGTCCCGATGAGCGGCGGATCGTTCGTCGGGCTGTGGGCGATCCCGCGGACGCTGTTGATCTTCGTCATCGTGCCGCCGTTGCTGCAGGACCAGAACGGCCGGGGCCTGCACGACCGGCTCTGTCGCACCATCGTGCTGCGACTGCGCTGACATCGGTCACAGCCTGGTCGGCGGCTCCGGAGGCCTATCGCGGCCAGGTCAGCGTCGCCGCGTGGCTGGTCGATCAGTGCCGATCAGCGCCGACGCATGGCGCGTTGAACGTTGCGCTGCTTGACGCCGGCCGGCATCGGACCTTTCGGCAAACCCGCCTGCGCGGTCCGAGCTGACAGCGCGGTAAGCCGATTGTCGAGGTCGACGACGGCACCGGCCGGAATGTTTCGCGGCAGCTTCATCAGATACTGGTTGAGCTTCCGCAGCGGGGTCTGGCCCTCTTCGTTGCCCACGATGACGTCGTAGATCGGGGTGTCGCCGACCACCCGGGCGATCTTCTTCTTCTCCTGCGCCAGCAACGGCTTCACCCGGTGCGGGGCGCCCTCGCCGACCAGGATGATGCCGGGGCGACCGACCACCCGGTGGACGGCATCCATGTGTGAAGTCCCGGCCACCGCAGGCGTGATCCGCCACTTCCCGCGCAGGTTGTTCTGCAGCGACCACGCTGCGGCGCCCGGCGTCCCTTCCGCCTGCTTGTAGACACTGCTCTGCACGCGTCGGGAGAAGATGATCATGGCGACCAGCGCGCCCAGCAGGATGCCCAGCGGCAGCACCATCCACCACGGCAGGAACCACATCAGGGCCAGGGTCAGCAGCGCCGCGGTGCCCACGAGCGCGCCGATCATGTAGGGCAGCAGCCGCTTGTCCTGCTTGCGCTGCATCTGGAACGCCTGCCAGATCTGGCTGCGGCGCTCCTTGGCGGCCACCTTCTTCGCTGCCTTGGCCGCCTTCTTCGCTTCCCGGTCGTCGGTCTTGGAGGAAGCGCCTGCGTTGGCGGCAGTCTTAGCCATGACGTCGAGGATAGTGCCCGCGGGCTGATGAAGTGGACGCTGCGGCAACGCCGTTCGCTGACGACGCAAGCCGCCCACGAAGCGCGTTGCCGAGACCACCGCGAGTGACGCCGAGAGGGTCTCGCGGTCGTGGCAGTCCGGAACGAGTGCTGCCCCGGTCCGTACGGCCGGATGACCGTGCAGACCGGGGCAGCGCCGTCGGGCTTGACGCCCGCGGCAGACGATCAAGGGCCTGCGGCAGGCGATCAACGCCTCAGGCGATCAGCGCCTCAGCCGATCCACGCCTCAGGCGGTTGTCCTCGCGGACTCCTGCCGGGCCTGCCGTGCTTCAGCGCCCTGCCGGTAGAGCGTTCCCGCCCGGTACGAGGAGCGGACCAGCGGTCCGGACATGACGCCCGCGAAGCCGATGTCGCGGGCCTCGTCGGCCAGTTCCACGAACTCCTGCGGCTTGACCCAGCGCTCGATCGGATGGTGCCGCGGCGTCGGCCGCAGATACTGCGTGATCGTCACGAGGTCGCAGCCCGCACTGTGCATGTCGACGAGCGCCTGGGTGATCTCCGCCCTGGTCTCGCCCATCCCCAGGATCAGGTTGGACTTGGTGACCATGCCGGCGGCCCTGCCCTGTGCGAGCACGTCGAGCGACTTCTCGTAGGTGAAGGCCGGCCTGATCCGGCGGAAGATCCGGGGCACCGTCTCCAGGTTGTGTGCGAAGACCTCCGGTGCCGCATCGAAGATCTGACCCAGGAGATCGGGCTTGCCGGAGAAGTCGGGCGTGAGGATCTCGACTCCCGTCTCCGGTGCCGCCGCGTGCACCTGGCGCACTGTCTCGGCGTACAGCCACGCGCCTTCGTCCGGCAGGTCGTCACGGGTGACGCCGGTGATCGTCGCGTACCGCAGATTCATCGCGCGGATGGATTCCGCCACCCGCCGCGGCTCGTCCCGATCGAGCTCACCGGGCTTGCCGGTGTCGATGAGGCAGAAGTCGCACCGTCGGGTGCACTGGTCCCCGCCGATCAGGAAGGTCGCTTCCCGGTCCTCCCAGCATTCATAGATGTTGGGGCAACCGGCTTCTTGACACACCGTGTGCAATCCCTCGGTCTTCACCAGGGACTGCAGCTTCTGGAACTCCGGTCCGGTCCGTAGCTTCGTCTTGATCCAGTCGGGCTTCTTCTCGATCGGCACCGCTGCGTTGCGAACCTCGAGCCGGAGCAGCTTGCGACCCTCGGGGGCCAGGGTCACGTGGCCTCGCCTGCCTTCCTGGTCGCTGCCTCGTCTGCCTTCTGCGCGGCAACGGACAGATCGCTGTCGGCGAGGGCGGCATTCTCCTTGGCCGCATCGGCCAGGTCGGGCGCGAAATCGGCTGCGCCGCCCTTCTCGGTGGGTGTGCCGGTGGCTCCTGCGAGATCGTCGCCGGCGGTGGCGGGGTCGTCGGTCACGATGACCGTGGCCGATCCGACGCCGTCGGAGGCCGTCCCCTTGACGCCCTTGGCCGCGTCCTTCGCGGAGTCGGCAGCGTTCTTCGCAGAGTCGGCAGCGTCGGCGGCCTTGTCCTTGACCTGACCGGCAAGGTCCTTGGCCGCGTCAGCGGCGTCGGCGGCCTTGGCCTTGGCCGCGTCGGCGACATCGGAGGCCTTGTCCTTGAGCGCATCGGCAGCGTCCGACACCTTGCCGGCCGCGTCGGCCGAACCGTTGCCAGCCGGTCGACTCGGTGGGGCATACGTCGGCGCCGGATGGTTGTCGGGGATCGGGGTGCCGCCGGCGCGCAGCTTGCGGTAGGCGTAGGCACCCCCGGCTGCGACAACGGTGATCAGTACCAGGCGCCGGACGGGATGGCCCTTCTTGCCCTCGGCCTTTCTGGTCGCCTTCTTGCTGGTGGCACCGGCGTCCTTGGCCGCTTTGTCGGCGACCGCGGTCGCCTTGTGGGCGGCCTCCGCGGCCTGGGCGGCGACGGCGGCGACGGTTTGTGCCAGGGAGGCCTGTGCCTTCTCGGTGAGCGCAGCCGTGGCAAGGCCGGCCCTGTGCTCGGTCGCCTTGGCGCTCTTGGAAGCCTGCACCGATGCGCGATGCGCCGCCTTGCGGGCGCGGCGGCCGAGCTGCTTCGCCGTCACCTCCAGCGAATCGGTGGCCTTGTCGACGTGTGGCCGGGCGGCGCTGGCGGCTTCGCCGGCCAGTGCGGCGGCACGCGAGGTCGCCTTCTCCACGTGCGGGCGGGCGGCGGTGGCGGCCTCGCCGGCGAACGCAGCGGCCTTGACTGCAGCCTCGTTGGTGGCATCGCTGAAGCGGTCGACCACCTTTTCGGCGATCTCCGACGCCTTGACGGCCAGGTCATGCGCAGTCGTTCGATGCTCGGTGGGCGTGCTCATTGATAACTCCTCATCAGTTGCCTGACATTGCGGACATTGCCACTGCTTTTTCGGGTTCCGGTAGGCCGGTTCCCCGGCGCCGCAGTGGCCACACCCGCATCGGGACGGATCATTGTTTCACCCTCGTCGGACACTGTTGCACCCTCATCCGACAGTTCAGTCGAGCCGACCGTCGGCACCGGCTTGCGCTCGATCAGCCGGGTTGCGCCAGCGCCGGGTGCAGATGCCAGTCCACGCCGGGCGTCGGCGCGATCACTTGTTCTCGGGGCTGTGCACCCGTCACGGTCAACTCACCCGCCAGGCCCTGACGGAGCCGGTCGGTGACCGGATCGAGAGCGTCGGCGACCGTGATCCGCCGCCCCAACTCGAGTGTGAGACTGGTGACACCGGCGTCGGTGATCCCGCAGGGGACGATCCGGTCGAAGCCCGCGAGATCCGGGTCGCAGTTCAGGGCGAAGCCGTGCATCGTGACGCCGCGGGCGATGCGGACGCCGATGGCCGCCACCTTGCGCTCGGGCTTGCCGCCGCCGGCGGGGAGCCATACGCCGCTGCGGCCGGCGACCCGGCCCGCGTGTAGACCGAGGTCGGCACAAGCCGCTATCAGCACCTGTTCGAGCAGCCGCACATAGCCGACCACGTCCACCGGCTCAGCCAGTTTCACGATCGGATAGCCGACGAGCTGGCCCGGTCCGTGCCAGGTGATGCGACCGCCGCGGTCCACCTCGACCACCGGGGTGCCATCTGTCGGCCGGTCCTCTGGTTGCGTCCGTTTACCGGCCGTGTAGACGGCCGGATGTTCGAGCAGCAACACCGTGTCCGGTCCGGCGCCCTGCGCCCGGGCGGTGGCCAGTTCGCGCTGCCGGTCCCAGGCGGTGAGGTAATCAACCAGCCCCGCGCGCTCGAAACGGAGCGGAACGCTGTGGTCACGCATGCCGACGACCGTACGCCCGACCAGGGATGACCCCGCGCACCGGCCGCCCCAGCGCCAACCGACAGCGGCGTGTGGACAACACCGTGGCGAGCGGGCGGCCACCGCCTATGGTCCGCGCCATGACGGTGCGCATCGGTGGCTACACGGCACTCGAGCGTCCGGACGGCGGCCACCGGGCGGGCGTTGCCGCGTTGTGGAGGGGTGAGGACGGGGCGGGGGACGCGGTCGGTCTGCTGCTGCTACCGGTCAGCAACACAGACCAGGTCCGGCGCACGGTCGATGCCGTGTCTGGCGTGGTGCATCCACACCTCCTTCCGGTGGTGGACGTCGTCGCCGACGACGAACGGATAGCGGTGGTGTCGCGATGGCCGCGGGGTGGCCGATTGCTGGAGCTGATCCGTCGCCGCGGCACCCTCGACGCCGGTCAGGCCGTGACAGTGCTGATTCCGCTTGCCAGTGCACTCGCCGCGGTGCACCGGGCCGGCGTCCGGCACGCGGGGGTGGGCGCCGGCTCTGTCTTCTTCGATGAGCACGGCCGTCCGCAGCTGACCGGCCCGGCCATCAGCATTCTCAGCAGTGCCGTCAACGGCGGGCTGCCGGCCGACAGTTGGGATGTGGCGCCGGAGGTCGTACGCGGGGAGCGCCTCCAGCAAGTGCCGATCTCACCGGCGGCCGACGTCTTCTCCCTGGGATCCGTTGCGCTGTATTGCCTCACCGGGTCCTCCGCCTGGCCCGCGGACGATCCGGCCGACGTCCTCATCCAGTCGACGGCCGGGGTGTGGCCGGAGCCTCCTGCGGGGGCCGGTCCACCGGCCTTGCTCCAGTTGATCCGCGACATGCTGCTCGATGATCCGGCGGCACGGCCCGCTGCCGCCGATCTGGTGGGGATGCTCGCGGCTGTCGGTGCGCCGTCGCCTGTGCCGTTGGGCCAGGGCCAGGTGCCTGCAGCGTCGCCGCCGGCCCGGTGGGGCGGCTGGGCGGTTCCGCTCGGCGCAACCGCGTACGAGCCGCCCCAGGCACCGTCCGAAGCGCCGTCGGCTGAACAGAGCGGCCCCGCGAGCGAACGGTCCGATGAGACGACCCGGCCCACCCCGGTCCCCCCGGACAGTGCCGGGACGACGGATGTGAGCAGACCCGAGGGTGCATTCAAGCCTGGAGCGATCACCCAGGGCGCAAACGAGCGTGGGACCCGCGTTCGTCGGGCGCCGCCGAGGTCGGGAGTCCGCGGAGTGTCGCTCACCGCTGGCGCCGGTCCGCGTCGGGCTCCGGTCGGTAGTGCCGGCGCTCCGAAGCACTTGAGTCCGTTGGTGCGCGCCGGAATTGCGGCACTGACGGTGGCGCTCGTCATCGTGGTCACGGTCCAGGTGTGGGTGTGGTCGAGCGGCTCGGAGGACGCCACTGCCGCGGCTGACAGAAGGGATGCCGCTGAGAACACCGCCGTGCTGACCACAACCGCCGAATCGGCGGCGTCTGCGGGCCGGCCGGTGTCTGTCCCGGACCCGGATTGGCGGGCTGTCGTCACGGCGCTCGACACCGCACGGAGCACCGCCCTGTCGACCGGCGATCCCGCCCTGCTCGATCAGGTCTATGTCCAGGGGGTAGCAGCGGCGGAGGCGGACACGGCGACGATCCGATTGCTGGCCGAGCGCGGCTGGCGGGTCGGCGGAGCCCTGCATCGCATCGACGACGTCACCCTTCTCGCGGCTGCGCAGGCGACCGTGCCGGGTGCTGACCAGGTAGGCGCCGACCGCGGCCCGGCGCCGCCTGACCCGGCGACGGGTCAGGCGACCCAGAAGGTCCGGGTGGTCGTCGAAGGAAGCCTGCCGGCGTATCCCGTGCTGGACGGCGACGGGCGTCAGGTGGCGCTCACGGCCGCCCGTTCCACCGAGAAGCGCATCCTGTCGCTGATCTCGACCGGCGTCGGGTACCGGATCAGCGCCGTGGAGCCCGGCTGACGGACACCCCGCTCGCCTCCGAGGTGCGTTGTGTCGGCCCGCGCCACGGTCTTGGACGCGGCGGCTCAGCCTGGACGTCGGCACGTCGGCTCACCGCCGTGAGCGCAGCTGTACTCGCCACGGCGGCAGTGATCACCCCCGTGCTCTGAGCAGTTGCACGGGCCGATGTGCGCGTTGCTCCCGGGGACTGTCGGACCTCACTCCTACCGTGACCCCATGCGCTTGATCCACACCTCCGACTGGCACCTCGGTCGGACCTTCCACGGCCGGTCGCTGCTGGCCGATCAGGAAGTGGTGCTGGGCGCACTCGCGGATCTGGCGGCCGATCACCGTGCCGATGCCGTGGTGATCTCCGGGGACCTGTACGACCGGGCTGTTCCTGCGCCGGAGGCGGTGCAGTGCGCGACCCGCATCCTCGCCCGGATCCGCGCGGCGGGCAGCGCCATCGTGCTGATCTCCGGCAACCACGACTCCGCGCCCAGGCTCGGTGCGTTCGCTGATTTCCTCGCCGTCGGGGGGCTGCACCTGCGGACCGCCGTCCGCGAATCTGGTCGTCCGGTGTTGTTGGAGGACGAACACGGACCCGTTGCCGTGTATGCGATTCCGTACCTGGAACCGGATCTGGCACGGGCTGCGTGGGAGCTGCCGTCGCCGGCCGGGCACCAGCAGGTGATGCAGGCGGCGGTCGAGCAGGTGCGCGCCGATCTCGCGTCTCGCCCGCCTGGAACTCGGAGTGTGGTGCTGGCGCATGCCTTTGTCGTCGGCGGCGCCGCGTCGGGTTCCGAGCGGTCGATCGCGGTGGGCGGGGTGGAATCCGTGGCCGCTGACCTCTTCGACGGCTTCGACTACGTCGCGCTCGGTCACCTGCACCGTGCGCAGGTGATCGACAACCGGCTGCGCTATTCGGGATCACCGCTGCCGTACGCCTTTTCGGAAGCGGACCAGCGAAAAGGCGTGTGGCTGGTGGACCTGGCGGTCGACGGCAGTGTCGAGGTACAGCGGCTGGACCTCCCGGAGGTTCGCCGGCTTGCGACGATCACCGGACCGCTCCACGAGATACTCGACGGGCACGCCGATCTCGTCGACGCCTATCTCTCGGTCGAACTGACAGATCAGGTCCGGCCGCTGGAACCGATGCGCCGGCTGCGGGAACGCTTCCCGCACGTGCTGGTCGCGCAATGGACCCCCGCTCAGCCGCCCGGCCCGGGGCCGGCGCGAACGGTGACCGGCCACCGCGGGGACGGGTTGCTGCTGACGGATTTCGTGACCGCGGCGCGCGGCACGCCACCGACGGCGGCAGAGCGGGTGCTGCTCGAGCGTTCCCTTGTCGCCGAGAGAGTGGCGGAGCGGGTCCGATGAGGCCGGGTGGACCGATGGGGCTGAACCGATGAGGCTGCACCGGCTGGAACTGACCGGGTTCGGACCGTTCGCCGACACCCAGGTGGTCGATTTCGACGCCCTGGGCGCCGACGGGCTGTTCCTGGTGCAAGGCGACACCGGTGCCGGGAAGACGACTCTGCTCGATGCGGTTGCGTTCGCCCTGTTCGGCAGGGTCCCCGGACCGCGGAACGAGGCCAGGCGGCTGCGCTGCGACCGGGCTCCGCGAGAGGTGGTGACGCAGGTCGTCCTCGAGGCGACCCTCGGCGGCGTGCGCCTGGAAATCGTTCGGCGGCCCGAGTACGAACGCCCGAAGACCCGCGGCGCCGGGACGACCCTGCAGCGCGGGAAGGTGTCGCTCCGGTGGATCGGCGCGGGACCGAACGGCCGCCCGGCGGAGGGGCTCAGCCGCGCCGATGAGATCGGCGAGGCGATCATCGACCTGCTGGGGATGTCGGCCGATCAGTTCTTCCAGGTGGTGTTGCTGCCACAGGGCGACTTCGCCCGGTTCCTGCGCGCGGACACCACCGAGCGGGCCAACCTGCTCGAGCGGCTGTTCGACACCGGTCGGTTCGGGCGGGTCGAAGAGTGGTTTGCGACGGCCCGGCGGGACGCCGGCGCGGAACTTCGGCAGTGTGACGAGGAGGTCCGGCACCGGGCGGCCAGGGTGGCGGAATCTGCCGGCCGGGAGCCGGCGGGTGACCGGGTCCAGTGGTTGGCCGACGTCCGGGATCGGCTCGCGGACGCCGCAGACACAGCCGTGCTGGTGGCTTCGGACACCCGCGCGGAACGCCGCCGTCGGGCGCAGGAGCTCGATGCCGTCAGAGTGACCGCCGAACTGGTGGACCGTCGGCGACGTCTCGAGGGCCGCCGCGAGCAGTTCGAGCAGCGCCGGCCGGAGGTCGAACGCAGCCGCGCACTACTGGCCAGGGCCGCCGCCGCCGCCCCGGTGCTCGCCGCCGTCGGCGCTGCCCGCGCGGCCCGTCGTGCGCTGGCCGCCGCCGAGCGGGACAAGGCCGCTGCAGATGCTGCCCTGGAAAAGGTCAACGCGGCCGCCGGGCCGTCGGATGTCAGGGAACTCGGTCTGCTGGCCGAGGATCCGGTGGCCGTACACGCTGCCGCAGCCTCGGACCGTGAGCTGGCCGGGCGGTTGACCGCAGTGATCGCAGAGGCGGTCGAGCAGGAGCGCGAGCTGGCCGCCCTGGCGGTCGCGCGGGCACGCCATCACCGTGACGAGGTGACGGCCGTGGACGTCGAGCAGCGCCTCGCCGGCCTGCCCGCGAAGATCACCGAACTGGACCGGCGAGTGGCCGCCGCCCGGTCCGCGCGTGACCTGCTGCCGTCCGTCACCGAGAAACTGGCTGCCGCCGAGCGGGTCCTGGCAGCCGCAATGTCGGTCGTCGAGCTCGAGGCGGAACTGACGGCGGCGACCCGAGCGGCCAGTGCTGCGACCGACCTCCACCAGGCCGCAGTCGATGCCCGGCAAGCGCTCGTCCAGCAGCGAATCGCAGGCATCGCCACAGAATTGGCGGCTTCCCTGACGGCCGGTGAACCGTGCCCGGTGTGCGGTTCATGCGAGCATCCGGTACCCGCCCCGTACGGCGCGCCGGTGGTCGCAGCGGAACAACTCGAGGCCGCACAGCAGGCGGAAACGGTGGCCGCTGCCCAACGCGACACGGCCACCCGACGGCGGTGGGACCTCGCGGCCGCCCGGGCCTCCGCTCAGCAGACCGCCGCGGGAGATGACGTCCCGCGTGCCCGCGCCCGGCTGGCGGAGTGCACCGAGGAGCACCGGCGCCTCGCCGCGTTGGCGCGCAATCACGAAGCGCTGGTCGGGTTGCGGGAGGCGGCAGGCAAGGCGCAGTTCGAGCACGGGTTGCGGCGAGAAGATCTTTCGGCTGTCCTGGCAGCCGGTGCGAAGGAGATCAGCGACCTGCGCCAGCGCACCGAGAAGCGCGCCGCCCGGCTGCAGAAGGCCAAGGCGGGTCATGAATCGGTTCCCGTCAGGCGGGCCTGGTTGATCAGGCGCGCCGAGGCGTGTGATGCGGTCGTCGCTGCGTCGGCAAGGCTCTCCGCCGCGGCGGCAGCAGCCACCGAGGCAGACCGTGCGGTGTCCGACGCTGTCGCTGCGGCCGGGTTCGTTTCGATGGCCGAGGCCGTCGCAGTCGCCGACCTGGACGTCGACGAACTGGGCCGCCGGGTGCGCGCCGCAGACGACGAGGACGCGGCGGTCCGGGACCAACTGTCCGACCCCGCGCTGGCAACGGTGTCCGCCGACACGGTCGTCGATCTCGAGCAGGTCGCCACCCGGGCCGCGGAGGCCGCGCAGCGGGCCGAGCATGCGGTGGCCGCGGCGCACGCCGCGATCGCCAGGCGGGACCAGACGGCGTCCGCAGCCCGCCGGCTCACCGAGGCGATCTCCGTCAGAGAGCCGGTGGCGCGCAGGGAGGCCGAAGTCTCTGCGCTCACCGACGTCATGCTGGGCCGCGGCCAGAACGCGCTCGGGATGTCGCTGCGGACCTACGTGCTCGCCGAACGACTGCGGCAGGTTGCCGTGAGCGCCGGGCAGCGGCTGGACAAGATGTCGGCCGGGCGATACACCTTCGTCCACTCCACCGAACGCGAATCCCGGGGCAGGGCAGGCGGTCTCGGGCTGGACATCCTCGACGGCTGGTCCGGCCTCGTGCGCCCGGCGAAGACGCTGTCCGGTGGCGAGTCGTTCCTGGCCTCGCTGGCGTTGGCACTGGGCCTGGCCGACGTGGTCGCAGCGGAGTCCGGCGGCCGGGTGCTGGACACCCTGTTCGTCGACGAGGGGTTCGGCAGCCTCGACCCCGACGCCCTGGATCTGGTGATGGGCACGCTCGACGAGCTACGGGCGGGCGGGCGCGTTGTCGGGGTGGTGTCCCATGTGGACGAACTGCGCCAGCGAATCCCGAGTCAGGTGAAGGTGACCAGAACTCCGCAGGGCTCCGCGCTCGCCGTGACCACCCGATGATCGCCCGGGGTGACGGCGGCGGGGCAGGGCAGGATGACCGGATGACGCACAGCCGCACGGCGGGGGACACGATGTTCCTGCTGATCGCCCACTTCGACGTCACGCCCGGCGAGGAGGCGGACGCAGCGCTGGCCGCGGCGACAGAACCGGTTCGACTGCTGGCCGAGCAGCCCGACACGACATGGGTGCGGTGGGGCCGGTCCACCGAGGACGCCGGCCGGCTCGTCCTCGTCGCCGAGTTCGCCACCGCGGCGGCCTACCGCCGCGCGCAGTCGCCGTTGCCGGTGCGAGCGGTGCTGATCCCGTGGCTGTCCGGCGCGAAGGTGCAAACCTCTGGGGCCTTCGAGGTGCTCGCGGCAGCCGACGGCGGCCGATTCTGGGAGCCGGACGTCACGGTGCCCGATCCGGGACGCTGACGGACGTTGGGCTCAGTCCGTCAGATCCCGAGGGCCGAACACCGGACCACGGGCCGGCATGTTGCCAGGCGAATCGACATCTGGTCCCCGCCTGCAGGTCCCTGCCAGGCGGATGCGGCCCGGCTGCACCAGCCTCCTGATCGGTGCGTCCTGATCGGCGCCTCCTGATCGGCGCCCCTGATCGGCGCCCCTGATCGGCACTGTGGTCAAGACTGCGCGTATCAGTCATTAGGCTCGACGATCGTTGACCGACCCCTCGGAATCCACCGGCGGGGGACATCGCCCGCCGCCGTTGTGCTGCGGGCCGCAGCACAGGAGTCGCACCATGGCCGATCGCATCGACGCCGTTGTCTCTCTCGCCAAGCGACGGGGATTCGTCTTCCCCAGCGGTGAGATCTACGGCGGAACCAGGTCGGCGTGGGACTACGGCCCACTGGGCGTGGAACTGAAGGACAACATCAAGCGGCAGTGGTGGAACGCGATGGTCCGGTCCCGCGACGACATCGTCGGGCTCGACTCCTCCGTGATCCTGCCGCGCCAGGTGTGGGTGGCCTCCGGGCACGTCGCCGCGTTCGTCGACCCGCTGGTGGAGTGCCTGGTCTGTCACCACCGGTTCCGCGCCGACCACCTCGAGGAGGAGTACGCCGAGAAGAAGGGTCGCCAGCCGGAGAACGGGCTCGCCGACATCGTCTGCTCGAACTGTGGAACGCGTGGCCAGTGGACCGAGCCGAAGGAATTCAACGGCCTGTTGAAGACATTCCTCGGTCCCGTCGAGGACGAGTCCGGTCTGCATTATCTGCGTCCGGAGACGGCGCAGGGAATCTTCGTGAATTACAACAACGTCGCGGCTTCCGCCCGCAAGAAGCCGCCGTTCGGGATCGGGCAGATCGGAAAGTCTTTCCGCAACGAGATCACGCCGGGCAATTTCATCTTCCGTACCCGTGAATTCGAGCAGATGGAGATGGAATTCTTCGTCAAGCCGGGTACGGACGAAGAATGGCATCAGTACTGGATCGACACCAGAACCGCCTGGTACGTCGACCTCGGGATCGACAGGGACAATCTCCGGCAATTCGAGCACCCCAAGGAGAAGCTGTCGCACTACTCCAAGCGGACCGTGGACATCGAGTACCGATTCAAGTTCCAGGGCAGCGAATGGGGTGAGCTCGAAGGCATCGCGAACCGCACCGACTTCGACCTGAAGACCCATTCCCAGCATTCCGGCGTCGACCTGTCGTATTTCGATCAGGAATCCGGCGAGCGCTGGACGCCGTATGTCGTCGAGCCCGCGGCAGGTGTCGGCCGGCCGATGATGGCGTTCCTGCTCGAGGCCTACGCCGAGGACGAGGCGCCCAACACCAAGGGCGGTGTGGACAAGCGCACGGTGCTGCGCCTCGACGCGCGGCTGGCACCGGTGAAGGCGGCGGTACTGCCGCTCTCCCGGCACGCGGACCTGTCACCGGTCGCCCGGGACCTCGCCGCACAGCTGCGCAAAACCTGGAACGTCGACTTCGACGACGCGGGACAGATCGGCCGCCGTTACCGCCGGCAGGACGAGATCGGCACGCCGTACTGCCTCACAGTGGACTTCGACACCGCCAACGACCAGTCGGTGACGATCCGCAACCGGGACTCGATGACGCAGGAAAGGGTTGCGCTGGACCAGGTTCAGGCCTATCTGGCGGCGCGGCTGGTCGGCTGCTGAACTCGGTCGCCTAGACCGCGGGGCCCCAAGCGCCGGCCGCTGTCAGTTCCCGAGATCCCCGGGATAGCGGTACTGCTCCGGGGGGATGGTGGTGCCGCGGAACCAGGCGTCCATGAACGGCGTGACGTCACGTCCGGCCACGTCGTTGACCTGCTTCTCGAGGTCTTCGAATGACGCGTTCTTGCCGCCGTAGGTCTGCGGCCATTCGCGCAGCAGCGTGAAGAAGGCGTCGTCACCGATCTCGTTGCGCAACGCGTGCAGGGCGAGCTGGCCCCGGTCGTACACCCGGGTGAACTCATTACCGGCACCCATGTCGACCAGTGGTGAGGTCCAGAAGTCCGGGACCTGCTCCAGTTGCTGCATTTGTTGCTTCCACAGTTCGTCCAGATCAGCGCCTTGGGTGTCCGCATTCCACAGCCATTGCGCGTAGGAGGCGAAGCATTCATTCAGGCAGATGTCCGACCAGCGCTGCACCGTGACGTCATCGCCGTACCATTGATGTGCAAGTTCGTGCACAACGGTTTCGAGGTCGACGCCCCTGGAATACACCGGCCGGGTCGCCGTTTCCAGTGCATAACCCAGACGCTCGCCGGTGAAGAGCCCGCCGACCGCGTCGAAGGGATAGGGTCCGAAATACTTGACCAGGAAGTCGACGATGCGCCCGGTCTGATTGGCAAGACCGCGTGCATCCGCGCCGGCATTGCGTGCGATGGCTGACACCACCGGCTTGCCGTCGGACATCTCACCCTGCGCGACGGTGAAGTCGTCGATATAGATGGTCGTCAGGTAACTGGCAACGGGTTGGTTCAGGGTCCAGCGGAAGACGGCGTCGCCGGCGGGCGGATCCGGAAGGCCCTTCGTCTCCTGCACACCGTTGGACATCACCTGCCAGTCGTCCGGGACGGTCGCGGTCACCGAGAACGTCGCCGTGTCGGCGGGGTGCTCGTTCACCGGGTACCAGGTCGATGCGCCGGTCGGCTCGCCGGCTGCGAGGGCGCCGCCGGATGCCGTCCGGTACCAGCCGCCGTCTCCCAGTCCCGCCGTTCCGCCGGAGACAAGTCCCGGTTGGCCGCCATAGGTGACGACGACCGACAGGTCCGACTTCGGCGGCAGCAACTCGGACGGCGTGATGACGAGCTCCGCGTCCTGCTGCCGGAAGGTGGCCGGTTGGTTGTTCACCTCCACTGCGGAGACCTCGAGCGAGGGCTGCAGGTCCAGATTGAACTGGGTCAGACCTTCGTCCGACAGCACCGAGCCGGCAAGCGTGGCGGTGGACTGCAGATCGTTCGTCGGCGGGTCGTAGCTCAGGTTCAGGTCGTACGAGTCGATCTGGTAACCACCGTTGCCGCTGGTCGGGTAGTAGGGATCGCCGATCCCCGGGTCACCGATCGTCCCGACCGCGCCGTCCGGCTCACCGGCACCGCTGCTGGTCGACGGTTCGGCGGTCGACGGTTTGGACTGGCCCGGGCCGGCTGAACTGCTCGGCCGGGACGTCGCCGCGGTGAGCGGCGCACTGGCGGACGGTGAGCCAGTCGACGGTGTGGCAGCGTCCGGGGAGCTGACGCCGGCGGTGCTCCCGGCCCCCGATGCCGCAGTTCCGGGTGCCGCAGTTCCGGTGGCCGCGGTTCCGGGTGCCGCAGTGCCAGTGACCGTGGACGAGCATGCCGCGGTGACCGCGACGGTCAGCGCGAGCGCAGCAAGCCGGATGCGGTTGGTTCGCCCCATCACCGCACCGTACAAGCCATGGTGTCGGCACCGGGTGAGCACGGCGCAACCAGCGGGTCACGGTTCCGACGCGAGTATGTCGGTCTGCGCAGATCGCCGTTGGCCGGCGTCGTCCAGGGCGGATGCAACACCACCGGACACCCGTCCCGGCTGCTGGCATGATCAGCATCGGGCGCCGGTGCGGCGGCTGACCAGGAATATCCGGGTACGTCGAGGTGGTGGGGGACGGGTTGCCGAGGCCAGCGCCGAACTCCCGCGACAGTGGGCCGGCTCGATGACCGCCCGGTATGGCGACGCCGACCTGGAGCGCCTGGTCGTCGAGGCTGCGAAGACGGCCGGTCTGCCCGAGTCAGCAGGTGCCGGCGGCCGGAGCCCGTTTGCCAGGGACCGTGCCCGGGTCCTTCATTCCGGGTCGTTCCGGAGGTTGGCAGGCAAGACCCAGGTGGTGGCACCGGATGACGACGCGGTGCCGCGAACCCGGCTGACCCATTCCCTGGAGGTGGCGCAGATCGCTCGCGAGATCGGCGAGCAACTCGGTTGCGACGCAGACCTTGTCGACCTGGCCGGGTTGGCGCACGACATAGGTCACCCCCCGTTCGGCCACAACGGTGAGGCCGCGCTGGATGCCGTCGGTGCGACCGCGGGCGGGTTCGAGGCCAACGCGCAGAACCTCCGGCTGCTGACCCGGCTGGAACCGAAAATCATCACCGAAGGTGGACGCCCGGCCGGGCTGAACCTCACCCGGGCGTCGTTGGACGCGGTGATCAAGTACCCCTGGCGAAGGCCTGCCGGAGGCGGCAAGTTCGGTGTCTATGCCGATGACGCCCCGGTCATGGAGTGGGTGCGCAACGGCCGGCCCGACGACGGTCGGTGCTGCCTGGAAGCGCAGGTGATGGATTGGGCCGACGACGTCGCCTACAGCGTTCACGACGTGGAGGACGGCGTCAGCGCCGGCCGGATCGACCTCGGCCGGCTCGACGATCCCGACGAACGTCTGCTGGTCGGCTATGCCGCGCAGGCATTCTCCGACCAGACGCCCGACGCTCTCGCCGCGGTGCTGGACGCACTGCTCGACCTTCCGGCGGTCAGCGCCGCGGTCGGCCACCCGCCCGGCCCGGTCGCCGATGCCGCGGTGAAGCGGATGACCAGCGAGCTGACCGGACGGCTCGCCACCGGCGCCATCGCCGCCACCCGCGCCGCGATGGGACCGGGGCCGCTGCACCGGTACGACGCCGACCTGCACGTGCCGACCGTGCTCCGCGCGGAGGTCGCCGTGCTCAAGGCCATCGCCCGCCGCTACGTGATGGCCGATCCGGACCGCCTCGCCATCCAGCACCGCGAGCAGGAGGTGCTCGTCGAGCTGGTGGAACTGACGGCCGCCGCGGGACCGTCGGCCCTTGATCCGATGTTCTCCGGAGCCTTTGAGCGGGCCGGTGGGGATGCCGAGCGGTTGCGGGTCGTTCTGGACCAGGTGTCGCTGCTCACCGACGCGCAGGCGATGAGCCGGCATGCGCGACTGGTCAACAAGGTCGACTCGGCCGGCGGCACCGTCGACTGACCGGCCGGTGCCCGAGAATTCGCTTCATCTGTCGGTGGAATCACTGGTGGCGCGGTGCGCGCCGGGTCGACGCTTGACCTCATGAGGACACAGAACCTGCAGCGTTCCGTCGTGGGGCGGTGGGTGGCGGTGCTGGCGGCAGCCGGTTCACTGCTGTGGGTGCGAAAGCGACGGGCTCAGGCCGCCGCGTCGACAGCGCAGGGGCTCGGTCGCCGCAGACCCGACGACGGCGGCGGCCTGGCGGGCGTGCGTGAGCCACGGCGGCCCATCCCGCCGACGCTGGTGGACGCCGGAACCCCGGAGCCTGATTGAGGCCGCACGGGGCCCGCCACCGGCCGCTGGCAGTCGTGTCGCCGTTCACGTGCACAACCGGCAGGTCACACCCGGGCCCCGACATAGACTCCGTGCGTGGCGGGGCGGATATCGGATGCGGACAAGGAACGGGTCCGTGACGCCAGTCGCATCGAGCAGGTGGTGGGGGAGTACGTCGCACTGCGCAACGCCGGCGGCGGCAACCTCAAGGGCTTGTGCCCGTTCCATGACGAGAAGACCCCGTCCTTTCAGGTCAGCCCGGCCCGTGGCTATTACCACTGCTTCGGCTGCGGGCAGGGCGGCGACGTGTTCACGTTCCTGCAGGAGATCGAGCACCTGACGTTCGTCGAGGCCGTGCAGCGGCTGGCGGAGCGCTTCAACATCCCGCTGACCATGACCGAGGGCGGAACGTCGACCCGCTCCGAGCGGGGGACCCGGCCGCGGCTGCTCGCGGCGAACAAGGCCGCAGCGGAGTTCTACGCCGCGCAGCTGCACACACCGGGAGCCGAGACCGCCAGGGCGTTCCTCGCCGAACGCGGATTCGACCTCGCCGCCGCAGCACATTTCGGCTGCGGTTACGCGCCGGAGGGTTGGGATGCGCTGGTGAAAGCGCTGACCGCATCGGGGTTCTCGCTGGAGGAGCTGTACAAGGCCGGACTGGCACGGCAGGGCCAGCGGGGCCCGATCGACCAGTTCCACCGGCGGCTGCTGTGGGCGATCCGCGACAACTCCGGCGACGTCGTCGGTTTCGGGGCGCGTCGGCTCTTCGATGACGACCGGCTCGAGGCCAAGTACATCAACACCTCGGAAACCATGCTGTACAAGAAGTCTCAGGTGCTGTTCGGTCTGGACCTGGCCAAGCGGGACATCTCCCGGCAGCGGCGGGTCATCGTCGTCGAGGGCTACACCGACGTCATGGCCATGCATCTCGCCGGGGTGACCACCGCTGTGGCGTCCTGTGGGACCGCGTTCGGCGAGGAGCACATCAGCGTGCTGCGCCGGTATCTGCTGGATTCCGATGTGATCCGGGGTGAGGTGGTGTACACCTTCGACGGTGATGCGGCCGGACAGAAGGCGGCCCTGAAGGCCTTCGACTCGGACCAGCGTTTCGCGGCGAACACCTACATCGCGGTGGCCCCGGCGGGCATGGACCCGTGTGAACTGCGCCAGGCCAAGGGTGACGAGGCGGTGCGTGCGCTGGTCGAGCACCGGACGCCGCTGTTCGACTTCGCGGTCCAGAGCACGCTGGCGCAATACGACCTGGACACGGCGGAGGGACGGGTGGCGGCGACCGCGGCCGCGGTGCCGCTGGTCGCGCGGATCAAGGAATCGACGCTGCGGGATGAATACATCCGCCGGCTGGCCGGGCTCCTCGGGTCCGATCTGGCGCCGATTCGTCAGCGGGTGAAGGAGTACGACGCCGCGGCGGCACGTGCCGCGCGGCAACGGCCACCATCGCACCGGGATCACCGGGACTCCGATCGCAGCAACCCTCCTCGCGGTGAAGTCTCACAACAGGGGTCGAGCGCGCGGCCCGCAGCCCTGGGGTCCGGGCACGGATCTGGACACGGATCTGGCCACGGCGGGCGGCAAGTGGCACGGCAGGCCGAGACGCAGCGGAGCGCACCCGGCGGGCCTCCGGCGGGTCAGCGGAACGGCGGCAACGCGAATCGGGAGTTCGGCGGCCGACCCACCCACGCCGATCTCGACCTGGTCGAACCGCCCGACCCGGAGCTCGAGCCTCCGACGGAGGCGGGCGACCACCGGGTGGCTGATGCGCCGCCGGACGTGCGCCGGCCGGACCCGGCGGATCGGTCCCTGATGCTCGAGCGACAGGCCCTTCAACTTGCTCTGCAACGACCGGATCTCGTGGTCGACGGTTACCCGCAGGTGCGCGAGGATGCCTTCACCCATCCCGCGTACGCGGCGGTGCACCGGGCGATCGCGGCGGCGGGCGGCCCGCCCGGTGACGGATCGACCCCGGCGTGGGTGGATGTGGTGGCCGACGGCCTGCCGTCCGGTGTCCTGCGATCGCTGGTCACCGAGCTGGCCGTCCAGCCGCCGCCGGTGCCGCCGCTGTCGGTGAACGCGCGCTACGCCGGCGCCATCATCGCGGGGATGGCGGAAAGGGTTGCGGCCGTGCAGGAAAGGGAGTTCCGTTCGGCGTTGCAGCGTGCCGAGGCGTCGGGGGATCGTGAGCGGGCAAGGACCCTGCAGGCCGACCTGGCGGCCGTGGCGCAGTACCGGCGAGCTCTGTCGGACCGGGCGCGAGGCGACGCGTGATGGCCATCAGTTGGCCGTGGCAGCGCAGGGTGCTTCCGCCGCCACTGCGCGCGGCGCTGCGCGAGGAGGAACACATCCAGGCGGTGGCCGACCTCACGGACGGGACCCTGCTGGCCGCAAGCCGTTTCGGGTTGTGGCACGTCAACGGTGGTGAGGTTTCCGTCACCGGTTGGGAATTCGTCGCGAAGGCGCGGCTCACCGGTTCGGTGCTGTCCGTCATTGCCACTCACCACGTGGGCGATTTGCCTGACGGCACAGTTGTTCTCGCCGATGACAGTCTGCGGGAACACGTGCTCGCCGGCCGGAGCTCGCTGACCGACGTGGTGCACAACCGGGTGCGCCGTTCGGTGGTGGCCAGCCGTCACTTCGACCACCCCGGCGGCGGTGGTTGGGTCGTGCTGCGCCGGGTGCCGGGCCGCGACGGGCTGGTCACGCAGGTGCGACTCGATCCCGGAGCCGATCCGGCAGATCCCGGATTCGGCGACGCAGTCGCGGCGCTCGCAGCAGAACTGACCGGCGGCCCGACCCCGACCTGAGTGGCTGTCGGTCCACACCGTGCGCAGCATGCGGGTAACCGTCCGGATCGCGAGAGATCGTCTCGGGCTACTCTTTTGCGGTGACCCAGGACGCCGATCCACCCTTCGATCCCGGAAAGCTGCGCGCCTCCGACGCCGATCGTGAGGCTGTCGCGCGGGTCCTGCAGACGGCGATGGCCGAGGGTCGACTGACCGTGGCGGAATTGCAGGAGCGACTGGACACGGTCTACGCCTCGAAGACCCTGAGCGAACTGGAACCGGTGACTTGGGACCTGCCAGGGCACACGGAGCTGGTGCTGCGAACGCCGACGGTCCCGCAGCCGAGGCCGAACATGACGAAGTCCCCGGTGCCCGCATCGTCCGGTCCGTCACTGGTCGGCGGGGTCCCGACGTCGTCGGTGGCCATCGGGATCATGTCCGGCGCCACCCGGAACGGCAATTGGGTGGTGCCTGTCCAGTTCACCGCGCTGGCCATCATGGGCGGTATCGATCTGGACCTGACCAACGCGATGTTCGCCGAGAAGGACGTCACCATCACGGCTGTGGCGATCATGGGCGGCGTCGACATCGTGGTGCCGGAGGGGTTGACGGTCATCGTCAACGGGGCCGGCATCATGGGAGCGTTCGAGGACAACGCCCGAGTCACCGGCGCTGCCGATGCGCCGGTCGTCAGGATCAACGGGGTCGCGTTGATGGGCGGCGTGGACGTCCATCGGGCGAAGAAGCGTCGCGGTCAGATCGACAAATAGCCTGCGACCGACAAGTCGCGCGCGGCCGCCAAGTTGCCCGCGGTCAGACGCGCGATCAGTGGCCGTCCTTGGAGAACACCCGCGACACCTTGGCCTGGACGAATCCGGCGGTGCCCTGGACAGCCGGATGGTCGGCGACCTTGGCGCTCCAGCGCTGGATCTGCTCGTAGCGCTCCCTGCCCGCGCGGGAGCCGAGGACGTACCCAATGGCGATCCCGATCACAAGACGAATCATCGTTGGAACCTCCTTCGTCGCGCCGGCCATCCGGACACGTCGGGACAGTCTTCCCTACTCACCAACCGGTCAGGGATCTGGGCGCGCAACAGGTCTGTTCCGCCTGTCCGATTTTCCGATCCACGCCGCAGGTCCCGCCCGACGGCGCGCCACGGCGGATTCTGACGACGACGAGATCTGGGCTATTCTGGTCCAGCGCTGCCGCCATCGGCACCGCCGGTCCTCCGTAGCTCAATTGGCAGAGCATCCGACTGTTAATCGGACGGTTACTGGTTCGAGTCCAGTCGGGGGAGCTTTGAACAGGCATATGCCCTGTAGATGGGTGTGCGGCGGGCTTGACCGCCCACTATGCGCACTTTTCAGTCCTCAGCGATCGGTCCCTCATCCGGGCTGGACCGTCGTCATCCCCGACACCACGACGGGGGACATCCCTCGCCTGTCGTCAAAAGCGGGCTGCTGCAGGACAACTGGGCTGCGGATGTGAAGGTTCGGCCCTGGGAATCGCTGTCGGGGGTGGCCGCCAGTCGCGACGTCACCTCCTGGACCATCGACAAACTCACTCTGTGGATTCCTCGGTCAGATGCTCCGAGTCACCGGGGCGTCCACCGGTAGCGGCGAACGACGCTCACGACGCGGAAACCCATCCGCGCGTAGATCCCTCGTCCCTGTGGCGACGCGGTGAGGACAGCGGTGCGCTGCCCCTCCAGGTGCGCGGTGCCCAGCGCCCAGGCGGTCAGCAAGGTGCCGATGCCGCGGTGGCGCGCCTCGGGGACCGTCACGACGTGGTCGACCACCGCGCCGTGTCCGGTGAGAAAGACGGCCGCGCAGCCGACGGGGTGCCCGTCGGCAATGGCAAGGACGTGCGGCGCACGAGCCGCGCCCCCCGTGTCCAGCGCCGCGCGGCGGCGAGCCTCGGCCAGCGGGTGATGCGCCGGCCCGCAGCCGGTGAGTACCGCGGCCCACAGATCGAGCTGCTCGGCAGTGCTGACCGGGACCAGCTCGATGTTGGCGGGGACCCGCGGTGGACCGCTGTGGCGGTGGTCCAACGCGACGAGCATTCCGGGCTCCTCCTCCTCGAACGTCAGGCCCGCGGCCTGCAGTGCGGCCTCGATACCCGGGTCAGTGTCGGGACCCAGGTGCCAGGTGAACGGAAGCCCGAGGTCGGCGAAAAGGGCCGTGGCGCGGGCCACGAGATCCCGGGCCGGCGTAGCGGGCCGGGGCCGCGCGCGGTAGATCCCGTTCCACTCCGCATCGGGCACGCCGGTGGTCAGGGATCTCAACTCGTCATCGTCGTGCAGGATTTCGCGGGCCTGAGCCCGCGCGGCCTCCCAGATGGCCTCCTCGACCAGAGTGCCTTGCGGCAACCCGGTCCGCTGTTCCGGTCGATGCGCGAGGGTTGGGGTGGTGGTCACTGTGCTGCTCCCTGGGTGAGTGCGGTGTAGGCAGGCACGGGTCGGACTGAGTCGGTTGGCAGGACCGGCTGATCCGACGTCGTCCACGCCGGCTGGGTGCTGGTCATCGTTCCGGGATGTCCGCCAGCAGCGCCGGTGACCTCGGCGCGGCTCCCGTGGAAGCAGCAGCCGGGCCGACGAGCGGGGAACCGGCGGGGGTGCGCAGCAGCCGCCAGCTGACGGCGGCGGCGAGCAGCGCGGCAACCGCGCCGGTGAGCAGGCCGTGAGTCATCGCCGTGTCGAACGCCACCCGGGCGGCCGCGGCCGTGCCAGGGTCGCCGGTGGCCAGCGCGCCGGCCAGGGATGATCTGGCCGTGGCGGGTGCGTCCGCGGGCACGTGTGTGCGGTAGACGGCCGCGGACACTGTGCCCAGCACCGCGACACCGAATGCAGCACCGAGCTCCTGCAGAGTGTCGTTGAGCGCCGAGCCGACCCCGGCCGACTCTCGCGGCAGCGAGGCCATGAGTGCGGCGCTGGCCGGGGCCATCGCGGTTCCCAGCCCGGCGCCGACAAGCAGGCCGCCGGCCAGCACCGGCCAGTAGGTCTGGCAGCCGGCGAGCAGTGCCATGGCCCCGAGCCCCGCGGCGAGCAGCAGCAGCCCGGCGGTGACCGCAACACCCTCGCCGGCAGTGCGGGCCAACTGCGGGGCGACCGGTGCGGTGAGCCCGATGGCGACGGCGACCGGGATTGTGCCCAGGCCGGCGGTCAGCGGGGAGAATCCGAGGACCAACTGCATGTACTGAGTCAGCAGGAAGGTGGTGCCGGCCAAGGCGAACAACAACAGCACACCGACGGTGCCGGCGCCGGCGAAGCGGCGGTTGCGGAGCAGACCGAGGTCAAGCATTGGCGTGGCGGTGCGTCGCTCCCAGCCGGCGAAGCACGCGAGCGCAGCGACGGCGACGGTGAACGCGCTCAACGTGCGGGCCGAGGTCCAGCCGTTCTCGGAGGCGCCGATGACCGCCCAGACAGCGGCGACGATCCCGGCGGTGGCCAGGCCGGCGCCGAGCAAATCGGGGCGCTGCGCCCGCGGGTTGCGCGACTCGGGCACCAGCACCAACGCGGCGAGGAACGCCAGGACCACGACGGGTGCGTTGATCAGGAACACCGAACCCCACCAGAAGTGATCGACCAGCAGCCCGCCGAGCACGGGCCCCGCGGCGACGCCCAACGCAGAGACGCCACCCCAGATGCCGATGGCCTTCGGCCGTTCGGTGTCGTCGAAGACCTGTACGAGGATGCTCAGCGTGCCCGGCATGAGGAACGCCCCGCCGACGCCCATGAGACCGCGGCAGGCGATCAGACCGCTCGCCGAACCGGCGAACGCGGCGGCCATCGACGCCGCGCCGAACAGTGCCAGGCCGAGCAGTAGGCCCCGTTTGCGGCCGAACCGGTCCGACAGTGCTCCCGCGGTCAGCAGCAGGCCGGCAAAGGCCAGCGAATAGCCGTCCACCACCCACTGGGTGTCGGCGGCCGACAGGGCCAGCTCGTGGACCAGGTGCGGGAGGGCGACGTTGAGGACGGTGTTGTCCAGTGTGGCGATGAACAGCGACGCGCAGAGCACCGCGAGGATCCACCATCGGCGCGGATTGAGCGCCGGGTCGGTGTGGGGATGGTCTGGTGAGGCGTGGGCGGGCATGGTCACGGAAGGCTCCAAGAAAGGGCAGGTGGATCAGAGGTGAGAAGAAGGGAGGCTGGTGGATCAGGGAAGGGCCCCACGGCTCGGCCGGATGACGTGGCCGACGTCGCTGATCGCCGCCGGCTCGACTCGAGCGCCACGGTGCCTGAAGGGGCCGCCGTGGCGGCGGCACCCCACCGGTCGGCGCCGTGCCAGCCGATCTCGCGGTTGATTCGCCCCGGGGTGATCAGTACGAAGCGCCCCCCACATCGCCGTCCTTGTCGACGACCGGGACGCGAAGACTCAGCCGACCTTTCATCTGCCCGGGTACGGAACGCTCATGACCGTGCCCGAGGCAGGTCCCTACGGTGCGGCTGTGACAGGTGCAGGACGTCGAAGCGCTCACCCGGGACACCGTCGGGCGCCTGAACGTTCCACAGGGTGAGCTGGACCATCCGCCATGTGGACGGATCGATGCCGGTCACCGTGCAGTTGACGCCGGGATGCCTTGCCGCGGCGTGTGTCTCGTCGACGAGCCGACCGGTGAGGACGGGGAGGGCCAGGGCAGGGTCGATGCTCCTCACGGTTCGGGTGGCGGCGACGGGCACCGAGGCGTGTTCCGGACCGTCGCAGACCGCGATGCCGTGCCAGGTCTGCACGGCGGGTCGCCCGAAGTCCGTGCAGATGCCATCGAAGCCGGGCCCGAAGACGAACTGGTTCATGCCCGACAGCTCAGACCACAGATAGAAGGGTGCGTACTGGTTCACGGGTGATCCGCGGCGGCCGCGCTCGCGCACCAGGTAGGCCTTGATCCCGAGCCCCCGGAAGCGGTCGGTTCCTGACCCACGTGTCGCGACTCGATGATGGATGATCCCCATGTCGTAGTCGGCGGGAAGGGTGATCTCGTACTGCATCAGCTGCATGGGTGTGGGCTCCTCTGCTGGAGAGACGTCGGACGTGTGGCTGGGTCCACATCGGATGCCACGCTCGGGCCGTGGCTCATAGGACCGGATGAGCAAGGCTCGCCGGTTCCTCGCGTGGCAGGAAGCGGTCCAGGGCGTCGATCACGAGGTCCGGGGTCTCAAGGGTGGGCATGTGCGGTGCGCCGGGAAGCTGCACATAGGTTGCGCCGCCGACGTTCTCAGCGACGCGCTGCATCACCTGCGGACCGGTCGAGGCATCACGTTCACCGCACAGCACCAGAGCGGGCCGCTCCCAGTGCTGCAGCGTGCCGGCGACGTCGAGCCGGGAGAACGCTCGCCACGCGGCTGCCACCTGGGCTGGCATCTCCTCGAAGCACGCACTCGCGGGCGTAGCGCACGCCCCACCGATTCTCGGCCAGCGCCTCCGGCGTGAACCAGCGGGTGAGCGACGGTGGCGACCTGCGCGGCTACGCCTTCCCTCTCCACCGCTCGGCGCGCTGCGGCGAAGGAGGCGAACGGGCGGTCCGTCGTCGCGGCAAGGGTCAGTGACAAGACCGCATCCGGATGCCGTGCCGCGAACGTCTGCGCGATGCCGCCGCCGTAGGAGAGCCCACGACGTGTGCGGTGTCCAGACCGGCCGCCGCGAGCACCTCGAGGAGGTCGTCGGCGAGCACCGTCAGGTCCGCTGGTGCGGGCGCGTCGCGACGCCGCGCCGTGCCCACGAAGGTCGTACGCAAGAACGCGGCGCCCTTGCGCGAGCCGGCGGATGACGGGCTCCCACATGTGCCACGTGAGGCCGAGCGCGTGCAGCAGGACGACGGCCGGGCCAGTGTCTCCGTCTCTGCGCGAACTGCGTGGTGTGGTCGGACAGGGCCAAGGTGCGGACCGGGATTGGTGTCGCGTCACCCGTCTCCGCAAGCACCTCGTTGACCACGTCGAGCGCGTTCAGCGCGCGGGGGAAGCCCGCGTACACCGAGGTGTGCTCGACCAGTGCGCGCAGCTCGTCCGCGGTGACGTCGTGCCGAGGGCCGCCTCCAGGTGCACACGCAGTTGCGGGTCGACGCCTCCGAGCGCGGTCAGCACGGCCACAGTGGCGATCTCGCGATCGCGCCAGGAGAGCCGCTGGTCGGCCAGTGGCAGCGTGAACGCACCGTCGATCAGCCAGCGGTACATCTGCGGGGCCCGGGAGCGCAGCATCGCCAGGGCCTGCTCGGGCTCGTGTCCCGTCAAGGCCCGGAATGTCCGGGAGCCTCGTGTCGTGGGTGGCAGTCATGCGGGCCCTTCGCTCGGTGGCGGTTCAGAGCCGACCGGATCGTCGAACGCCGGACCGGCAGCGAGCCAGCGTTGCCGCTGACCGCCGCACCTTGGCGTCGGCGCTACGACCCGCAGAGGGTGTGCGCAATCGCGCCCGGGCGATCGGCCAGACGACGTACGGCGCGGTATGGCGCCGCAGCCCGAGCGGTGGCCTCGGCCGCGGCCGGCCGACGCACGTTGCCAGCCGGCGCCGGTGAGGCGATCGGAACCCGGACCGTGACCGTGCAGCCAGCGCCCACCGTGCTGGCACCGTGAGCTCGCCGCCGACGGCCGCTGCCCGGTCGCGCATCGTCACCTGACCCAGATGCCCAGCAGGCACCGCGGCCGGGTCGAACCCACGGCCGTCGTCGCGCACCACGACCGTCAGGACCGGTGCCCGGCGTCGTCCACGGCGATGTCAACCACGGCGCTCGCCGCGGCAGCGTGCTTCACCGTGTTGTTCAGCGCCTCCAGCACGAGGCGGTACAGGTGCTCCTCGGCGCAGGCGTCCAGCGGAAGCCGCGATGCGGCCGGCCCCGGACCGTGATGGTGAGGCCCTCGCGGGCGTTGATCGCGTGCGCCTGCCGCGTGAGCGCCGCGACGAGACCGTCGTGCTCCAGCGAACCGGGTCGCAGCTCGAAGATCAGCGCGCGCATCTCGGCCAGGGCGCCCCGAGTGAGCTCCGACAGGGTCGCGAGGCTGACCGCGAGGGGGTCGTGCTGGGGGCCTGTATGCGGGCGAGGTGCGCTCGGCGGTGCGTGCGTGCAGACGTCATCGAGAACAGGGCTTGGCTCACGGAGTCGTGCAGCTCACGGGCGAGACGCTGCCTCTCGACCAGGGTGGCATGGGACTCGGCCTGGCCGAAGAGCCGAGCGTTCTCGACCGCCACGGCCGCCTGGTCGGCGACCGCATGCAGGAACGCACGCTCGTCCGCCTCCACCTCGCGCCCAGCGCTGACGTACAGCAGCAGGCACCCGACGCATCGGCCACGTGCCCCAAGCGGTACGACGACGGCGTCCTCGAACTGCATACCCGGCCCACATCGGGTGCAGCGGCGCGTAGCCGGGATCCTGCTCCGCGCGTGCGCGGAACCCACGGATCACCGTCACGTCGCTGGCCGTGGTGACGTTACGGATCGGCGAGTCCACACCGGAGGGCGTATGCCGCCTCGACACCCTCGCGGTAGCCATCGGGCAGGCCGTCATCGCCGTACGCGGACAGGTTCCGCAGGTCCTCGTCCTCCCACACGACGACGGCCGCCGCCTCGGCACCCGTAGCCGCACTGCACGCTACGGGCGACGTGGCGCAGCGTCTGCTCCAGCGGGTGCTCGAGCGTCATCGAGTCAGCGATCGCTGTGAACGCCGCGATCCGTCGCTCCAGCTGCTGGTGGGCGTCAGTCACCTCACTCACCTCGGTCACCTCAGTCGCTTCGGTCACGACGACGACCCCAACCGTTTCGCATCGCGGGACCGAATGCCTTGTCCCAGTACGTGACCGCACCGCCGGTACCCACCGGAGGTGCGGCCAGGCGCACGACCGCACCGGCGAAGACGCGCGCGAGCAGCCGAGCCGAGACAGCCAGCCGGTCCGGCGTCAGCTGGGGTGATGCCATTGCCCGGCACTGCCCGGCCTGCCGAGCCCGCCACGTGGCACGCGGGGGCGGTCCACGCTCCGTTGCACCGCGCCATCAGCAGGGCAGTGTCGAAGGCAGCCAGCCCGGTCGGCAGGCGGTGGAAGGCTCCGGCGACCAGGTGCGCGCCAAGGATGCAGTCGGTATCAGTCCTCCTGCCGTGGGACCCGTCAGCGTCCGGGTCGTGACCCCGGGCGAGCCCCGGCGCCGGCCCGATGTCGCCCGTCTGCCGTTTCATGTCCGGCTCCCCGGCTCGCTGCATCTGCTGGCGGAGGGAGTCTGCCACGGACGCTGGACCTTCGCTGGTTCTCTGACACCCGCGGACGGCCGGCTCGGAGTCGGACGACCGCTCAACCGAAATCGGGCGACAAACCGGCTGCACTCTGCCCGTGGGCGCAGCGTCCTACGTCATCTGGCCACGCAGTTCGTGGCCACAGCGCACGACGGCACCGAGTCGCAGCGCCGACGCCACCCGCCCCGGCATGGGACATGGTGGTCCCGGTATCGGGGGCCGTCCACCGATCGCCCCCGACTTCGTCGAAAGGCACCTCATGTCGCGCACCAACACCCATTCTTCGGGGCCGCGAAGCCCCTTCGGTCCGCGAGCTTTCGTCTTGCTCGTGACCTACACCGCGCCCCTGCCCTGTGTCGACGCCCTCCTCGACCCGCATCGCACCTGGCTGGATGGACACTTCGCCGACGGGACGTTTCTCGTGTCCGGTCCACAAGTACCCCGGGTGGGCGGCACCATTCTCGCGACCGCCGCATCGCGCCAACAGATCGACGACCTGGTTGCCACGGACCCACTGGTTCGCGGTGGTGCCGCCGTCTACCGGGTCGTCGAGTTCATCCCGACCCGAGGACCCTACGCAGCAGCGGTGTCGCCAACGCAGGAGCTCGAATGACGACGATCTCAGCGGGGACTTCACCGCGGGCGCTGCCTGAGGTGCCCACACTGGTCGAGATGACCTCACCACGACGGCACTGGATGTTGTCGTCCCCTGCCGTGCTGTCCGCCCGTGGTGATCTACCCATTCCTTTTTGATAGCGGCTCGTCAGCTTGAGGTGACCCACACATGGGGGCCCTGCGCAGGAGTTCATGAGCTCGTGCGGTCGTCCGTCGGATGAAGGGT
>CAWCUA010000003.1:0-455034 GCA_963798625.1 uncultured Actinomycetota bacterium
GCCTGCGCCCGAGCCAACGGAGTGCGCCCGAGCCAATGGAGACGGTGCCGACCAATGGAACAGAGCCTCGGTCAACAACACACACCGTCATGAGTCGCCGCGGCGAAGCAGGCCATTGTCCAGATCTGACAACAGCAAAGACGGCGGCGTTTCCGCGGAAACGCTCCGGCTTCGGCAGAAGCCGATCAGCCACCTTGCCAGGCGTACAGGTCGCGCAACAGGCTGATCTCCGCGCCGTGGTGGATGATCTCGCGGCTGATGTGCAGCACCAGCGCTGCCATCGGGTCCTGCTCGAAGCCGGACTCCCCGCAGGGTCTCTGCAAGGCCTCGGCATCCAGCGACCGGACGCCGGCGATCCAGTCCGCGTACTGGGCGTCGAGGCGGGCAAGAGCCTCCGCAGCCGTGGACGGGTAGTCGTAGGAGTCGTAGTCGACCGCGGGGCCGCCGAAGTGAGCGGCCAGCCGCGATCCGAAGACACCGACCAGCAGATGCCCCATCCGCCAGGCAATCGTGGTGACCGGTGACGGTGATGGTTCAGGGATGGTGAAGTCGATGATGAAATCGCCTGACCTGCGGCGACCTCCGCCACTCCCTGACCTCGGGGGCGCACGCTCCACATCCCGGAACGGGTTCCCAGAAATACTCCTGATCGGTGAGCCCGTCCCATCGGGGACGCAGGTGGTTCTCCCAGTGCCAGCTCAGTTGCTTGTCGAGTTCCTCGGTCCAGTTCATCCGCATCTCCGATCCTGGGTCATCCCACTTCCGCGACCGCCTCGTAGGTACCCGGTTGCGCGCGAGCCGCCGCCGGCGCGGGGGCGGCGGCGATCTCGACGTTCGTTCGCCCGGCCCGCAAGAGCAGCACAGCCTGTTGTGTTCGGGCGGCAGCAGCACCACGTCCGCCGACCTCCACCACCAGCTCACGGTCACGGAGCCGGCCGTGCCCTTGACCCAGACCGCCCCAGCTGACCCACCGCGCGGTGAGCACCAGATCAGCACCGGGCCACGGGCCCAACACGAGCAGCACGGCACCACGTTGACGGAGCCTGCCGGTGAGCACCCGCTGCCGGGAAGGGCTGGGCCGGGCGGTGGGCGGAAGCGCGACGGCGATCATGTCGACACCATCCACCAGGATCGACAACACCTGCAGCACATCAGGTCCGGGCTCTGGAATGACGACTACCCGGTCCAGGTCGACACCGAACTCGGCCGCCGCCGCCAAACCGACCCCAGGCATCCCGACCAGCGCCGACCAGGCATCGGGGGGGCCGGACAGCAAGGTGAACAGCAGGCTCGTCGCACCGTGCCCACGCACACTCACCACGGATCCCGGCGCCAGCCCGCCGCGCGGCAGCACGGCAGCCAGCGGCGCGACGACCGGGATCACCTTCCCGGTCGGCGGGGTCGACTCAGCGGCCGGCTCCGAAGTGACCGTGCCCATGCGATGACGCAGCTCCTGGAGCACCCGAGCGCGGTCATCGAACATGCGTTCGAGACTAGGTCGCGAACTACAGCGTGGCAACTACAGCGTGGCAACCCATCGGCGCAGTACCTCGGCGCCGGCGTCACCTGACTTCTCCGGGTGGAACTGGGTGGCCGACAGCGGGCCGTTCTCCACTGCCGCGACAAACCGGTCGCCGCCGTGTTCGGCCCAGGTCACCACCGGCGGGACGAACCTGCCGCTGACCTCGAGCTCCCAACGGCGCACGGCGTAGGAATGCACGAAGTAGTACCGGGTCTGCGGGTCCAACCCCTCGAACAGCACCGAGCCGTCCCCGGGCTGCACGGTGTTCCAGCCCATGTGCGGGACGATGGAGGCCTGCAGTCGCTCGACGGTGCCGGGCCACTCCCCCACGCCGTCCGTTTCGACCCCATGCTCGACGCCCCGGTCGAACAGGATCTGCATCCCCACGCAGATGCCGAGCACCGGGCGGCCACCCGCGACCCGCCGATCGATGATCCGCTGACCGCGCACCGCCGACAGGCCCGTCATGCAGGCCTCGTAGGCGCCGACCCCGGGGACGACCAGGCCGTCGGCATTCAGCGCAGCGTCGAAATCGTCGGTGACCACCACGTCGGCCCCGGTCCGGCGCAGGGCACGCTCGGCGGAGGCCAGATTCCCGGACCCGTAGTCCAGCACGACAACACCACTCATGACTCCCCGATCAACCACAAGATCCCGCCGACGATGCACCCGGCGGCAAACACCCCCAGCACAACCGCCGCCGGTACCGACTTCTTCCGCAGCGACAGCACCCCACCGACCAGGAATCCGCCGACGGCCAGCAACAGGATCGGCAGGAACTGGCTCACAGCACGCCCTTGGTCGAAGGAATGCCCAGCACCCTCGGGTCCGGTTCCACCGCCTGCCGCAGCGCGCGGGCGATCGCCTTGTACTGCGCCTCGCAGATGTGGTGCGGGTCGCGGCCGTAGATCACCCGCACGTGCAGCGCGATCCGGGCGTGAAAGGCCAGCGAATCGAAGACGTGCCGGTTCAGCACGACCGGGTAGTTGTTGCCGACCGTGAAGCTCAGCACCGCATCCGGCTCACCGGTGTGCACAGAGAACGGGCGCCCCGAGACGTCCACCGCCGCATGCGCCAGTGTCTCGTCCATCGGGATGAAGGCGTCACCGAACCGCCGGATACCGGCCTTGTCACCGAGCGCCTGCCCGATCGCCTGACCCAGCACGATCGCGGTGTCCTCCACGGTGTGGTGGGCGTCGATGTCCACGTCACCGACCGAGCGGACCGTCAGGTCGAAGCTGCCGTGCACCCCGAACGCGGTCAGCATGTGGTCGTAAAACCGCACTCCTGTTGAGATCTCGACCTGACCGGTACCGTCGAGATCAAGATCGACCAGCACCGACGACTCGCTGGTCACTCGCTCGATCCGGGCGTGGCGCTGCATCAGGAAGGCTCCTTGCTCTGGCTGAACAACCTGGCACTCACGTTCAGCAGCACGTCGTTCTCGGCATCGGTACCGATGGTGGCGCGCAGATAACCGGGGATCCCCATGTCGCGCAACAGAACCCCGGCGTCGAGGTACCGCCGCCACACCGATGCCGCATCATCGAAGCGGCCGAACAACAGAAAGTTCGCGTCGGAATCGACCACGTCGAACCCGAAGTCGGCGAGCTCAGCGGCCACCCGACGTCGCTCCGCGACGAGATGGGCGACCGAAGCGAGGGTGTCGTCGGCATGGCGGAGCGCGGCGGACGCGGCCGCCTGGGTGAGCGTCGACAGGTGATAGGGCAGGCGCACCAACAACAATGCGTCGATGACGGCCGGCGCTGCGGCAAGATAGCCGAGGCGGCCGCCGGCGAAGGCGAACGCCTTGGACATGGTGCGCACAACCACCAGCTTGGCCGGGAACTCCTCGATCAGCCCGATGGCGCTCGGCCGGTCGGAGAACTCGGCGTACGCCTCGTCGACCACCACCATCCCGGGCGAGCTGTCGACGAGAGCCCGGACATCCTGCAGCGCAAGGGATCCGCCGGTCGGATTGTTCGGGCTGGTGATGAACAGCACGTCCGGCCCGTGCCCGGCGATCATGGCGGAGGCTGCGGAGATGTCGACGGTGAAGTCGTCGCGGCGCGGGCAGGACAGCCAGGTGGTACGGGTCCCGGAGGCGATGATCGGGTGCATGGAGTACGACGGCTCGAAGCCGAGTGCGCTGCGACCCGGTCCGGCGAAGGCCTGCAGCACCTGCAGCAGGATCTCGTTGGAACCGTTGGCGGCCCAGACGTTCTCGACGGACAGCGAGACACCGGTGGACCGGGACAGATAGTCCGCCAACTGTTCCCGCAACGCCACCGCATCGCGATCCGGATAGCGATTCAGTTCGGCCGCCACCGAGGCCACCGACGTCGCAAGGTCGGCAACGAGCGCATCCGAAGGCGGATAAGGGTTCTCGTTGGTGTTGATCCGCACCGGCACGTCCAATTGCGGCGCGCCGTACGGAGACTTCCCGACGAGGTCGTCACGCAGCGGCAGGTCCGCCAGGGTGACCGCCGACCCGACAACAGAGTTCGCGATCATGCGAAACGCGCCGAGACGGCCTCGCCGTGGGCGGGCAGATCCTCGGCGGCCGAGAGCGCCAGCACGTGCGGTGCGACAGCGGCGAGCGCGTCGCGGGAGTAATCGATCATCTGCATCTGCCGCAGGAACGTCATCGCGCTCAGACCGGCGGTGAATCGCGCCGAGCCCCCCGTGGGCAGGACGTGGTTGGAGCCCGCGCAGTAGTCACCCAGCGAGACCGGCGAGTAGGCGCCGACGAACACCGCACCGGCGTTGCTGATCCGGCCGGCAACCGCCCCGGCGTCACGGGTCTGGATCTCCAGGTGCTCGGCGGCGTAGGCGTCGGCGACGGCGACCGCATCGTCGAGCGACGAGACCAGCACGGCACCGGACTGCTGACCCGACAACGCTTCCCGGACCCGCTCATGGTGCTTGGTCAGCGGAACCCGCTGCGTCAGCAGCTCATCGACCGCGTCGGCCAGCGAGGCAGACGTGGTGATCAGCACGGACGCGGCAACGGGATCGTGCTCGGCCTGCGAGATCAGGTCCGCGGCAACGTGCACCGGATCCGCGGAATCGTCGGCGACGACGGCGATCTCGGTCGGACCGGCCTCGGAATCGATCGCCACCGTGCCGCGCAGCAGCCGCTTCGCCGCCGTGACGTACACATTCCCTGGGCCGGTGATGACATCGACCGGCTCAACCACCGTGCCGTCCACGTCGACGGCGCCGAGCGCGAGCAGCGCGATGCCCTGGGCCCCACCGGCGGCGTAGACCTCGTCGATTCCGAGCAGCGCGCACGCTGCGAGCACATTGGCGTCCGGCCAGCCGCCGTTGTCCCGCTGCGGCGGCGATGTCACGGCAATCGCACGCACCCCCGCGACCTGCGCCGGGACGACGTTCATCACGACACTGGACGGGTAGAGCGCCAGCCCGCCGGGGACATAGAGTCCCACCCGCCGTACCGGGACCCAGCGCTGGGTGACCGTTCCACCGGGCGCGATCGAGGTGACGCGTTCGGTGGGCAGTTGGGCGGCGTGCCCGACCCGCGCCCGGGCGATGGACTCCGTCAGCGCCTCCCGCACCGCGGGTGTCACGGTGTCGAGGGCGGCGGCGAGCACGGACGCGGGAACCCGGAGTGAGGCCGGGCGAACCCCGTCGAACCGTTCGCCGGCATCGAGCACCGCGGCGGCGCCGCGTAGCCGGACGTCCTCGATCAGCGGCTGCACACTCGATGCGGCGGCGCCGATGTTGACCGCGGCCCGCGGCAGCACGGCACGCAGGTCACCGAGCCCGGAGCGAAGGTCGATCCGCTGCAGCATGCGTTCAGGGTAAGGGCTGGGCGACCAGGTCCAGACCCAGGTCCAGGGCCGGCGCGGAGTGCGTCAGCGCCCCGACCGCGAGGTAGTCCACGCCGGTGGCGGCGACCTCGGCGGCACGGTCCAGGCTGAGCCCGCCGGAGGACTCGAGCAGCACAGGACGACCCGATGCGCGGACCAGCGACACCGCCGCAGCCGTGTCGGCGGTCGAGAAATTGTCCAGCAGAACAAGTTCGGCGCCCGCAGCGATGGCTTCGTCGAGCTGGTCAAGGGTGTCGACCTCGACCTCGAGCGCAATGCTCGGGTGACGGGCGCGGACCGCCTCGATGGCGGCTCGTACCGAACCGGCGGCCGCCACGTGGTTGTCCTTGATGAGAGCAGCGTCACCCAGGCTCATCCGGTGGTTCACCCCGCCGCCGCAACGCACCGCGTACTTCTCCAGGATCCGTAATCCAGGCAGCGTCTTACGGGTGTCCCGGATGCGCGCACCGGTGCCGGAGACGGCATCGACCCAGGCCCGGGTCGCCGTGGCAATGCCGGAGAGATGGGTCAGCAGGTTGAGCGCGGTCCGCTCGGCCGTCAGGATGCCTGCAGTCGGGCCGGCGATGACGAGCGCGCGCGATCCTGGGGTCAGCACGGCGCCTTCGGGCACGAGTTGCTCGAACTCGGCGGAGAACGACACCGTCTCGAACACGGCCATCGCCACCGGGCCACCGGCGAACACGCCGGGGGCGCGCGGCACCACGTTGGCAACGCTCAACTGCCGCGCCGGGACAGTCGACTCCGTCGTGACGTCGGGACCGTCCCGTAGGTCCTCGGCCAGCGCCCGCTCGATCACCGCGGACACGGCTTCCACATCCAGCCCGGCCAAGGCGATTGCCCCGCGGGTCTGCTCGGTCAGGCCCATGCCACGGCCGGCTTCAGGTCGGCGACCGAGGTCGAAATCGCGCCATCGACCTGCCGCACCAGGATGGACGCCTGCCAGGCCGGTGAACGGTCGGGATGGTCGTTACGGACGTGGCAGCCCCGCGATTCGGCCCGCAGTTCGGCCGCGGCCAGCAGCGCGGAGCCGGCCAGCGCCAGGTTCGCCGTCTCCACCGACCACCGATCGGCCACCGAAGCCGGCACCGCGCCGAGCCGGGATACGGCAGCTTGAGCAGCGAGTAGGCCGACCAGGTCCCGGCCGATGCCAGCCGAGCGACTCATGGCGCTCTGCAACAGAACTCGCCCATCTGGGTCGGCCGCTGGGATCGGCGTCAGGATCAATTCCGCCGGTCGGTCCCGGGCCGGCAGGACATCGATGCCGATGGCCGCCGCCGACCGTTCCCCCATCACCAGGCCTTCGAGAAGCGAGTTGGAGGCCAGCCGGTTCGCGCCGTGCAGGCCGGTGCGGGCGACCTCACCGACCGCGAACAGACCGGGCACCGTGGTGCGGCCGTCGAGATCGGTCAACACGCCCCCGCACTGGTAGTGCGCGGCGGGCGCCACCGGGATCGGCCGGCGCGACGGGTCGACCCCGGCCAGCGCGCACGCCGCGGACACGGTCGGGAAACGGCGCGCGAACACGTCCGGCGCGATCCCGGTCGCATCGAGGTAGACGTGATCGGCGATCCCGCCGGGCGCGAGTGCCATCCGCCGGGAAATGGCCAGCGACACCACATCCCGAGGCGCCAGGTCGGCCAGCGGATGCACACCTCGCATGACCGACTCGCCGGCACCGTCGATCAGCACCGCGCCCTCCCCGCGGACCGCCTCGGTGATCAGCGGCCGGTGGCCGAGATCGCCGGGACCGGTCCACAGCACGGTCGGGTGGAATTGGAAGAACTCGATGTCGGCCAGCGCGGCACCGGCCCGCAGCGCCATGGCCAGCCCGTCACCGGTCGCGACGCCAGGGTTGGTGGTGGCCGCGAACAAGTGGCCGGCGCCACCAGTGGCGAGCACGACGGCGTCGCTGCGGATCAGCCCGACGGTGCCGTCGGGAGCCAGTACGGACAGCCCGCGGGCCCGGCCGGAACCGTCCAGGACGACGTCGACCGCCTGGTGCCCGGACAGCACCGACGGCAGCCCTCGGACCGCGAGCAGAGCGCGCTCGATCTCGGCGCCCGGTCGCGTCACCGCCTGCGTGGATGACCCGGTTCGCGGAGTGCCCGCCCTCCCGGGTGCGCAGCAGTCCGTCCGGCCCGGCGTCGAACTGCGCGCCGCGCTCGATCAGCCGCTGCACCGCGGCCGGCCCCTCGGTCAGGATCAGCTCGACCGCCGCCGGGTCCGACAACCCGGCACCGGCGACCAGGGTGTCTTCGATGTGCTGCTCGATGGAATCGCCGGGGTCCCGCTCGTCTCGGACGACGGCGACGCCGCCCTGCGCCCACTGGGTGCTGGCCTCCTCGGGCTTGCCCTTGGTGATCAGCAGCACCGACATGCCGGCCGATGCGGTGGTCAGCGCCGCGGTCAGCCCGGCAACACCGGTCCCGACGACCACCACATCGGCGGACGCCTCCCACGACGGCAGCAGCGCGCCTGCAGCCGCACTGAGCGCGGTCACTCCCCGCCGCCGCTCTGCCCGATCGCGATCATCCGTTCCACCGCGCCGCGGGCGCGGTCGGCGATGTCCGGATCGACGACGACCTCGTCACGCATCTCGCGGAGCGAGGTGAGCAGCTTCGCGGGGGTGATCATCTTCATGTACCTGCACGAAGCCCTCTCGTTGACGGCCCGGAAATCGACGCCAGGCGCGGCCTTGCGCAGCTGGTGGATCATCCCGATCTCGGTGGCCACCAACACCTGTCGGGACTTGCTGACCAGCGCCGCGTCGACCATCTGCCCGGTGGACAAGATCTTCACCCGGTCCGCAGGCACCGCGCCGGCCGTCGCCAGATACAGGGCGCTGGTGGCGCAGCCGCACTCCGGGTGGATGTACAGGTCGGCGTCGGGGTGCGCCTCGGCCTGTGCGGTGAGCTGCCCGCCGTTGATACCGGCATGGACGTGACACTCGCCGCCCCAGACCTGGATGTTGTCCCGGCCGAGGATCCGGCGAACATGCGCGCCCAGGAACTGGTCGGGACCGAACAGCACCGGGGTCTCGGCGGGAATCGACCGGACGACCTCGACCGCGTTGGACGACGTGCAGCAGATGTCTGTCTCGGCCTTCACCTCGGCGGTGGTGTTCACGTAGGACACGACCACCGCGCCCGGGTTGTCCGCCTTCCAGGCGCGCAACTGATCGGCGGTCAGCGAGTCGGCAAGCGAGCACCCGGCATTCGCGTCCGGGATCAGCACCGTCTTCTCCGGGGAGAGGATCTTGGCGGTCTCGGCCATGAAGTGCACGCCGCAGAAGACGATGGTCGACTGCGGGGCGGTCGCCGCGATCCGGGAAAGGGCGAGCGAATCGCCGACATGGTGCGCGACGTCCTGGATCTCGGGGACCTGATAGTTGTGCGCGAGGATCACGGCGTCGCGCTGTTCGGCCAGCTCACGGACCTCGCGGGCCCAGGCGGCGAGATCGCCGGGCGCGTCAGTCAGTGTCGGTGCGGTCATGGGGGCCCTCCTGGGGCGAAGCCGAGGTTTTCGACTTATGATCGATAACGTGACCGATAATAGCAGCTCTGCGGTGGAAGTACTGGCCGCAGTTTTCACCGTCCGGCCGGACGGGTCCGGCAGGCCGTCCCTCCAGGTACTCCTCTGGCAGCGTGCGAAGGATCCCGATGCGGGGCGCTGGGCCCTGCCGGGCGGCCTGGTTCTGGACACCGAGGACGTCGACAGCTCGGCATCCCGTCAGCTGGCCGAGAAGGTCGATCTGGACCGGGTCTCGCACCTGGAGCAGATCGGGGTCTTCTCCGACCCCCGGCGGGTGCCGACCGCCAGGGTGATGGCGACCGGCTTCCTCGGCCTGGTGCCGTTGGGTGCGGATCCTCATCTGCCCGCCGACACCCGATGGCATCCGGTGCAGGAGCTGCCGCCGACAGCGCTGGACCATGGGCTGATCGTCGACCGTGCCTACCGCCGGCTGCAGGCGAAGCTGTCGTACACCAACATCGGCTTCGCGCTGGCACCGGCCGAGTTCACCATCGCCGAGCTGCGCAGGGTCTACGCCACTGCCCTGGAACACGATGTCGACCCGACGAACCTGCAACGGATACTGACCCGGCGCGGCATGCTCGAACCGACCGGGACGACGGCACCACCCGGTCCGAGCGGCGGCCGGCCGGCGGCGATGTACCGGTTCACCATCAAGGAGCTGCGGGTGACCGATCCGTTCGCGGCGTTCCGCCCGCCCCCCTGAAATCGACCGCCGGTGTGACGGCGAGGTCGGGCCGATCCAGGGTGGGGTGTCCGTTCCAGGCGACCAGGAAGGTGTAGACGGCGGCGGCTAAGGCCGGTTGGGCGAGGACGACCAGGATGGTCCCGGTGGTGGGCGGGGCGGTGACGATGATGTCCGCCGGGCCGGCACCGACCGTCGCCGGATCAGTGCCCGGTGCGACGAGAAGCCCGACCGCGTAAGCGGTGAGCGCGCCCAGCAGGGAACCGCCGACCAGCGCCAGCAACGCCTGCCAGCCGCGGGCGCCGCGGAATTGCCAGAGCCCGACAGCCAGCAGGATGCCGATCACCATCCCGGACAGCGCGAACACCGCAACATCGACGAAGTGGTACGTCGACGTCGTCGGCAGGGCCCCGTAGCGGCCGTCGGCCAGCACCTTGTACGGGATCCCCGGCGCGAGGAAGGCCCACAGCAGGCCCTGCACGACGCCGACCAGCACGCACACCCCGACGATCGTCGCGGTCACGGTCAGGGCGCGTTTCATGTCAGACAGTCTGCGCCCAGCAATGCCTTGAGATCGCCCATCAGCGCCGAGGTGGGCGTCACCCGGAGCCCGTCGTCCAGCTTCAGCGTGGTCGCCTTGCTGCCGTTGAGCAGCTTGAGGTGCACGGCGGTGGTGCCGGGATGCGCCTGCAGCACATCCTTGAGCCGGTCTACCACCGGTGGGGTGCACCGGGCGGCGTTGATGCTGACCTGCACCGGTCCCTTGCCCGCAGTGGTGGAAAGGTCCGGCACGACGACCTGCTGCGCGTGCAGCGACAACCGATCGTCGGACCGCGCGACGCGTCCCTTGACCAGGACGATGGCGTCCTCGGCGAGCAGCAGCGAGCAGTCGAGGTAGACCTTGGGGAAGAAGGCCACCTCGACGCCGCCGGCCAGGTCCTCCAGTGTCGCCGATGCCCAGGGATCGCCCTTCTTGGTGAGCCGGCGCTGCAGTCCGGTGAGGATCCCGCCCACCGTGACAATCCCCCGGTCCGGCACCGTGCCGTCCAGGATGTCCGGGATGGACGCGTCGGACTGCGCGGACAGGATGTGCTCGACGCCGGACAGCGGGTGCCCGGACACGTACAGCCCCAACATCTCCCGCTCGAACCCGAGACGAAGCTTGGTGTCCCATTCGGTGTCCGGGACGCTGCCGCGGAACGAGCCGCCCTTGTCCTCCTGGCTCATCTCGCCGAACAGGTCGAACTGACCGATCGCCTCCGCCTTCTTCAGGCCGAGCACCTCGTCGATCGCCCTGGCGTGCTCCATCAGCAGGCCCTTGCGGGGGTGGTTCAGCGTGTCGAACGCGCCCGCCTTGATCAGCGACTCGACGACCTTCTTGTTGCAGGCGACCTGGTCGACCTTCTCCAGGAAGTCGTAGAAATCGGTGTACAGCCCCTTGTCCCGGCGGCTGGCGACGATGGACGCAACGACCCCGGTGCCGACGTTGCGGACCGCGGACAGGCCGAACCGGATGTCGGTGCCGACCGGAGCGAAGTCCCGCACCGAGGTGTTGACGTCCGGCGGCAGCACCGTGATGCCCATCGACCTGCACTCGGCGAGGTAGATGGCCATCTTGTCCTTGTCATCGCCGACGCTGGTCAGCAGCGCGGCCATGTACTCGGCCGGGTAGTTCGCCTTGAGGTAGGCGGTCCAGTAGGAGATCAGCCCATAGGCGGCGGAGTGCGCCTTGTTGAACGCGTAATCGGAGAACGGCAGCAGGATGTCCCACAGCGTCTTCACCGCGGCCGGTGAGTATCCGCGCTCGGCCATGCCGGAGGAGAACTTCTCGAACTGGGCGTCCAGTTCGGACTTCTTCTTCTTGCCCATCGCCCGGCGCAGCAGGTCGGCGGCGCCGAGCGAGTAGCCGGCGACGTGCTGCGCGATCGCCATGACCTGTTCCTGGTAGACGATCAGGCCGTAGGTGTCACCCAGGATCTCCGAGAGCGCGTCGGCGAGTTCGGGGTGGATGGGGATGACGGGCTTGCGCTTGTTCTTGCGGTCCGCGTACTCGTTGTGCGAGTTGGCGCCCATCGGGCCGGGCCGGTACAGCGCGCCGACCGCGGAGATGTCCTCGAAATTGTCCGGCCGCATCGAGCGCAGCAACGCACGCATCGGACCGCCGTCCAGCTGGAACACCCCGAGGGTGTCGCCGCGGGCGAGCAACTCGAAGGTCTTCTTCTCATCCAGCGGCAGGTCCTCCAGGACCACCGTCTCGCCGCGGTTGGCCTTGATGTTGATCAACGCGTCGTCAAGGACCGTGAGGTTGCGCAACCCCAGGAAGTCCATCTTGATCAACCCGAGCTTCTCGCAGGTCGGGTAGTCGAACTGGGTGATGATCGCGCCGTCCTGCTCCCGCTTCATGATCGGGATCAGGTCCAGCAGCGGCTCCGACGACATGATGACGCCGGCGGCGTGCACGCCCCACTGTCGCTTGAGACCTTCGAGCCCGCGGGCGGTCTCGACGACCTTCTTGACGTCGGGGTCGGTCTCGGCGAGGGTCCGGAACTCGGCGCCCTCGTTGTACCGGGGATCCGACGGCTCGAACATCTTGGACAGGGACACGTCCTTGCCCATCACCGGCGGCGGCATCACCTTGGTGATCCGGTCCCCCACCGAGAACGGCATCCCGAGCACCCTGGCCGAGTCCTTGACCGCCTGCTTGGCCTTGATGGTGCCGTACGTGACGATCTGGGCGACCCTGTCGTCGCCGTACTTCTCGGTGACGTAGCGGATGACGTCACCGCGCCGGCGTTCGTCGAAATCCACGTCGAAGTCGGGCATCGAGACGCGGTCGGGGTTGAGGAATCGCTCGAAGATCAGCCCGTGCTGCAGCGGGTTCAGGTCGGTGATCCGCATGGCGTACGCGACCATCGACCCGGCACCGGAGCCACGGCCGGGGCCGACCCTGATCCCGTTGTCCTTCGCCCAGTTGATGAAGTCGGCCACGACCAGGAAGTAGCCGGGGAAGTTCATCTGGGTGATGACGCCGACCTCGAAGTCGGCCTGCTTCTGCACCTCCGGCGGGATGCCGTCGGGGAACCGGGCGGTCAGCCCGCGGGCGACCTCCTTGACGAACCAGGTCTGCTCGGTCTCCCCCGCCGGCACCGGGAACCGCGGCATGTACGACGCCGACTCGTCGAAGGTGACCGAGCACCGCTCGGCGATCAGCAGCGTGTTGTCGCACGCCTCGCGCAGCTGGTACTTGCCGTCCCACAGCGCTCGCATCTCGGCCGGGGATTTGAGGTAGAAGTCGCGGGCGTCGAACTTGAAGCGGTTGGGGTCGTCCAGCGTCTTGCCGGACTGCACACACAGCAACGCCTCATGTGCGTCTGCGTCGGCTGCGTCGGTGTAATGCAGGTCGTTGGTGGCGACCATCGGAAGCTGTAGGTCCCGGGCCAGCCGGAGCAGCCCGTCCCGGACCCTGGTCTCGATGCCCAGCCCGTGGTCCATCAGTTCCAGGAAGTAGTTCTCCTTGCCGAAGATGTCCCGGAACTCCGCGGCGGCGGCGCGGGCCTTGGCGTAGTCGCCGATCCGCAGCCAGGTCTGCACCTCACCGGACGGGCAGCCGGTGGTGGCGATCAGCCCTTCGGAGTACCGGGACAGCAGCTCCCGGTCGGCCCGCGGCTTGTAGAAGAAGCCCTCCAGCGACGCCTTGGACGCCAGCCGGAACAGGTTGTGCATCCCGGCGGTCGATTCCGACAGCAACGTGATGTGGGTGTAGGCACCGGCACCGGAGACGTCGTCCTCGCCGCCGTCGGCCCACCGCACCCTGGTCCGCTCGAACCGGGACGTGCCCGGGGTGAGATAGGCCTCCATGCCGATGATCGGGTTGACTCCGGCAGCCTTGGCCTGGCGATAGAAATCATGGGCTCCGAACACGTTGCCGTGATCGGTCATCGCCAGCGCCGGCATGCCCATCTCGGCGGTGCGCTCGAAGAGCCCACCCAGCCGGGCGGCGCCGTCGAGCATCGAGTACTCGGTATGCACGTGCAGGTGAACGAACGAATCAGTAGTGGACACCGAGCCCCTTCCACATAGGCGACTCGTTTGTATCACTGAATCCCGACAGCGCCGGGCGCGTCCTCCCCCGCGAGTCAGCTCCCGCCGCTGCAGTACCGCTCCGAGTAGAGCTGCACCTCGTGCCGCTCCGGCGCCAGCTCGCTGATCAGTTGCTGCACATGCAACTTCACATGCTGCGCGTCGGCGTTGGTCTCGCCGACGAGGTGCTCGGCGAGCCTGTCCAATTCATGAACCGCCGAAGTGGGATCGACCGCATGGTGCCGCGCGGCGTCTTCGACAGTGCTGACCCACTGCTCGTAATTGTTCTCGTTCACCGTGATCTCCTCGTGGCCGGCAGTCGTCTTCGGGCCTGACGACGCTGTCGACCTCACGGTCAATGCTGGTTGAGCGCGCATGGACCATCAAGGGACCAAAGGCCCGTTATGCCTTGTAGCGCTTCCGGCCGATGAGGAACCCGGCGAGGAACCCGCCGACCGCCGCGATGGCGAGCGCCACCCACAGCGCGATCGTGGCGGTGAAGAACACGAAGGAGACCTCCACCTGATCACGATTGATCACGATGAAGACCACCACGACAGCGGCGACGATCAGCCCGCCGATCGCCCGGCCGCTGAGCCCGCTCTTCTTGGCCGGCGCAGCGCCGCCCGGATATTCGCTCATCTACTGATACCGCCTCACCGAAACGATGTGGACCGGCTCGGTGTCGGGGCCGAGCCAACTCCAGTTGTGCTGCGACCAGTGCCACGTCGCACCCGTCACCAGATCATGTGCTTCGAACGAATCATCCCATCCGAGCCCGATGTCCGGCATGTTGAGGTGGAACCAGCTTTCCTGGTTGTGATGCGGGTCGAGGTTGGCGACCACGATGATGGTGTCGCTGCCGCGGCTCTTGGAGAACACCATCACCTTGGAGTTCTCCGCATTGTGGAAGCGCAGGTTGCGCAACCAGTGCAACGAGGGGTGCTCGCGGCGGATGCGGTTGATCAGGCTCAGGTACGGCGCGATGGACTGGCCTGCCTTGGGGCCGTACTCGTCGTAGTCCTCCCAGTGCCGGTCCTTGAACTCGTACTTCTCGTTGTCCAGCTGTTCCTGCACGCCCGGCCGCGGCTCGCTCTCCATCAGCTCGTAGCCGGCGTAGATGCCATACGTGGGAACGAGTGTCGCGGCCAGCGCCGCCCGCAGCTTCCAGGCGGCGCGGCCGCCGGTCTGCATGTACGGGGTCAGGATGTCGTGCGTGGTCGGCCAGAAGCTGGGCCGCATGTAGTGCGCCGAGTCCCTGGCCAGCTCGTGGCAGTAGTCCTCCAGCTCCCACTTCTCGTTGCGCCAGGCGTAGTAGGTGTACGACTGCTGGAAACCGACCTTGCCCAGGCCGTGCATCATCGCGGGCCGGGTGAAGGCCTCGGCGAGCCAGATGACCTCCGGGTGGTCAAGGGCCACGTCACCGATCAGCCATTCCCAGAACTCGACCGGCTTGGTGTGCGGGTTGTCGACCCGGAAGATCTTGACGCCGTGGTCGATCCAGACCTGCACGACCCTGCGCACCTCCGCGTAGATGCCCTTGGGGTCGTTGTCGAAGTTCAGCGGGTAGATGTCCTGGTACTTCTTCGGCGGGTTCTCCGCGTACGCGATGGTGCCGTCGTTGCGGGTGGTGAACCATTCCGGATGGCTGGTGACCCAGGGGTGGTCCGGTGCGCACTGCAGCGCCAGGTCCAGCGCGACCTCGAGACCCAGCTCTTCCGCCCTGGCGACGAAGTAGTCGAAGTCATCGAAGGTGCCGAGCTCGGGGTGGATGGCGTCATGCCCGCCCTCGGCCGAACCGATGGCGTACGGCGAGCCCGGATCGTGCTCGCCGACCACGAGGGTGTTGTTGGGGCCCTTGCGGTTGATCGTGCCGATCGGGTGGACGGGGGTGAGATAGATGACGTCGAAGCCCATTGCGGCAACGGCGCCCAGCCGTTCCGCCGCCGTCCGCAGGGTGCCGCTGCGCCAGAGCCCGGTGGTCTCGTCGTACCGCGCGCCCTCCGACCGCGGGAAGAACTCGTACCACGCCCCGTACAGGGCACGTTCCCGCTCGACCAGCCAGGGGTAATCGGGGCTGGCGGTGACGTAGTCGCGCAGCGGCCGGGCGGCCAGTTCACGTTCCACCCACGGCGAGGTGCCGGCTCCGAGCCGGTTGCCCGGCGAGTGGTCGGTGTTGCGAAGCTTGCCGATCGCGTCCAGCAGCGGCGCCTGCTGCTCGGGGGTGCGCTGGACCTCGGCGATCGCCCGTTCGAGAACGCGGGCGCCCTCCTCGAGCATCATCTCGGTGTCGACGTCGGCGGCGACCTTGATCACCGCGTCGTGGTGCCAGGTGCCGTACGGGTCGGACCAGCCCTCCACCCGGTAGGTCCAGCGGCCGGTGGTCGGCGCGCTGATGGCCGCCTTCCAGTGGTCCAGACCCGGGTTGACGCACACCATCGGCAGGGCGGTCACCGCGCCGGCGGGGTCGGTGAGCACCACCGTCGCGTTCACCGCGTCGTGGCCCTCCCGGTAGACGGTCGCGGTGACGTCGAATTCCTCGCCGACCACGGACTTGGACGGCCGGTTGCCGCAGTCGACGATCGGGAAGACGTCGGCGACGGGGATCCGCCCGAGCTTGCGCACACCCGCGGTGGGCGGGATGCGCTCGGGCGCCGCCGCCTTCTTCGCCGGTGCCCGCCGGGTCGGCGCCTTGCGGGTGGTGGTGGTTGCTGGCTTCTTGGGAGTCGCAGAGGTCACGCGGAGACGGTACCGACCCGCCGGTCCGCCGCTGCGCCCGCCTCAGCCCCGCCGCTTTGCCCGGTACCGGCGGATCAGTTCGTTCGTCGAGCTGTCATGGGCGAGTTCGGGTTCGGCGTCCGATTGCAGTTCGGGAATGACCCGCTGGGCGAGCTGCTTGCCCAGCTCGACGCCCCACTGGTCGAACGAGCCGATCGACCAGATGGCGCCCTGGGTGAAGACGCTGTGCTCGTACAGGGCGACCAGCTGCCCGAGCACGAACGGCGTCAGGCGGTCGATGAGGAACGTCGACGACGGGTGGTTGCCCTCGAAAACCTTGAACGGCACGAGGTTCTCGGGCGTGCCCTCGGCACGAACCTGGTCGGCGGTCTTGCCGAAGGCGAGTGCCTCACCCTGCGCGAAGACGTTCGAGGTCAGGTAGTCGTGGTGATCGCCCAACGGGTTCAGCGAGTGGGCAAACGCGATGAAATCCACCGGGATGACGAGGGTGCCCTGGTGGATCAACTGGTAGAACGAGTGCTGGCCGTTGGTGCCCGGCTCGCCCCAGTAGACCGGGCAGGTGCTGTAGTCCACCCGGGTGCCGTCAAGAGCGACGGACTTGCCGTTGGACTCCATCGTCAACTGCTGCAGGTAGGCCGGGAATCGGTTCAGGTACTGGTCATACGGCAGCACGGCCTGGGTCTGGGCGCCGAAGAAGTCGGTGTACCAGAAGGTCAGCAGGCCCATCAGCACCGGCAGGTTCCGCTCGAGCGGCGCGGTGCGGAAGTGCTCGTCGACCGCGTGCGACCCGGCCAGCAGCTGGTCGAAGTTGTCCGGCCCGATCGCGATCATGGTGGACAGCCCGATCGCGGATTCCATGGAGTAGCGGCCACCGACCCAGTTCCAGAAGCCGAACATGTTCGCCGTGTCGATCCCGAACGCCGAGACCGCGTCGGCGTTGGTGGAGACGGCGACGAAATGCTTGGCGACAGCGGACTCGTCGCCGAGCGCGGCCAGTACCCACTCCCGCGCCGAGCCTGCGTTGGTCATCGTCTCCAGCGTGGTGAACGTCTTGGAGGAGATGATGAACAACGTCTCGGCCGGGTCGAGATCATGCGTCTTCTCGGCGAAGTCGGTGCCGTCGACATTGGAGACGAAGCGGAAATCCAGATCCCGCTGCGAGTAGTGCCGCAACGCCTCGTAGGCCATCACCGGCCCGAGGTCGGAGCCGCCGATCCCGATGTTGACAATGGTGCGGATCCGCTTGCCGGTGTGACCCTTCCACTCCCCCGAGCGGATCCGGTCGGCGAAAGCCCGCATCCGGCCGAGCACCTCGTGCACGTCCGGGACCACGTCGTGCCCGTCGGTTTCGATCACCTCGCCGGCCGGTGCCCGGAGCGCCACATGCAGCACGGCCCGGTCCTCGGTGATGTTGATGTGCTCGCCGCCGAACATCTTCTCCCGCAGCTCCACCACACCGGATTCGCGGGCCAGATCGACCAGCAGGTCGATGGTCTCGGCGGTGACGCGGTGCTTGGAGTAATCCAGATAGATGCCGTCCGCCTCCAGCGACAGTGCGCTGCCCCGGTCGGGGTCCGCGGCGAACAGCTCCTTGAGGGTGCGGTCCCGAACGGCCTGGAAATGCTGCTCGAGGGCCCGGTAGGCGGCGCGCTGGCGCAGAGGGGTGGCGACGGTGACAGTCATGGCTGGCAACCTACCGCCGGGTGGTACCGACGTCCTCGGAGCCCCGGGGATCAACCGTGTCCGCGCAACTACAGGTCCAGGTGGAGGCGCAGAGCGTTGTCGACCTCGGTCATGATCGAGGCTCGGAGTCGACCGAGCGCCGGCCCCAGGCGCTCGTATGCCACCGATCGAACCTGCTCGGCCTGCGCTTTCGAATCCGTGCGAAGCCCCCCGGCCTCGGCAGGGACGAAGACCTGGAAGGGAAAGATCCGCGTGATGTTCGTGGTGAGCGGAACGACGGTCACAACACCCTGACCGAAGCGCTCAGCGGCCGCGTTTGCCCGGTCGTTGCTGACGACGACGGCGGGGCGCCGCTTGTTGGCCTCGCTGCCCTTGACGGGATCGAGATCCACGACGCGCACCTCACCGCGGCGCATCAGGCGAGTCGGTCAGCGGCAGCGGTTTCCCAGGCTTCACGGTCCCCTGAGCTGTCCCAGTCCTCCCACGCGGCCACGTAGTCCTCCTCGAGTCCGGAGGTTCGAAGAAGCCGGATGGCCTGATGAATGGCCGCCGACCGGGTCAGCCCCCGTTCGCGGGCGTGCTCGTCCAGCACGGCCACGTCCTCTTCGGGCAAGCTGATACTCAATTTCATACCGAAATGCTACCGCGGTAGTACCGGTTCATGTCTCAGGGCGACAGCACCTCGAGCGCGTGCGCCAGGTCGGCGGGGTAGGGGCTGGTGAACTCCACCCAGCGACCGTCCTCGGGGTGGGCGAACGCCAACGAGCGGGCGTGCAGCCACTGCCGGGTCAGCCCGAGTCGCTCGGCCAGTGTCGGGTCGGCACCGTAGGTGCGGTCGCCGACGCAGGGATGCCGCATGGCCGCGAAATGCACCCGGATCTGGTGGGTGCGCCCCGTTTCCAGATGGATCTGCAGCAGGCTGGCGGCGGGAAAGGCTTCCAGCGTCTCGTAGTGCGTGATGCTGTCCCGGCCGCCCGCGACCACCGCGAACTTCCAGTCCGACGATGGGTGCCGGCCGATCGGCGCGTCGATGGTGCCGGTGCTGGGGTCCGGATGGCCCTGCACGACCGCGTGGTAGATCTTCTCGACCGTTCGGTCCCGGAAGGCGTCCTTGAGCACCGAGTAGGCGCGTTCGCTCAGTGCCACCACCATCACCCCGGTGGTGCCCACGTCGAGTCGGTGCACGATGCCACGGCGCTCCTCCGCCCCTGACGTGCTGGTCTCAATCCCCAGGCCGGCCAGCGCACCGAGCACCGTCGGACCCGTCCAGCCCGGGCTCGGGTGCGCGGCAACTCCCACCGGCTTGTCGACGACGGCGATGTCGGCGTCCCGGTACAGAATCGTCAAACCGTCGACGGTCTGCGCGACCACCGTCGGCGGCCGGTCGGGCTCGGGCAGCGTGATCTCCAACCAACTGTCCGGCGTCAAGCGCAGTGACCGAATCGCGGCCGACCCGTCGACCAGCACGTCACCGGCGTCGATCATGGTCGCCACGCTGGTCCGGCTCATCCCCAGCAGTTTCGCAAGGCCCGCGTCGGCCCGCATGCCGGCCAGCCCGTCGGGCACCGGAAGCCGCCGCACCTCAGGCACTTTCGGTCTTCCTCGTCCGGGTGCCGTCGAAATCGATGCCGAGCAGAGCGGTGACGACAAGGCTGATGCCGCCGATGGTGATGGCGGAGTCGGCGACGTTGAAGACCGGGAAGTACTCGGCGTTGGGGCCGAAGACGGAAACGAAATCGACGACATGGCCCTGCAGGAACCCAGGCGCCCGGAAGATCCGGTCGATGAGATTGCCGATCGCGCCGCCGAGTACCAGGCCCAACGAGACGGCCCACGGAGTGGACCGCAACCGGGGCGCCATCCGGATGATGACGATCACGACGCCGATCGCGACCAGCGCCAGCAACCACGTCATCCCGGTGGCCAGCGAGAAGGCCGCACCGGAGTTGCGGATCAGCGACAGGTAGACCAGCCCGCCCAGCACCCTGACCGGCTCGTTCGGCTTGACGGTGGCCACGATGATGATCTTGCTGATCAGGTCCAGCACGATCACCGTGGCCGCGATGGACGCCAGCAGGCCGACCTTGCGGGGCGGCGGCGTGGGCTCTGTCACCCGTCCATTGTCCCTGCATTGCCGCGCTCACCGAACCAGCCGGCCAGCGCGCCGCCGCGTCCGACCGCGCGCAGCCGTCGCTCTGTGGCCGCTCTCACCCTCTCCGGGGCGACGATCAGCAGCTGATCACCCGACTGCAGCCGGACGGTCGGCGCCACCGGCACCGGCTCCCCGTCCCGCAGCAGCAACCCGATGGTCGAGGGCGCGGGCAGCCGGAGCTGCGAGACGTAGACGCCGTGCATCCGCGAGTCGACCGGGATCGTCACCTGCAGGACGTGGGCGTTCATCTCGTCGAGCGGCGCGGCTTCGAGCTGGATCTCCAGCGCCTGGCCGCCCTGGATGACGCCCAGGCGGCGGGCCACCCAGGGCAGACTGGTGCCCTGCAGCAGCGTGAAGATGACCACCACGACCACGATGACGTCGAGCAGTTGGGTGGCGGACGGCACGTTGTTCATCAGTGGGATGGTGGCCAGCACGATGGGGACGGCTCCCCGCAGACCGGACCACGACAGGAACGCCTGATCGCGCCACGGCACCCGGAACGGCGTGGCGGCGGCCAGCACCGAGAGCGGCCGTGCCACCAGCAGCAGGATGAGACCGATCGCGATGCCGGGCAGCAGAGCCGCCGGCAGCCGGCTCGGCTCGACGTACAGGCCGAGCATCACGAACAGCCCGATCTGCGCCAGCCAACCCAGACCTTCGGCGAAGGACAGCGTCGAGGCCCGGTGCGGCAGGCTGGAATTGCCCAGGATGACGGCCGCGACATAGGTGGCCAGGAACCCGGAGGCATGCGCAACGGTGCCGAGCGCGTAGGCGCCGCCGATCAGCGCGATGGTCGCCAACGGATACAAGCCCGCCGCGGGCAAGGCCTCTCGCCGGAGCAACCAGGCGCCGGCGAAACCGATCGCCGCGCCGACCAGGGCGCCGGCGAGCAACTCGTAGACCACCAGCAACGGGTCGACCCAGGTGATCTCGGCGCTGCTGGCCAGCAGCACGACGGCGATCACCACGGGGGCGTCGTTGAGTCCGGATTCCAGCTCCAGCGCCGCGGACAGTCGCGGCTTGACGCCGACGCCGCGGAGCACGGAGAACACCGCGGCCGCGTCCGTGCTGGACAGCACCGCACCCCACAGCAGTGAGGTTCGCCAGTCGAATCCGAGCAGCAGGTGGACTCCGAGGCCCGCGACCGCGATCGAGACCAGCACCGACACTGTTGCCAGCGACACACCGAGACCGAGCGCCGGCCGGACGTTCTGCCATCGGGTGGTGAGGCCACCCTCGGCGAGGATGAAGACCAGTGCGACGAACCCCAACTGCTCGGTGAGCAGCGCGTTGTCCAGGTCGATGATCCCGAACTGGTCGACGCCCAGCACCATCCCGATGCCGAGGTAGAGCAGCAGCGACGGCATGCCGAGCCGGCTCGAGAGCCGTACGGCCACCACGGCGAGCAAAAGAACGAGCGAGGCGATACCGAAGGCGCCTTCGGGTGTGTCCAGCTCCAGGTTCATCTGTTCAGCGACGCAGGACGGGCGTCATACCCAGCGCGCCCAGAACCTCGATGGTCGCCTTCGACCGGTTGAACGTATAGAAGTGCAGACACGGCGCCCCGGCCGCGAGGAGTTCCTCGCTCATCCGGATCGCGTGCGCCATGCCGACCGCGCGGCCGGCGGCGGGATCGTCCTGCACCTGCCGCAGTTCCTCGGCGAGATCCGCCGGGATCCGCTGTCCGGACAGCTCGTTGATCCGCATCAGCCTCGCGTACGAGGTGATCGGCATGATCCCCGGCAACAGCGGCACATCCGCGCCGGCCGCCGTCATCCGGTCGCGCAACCTGCAGTAGTCCTCCGCGGAGAACAGCATCTGGGTGATCGCGAAGTCGGCTCCAGCGTTGATCTTCGCCACCAGGAACGCGGTATCGGACTCCAGGTCTGCCGATCGCGGGTGCTTGTCCGGGTAGGCCGCAACGCCGACGGAGAAATCGCCCAGCGACCGGGTCAACCGGACCAGCTCGCTGGTGTATTGCAGCCCCTGCGGATGAGCCACCCACTCGCCCAACGGATCTCCCGGTGGATCCCCCCGCAGCGCAAGGATGTTGCGCACCCCGACCGCGGCATAGGAGCCGATCACCTGACGCAGTTCGGCCACCGAGTGGCCGACCGCCGTCAGGTGGGCGACCGGGACAAGCGTGGTCTCCTCGGCGATGCGCTGGGTGACCCTGATGGTGCGCTGCCGGTTGGAGCCGCCGGCGCCGTAGGTGACCGAGACGAACGCCGGACGCAGCGGTTCCAGCCGGCGCACGGCGGTCCAGAGCACGTTCTCGTCCGCGTCGGTGCGCGGCGGCATGAACTCCACGGAGAAGTGGGGTCCCGGCGCGGCGAGTTTCTCGCGGACGGTCGGCATGTGCGGAGCCTATCCGGGCAGACTGTCGGGGTGAACCAGGACCGGTTACAGAAAGTGCTCGCCGCCGAACTCGAGCGTCGTCGAGACGAGGTGCTCGCCGTCGACGCCCGACTTGCACCGAGCATGGACCGGCTGGCCGGGTTTGTGATGCAGGGCGGGAAGCGGTTGCGGCCCGAGTTCCTGTGGTGCGGCTGGTCCGCGGGCGGCGGCCCGGAGCAGGGCGGCGGATCGGACGCCGCGGTGACGGTCGGTGCCGCTGTTGAGTTCATCCAGGCCTGCGCGCTGATCCACGACGACATCATCGACCGGTCCGAGCGCCGCCGCGGTGGCCCGTCGATGCACCGGGCGGTCGCGAAGGCCCACGCCGACGACGGAATGGCCGGTGACAGCGAGCATTTCGGTGTCTCGGCGGCGCTGCTGCTGGGCGACATGGCGCTGGCCTGGGCGGACGACCTGTTCACCGCAGGAGCCGACTCCCTGGACGCCGTCGAGCGCTCGCTGCCGATCTGGCGTTCGATGCGGACAGAGGTGTTGTCCGGTCAGTTGCTCGACCTGCTGGTGACCGCCTCGACCAGCAGCGATCCGCTGCTGCAGGCCTCGGATGCCATGCAGGTCAACAGATTCAAGACCGCCGCCTACACGGTCAAACGCCCACTGCAGCTCGGCGCCGTGCTGGCCGGCGCCAAGCCGGACGTGATCGCCGCGCTCCGCCGTTACGGCTCGGACATCGGCATCGCCTTCCAACTGCGCGACGATCTGCTGGGGGTCTTCGGCGACCCGGCGGTCACCGGCAAACCCGCTGGCGACGATCTGCTGGAGGGCAAGCGGACGCTGCTGCTGGCCCTTGCGCGAACCGAACTTGCGCGCGGTCCGCTGCTCGCGGAGCTGGATTCCGGCATCGGGTCACCGGAGGCCGACCCGGGCCGGCTCGCCGCGATCATCGCGGGCACCGGCGCCGTGCAGCAGATCGAGGACCGGATCACCACTCTGGTGGAGTCGGGGCTGGCCGCGATCTCCGGCATCGGCGGCGGTGCGAGGGACCGGCTGACCGCGCTGGCGCACGCCGCCACGGCACGGCGGTCCTAGAACCCGGAGACCTGCGCCCGGCGGTGCACCTCCCGGCCACGGTTCTCCCGCAGCGCCTGGATCGGCGTGCCGGGCAGCGAGTCGTCCGCTGTGTAGAGCCAGTTGATGATCTCGTCGTCCTTGTAGCCGCCGTCGGTCAGCAGCGTGATGGTGGCGGGCAGGCCCTTGACGACGAACCCGTCCTGGACGAACTCGGCGGGGACCCGCAGAACGCCCTGTACCCGGACAGCCAGCAACTGGCGCTCGCGGATGAGCTGATGGACCTTGGTGACCACCAGGCCGAGATGCTCGGCGATCTCGGGGACGGGCACATATGTAGGTGAGGTCGACACGCCTGACAGCGTGCCATCCCGTCCGTCAGCCGAGCACGCCGACGACTTCCCGACCGCCTTTCATGACTGCCCGGACGTCGGCGAGCGCATCGATACTTGCCCGTAGGTCCCCGTCGACGACCAGGATGTCCGCGTCGAACCCCCTGCTCAGCTTGCCTTTTCGATCCGCGACGCCGCAAGCGGCGGCCGCTGCCGAGGTGCAGGCGACGAGCGCCTCGGCCGGGCTGAAGCCCGCATCGATCAGGAAGCTGACGCCCACTCGAACCCGCCCGTGGGCCAGCCACGGGGTGAGTCCGGCATCGATGCCGGTGACCAGCGGAACGCCGCCGCGATGCAGGCGGCCGATCATTTCCGCCCGCAGCGCGCGCAGCTCGACCGGCGTGAGGCCGAGCTTTGCCATCAACGCACGGATCGGCGGCGGCGCAGCCGCGATATCGATGACCGGTGGCGGGGGGATCACCCCACTGACTGCGACACCGCGAGCGGCCATCCGCTCGATCAGCTGATCCGGCAGGTGGAAGCCCCGGTCCGTCAGGCAGGTGCAATGTTCGATACCGTCCACCCCGACCCGCACGGCCTGCTCCACCGCAGGCAGGCCATGCGCATGCGCCGTCACCGACAGGTCCGCAGCATGCGACAGGTCCACGATCAGGGTCAGATCTTCGTCGGTGAACTGGGTTGCCAGTACATCGGTGCCTGGGGTGGTGTTGCCACCGCTCGCCATCACCTTGACAACGTCGATCCTTCGCTCGGCACGCAGCGCGATCGCTGCCGAAATCGCACGGTGTCCCGCGACTTCGCCACCCAGAAAGAAGGTGTGACCGCCGGGGCTGGTGACCGGCGGACCTGAGGCCACAATGGTGGGCTCCACTTCCCGCGTCCAGCCCTCCTGCTGCCGGTCACGGCGGCCGACCACGCTGAAACGACGGTCGCCCAAGTCGCGCACAGTCGTCACACCGGCGGCGAGCTGCGTCTGCAATCCTCGGGTGATCACGGCGTCGATTTCTTCCTCGGTGTAGCCGGGGACGCGGTCCAGGGCGCCAGGCTCACTGTCCGCGATCAGATGGACGTGGGTGTCGAACAGCCCCGGAAGAACGGTGCAGTCTTCGATGCGCCGGACATCGGTGCCGCCCGGCAGGTCAGGAAAACCCTCTTCGACCCCGGCGATCCGGCCGCCGTCGACCAGCAGCGTGGCATCCCCGTCGACGAAACGCTCGCCGTCGAACAACCGCGACGTTCTGATGGCCAACATAGGTCCGAAGTACTCCGGACGAAGGGGACCGTCAAACTAGAATCGGCTGTTGTGCATCCCTCCACCATCCTGATGAGCGGCACCGTGCTCGAGGGGCGGTACCGGGTGGGGGCGCTGATCGCCCGCGGCGGGATGTCGATGGTGTACCGCGGCGTGGACACCCGGCTGGACCGGGCGGTCGCGATCAAGGTGATGAGTCCGCAGTACGTGTCGGACAGCGCGTTCCTGACCCGTTTCGAGCGGGAGGCCCGGCTGGCCGCCTCGCTCGGCCACCCCGGCGTGGTCGCCGTCTACGACCAGGGCCGTGACGGCGACCTGGTGTACCTGGTGATGGAACTGGTCGACGGCGGGACGCTGCGGGACCTGCTGCGGGAACAACGTTCGCTGTCGGTGCCGGTGACCCTCGCGGTGCTGGAACCACTGCTGGCGGCGCTGGGAGCCGCCCACGTCGCCGGTCTGGTGCACCGGGACGTCAAGCCGGAGAACGTGCTGATCTCGGCGCGCGGTGAGGTCAAGATCGCCGACTTCGGGTTGGTCAGGGCGGTCACCTCGCAGACCATGGCCACCGGTGACGTCATCCTCGGCACCGTCGCGTACCTCTCCCCCGAGCAGGTGGCGACCGGGGCGTCCGACGCCCGCTCCGACGTCTACGCGACCGGCATCATGGCGTACGAGATGCTCACCGGTGAGCCACCTTTCGGTGGGGAGTCGCCGATGTCGGTGGCCTACCGGCACGTCCACTCCGATGTCCCCCATCCGGCGTCACGAGCCATCGGCACACCCGAGGCGCTGGACGAGTTGATCGTCGCGGCGACCCGGCGGGACCCAGCGGCGCGGCCCCGGGATGCCTCCGCCTTCCTGGCGGCCCTGGTCGGCGTCCGGTCCCAACTCGGATTGCGCAGGGTGCCGGTTCCGGTGCCGCACCGGCGGCCGGCAGTCGTCGGTTCGCCCGCCCCGGCGCCGGCACCTGTGCACGTCGCAACTGGGCCGCCCGCGGCGACGGCGGCACCCGCGCCGGCTTCCCAGGGTGGCACCAAGGTGTTTCCGGCCGGACGGCCACCGCCCCCGTCACCGCCCCCGTCACCGTCACCGCCCGACACGGTTTCGCCGACCCGGACGCAGCCCGCACCTCGCGTCACCAGTCCCGCCGCCCGCCGTCGTCGACGCTGGCTGATCGCCATCCTGATCATCGTGCTTCTCGGTGTCACCGCGGCGGCGGGCGGTTGGTGGCTCGGCGGGCGCTGGGCGGCCGCCCCGGCCGCGGTCGGGCTCAGTCAGGCGCAGGCCGAGGCGATGGTCCGCGACGCCGGCCTGGTGCCCCGGGTGAGCACCGGCCATCAGAACACGGTCCCGCGCGGCGTCGTCGCCAGTTCTGATCCGACCCCGGGGACAAGGGTGTTGCGCGGGTCCGAAGTCGACCTGCTGGTCTCCAGCGGCCGGCCGCAGGTGCCCAAGATCCCGGCCGGAACGACGACGGACGCCGCGAAGGCCGCTCTTGCCGTCGCCGACCTCACGGCCGTGGTGGGCCGGTCGCCGTCGTTCGACGAAACGGTCCCCGCCGGCAAGGTCCTGCGGACCACACCGGTGGCCGGAACGCCGCTGCCGGTCGGCGGCGCCGTCACCTTGGTGCTCTCCGCCGGCCCGGCACCGCTGAAGGTCCCCGACGTCACCGGCAAGTCGGCCGAGGACGCCGAGAACAAGCTGGTCGTAGCAGGTTTCACGGTCGGGCCACAGCTGCGCGTCTTCGATCCGCAGGCCCAGCCGGGGTCGGTGCTCGGGTCCACGCCGGCCGCCGGCACCACGGCGTCCAAGGGCAGCGAGGTGTCGCTGCGGGTCGCGGACGCGCTCACCGTGCCCGACGTCCGCGGCGTCGCCGCCGATGACGCGGTCGCTGCAATGGAGCGGGCCGGCTTCACCGTCACGGTGGGCGACCCGGCCTTCGACGCCGACATCGACGCCGGTGACATCCTGCGCACCGACCCCGGACCCGGCACGCTCGTCGACCCGAACGACGCGAAGGTGTTCCTGGTGCCCTCGAACGCGGTCAGCGTCCCTGACGTCACCGGCGGCAGCGTGGCACAGGCGACGGACAAGCTTGCCGCCCTTGGTCTTTCGGCGAGTGTCAGCGCCCTGTTCGGGGCAGACGACGCCACCGTGTGGGATCAGAGTCCGGGCGCAGGTGGACGGGTGGAACCCGGCGGCACGGTGGGCATCTCGGCCTTCCCCTGAGCAGACGTCACTGGAGATCGACGGAGCTGACGGCGATGTCGGCCCGCATCCGGTCGCTGTGCTCGTGCAGGTCGAGCGAGGTGAGCTTCTGGATCGTCTCCAGCCGGTACTTGACCGTCTTCTGGTGGACGAAAAGCCTGCTTCGCGGTGTCCTTCTGACTGCAGTTGACGTCGAGGTAGACCCGCAGCGTCTCGACCAGGCCGGTGCCGTGCTGCCGGTCGTGCTGCAGGATCGGGCCGAGGGTGTCCTGCGCGAACTGGTTCAGCGAGATGCCTTGCGGACCGGCGATCAGAAGCGCCAGCACGCCGAGGTTCTCGTAGAACGCGACCTGCCGTCCGGAGTCCTGGCGCAGGGCCTTCGCCGCGGTGGTTGCCTCGGTGTGCGCGAGGTCGAGTTGTTGGGCGTTCGGTTGTGGCGCGCTGACCCCCCAGATCGGCCGGCAGCGCGGCACTTCCTGGGTCAGCTCATCGGCGATGCCGGCGAGGGTGGTGTGCAGATCGACACTGGGCGGTGAGCCGATCAGCGCCATGAGCGCGTTGACATTGCCGGCGGAGAGCCGCAGAACTCCACTGCGGGCCAGGCTCTCCTCGCATCGCTGCAGCAGCCGCCGTCGGACCCGCTCCAGGTTCGGCGAACTCCACCCGGCGCCGTCCGCAATCTCGTTGAGTCCGGTGAGGTTGCACACCGCGATCCGCAGCGGGCCCTTGCAGATCGATCTGCAGGTTTTTCGCCCGCGCCACGGCCCCCCGCCGCTCGTCGGCGGAACCCCTGAGCAGGTTCAGCAGCAGGTCCTCTCGCATCGAGGCGCGGGCCTTGGCGGCGGCCTGCTGTTCCAGGTGATGCAGCGAGAACGTCAGCGCCGCCTGGGTTGCGGCGAGCTCGATCGCCTCGTCGCCGGCCGCGGCCGCGGTCAGCAGGCAACCCAGCCGATCTCCTCGCCGCTGATGCGGACGGCCCGGAGCGCGATCCGCGGTCCCCGCCGGCGCGGACCCAGTGGGTGCCGGCCCTGGCCTGTCCGGATCGGTCGCAGAGCGCGCCGCCGCCCGTCACCCGAGCCAGGTCCGCGGCACTGTGCGTGCCGGCGAGCACCTCCAGGTCCCGATCGAGAAGCGCGACCTCGCACTGGGTTTGCTCGGCGACGATGCGCGCGATACCCGCGAGTTGTTCGCCGTCGATCAGCGCCTCGATCAGCGCCTGCTGGCCCAGCAGCGCGTGCTCGACCTTGCCGAACTGAACCCGCAACGCCGAGTGCGCCTCCACCACCGCGCGTCCACTGGCTGCGGAGATCTCGTGTTGCCGCGCGTTGTCCAGGGCGATGGCGGCCAGGTCGGCCAGCGCGACCAGCCGCCGGATGTCGTTGTCGGTGAAGACCGATTCCCGCCGGCGCCACACCTCCAGCACACCGATCACCTCGCCGCGGACGACCAGCGGCGCACCCAGGGCCGAGCGGGTCTTCTCGGCCCGGGCCAGGTAATTGAAATCGTCGGAGATGACGTCGTTGCGCAGGTAGTCGTCGACCTTGGCGGCCTGGCCGGTGGCGAAGACATGACCGGCCAGCCCCTGCCCGCGGCGCATCCGCAGATTGCCGGTGTCCGCGAGCTGGTTGCCGGCGCAGGCGCTCATCACGATCTCGTCGCCGTCGCGCAGCATCACGCCGGCGATGTCGGAGTCGAGCAGGCCCAGCGTCTCGTTGGTGACCGCCAGCAGCGCTTCATCCAGTTCGCTGGCCCGCAGGATCCGGGTGGCGACCGACCGCAGCGCCTCCACCTCGGCCTCGGCCAGCGCCGCCGCTGCCGCCAGTTGCTGGTTCTGCAGCACCAGCTGATGCAAGGTCGCCGCGACCGCGACAGCGTCGCAGGGTGGACGCGTCGTCCACCACGACCGCAGCGTGCGGGCCGGCCGGCAGCCGGTACCAACCGGCGGCGGTCAGCCGGACCGGCTCGTCGATCAGGCCCACGACCTGGACTTCCTCCGCCCGGTCACTCGCGCCGCGGCCGGCGACCCGAACGGACCCCGGTTCGCCGGCCAGCACGACGAACCGGTCGGTGATGGTCTCCAGCGCCGACTCGAAGGCCGACGACGCATCCTCGGCGGCCCTCGACCGGGCGGCGTTGAGGAAGCGGGTGGACGCGTTCACGCCGATGGTTGGCGCCCCGGACAGGGTGCCGACAGATTCGATCAACGCTTCTCCAGAGGATCCAGGACGACCTTGTACCCGGACTGCGTGGTCAGCTCACGGTAGCCCGCCGGCGCCCTGGACAGCGGGCGGCGGCCGGTGATCACCACGGTCGGGTCGAGCACCCCGGCGGCAACCACCCGGATGAGTTCGGTCGCGGACCCGGATCGAATCGCCGATCACGAAGCCCACGCGAGATCTCGGCGGCGAAGCTGCGCGCCAGCGGGAATGCCCACTCGGCTCGCCGTGGGCGCTGACGCTGATCACCGCGCCGCCGCGGCCGGACCGCGCGCCAGCGCGGCATCCAGACCGCGCGGCGCCGCCGACCGCCTCGACGACCACGTCGGCGCCGCGGCCGTCGGTCAGCCCGTCGACCACACCGCGCAGCCAGTCCGGGTGTGACGGCGATCGCGCCCTGCGTCGCGGCCAGCTGCCGGCGGGCGGCGACCGGATCGGACACCACGACGGCGCGCGGCCCCGTGCACCTGGGCGCACAGGCTGGCCAGCTGACCGACCGGTCCCCCGCCGACGACCGCGACGACGTCGCCCGGCCGGACGCCGCCCGCTGCATGGCAACCCAGCCGGTGGCCAGGTTGTCGCCGATCAGCAGGGCCGCGTCGGGCGACACCCCGGCCGGCAGCCGGCGCAGGGTGGTGTCGGCGAACGGAACCCGGACGTATTCGGCCTGGCGCACCGGCCAGCGCCGGGACCGAAAGCCGTTCCGGTGCCGAAGAACTGGCGCTGCGGGCAGTGCCAGTGGTCGCCGCCGGTGCACCACCAGCAGGCGCCGCAGGCGGTGAAGTCGGAGCTCATCACGACGTCGCCGCGGCGTATCGGCGGACGGCGGGGCCGGTCTCGAGCGACGGTGCCGACGAACTCGTGCCCCAGCACCGTCCCGGCGTCGACGCCCGGCCAGGTGCCCGAGATGGCATGCAGGTCGGTGCCGCAGATCCCGGTCAGGCTCGACCCGGACGAGGACGTCGGTGTCGGCCAGCAGCCGGGGGTCGGGCACGTCGGTGACAGCGACCTCACCTGGTGCGGAGTAGACCACCGCTCGCATCGGCGGCCACCTCCCGGATCCGCTCGCCCAGCCGGTCGGCGGCCTCGCGCAGCGCCTGCAGCTCGGCCGGTTCCAGCGGCAGCTCGACGATCTCGCGCAGGCCGCGCGGGCCGAGCCGGACCGGCAGGCCGACCCGGGTGTCCCGCAGGCCGTACTGCCCGGTGGGTTCGACGGCGCAGGCGAGCAACTCGTCGGTGTCGCGGCCATCGCCGCGGCCATCCGCGCGGCGGACTGCCCGGGCGCGAAGTAGGCGCTGCCGGTCTTGAGCAGCGAGACCACCTCGGCGCCGGAGTCCCGGGTCCGGTCGACGATCCCGTCGCAGGACGGCCGCGTCCAGCAGCGTTCCGCAGCGGCCGGCCGTCGACCGTCGACCTGACTGAGCGGGATCACCATCTCCGGGCCGTGGCTGCCCAACGCGAAGGCGCGGACCTCGTCGGGCCGGCAGATCCCGGTGAGCGCGACCAGGGCGGCAGAACCGGCCGAGTCCAGCACGCCGGCCATCCCGAGCACCCGCTCGGGCGGGAATCCGCTGCGGATGCCGGGCCAGATGGGTCATCTCCTCCAGCGGGTTGGTCACCATGATGATGACCGCTCGCGGCGCCAGCTGCGGCGATCCGTTCGGCGACCGGGCCGACGATGTCGGCGTTCGCCGCGGTCAGGTCGGTCCGGGTCATCCCGGGCTTGCGAGCCCGGCCGGCGGTCATCACCACGTAGTCGACGCCGGCGATGGCGGCGAGGTCTCGGCGTCCGCGGATCGTGGTGCCGAACCGGGCCAGCCCGGCGCTGTGCCACAGGTCGAGCGCGATGCCCGGCGGCCAGCCCGTCGACGACGTCGACCAGCACGACCTCGGCGAACAGATCGGACTCCGCCAGCCGCAGCGCGGTGATCGAACCGACGTGGCCGGCGCCGATGACGGCGATCCGCGGTCGCGCTCCGGTGCCGGTCCGCCGAGCGCCGCAGTGACTGGGCGCCCCGCCGGATACAGCGTGTTGACGGTGGCCGCGCCGACCGGGTGCGCCCGCGCGAACAGCGCGTGCAGCACGCGCTGGGTGGCCGGCCGGTGCCGATGCCGAAGCGGAGGCCGGGCTGGGTGCGACCCGGCCGGCCGCGCGGCCCGCGGCGGTGCCGTCTCCGATGATCTGACACCCAGATCGGCTTCGCCCGCTCCGCGGGCCAGCGGGCGTCACCAGGTCCCTGGCGCGACCCGCAGCGCGGCCGTCCCGCCGGTGCGCTGCTCGACCTCGTGCGGCACCGATGACCGTCATGACGTGCCGTCGATCTGTTCGAGGGCGGAAACCGCTGCGTCCCGCGCGGTCTGCACCTCGCTCTCGCTGCCGGACAGGAACACCCGGCCGTACCGGCCGACCGCCCGGACCTCGACAATCGTGATGTTGGCGGCCTTCTCGGCCTCGTTCGCGGCCAGCGTCGCGTAGGCGGCGGGCGTCACCTCGAGCACGAACAGGCTGCTGCCGGGCATCATCAGGCTGCCCTTGCGCCACTTGTTGAGCAGTTGCGCCTGATAGGGGCTGACGTTGGTGACGAACTGCGCCGAGGCGATCTGCGGCTTCACCCGGTCCTGCTCGGTCAGGCCCGAGGTGGGCCAGGACCGCCTCGCCGGACGCCAGCACCTCGGCCTGGCTGCGGGCGTGGATCTCCAGCAGCCCGAACTCGCGTTCGACGATCTGCAGCGCCGGCCGCACATCCGCGGCCTTCAGCGCGATGTCCATCACCCGGAAGATCTCGTTGCCGGGCGCGACTTCGATGAACAGTTCCGACATGCCGGCCACCGGCACGTCGCCCTGGCAGGTCGCCGCCACGTGCGCCGCCGACTGCGGCTGCATGCGGTCGATGAAGGCGTAGCTACGAAGCTCGCAAGTCGGTGGTCACCGGACACGGCCGTCACTCTCGCCCGCGGACCTGAGCGCGATGCCGAAAGGCGTGACGAGCAGAGCATGGTCGTATTCGACGACCGGGTGATCGAGGTAGCGGGAGATGATCGCGCCGGTGCCCGGGACCATCAGTGCGCCGCCGACCAGGTGCACCGGCCCCGGCCGGCCGCTGCGGCATCAGCCGGTCGATGTTGTGCGCGATCGCGTTCGATCCCGGGCTGCAGATGCGGCAGGTAGCCGGCGCCGTCGGTCGCGTTTGAGCTGTTCGGCCTCCGGGATGATCGACGCCGCAGCGCGCCGGCCAGGATCAGGTTGAGGTGATGGCCGCCGCCGGGCAGGTCGCCCAGCTCGGTCAGCTCGCCGCCGAGTAGACGCCGACGCCGGTGGACCCGCCGCCGACGTCGACGATCGCGCCGTCGGTCACCCGCAGCAGTGCCTGCGCCGCGCTGACCTCGTCGACGAGCGCCCGGCAGTCCAGCCCGGCGGACTCCAGAACGTAACGGCAGGCCCGGCTCTCGCCGACGCCGACGCCCGGCGGATAGGCGGTGGCCGCCTCCGACAACGCGCACGCCGAGAACCGCTTCCGCCCGCAGCCGCAGCGTCCCGGACCGCGATGGCGGCGGCGGAGAAGTCGACCACCACCCCGTCCCGGACGGCCTCGGCCCTGACTGGTCGTAGTACACCGGGCGGTCGCAGCGTCGACGACGGCCAGCACGATGGTCGCCGTGCCGAGATCGACGCCGACCCGCAGCGGCGGCTGCTAGGCCTCGCAGCGCGGATCGCCGGCGCCGGGCTGCGGCGTCCGCCAGGAAGACGGCGTCCGGGGCCGGCGAGCTGACCATCATCCGGGCATCCGCGCCAGTCATCGTCGTAGTACAGCCCGCGCCAGGGGCGGGCTTCGAACGCCAGCCGCTTGATGTTGATCAGGTGCAGCGGACTGACGTTGTCCGAGGTCAGCGAGCCGCTCCAGGTGCCGGTGCCGAGCATGAACGACGGTCCGATGTTCGTGCTGTAGCCCATCCCGCCGAACAGGCTCGGGGTGTTCACCGGCATCCGCGACGCCGGCAGGTCGGACAGCCGGGCGATCGGCCTCCTGGTCGTCGGCGTGGATCCCGAGGGTGTGACCCTCGCCGCCGAACGCCAGGATCTCCCGGCACCGCGCCATGCCGTCCTCGAGGGTCGGCGCCCGGTAGAAGGACAGCACCGGGCCCGAGAATCTCCGCGGACAGCGGCACGTCGCGGCCCGACCTCGGCAGTTCGGCGCCGAGCACCCGGGTGCCGGCGGGCACGCTGGATCCCGATCCGGCGGGCCAGTTCGATGGCGGACTGCCCGACGTTCTCCGGCCGCAGACGCGCCGCGCTCGTCGAAGAGCAGACGTGCCAGCCGCTGCGCTGCTGGCCGCGCATCGAGGAACAGGACGCCGCGCTGCCGGAACGCGGCTGCATCGCCTGCTGCGCGATCGGCTCGTCCAGCACCACCGACTGTTCGGCCACGCACGCCGTGCCGTTGTCGAAAGCCTTGGAGGTGACGATCATCTCGGCGGCCTCGCCGACGTCCGGCACGCTGCGGTGGACGTAGACCGGGACGTTGCCGGCGCCGACCGCCAGGGTGGGTTTGCCGCTGCTGTAGGCGGCGCGGACCATGCCGGGCCCGCCGGTGGCCAGCACCAGCGCGACACGTCCGGATGGCGCATCAGCTCGCCGGTGGCGGCGATGCCGGCGTGCTCCAGGCAGCCGATCACACCGGCCGGCGCGCCGGCCCGTTCCGCGGCCTGCGCCATGCACCTCGACCGTGCGTCGGCAGCACCGCACCGCCCGGGGGTGCGGGGCGTGGACGATGGTGTTGCCCGGCCTTCACCGCGGCCAGGCACTTGAAGATCACCGTCGAGGTCGGGTTGGTGACCGGGATGATCGCCGCGATGACGCCCATCGGGCTGCCGATCGCCGTCATCCGGCCCGGTTCGTCCACCCACAGCACGCCCTTGGTCCGCATGCCGCGCATCGATGCCGGCGACGAAATCGGCGTTGAACCGGTTCTTGAGGATCTTGTCCTCGTAGACCCCGTAGCCGGTCTCGTCGCACCGCCATCCTGGCCAGTTCGGCTGCGGCCGCCGACGCAGCGGCAGCTGCCATGGCCTCGACGATGTGGTCGAGGTCTTCCTGGGTGGCTCCGTCGAACTGGCGGAAGGCGACGGCGGCGCGCTGCGCCTTGGCCCGGCCTCCGCGATCGCGGCCAGATCGGCGTCCAGGTCCTGCAGTACCGCAGTCATGGTGCCCTGTCACTCACTTTGCTGGGACTGACTTGGCGGGGACTCACTTCGCGGGGACCGGCGGCGCCGGCTTGGTCAGGATCGCCTCCACCTCGTCATGCGGCCGCGGAATCACGTGCACCGAGACGACCTCGCCGATCTTCCCGGCAGCCACCGCACCGGCGTCGGTGGCCGCCTTGACCGCACCGACGTCACCGCGCACCATCACGGTCACCAGACCGCCGCCGATCTGTTCCCGGCCGAGCAGGATCACATTGGCCGCCTTGACCATGGCGTCGGCCGCCTCGATCGCGCCGACCAGACCTTTCGTCTCGATCAGCCCGAGGGCGGTCGTCGGGATGCCACCGTTGCGGTGCCATGAATACATCCTGTCGCAGTTGCTGCGGCGACGGTTCATCCGCTCTTGCGGAAAGTGGTCTTGTCGTCGAGCACGATCGAGTCGACGATCGCGACGACGGCGGCGTCTGTCGGAACCGTGACGTCTGCTCGTCGACCCGGGCCGCGCTGCCACGGGTGACCAGCACGACCTCGCCGTGCCGGCGCCGGCGTAGTCGACCGCGACGTACGGCCGCCGGTACGGCCGTTCCGCTCGGCGGTGTCGGCCCCGTGGTCGTCATGAGCGCCGTGGTCGTCATGAGCACTGTCGGGCGACACCGGAACCATCAGCAGCAGCGTGATGGAGTGCAGGCCCTGCTGCTTCACGGTGGCGACCACCTGGCCGACGACCCGTGCGAGCTCCATCTGAAAGGCCTGCGCAATCTGGTGACGGCGGCGGCTCGATGCTGCCGGCCCCGACGCTACGAGACAGCGGCGGCAGCGCCCTTATCCCTGACGGGATAAGAAAGTTACCAGGAAGTTCCTCCCGGGCGACATGGCGATTCAGACATTGAGCTGGCCAGGATCACTGCAGTCCCAGTCGGCGAGCACGTCGACGCCAACAACCAGCGAGGAGCTGCACCGCATGATCACTGCGGCCGATGCCGAGTTCCACGAGCCCGATGGACCCGACCCGACCTGGGGCGAGACGAACTTCTTCGGCTTCTACTCGGCGCAGGAGCCGCTGAACATCGGCGTGTACACGCTTTTCCGGCCCAATCTGGGCGTGGTGCTGTCGACGATCTCGATGAACTCCGGCGATGCCGTGCCAGCCCTGGCGAGCTGACTTCTGCGACCACCAGGCGCAGTTGCCGATCCCGGAACCAGGCCTCGCTGACCGACTACACGCTGAACAACGGCCTCACGTGTGCACACCGTCGAGCCGAACGAGGCCTGGGACATCAGGTACGACGACGGGCAGGGAACCACGATCGACGTGACCTACCGGGCGCTGATGCCCGCCGTTCGACATCCACGATCCGGCGATGGACATCGCCGATCCAGCAGGAGCTCGGCAGCGCCGCGGCGAGGCGGATTCGCCTGGGGAACGGCCTACAACGGGCACTTCGACCAGACCGGCCGGTGCTCGGCGAGGTGGTGCTGCGCGGGCGGCGGATCCCGATCGACTGCGTGTCGACGATGGACCACAGCTGGGGACCGCGGCAGGAACGCGGCGGGCCGAACATGAGCTGGCTGCATGCGCACTTCTCGCCGGACTACGCGCTGCACGGCGATCTTCTCCTTCGACGAGAAACCGGCGGCCGCGACCTCACGCTCGCCCACGGCTACGTGCTGTCGGACGGCAAGGTCCTCGGGCTGCAGCCGGGTCCGGCCGGACGAGCCGGGACGAGGAGTTCTTCGCCCGCGAGGTCGAGATCTCTGTGCTGGACGCCGCCGGCGTGACGCATGCACTTCGCCGGTGCGGCGATGACCCGTTTCCCGTGGCAGGCCTGGCCCAACATGGTCGGCTTCAACGTGCTTGCCCGGTGGACCGCCGAAGGCCCGGCGCGGGATCGACCGAACCGGACAGGATTCGGGGACTGATCCAGGACTTCGTCCGCACCTGACAAGACTGCACCGACGATGAACGCCAGGCCGTGAGCGTCCGCACCGTCGTCTTCGACCTGGACGGCACGCTGGTCAAGACCCGCACCGCGTCCTGGGAGATCTTCCAGGACACCGCACGGCAATTCGAGTTGCCGATCACGCACCGCCGACGAGTTCTTCGCTCTGTTCGAGGGCAACTTCTTCGGCTCGCTGGCCGACATCTGCGCCGGACGCGGGCACCGCGGATGCGGTGCGCGCCCACTTCATGATGGGTTTGCAGGAGCGGTACCAGCCGGAATTCGTGCCCGGCATGGTCGATGTGGTCAAGGCGCTGGCACCGCACTTCGCGCTGGCGGTGATGTCGTCCAACTCGATGGACGCGATCCGCCGGATCCTCGAAACCGCCGGCGTCGCGCAGTGTTTCGCCCATGTCTTCTCCGCCGAGGTGGGCACGAGCAAACGGGAGCACCTGCGGCGGGTGCCGGCCGACCCGGCCTACGGCGGGGTCCGGCAGTGCTCGCCCGACTATCTGGAGGGGTGCCCGCTCGACACCGGTCGATCGCGGAGGTGGTGCTGGTCACCGACACCGTCGGCGACGTCGCCGAGGCGGTCAGCGGCGGCGCCCGGGCGATCGGCGTCGCCTGGGGAATGCACAGCATCGAAGCGCTGCTGGACGCGGGCGCCGAGCGCGTCGTCTACTGGCCGCAGGAGATCGTCGCCGTGCTGCTGCCCGGGCGGTCCCGACCGGGCGGTCTCCTGCGCGTGCAGCACCGCTCCGGCCTCAACCGTTTGCCTCCCAACAGCTTTTATTTCAACAGCTTCCACTTCAACAGCTTCCATCTTGACCGCGTCGATCCGGGACGACGTGGGTCGGCTCGGCCGCCTGCGACACGCAAGGCGAACGGCCGCCGTGACCGCGCGCCTGCCGGTGCGGCACCGGCTGCGGATTGGACGACGGCGTGCACAGCTGCGGCGCCCCACCCGCCTCGCTGATCTCGGCGATCGGCCGGATCGCGCGCCGTCCGCCATGAGCCAGGCGCCCTCGCACAGCACCAGGACATCAGCATTTCCCCCACTTCCCCAGGAGTCGTCATGACCGTGATCGCCGAGGGCTACAACGCCTTCGAGACCACCAAGAAACCCACCGGCTCGGTGAAGTACCTGCCCGACCCGGCCTCGGTGATGTCGCTGATCCGCAGCGGCAAGATCAAGGACCACGTGCTGCTGGTCCGGGGCGGCACCACCACCTTCCTGGCGCCGGCGCTGACCATGGGCGCGATCGGCATCATCACGATGTCCGGCGCTCCGGAATCCCACCTCGGGATCCTGTCCCGAGAATTCCAGACGCCCTGCGTGATGACGGCCGGCCTGGTGGACAGCGAATCGCGTTACGTCCCCGGCGAGACCGACGACGCGCACTTCGAGGAGATCGTCGAACGGCTGGACGGCCAGACGGTCTCGCTCGACTGCACCGACCCGACCGTCGGCCGGGTCGTCCTGACCTGACCTCACGGTATCCCGAGCCATCGCCCCGATCGAGAAAGAAGACACGATGACAGCCACGCAGCCACGCGCCACCTACCTGCAGCGTTACGAGCCGGGCGACGAGGGCAAGCGATTCCAGCCATTGCTGTACCAAGGAAACTTCACGAAACTGGATCCGGTTCCGGACGGCATTCTCGGCGACCGCTTGATGCGCGAGCGAATGACCACCGGAGTGATGGAGAAGGTCAGCAAGGAGGAGGTGCTCAAGGACCAGTTCTCGCTGGACGAGCTCAACGACCTGAACAATTACCTGGCGTGGAACATCTGGGACGTGCTGGTGATGCGGGCGACCGAGGGTGTCTCCGGCATGATCCCCCGCCAGGAGTACGAGATCCTCTCCTTCATGCAGGAGTTCTACCGCTACCCGGAATTCATGCGGTTGATGACCGATACCGTCGGCGCCCAGGGCATCATGGACATCGGGGCCAGCGCCCGGACGCAGATCGGCACCAAGATCAACGCCGTGCACGACTGGTGTCTGGGCGCGGTCGCCTTCGGCATGGGCCGGTGCGGCCTGCTCGCCCTGGAGGTCATCAAGGACAACGACTACGTCGAGGAGAGCAACATCATCCTCAAGTTCATGCAGCGGGTGCTGTGGGGCAAGCGGCAGGACGGCTACATCCTCAACTCGCAGGACCGCTACCGCTGCCAGATCCACGAGCAGTCGATCATCGACCAACTGATGGCGTCAGGTCGTCGACTTCGAGGAGGGCTCACCGGAGTTCAACGCCTTCACCGGGTTCAATGCCACCGCAGAGCTTCTCGCCTTCTTCGACCACTACGACTGCCGGCTCGGACTGGGCGACACCGGACCGTATCCGCTGCCCGACGGCCGGCTGCTGATCATCCGCGACCTGTTCGTGAACGAGGAGGTCTACCACTGGTGCGATGTCTGCGACGGGTCTGCCGCACGCCTACACCCTCGCGGTCGTCATCGACCCGGAGAAACTCGGCTTGGAGGAGATCCGGGTCAACGACATCTCCACCACCTTCACCCAGCCGAAGAACTACATCCCCGCGATCACCGGCGGCGCGATCTTCGTCCGCGACAAGTGGGACACCCCGATGGGCGAGGTCTACAGCCTGGGCCTGGGCGACCTGGAGCCGCACCTGGAGAAGATCCGCGAGGCGACGGTCAAGATGTACGACAAGACGCTGCGGATGTCGCGGCGCATCCTGTGCACGAACGGGATCTACAGCTACTACATCGACATGATCCTGCCGTACCTGCGGGCGACCGGGCTCTACGACGAGGTCAACGCCAAAGTACGACTTCTGGGAGATCGACCAGACGGGTGTCGAACTACTACTACGAGATCACCAAACGCAATTTCGTCCAGGTCACCGTTCCGCAGAAGATCTTCTCCGGTGCCGGGTACCTGCCGTTCCCGGCGGGCACGGACCTGCGCCGGTCGAAGTACAGCCAGCTCTGACGAACCGGAGGTCGTCCAGGTCGTGCCACCCAGACACCCGATCGCTGACCGAGCGGAGACCTTCGCGGTGCTCAACGCCGTCTATCTCCGCAAGATCGCCTCAGCCGACGTCATCGCGGAGGTGTCCGGGCTCGCGGCGGCGGAATGTGCGGAGCTGATCGCGGCATCGCTGGCGGCCGGTGAGACTCGAGGACCTCGGTGGCATGTACATGCTCAGCGAGCGCGGCACCGCGGCCGTGCTCGCCGGCTACGCGATCGCTACGGGGCGCTGCGCACCGACGCCGACGTGCTCGACCTGGTACGAGCGCTTCGAGAGCATCAACCGGCAGTTCCTGCAGGCAGTCAGCGCCTGGCAGACCGACGGCGGCAGCGATCCCGGCCGGCTGGATCGACTGCTGCGGCTGGTCGAGCGACTGATCACGTCGCTGGGGAACCTCACCGCAGTGATTCCCCGGTACCAGCGATACGCCGAGCGGTTCCGGGCAGCCACGGACCGGGTCGACACGGGCCGGACGGAGTACGTCACCAGTCCGACGGTCGATTCCCTGCACAACATCTGGTTCGAATTCCACGAGGACATCCTCACCGTCATCGGCCGGCCACGCGACGTGGCCGAGCGTCCGGCGTGACACTCGCTGACCGGCCGCTCGGTCGTGCACGACGTGACCGGCCATCGATCCGCTCGATGCCGGCCCGGTTCGGCGGCAAGGCGGCCGGGCTGGCCCGGATGCACCGGTTGGGCCTGCCCGTCCCGCCGGCCTTCGTGATCGACACCGCGGCGTGCCGGCGGTTCCACGAGTCCGGCGCACTGGCCGACGACCTGCTCAGGCAGGTGGACGCCGCCATGGCCGACCTCGAGGCGCGCACCGGAAAAGTGTTCGCGGGCAGTACCTCCGGCCGGCCTCCCCTGCTGGTCTCGGTTCGCTCCGGTGCGCAGATCAGCATGCCGGGGATGATGGACACGGTGCTGAACCTGGGCCTGCACCGGCACTCGGTGCTCGCCCTGGCCGCTGCCAGTCGGTGACCCGGCCTTCGCCGTGGAGACCTGGGCCAGGTTCTGGTCGATGTACGCCGACATCGTGCTGGACGTCGACCCCGGAGTGATCGCGGACAGGACATCCGGGGCACGTGCCGCCGCCGCGACCGACCTGTCACCCGGCACCGCGGCCCGGTACGAGGACGCCGTCGTTGGGCGCTCTGGCCGACGAGGGTGCGGACGCGTCGGCCGACCCGCGGGCAGCAACTCACGGCGGCGATCAGTGCCGTCTTCCGGTCCTGGAATTCCCGCCGCGCCACGGCTGTACCGGGAGCACCACGGCATCTCGCACGACCTGGGCACCGCGGTCACCGTCCAGGCCATGGTGTTCGGCAACCTCGGCCGCCCCGCCGGCAGCGGGGTGGCCTTCACCCGCGACCCGAAAACCGGGCGACGCCAACTGTTCGGCGAGTACCTGGCGGGTGGCCAGGGCGAGGACGTCGTCGCCGGACTGCAGCACACCGGTCAGCCTGCTCGATCCGACACCGGACTGGCGGCCGTTGGTCGCGCGAACTGCAGCTCGTTCGGCGACCGGCTGGAATCGGAGTACCGGGACGCCCTCGACATCGAGTTCACCGCGGAGGCGGGACGGCTCTACATGCTGCAGGTCCGGCCGGCCAAGCGAACCGCCGCGGCCGCCGTGCACATCGCCGCCGACCTTGTTCGGGAGGGCGTCATCGACGACGCCGAGGCGCTGCGCCGGGTCACCATCGAACAGGTCAAGCGGCTGGTCGCCCCGGGGTTCGACGAAGCCGCGCTCGCCGCCGCCCATGCGGAGGGCCGGCTGCTGACCACCGGCATCCCGGCGTCACCCGGGCACGGCAGCGGCCGGGCCGTGCTGGACGCCGACCGGGCCGGGCGTGCTGGCCGCCGGCGGGTGAGCCGGTCGTCCTGCTGCGGCCGACCACCAGCCCGCAGGACCTGCGCGGAATGCTGGTGGCGGAAGCCGTGGTGACCGCCCGCGGCGGCGCCACCAGCCACGCGGCGGTGGTCTCCAGGGCACTGGACAAACCCTGTGTGGTGGGCTGCGACAGACCTGGAAGTGCGGCCCGGCGACAGGGTTTTCCTGATCCGCGGCAAGAGATTTACGAGGGCACCGAGCTCTCGGTGGACGGGGCGACCGGTGAGGTGTTCGCCGGGATCGTGCCCAGAAGCGTTCCGCAGCGGAACTGTCACCAGCCTGGCCGAACTGCTGGCGCGGGCCGACCGCCGATCCGGCTGCCAGGTGTGGTCCCGGGTCGACGGGCCGGCACGACGACCGGACCGGCGTCGGCGATCGTGTCGCTGACCGACCTGCTGGTCTCCAGCGGCGGCATTGCTGACCTGATCGCGGCGATCGGCGCCTACAGCGCCCGGCCGACGCGCCGGCGGCCGATGTCGAGGAGGTCGTGGAGCGGATTGCCCATCAGGCGCTGCTCCCGTTGCTGCGGGCCGCACCGGGATTCCGGTGCACGTCCGGGTGCCGACGATGACCTCGCCCCGGGCCCGCAGCTGGATCCACGAATGGACCGCGCTGGCCCCGCAACTGCTGGTACCGCTCGGGCCCCAGGCGGCTGCTCGACGCCTACGTCGGGGCCATCGCGCGCCGCCGCGGCCGAGGCCGGCCACAGCGGGACGACCCTGCTGATCGGCGGGATCACCGAACCTGCGGAACTGTCCGCTTTCGGCGGCATGATGGCGGCCGGATCCGTCGTCGCCGCCGGCGCGGTGCTGCAGAACCCCGTCGTGCTGCACGCCCCGGTCGAGCTGACCGCCGGCGGCCATCGCCTCTGGGTGGACCTCGCCGAGCTGGTCCGCACCTCCTGCGGCCGGCCGGAGGAACTGCTCTATCTGCACCGGAGCGATCCACCGAATCCGGCCGCCTCGACCGCGGCGCTGCCCGAACTCGTCGCCGACCAGCTGGGCGGGCTGGTCACCGCGGCCGGAGACGAACCACTGTCGGGGTGGAGGTCGCCGGGCACACCGACCCGGCCGTCACCGGAGCGCTGTTCGCGCAGGGCGTGCGCCGGTTCACCAGCACCGCCGGGCAGATCGAAGAACTGCGACTGGCCCTCGGCCAGCTCGCCGACGGGGAGGAATAGCCATGGCAGGACATCGCCGGCCAGGCACTGGGTTTCGTCGAGACGATGGGCTTGGTCGCCGCCACCGAGGCCGCGGACGCGATGGTCAAGTCGGCCAACGTCCGGCTGGTCAGCAAACAGCAGGTCGGCGGCGGCCTGATCACGATCATCGTGGCCGGCGACGTCGGTGCGGTGAAGGCCGCCGTCGATGCCGGGTCGGCTGCCGCCGAACGCCGTCGGGCGGGTGGTGTCGGCGCACGTCATTCGCGCGACCGCACGAGGAGATCCCCGATCTGCTGGAACGCCCACCGGTCCGGTGACAGCGCTTCAGCCGCGGAGCATCTCCGCCACCAGGAACGCGAGCTCCAACGACTGCTGGGTGTTCAGCCGCGGGTCGCAGGCGGTCTCGTAGCGCCCGGCCAGGTCGGCGTCGGAGATCTCCTGAGCGCCACCCAGGCACTCGGTGACGTCCTCGCCGGTCAGCTCGACGTGGATGCCGCCGGGGTGCGTCCCGAGCTCGTGATGGACCTCGAAGAAGCCCTGCACCTCGTCCACGATGCGGTCGAAATGCCTTGTCTTGTAACCGGTCGACGCCTCGTGGGTGTTGCCGTGCATGGGGTCGCACTGCCAGATCACCTGGTGCCCGGAGGCCTGGACCTTCTCGATGATCGGGGGCAGGACGTCACGGACGGCGCCGTTCCCCATCCGGGAGATCAGCGTCAGCCTGCCCGCCTCGTTGCGCGGGTCCAACTGCTCGACGTATTCGACGGCCTGCTCCGGTGTCGTGCTCGGCCCGATCTTGAGCCCGATCGGGTTGGACAACAGTTTCGCGAAGGCGATGTGCGCACCGTCCAGATGCCTGGTGCGCTCGCCGACCCAGAGGAAGTGACCGGACAGGTCGTAGAGCCGTGGCTCGTCGTGCCGGGTGTCCAGCCGCAGCATCGCACGCTCGTAGTCCAGCAGCAGCGCCTCGTGCGAGGCGAAGATGTCGACCTGGTGCAGGGAGTGCGAGTCGACGCCGCAGGCGGACATGAACCGCATCGCCCGGTCGATCTCCCCGGCGACCCGCTCGTACCGCTCCCCCGCTCGGGAGGTCAGCACGAACTCCTGGTTCCACTCGTGCACCCGGGCCAGGTCACCCATGCCGGTGCTGGTCACCGCGCGCACCAGGTTCATCGCGGCCGAAGAGTTCGCGTAGGCACGCACCATCCGGGACGGGTCGGCGACCCGAGCCTCGGGGGTGGTGGCGAGGGAGTTGATGATGTCGCCGCGGTAGGACGGCAGGCCCAGCGAGTCGATCTCCGACGAACGCGGCTTGGCGTACTGGCCGGCGATCCTGGCGACCTTCACCACCGGCATCGACGCGCCGTAGGTCAGCACCACCGCCATCTGCAGCAGCGTGCGGATGTTGCCCCTGATATGCGGCTCGGTGTTGTCAACGTAGGTCTCGGCGCAGTCGCCGCCCTGCAGCAGGAACGCCTCGCCGCGCGCGACAGCGGCCAACTGACCGGCCAGGTTGTCCACCTCTGCGGGCACCGTCACCGGCGGAACGGCCTCCAGCACGGCCCGCACGGCGAGCACCTGCTCAGGGTCAGGCCATTGCGGTTGCTGCGCCGCGGGCCGGGCAAGGGCCTCGTCGAGCCGGTTCCGCAGGTCGTCCGGGAGCGGCGGCAGACTCGGCAGGATGTCGGCCGGGATGTCGATCGTCCAGTTCACGCGCACCAGCCTAGGCCGAAAATCCAGCCACTCCGGCCGGGCGACTCAGGCGCTGGAACGCCGCGACTCGAGCACGTCCTGCGCCACCCGCCACCGGGCGTATCCCAGCCGGGCGTCGGCCAGTGCGTCATGCCGGTCGGTGCCAGGTCCGGGGATCGGCGGCGAGCCGGCTGCCTCCCAGTGCTGGCGGATCTCCCGGGTCAGCCGCGGTACGTCCCGCGGCAGGTCGGGCATCGCACCCCACAGCTGCGCGAGCACCACGTGGTCGTAGGCCGCCAGCCAGGCCCACAGCTCGATGGGCCGGCCGGGCGCCGACAGGAAGGCGTACAGGTCGTCGCGGATGGCCGCGCGTGACCGCCAGGCCCTGTCCGCGGGCGGCGGCAGCTTGGCCAGCACATGCCGGCGCACCCACGGGTTCGCCTTGCCGGCGTCGAACTCGGTCGACACCGCGTAGAACTCCCTGCCGTCCTCGGCCACCACGCCGATCGACACCAGGTCGATCGTCCGGCCGTCCTCGAGGAACTCGCAGTCGTAGAAGTACCTGGAAACCAAGCGGGTCAGCCCGCTTTGGTGCCAGGGAGCCGGGTCACCGTTCCCGGACCTCGACCCTCCGCGGCGATACCGGTCGTGGCGGCAGGCTGGCCCGCCTCGGCCGCGGCGGCATCGGCCTTGACCTTGGCCGCGTACACGTCGGCGTATTCCTGGCCGCCCAGCTCCATCAGCCGGTACATGATCTCGTCGGTCATCGACCGCTCGACAAACCGGTCGCCGGCCATGCCCTCGTAACGGGAGAAATCCAGCGGTCGGCCCACGATCATCGTGATCCGCCGCGGCCGCCACATCTTCGAGCCGATGGGATTCACCTTGTCGGTGCCGATCATCACCAGCGGGATCACCGGGACGTTGGCCTCCAGCGCCATCCGGGCGACACCGGTCTTGCCCTTGTACAGCCGGCCGTCGGGCGAGCGGGTGCCCTCCGGGTAGATCCCGAGGATGTGGCCCTCTTTCAGCAGCCGAACACCGGTATCGAGGGCGGCCCGGGCCGCCGAGGCACCACTACGGTCGACCGGCACCTGACCCATCCCGCTGAAGAACCACTTCTTGATTGCGCCCTTGAGGCCCTTCTCGGTGAAGTACTCGGCCTTGGCCAGATACGTCACCCGCCGCTTCATGTGCAGCGGGGTGAAGAACGAATCGGCGACCGACACGTGATTGCCGGCCAGGATGGCGGCGCCGTGCTCGGGAATGTACTGGGCCCCGATGACCTTGCAAGGAAAGAACAGTCGCAACCAAGGCCCGAGCAGCACGTACTTCATCAGTTTGTAGAGCACGCGGGAAAGCCCCTTAGCTTGCCGGTCGAGATGTGCGATAACCGTACGCCGCCGCGCAACCCGGCGCCCCCACCGCCACGCGTGCGACCATGGAACGCGACGGCACCGACAGCCCGGGAGCACAGATGACCGACCTTCCCCCCGACAGGGGGCGAACAGCGTTTCGTCACGACGGCAATGACGTCGGCGTCCTGCTGATCCACGGGTTCACCGGCTCACCGGCATCGATGCTGCCGTGGGCGGATCACCTCGCCGCGGAGGGCTATACCGTGCGGCTCCCGTTGCTGCCGGGCCACGGCACCCGGTGGCAGGACGCCAACCGCACGACCTTCGACGACTGGCTGGCCGTCGTCACCGGCGAGCTCCGCGAGCTGAGGGACACCTGCCGGGCGGTCGTGGTGTGCGGACTGTCGATGGGCGGCACCCTGACCCTGCGGCTGGCGGAGCTGTATCCGGACGCGATGGCCGGCATCGTGCTGGTCAACCCCTCGGTGATGACCCTGCACTGGGAGGCGCGGCTGCTGCCCGTCCTGCGGCGAGTGCTGCCGAGCTTCCCGCCGATCGCGGGCGACATCGCCAAGCCCGGCGTTGCCGAGTACGGGTACGACCGGCTGCCGATCAAGGCGATGCACTCGCTGTGGAAGACCTGGCCGGTCGTCCGGGCCGACCTGGCCAAGGTCACCGCACCGCTGCTGCTGCTGCACTCGCGGATCGACCACACCGTCGAGCCGGCCAATTCGCAGATCGTGCGAGCGGGCGTGAGGTCTGCCGAAGTGACCGACATCGTGCTCGAGCGCAGCTACCACGTCGCGACCCTGGACTACGACGCCGAGTTGATCTTCACCTCGTCCGTCGAGTTCATCGAGAAGGTCACCGCGGGTCTGCCGTGACCAGCTTCCCCGATGAGGACGACGGGTCCTCGCAACAGGACGGTCGGCGACACGACGACGAACGACCGGATGTCGTGCCGGCCGATGTCGTGCCGGCCGAGATCGGGCCTGCCGACGACCGCGGGAGCGCCTGGCGCAGCCACCCGTCGGACGCTGATGTGGACGCGGCCTTCCTGCAGATCGTCTCCGGCATCATGGTCGACGGCGGGCAACAGCGGCATCCGTCCAACGGCGGCGCGACCCGCATCGACGACAGCACCAACGACACGGACGAGCAGCGGCCGCACGAGACGGGCGCCGAACGGGCCAGGCGCAGGGAACTGCGCCGGTTGGAACGCGCCGAGGAGGTCGCGGCCTTCGCCGCCCGCGAGGCCGAGGTAGAGGCCGAAAGAGAAGCCGACGACGCGCATTTCGAGCCGCCCGAACCGCCGCCGCTGCCGCGACCCAAGGGCCGGACGATCGGCGCGACGGTGATGATCCTGGCCGGGATCCTGCTGCTCGCCAGACCGAGCCTGCTGGCCGTCGAGGTCGATCTCACGCTGGTGACTGGCGGTCGGGTTGATCCTGGGCGGCGCCGTGCTCCTGCTGACCGGGATTTGGCGACGCCATGCGGGCCGCGACGAGGACGACGGGGCGGTCGTCTGACCGACGACCGCGTCAGACTCCCGCCGCGAGCAACGCCGCGCCGATGATGCCCGCCCGGTCACCGAAGCGGGCCAGTTCCACTCTGGGCACCGGCCGGTGGCCGGCGCCGGTGATGGAACCGGCGAACTCGGACACGGCCAGCGGCAGGAACATCCCGGCGGCGCTGGCCACACCCCCGCCGATGACGATCAACTCCGGGTCGAGCACATCGGTGACCAGGGCGAGCCCGACCGCCAGCCAGTGGCCGAGTTCGTCCATCGCGGCCAGCGCAGCAGGATCGCCCTCAGTGGCGGCGATGGCCACCATGGTGCCGGTCAGCGCGGCCGGATCGTCCCCGCTCAGCTGACGGAGCACCGGCGCATCACCACCCGCCATCAGCTCGCGGGCCGTCTCGGCCAGCGCAGTTCCGGAGCAGTACCGTTCCCAGCATCCGCGCTTGCCGCACGGGCACGGGCGCCCGTCGGGCAGCACCGTCAGATGGCCGAGCTCCGGCGCGACACCGTGGGCGCCACGGTAGATCTCGCCGTCGATGATCAGTCCGGCGCCGATGCCGGTGCCGAGCGCTATGAGCAGCGCGTTCGACGCACCCGCGGACGCGCCGCGGCGGTATTCCGCCCAGGCCGCCGAGTTGACGTCGTGGTCCATCACCACCGGCAGCTGAACCCTGGCCGAGATCCGCTCCGGGACCTCCGCGTCCCGCCAGGCCAGGTGCGGGGCGAACATGACCTTGCGCCGGTCGCGGCTGATGAACCCCGCCACTGCCAACCCGACGGCGGAAACCTCATGTGTTGCAGCCAGTTTGGTGATCAGGGTGACCAGGCGGTCCTCGGTCTCCCGCTCCGTCGGTGGGGTCACATCCCGCAGCGACGCATGGATCTCACCGGCGGTGTCGATGACCGCCGCACGGACCGAGGTGCCGCCGATGTCGATCCCGATGGTGGCCGGGGCACCGGTACTTTTACGGCACCGCCGTTCACCGGGCACCGCCGTTCACCGGGCACCGCCGTTCACCGGGTGCCGTTCACAGGATGTCGATGTGCTCGAGGCCGCCGCGGCGGCTCGCCGGTGGCTCCTGGCGTTCGCCGGCCGACGGCCGGCTGTGCTGCCCGTCGGTCGACGCCTCGGCAGGCTCGCCGATCAGCGACCGGAGCGTCCGGACGATCATCAGTGCGCCATCGACGAGCCGCGCCGTCGCCTCCGGCCGTTCCCCGCGCAGCACCGCCATGAACCGGCACAGCGGGCATGCGGTACACGAGCCGCCGGGTACCGCGCCGCACTCCGGGCACCGATCCTGCGTCCCCGACGCGCCGGCCGAGCCGGTGGCACCGTCCGCGTCGGCAGTGCCCGCGTCGGCGGTGCCTGAGTCATCACCGGGCTTCATCGACGTCAGGCGGTCGGCGACGACATCGAGCAGCAGGGCGGCCTCCTTCGCGAGCGGCCCGACCGCCGGCGGCTCGGGAGGGGTATCTGTCATCCCGCACCGACCAGGGTCGCGGCCACCAGGCTCGCCGGCCACAACTCCGGGTCCGCTGCGAAATCGATGATCAACCGGCCGTTGTCGAACCGGGCGCCTTCGGTGCTGCAGCGCTGCAACATCGACGGCAGCGCGATCCGCCGACGCACGTCACCGACGGTCAGCACCAGGTCGGTGCCCGAACGGGACAGCGAGATGTCGCCACGCTCGGCCAACGGCAGCGGCAGCGAGAGCTGATACCAGCCGTCGGAACCGCCCACCTCGATGCCGATCGGTGCCGCACCGCCCGCCAACGGGTCGACGTCGGTGAACATCGCCCGCGACATCTCGGAAAGTCTGTGCAGCCCAATCGGTTCGATCGGACTCTGCGGGACCTGCCGGACGGGCAGGCCGGCGAACGACTCGCGAACCAGGGTCATCGCCTCGTGCTGGCCCTCCCGTTGACGGCGCAGGAATTCCCCACCGACCCCCTTGGGCAGCAGCCGGTTCACCGTCACCGCCTCGACCCGGAAGCCGTGCAGCGACAGCGCGGTGAACAGCCGCCGCGCCTCCGCGACGACGACGCGTTCGGGCGTCAGCACCAGCCGTACCCCGGTGACGGCGGGATCGGCGAGCAGCGCGCGGGCCGCCATCAACTCCGCCAGTAGGTCACCCAGCGCGTCTCGCACCGTGGCGTTCGGAACGCCGCCGGGCGATCCGGTCAGCGATGCTGCGATGGTCCGCAGGACGCGTTGCGGCGCGCCGAGCAGGCGCTGGGCGTAGAAGCCGACGGTCTCCGGCAGGGCGAGCAGCCGCAGGGTCTCCCCGGTCGGTGCGCAGTCCACGACGATGACGTCGAAGTCGCCGGACTCGGCAAGGCGGCGCAGTTCGAGCAGCGCGACGATCTCCTCGGCACCGGGCAGGACGGTCAGCTCTTCGGCCTGCACCTCCGCCATCCCGCGCGCGGCCAGCACGCCGACCAGATATCCGCGGATGTGCGACCAGCTCTGCTCGAACCTGCCACGGGTGTCGACCTGGGCGGCCCAGAGCCCGGGTACACCCGGCACCGGGGTCGGATCACCGTGCACCGGCACCTCGAGCACGTCAGCGATGGAGTGCGCGGGGTCGGTGGACAACAGCAACGTTCGCGCGCCACCGGCGGCGCAGGCCACCGCCGTCACCGCAGAAATCGTCGTCTTCCCGACGCCGCCCTTGCCGGTGTGCAGGGCGATCCTCATCCGGCCTCGACCCGCTTGCGCAGCTCCTTGAGCGCCGTGTCCAGGATGACCTTCTCTGCCTTGCGCCGGAGCACCCCGATCATCGGCACGGTGAGGTCGACGGCAAGCGTGTAGGTGACCTGGGTGCCCTGCGGGGTCGGCGTGAGCACGTAGGAACCCTGCTGCGCGCGTTGCAGCTGGCCCGACACCAGCGTCCAGGACACCGACATGCCGTCCTCGGGCCACTTGTAGGCCAGCTCGTACGTGTCCTTGAGCAGCCCGGCGTCCATGCTGAAACGCACCTGCCTGGCCCGCCGGCCGTCACCGGGATCGGTGATCTCCACGGACTTCACGGCGCCCGTCCATTTCGGATACGCGGCGAAATCTGCGATCACATCCATGATCGCCTCGGGTTCGGCAGCCATCACGAGCGACTGCGATGAGGGGGTGGCCATGGGAGGAAGGCTACCCAGGTCGGTGACCGATGTCCGACTCCCTCTCGATCAGCACCCCGCTGATCATCATGACCCCGATCGACAGTGCCTGCACGGGGTCAGCGCAGCCGCCGCAGATCGACCTCGAAGGGCACCGGGAAGCGTTGGAAGTGACCGACATTCACGCATTCGGTGAACCCGTGGCGAAGCCTCGAGGCGATCGGCTGGTGGACATGCCCGAAGACCGCCAGCGTCGGCCGGTGCTCACCGATGGACTCCAGCAGACCCGGCCCGTACATCTCGAGCCGGCCGGGAATGACGTCATAGCGCAGCATCGCAAGCTGCGGTGGCACGTGCGAACACAACACGTCCACCGGTCCGACCGCCTTGACAGCCGCGGCGAAGTCGTCGGCGGAACGGATCAGCGGTTGCCAGACCGAGCTCGGCGGCCGCAGTGGAACACCGCGGCCGGGTCGACCCGCCGGCGACGAAACCCATTCTGCGGCCACCGATCTCGACGGTGGTGGCATCGAGGTATGGAAGCTCTGCACCCGCGACGTCGTTCCAGACAGCGGCCACGTCGACATTGCCAAGGGTCAGCAGGGTGATCGGGTCCAACCGCGTCCAGCACCTCCCGGTACCGGGTCGCCACCACGTCGGTCAGGGTGCCCAGCGGGTCGTCGACGCCTTCCCACAGTCTGTGGTTGTAGGCGCGCAGCGCCGGGAAGTCGCCGGCCAGGCGCAGCGCGATGAACGGCCGGACGCGATCCGCGCCGAAGATCCGGCCGATGATGCCCGCCGACGGATCGTGGTAATCGACGTAGTCCAGCAGGTCGCCGAGCACCACGAGCTGCTCGACCCGTCGCGCGACGTCGGCAAGGCCGCCGATGTTGCCGTGGATGTCCGAGACGAACGAGAGCCGCACAGAGCGCCAGGGTAGGCGGCGATGGTTCCAGCGCTTTCGGCGGTCGGCGTCACCCGTCGGTCGTCAGCGGTTGACCTTGTGCCCGGTCGGGTTCGGGCCGGCAGCCGCGAGCGGAACGACCTTGATCGGCACACCGGGCATGGAGGCGTGCAGCACCTTGCCGTCACCGACGTACATGCCGACGTGCGAGACCGGCGAATAGAAGGTGACAAGATCGCCCGGCTGCAACTCCTCCAGCGGGATCTCGGGCAGCGCATCGGCCTGTGCCGCACTGTTCCGGGGGATGTCCACGCCGGCCTGGTGCCAGGCCCACATCATCAGGCTGGAGCAGTCGAAACTGTCCGGCCCCTCGGCCGCCCACACGTAGGGCAGGCCCTGCCGGCTCAGTGCCGCCTCGACGGCGATGCCGGCCTGCGGATTGGGGGCGTGCCGTGCTGCCCACGCGGCGAACTCGGGCCCGGTCTTCACCGGCGCCACATCGTCGGCCAGGCCGCTGCGGTCACGCTGCGCCGCCTGCTCGGCCTGCCGGGTCTGTGACGCGGCATCGGAGTTCGCCGACTCGGCGCCCGCGACGGCGGCGGAGATGTCGGCGGTGGACAACTTGGCGTACGCGAGCTGGTAGCCCGCGATCTCGGCGTCGAGCTTCTTCTTGCCGGTGTCCAGCGCGGCCCGGGCGGCCTGCGCGTCGGTGGTCGCCTTGTCTGCGGCCTTCTTCGCGTTCTCGGCCCGGGTCTGGGCGGCCTGAGCGGTGGCCCTCGCGGCGTCTGCGACCGAGCGGGCGGCGAGCGCGCCGGTCAGCGTCTCCTGCTGGTCGGTGGCAACCTGGCTGAGCGAGCTCGCCTGGTCGAGGTAGTCCTCCGGCGAGCCCGCGGTCAGCAGGACGGACAGGTCGGAGAGCCGGGCCCCTTGGAAGCTCGCGTTGGCGAAGGCGTCGACCTTGACCTGGTAGGACGCGACAACGGCGTCCGCGGCGGCGACCTTCTTCTGCTCTGCCGTGGTCCTGGCAGCAGCGGCCTTGACGGACGCGGCTGCGTCCGCGGCCTTCTTCTTCGCCGCGGTGAGGACGCCCTCGGCGGCCAGCACCTGCTCGTTGTAGGCCTCGGACCGGCGGGCGGCGGCGAGCCAGGCCGCCTTGGCCTCGTCTGCGGTCGCCGGCGCGGCGGCAGGGGCCGCCGGGGATGCCGGTTGTGCCATCGCCGGCACAGTTCCGGCGAGCCCCAACAGCAGCGTCGAGAGCAGGACCGCGCTGCCTGCGCGGACCGTGCGCAGGGGGTACCTACTGGAGTGCGTCGTCACGGAAGGTGGGCCTTTCTTCCTTCGCCGCCGACCGGGTTAGCTGACGGATTCGGGCCAGGAAGTAGCCCTACAACCCCGGCGCGCCCGGATCGGGCGGCGTCGAGGGTCGATTCACCCCAGACAAACGGTGGGTCCCCGGTTCGACGCTTCGCGAAGGCACAAACCTCTATGCAGACGCATCGACTAGGCGGTGACCGTGGGGGCGCCCGTATGGCGATCCGCTTCCAAGGTCACGATCAGATTACGACCACCCAGCGTGGTGAGCAATGCTCAGTGCACAGGTCACTTCCCCGAAAGGAACGATGAACACATAGGTGAGCACGAAACAAGTCACCCGCTGTGACCAGGTTCACCCGTCAGCCGGACAACAGAACTGCCAGCCGATCGGCGGATCTGTCCCAGTTCCACTCGCGGCTGACCCATGCCCGGCCGTTGGCGCCCCACTGTTGGGCGCGGCGGGGGTCGGCGAGCAGGGACGCTGTCGCGTCGGCCACCGCCGCGACATCCCGGCCGTCCACCACCAACCCGGTGCGGCCCTGCTGGACGGTCTCCGGCGCCCCGCCGGACGCCCCCGCCACAACCGGCAGGCCGCTGGCGGCCGCCTCCAGGAACACCAGCCCGAGCCCCTCGACGTCCAGCCCGGAGCCCCGGGTACGACACGGCATCGCGAACACATCACCGGCGCTGTAGTGACCCGGCAGCTCAGGCCACGGCACGCTGCCGGCGAAGATCACCCGATCCGTCAGCGCCAGCCCACTGGCCAGCTCGCGCAGACGACGACGGTCCGGCCCGTCGCCCACGATGAGCAACCGCAGGTCGGGCACGAGCGGCAGCAGCGCGGGGACCGCACGGATGAGCGTGTCGTGTCCTTTGCGCGCCACCAGGCGCGAGACGGTCAGCAGCAGCGGAGCATCTCCGATGCCATAGCGATCACGGATCGACCGGCGGGCAACAGGATCTGGCCGGAAGGTGTCGACGCGGACGCCGGGCGGCAGGTATTCCAGTGCTGCACACGGGCCCAGCGCGCCGGAGATCCGCCGCCGCGCGTACCGGCTGACGAAGGTCAGCACATCGTTGACCCGGCCGATCCGGCGGAGCAATTGGCGGGCACCCGGCACCATCGACCAGCCCACCTCATGGCCGTGGGTGCTGGCAACGGTGCGGGTCACTCCCTCGGCCCGCAGCGCCGGGCTCATCAGGGACAGCGGCGCGGCGGCGCCGTACCACACCGCCCCGATCCGGTGCTCCCGGACGAGTTCGGTCGCCCTGCGACGCACCTCACCGGCGGGCAGCATCAGTGGACCGGGATGGCGATAGACCTGAAACGCCTGCGCCGCATCGAATTCCGCCGCGCCGCAGAAGTCAGGGGCGTAGACCACCAGGTCGCGGGCAGGCAGCCGCTCGGCCAGGGACTGCACGTAGGACTGGATACCACCCGCGCGCGGCGGGAAATCATTGGTGACCAGCAGCGTTCGCCGCACGACAGGGAGGGTAGCCGGATCGAGTGGTGAGACGAGCCAGCCCGTTCCGCCCGCCCCCGGCGGGCGGAACGGGCCGACGACGCCGACCGATATCAGCCGGAGACGCGGTGGCCGGTCGCGTTCGGGCCTGCTCCGGTCACCGAGGTGATGTACACCGGGCGGCTTTCGGTGGAGGCGTGGATGACCTGGCCGTTGCCGATGTACAGCGCGACATGGCTGACCGGCGAGTAGTACGTCACGAGGTCACCGGGTTGCAGGGCGTCCAGCGACACCTCCGGCAGGCCGGCCTGCTCGCTCGAGGTCCGCGGGATCGTGACACCGGCCTGCGCCCAGGCCCATGACGTCAGACCGGAGCAGTCGAACGCGTCCGGTCCGGCGGCGCCGTAGACGTATGCCGAGCCTTCCTTGGACAACGCTGCAGCGACAGCGGTGGCCGCCGCAGAGCTCCCGGCGGGCGCGGCCGGAGCCTGCTCGACCGGGGCCTGCGACGATTCCTGCGAGGGGGCGGGTGCTTCCGCCGCGGGGGCGGGCTGCTCCTGAGGTGCCAGCGGAGTCCGGTCGGACCGATCCGCGGCGATCAGCGCCGGCTCGGGCGCCTGTGCTGCGGCTTCTTGTGCTGCAGCTTCCTGCGCCGCCTGCTCCTGGGCGGCCGCAGCTGCGGCCTCGGCCGCTGCCTGCTCGTTCGCCCGGCGCTCTGCCTCGGCCGCTGCCTGACGTTCCTGCTCGGACAGCGAATCGTAGAGCGCGCGGTAACGCGCAGCCTCGGTGTCGAGCGTCGCCTTGCGGGCCGTGACGTCCTCGGTGGCCTTCGCCGCGGTGGCCTGGGCGGCGTCCGCGTCGGTCTTCGCCTTCTCGGCGGCGGCGCGACTGGCCTCGGCGTCGGTCTGGGCCTGCGCCGCGGCCTTGCGGGCGGCCAGTGCTGCGTCCAGCGTCGCCTGGGTGTCGGCGGCGACCCGGTCCAGTGAGGTGACCTGGTCCAGGAAGTCGTCGGCCGAGCCGGCGGTCAGCAATGCCGACATCTCGCTCAGCCGGGCACCGCGGAAGCTGGCGTTGGCGAACGCATCCACCTTTCCGCGGTAGCTCTCGGCCGTGCGGGCGGCCAGCGCGGCATCCTGCTTCGCCTTGGCCGCTGCGGCCGTCGAGGTCTTGACCCGGGCGGATGCGGCGGAAACGGCGGCGGAGGCCTTCTTCTGGGCTTCCTGCGCGAGCAGAACCTGCTCGTTGAGCGCACCGGCCCGTCGAGAGCTGTCCAGATAGGCCTGCTGCGCCTGATCAGAAGTCGTGGGGGTTTCCGGGTCGGCCATCGCCGAACCCGTCCACATCAAACCGAGGCTCAGGGTGGCGACGGTGCCGAGAACTACTCCCCTCGTCCGCCAACGGGATGTCCGCACCGCGGCAGAACGAGAGCACACTTCAGTGGTCGCCAAGGCAGGCGTACCTTCCTCATCGCCGCCTACCGAGTTAGCTGACGGATTCGGGCCAGGAAGTAGCCCTACCCCGGAACGGTGCCGGCGCGCGGCACAACCTCCGGGGATTCACCCCACAACACACTTGGTTCCCCGGTTCGACGAGCCTTCGTGAAGACCTCGTCGATTCGGCGGTGACCCCGCGAACCACCCGAATGGTGGACCCGTTCAAGGTCTCGGACAGGTTACGAGAAGGACACGCCTGAGTCCAGCACCGGTGAGAAAGTCATGTGTATACGGCCGACGAACATCTCGAAAAGCATTGACGGACAACGTCTGACCTCGAAAAACTCGGGTCGATGTCGGTTCGCACACACCGGTTGCCAGAAAGAGACGATGGTCACACTTCGTGATGAAACGATCAGCCGACTCAACCCACCGCCCGATCGGGGCCGGATCTGCGCAGCCGCACGTGATCGGCACTGATGAACGTCGGGACCATCCGTAGCGGTGGAACGAGACCGGAATCGGCGAGGACACCCAGCGCCGCACGCTCGGTCTCGTCCCACTCCACGCCCTCCGGAGTCGAGCCCAGCAGCACGGTCATCACACAACCGCTGCAGGCCGGCCCCTTGACCGCGCAGGTATCGCAATCGATGTGCATGACGTCGTTCCTTCCGGTCTCACCCCGAACGCGGTGTTCGTCTTGAAGGACCGTAGGACGGCACACCGACAGTGCCCTTTTTAGAACAGCGCCCTTTTCAGGCGAGCGTCTCCGGCCGAATCGCGGCGGTGTCAGCCGAGGGCGCCGATCAGTGCGATCGACGCGGCGTTGCGGGCGCCGTCCACGGCCGCCCGATCGGCGACTTCGCGGTCCGAGGTCACCACGACGACCACCCTGCCCGCCGGTTCGGCCCGGACAAGATCGTTGATCACCTGATCTGCCAGCACACCGGCCGGCGAGAACAGCACGCGCACGCCTCTGGCGGGTGGCCGGGCGGTGGCGACCGCGGCCCCGTCGAAGACGACGGTGATCTCGGCGGACGTCCGGGCCGCCAAAGCGGCAAGTCCGCGGACGAGCCGGTCCCGTTGGTCGGACAGGGACAGCTCGCCGAAACCGGTTTTGGTGACGTTGTAGCCGTCGACGATGAGATGAGCGCCCGGCAACCCCGCCCAAGCGGTGAGCCGGGACGGATCCGAGGTGCGCTCGACGTCCGTCGGGAGCCTCGGCAGACCGGCGGCGACGACGTCGGCCGGCGCGGGTCCGCCGCCCTGCAGATCCCATTCCCGCCGCAATCCCGACGCGGCGCCCTCCAGCGTTCCGAGCAGCAGCTCCAGCCGCCGGTCGGAGGCGGCGCGGCGTTCGCCCGTTGTCCGGCGCTGCCGCTCGACGACCTTGGCAGCGGCATCGGCGCGGGCAGCGGCCGCCTCCGCCCGCTGACGGAACGACTCGGCCTCGGCCAACGCACGGTCGCGTTCGGCCGCCGCACGCTCGAGATCGGTGGCGGCGCTTCGCGAAACGGCGTGCAGCTCCTGCTGCAGCTCGCGGATGCGCCCACCCTGCTCCCGCAGTCGCAGGCGCAGCCGCTCCACCTCACCCGCCCCGTGTTCGGGTCCGGCGGACGACCGGTGCGCCGCAAGCTCGGCGGTGGCCCGCTCGAGCCGGGCGGTGAGCGACGCGACCTGACGTTCGAGCATCGAAACCCGCGTGCGCGCATCGGTTTCCATGTCGCGGGCGACCACCGCGGCGATCAGCGCAGGTTCGTCGGGCAACCTGAGCAGGTACGCCCTCGCGGCGGCCGTGACCGGGTCCTCTTCGAGTGCGTCACTTTCCGAAGCGTCGATTCCGGCAGCAGGTGTGGCTTCGGCCGGCCGTCCGGAGTCGGCGGCCGCCCATTCGGCCACCAGGCTCCGGAAAGCGCCGTCCGACTGGATCGCCTGCACCAACGCGGTGCCGCCGGTCCTGGCCCGCTTACCCGGCGCGAACCGCGCGACGCGGGTCAAGGACGCCGGGATCGAGGCGGGCTGCGCCGCACCCACTGCATCGGCAGCCCATTGCACGATCCGCTGCCGGACCGCCGTCGGCAGCTCGCCGATGGGGCGGACGGCCGCTGGCCCGTCCTGCCCGTCGGACTGGTCACCGGTGGTGCTCACGCGGCCATCCTGACAGCACCGCGGCGAAGTGCGGCGGCGCGCCACCGCAGCACTGTCGTACTGACGTTCTACGGTTCGCCCCATGTCACTGCTGCTGGACTCGCGACCACTGGTGGCGAACCTCGCCGGCGGTGATCTGCCGGCCGGGTTCGACCGCCCGTCGGCCGTGGAACCGATTGTCCGCCCTGGGGTTTCGACGCAGCGGAGCTTCGACGAGCTCGGTGAGCCGTTACGCGAGGTCACCTTTGTGGTGGTCGATCTGGAGACCACAGGTGGTTCTGCACACACCGAGGCGATCACCGAGATCGGCGCGGTCAAGGTGCGCGGCGGCGAGGTACTCGGCGAGTTCGCCACCCTGGTCGACCCGGGGCGGTCCATCCCACCGCAGATCACCATCCTGACCGGGATCACCGACGCGATGGTCTATGACGCGCCGCCGATCGAAGCGGTGCTCCCGGCGTTCCTCGAATTCATCCGAGGCTCCGTGCTGGTCGCGCACAACGCCGGGTTCGACGTCGGCTTTCTCAAGGCCGCCTGCGCCCGGATGAACCTTCCCTGGCCGGGCCCGGCGGTGGTCGACACGGTCAGGCTCGCCCGCAAGGTCCTGACCCGGGTAGAGGCACCGAGCGTCCGGCTGTCGGCGCTGGCACAACTGCTCGGTGCCCGGGTCGCCCCCGACCACCGCGCGCTGACCGACGCAAGGGCGACCGTCGACGTGCTGCACGCGTTGTTCGAACGGCTGGGTTCCCTTGGCGTGCACAGCCTTTCGGAGCTGCAGGACGCCGGGCGCGATGTCGCACCGGCGCGGCGGCGAAAGCGACGCCTTGCCGACTCGCTCCCGTCGGCGCCCGGGGTGTATCTGTTTCGTGGCCCGGGTGACGAAGTGCTCTACGTGGGGACCTCGGGCAATCTGCATCAGCGGGTGCGGTCGTACTTCTCGGCCGCCGAGACGCGGAACCGGATCAAGCACATGGTGACCCTGGCCGAGCGAGTGGACCATGTCGAGTGTGCGCATTCGCTGGAGGCGCACATCCGTGAGCAGCGGCTGATCGCCGTCCATCAACCGCCGTACAACAGGCGGTCACGCAAACCGGGCGGGGGCTGCTGGGTCACGCTCACCGACGAGGCCTTCCCGCGGTTGAGCATCGTCCGGGCGCCGCCGGATCGGTCGTTGACCTGCCTGGGACCGTTCGCCTCGCGGCAGGCCGCCCAGGCGGCGATCGAGGCACTTCAGGACGCCGTCCCGATCCGTCGCTGCACCGTCCGGATCAGGCGGACGAACCCGGACGGCAGCCCGTGCGTGCTCGCCGAGCTGGGCCGCTGCGGTGCCCCGTGCACGGGCGCCGAGGACGTCGACGGGTACGCGCAGCACATCAGCCGCATCGTCTCGCTCGTCGACGGCGCCAGCGACGAGGTGCTGCGGGTGCTGCATCGTCGACTGGTCGAACTGTCCACCGCCGGCCGCTTCGACCAGGCCGCCTGGGCCCGCGACCGATTGTCCGCGCTGGCCGCGGCCGTCGATCGCCGTCAGCGTCTGGGAGCGCTGGCCGGCATCGAGGAGATCGTCGCGGCGCGCCCGGACGAGCAGGGTGGGTGGGATCTCACCGTCATGCGTCACGGCCGGCTGGCGGCGGCCGGCCGGGCACGCCGCGGGATAGACCCGATGCCGGTCGTCGAGTTGCTGGTCGCCTCGGCCGAGACGGTGTTGCCCCGGCCGGGCGCCCTGCCCGCAGCCTCCGCCGAGGAGACCACCACCTTGCTGCGATGGCTGGAGCGTCCCGGCGCGCGACTGGTCCGGGTGACGCAGCCGTGGTCCAGCCCGGCAGCGGCCGCCGGTCGATGGCGTCCGTTCATGAAGGCTGCCGACGTCGCCCGCGGCACCGACCCCTCATCGGGGCGGTTGGCATAGCATCTGCTCCGCCGGCGGAACAGCTGACTGCTCCGATGATCGGCGAACGATCCAGGAAGGTTGCGGGCCATGGTGACGGCGATAGTGCTGATCGATGTGGAGGCCGACCGGATTCCCGAGGCCGCCCAGGAAATCGCGGATCTGCCTGGTGTCGAACAGGTTTACTCGTGCGCGGGCGACGTCGATCTGGTCGCCATCGTCCGGGTCGCCGACCACGAGGCCGTCGCCGACCTGGTGCCGGGTCACGTGTCCAAGGTGGACGGAGTGCTCCGCACGGTGACCCACATCGCGTTCCGCGAGTACTCGCGGCGCGATACCGATGACGCCTTCTCGATCGGCATGCAGGGCTGACAGACCCGCTTCGAGGTGACCGCGCACTGTCGACAATCTCCGACCCACGGGGCATAGATCGATCAGCTGCGTCGGTGACTCAGCCGTGCGCCGCCAGGTCGGATCCGAGCGCCACCCAGCGGGCGAGCACGTCTGCGGCGGCTCCGCTGTCCAGTGCAGCACCGGCGCGCGCGACGGCGGCGTCCAGGTCGGCCGTCAGGTGGCCGCTGAATCCTGCATGAGCGGCCAGGCCGGCGGCCGCATTGAGCACCACGGCGTCGCGCACCGGTCCGGGCGCGCCGTCGAACAGCGCCCGCGCGACCGCGACGTTCCGCGCGACGTCCCCGCCGCGCAGATCCGTCGGGTCGCTGCGGGCGATCCCGATCTCCAACGGATCCAGAGTCAGTCGCCGGACCAACCCGCCGGTGACCTCCCAGACCGTCGAGGTGGTGGTGGTGGTCAACTCGTCCAGCCCGTCGTCGCCACGGAACAGCAGCACATCGGAGCCGCGACCGGCCAGCACGTCGGCCATCACCGGGGCCATCCGGAGATTGCCGCAGCCAATCGCGCCGGCGGCGGGCTGCGCCGGGTTGGTCAGCGGTCCGAGAAAGTTGAACACTGTGGGGATCCCGAGTTCGCGCCGCGGGGCGCCGGCGTGCCGGAAGGACGGGTGGTACACCGGCGCGAAGCAGAAGCCGATGCCGACCTCGGCGACGGTGCGAGCGACGGCATCGGCCGGCAAGGAAATGGCAACACCCAAGCCCTCGAGTAGATCGGCTGCGCCGCATTTGCTGGAGGCGGCCCGGTTCCCGTGCTTGACCACCGGCGCACCCGCGCCGGCCATCACCACCGCCGCCATCGTGGAGATGTTGACCGTGTTGGCGCGGTCACCACCGGTACCGACGATGTCCACCGAACGAACCGGGATCTTCACCCGCACCGCGTGCGACAACATGCTGTCGACCAGACCGGCCACCTCGGCAGGCGTCTCCCCCTTGGCGCGCAGCGCCACGGCGAAACCGGCCAACTGCGCGGGTGTCGCCTCGCCGGCCATCACCCGGTCCATCACCCAGCCGGTATCGGCACCGTCGAGGTGCTCGCCCTCGAGCAGGCTGCTCAGCAACGCCGGCCAGGATCTGCCGACGGTCACCGCGGCCGGGTGTCGGTGACCGCGGGAATCAACCCACCGGCCCGCCGGCGCAGCAGCCCGGCGATGCAGTCGGCGGCCGTCACCGGGTCCAGCGGATGCACCAGGATCTCGTCTGCCCCGGCCCACGTCGCGAGCCAACGGTCGTCGGCCCGGCGGACGACCACAACCACCGGCGGCACCACGTCGGCCTCCTGATGGATCTGCCGGCTGACGCCGATGCCACCGGTCGGCTGCGCTTCGCCGTCCAGGATCAGGATGTCCGCCTGCCTGGCCTGGGTGGCCATCATCACCTCGTACACCGCGGAGCACTCGAGATAGTCGACGCGACCGACGTCTGCGGCGGGTCGCCGACCGATCGCGGTCATGATCCGCTCCCTGACCTCGGGGCGGTGGCTGTAGACCAGAAGGACCGGGTTGCTCACTCCGGTGATGCTAGTGCCCCATCGCCGGAGGTTCGCTGCGCAACCCGATTTCGACAAGTTGTCGAACCGCCAGCACGACACTGACCAGCGACGATCGGCTCCCGGTGACGTCGGCGACCCGCCCGGGACGAACCCGCAGGCGCATGATCACCGGCGGCAGGCCATAATCCACCTGTGACGACTGCGACCAGCCCATCGGGGGCCCCCGCGATCAGCTCCAGGATCCACACCCTGAACCGGCCGAACATGGTCAGTGTCGGCGTGATCGTGTGGCTGTCCAGCGAGCTGATGTTCTTCGCCGGACTGTTCGGCATCTACTTCACCGTCCGCGCGCAGGACGCCGGCGAGTGGCCACCGCCCCCCGCGGAGCTGAACGTCCCGTACGCGCTGGTCTTCACCATCATCCTGGTGGCCAGCTCGTTCACCTGTCAGTTCGGGGTGTTCGCGGCCGAGCGCGGTGACGTCTTCGCCCTGCGCCGCTGGTACCTGCTGACGCTGCTGCTGGGCACCATCTTCGTGCTGGGCCAGGCCAACGAGTACCGGATCATGGTGACCGAGCACGAGACGACGCTGGCGTCGTCGCCGTTCGGCACCGTGTTCTTCCTGACCACCGGGTTCCACGGCCTGCACGTCATCGGCGGTCTGCTCGCCTTCGTCCTGCTGATCTGGCGGACCAAGATCTCCAAGTTCACCCCGGCCCAGGCGACCAGCGCCATCGTCGTCTCGTACTACTGGCACTTCGTCGACGTCGTCTGGATCGGTTTGTTCGCGACGATCTACATCATTCAGTGAGATCTCTTCGCATCCGCCGCCGGAACTTCTACAGTAGTTAGAAGTACGGCCGACCGGCATTCCCGCGGGGCATGCCCATCACCAGCAGATCGCACCACCAGCACACCGCACGTCCCGCATCCGCCAAGCCGCAGCAATCGAGCACGAGGTGTCAGAAGAATGTCGGTCAACGACACACCGCCAAGGGGCGGTCGATCCAAGATGATGCGCCGCTCCAAAGCGGTGCGCCGGATCACCGGTGCCCTTGCGCTGCTGTTCGCCCTCACCACGGTGGCGTTCGCCTACAGCGCCTTCACCGCCGGCAGCAACGAGGCCGTTGCCTCGGACGTCGATGCAGCCCTCGCCGCGCAGGGCAAGTCGATCTATCAGAACTCCTGCATCACCTGCCACGGCTCGAACCTGCAGGGCGTCGTCGGCCTCGGGCCGTCGTTGGTCGGCGTCGGCCAGGCCGCGGTGTACTTCCAGGTTTCCAGCGGCCGGATGCCGGCGGCCCTCAACGGGGCTCAGATCCAGCGCAAGGAGCCGATCTTCGACGCCGAGCAGACCGACGCTCTCGCCGCCTACATCCAGCAGAACGGTGGTGGCCCGGTCATCCCGGAGGGCGACCTCCGGGCGCCTGAGCAGATCTCGAGGGGCGGTGAGCTTTTCCGGCTCAACTGCGCCTCCTGCCACAACTTCACCGGTCAGGGCGGCGCACTGTCGCAGGGCAAATACGCCCCGAACCTCGACCCGGCGACCGACCAGCAGATCTACGGCGCCATGCTCAGCGGCCCGCAGAACATGCCGGTCTTCGGCGACGGCCAACTGACGCCCGATGAGAAGAAGGCGATCATCACCTATATCCAGAACAACAAGGAGACGATCGATCCCGGCGGCTACACGGCCGGCGGCTTCGGCCCCGCCCCCGAGGGCCTGATCGCGTTCCTGGTCGGCATGGGCGCCATTGTCGCGGCCACCCTGTGGATGGGATCCAAGGCATGAGCGGCAATCCGAACCTGCAGGTCCCCGACGCTGCAGAGCGCGCGAACATGTCGCGTGAGGAGCTCAGCAACCTCGGCATGGCGTTGGACGGCGTTGAACTCGCCGAGTACGGCGAGCGCTACGTTCCCGGCTCACCGGCCGAGAAGCGGGCCGAACGCCAGGTCGCGATGTGGTTCCTGCTCGCCGCGCTGTTCGCCGTCGTCTTCGTCGTCGCCTTCATCTGGTGGCCCAGCGAATGGGTCCCTGCCGAGTCCGACGGACAGCTGGCGTATGCCCTCTACAACCCGATCATCGGCGCCACGCTCGGCTTGACCGTGCTGTGCTTCGGGGTCGGTGTCGTCTCGCTGGCCAAAAAGGTGCTGCCCCACGAGGTGGCCATCCAGCAGCGGCATCAGGGCATGTCGGACGAGGTCGACCGGCAGACCCTCGCCGCCCAGGTACTCGACACCGGCGACAAGGCCGGCGTCAAGCGCCGCGGTGTGCTCAAGGGCTCGCTGTTGCTCGCCGGCGGCGGCCTGACCGTGGCGGCCATCGTCCCGATCCTCGGCGGTTTCATCAAGAACCCGTGGGCCGAACGGGAGGACTCCCCCTGTGGGTGACTCCCTGGGCCCCGCTGGCCGATGGCACGAAGATCCGGCTGGTGCAGATCGACGGCACACCCGTCCGGCCCGAGGACTTGGACGCAGGGTCCATGGCGACGGTCTTCCCCGGTGTTCCGGGCGGCGCCAAGGCGGCCGACGCGGCAGTGATGCTGTTCCGGCTGCGCTCGGACTCGGTGGTCCGGATCCGTGACGGTCAGCAGGGTTTCCAGTTCGGTGACTACTACGCCTACTCCAAGATCTGCACGCACGTAGGCTGCCCGGTATCGCTGTACGAACAGCAAACCGGCCGGGTGCTGTGCCCGTGCCACCAATCCCAGTTCAACGTCTACGAAGGAATGTTCCCGGTCTTCGGGCCGGCCGCTCGGCCGTTGCCGCAGCTGCCGATCGAGCTGGACGACGAGGGCTACTTCGTGGCGTCGCGTGACTTCGTCGAAGCAGTCGGTCCCGGTTTCTGGGAAAATGGCAAGTTTCCCGCGTGGTATTCCGAGCCCAAGGAGGCAAGCGGATGAGCCGCCTCACCACCACCACCAAGGCGTCAGCCGGCCCGTCCGTCGCACAGAAGGCATTGGACGGCGCCGACATCCGCTACCACGGTGCCCGCCCGCTGCGGACCGCACTGAACAAGGTCTTCCCGAGCCACTGGTCGTTCATGCTCGGCGAGGCGGCGCTGTACTCGTTCATCGTCGTGTTGCTGTCCGGCGTCTACCTGTCGCTGTTCTTCGACCCGTCGATGTCCGAGACCGTGTACCAGGGCGTCTACGAGAAGCTGCGCGGCGTCCCGATGTCCATGGCCTACGCCTCCAGCCTGGACATCTCGTTCGAGGTCCGCGGTGGCCTGCTGATGCGGCAGATCCACCACTGGGCAGCCCTGCTGTTCATCTTCGCGATGTTGATCCACATGATGCGGATCTTCTTCACCGGCGCCTTCCGCAAGCCGCGTGAGGCGAACTGGGTGATCGGTGTCCTGCTGCTGGTGCTCGGCATGGCGGAGGGCTTCCTGGGCTACTCGCTGCCCGACGACCTGCTGTCCGGCACCGGTCTGCGGGCGGTCAGCGCGTTCATCCTGTCCATCCCGGTGATCGGCACCTGGACACACTGGGCGGTCTTCGGCGGCGATTACCCCGGCGAGATCATCATCCCGCGCTTCTACTCCCTGCACATCCTGCTGTTGCCCGGGATCATCCTGGCGTTGATCGGTGTGCACGTCGCACTGGTGTGGTTCCAGAAGCACACCCAGTTCCCGGCACCGAAGGCCACCGAGAACAACGTCATCGGATTGCGGGTGCTGCCCTCCTTCGCCGCCAAGGGTGGCGGTTTCTTCGCCATCGTCTTCGGCCTCATCGTCATGATGGGCGGGCTGTTCCAGATCAACCCGGTGTGGAACCTCGGTCCGTACAACCCGTCTCAGGTATCGGCCGGTGTCCAGCCCGACTTCTACATGGGCTTCCTGGACGGCATGGTCCGAGTATGGCCCGACTGGGAAGTGCGGAACATCTTCGGGCACTACATGATCCCGTCGGTGTTCTTCCCCTCGATCCTCGCCGCCACGGTGCTGTTGATCATCGTCATGATGTATCCCTGGATAGAGAAGGCGTTCACCAAGGACAACGCGATGCACAACCTGCTGCAGCGCCCGCGTGACGTCCCGGTGCGGACCGGTCTCGGTGCCGCGTTCATGGCCTTCTACATCGTGAACCTGATCAACGGCGCCAACGACCTGTTCGCCTTCAAGCTGGACATCTCGCTGAACGTGATGACCTGGGTAGGCCGCATCGGGTCGATCGTCTTCCCGATCATCGCGTACATCGTGGCGTACCGGTTGTGCCTGGGCCTGCAGCACTCGGACCGGGCCGTCCTCGAGCACGGCATCGAGACCGGCGTCATCAAGCGGCTGCCGAGCGGCGAGTTCATCGAGGTGCATCAGCCGCTGGGTCCGGTGGACGACCACGGACATCCGATTCCCCTTGCCTATCAGGGTGCTTCGGTGCCCAAGCGAATGAACCAGCTCGGGTCGGCCGGCGTCGCTGTGCCGGGTCTGATCAGACCGACAGATCAGACCGGTCACATCGCCTACGACGACGAGCTGCACCCGGTGCCCGAGATCGAGGCGGCCACCAAACACTGAGCCGCCGCCCGGTTCCAACACTGCCCCCGTCACGGACTCCGTGACGGGGGCAGTGTCGTTTCATCACCTCGCTGGCACCTCAGGCGGTCGGACCCCGCGCCACCGGCCTCCGTTGAACCGCTCCCTGGCACAACCGCGCCCCACAGGCGTGTTCTGCCAGGCGCCGGTTCAACGGGTGCGAACGCAGGGATTCGAAATGCTCAGGGCTGCACTCCGCGGGCAGGCGATCTCGTACTTCTTCGCCGTCGCCCAGGGTGCGGGGGCGCTCGCCCCGGTCATCTACGGCTGGATGATCGGCGACGGCAGCGATCGGGGCCCGCTGACGATCGGCTACTACTTCGGCGCTGCGCTCATGCTGGTCGGGGGCATCGTCGCTTGGGTCTTCGGCATCAACGCCGAACGGCAATCGTTGGAGGACATCGCAGATCCGCTGTCGAAGGTCGGGTCCGCGTCGGACACCCGATCCGAGATGAGCCGGGGTGAACAGCAATGACCGAGCATCCGGGCGCCATCGGCGTCGAGGAGCTCGCCGCACAGGTCGATCCCGAGCAGTACACCGTGGTGGTCGGAGTCAGTGGTACCAGCGGCTCCCCCTCTTCGGTTGAACAAGCAAAGGGCCGCCGACCGGATGATCCGGTCGGCGGCCCTTGTGCAGTGGCGAAGAGCGGGCGCTCAGCTCAGTGGTGAGCCGGCCGCCGGTGGTATTCGAACACCAGGCCGCAGATGGCGAACAGCAGGAACCCGATCCCGATCACCATCAGCCAGACCAGGAAGTAGGCGGTGGCGAAGGCGACCAGCGCTGCCGACAGCGCGCACGCGAACGGCCAGTAGGAACCGGGCGAGAAGAAGCCGACATCGCCTGCGCCGTCGGATACCTCGGCGTCGTCGTTGTCCTCCGGACGTGGCTCGTCGAGCCGTCGGGAGACGAACCGCAGGAAGGTTCCGACGATGAGGGTCAGCCCGGCCGTCAGAAAGAGCGCCGTGATGCCGACAGGCTCGTTCGGTGCGAGGAACTTGTACACGATCGCGGCCAGCAGGAAGAAGCCGGTGAGGGCAAGGAAGATCCAGGTCTCGACCTGCATGCCTCTTTTGGCCGCCTGCGGCGTTTCCGGCAGCGTCTGCTGGTCCTGATTGCTGTGCGGGGGCATCAGCTTCCTCCTCCGCTCGCGGAACCGGCCTGCTCAGTAGCGCCTCTCTGAGTCCGGTCGGTGTTCAACGGGTAAGTCGTGGTCGCCAGTGGGGCACACAGTTCGCCGCAGGACGGGTCGGCACTCCCGACCGCACGCAAGGCATCGGCGGCCGAATACGCCTGGCCGGTCGCCGGGTTGCTCTGCTGACGTTGGTCCAGGTAGGCGTTGTAGATGTTCTCCGGCACCGCGCGGACCTCGAACTGCATGGCGCTGTGGTAAGTGCCGCACAGTTCCGCGCACCGTCCGACAAACGCGCCTGTGGTCTCGATGGTGTTCTGGAAGACGTTGTTGGACTGGTTCTGCTCCGGATACGGGAAGACGTCGCGCTTGAACAGGAAGTCGATCGTCCAGAACGAATGGATGACGTCCTTGGACCGCAGGTGGTACTCGATCACCTTGTTGACGGGAACCACCAGGATCGGGACCTCGTCGCTGGTGCCGATGGTGTGCACTTCGCCACCACCAGGGACGGTGGTGCCCGGATAGCCGAAGTCCCAGTTCCACTGGAACGCCGTGACGTCGACGACGACGTCGGGGTTCGGCTGGGTCTCGATCGCAACGTTCTCGGTGACGACCGTGAAATAGAACAGCACGCCGACCATCAGGAACGGGACGGCGGTGTACACGAGCTCAAGGGGCAGGTTCTCTTTGGTCTGCTTCGGGTAGAGCGGTCCGTTCTTGCGCTTGCGATAGACGATGAACGCCCAGAACATCAGGCCCCAGACCAGGGCGCCGATCAGCAGCGCGGCGGTGAACGCGCCGGACCAGAACTCGCGCATGCGCTGCGCCTGGGGGGTGATGCCGTCGGGCCAGCCGTAGTTGGGCAGGTCGGCGACGGAACAGCCGCTGATCAACACCAACGCAAGGCCGAGCAACCCGGCGAACGCCAGCCGCCGATTCGCGCGAGACCGTGTCACGTGCGCCCTTTCTCTCGCCTGCGTACCGCCGAATCGATCGGGGCAGGCCCCGATGACCGCGGCACCTGTCCCCGATACTCCCGAAGATTACCTCTACACAGGAAGATCGACGCGGTCGGGGCCCGGCAATTTCTACACAACGTCGACGAAGCCGGACCGGGCGGCGGGGCGGCTCGTTGGGCGGGTCGCTGGACCGGCGGCGCCGCGGCAACGGTGATACTTGGTCGGCGGTCGACCCGAGGCGCGGGGGCCGGGTTCGGCGGTAGTCGGGCAGCACCGACGGCGATGAGGATGGTGGCACCGGGTGTGCGGATTGATGGGCTTCGTGTCGGCGACGGGACAGGCGGCGGCGCGGGTCGACGCGATCGCGGCGGGCATGGTGTGCGCCCGCCACCGCGGGCCGGACGAGGCCGGCACCTGGGACGACGGTGACGTCGTCTTCGGCTTCAACCGGCTGTCCATCATCGACATCGAGCACTCCCACCAGCCGCTGCGCTGGGGTCCGCCGGATTCACCCGACCGCTACGCGCTGGTCTTCAACGGTGAGATCTACAACTATCTCGAGTTGCGGGCGGAACTGACGGACCGGTTCGGCGCACAGTTCCGCACCGAGGGAGACGGCGAGGCCATCGTCGCCGCCTATCACCACTGGGGCCCGGACGCGGTCGCCCGGCTGCGCGGGATGTTCGCCTTCCTCATCTGGGACACCGAAGAGCGGGTGCTGTTCGGCGCCCGTGACCCGTTCGGCATCAAACCCCTGTTCGTCGCGCAGACCCCGGACGGCGTCGGTTTCGCCTCCGAGGCCAAGAGCCTGCGCGAGCTGACCGGGCACGCCAGCGTCAATGTGCCTGCGCTGCAGCACTATCTGGTGCTGCAGTACGTCCCGGAGCCGGCCACCATGGACCCGGCGATCCGCAAGATCGAGTCGGGCACCCATCTCACCGTGCGACCCGGCCGGCCGATGGTGACCAAGCGGTACTTCCACCCGGTGTTCGCCGGACGTCCGGCCATCTCCGACGCGGCGCGGTCCGAGCTGTATCAGCGGATCGCCGCAGTCATGGACGATTCGGTCGCCAAGCACATGCGTGCCGACGTCACGGTCGGCGCCTTCCTGTCCGGCGGTATCGACTCCACCGCGATCGCGGCCCTGGCCAAGCGGTACAACCCCGATCTCATGACGTTCACCACCGGCTTCGAGCGGGAGGGATTCTCCGAGGTCGACGTCGCCGCGGAGTCGGCAGCGGCGATCGGCGTCCGGCACGTCATCCGCACGGTGTCCGAGCAGGAACTGACCGAGACACTGCCGCTGATCATCTGGTATCTCGACGACCCGGTGGCCGACCCGGCCCTGGTGCCGCTGTACTTCGTCGCCAACGAGGCGCGCAAGCACGTCAAGGTGGTGCTGTCCGGGGAAGGCGCCGACGAGCTCTTCGGCGGCTACAACATCTACCGGGAACCGATCAGCCTGCGCGGGCTCACCGGCCTGCCGGACCCGATGCGCAAGGGCCTGGCCGCCGTGGGACGCGCACTGCCGCAAGGGTTCCGGGGCCAGGACATGCTCCGTCGCGGGTCACTCGATCTGGAGGATCGGTATTACGGCAACGCCCGGATCTTCCGCGAGGAGCAGCTGGCCGGGCTGCTCAAGACCTACGACCCGCAGCGGTCCTTCCGGGACATCACCGACCAGGTGTATGCCCTGACCCGGGACAGCGACCCGATCGCCCGGATGCAGCACGTCGACCTGTTCACCTGGCTGCGCGGCGACATCCTGGTCAAGGCCGACAAGATGACGATGGCCAACTCCCTGGAACTGCGGGTGCCGTTCCTGGACAAAGAGGTGTTCGACGTCGCGAGCACGGTGCCGGCGGATCAGAAGGTCACCAAGCAGACCACCAAACTCGCCCTGCGCAGGGCGATGGAACTGGTCGTGCCGCCGCACGTGCTGCACCGGCGCAAGCTCGGTTTCCCCGTGCCGATCCGGCACTTCCTGGCCGGCGACTCCTACGAGTGGGCGCGGAACATCATCACCACCGCACACACCGAGGAGTACCTGGACCCGGCCGCGGTGCTGGCGATGCTGGACGCGCACCGCGCCGGCGAGGCCGATCATTCCCGCCGGATCTGGACGATCCTGGTGTTCCAGCTCTGGCACGAGATCTTCGTGACCGGGTCGATCACTCCGGTAGTGCCCGAACCGGCCTACCCCGTCCGGCTGTAGCCGGCGCCCCGGCGTCGCCCGCCTGCCGTCCATACTCCGCCCGCTGCTTGACGCCCGGGCTACCAGCCGACGGCGTGGGTGATCTCCGCCGCTGCCTCGGAGCCGTACGCGGCCGCAAGGCGCACCGGGGCCACCTCGGCGTCCAGCTGGTACTCCTGGGTGCCGACCGTTTCCAGCGTCAAGGTGGCCATCAGCGATCCGAGCTGGGCCGATCGCTCCAGTGACAGCCCGCTGGCGCTGCCGGCGAGGAACCCGGCGCGGAAGGCGTCGCCGACCCCGGTGGGGTCCGTCTTGGCGACCTCCGGCAAGGCGTGCACGGTGAGCTTGCTGCCATCGGCCGCGACAATCTCGACGCCCTTCGAACCCAGCGTGGTCACCCGGTACCCGACGACCTCACCGATCTTCTCGACCGTCCAACCGGTCTTCGAACACAGCAGCCCGAGTTCGTAGTCGTTGGTGAACAGGATGTCCGCCCCGGTGACCAGGGAAGCGACGTCCGGGCCGTCCATCCGGGCCAGCTGCTGGGAGGGGTCCGCCGCAAAGCGGTAACCCCGTTGCCGGCACTCCTCCGAGTGCCGCACCATCGCCTCCGGGTCATCGGCGGCGATCACCACCAGGTCCAGACCGCCGTAGGCGCGGGCGATGGGTTCCAGCTCGATCTCCCGCGCCCTGGCCATGGCACCTGCGTAGAACGAGGCGATCTGGTTCATGTCGTCGTCGGTCGTGCACACGAAGCGCGCGGTCTGGACGTCATCGCACAGGTGCACCTTGGAGCAGTCGACACCGTGTCGGGTCAGCCAACTCTGGTAATCGGCAAAGTCCACGCCCGCAGCGCCGACGAGCACCGGGTGCAGGCCAAGCTTGGCCATCCCGAAGCAGATGTTCGGTGCCACTCCCCCGCGCCGCACGACGAGGTCGTCGACCAGGAACGACAGCGACACCCGGTGCAACTGGTCGGGCAGCAGGGACTCGGAGAACCGGCCCGGGAAGTGCATCAGGTGGTCGGTGGCGATGGAACCGGAGACGGCGATCGGCATGTGAAGCTCTCTTCGCTGACGTTGCGGGGCCGCAGGGAACCCTACCGTTCCGGCGTGGTCCACCCGACATCACGAAACCCCCGGTTGTTCACCGGGGGTTTCGAGACAGGCTGGGTTTTCTTGTGGCGGCCGACGACCACCGACAGCTCGATCAGTGGAACGAATCACCACAGGCGCACGAGTTCTGCGCGTTCGGGTTGTCGATCGTGAAGCCCTGCTTCTCGATGGTGTCGACGAAGTCGATGACGGCCCCGTCGAGGTAGGGCTTGGACATCCGGTCCACGGCCAAGCCGATGCCGTTGAAGGTGACGAGCGCATCGCCGTCGAGGCTCCGGTCGTCGAAGAACAGCTCGTAACGAAGGCCGGAGCAACCACCCGGCTGCACTGCGATGCGCAGCACCATCTCGCTGGTTCCGTCACGCTCGAGCAGGGCCTTGGCCTTCGCCGCGGCAGTCTCCGACAGCGTCACGCCGTGCGCCGGTGCCTGCACGCCGGTGGTGGCTGCGGTGTCAGCAACGCTCATCTGGAACTCCCTCTATCGAAAGCGGTGGCCTGAGCCTGATCCGCTGCTGTGTCGAACGATGCGGGTACGCGGCCATGTCGGCGCCGGCGACGCGTCCCCATGTCGATGATGCCACGTTACGGCCGATCCGAGCAGTACCCCAGTGCGCCCGAACCGCACGTCCGGTCACAACTGCCGTCCGCGCGGCAGTATTCCGCCCGCCGCATTCTGCCCCCGCATTCCGCCCGCCGCATTCTGCCCGCACCGCGGTGTCTCGGAGGGATTGCGAACTTCCTCTAGGCTGCCGGTGTGAGTTTCCTGCGTCGCAAACCCGCCGACAGTGCTGAACCGACCGCGGCGCCGGCCGCCGTCGAAGAGGTCGCGCCGACAGTCGGAAAGGGCAGGCCGACGCCCAAGCGTCGCGAGGCGGAGGGTCGCCGTGGTCCGGTCGCACCACCGCCCAAGACCCAGCGGGAGGCGATCAAGCGCTCCAAGGTGCAGAGCAAGAGCCTGACCAAGGACGAGAAGCGGGCACTGGCGAGGGTGAACCGCGAACGCATGATGAGCGGCGACGACCGGTACCTGCTGGCCAGGGACCGCGGAAAGGTCCGGGCCTACGTCCGGGATCTGGTCGACAGCCGACGCAACGTCGCCGGCATCTTGCTGCCGGTGGCGGTGCTGTCCTTCGTCATCCTGCTGATCCCGGTTCCCCTGCTGCAGACCTACGGTCCACTGCTGCTGTTGGTCGCCATCGCAGCCGGCGTCATCGACTCGGTCATCTTCGGGCGACAGATGTCGCGCAAGGTGCGTCAGAAGTTCCCGAACGGCGACGATTCCGGGCTGTCCACCAAGGGTTCGTCGCTGGGCTTCTACGCGTTCAACCGGGCGTGCCTGATCCGCCGCTGGCGTGTACCGCGCGCCAAGGTGGGTCCCGGCGACGTGGTCGACTAAGCGGCCGTGAGCGACGATCTGCAGCGGGCAGCCGCGGCGAACGCGGACGCGGTGGTCCGGCGGTTCTTCGGGCCGGATGGTCGGCTGACCACCCTGCCCGCGAAACAGTCGCGGCAGCTCGCGGTGTACGACCTGATCGCCCAGCGATTCGTGCCGGGCGTGCGGTACACCGAGATCGAGGTCAACCGCGAGCTGATGGCGATCTATGACGACTACGTCACACTGCGCCGCGGCCTGATCGATTTCGGCTTGATGGACCGTGCGAACGGCCAGTACTGGCGCAGCGGCGGCACGGTACCGATCGGGGTGCCCGATCCGGCACCGGGCGCGTCGACGCCCCGAGCGCCGTCCTCGGCCCGCGGCGCCGCGCGGCGGGAGGCGATCCTCACCGCTGCGGCCCAGCTGTTCGCCGAGAGTGGTTACGCCGCAGTCGGAATGGACGACATCGGTGCTGCCGCCGGTGTCACCGGGCCGGCCATCTACCGGCACTTCGGCGCCAAGGCCTCGGTGCTCACGGCCGTTTTCGGCCGGGTGATCGACGCGGTGACGACCGAGCCCGACGGGGATGTCGGCGGTGAGGCGGGTCAGGACCCGGCCGAACTGATGCGGATGCTGGTGCACACCTACTCAGTGGCGGTCGCCGGTCGCCGACGCCTGATGGCTGTCTTCATCCGCGAGGTGCACCATTTGCCGGCCGAGGACCGTGACCTCCTGGTCGCCCGCCAGCGAGCCCTGGTCCGACGGTGGTGCACGGTGCTCGGTGAGGTGCACCCGGAGTGGGACGCCGAGCGGGTGCGGACTGCGGTGCACGGCGCCTTCGGGATGCTGAACGCCGTCGGCACGTTCGTCTCGCCACTGTCGGACCAGCAACTCGCCCGTGAACTCAGTTCGCTGGCGACCACCGCGCTGCAGGTGTGAGCCGCCCTGGCCGCGCTGTCAGGGACGCGACAGGCACTCCAGTTGGGTGAACCGCGCCAGGCACTCGAACCCCAGGCCGCGGTAGACCGCATTGGCCGGTGGATAGTCGGCGTCGGCGAACAGGGTGATCTCCGAGGCGCCCAGTTCCCGGGCCGAGCGCACGGCCGCCGCGGTCACTGCCGCGCCGTAACCCCGTCGCCGGTGTCCGGGCGGCGTGTACACCGGAGCGATCCGCACAACGCGGTTGCGCACCGCGGAGTGGCCGGCCAGTGCAACGGGCATCCCGTCGACGCACCACAGCACCGACAGCTGGCCGCGGCCGGCGTTGGCCAGGATCATCGCCCGGTCCGGCGCGGGCAGTCCGCGGGACACCCCCGTCTCGCGACCGAAGTCGTCCAACCAGCCCGCCAGCAGATCGAGCTCGTTCTCGTCGGTGAGCACCGCCGCGCGCGCAGATCCGGCCACGCCGGACGGTTCCACCAGCGAGGCCAGCCGGTAGAACAACGTCGACATCCGGATGCCGCAGGCGAAACCGGTGTACCGCGTCCACGCGTCGGCCAGCGGCTGCACGGTCGACGTTCGCCCGCTGAAACCGACGACGGGTTCGGCGCTTTCCGCCAGGGCAGGGACGACCCGGTCGAGCACGACGCCCAACTCACCGATTCCCGGATCGACCACCACCAGGACCGGATGCCCCGAGGTGCGCAAGGCGGCAAGCGCGATGCCACCGTCGACGAACACCCCCAGCATCAGCGGCGCGCCGCCGGGATACGGGTGCGCCAGATGCCCGGCGAGCACGTGCGCGACCATGGTCGCGCCCACCGGGTCACGCCGGATCAGTGGCTCGATCGCGGCCCCGAACTCCTCCGGGTCCGACCAACGCTGGACGGTGAGCACGGCGCGGACCGGGTCAGAGGGACAGGTACCGCTTGAGTTCCTGCGGCGTGACCTGCCGGCGGTAGGCCTCCCACTCGGCGCGCTTGTTCCGCAGGAAGAAGTCGAACACGTGCTCCCCCAACGCCTCTGCCACCAGCTCGGATCCCTCCATCACCGACAGTGCGGACTCCAGCGACGTCGGGAGTTTCTGGTACCCCATCGCGCGCCGCTCCACCTCCGACAGTGACCAGACGTTGTCCTCCGCGGGGGCGGGCAGTTCGTACTCCTCGCGAACGCCCTTGAGGCCAGCGGCGATCACCACCGTGTACATCAGGTACGGGTTGCACGCCGAATCAGGCAACCGGAACTCCAGTCGCTGGCTCGATGCCTTTCCGGGCGAGTAGTTCGGCACCCTGACCAGGGCCGAGCGATTCGCGGTGCCCCAGGACGCGGTGGTCGGGGCTTCGTCACCGACCACCAGCCGCTTGTAGGAATTGACCCACTGGCAGGAGACGGCGGTGATCTCCGGGGCGTGCTTGATCACGCCGGCCAGGAATGCCTTGCCGGTCGCGGACAGCTGGTACTCGTCATCCGGGCTGTGGAAGGCGTTGGTCTCCCCATCGAACAGCGAGAAGTGCGTGTGCATCGCCGATCCCGGGTGCTCGACGAGGGGCTTGGGCATGAACGAGGCCCGCACGCCATGGGTCAGCGCCACCTCCTTCACGACATAGCGGAACGACATGATGTTGTCCGCCATGGTCAGCGCGTCGGCGTACCGCAGGTCGATCTCCTGCTGGCCCGGGGCGCCCTCGTGGTGCGAGAACTCGACCGAGATGCCCATCGCCTCGAGCGTTTCGATTGCACTACGCCGGAAATGTGGGGCAGCGTCGTGCGAGGCCTGATCGAAGAAGCCACCGCTGTCCGCGGGCTCGGGCGCAGTGCCGTCGTCGGGCAGGTTCTTGAAGAGAAAGAACTCAATTTCGGGGTGCACGTAACAGGTGAACCCCATCGACGCCGCCTCGCCCATCGCCCGCCGCAGCACGTGCCGCGGGTCGGCCCAGGACGGCGAGCCGTCCGGCATGGTGATGTCGCAGAACATCCGCGCCGAGTACACCCGGCCGCCGTCGGCCTCCCACGGCAGGACCTGAAATGTCGACGGGTCCGGCCGGGCGACCATGTCCGACTCGAAGACGCGCGCGAAGCCTTCGATCGCCGAGCCATCGAAGCCGATGCCCTCGCTGAAGGCGCCCTCCAGTTCCGCCGGTGCGACCGCGACCGACTTCAGGATCCCGAGCACATCGGTGAACCACAGGCGGACGAAGCGAATATCACGTTCCTCGAGGGTGCGCAGGACAAACTGCTGCTGACGGTCCATGGCAACACCTTATGAGTGCCCTGTTACCCCGGGGTTGCCGCACCCGTGAATCAGCGTCCGGGGTGGGCGGTGACGTACCGTGGCCCGATGCCCAGAACCGCCCCGGCGACCTCTGCTGCCCGAACGGCGGTCACCCCGCACGGCCCGGTCGTCACCGCAGATCATGTCGAGTTCCGCTTTCCCGACCCGGATCGGCAACTTGACGGCGTCCGACTCGAGGTGGATTGGGTTCTCGGTGACGTCGATCCGGAGTTCGACTGGTCCGCGGGTGCCTGGTGGCTGCGGATTCCGAGGCCCGATGCCTGGCGTCTGGAGTACCAGCTGACCACCCGGGTGGGCACGAACTACACATGGACCTGCGATCCGGCGAACCCGCTGCAGGTGGCGAATCCGTTCGGCGAGAAGAGCGAAATCCGATTTCCGGAGTACCGCCAGCCGAATTGGCTGCTGACCCGGCCCGCCGGCCCGCTGCGTTCGGTCAGCACGCCGAAAGGCAAGCTGGCCCAACCGGTTCCGGTTCGGCTGTGGTCGCCGCCGGGTCTGGCCGCCGACTCCGCCGCACCACTGATGCTGGCGCACGATGGCAGTGACATGGCCGAACGGGGATCGCTGCTGTCCTGGGCCACCGCGATGTCGCGCGACCTGCCCATCAGAGTCGGCCTGCTCGACCCGCCGAACGGGTTGCGGGACCAGTGGTACGCCGCCGATCCCGACTACGCCGACCACATCGCCGACGTGGTGATCCCCGCGCTCACCAAGCAGGTGCTGACCGGTGCGGTGGTGGGTCTGGGCGCCAGCCTGGGCGCGCTGTCCATGCTGACCATCCAGCGCCGGCACCCCGCGTCCATCACCGCGCTGGCACTGCAATCGGGCTCCTTCTTCACCCGCGCGCTGGACGGTCAGGAGAGCCACTTCGCGCAGTTCGAGAAGAATCTGCACGGCGGTGGAGGAAGGTGGAAGCGGGACCCGAGCCGTCGTCGGCCGGAACCCCGCGGCCCGTTCCCGTGCTGATCACCTGCGGCAGCATCGAGGAGAACCTCGGCAACAACCGCGCGATGGCCACCGCGTTGCGGCGCCAGGGGCATCCGGTCACCCTGCGGGTCGTCCCTGACGCACACACCATGATCGGCTGGCGGGACGCCTGGTTCCCGGCTCTGGACGAGTTGATCGGCTCGCTGCAGCGCAACCAGCCACTGCAGACGAGGACCAGCCCGCGATGACCAGGACGGAGTACCACCGCATCGACGCGCCGTCACTGGGCGGGTCCGCCGAGATCGCCGTGCACGGTCACTGGGGTCGGCCGGTGATCTGGTTCCCCTCAGAGGCCGGCGATCCCTGGGACTTCGAGGCCAACGGCATGCTCGATGCCGTCCGTCCGGCCATTGATGACGGCCGGATCACCGTGTTCTGCCTGCCGTCCTTCGACAACTCGTCGTGGTCGGCATCCTGGATGCCGCTGACCGACCGCGCCCGCAATCACCGTCGCTACGAGGACTGGCTGGTCTGGCACGTCGTCCCGTTCATCCGGGAGAAATGCGGTGGCCGTGACGACATCGCGACGGCCGGCCCGTCGATGGGCGCCTTTCACGCCGTTCTCTTCGCGCTCCGGCACCCGCATGTCTTCGGCCGCGCGGTCGCCTTCTCCGGGAACTACAACCCATGGGCGTGGCGAGCCTGGGGTCCGGCGGACGACGAGACCTACTACGCCAGCCCGCTGCAATTCCTGCCCGGCGCCCATGGCGGTCATCTGGACTACCTGCGGTCCCGTCTTGCGCTCACCCTGGTGGTCGGCAGCGGCATGTGGGAGGACACCACCGGCGCCAATTCCTCCACCCGTGAGCTGGCGGGGGTCTTGGCGGACAAAGGCATCCCGCACGAACTGTTCGTCTGGGGCCATGAATGGCCGCACGACTGGCCAAGTTGGCGGGCGCAAGCCTCGATCTACCTCCCGCAACTCGGCTGAGACCTGCGGCCCTTCACGCCGCCTTCACGCCGAGCCGGCCACCATCGATGCTCGAACAATTCCTGACCTGCGGTTCCATCGGCCACTCTCAGGCGCCGCCGCGCCCAGATGCAAACCGTGGTGGTTCTTGCCCAACCACAGCAGACCATCCCGTCAGGTCAAACTCTCCTCGAGAGTGAGCGATATCGACGAGGTCTCGTTGAGGCCTCTTCTCGGGTTCGAGAGATTCGCCGCAGGCCGCAGGGCGAATACAGACACCTCGAACTATCCGTACTGCCCCAGGGGTCGGCAGGGAGTGGAACGTCGAGCTACCGGCGATACGCAATGTTTGCAGTCACGCCATGAATCGAAGCTGCCGCACACCAGCGAAGAAGCCCGCAGGCACGACTCACTGCTCCAGGTCGGCGACAGCAATCCCGCCGGCGACGGGGCTCACCACTGTGGCGTTTCGCAGCTGCGCTGATCGGGCGAACTTTGGCTGAACCTTGGCCGCTACGGGAACCCAAGAATAAAGTCATGCTTTGTCAGGAGATTCGTGCGTTCGGCGCGACCAGTAACTCACCCTTGACCGCTTTGAGCCTTTTGGCAATCGTATTTTCCGTCCGCCGATGGAAATCGGCGAACCCACAGGATGTGGCCATGCCGAGCGAAAGCCATCGTTGAGTTCTACGCCGGACCAGGCGTCTTCCCGGTCAGAGATCCTTGACTCCCGGCAACGTCAGCAGGGTTCATGCTTCCGGCATCGGTGAGCTGACCAACCGCGTCGCCCGGCGCCAAAGCCGTGCGGCCGGTGCAAGAGAATGGGCTGCACCATCTGCAGCGCCCCGGCCCGCTTCAGCGTCGAAGGCACCGCCGTGATGAACAGCGGACGACCGGCACCGGAAGTCCTCACCTTCGGTGAGGCAATAGCCATGTTCGTCGCGGACACCCCGGGTTCGCTGGACGAGGTCGAGCACTACACTGCTCCCTGGCCGGTGCCGAGACCGACGTGGCCACCGGCGCCACGATCTCTTTCCACCCCAATCTTCGTCCCAGCCCTTGGTCGTCGAGCCACGAGATGATCAACGCGATCCATGACATGGTGCGGCTCGCCGACATCGTGCTCCCGGGGGCGAGCGAGGGGCGGGTGCTTCTGGGCACGACGGATGCGCTGGTGGTGGGCCGCACCTATCTCGACATGGGCGCATCCGCAGTGATCGTCAAGGACGGAGCTCACGGTGCCACCGTGGTCACGCGGACGGAGATTGTCCACCCCGATGTCTTCGCGGTGTGGGTGGTCGACACCGTCGGCGCCGGAGACGGTTTCGCTGCCGGATACATCAGCCCGACCCTCGACGGATTGAGCGTCCGGGAGTGCCTGCGTCGGGCGTCTGCGGTGGGGGTCATGGCAACCACGAGTCCGGGCGACCGGGACCGTCTGCCGACCCGCCCGCAGCTGACGACTTTCCTCCGGGACCACTTCAAGGGGCTGCCTCAGGCGTGGGCCCAGGCGCAGGCCGAGTACCACGTTTCTTCCGTTCCGGTGGTCGAGTAGCCCATCAGACGCCAATTCTCATCGCCTGAATACTTGCTGCTCTCGGGCGGCAACAGCAGCCAGGCTGCCCGAGCTGTGTCCCCGATCAGCGGGGCGTCGTCCTTGGGCGCAAGCCTGAGATGGGCTGGGGGTGTGTGCCCGCCATCGGTGCCGATGGCATGCGGGCAGATCCCGCCATACCCCTTGTTGGGCGACAATTCGGCGAGCCAACCGTCACGAACTCCAACTGTCCTGGTGATGAGGATCGGAGGTTGGTCGGCGCAGGAGGCGAGGTCGCCTTCGGTGCGGTGCTCGGTGACCGTGAATCCCCGGGTCGCCGGCTTCACCGAATCCACCACGTCTCCACAGCGAAAGGAACGGGCAAAGGGATCGTCGATCTGAACGGCCTTTCGCGCCCCCCTGTCCCACACCACGATGTACCACAGCGACTCGAAGCCGTTGCCGTCCATGATCTGGATCTCCACCGCGGCATCCGGGAAGCCGTCACCGTCGGCGTCCGAATAGACCGTGTCGGCGAGAGTGGTGATGCGGCCGTACTCGTCGGTGTCGGTGCCCTTGTGCAAGGTCACCGTTCGCCCGTCGGGCATGCTGAAAGACCGGGAGAGGAGATCGATCTGCTGGATCATCTGCTCTGCGTGCGCTGAGGACGAAGACAGGGATGTGCGACCGACCGGAACGGACCTGCTCGGCACCGTCGAACGACCGGTGGAAGCCGTCGTTGCAGCGGACGGTGTGGAGGACGTTGGCGCGGAGCGCCCGCTCGACGGCGATCGTTCGTCGGCCGAGCGCACGTCAGGGGACCGGGCGGCCGGGTCGGACGATGACCCGACCGTGTTCGCCGTGGAGCCGGATTCGACTGTTGAGCACGAAGCCACCAGACACAGAACCATCACAGCGATGAAAACCGTGAAGCGTTCGCGTCCCGCCGACCGGCCGATACAGCATCGCATCCGCACACCCCCTTCCTCCGAACGTAGGGCAACCGGTGCGGGACCGCGAGGCAGCCGTCAGCGTTGGGTCGGCGGCGTGGGGTGGCGATCGCCGTGCGACCGTGCGCGCCTCATGGTCTCGGGTACCCCGACGTTGCCACTGCCTGTCGGCCCCGCAAAGATCACCCCATGACCGCGCCGCGACGAGACTCCGCCACTCACCTGATCGGGCTGCTGCTGGGCACGGAGAAGGACTGGCCGATCGCCTTCGAAACCCTCACCCGCCGGCTCGATCCCGTGATCCACCAAGGCAAACCGCACCAGATTTCGACCGAACGGCTCACCATCGAGCCGTTCGACCTGCGTGCGCCGGTCCGCCACGACGTCGTCATCGACCGACTGGCGTGGTGGTATTACCACCCACGGGAATGGCTCAAGAAGGCGGCGTTGGTCAACGACACCTACCTGATCAACAATCCGTTCACCTTCCAGGCCATGGAAAAGCACTCGGCCTACTGCGCGATGATGCGGCTCGGTTTCGACATCCCGGAAACCGTGCTGGTGCCGTACAAGAATCCGGTCGATCACGAGAAGTGGGCGTACACCGCCGAGAGTTACAACCTGCCCTTCGATCTCGACGAGGTCGCGTCCAGGGTGGGCTTCCCGCTGTACATGAAGCCGTTCGACGGGGGCGCTTGGCGCGGGGTCTCCCGCGTCGACGACACCGCCGCACTGCACCGGGCGTACGACGAATCCGGTCAGATGCTGATGCACCTGCAGGCCGCGTCGGAATACGACTCCTTCGCCCGATCGCTGACCATCGGGCCGGAAACGAAGATCATGCGGTTCCGCCCCGAACTGCCGATGCACCACAGGTACGAGGTGTCCCACAACTTCCTGCCGGCCGAGGCGGGAATGGAAATCCTGACGCTGTCCCGCACCATCAACGCGTTCTTCCGATGGGAATTCAATTCCTGCGAGTCACTGGTGAGCGGGACCAGCGTCAAGCCGATCGACTATGCCAACGCCTGCCCGGACATCGCGATCACCTCCCTGCACTACTACTTCCCGTGGGCGATCACCCAACTCGTGTCCTGGTCGGTGTTCTGCGCGGTGACCGGCCGAAAGCCTCAGGTGGATACCAACACCCGTGCCTGGTTCGACGTTGCCGACGACCCGGAGCTGACCTGGTCGGACAAGCTGGGCCGGTATGCCCTGATGGCCGACCAGTACTTCGAGGCCGACGTCTACCGGGAATTCTGTTCGACGGCGCTCGCATCGCTTCCGGAGATCGTCTACGACTGGATCAGCTCGGCCGATTTCGACCAGTTGCTGGTGAGCACCGTCAAGGCCACTTATCCCCCGCGCGAGCAGGAGGAGTTCCTCGCCCATTTCCGAGGGTTGCTGGGGTTGTGGGTGAGCGACCAGAAGTAGTTCCTACCGGGGCCGATCCATCGGTGGACGACCCACGGCCGGGCACCTCAGATCAGGAGCACTTCGCACCGTCGTCGGGCAGCTTCAGCTCGGTCAGGTACGCCGTGCCGATGTCGTCGACGCACGTGCTGCCGATACCGAGATATGCGGTGTGGTTGGTGCCTTCGACGGTCAGCAGCGCGGCGTCCAACTCCTTGGCCAGGTTCACCCCGGCCTGGTACGGGGTGGCCGGGTCCTTGGTGGTGGAGATGACCAGCACCCTGGGAAGGCCGTTGGCGTCGATCTCGGTGGGCTCCGGTTTCGGCGGCACCGGCCAGAAGTCGCAAGGATCCTTGATCGCCCGCGGAGGATCTCCGGAATCGGCGAAAGGCGCTGCAGCAGCTGATTTCTCGGCGAGTTGCTGGGCGAGGTCCGCCGGCACCGAGCGCGATCCGTCGATGCAGCCGATGGCCAGGAACGCATCCAGCGTGTTGCTGTAGGTGCCGTCGGCCGCGCGGCCGTCATAGGAGTCGGCAAGCTGCATCAGCCCGGCGCCGTCCCCCTTCGACAGATCGGTGAGCGCGGTCGACAACGGCTCCCACAGGCTGTCGGAGTACAGCGCCTGCCCGGTCCCGGTGTTGGCGTCACCGAAGGTCAGCACCCGCCCGTCGGGGAGCTTCACCGGGTTGTCCAGCAGCGGCCGGACCAATCGCTGGTAGTTGACGGTCGCCTGCGCCGGATCCTTGCCGAGCGCGCACTGGGCCTGCTGCGCACACCAGGCGCCGAAGTCGTCGAACGCCTTCTGGAAGCCCTCGCTCTGACCGATCTGCTCCTGCACAGGATCGGCATTCGGATCGATGGCGCCGTCCAGAATCATCGCGCGGACGTTCTCCGGGAACTGCCGCGCGTAGGACGTCCCGATGCTGGTGCCGTAGGACCAGCCCAGATACGTCAGCCGCTCGTCGCCGACGGCTGCTCGCAGCACATCCAGATCCTTGGCCACGTTGCTGGTACCGACGTTCGCCAGGAACGTCTTGCCGTCGATCCCCTCCTGCGTCCCGGACAGCGCCGCGCATCCCTGGGCGATCCGCTCGGCTTGCGCATTGGCCGCATCCACCTCTGCCTGGGTGCGGGTACGAGCGGTGAACTCACGCGCGGCATCGCGCTCGGCGTCGGTCTGGCACCGGATCGCCGGTGTCGACGAGCCCACGCCGCGCGGGTCGAAGCCGACGAGATCGAGTTGCTTGTTGAGCTCCGCCGCGACCCCGTACGCACCCAGCTGCCCGACGATGTCGACCCCGGACCCGCCCGGACCCCCGGGGTTCACGATGACCGAGCCGATCCGCCGGGCCTGGTCGGTCGCCGGCTTGCGCAGGACTTTCACCGTGATCGTCGGGCCGGCCGGATCCTCGTAACTCAACGGCACGGTGAGATCGGCACACTGCAGCGACGCCGACCGGTAGAAGTTGGTCTCCTCCGACGTCGCGAGGTCTGCGCAGGATCCCCAGTCGAGTTGCTGGTCGTAGAACTTCTCCAGGCCCGCCGGTACCGCTGCGGGTGTGCCGGCGGCCGTCGGGGACGGCGACACGCCGGACGGTGCAACGGTTCCCGTGCCAGCCGTGGTGGCCGTGCCGGCCACCGAACTGGAACACCCGGCCAGAATCAGCGTGAGCACAATGGCGCCGACACCGGCGAACACTGACGGGGGACGACGCCGTGAAGGGCGAGGGCTGCTGGGCACGGGTTCGATTCTGCCATCGGCGCTGCACCGGAGGCCGGAGCGGCGTTTCGTTCATACCCGTTCCAGGTCATACCCGTCCGAGACTGAGCAGATACAGGGAAACCTCCTCGACCCCGTCGATGCCGAGCATTCCGTTGATCGCCGAGTCGTCGTACGCGCCCACCGCACAGGCACCCAACCCCATCGACGTCGCCGCCAGATACAGGTTCTGCCCGAGGTGACCGGCCTCGATCGCCCCATATCGGTAGCTCCGTTCGCCGTACTTGAAGCGCAGCCGCTCGAAGATCAGCGAGAAATAGATCACGGCGCCGCATTCCCCGAGGAAATTCTGATTCAAGCCATGAGTGACGACGAAATCCCGCTGATCACCCGCTCGCACCAGGTGCAGTTCGTGCCGTTCGATGCCGTAGTGATACACGCCGGGCTCGAGTCCCTCGACATTGTGCACCACCGCATAGGTCTCGACCGGATACAGGGCACCCGACGAGGGATGCGTTCGACGGCCGTCGGGCAGCCGCCCGCTGGAGAGCCAAAGCACTTGACCGAGTTCCTCGATCGTCATGGGCTGCGCCGAGTAGGTCCGCCACGATCGTCGGGATGCAATGGCCGTGACGGTTCCTGGACCGCCGCTCATCTCGGGTGCGGGTAGTGCGATGCGTGGTGCGCCCTCGTAACTCTTGAACGGCGGCGCCTGCCGTCCCCAGTTGGCCAGGCTACCGACGGCATCGATGAGCCCGGGATCGGAGGACCACCGGTGATACATCAACCCGAGATCACCGCCCTGAACCAGTGACGGCGGGCTTCGCACGATGCCGTGTCCGAGGGCGTATCCGGCGGCTCCGCCGATCGCGACGCCGATCAGCCCGCGGCGGGAGAGCAGAACCCGGCGCGCGGTCTCGCCGGCCCCGACCGGGACCGGTGGCCGTCCGCTCGGACGCCGCAGCTTCGCGCCGGCGCGGCCCGGTGTTCTGCGACGGACACGAAACACTGTGTAAGCCATCAGCTGTCGGGTGTTCAGGCAGAGGTGGATGACGACGGAAACGACCATCGCGTAGCCGAAGTAAATGTGCCAGACGAATCCGTTGAGGTCCCACAATTGCGCAATCACACCGGTGACGACGGTCGCGGCGGTCACGACCAACAGAACCCAGCTGTTGATGTGGTCAAAATCCTGACGTGCCCGCCGTAGCTTCATCACTCACCCCACGGGGTCGCGGCTCCCTTCCATGGTGCCATGGGCGGCGGGGGCGGCCGGGCGGCCGGGCGGCCGGGCGGCGGCTACCGGAGCTCGTCGGCCAACTGATCGGGTGCTACCTGGACCGACGGCACCCTTGCCCGCGATTCGTGCAGCGACAGGGCGGTGACGGCTGCCACCACCAGCACGGCGCCGAGCCACTGCCCGGCCTGCAGGTGCGCGTCCAGGAAACTCACCCCGACCACTGCCGCGGTCAGCGGGAACGCCAGCTCCGCCAGGGTCGCCCTGGACGCGGCCGTCCGCCGCAGGCCCGCGTAGTAGAGCCACATGGCCAGCAGACCGGGCACCAGTGCGATGCCGACCACCGAGACGGTGCTGGACAGGTCGGGAACCCACAGCGCCGAACCTGTCGCGAGCACGATGACCAGCGCGGCCGGCAATCCGAAGGCGAAGCGCAGCGTGGTCAGCTCCACGGCGCTGAGCCTGGTCGCGACCAACCGGCCTAGCACGGTGCCGGCGGCCCACAGCGTGGCCGCGCCGAGCGCGAGCAGGGCAACGGCAGCCTGGTCGACACCGATCTTCAGCGGATCGGGGAACGCCAGTAACCAGGCACCGATCAACGCCGGAACGGCGAAGAAGGCGAACGACGGCCGAAGCCGCTCGTGCAGGATGAGCGCCGCGCCGGCGAGGGCGATGACCGGCTGAAACTTCTGGATGACGGCCGGCGTCACCGGGTCACCGAACCGGAACGAGAGGGTGAACAGCGTTGTGGCGACCGCCGAGGCTCCGGCCCCGATACCGACCACCGCAAGCCTGCCGCGGGTGTCCAGCGTTCGGAACGCCCGCAGTGCGCGGGGCAGGAACGGCAGCAGGACCAGGACCAGCACGGCGTGTTCGGCGAAGACGATGGTCGGCGCGGCCACTTCCCGGGCCAGCGGGACCCTGAGCAGGGCATCGGTTCCCCACAAAGCGGCGGCCAGCGCCACCACCCAGGTCAGGTCGCGGATTCCAGGCTGCGTTCTGTCGGTCTTCGAGGTCACCTGACCGTCAGCGCGATCAGCGGTCCCGCCATTCCCGATCCTCGGCGTTCTTGCGTGCCTCGCGTTCCCTGATGATCTCCAGCGCGTTCGCCGCTTCCTCGCGGGTGGGGAACGGGCCGAGCAGGTCCTTGGCCTTGCTCTTGCCCTCCGGCTCGACCTCACCGGTGGTGATGTTGTAGTAGAAGGCCGTCGACCGGCCGATCTCGTCTCCCATGCCACGCAGCCTGCCACCTGCCGCGGCCGGCAGCGCGGTCACCCCACCGGCTGCACGACGAAGCGGTGAACGGCCGGATCTGCCGACATCAGCCGCACCCTGATCACCGAACCCTCGGAGAGGCCATCGGGCGGACAATGTGCCCGTACGGGCGGCTCGTGCAGGATGACGACGGCCCGGTCACGCTCCCTGTCGATCTGCAGCACGGTCGCCGTGAATTCCTCGCCCTCCCGTCCGTGCAGAACGAATACCGAGACGGCGCCCGAACAGGCTTTCGCGAGCTCGGCGGCCTTCCGATCCGCCGCCGCCATCGCCTTGGGTAGTTCGGTCAACGCGTCCTTCACCCACGCCGGCACCTCGGTGCCCGCCCGAACCGCAAGGCAGATCTCGGTCGCGTACCGGTCGGCCAGCCGTCGCAACGGGGCGGTGACGTGCGCGTAGGGCGCGCCGACCCCGCCGTGTTCGGACCGCTCGGGTGGCGCGCCGTCGAAGGGTGTGTAGCCGGCGCCGCGGAGCAGCCGCACCGCGTCCTCGAGGAAGGCCGCATCTCGGGGTCGCGACCCGTCCAACTGCCCGATGACGTCCCCCGGCGGCACGTCGTCGGGCCACGGGATGCCCAGCGCCTCCGTCGCTTTCCGCAACGCCTGCACTTGACGGGCGTCGGGCGCCGGCAGAGTTCGCAGCAGGCCGACGCCGGCGGCGAGCATCATCGACGCCGCGCACATCCCGGTGAGCAGGCTGATCTCGGCGTTGTACTGCTCCACCGGCAGGACCGCCCGCAATTCCAGTGTCCAGTGGCCGTCGGGACCGCGGACGATCTCGGCGTCCGGGATGTCCAGGCTGATCGCATGCCGCTCCCGCGACCGTTCCCGCCGGAGCCGGCCGATCTCGGGCAACAGGGCGATCGACGGGTGCAGTGCAGCGGCGTCCGCGTCCGCCTGCACGGCCGGGTAGCTCAACTGCGCCACCGATGTCACGACGGCGCGACGGACGTCCACCTCGGTCGGCTCACCCCGGGCGTCCAGCCGCATGGTCCACAACACGGCGGGCCGGTGCTGGCCGGGCAGCAGGCTGGCCGCGTCCTCCGACAATTCCAGCGGATGCAGCGGCGTGCTCCGGTCCGGGCTGTACAGGGTCGCTCCGCGGCGCCACGATTCCGCGGCGACCGCACCACCGGGCGGGACGAACGAAGCGACGTCGGCAATCGCGTAGTGCACGAGATAACCCTGTCCATCCCTGGCCAGGTGCACCGCCTGGTCGAGATCCTTGGACCCCACCGGGTCGACGGTGACGAACGGGATACCGATCGGATCATCCGGCGGCAACTGCTGGGCGAGGCGCACCGCTTCGGCCACTGCGTCAGGCGGGTAGGTATCGGGTATCGACAGTTCGGCGCGGATGGCGTCGAAGTTGATGGCGGCGGCGGGCACAGCCGTGCGGACGGGCATTACCCCAGGCTAAGAGGAAGGTGACCCGGGATGGCGCTGATGCGGTGCGACTTCTTCTCCGACACGCTGGCGATGAGCGTGTCGATGACGGTGATCCTGCCGCAGCGCACGACCGCTCAAATCGGGATGACCGGCGTCGAGCGCCCCGGTGAGCCGCCGGTGCTGTATCTGCTGCACGGTTTGAGCGACGACGACACAATCTGGGCCCGACGGACGTCGATCGAGCGCTATGTCGCCCCGCTCGGGCTCGCCGTGGTCATGCCGCAGGTACACCGCAGCTTCTACAGCGATGAGGTGCACGGCCTGCCGTACTGGACGTTTCTCACCGAGGAACTACCGGCGGTGGTCGGCGACTTCTTCCGCGTGTCGCGGCGACGGGAGGACACCTTCGTGGCGGGGCTGTCCATGGGCGGCTACGGAGCGATGAAGTGGGCGCTGCGGCGACCGGAGACGTTTGCGGCCGCTGCGAGCCTGTCCGGTGCGCTGGATGTGGCGGCGTTGCAGTTCCGTGCCGACCTGCGATCCGATGTGGACGACCGGGTCTTCGGCAACCGCTCGGTCACCGGGACTTCGGAAGACCTCTTCGCCGTGCTCGACGCAGCCGATCCCGAAGTGGTGCCCCTGTTGTCATTGCGTTGCGGGACCGGTGACGCGCTGATCGAGTCAAACCGTCGCTTCGCAGAGGCGTTATTCGACAAGGGATTTGGATGCGAGACCGACTTCGGTCCTGGCACGCATGATTGGGCGTACTGGGACGACCAGATCCAGGCAGTTCTGGACTGGCTGCCGTTGGGTGAAACGCAGGGACGAACCGGCTGACATGCCGGCCCGTCCCCGTTTCAGGCCGCGACCTGCAGTGAGAGCCAGCCTCGATCGGTCAGCCTGGGCTGTCCGATCGGCTGCAACTGCACGAGCCCCTTGAGGACCAGGGCACGCAACGGCCAGATGACGTCATGGCCATCCAGCAGATGCGGCTCCAGTGTCCCCAACACCAGTCCCCGCTCGATCCGTTCTTCCGCTACCGCCTGCAGGACCTCTGCCTGGCGTGCGGTCAGCGGGCGATTCACAGCTGTACTTCCGGCACTTCCGCTCACGATGAGCCTCCTTTGTGATGCCCGTTCAGTACCCCATTATTCACCCGCGAAACGGGTGTGGGGCATAGAAACGGACGAAAGCTGGAATTTTTTTCCGAATCCTGCTCGCAGCAGTGCCCATGAAGGGGGAACAGAGCACTCATGCGCATCGTCATCGTGGGAGCCAGCGGCAACGTAGGAACAGCCGTTCTACGCCTGTTGCAGGCACGGGACACGCCTCCCGAGGTCATCGCCGTCAGCCGCCGGACGCCTCCGCCGGAACCGCCCTATGACCTCGCCCACTGGCACCGGATCGATCTTTCGGCGCCCGGCGTGTCGGACCGATTGACGCCCGTCTTCACCGGCGCCGACGCCGTGCTGAACTTGGCCTGGGGATTCCAGCCGACCAGGGACGCGGCTCAGTTGGAGCGGGTGGGAGTCGGCGGTCTGACCGCGATCGTGCAAGCGGTCGCCAGGGCCGGGGTGGGACAGCTCGTCCACATGTCGTCGGTGGGCGCCTACCGAGCAGCCGAGCGCGGCCGTCGGGTGGACGAGAGCTGGCCGACCGACGGGGTGCCGTCGTCGGTCTACAGCCGGCACAAGGCCGCGGCCGAACGGGTGCTCGATCAGTTCGAGGCGGGGCCGGGTGAGGGCAGTGCTGTGATCACCAGGTTCCGGCCGGGGATCGTCGTGCAGCGGGCGGCGGGCAGTTCCCTGCTGCGCTACGGCGTCCCCGGTTACGTGCCGGCCCGGATGATCACCGCTCTGCCGTTGCTGCCGTTGGATCGGAGCTTCACGGTGCCGCTGGTGCACGCCGACGACCTCGCGGCCGCCGTGGTGGCCTCGATCGATCGGCGAGCGGGTGGAGCGTTCAACATCGCGGCGGAACCGCCGATCAGCAGGAATGAGCTGGCGGCCGCGCTCGGGGCGCACCCCGTGCCGCTGCCCGCGTCGGCGCTGCGGGCGATCGTCGCCGCAAGCTGGCACGCACGACTCCAGCGCATCGATGCCGGGTGGATCGATCTGGCCTTCTCGGTGCCGCTCCTGAATACCGGGCGAGCCCGCACGGTGCTCGGCTGGGAGCCGCGTGTCGATGCGGTGACGGCGCTGGTCGAGGCCGTCGCCGGGATGCGCGACGCGGCCAGCACGTCGAGCCCGGTACTGCGTCCCCGGACAGCCTGGGGACAGCTCACCGAACTGGTGCGCAACGGGCCCATCACCCGGCGCCGACTGTCCTGACGGCGGGGTGGTGGGCCCGTTCGATCGTGAGGGCGCCGGCCTGCAGCGCCCTGCTGCAGCGCCGGAGCTACAGGCTGACCCGCTCGCTCTCCCCACCGTCGTACGGCTCGCCGGTCACCTTCGCCTTCACGAAGCTGAGCACGGACGCCACCCGGCCACCCGGCGTGTCCCAGTACTCGGCGCTCTCGGCTGAGACCTTGATCAGCACGACGCTGGGATCCCGCGGTCCCTGCGGCATCCAAGCTTCCACCCAGGTGTTCCACAGCTGTTCGGCCTTCGCCGGGTCGTCCACCACGGCGGCCGTCCCGTTGAGCGAGATCCAGGTGTCGTTCGACGTCAGCGTGACACCGACGCGGGGATCGGCGTTGATGTGCGCGACCTTGCGGGAATCCCGCTCGGCGAAGAACCAGAGATCGCCGTCGAATTCGACTTCTTGCTGTGCCATCGGCCGGCTGATGACGTTGCCGGCGGGATCGACGGTGGTGAACATCCCGATACGGATGTCCTTGGCCAACTCGGCAACCTTTGCTACCGGGGACTTTTCATCAGACATGTTGCTTCCCTTCGATTGTGGTCGGTCAGAGTGTGAGGCGACGCGGTAGATCAGGCGGAACGCCAGTCATCGCTGGTGATGTGGGACCCGGCCTGCGGTCCCATCAACAGCATGCCACCATCGACGGGCCACGAAACACCCGTCACGTAGCTGGCCGCCGGGGACGCGAGAAAGCCGACGACAGCAGCGATCTCGCGAGCATCGCCGGGTCGGCCCAGCGGCACACCAGGGCGGGAAGTACCCCGCGGATTCTCATCCGTCTGGTCGGTCATGGGGGTTGCGATCTCACCTGGCGCCACGCAATTGGCGGTGATTCCGTCGGCGGCCAATTCCAGCGCGATGGTTTTCATCAGCCCGCCGAGGCCGTGCTTCGCCGCATCGTAGGCAGCGGACCCGACACGCGGCTGGTGCTCATGGACGCTGGTGATGGCGATGAGGCGACCGCCGCTCCCCGCGGCCGTCATCCGGCGGGCCGCACGCTGCAGGCAGATGAACGCACCATCGAGGTCCGTGGCCACAGTGTGCTGCCACGCCTGCAGAGACATCTGCAGAAACGGTGCGCTGTCACCGGTCCCGGCATTGTTGACGAACACGTCGACGCCGCCGAGCTTGTCGGCCAACGCGTCGACCACGTCACCGCAGCCGGGGATGTCGGTGGTGTCGAGCCTGGCCACCTCCGCGCGGCGGCCGTACTCACGGACTTCGGCCGCCGTCTTCTCCGCTCCGTCGGAGTCGGTGTGCCAGGTGACGCCGACATCGTTGCCCGCCGCCGCCAATTCGACGGCGATGGCACGGCCGATACCGGAATCGGCACCCGTGACGATTGCCGTCTTCGGATCAAAGGTCATGACCGGGGTATTCCCTGCGCCGCCCGTGGATCAACCCCGCCGGAGCCGTCCGCTCGTGGCGTAAAGCCTCCGGTAAGAATTTTCAGTTGATCATCGGTACTGTCGACCGTCCCGGCCCAAGTCGGCGTATGGCCGGATGGCGCTCGGTGCCGGATGGGTCATTCGGGCAGGTCAACGAGGACCGGAGGGAGATGGCATGGCCATCGGACACGTGGTCGCAGGCGAGGCCACGGCGCGGCAACTGACCGTGGCCGGCCAGGAGTTCCGGGTCGACATCCGGCGGGGCGACCCGACCAGGGTGCCGGTGCTGATGTTCAACGGCATCGGAGCCGGCCTGGAGCTGTTCCAGCCGTTGGTCGACGCGATGGATCCCGATCTCGAGGTAATACGTATCGACACCCCAGGTGTCGGCGACTCCCCCGCCGCCTTTCGTCCCTATGCCTTTCCGGAGCTGGCCTGGATGGTCAGCACTCTGCTGGACCAGCTCGGCTACCGGCAGGTCGACCTGCTGGGATTCTCCTGGGGCGGTGCGCTCGCGCAGCAGTTTGCGCTGCAGTACGCCGCCCGATGCCGCCGGATCGTGTTGCTGAGCACCAGCACCGGCGCACTGTCGATACCCGGTGACATGCGCGTGCTGCTCGGATTGATGGTCCCACCGGAGGTCCAGCTCCCTGGTGTGTCGTTGAGCCCGGACACGCTGTTCCACACGACCGGACGGCACCGTCGGTCGGACGTGCGCACGCTCATGACGGCGCTGCAGGGCGACGGCACGGGTCGCGGCTACGTCCACCAAATGGCCGCGCTGGGAGTATGGACGAGCCTGCCGTTCCTGCCCCTGATCACCCACCCGGTCTTGGTGATGAGCGGGGACGACGACCCGATCGTTCCGGTGGCAAACGCACGGCTGATGGCGCGCCTGTTGCCGCACTCGACGCTCGACATCTTCCCGGGCGGGCATCTGGAATTGGTCAGTGCCGCCGACAAGCTCGGCTGGACGATCTCCCGGTTCCTGGATGCCTCACCTGCCACCTGAGTGATGACTGCACCCGCCGACCGGGCCGTGGCCGACCAGCGTCGGGTTCCGTCACTGCTTCCTCACACGGGCCAGCCCGACGGACCGGTGGACCCGGCCGGGTATTCGTCGAGTGGCACTTCGCCGTCCCGCCAGGCCTGCAGCACCGGGTCGACGATCCGCCAGCACTCCTGCGCGGTGTCGGCTCGCACGGACAGCGTCGGGTCCTGGACGAAGACAGCAGCCAGGACTTCCCCGTAGGCGGGTAACCGGCCGCCGTTGAAGTCGGCGGCCAGTTCGATCCGATCGAGTTCGAACGGATCGGCAGGCCCGTTGATGTTCAGGTCCAGCGCCATCCGGTCGGGTCCCATCGAGATGCGCAGCCGGGTGGGGAATTCTGTTCCGTACAGGCCCGGCAGCAGCCATGGCACCTGCTTGAAGGTGATCACGATCTCCTTGCGAGAGGCGGCCACCGCCTTGCCCGAGCGCAACCGGAACGGCACTCCCGCCCATCGCCAGTTGTTGACTTCCAGAGTGACCTCGGCGAGCGTCTCGGTGTTCCGCTCCGGGTCCACCCCCTGCTCCTGCAGGTACGCGGGCAGGGTGCGACCGTCGATCGTTCCTGCGGTGTATCGCGCACGCCTGCTCGACGACGACGGGTCATCCGCCCAGATTCGGCAGGCGCGAAGCACATCGGCCTTGCGATCTCGCAGGTCGGCGGCGTGCAGGCTGGCCGGCGGGTCCATCGCGATCAGGGCCAGCACCTGCAACAGGTGCGACTGGATCATGTCGACCAGTGCGCCGGCACCGTCGTAGTAGCGCGCCCGGTTCTCCAGTCCGAGGGCCTCGTCGAAGACGATGTCGACCTTTTCGATGTGTTCCGCACTCCACATGAACTCGAAGAGCCGGTTGCTGAATCTCAATCCGAGCAGGTTCAGGACAGTCGATTTCCCGAGGAAGTGGTCGACCCGATGGATCTGGTCCTCCGGCACGAGTTCGGCGACCAGCGCGTTCAACGCCGCGGCGCCCGCTTCGTCGGTGCCGAAGGGCTTCTCCAGGACGAGCGCGGTGGCGGGCGGGAGCGCCAGCGTCGACAGCGCCTTGCAGGCCAGCACGGTGACCGGCGGCGGTAGTGCGAAGTAGATTGCCGGCGCTCCGTCACAGCTGTCCAGCAGCCGCTGCAGATCGGCCGGCCGAGTCACATCGGCCGTGGAATAGGTTGTGCTCGAGAGGATCTCGTCAATGCGTGGACCTTCGGCGCCCACTGTGGCAAAGGACTGGCGTACACGTTCCCGCCATGCATTCTCGTCCCATTGCTCAGTGCCGGCGCCGACCACCTGAAGTGTGTCGGGCCCCTGATCACCGGCCATCAATTGGCCCAGTGCGGGCAGCAGCAGCCGTGCGGCCAGGTCGCCGCTCGCGCCGAGGATCAACAGGGACCGGAGAGATTCGGTCATGATCGCCTTTCTGGCATCTTTCAACGTCGGCGAACCAGCATTTCGAGCCGATCGATCAGAGCCTCGAGCGACTCCTCGAATTCGTCGGCGCTGCGATCCTGGGAGAGTTCTGGCTGCATCGCCTGGAGCAATGGGTAATCCGTCAGGTCAGTGGCGTTGGGCGGACCGGGATCCTGCTCTTCCACCGGGCCGATGTCGGCACCGTGCGCAGACACCTCCAGCAGCAGGTGGCCGAGCAGGAAACTCGAGAAGGACCGGTAGGTCGCCACCGCGTCGGTATCGGAGAACCCGCAGCCCTTCAGCGTCTGGAGGAACGACTCCATCCATCGCAGGCTCCGTAGCGGTGGGCGTACCCACGGCGCCGCGGGCGGTCTCGTCGCGATCAGCGGGAAGACCTGCGGGTGCGCCAAGGCGATGCGGCGAACCCCGTGTGCAAGGCGCTGCAGATACTCCTGCCACTGCGGGTGCGAGAGGTGCACGTCGGGGTCCCCGTAAAGCTCGTCGATGACGGTCTCGACGATCCCGTCCAACAGTGCCTCGCGGCCGGGGATGTAGTGATAGAGCGCCATGCCTTCGACACCAAGGTGTGCACCCAGCCTGCGCATCGTCAGATACCGCAGACCGTGGTCGTCGATGAGGCCGATGGCGGCGGCCAGGATCCGTCGGCGGTCCAGGGTCCGCCGGCCGGAATGTGGTTCCGCAGGCTGACGGACGGATCCCGCGGCACCCCGCGCCTCAGGAGTGTCCGGATCGGTTGTGGTGGGCTTCATCTCGCCTCCAGCTCGGGTGACGCCCGGTCAGCATTCCGCGGTCGGTCGGCTCCCGTCCAGAACTGGGTCGCCGAGCGTTCCCGTCATCACCAGCTGGGTGGCCAGCGTGGCCACCTTGACGTTTCTCTGCTGTGAGTAGCGGCGCAACAGCGCAAAGGCCTGCTCGGACGTGAGACCGTAGCGCTCCATCAGGACGCCTTGCGCCTGACCGATCACCGTGCGGCCCTCGATCGCACGCCAGAGATTCTGCTGCATCCTGGCATGGGCGACGACGACGGACACGTGAGCGCCCGCAATGTCGGCGCGCCGCAGGTCATCCGGCCGCCAGGCGCGCCGGCTGCATCCATAGAAGGTGACCACGCCCAGCGGACTGTCGGTGAACAGCGGCACGGCAACAGTGGAGGCGATACCGAGTTCGGCCGCGGTGGTCTTCCAGCGCGGCCACCTCGGATCGACGGCCACATCCTCCACAGCCAGCAGGGACTGCGCCGCAACGGCGATGCAACTGGGCCCCTCGCCGAGATCCTGCTGATGCATCTGCGCGGCGGCCGCCAACGGATCCGAGCTCGCGGCCGTGGCGATCCTGCCTCGGGAACCCAACACCGCAATCGCGGCAGAGTCCCATGGACCGGCGCCGGCGATGGCGGACACCATCAGCTCCATGCCGTCTGACGGGCGCCGGGCAGCGAGCGCGATCCGCATCGATTCGGCGATCGCCCCGTTCGGCGCACGTCCGCTGGTGGCTCGACCGTCGACCATGTGCACCCCGCTCCGGATTGTCCGGTCGCAATCTTACAACGTAAAAGTAGCGACAGGAGCGGCAGCTGCGCGGGTTGTCTTCCAGAACTCGGCTCAGCCCTTCACATCTCCACGGTCGGGATCCACATCCAACCTCTCGGCCAGGTCGGCCTGCCCGAGTTCCGGCCCGGCCGGCTCTGTGAACTCCTCGCCGTGACGCCCGGAGTCGGAACCGCCGCCCGGGGATTGCTCCCCGAGCGGCAGGTCCTGTTCGCCATCGCCCCGATGCCTCATGGAGTCAACGCCGTCAAGAGCACGATGCCGCAGCCTGGCGCCATGTCGTTGCGGCACCCCATGTCGTTGCGCTGGTTCATATCTCAGACGTCGCTACGTCCACGGGTGGAGTCGATCGCATTGGAATCGTCGTCCACCTCGATCTGCTCCTTACGAACGGTCCCGCTCACCGTTTCCTGATCCGTCACCGTTTCCGTGCCCAGCTTCACCCGCTCCACCGGGACGGCCTCGGTGTCCACGACCGGACGCTCGGCATGCAGGACGACCTCGTGCTCCTCCTCGGTGATGTCGCCACCGGACAGAGCCGCACCACGGTTGGCGTCGGTGATCGGCTCACGTTCCACCCTGACCTCTTCGCGGGTCACCGGAACCTGCACCGACTGCTGCTCGGTGACGACGAACTTCCGCAGCCGGGCGCGTCCGGCCGCGACCTGCTCGGTCCCTACCCGGAGCTGCTCCTCGGAACGCGTCATCGCCTCGTCGGTGTTCGGCCCGGAGGTGTCGTATCCCTCGCCGCGGCTGCGATCGCCGACGTTCACGTCGTCATTCCTGTCGACATCGAAACCGTCGCTCCGGCCGGTGTTCACGTCCTCGGTACGACCGGCGTTCAGGTCGTCGGCACTGGCGTTATCCCTCTGGCTGTACCCGGCACCGAGGTAGCGGTCGTAGTACGAGTACAGCGACTCCTGCTCGTCGACATCCAGATGGCTGGCATCGGCGACATCCGGCGCGTCCTTCACCACGTTCTTGTCGAACGGCAAAACCAGCTCGTCGCCGTTGAAGCTCGAGCCCGCGAGCGGGGCGAAGTGTTCCTTGGTACCGAAAAGCCCGGTGTTGACGGTGATCCAGTCCGGCTGACCGGTCTCGTCATTCAGGTAGACCTGGCCGATGGAGCCGATCTTGTCGCCCTGCTGATCCACTGCGTTACGCCCGATGTAGGCCTCGGGACCTGCTGCGTTCGTCATGAATTCTCCCCTTTGTCGGTTGTTGCGACGACGACGACCGGCGTCAGTGCCGGTGCGCCGGAAAGCGTTGTGCCCTAGAAAATGTCGTGCCCTAGAAAATGTTGCCGAGCTTGCCGCCCAGTTGACCGAGCAACTGCTGCGGATCGATGCCGAACTTGGACAACAGGTCGGCATGCTGATCGGTGTCCACCTCATCCGGCAGTTCGGACGAAGCCTGGTCGGCCTGATCGCCCTGTCCACGGTCGCGGAGGAACTGCAGAATCTGGTCCTTGCTGATGTTCACGTGTTCTCCCCTCGGGCTGCGTCACGAATCGGGCTGCGTCACCGACGATGGCTTGCCGCCCCCATCGCGTGGCGCAGTGCGTACATTGCCCTGGTTTTTTGCGTTGTAAACCGCAATCTCGGATTTTCTGCGAGAGCTACGCAAGGCGATCGGCGGCAACGCCGTCGCCGGCACCTAGCGGTCGTTGGACCCCCGCCTGAATTTGCGGTACCCCAGCCTGCCGGCGGCAAACGCCGTTGACCCGAACGCCATGCCGCTCAGCATGTTTACAGTGCAAAGCCCTGGGTACAACCAGATTACAGCGCTGCCGGCGGAATGTTGTCACGGCAACCACAAGGAGATTTCAATGAGTCATCCAATTGAGCCACAAGGGCGCCGGGACAGCATCCCCGCGGCCGATCGATCGTCAGTTTCGGCCGGTAACTACCAGGGCCGAGAGGACAGTGCCCGGCAGGACAGTGGCCGACTGGACAGTGGCCGACTGGACAGTGGCGACGTCGATCCGACCATCAATCTACGCGGCGGCACTGCGAACCGGGCAGCGGCCAGAGACCGCGCCGAATTCGACCAGGAGTTCGACGACCAGTCACGCCTGCGGGAGCAGACATCACCCGCGCCGGGGACGTTCGACAGGAACTACGGGGGCGCCGGCATCCCGGACCAGGGCCGAGCGTATGACGGGGCCGACGGACAGGATCGGACGGTCCGGACGGACCCGGGCGGCGCGGACGGGACGATGCCGGCGTCAGGTGCCGGCGCTGCCGGCCGGGACCTGACGCTGCCTGCCGACGGACCGACGAGCGGTGCGGACCCCGCGCTGACGACTGCCCGCTATCCGGTCGCAGACCAGCACTCGATGATCGACGACGACCGGACCGAACGAGCGATGCCCACGACCATCCCGCCGGACCGCCAGACGGTGGCCGCCAGAGAGAAGGAGCGCTTCGGCGGGATGTCCTTCGGCTCCGGCTTTTTCGGCTGGCTGACGGCGACCGGGATGGCGGTCCTGCTGATCACACTGGTCGCGGCCGCCGGTGTGGCCTTGGGGATCGCATCGGACAATCCGGTCGACCAGGTGGTGCAGGACTCGCAGACGGACAGCGGCACAGCGCAAACCGTCGGCCTGGTCGGCGGCATCCTGCTCCTGGTCATCCTTTTCGTGGCGTACTTCTGCGGTGGTTACGTCGCCGGACGGATGGCCCGGTTCAGCGGCGCCAAGCAGGGCCTGGCCGTGTGGCTGTGGGCACTGATCACGACGGCGATCATCGCAGGCATCGCCGCGATTGCCGGATCCCAGTACAACGTGCTGGCTCAGCTGAATCTGCCGAGGATCCCGGTGGACGAAGGAAGTGTCACCACCGCCGGCATCATCGCGATCGGTGCGGCGATACTGGTCGCGCTGATCGGTGCGCTGCTCGGCGGTGTCGTCGGCACCCGGTTCCATCGGAAGGTGGACGCGGTCGGTTTCTCCGAGGACTATCCGGCGCTCTGACACAGGTCGCGCCTGGTCCGCTCGGCGCGCCGCGGGAAGCTCCGGATGTCACGCAGGCTCGGCCGTCACCACGACGTTCTCTTCGTAGCTCCCGGTCGCCTGGTCGAATTCGCCGCCGCAGGTGATCACCACCAACCGGGGCCGACCGCCGAAGGCGAACAGTTCGGCCGGCAGCCCGTCGGCCTTGAAGTAGTACTGGCGGCCGGTGACTCGGTAGCGGACGGCAACGTCATCGGCTGTCTGCACAATGATCTCGCTGTCGGCCGGTAGCTCGGTCAGCCGGTACAGCGCACCGGGCCCGTTGGTGACGGAAATCGACATGGCCGGCGATCACGGTGCTCCCCCGCTCGGCGCCGGGCAGGGAACTGCCGATCCACCAGCCGAGTCGGCCGGGGTCATCGGGCGGACGTAACACCCCGCCGGTATTCAGCACCTGATCGACCGGTGCATCGACGTCCAGGGCCGGAATCGTGACTCGTGCGGCGGCTCCGGCCGGTCGGGTCACCAGCGGACGCGCTTCAGGCGCGGGCGGCGAGGCCCGGAACCGTGACGACGGCGCGCCGCCCCGCGGGGCTGTCGACGGACCGCCCGTCGGCAAACCATCTGCAGATGAACGGGCAGGCGGAGCCGTGGCACCGTCCGGAGACGGTGCCACGGCTGCGCTCGAGCTGCGGACGCCGGTCGACGCCGCCTGCCCGATCGGCGCTGCCTGCGCGATCGGCGATGCCTGCGCGATCGGCGATGTCTGGAAAGCAGCCGGAGGGCGCCGACGTTGCGATCGGCTACCTGGAATCGGAAGTGCAGGACGCCGCGGAGACGGTCCGGCTGATCGAGGAGGCGGGACGCCGATCGCTGACCTGTCCGGACGATCTCACGCAGGAGGACCAGTGCCGGCGCCTGATCGACACCGTCGTCGCAGAGTTCGCCGGCATCGACATCCTGGTCAACAACGCCGCGTACCAGATGGTCCAGCAGGGCGGCATCGAGGACATCACCACCGAGCAGTTCGACCGGGTGCTGAAGACCAACCTGTACGCGATGTTCTGGCTGTGCAAGATGGCGATCCCGCACATGCAACCCGGCTCGTCGATCATCAACACCGCCTCCATCCAGGCCACCGGCCCGAGCCCGGAACTCCTGGACTACGCCGCCACCAAGGCCGGCATCGTGAACTTCACCACGGCCCTGGGACAGGGGCTGGCGGACAGGGGCATCCGGGTCAACTCGGTGACGCCCGGCCCGATCTGGACGCCGTTGATCCCGGCGACCATGCCGGAGCAGAAGGTCGCCTCGCACGGCGAGAGCACGCCCATCGGCCGGGCCGGTCAACCGGCAGAACTCGCGCCTGTCTACGTCTTCTTCGCCTCGCAGGAGTCCAGCTACATCACCGCCGAGGTGCTCGGGGTGACCGGCGGCCAGCCGCTGCACTCATCGGGTCTGCGTCGCCCATCACCCTTCACTCCGGCATCAACCGGGCCGAGTCGCAGGCGCAAGGTGATCAGCGTTCCGGAACATTCCGGGTCACTCCACGACTCGGAGCGGACCCGAACGTTGATCACCCGCGCAGCGTCGCCGGGCGTCCGACCTGCCCGTCACCGACCGGCCGTCGGACTGCGCTGAACGCAGCCCCTGCCGGCATCGACGCATGTCCGTGGCCGTGCTGGGGGCCTGTCGGTCACCGATCGGAACCGGCCAACCGGCTAAACTTCACGTTCAGAGTGCATCCGGACCCGCCCCGGAGCCGGTAGACGGCCTATGGGGTATCTCGAGACGGGATCAACGGTGGACAGCCTGATCGGGATGTTGCGGAACGATGATCGGTGCGACCACGCGACGCTGTGGCGGCCCGGCTGGATCGATGTCCAGGCGTGGTCAGGGCTCGCTCCTTGTCACCGGCGCGCTCGGCGGCCGGTGACCCAGGAGGCGAGATGACGGCTGTCTCGAGTGCGCCGGCACCCTCCGGCACCGAACCGGGCAGCTCATCGAGCGATCGCGGCGCGGCGGCGGCCGCGGTCACGTTGCTGCGTTCGACTTCTGTGGAAAAGGCACTGCTCAGCACGCTGGACGCATTACCGGAGCCGCTACGCAGCGGCTGCCACCGGGTGGTCGATGCCGGAGGTAAGCGCCTGCGGCCCGACCTCGTGTTGCGGTGCGCGGACATCGGGCCGGCCGGCTCGGCCAAAGCCGTCGGCGCAGCGGTCGCCGTCGAACTGTTGCACAGCGCCTCGTTGGTGCACGACGACCTGCTGGACGACTCGGAGACCCGCCGCGGGGTGCGCGCTGTACACCGGCACGAAGGTGCGTCCACCGCCGTCATCGCCGGGGACGCGATGATCGCGCTGAGCTGGCGAGCCATCGCCGGTGAAGGGCCCGGCGCTGTCGACGACCTCGGTGCAGCCTTGTCGGAGATGTGCCGCGGGCAGGCGCTCGAGGAGGCGTTGCGGTTCGACGCCACCGCGACCGCAACCGATGTCCTGAAGGTCGCCGAACTGAAGACCGGCGCCTTGCTGAAGGCGGCCTGCCGGATCGGTGCCCGGGTGGGCGGGTGCTCGCCGGAGCAGGTCGAGGCTCTCGGCCAGTTCGGGTCCGACTTCGGGGTGGCACTGCAGCTGATGGACGACGTGCTCGATCTGGTCGCCGATCAGGTGGCTCTCGGCAAGCCCATCGGCGCCGACTTCCGAGTCGGCACGGTGACCATGCCGACGGTGTATTCACTCGAGCGGACCTGCGACGCAACGAGTTCACGGCTGACGTCGTTGCTGCGACCGGATCAGTCCGATGAGGCTCTGCAGGAGGCCTGGGAGCTGGTGGTCGATTCCGGCTCGGTCGGGCGGACCGTCCAGCTCGCTCGTGAGCTCGCGGCGCGTGCGGCGCGCGCGGCCACCGGCGCGGGCGCCCCACCGGAGCTGGTCGGGATGCCCGAGCGGTACGTCCGCAGGCAGATCGATACCAAGGTTGCGCCAGCTCATCGCGGCCTGCTGCCGCGCGACGGGCACGACTGGGAGAACGAGCGGGTTGGCTGATCGCAGGACGGCGCGCGGCGGACTGGTGACGGCGGGCGAGGGCGCGCTGGGAGTCGCGCTCGATCAGCTCGTCCGCCGGAATCTCCGTGGCATCTGGGTGCGCGGCGAGCTGCCCGGTCGGGCGGCGGTGTGGACCACCAACCACCACTCCTGGTGGGACTACTTCGCCGCCGCCGGTGCTCTTCGCGCCCGCGGGCAGACCAACGTGGCGGTGCTGGTCGACGCCGCCACCATGCAGCGCCCCGGTGTGCTGCGGATGGCCGGCGTCGTGCTGACCACCGAGCTGCGAGCGGCCCTGGACAAACTGTCTTCCGGAGCCGTGCTGGTGATCTTCCCGGAGGGCGAGCTGCGTCCCGCTGGGCCGGTCGGACCGTTCCGCCCGGGCGCCCGCTGGCTCGCCGACAGTGCCGGCGCGCCGTTGCTGGTGGTCGCGACCAGGGTGGTGCTGCGCGGCAACCAGGCGGCTGAGGCCTACCTCGACGTCATCGGAGATCTGGCCCCTGCCGACGATCCGCGGCAACGTCTCGCCGACGCGCTGAGCCGACTGGACGCTGAGTTGGCAGGTTCGGATCCGATGCTCCCGCTGCCGGGCTTCCGGCAGGTCGTCCGCGGTGTGCGCAGCTGGAACGAGCGTTTCGGCGGCGCCATGGTGAGGTCGTGATCCGCGTTCTCGCCCGACTGCCCCACCTGCTGCCCCGCCTGGTCGTCGCCTTTGTGGGCACGAAGCTGCTGATCGCGTTGCTCAACCTGTGGTGGTTCCCGGTGCTGGGCAGGCGCGCGGCCGGACCGCATTCACGGCCAGGAGCACGCCACACAGGGGCGCGCCGGGCCGCCGGACACCGATCGCGATGCCGGCGGGCCGACGCTGCTGCTGCCGATGCGCAATGAGGCTGACCGGTTGCCCGCGACGCTGCCCGCCCTGTTCGCTTCGGGCGCGTCGCGGTTGATCTTTCTCGACGACGAGTCGACCGACGGGTCGGCAGAGCTGGTCAGGCGGGCCGCCACCGCACTGCCCGCAGGGCCGGGAACTCCGGTGGTCACGGTGATCGCCGGCCGCCCCAAGCCGCCGCGGTGGGTCGGAAAGACCTGGGCCTGCACGCAACTCGCGGACGCGGCCGCAGCGGTCGGCGCCGATCCGCTGGTGTTCTGCGATGTGGACGTCGAGCTCGCACCGGGCGCGGTGGGGGCCCTGCTGGCGGAGATGAATCGTCAGCGGGCCGACGTCTTCTCGGTGTTCCCCGGTCAGCGCCGCGTCAGCTGGGGGGAGCGTCTGCTGACCCCGCTCATCGACGACGTCCTGCTGTGTTTCCTGCCGTTCGGCCTGCTCAGCTCGCCGGCCCGGTCGGCCCGCTCCGCGGCGACCGCGTGCGGAGCGCTGCTGGTCTTCCGGCAGGCGGCGTACGAACAGGTCGGTGGGTTCGCGGCCGTCCGCGGGGAGTTGGTGGAGGATGTGGCCATGGCCCGCCTCGCCCGTCGCCGTGGCCTGCGACTCGGATTGGCCCTGGGTGGCGAGCAGTTGCAGGTCCGGATGTACGACGGCTACCGCGCCGTCATCGGGGGCCTCGGTCGCGGACTCACGGCGTCCGCAGGTGGTCGTCGGTGGCTCGTTGCCGCAGGTTATGCGTGGCATGTACTGGCCTACACCGTCCCCGTGGCGATGCTGGGACGGTCGTGGTGGTGGCGCAGTGCGGCGCTGATGGCGGTGGCGGAACGGCTGGTGGTCGAGGTCAAGACAGGGGGCCGCGACTGGTCGGCCGCAGCCGCTGTGGCCGCGTCCCCGGTGGCTGCGGCGCCGGTGGTGGCGCGTGCACTGCGGCGTGAGCAGCAGTGGCGCGGGCGGATCTACCGATGAGCAGGCACCGATGAGCAGGCAGGGATGAGCAAGCAGCGATGAGCACCGTGCAGGCAGCCCTGCGACTGCCGGCGCCGGCGACCCGGCCGCCGTTCGGCCATCTGTCGCGCTGGACCGGCAACGGGCTCGCTCTGCTCGAAGAGGGAGCAGGGCTCGGTCCGGTCTTCGCCCTGCGGCTGTGGCGGCCCGCCGTCGTCGGCTATTCGCCCGACTGGAATCGGTTCGTGCTGGGCGATCTCACCCGTTTCCGCAGCCGCGGCAGCCTGAGTCAGCTGTCCCCGTATCTGTCGGCCGGTCTGGTAGCGACGGACGCGCCGGAGCACCGGGGTCGCCGCGCATTGGTCAATCCCTCGTTCCACCGCAAGGAGGTGACCAGGCGGTTCGCCGAGCAGTTTGCCGAGGTGGCGTCCCGGCATCTGCCGATCGGCCCGTTCGACGCGGTGTCCTGGTCGTCGGATCTGGTGCGCGACATGATCATGACCGCCTTCCTCGGACCCGGTTTCCCCGAGGCGGTTCTGCGTTCGTATGTCGCCCCGTTGGACGGACCGATGCCACAACCGTTGCTGCGCAGGCCGTTTCGGGTCCGGAAAATGGAACGTGCGCTGCGGGCGGCGTTCGCCGATCCCGACCCGTCGACACTGTCGCCGGTGTTCGCCGGGCTGCCGGGCGGAGTGGAAGAGGCGCGGGTCGCCGTCGCCGCGGCCTATGACACCACCGCCCACGCCCTGGCTTTCGCGTTGTGGGAACTGGCAGCGCGGCCGGACCTGAATACGCCCGATGCGGCCGCCGACGTCGTGCACGAAGCGCTGCGGCTGTACCCGTCCGGATGGATCGGGAGCCGGGTCGCCACCGAGGACTGCGAATTCCAGGGCTACCACATCCCCGCCGGTCGTCTCGTCTTGTACAGCCCGTACCTGACCCACCGGAGCCCGGATCTGTGGCCGGACCCGACGGTGTTCCGGCCCGAACGGTTCGATGACCCGCTGCCCGCCTGGGGTTACATCCCGTTCGCCGCCGGTGAGCGGACCTGTCTCGGCGGGCCGTTGGCCACAGCCATGCTGCGCGCCGCCGTCACGGCGTTCACCGGCTCGACCCTGACCCGGATCGATGAGGTGGCCGGCATCCGCGGCGGCCTCACCCTCACCCCGCAGAAACCGTTGATGCTGCGATGCAGCACCTGACCTACCTGGCCGTGATGGCAGCCTGCCTGATCGGCACGCTGCCGCTCGAGTACGCCTTCAACGCCCGGGTGTACCGGCGGTTCGCCCGCGCCGTGCGCGCGATCGCCCCGGTCGCCGCGGTGTTCCTCATCTGGGATTACTTCGCGATCCTGGCCGGGTGGTGGTGGTTCGATCCGGAGTACATCACCGGGATCTACGTCGGCGCACTGCCGATCGAGGAGATCACCTTCTTCGTCGCCATCCCCATCTGCGGCATCCTCACGCTCGAGGCCGTGCGTCACCTGAAGCCGCACTGGGCCGAGCCCTGGCGCCGTGCGCGGACCGCACCGACGCCACCGGACCCCGAGCAGCAGTACGGGGCAGAGTCGAAGGGGCTGGACGGACCATGACGCCGGGCGTCTACACCTGGGCCTCGTTGACGGCGATCGTCGTGGCCGTCATCGTCGATGAGTTCGTGTTGCGGACCGGACTGCTGCGCACGCGGCTGTTCTGGGCCAGCTACGGGATCGTGCTGTTCTTCCAGTTCATCGTGAACGGCATCCTGACGGGCCTGGACATCGTGCAGTACAGCCCGGACGTGATCCTGGGCATCCGGCTGTTCTACGCGCCGCTGGAGGACGTCGGCTTCGGGTTCGGCCTGGTGACGTTGGTCCTCAGCTGTTGGGTCTGGCTGGGACGCCGTGCTGGGGATCGGGACCTGCAGGCTCGGAACGTGCCTGACCGGAACCTGGCTGACCGGAACCTCGCCTGATCGCGACGGGCGATCCGGCGCCTGACTCCGCCCGCTGCCCCAGCGGCCAGGGCCTGCGCCGCAATCCGCGCGCGGCGTCCGCGGGAAACTCTGATCCTGGGCCCGAAGACCTGGTAATCGGCCTGCTCGACGGCGGTCAGGATGTCGCCGTACAGCTGGATACGCCACCCGCACGCATCCGCGCGCGCCGGGCGCCAGCATCGCGATGCCCGGTTCGGCGCGGCGATAGATGCCCCGGGTGCGCTCGATCTCCGATGCCAGCAAGGCGCGGACGTCGTCGTCGACCACGCCACGCTCGAGATGGGCACGGTCGACACCGAATCTCCGCAGCGACTCCATCGGCAGGTAGATCCGGCCCAGCCGCAGGTCCTCGCCGACGTCGCGGATGAAGTTGCTGAGCTGGAAGGCGACGCCGAGGTCGGCCGCGTACGGCTCCGCCTGCTCCCTCGGAACAACTGTACCCGAGGATGGGCAGCACCATGAGGCCGATCACGGCCGCACTCCCCCAGACATAGGTGTCCAGGTCGTCGTGGGTCTCGTAGCTGGTGACGGTGAGGTCCATCTGCATGGACGTCAGGAAGTCCTCGAACAGCTGCGGTGACAGGTCATAGCGGCGGGCCGTGTCCAGTGCCGCCCGCACGGAAGGGTCCACCGCGGAGCCTGGCGAGCGGAACTGCGCGATCAGCTCCTGCAGGCCCTGCTCCTTCGCCTGCACGCTGACGCCCGGGGTGAAGTCGTCGACGATGTCGTCGGCCGTCCTGGCGAAGCCGTACAACGCGTGGATCGCGGGGCGGCGGGCCGGCGGGAGGAAGCGGGTGGCCAGGAAATAGGTGCGGCCGTGCTCCCGGGCCAGGTCACGACAGTGCAGGTAGTCCGATCTCAACCTGGGATCGGTGACGCCCGCGGCGTCGAGGTCATGCGCCGGTGTCACGCTCGAGCTCCGATCATGGCCCCAACCGTAGTGGGCGTGGCGGCCGGACCCGCAGACCTGGGGTGCCGACTGCCGGTTTCCGGCTCCTGCCGTTCAGGAGGTTCGACCCGTCACCCGCTCGGCGGCGAGGCGGCCGGAGATCAGCACCATCGGCACCCCGACTCCCGGTTGGGTGTTGGCGCCACAGAACACCAGATTTTCGATGTTCCGGTCCAGTGTCGGCTGGCGCAGCGGGCCGGTCTGCGGCACATGGTGACTGGCCGAGAACGGTGCGCCTGCAGCGATTCCCATATCGAGCCAGTCCTGCGGCGTGACCAGGCTCTGCACCTCGATGGCATCGCCGAAGCCGGTCAGCCCGCGCGATTCCATGGCCTGGATCATCTCGTCGCGGTACTGCGGGCCGCGGGTGTTCCAGTCGATGCTGCGCCCGCTGACCGTGTTCGGCGTCGGAAAGAGCACGTAATAGGTCTGCTTGCCGTCCGGTGCCAGCGAGGGGTCCGTCGAGGTCGGGTTGCTGACCAGGAATGACGGATCCGACATCACCTCGCCGCGGTGGATGATCTCGTCGAAGGTGCGGTCCCAGGACGAACCGAAGTCGATGGTGTGGTGCCCGAGCTGCTCGTAGCTCGCGCTCGAACCGGCGTGCAGCAGCACACAGGACGGCGAATAGTTCAGCCGCTTGACCCGGCGCGGCGTGTACTGCGGCTCCAGCAGGTGCCGGTACGCCATCGGCAGGTCGGCGTTGACCACCACCACATCGGCGGCGATCCGCTCCCCGTCGGTCGTGACCACACCGGTCGCCCGGCCACCGGACACATCGATCCTTGCCACCTCGGTGTCGTAGCGGATCTTGACGCCGTGATCGGTGGCCGCAGCGGCCAGCGCTACCGGCAGTGCGTGCATCCCGCCGCGCGGCAGGAAGACACCGCGCACGCAGTCCATGTAGGCGATGACCGCATAGATACCCAGCGCCTCCTGCGGCGCCAACCCGGCGTACATCGCCTGGAACGAGAAGATGCGCTTGAGCCGCTCGTCCCGGACGTACTTGCCGACCAGTGAGGGCAGCTTGCGGACGGCACCCATGGTCAGCAGCCGGATGGCGTCGGCGCCGACGACATCGGTGACGCTGTCCAGGTTCCGGTCGATGAAGGTCGGCATCTCGACGTCGTAGAGACGGCCTAGATAGCTGACCAGCCGCTGGTACCCGTCTGCGTCGGCCTGCCCGCAGGTCCGCGCGATCTCCTGCGTCATCGCGGCCGCGTCGGTGTGCACGTCGATCACCGACCCGTCGGGGAAGCGGGCCCGGTAGGCGGGATCGACCTGGATCAGTTCCAGCCGATCGTCGAGCTTCTCCCCCACGCAGGCCAGCGCGTCGTCGATCAGCTCCGGCATGGTGAGAACCGTTGGGCCGGTGTCGAAGCGGTAGCCGTCGATCTCCAGCCGTCCCGCCCGTCCGCCGGGGACGCCGGCCCGCTCCAGGATGGTGACCTGCCGGCCGGCTCCGGCAAGCCGGAGGGCCGCTGACAGGCCACCCAGCCCGGCTCCGACGATGACAACTGAGTCGGTACGACCCGGAACAGTGCGCATGGTTTCCGGTGTACACGACAAAACGCCGCCCGCGGCGTCACCACTGGTGTCATCCAGGTCACGAAGCAGTGGTGATTTGTGTGGTCGATTCGGCCCAGGGAACTCAACCAGTGTTCACACACTCGATGAAAGAGGTGCTGGACAAACAAGTCCCGGTGTCGTCCGACCGCCGCGAGACCCGTGGCCCGTCGGCCGACACCCTGTGAACGAAAGGAGCTCCAAATGACAGACTCTCGCTACGCCGGTGACCCTGCCGGTACCCGCCACCGACATCCGGTGCAGATCACGTCGGCCGTCGTCGGCGTTGTCTTCCTCCTGGTCGGGATTCTCGGGTTCATCCCCGGCATCACGACCAACTACGACCAACTCACCTGGGCCGGTCACGAGTCCGACGCGCTCCTGCTGGGACTCTTCCAGGTGTCCATCCTGCACAACATCGTGCACCTGCTGTTCGGCGTGGCCGGCATCGCTGCCGCCAGGACGTTCAGCGCCTCCCGGGGTTACCTCATCATCGGCGGCTTCATCTACCTGGCACTGTTCCTGTACGGCCTGTTGATCGATCAGAACGACGCGGCGAACTTCGTTCCGCTGAACAACGCCGACAACTGGCTGCATCTGGTGCTGGGCATCGGAATGATCGCCCTGGGTGCGGTTCTCGGACGCCGGCCGGCGACGGTCCGCAGCGGGAGCGCGGTTCGCTGACCGGTGTGCAGCCGACTGGACGGGGCTAGAAGTCCCGTGACGGCAAAGAAGGCGCCCGTTCCCCTCGGTTCAACCGAGTCGGGAGCGGGCGCCTTGTGCTGATTGCGCTCAGGCAGCGAGCGCGCGCTGCAACTTCTGGGTGATGACCCGAAGCGTGCGGGAGACCTGCATCTGGCTCACCCCGAGCTCGGCACCGATCTTGGACTGCGACCACCCGTTCTCGAAACGCATGCGCACGATGGACCTCTCGGTCGACGTGAGCGTGGTGAGCAGACGCTCGGTGGTCAATCTGTCCTCGGCTCGGCCCAGCGCCTGGTCCTCGGCGCCGAAGCTGTCGGCAATGGTGGAATCAGCACCGTGCGACTCATCGGTCGAGCGGGGGTGGCACAGCAGGGTCGATGCTCGCGCCTCGGCAATGGCGTCCATGCCGGCGCCGGTGAGCTGCGCGATCTCGCTCTCACTCGGGTACCGCCCGTGCCGCTCCCAGTACTGCTCCCGCACCTGCTCGATGGCAGCCCGGAGCTCGGAAACCCGACGCGGCGGCCGGACAAGGGCCAGGTGGTCACGGAAGTAACGCTTGATCTCCCCCACGATGGTGGGTACTGCGAACTGGAGGAAATCCTCGCTGCGGCCAGGCACCCAGCGGTTGACGGCCTTGACCAGCCCGAGGCACGCGAGCTGGCGCAGATCGGACCTGTCGACGCCGCGGCCGCTGTACCGAGCGGCGAGGGACCAGGCGACCGGCAGATAGGTCACCACGACGGTCCGCCGTCGCTGCAGGCGTTCCAGCTCGTCATCGCAGTCCGACACGCTGTCGAGCAGTTCGCGCATCTGACGAGCGACATCGTCGGACGGCGCAGCGGCGAACCGATGCGCCTGACTGTTGCGCTGAACAGGGAGCCGCGGGGCCGCCGGCGATGTCGCGTCGGCCGAGGGCGGGGCCGCCTCTGTCGACGACGACACGTGGGTCGACGACGGCGGCGCGGGGGTTGGACGAGAGGAAATTTGGTCGAGCACCGAAGACTCCTGCAGTTCCAGGTTTCATCCGGCGCCTTGTTCGGACCAGATATCGATCACATCAGACCCACTCGCGAATTTCAAGCCCCGCCGCACGTTTGCGCCGGGCGGCCCGACTCGCCGGTTCAGGTCACCCGTCTGACGGGATGTCCGGATGCGCTTGCCACCAGAGCGGCCGACAATTCGTACAACTTGATGTTCTGGTCCATCGACAGCTTGCGCAGCATCCCGAAAGCCTCGTCACCGGTGCACTTCTGCTGCACCATGATGATGCCCTTGGCCTGATCGATGATGCTGTGCGACTCGACCGCCTTGGCCAGGTGGCCGGCGCGATCGCGGTGGCCGATCGCCGTCTCGGCAAGGCTGAGTGCCCCGGTGACGTGGCGGGCGAGCGCCTTGCCCAGTGCGATGCTGCTCGCAGTGAAGGCATGCGGCCGGCCCGAATAGACGTTCAGGGCGCCGACCAGGTAGTTCTCCACCGGCAACGGGAAGACGCCGAGCTGCCCATTCCCAGCTCGCGGGCCTCGGCGACGTACCTGGGCCATCGGGTCTCCGTCGCGGCATCCGGGATCTGCAACGTGGCGTCGGTGCGGCCGGCCTCGAGGCACGGTCCGTAGCCGTGCTCGTACTGGGACTCGTCCAGTTTGAGCGCGAGCGGACCGGTGGAGGCGACCGTGGCGGCTCGCTCGTCGCGAATCAGGGTCATCGAACACTCGTCGGCGCCCGGTAGCCGCTGTTGCACGAACTGGACCACCTCCTCGAGGATGGCCGACATGTCGGTGTCGGCCGACACCAGGCGGGTCAGCTCCGCGATCGCACCGGTCGGATCTATCGGGTCGGTCTCATCGATCGGATCGATCGGCCCTCTTGAGGTTGACATGTCTTCCCTCCCTTGCGGCCCGGCCGGATGCCTGGTGACGCTCCGGTTGCGTGTTCCCGGGCTCGCCGGTTCTACACGTGCCGGCCGGCAAGGACAACAACCGGGACCGGCACCGGACGGCGCCCACGCCGTGCGAATCAGCCAGTTTGTTGCGCACCACCGCGTTGCCGCCTCCACCCACGCGGCAAACGACCGGTCGTCGTCTGAACCCGTTGCTGCTGGGTACTTGTCGGTCACAGCGAATGACGGCACAGCTGGCCGCGAGACCGCGACAGTGACGTAGTCGGACCGGTTTCGCCGGTCCCACCTGCAGTGAGGAGAAGCATGTTCTTTCATCGACAGGAGCTCCAGCACAAGGCGTCCCCGGATCGACCGGACGCCGTTTACGCCCGGAAACTTCAAGAGGTCCTGGGCGGGCAGTACGGGGAGATCACGGTTGCAATGCAATACGGATTCTAATCGTGGAACGCGCACATCCCGGGCAAATACCGTGACTTGCTGTTCGGTATCGGGGCCGAGGAATTCGGTCATGTCGAGATGCTCGCGACAATGATCGCGCAACTCCTGGAGAAGGCGCCGCTCGGTATCACCGACGAGGCGGTGCAGAGCGACCCCACGGTGGCCGCCGTCGTCGGCGGCACCGACATCCAGCACGCCATCGTCGCCGGCGCCGGCGCACGCCCGGTGGACAGCATGGGCAATCCCTGGACAGCCGGCTACATCACCGCCAGCGGCAACCTGCTGGCGGATTTCACCGCGAACGCCAATGCCGAGATGCAGGGTCGTCTCCAGGTGTCCCGGCTGTACCACATGACCGACGACAAGGGCGTTCGCGACCTGCTGTCGTTCCTGCTGGCCCGGGACACCATGCACCAGAACCAATGGATGGCGGCCGCGCTGGAATTGCAGCAGGAAGGCCTGGAGGGACTGCCGGTGCCCAACAACTTCCCGCTCTCGAAGGAGGCGCGCGAGTCGTCCTACCAGTACATCAACTTCTCCAACGGTGCCGATGCCGACAAGGGATCGTGGGCAAGCGGTCCGGCGCCGGACGGCAAGGGCGAGTTCAGCTACCTGGCCGAGCCCCCGGCCGGCGTGCCGATGCCGCCGCCCACCCATCCCGATGTCCGGTTCTACGGCACCACCGAGGTACCCAACGCCGTCGAAAAGGTCGCCGGACGGCTCCAGGACACCCTCAAGAGGGAGTGACGACGCACCTTTCGGGGAACTGCAACCGCGGACGGCGCACCATGCGCCGTCCGCGGTGGCATGCCAAGGGGCCGACAGCCGGAGTGGGAGGTTCGAGATGAACAGACGGGCCCGGGCTGTCGGCCATGAAAATGCATGCGCCGGCACACGCGCTGTCGGAAGTCCCTTCCGACCGGCGACATCGCCCCTCCCGCTCACCGCGGGCGTGACTGACCGCTGTCCGACAGCCGTTTCCGACCGACAGGAGTGAGATGTCCGGCCACGAAGGATCTCTGCGCGACGACCGAGGGACCCAGGACCCGCCCAACGAACCGAAAGCCGAGGGGCAGCAGGAGCACTCCCGGCAGCAGGGCGGCAGGAGGTGGTCATTGATCTGGGCGGGTCTGGCGCTTGTGGCCGTCATCATCGCCGGGTTCGTCATTACCGTGGTCGCCGGTCGAGTTCCGGAGGACCGCCCCCGCGATGTGCCGCCGGCGACGGCGACTTCGTCCATACTCGGACCTCCCGGTGACAACCGGAACAACAACGAACAGAACAACGGCTGACCCAAGCCATTTGTGGCACAACCCGTCTCGGCTGGTTCACGTCGCGCGGCGCAGGGAAATACACGCTTGCAACAACTGTGCCGGACGACGAAGGAACAAAGATGGCTCCGCCAACGCCGACGACAACGGGCATGCCCGTGCCCCAGCCACGGGGACCGCTGAGCGAGCAGATACTGCACGGCCTGACCGGCCGTGGCGGCAATGTGACCGACACCCTGGCGCTGGCGAAAACGGTGGCACCGGCCGGCGTCCTGCTCGACGAGGACGTCCAGGTCAGTCTCGCGACACTGTACGAATTGCATTACCGGGGTTTGCACGGCGTTTCCGACCGTTGGGAATGGGATCCGGATCTGCTGGCGGTGCGCGGCATCCTGGAGGAGCGCTTCGAGACCGAGATCCGCGACCGGACCACCGTTCCCGACGTCCCCGCCGATGGCGATGTCGCCGCCACCCTGTTCGCGATGACGGCGCCACAGCCCGGACCGAGCCTGTCGAAGTTCCTCGCACACCGTGCCACCCTCGAGCAGTTCCGCGAATTCCTCACTCACCGGTCGATCTACCACCTCAAGGAGGCGGACCCGCACACCTGGGCGATTCCTCGGCTCGGCGGCGCCGCCAAGGCGGCACTGGTGGAGGTGCAGGCCGACGAGTATGGCGGCGGACGAACCGAACGCATGCACGCCAGCCTGTTCGCGCGGACGATGCGCGCGGTCGGCTTGGACCACAGCTACGGGCACTACATCGATCGGGTCCCGGCGGCCGTGCTGGCCGGTGTCAACGCGATGTCCCTGTTCGGCCTGCACCGACGGATGCTCGGCGCCATCGTCGGCCACCTGGCGGCCTTCGAGATGACCTCCTCGCTACCGAATCGGTGGTACGGCAACGGCTTACGGCGCCTTGGTTTCGACTCGGACGCGACCCTCTTCTTCGACGAGCATGTCGAGGCGGACGCCGTGCACGAACAGATCGCGGGGCACGACCTGGCCGGCGGTCTGGCGCGGGCCGAACCCCGCCGCGCGCACGACATCTTGTTCGGCGCTGCAGCCGGGCTGATGCTCGACGACCTGGCGGCCGGCCACCTGCGATCGTGCTGGGACCGCGGCGTCAGTTCGCTGCGTCCCGAGACGGAGTGTGCTGACCCGCCCCTTGCCGAACCGCCGCTTGCCGAACCGCCGCTTGCCGAACCGAGGTGACGACGACACATCGCCGGCTGGCACTGGAGTACGTCATCCCGCTGAGATGGTCGGACGACGCGGACCTCGCAGAATTCTCCGGCTACCTCGCACAGCTCTCCCGCATCGTGGACCTCACCGTCGTCGACGGCTCGGACCATCAGCTCTTCACCCGACATGCCGCCGCCTGGCACCGCGTCGCCAGGCACCTGCCCGTCGGGGAATGGCCCGGCCGGAACAGGAAGGTCGCCGGCGTCGTCACCGGCGTGTTGGCCGCCCGCCACGATCGCGTGGTCATCGCCGACGACGACGTCCGCTGCGGCCGCGAGCAGCTGGTGGACATCGCCGCCCGGCTTGATAGGGCGGAACTCGTCCGGCTGCAGAACGTCTTTCGGCCCCTGCCGTGGCGCGCGCGGTGGGACTCGGGGCGCATCCTGCTCAACCGGGCGTTCGGGTCCGACTACCCCGGCACGCTGGGAGTTCGGTGCAGTGCTTTCGTCGCCGCCGGCGGGTACGACGGGGATGTGTTGCTCGAGAACCTGCAACTGATCCGGACGATCACCGCGGCCGGAGGCCGTGAGGACCGCGCCGACGGACTGTTCGTGGCCCGGCGGCCGTGTACCGCCCGGCGCTTCCTGGAGCAGCGCGTCCGCCAGGCGTACGACGGTTTCGCCCAGCCCGCGCGGCGGGCGGTGGAGGCATCGTTGCTGCCGGCGATCGTGCTGACCGTTCGCCGCCGGCCCCGAGCACTGCCGCTGCTGGCAGTTGCCGTCATCGGCACCGCCGAAATCGGTCGGCGACGCGCCGCCGGGACGACCGCATTCGACGCCACCAGCGCCTTCTGGGCACCGCTGTGGACCGTCGAGCGTGCCGTCACGATCTGGATGGCGGTTGCGGCCAGCCTGAGCGGTGGCGCCCGCTACCGCGGCGACCGGATACCGGTGGCCGCGACCCGGCCGCGCCCGGCGCCGCTGGCAGGTGTTCGCGATACCGGTGGCATGAGGTCCGGACAGCACGACGCAGAGCCCCGCAGCTTGGCGACGGCGTCGTGAGCGGCCAGGACATCGGCACGGATCACGCCGGTTTCGCTGACGTCCACGTTGCCGGACCGAGCCGCCGCGTCACTCACAGCCGTCACAGCCACGACGGTGGCCACTGCGACGCGTGCGACACCGGAGCTGAAGACACCGGCACCGGCGACACGCCCGGTGCTGACAAAAAGGGCGGCAACATGAACGGTGCTGACACGAACGGTGCTGACACCAACGGTGCGCGACACCAACGGCGGCGACACCAACGGCGGCGACACCAACGGCGGCGACACCAACGGTGCCGACACCAACGGCGGCGGCGCGCTGATCACCGTCTGCCCGGACGGGCCGCTGCTCGTCCGGGGTGAGTTCCGGATCGTCGACACCAGCGGCGCCGTCATTCCCCAGGACCGTCCGACGATCGCGCTGTGCCGATGTGGCAAGTCACGCATCGCGCCGTTGTGCGATGGCACCCACAAGCTGGTGAGGTCACGCGAGAGCCCGCGCTGATCGGTGGTCCGGGTCTCGGACCTCGGACGGTTGCCGTTGATCATGCTGCTCGGTCCCGGCTCGACCGTCGCTGGTGCAGGGTGAATGCCGGCCCGGAGCCCTGTTTCACCCTGCACAGCCGTCACTCGAACAGTTCTCGGCTGCCCTGGGAGGTGCCAGCACCGGGAACGGGTGACCGGAGCTTCCACCGCAGGCGACACAGCCACCGCAGGCGACACAGCACCTCAGCTCAGCGGTGCAGTTCCTCGAGAATCACCGGCAACTCGGCCATCAGCTCGCGAGCCAGAAAACCGACGGTGCACCGTCGAAAGGCTCATTGGGCGAGGGCATCGCGCTCTGCTGGATGTTCGGTGGCCGGCACACCCTCGACCTGCAGATGGTCGTCGGCGTTGAACATGTCGGCGGTCCACCACCCGGTCCCATTCGGCCGGACCAGCCGGGTCACCGACGCATTGCGGACAGACCCCGAGCGTGCGACCGCCATCAGGTCCGCTTCGCCCATGCCCTCGCAGACGTACCGGAAGATCAGGATCATCGCGTCATGGCAGACGAGCAACGCTCGGTCGGGCACGTCCGGGCGCTCCAGATCCAGCAGGACCGAACGGACCCGCAGGGCCAGATCGGCCCAGGATTCCCCGCCGGGCGGCCGGTAGTAGAACTTCCCGAGCCACCTGCGCCGCGCGGCCTCGGCCGGGAACCGATTGTTCACCCCCCGGTGCGTCAGCAGGTCCAGGACGCCCAGTTCCCGGTCCCGCAACCGCTCGTCGATGCGTACCTGCCGTGGCAGACCGGCCTCCCGCAGTGCGACGTCCGCGGTCTGCACCGCCCGCGCGTACGGCGAACTCCAGACTGTCTGCGGTACCTGGTCCTGCGGCAATCCCCGCAGATACCCGCCGAGGGCGGCGGCCTGCTGCTCACCGGTGGGACTCAACGGCACGTCAGCATCACGCATGTCGATCGGGATCATCTCGGCACCGGCGGCGTCAGCCTCGGAGGCCGCGACATTGCCCAGGCTCTCCCCGTGGCGAACCAGCCACAACTCGGTCGTTCCCATGGTGAGCGACGCTATCGGACTCGTTCGGCGCCGGCTGAAGGGCCTCCGGCACAAGGCAATTCGCCGCGGCCGTGGTGCCGGCCGGCGCACAGACACACCCGTGCCGGCACTGATCGACGACGCCACGGAGCGGGTGCCGCCCGCCGCCGGCCGTGCACGGTGCGACCTCGGCATCACCCAACGGTGCCGTTTCGTGGACACTGCTCATGGGGTGTCCGCCGTGAACCCTGGGATGGGCCGGATGCTCAAGGCCCGGCCGGTTGAAAAAACAGCCGGCCGGGCCGACTTCCGGCGGGCCGTCCGGCCGCTGCCACAGCCACAACAGTGCGATCGACCATGAAACCCTGCCGAGCGACGAGGAGAGGCCGTGCCTGATCTGGGCAACGAGTACAGCGAACAGGACGCCGTCCCGGCGGCAGAGGTGACGGCCGAAACCGTTGCCACCCGATCCGACCTGCTACCGGAAGAGATCGCGGTCGGCAGCGACGACCCGCAGGCGCAGGCCGAGGCGATCCTGCGGGAGTCAGAGGCCAGGATCGAGGATCCGGACGCCGGCATCTGAATCGCCGTTGCCGTGCAGCTACCAATCGATCACCGTTAGCAACGTCGATGGCGGGGAACGTCTTTGCAGACAGCGGTCGCGATAACCTTTGCGCCGCATGAGCTGACGAAGCAGCAGAGACGGAAGGTCATGCACATGAGCGGCTGTCCACGATCGGCGGCGACACACCGAGGCGATCTCTGCACCACGACTCATGTCTGAGCTGGACTCACGCCGGTCGTCTCTCGAGCCACGGACGATGGTGGACGCGACCGTGCGTGATCAGCACAGAGGTTCGACCGGGCAGTCATCGATCGCTGTCCACCCCGGTGCCGTGCTGGACGGGCGGTACCGGCTGGAGGAGATGATCGGTTTCGGCGGAACGGCCGCCGTGTACCGCGGCACCGACACGCTGCTGGACCGCGACGTCGCAGTCAAAGTGTTCCACCAGCACCGCTGCGACCACGCGATGCTCGCGCGGCAGCGTCGGGAGATGCAGATCGTCGCACGGCTGCGGCACCAGAACCTCATCCTGCTGCACGACGCCCGCAGCAGCCTGGATGGCCCGTCCTACCTGGTCCTGGAGTTCGTGCACGGTCGCACACTGAGCAGCCGGATCGAGCTGGGACCGTTGGATCCGGCCGAGACGGCAGCCGTCGGCGCGGGTGTCGCCCTCGCCCTGGAGGCCGTGCACGCCAATGGCCTGGTTCACCGAGACGTCAAACCGGGCAACATCCTGCTCGGCGCGGATGGTGAGGCCAAGCTCAGCGACTTCGGTATCGCCCGGGCGATGGCGGCCGAGCGGATCACCGATTCGGCGGATGTGGTGGGCACCGCGCCCTACATGAGCCCGGAACAGGCGCGCGGAGAGCGGGTTGGCCCGCCGTCCGACATCTACTCCCTCGGCCTCGTGCTGCTGGAAGCGCTCACCGCGCGTCGGGAATTCCCCGGCGCACCCGTCGAGGCCGCGGTCGCACGCCTGCTGCGCGACCCGGTGATCCCCGACGGCCTGCCCGACGGGTGGGCGCCACTCCTGCGCCGGATGACGACGTCCGTACCGGGTGAGAGACCCTCGGCCGGCGCAGTCGCCGCCGTCCTGACAGGCGACCGCTACGGCGTCGTGCCCGGCGGCATCGCCTCCGGTGACGGGCCGCCTGGCCACGGCTCCCTCAGCCAGATCCCGCCGGGTGGCATCCGGCGCGGCGGCCGACCTGCCCCAGCGACAGCAGCTGACGCCGTTTCACCCGACACCCGAGGTGGCCGCAGGACCCCACCGCGGGCCCTGCTCTTCGGCGCCGGTCTCTCCGCTGCCGCAGTCGCCGTCGCGGCGACCGTCGGAGTGCTCGGGTCGGACGACGCCACCGCGCCGACAGCAGGGCCCGGCGAATCCGTCAGCACGGTGACCGTCCGCAGCACCGCGGCGCCGGATCGCACCGGTGGCACCGCATTTTCCGCAGCCGACCCGACGACGGAGCAGGTGAGGGCTTCTCGAACGACCGGGGCCAGTCAGGCTGCCGGGGGCGGGCAATCGCCGACCTCATCGGTCGAGCGGGCCGCACCGCCGACGACGCGTGAATCGCCGCCGAACGCGGCCCGCGTGGCGCAAAGCCCGGAAACGACACCCCCACCTCGCCAAGCTCCGGCGCAGACACCGCAGGAGGGCGCCCCGGACGGCGGGCAACAAGGCGGAGGGAGCGGGTCACCCAACGCAAGCGCCGGAGCCGTGCCGAACGGTGGCGGCGGCAATGGCGCGGCGAAGGGCAACGACACTGCGAACGGCAACGGCACCACGAACGGCAACGGCACCACGAACGGCAACGGCACCACGAACGGCAACGGCACCACGAACGGCAACGGCACCACGAACGGCAACGGCACCACGAACGGCAACGGCACCACGAACGGCACTGACACCGCGAACGGCAAGCCCGACAACGGAGGCGGGAACCCCGACAACGGGCCCGGCGGCAAAGGCGGGGGTCCCGATGGCGGCAAGGGAACGGGCGCCGGAAACGGAAACGGAAACGGCTCGTCCAAGAGCAAGGCCGGCCACGATCGTTGAGCGGGCGGTCAGGTCAATTCGCCCGGCTCAGTCCTCGAATTCGATGACGACATCGCCGTCGCCTGACCTGCGGTGGGTCGGTCCGAACGATCCGAGCAGCGCCAGCGCGCGCTCGTTCCCACTGGCGATCTGGGTGTGGATGCGCCTCGCCGGTCGCGGACGGTGTGCCGCGAGCAGATCAGCCAGCACCCTGCCCAGACCTGTTCCCTGATAGTCGTCGGCCACGGTGATCGCCACATCGAGGCTGTCCCGGTCATCGGGGTATCGCAGGATCCTGCCGATGCCGACGATTCTCGGCGGGTGAGCGCCGTCTGCACCACCGGGCCGCGAGCGGGCGGACGGCTGCTCGTCGCCGGTCGCGAACGCGGCGAAGGCCACATGATCCACGCCGTCCACGGCGTCTACCAGCCAGTGCAGCGCCGCGGCGTTCAGCACCCGTGGTGGTGCCCCGAAGCGCCATCGTGCGGACTGCTCCGACAGACGCAGGAAGGCGTCGGCGACCGCGGGTGAGTCACCGCGGCGGAGCGGTCGAAGATGCACTGTCCTGCCGTCGCGCAAGGTGAGTTCGCTGTCGACTGCCTTGACCTTTTCCTCGTGCCCGGACCGAGCGCCGGATGGTGGGACGATCATGACGGGTCGGCCCGACTCTGTCGCGTCAGCTTCCGGCCTCGCCGACCTTGATCAGCATGTCGTCGATCATGGTCCTGCGGAACGGCAGCGCTCCGGTTTCCACCACGACGGCGGCGACCTCGCGCAACTTGCTGTTCGTGTGCTGGCTGGATCGAACCAGGAGCGCAAAACCCTGCTGGGCGGTCAGCTGGTAGGTGGCCATCATGATGCCGACCGCCGTGCCGATCAGCCGGTTGCTGTCCAGAGCACTGCGAATCTGCCTGGCCCTGTCCTCCGCCTGGTCGACGGCGCGCTCCCGCAGCTCCTGCAGTTCGTAGTTGGACCGCACGCGCGCCAACAGTTCTCGTGACGAGAACGGCTTGGTGATGTAGTCGTCGGCGCCCGCGGCGAGGCCCTCACCGGCCGCCTCCGCGCCACCCCGCGCCGTCAGCATGATGATCGGTAGCCGCGATGTGGTCGGCGCCGCCCGCAGGTCCGCGACCAGTTGCAGACCGCTTCGACCCGGCAGCATGAGATCGGTCAGCACCACATCGAAGGGCCGTGGCCCTGCCCCCGCCGTCGCCGTCAACCCGCTCTCGGCATCCGCGACAGCGGTCACCGCCCAACCGTCTTTGGTGAGCAGACGGGACAGGTAGCCGCGCAGGTCGGCATCGTCCTCGACGATCAACACCCTGGGCCTGCCGTTCAGGCCCGGCGCCTGCCCGGCCGCATCATGGGCGGGCAGGCCGTGCGCCGAGGATGACACGAGAACCGGCTCCAGCGGCAGTGTCACGGTGAAAGTGCTGCCCGAACCCGGCTCACTGACGACCTCCACGCTTCCGGACAGCGCTCGCACGAGGTCGGACACGATTGCCAGGCCCAGCCCGGCACCCTCGCCGGTGTCGGCACCTGACCCTCGGTAGGACCGTTCGAACACGTGCTCGATCTGCTCGTGCGGGATGCCGACACCGGTGTCGCGCACCGTCAACGTCGCCTGCTGCTGATCACCGGCGGTCTGTGACGTGGTCAGCGAGACCTCTATCCGACCCGTTGGGGTGTACTTCACGGCATTGGAGAGCAGGTTGGTCAGGATCGTCGACCACATCGCCCGGTCGACCGAGGCGGTGACCGGGTCCGCGGGCACCGTGACATCCAGACTCAGACCCGCGTGCTGCGCGGCCGAGCGGAACATGCTGGAGACCTCCGTCGTCGCGCCGCCGAGGTCGACCGGCTCCCTGCTCGGCAGCACCGACGGCGTCTCGGCCCCGGAAATGTCGAGCAGAGCGTCGACCATCCGATGCAGCCGCTCGGCAGCCCGGACGGCGGCCTCGAGGTCTGCATGTTCAGCGGGTGAACCGGTCGAGGCATCGAGCAGATCCTGCAGCGGCGCGAGCAGCAACGTCAGCGGCGTGCGCAACTCATGGCTCACGTTCTGGAAAAACTCCATCTTCGTGCGGTCCAGGTCGGCCAGGACCTGCGCCCGGTTGCGTTCGTATTCGTAGGCGACCGTGTCGGTGAGCGCGACGCGGATCTGCCTGCCGACCAGTTCGAAGAAGGCCCGATATTCCCCGTCGAGTGCCCGGTACGGGTTGGCGCCCAGCACCAGGGCGCCGATCGCGTGGGCCCGGCCGCTCACCGTCAGCGGCAGCACCACGGCGGCATCGGGGGTGAGTGGTCCGAGCGGGCCGGGCAACAGCGCCCCGGGGAACAGTTCCCGCAGACCCGTCAGCTCCTCTGGCTTTCCGAACCTGATGACCCGGTCGAGGATTCCTGCCGGGTCGTCGGACAGCTCCGTCAGTCCGCGCACGCACGCGTCCGGAGCGAGGCCGAAGGCGGCCACCCGCTCGGGGCTCCCGCCACCGTCCGGTTCCAGGAACGCAATCGCGAAAGGCACGCTCTCTCTGGTCTTCTCGATCACCGCGAGAGCGGCCACGCAGGTGTCTGCGGTACTCCCCTGCTCGGTCACGGACAGCAGTCCCAGTTCCCGAACCATCTGCATCCGGCGTTCGTTCAGGATCTTCCCGGTGATCTCGTTGGTCACGGTCAGCATCCCCACGATGCTGCCGTCGACTTCGGTGATCGGGCTCTGCGAAAACGTGAAGTAGCACTCTTCGGGATAGCCGTTGCGCTCCAGAATGCTGCGCTGGTCGTCGGCGCTGACGGTTTCGCCCCCGACAAGGATCGGCTCGCTTCTGGCGCGGGTCTCCTCCCAAATCTCCGGCCACGTTTGCCTGACCCCTGCGCCGAGTGCCTGCGGATGTTTCGCACCGATCAGCGGCATGAAGGCATCGTTGTAGATGGTCGCCAGCTCCGGGCCCCAGTTCACGACGATGGGAAAACCCGACTGCAGCACCATGCGCAAGGTGCCCCTCAGCAGGGGCGACCAGGACTCCACCGGCCCCAGCGGGGTGGCGGCCCAATCCAGGGAGCGGGCGATCCGGCGAACCTCACCGGGGCCCTCGAACACCGTTGACGCGTTCTGCGCTGGCATGACGGCACCACCCATCACCTGGTAGCACAACCAACCGTCGAGGGTCGCGCCGCACAAGGACTGGGCGCGATACCCCCGAACGACGGCGCGACACTCCTGTATGACCATGGTCGATCTTGCCCTTTTTCCGACGTTTGGTCCAGGTGTGGCCATCTCACGACGGGGATCGACCGAAGGCCCGCGGACCGTCAGTGTCCGGAAGGTGGCGGCTGGCCGTAGCCCAGTTCGGCGGCGGTCTGCCGTGCACCGTCATCGACCGGGATCGCGACGACAGCGGTTCCGTATGCGCAGATCTCGGTCCAGGTGTCGCCGATGTCGGACGTGTCGAAGCGCATGCAGATGATCGCGTTGGCACCTCTGCCCTTTGCGGCGTCGAACAACCGCGTCATGGCCTCGTTGCGGCTCTCGGACAGCTGCTTGGTCATGCCCTGCAGCTCACCGCCGAACATCGACTTGAAGCCGGCGCCCATCTGTGCGAATGCGTTTCGCGAACGCACCGTCAAACCGAAAACTTCGCCGCACACCCGCTGGATCTGCCAACCCGGCAATTCGTTGGTGGTGACGCACAGCATGGCCACTCCTTGTCCGCATGGAAACGCGTCGCCGTGACACGCTCGGTTGCAGTCTGTTCGACCAGGGCGGCAATTCCATGCTGCGCACCGCACATGTCGACCGATCGGGTGGCCTCGGGCCGCGGTCGGAACAATGCGCGATCAAGCAGTGGACACCGGTTCGGGCGCCGGGGTTTGGTCGTCCCCGATCGGGTGCGCGGCCCGGCTGTCCGGCTTGTCTGCACTGCTGCCCGCTTCGGTCGGCGCGACATGGGTTGCCGTCGGCACGGCGTCCGGTGCGGGCGGCACAGGGTGCTGTGGAGACGGCACGGGATGCTGCCCGGCCGGAACGGGACCGGTTGTCGTAGCCACCATGCGCGAGGCCGCGCTGTCCGCAGCGGCCGTTGACACGGTCGGCGCCGGCGCGACGACCGTCTGCACCACGACGGCCGGCGCAGCCACCTCGACGGCGACCGGGATGGGTCCGTCGACGGCCGCGCGGAGCAGCGCCAAGCGCGCGCTCAACACCGCGATCAGTTCCATGTCACTGGCCTCGGCCAGCGGTCGCAGCGCTGCGGTCGGAGCCGGCGGCGCAGGGGCGGCCTGAGGTTCCGGGTTCGCTGCGATGAAGTCCGCGAGCTTGGCCTGACCCGCCCGAAGCCGTGCCCGCTTGCCCTTCTCGAAGTCACGAAGGGTTTTGACGTGGACACCGAGGATGTCGGCGAGTTGCTGCTGCGTCAGCCCGGCACGATTCCGCGCCGCCTTCACTTCGCCGGGTTCGATCATGCACGGGATGGTAGTGGGGGCGATGCCGCCGCGGACGCATCGCGATCGCGGCGGCGCGTTCTGGGTCGATGAGGGGCGTGGATGAGAGAGGTGGATGAGCCGGCCTGTAAGCCGGGTCCTGTTCCCGGGCGCCTCGCGGCGATCCCGTTCGGCGACCATCCATCTCGACGTACCGTCGCCGGCACGCTCAAGCGGTCAACCCGCAGGCTCGGGCGGGCCACCCTCGAACACCTGCGCACCGAAGTCCCTGACGGGACAACGGCTTTTCGACCTTGCTCCGGGTGGGGTTTACCAGCCGTCCCGGTCACCCGGGACGCTGGTGGTCTCTTACACCACCGTTTCACCCTGACCGGCCGTCCGAGAACGACCGGCGGTCTGTTTTCTGTGGCACTGTCCCGCGGCTCACGCCGGGTTGCCGTTAGCAACCACCCTGCCCTGTGGAGCCCGGACTTTCCTCGACGGCCCAGCTGTCACCAGCAGGTCCGACGCGGCCGCCCGGCCGACTCATCCGGCGATGATCCTACGGCCGCCGCTGGTGGCTGACGTACCGGTTGCCTGACGTACCGTCTGCCTGCATGGAAGCCGGCGTCCTGCACCATCCCCGCCGTCGGTGACCCCGCAGGAGGCGACAGCAGTCGGGCTCGTGCTGCTGTTCGCCGTGCTCGCGTTCGCCATCGTCCGGCCCCGCGGCCTTTCCGAAGCCGTCGCTGCGGTACCGGCCGCCGCCATTGCGCTGGGGATCGGGCTGATCACTCCGTCGGCAGCAGCTGACAGCGTCCGCTCGCTCGGGCCGACCATCGGCTTCCTCGCGGCAGTCCTGGTCATCGCGTACCTGGTGGAGGTGGACGGGGTCTTCCGCTGGCTCGGCGCCGTGCTGGCGGACCGCAGTCGGGCTGATCCACAACGGTTGCTGGCCTTGGTTTTTGCGGCTGCATCGATCACGACGGCGGTGCTCAGTCTGGACGCCACCGTTGTGCTGTTGACACCGGTGATCCTGACGACGGTGCGCCGATTACGGGTGCGGGGAGCCCCACCTGTCTATGCGACGGCGCATCTGTCCAACAGCGCCTCATTGCTGCTGCCGGTGTCCAACCTGACGAATTTGCTGGCCTTCCACGCCTCCGGGCTGACGTTCCTCGGTTTCGCCGCGCTGATGGCAGGTCCATGGCTGGTCTGCATCGCCGTCGAGTACGTGGTGTTCCGGGTGTTCTTCCGCCGCGAGTTGCGGCAGCCGGCCGGTGATGCCCGGCCGCCGGTGAAAGCCGTTGCGGTGCCGGTGACGTCGCTGGTGATCCTCGCCGGGATCCTGCTCGGATTGGCCGTCGCACCGGCGTTCGGCATCGAATCCTGGGTGATCGCCGCGGCCGGCGCCGTGGTGCTGGCCGGGCGGGCGCTACGGCTGCGGCAGACCGGTGTCCGGAGCATCGTCCTGCAGACCAACCCACCGTTCCTGGTGTTCGTCGCGGCGCTGGCCGTCGTTGTCGATGCCGCAACGGGACACGGCCTGCAGGAGCAGTTGTCGTCCCTGCTCCCCCACTGGGACCTCGCTACCCGCGCTGCTCGCGCTGGCCGTCATCGCGGCCTTGCTGGCCAACCTGATCAACAACCTGCCGGCCACCCTGGTGTTGCTGGCCGCGCTCGGCACCGGCCCGGCCGCGGGCGCGGTGCTGGCGGTGTTGATCGGGGTGAACGTCGGTCCGAACCTGACCTACACCGGGTCGCTGGCCACATTGCTGTGGCGGCGGGTGCTGCACTCCAAGGGTCACCGTCCGTCGCTGGGGCGGTTCACGGTGCTGGGACTGCTCACCGTTCCGGCGTGCCTGGTGCTGGGGACCGCGGCGCTGTGGGTGGCGCTGGCGATCTGACGGCCGCCGAGCCGGTGTTCGGTGATCCGGTGGTCGTCGATCCGGCCACCGCCGATCCGGTGGCCGACGCGCCGGTGCCCGCCGATCCGGTGGCGGCGATCGCGGTCAGCACCTCCTCGTCCGAGGTCTGCGAGAAGTCGTCATATCCCTGATGGACCGCCGAGAATCGATCGGGGGTCAACGCGCACACCACCTCGTCGACCCGGCCCTCCCAGCCGGCTGCCATCCCGGCCGGACCGACGGGAACAGCCACCACCACCCGGGCCGGCTGCTGCTTGCGCACCGCTGCGACCGCCGCCCGCATGCTCGCCCCGGTTGCGAAACCGTCGTCCACGATGATGACCACCCGGCCGGCCGGCGACAGCGGCGGCCGGCCCCGCGATAGCCCGCCACCCGTCGACGCAGCTCGTCCAACTCGCTGCGGTAAACCGCATCGAACTGCTCCGGGGTCACCGACAGACGCTGCAGCACATCGGGATTGGTGACGATCTCGACCTCGGACCCGACGTCGGCGATGGCGCCCATGGCCAGTTCCGGCCGCCCTGGCGCGCCGAGTTTTCGGACAACCAGGATGTCGAGCGGGACACCCAGCGCGATCGCAACCTCTGCTCCGACCGGGACGCCGCCGCGAGGCAGGGCAAGCACCACGACATCGCTGCGCCCCGCATATCCGGCCAGCAATGACGCGAGCGAACGGCCCGCTTCGGCTCGGTTCGCGAAGCGGCTGCGATGAAGATCGCCCGGTCACCCCTTCAGTGAAGTACCGGCGTCGTCGACCGGCAAACCGACCGTGTCACCCGACCAGGTGACCGGTCTCGTTGACCGCCCACACCATCACGCCACCGGACGGTTGGACCGTGAAACCGGACAGCGAACCGGTGTCGATCCGCAACCGGTAGGCGACCGCGGAATCGGCGTCGAGTGCGGAAGCGAGGATCATCTTCGCCGGGGCCGCATGGGTGACGAGGACAACCGTGGTGCCCTGCCGCTCTTCGATCGCGTCACGGACGACGGGCGTCACCCTCCGGCGAATCCCGGTGAACGACTCCCCGCCCGGCGGGGTCGCATCCGGATCCGAACGCCAGGCCGCGAACTCCGCCGGCCACCGCTGCGCGATCTGATCGGCACGAAAACCCGTCCACGCCCCGAGCAAGCCGTCGATCAACCGCTCGTCCACCGACACCGGAGCGCCGACCTCATCTGCGATGGCCTGCGCGGTGCTGGTGCAGCGCTGCAGCGGCGAGGTGAACACCAGGGTCGGCCCCAGAGCGCTGATCCGCTTCGCCACCGCAGTTGCCTGTCCGCGTCCTCGATCGGTGAGCGGCACGTCTTCCCGGCCGGCGAATCGGAACTCGGCACCCCAGGTGGTCTGGCCGTGCCGAACCACGACGAAACGGGTTGCACCGTTGCTGGTTTCGGAAGGCAGAGACACCGCCGGGGCAACCGCCGCGGGGTCCGGCGCGTCGGTCCGTGCCTGTGCCGGGCCGGTGGGCTCGGCGGGCCCCGCGCTGCTGTACCCGGACTGGGGGTTGCCGCCCGCCCCGAAGCCGCGGCCGCCGGCGGCCGCCTCGTCCATCGCCTGGTTCGCCAGCCGGTCGGCATGCGCGTTCTGCGCTCGAGGGACCCACTCGAAGTCAACTCGATCGAAGGACGCGACCAGCTCAGCGGCCGTCGCGGCCAGCGATCGGAGCTCGGCGTTCTTGATCTTCCACCGGCCCGACATCTGCTCGACGGCCAGCTTGGAGTCGAGCCTCGCCGTGACGACGGACGCGCCCAGATCACGGGCGGCCTGCAGTCCCGCGATCAGTCCCGAGTACTCGGCGACGTTGTTGGTGGTCACGCCCAGCGCCGCTGAACGCTCGGCCAGCACTGTTCCGTCCGGGGCCAGCACGACCGCCCCGTAACCCGCAGGTCCGGGATTGCCGCGCGACCCACCGTCGGCGTGCACGATCACGGCCCCGCCGTGCGGGCCGTCGGACCCTCTCACGAACGGATCAGGATGGCGCCGCATTCACTGCAGCGCACCACGTCCTCGACGCCCGCCGCCCAGATGGCGGCCAGCGCGCTGCGGTCCAGGTCCATCCGGCACGCCTGACAGCGCGAACCGTTCAACTGCGCTGCGGCCACCCGCCCGCGTGCCCGGATCTGCTCGTACAGCCCGATCAGTTCTGCGGGCATGCCCTCGACCAGTGGCTTGCGCTCGGCCGCGGACCGCTGCAACTCGTCATCGATGTCGGCGAAGGCGTCGTCCCGCCGCCGCTCGGCTCCGGCAAGCTCAGCGGCGACCGCCGCCAGTGCCCTTTCCGTCTCGGCGAACGCCGCATCCGCGACCTCGCGGCGTTCCATCAACTCCAGCGCCTCGTCTTCGAGGGTGGCCTGCCGCCTGGCCAGCGACACGATCTCGTGCTGCATGTTCTCCAGGTCCTTTGCCGGTGCGGTCCCGGACGCGAGCCGATCACTGTCCCGCTTCGAGCGAGCCCGGACAGCGTCGATCTCGTTGTCCAGGCGGCGTGCTGCCCGGTCGAGGTCGCTGATCTCGGTCTCGGCGAGGATGCGGCTGCCGCTCAGTTGGTCCGCCTTTGCGCCGCTCGAGCTGATCACGGCCAGTTCGGGGAGCGAGCGGCGCCGGTGCTCCGCCGCAGAGATCACCTGGTCGAGGCGGGCGACGTCGAGCAGCCGGCGTTGGACGAATGGATCGGCTTTCAGTGGCACGGGGTCATCCTCTCAGCCGTCCATCCCCATCGCGCCCATCGGTGCTCCAACAGGGCGGCTCCGGTGGTCGTCGGGTGTCGGGGATGGGGCGTGCACGGTCCACGGATCTGTCCGGATCTCGGAGATGACCGTCCGGATTCCCGGCAATTCAGCCGACAGCAGTGCGCCGGCGGCAGCCAGCCAGAGCCACTCCCCTGCCCAGTGCGCCACATCGACCAGCGCCGGCCGCCGCGGATCAGCCACGAATTCAGCAACGACGTGATGCCGCAGGTCAGAGGTCAGGTACACGTCGACACCCGAATCAGCGGCGGCATCGAGCAGCGAATCCCCGGCGCCGCCGCACACCGCAACGCTGGAGATCGGCCGGCCCGGGTCACCCGCGGCGCGAACCCCGCCGACAGTGGCCGGCAGCACCTGCGCCACCCGCTGCGCGAAGGTCGAGAGCGTCATCGGGCGGGGCAAGGTGCCGACGCGGCCGCTGCCGACACTCTCGTCCTGGTGGCCACGCGGGACGAGGGGCCGGGTGCCGGACAGCTGCAGTGCGCCGGCCAGCGCGTCGTTCACGCCGCCGACCGCACTGTCCGCGTTCGTGTGCGCGGCGATGTGCGCGAGGCCGGACCGCACCATCGGATGCAGCAGCGCGCCCTTGTCGGTGTCTGCCGCGATGGACTGGACCGGCCGGAACAGCAACGGGTGATGGGTCAGCAGCAACTGGGCGCCGAGAGCGATGCCCTCCTGCACCGTGCGCTGCTCGACGTCGACGGCGAGCAGCACGGTGGTCACCTCGGCGTCGGGGTCGCCGCAGGTCAAGCCGATTCCGGTGTCCCATTCCTCGGCGAGTGACGCGGGATAGGCGTCCTCCAGTACGGCCAGTACGTCGCGAATCCGGACCACGAAGTTCCTTTCTGTCGTTCGCCCTGCCGTTCGAGGCCATTCGAGGCCGTTCGCGCGGCCGTCACCCACGCGCAGTCGCCTGGCGTGGGTGACGGCCGCGCGTCCGGCCGCGCTCAGTGTGCTGCATCCTGGCGCGGCGGTCAGCGCTGGCGGTGCGCCGTGGGCCGCCGCTACCTCAGGGGCCAGGGTGATCACCGTTTTGGTCCCTCTGCGGTCGCAGGATGACACCAAAGGTGCCGAGACGATGATCACCGGCCCTACGCCACCCCGCACGGACTGACCGCAACGGTGATCACCCGCACCCACGCCGGGCATCGAACGGGCGCCGCGAGGCGCCGGCCCGGTGGACAATGAACCGGTGTCGTCCGCCGCCGCACCGCCGTCCCGCAGCACCGATCGCCGGTTCCACGTCTGCGTCGTCTGCTCGGGCAACATCTGCCGCTCGCCGATCGGTGAGCAGGTGTTGCGCGCGGCGATCGCCGACGCCGGGCTGGCCGATCAGATTCGGGTCAGCAGTGCCGGCACGGGTGACTGGCACGTAGGACAGGGCGCCAACCACCGGGCCGTCCGGGTGCTGCGGGCCGCGGGCTACCCGGAGTACCGGCACGCGGCACGGATGATCACCCGCACCGAGCTCGAGGACGTCGACCTGGCGCTGGCTGCCGACCGCGGCCACCTGCGGGACCTGCAGGTCCTCACGGGTGAGCCCGAAAAGATTGTTCTGCTGCGGAGTTTCGACCCGGACGCCGATGACGACGAGGTGCCCGATCCGTACTTCGGACCTGACGCCGGCTTCGACGAGGTGCTGGCGATGACGGTCGCAGCCGCACCGGGGATCGTCGCGGAGATCCGCCGGCGCCTGGACGAGGCCGGACCGTCCGACCGGTGACCGCTCCCGACGTCAGGCCCCGCAGACCCGGCCGCTGGGCATTCCTGCTCAGCCCGGGCTGGATTGCCGCGGCGCTCGCCGCGCTTGCGTTCGCAGCGACGTGTTTCTTCCTGCTGGCGCCGTGGCAGTTCTCGCGGCACGAAGAACGCTCGGCGCAGAACGCCGCCATCGCGGCTGCACTGGCCGCGGCACCGGTCCCGGCGACGGAGTTGCTGACCACGACGGGCCAGCCCCCGGAGGATGCGCTGTGGCGTGTGGTCACCGCCACCGGCTCGTTCGACCCGAGCCGGCAGGTTCAGGTGCGCCTACGGCAGGACGCGAACGGCAATCCGGTGTCGGAGGTCATCACCCCGTTCCGGCTGCAATCCGGCCAATGGCTGCTGGTCGACCGTGGGTACGTGCGGTTCACCGACATCAGCAACAACGTGCCCGTCCCGCCCCCGCCCAGCGGCCAGGTGACGATCAGCGGGCGCGTGCAGGACGAGCAGACCGACCCGCTGAACCGGCAGCCGCTGGCCGTGCAGGACCGGGTCGAGGCATACGCGATCAACGTCGCCGCGGTCGGCGGCGCCCGCCCATCCGAGGAGTTCCTCCAGGGCTACCTGCAGCTGACCCAGGACAGTCCGGGCGTGCTCACCCCGATCGACGTGCCGCAGACGGACGCCGGACCCTTCCTGTCGTACGCACTGCAGTGGGAGGCGTTCGGCGTCATCGCGCTGGTCGGTTTCGGTGTCTTCGTCTATCGCGAGATCGTCGCGCCGCGTCCCCCCGACGACCGCGACGGCAAGCGCAACGACGGCGAGCACAACGACGGCGATGACGACGGTGGCGAGGCCTCGACCCGCCAGCGCAACCCCAGCCAGCACAACGACCGGCAACACACCGACCCGCTGCACAAGGACCGCTACGAGAACAACCGCAAGGACGGCGCCGGCGCACCGGATTCGGTGATGCCGGCACCGGACGTCCTCGCCGGCGACGCCGCGTCCGCGGTCCCCGCCGGGCGCCAACGCCGCCGCGCCAGGGACGGCTTCGACCGCTCCCAGCTGTACGACGAGTGAGGCCGGCCGACCGCGCGGCGGCTACCGAGAAGGCCGTGCTCAGCCGCTCGGTGCGCCGGCTCTGGTGCCTGCCCGGAACCCGGCTGGGGGTCAATTCCTGGCCACCCACCGCGGCCCATCGGCTGTTCCTGGGATGGAACTACTGGTGGCAGGCGCACCTGCTGGACTGCATCGTCGACGCCGCTCTGCGCGACCCGGAGCCGGCAGCATCGGCCCGTCGCCGCCGGCTCGCCGAACGGTTGGCCAGGGGCATCAGGATCGCAAACGGCCTGCGCTGGACCAACGCCTACTACGACGACATGGCGTGGTTGGCCCTTGCCCTGCAACGCTCCGACAGGCACCTCGGTACCGACCACGGCGCACCGATAGCCGCACTTGCGGGCGAGATCACCGACGCCTGGAGCGATCTCGAGGGCGGCGGCATCCCCTGGCGACGGGGTGACGAGTTCAAGAATGCCCCGGCCAACGGGCCGGCGGCGATCCTGCTGGCCCGGACCGGCGCCGTCCCGCGCGCCGCGGACACCGCGGACTGGCTCGACCGCCGGCTGCGCGACCCCGGGTCCGGGCTGATCTGGGACGGACTTCGCCCTGGCCCCGGCGGCACCACCCGGTTCGAGACGACGATCTACACCTATAACCAGGGGGTGGTCCTGGGCGCCGAGACGGAACTGGCGCTGCGGCGCCCGGAAAGCCGCGCCGAGAGCGTGCGGCGGGTGGCGCGCCTGGTGGCGGCGGTACGGCAGAACCTGTCCCACGATGACGTGCTGACCGGGCACTCGGGAGCCGACTCCGGCTTGTTCAGCGGGATTCTCGCGCGCTACCTCGCGATGGTCGCGCTCCGGCTGCCCGGCGAGGATGCAGCCGCGGTGCAGGCTCGGCAATCCGCCAGGACGCTGGTGTTCACCTCCGCCGATGCGGCGTGGGACCACGCCCTGAGCGACGGCTCGACGATCGCCGGCCGGCAGGAGTCAGGACCCATCTTCGGGCCCGACTGGTCACGGCCCGCGGTGTCACCGACAACTGGTCACCCGCCGGAGCGCGACCTGTCGGTGCAGTTGTCGGGCTGGATGCTGATGGAGGCCGCCGCGGCGCTCGACCACAGTGGAAACCCCGATGTCGGCGGCCGCCCGGTCGGATAACCTCCGAGGATGCGCGTCGGCGTTGTCATGCTGCCTCAATTCCGCTGGCCGGAGGTCCGCGCCCGCTGGAAGTCGCTGGAGGACAGGGGCTTCGCGCACGGCTGGACCTACGACCACCTGGCCTGGCGCGACCTCGCCGACCAGCCCTGGTACGGCACCGTCCCCACGCTCACCGCCGCGGCCACCGCCACCCGACGGTTGCGCCTGGGCACCTGGGTCACCTCGCCCAACTTCCGGCACCCGGTGACGCTGGCCAAGGACCTGATGACGATGGACGACATCTCCGGTGGCCGGATGCTCGCCGGGATCGGCGCCGGCGGGACCGGCTGGGACGCCACCGTTCTCGGTCATCAGGTGCTGCCACCCGGGCAGCGGCTGGCCCGGCTCACGGAGTTCGTCACTTTGCTCGACCTGTTGCTGAGGCAAAGTGAAACAAGTTGGACCGGAACGTATTTCACGGCGGAGCGGGCGCGGATGGTGCCCGCCGGCAGTCGGCAGCGGATCCCGCTCATCGTCGCCGCCAATGGCCCGCGGGCGATCGCCATGGCCGCGCAGCGCGGCGATGCGTGGGCGACCACCGGACCCGAGGCCGGTGAGCTGACGCAGGACCAATGGTGGGACGCGGTGGCGCAGTCGGTCCGCCGCTTCGAGGACGCGGCGGACGCCGTCAGCCGGATCCCCCACCGCATCGACCGCTACCTCAACCTCGATTCCGCACCGGTGCTGTCGATCAGCAGCCTGAACGCGTTCACCGACGCGGCCGGCCGGGCCGCAGCCCTCGGCTTCACCGACGTGCTGTCGCACTGGCCGAGACGCGACGGCATCTACGCAGGTGACGACGCAGTGCTCGACCGCATCGCGGATCTGCTGATCGACGGAGAGCTGCGCGGCTGAAGCCTGACACCCGCCGGCGGTTCACCTCGGCTGGATGGGCCGCCGGGGGGACCGTGACGGCGGGTCGATCCGGCCCGCGAAGATCAGCACGGCGGCGGCGATGGCCAGCACGCCGGCCGCAGCGGTGCACCACGGTCCGAGACCTGAGGTGGTCTCCCCGGCCTCGAAGACGTTGGCATCCCCCGGCGACAGCGCCCGGAAGAGCCCCCAGCCGGCGGTGACCAGCCCGCACAGCGTGAGCAGCGCCGCGGTGATCCGGTGCGGGCGCGCGCCGCGGGCACCGGATGCGATGGCGATCGCCGCGATCACGGTGAGGACTCCGAAGATCAGCCCGATCAGGCCGGGCCGATAGGTGCCGTCGCCGTCCAGCACGTCATTGAGGTTGGTGCCCGCGATGCTGCTGGCGCCGGTGATCCCGCCCCATCCGGTGATCGAGGTCGACCCACCGTCCTCGGTCGCGGCACTGATCCACGGCAGGAACGACGCGCCGATCATCAGCAGTCCGGCGACGCCGGCGAGCGCGGCCACCCCTACACGGACAGTGGTGGCATCGCGACCCGCCGGCATGGGCAAACCGTACGACAGCGCCGGATCAGGTGTCCGGCAGCACGTCGATGAGCACCTTCCCGACCACCGACTTCTCGACGGCGGCGTGCGCGGCGGCGGCGTCCTCGAGACCGAAATGGTGCAGCGGCAATCCGGCGTGCTCGCCGACCCGCACCGCTCCGGCCGCCACCGCCGCGGCGACATCGTCGACGGCCCGGGCCTTGGCGTCCGCCGGTGCCGTGTAGACGAGGACGAATTGCCAGCGCGCGTTCGGTGCCATCAGTGGCCGGACCGGCAGGCTGAACTCAGCGCCGCCGTTGTCGGCGTACATCGCCACGGAGCCATGGCGGGCGATCACCTGCGCGTCGATCGCCGCATTCGCCGACGGCGACACCTCGACGATGGTGTTCACCCCGTGCGGGGCGAGTTTGCCGATCTCGGTGACGACGTCCTGCTCCCGGTAGTCGATGACGTGATCGGCGCCCGCCGCGACCGCCGACTGCGCCTTCGCCGCGCTGCTGACGGTGCTGATCACGGTGGCATCGCTCCACCGGGCGAGCTGGATGGCGGCGTTGCCGACGGCACCCGCGCCGCCGGCGACGAGCACCACCCGATCCTGCAGTCTGCCGGGGCCCAGTTCGCTCGGGCCGTCCTCAGTGACGGTCAGGCAGCGGTGCGCGGTCAGGAACGGTATGCCCAGCGCGGCCCCCAGGTCGAAGGAGGCGCTGTCCGGCAACGGCACGACCTGCCGCTCCGGCACGACGGTGAACTCCTGGGCGGTGCCGTCCGGGCGAGAAAAGGCCGCCTCCCAGATCCAGACCCGTTGCCCGATCAGCGCCGCGTCGACGCCGTTCCCGACCGCGTCGACGATGCCGGCACCGTCCTGCCCGGGTACCTGGGCAGGGTCGACGGGACCGCCGGATCCGTTGCCGCGCCGCGACTTCCAGTCTGTCGGGTTGACGCCGGAGCGGTGGACCCGGACCCGAACCTGCCCCGGCGCAGGGTCGGGCACGGGCCGGTCCACCAACTGCAGGACATCGGGATCACCAAGGCGGATGTACTGGATCGCTCGCATCGAAAAACGGTAACGCCCGTCCCGCGGCGCAGTGACGGCAGGTCGTTACGCTGCCGACCGTGCCCCATCCGGTCCCGCTGACCCTGCTGCTGAAACTGGACGGCGTGGTGTATTCGGGAGATCTGGCCGTTCAGGCGTTCGCCCGGCACGTCGCCGCGGCCGTGCCGGCCGAGCAGGGACGCGCGGTCCTCGCCGGGATGCGGGGATTCCTCGAGGGCAAGCCCGAACTGCTGCGAGCCGGGCTGGACCTGGCCGGTGATGAGCTGCTGGACGCGGAGGACGGCGATCAGGCGGTGGATCTGCTCGCTGCCGCAGCCGGCCTCGGCCGAGGTGACATCGAGAGGGCCTGGCGGCAGTCACGCATTGACCTGGCCGGCAGCGCCTGGATCGTCGAACCCTGCCGGGGGCTGGCCGAGATGATGCGGGCCATTGCCGGAAAGGCGGAGGTGGACGTTGTGACGGTGCCGCAGGACCCTGCGGTCGACGCGGTGCTGGCGGCGTGTGACCTGGCAGGAAACGTCCAGCGGGTCCTCGCGCTGCCCATCGCGAACGCCATCGGACAGGTGCTGCCCGCCGTCGACCACGACGCCGGACGACTGTTGGTGATCGGCACCCGGTGGTCGGGCGAGCTCGACGCGGCGAACGCCGCGGGCGCCCGCACGGCACTGGTGGATCGGTTCGAACGGGGCCGCGGGCGCCCCGACGGACGCGCCACCGACCTACGCGGTCTGCTGGATATGGTCCGTTCGTGGATCCCAGCGCAAACGAACCCAGCGTGGTGACGGGGCAGGCCCGTTCCGACGACAGTCATCGCCGATGGCGCACCCCGGACGGCGAGCCACCGGAGGTTCCGACCCACGTCATCGCCCACCTGTCGGACACCCACCTGACGGCCGTCGGCACGAGCTACAACGGGACCATCGACGCCGACGCCGCGGTGCACCGCGCCGTCACCGTGCTGCGGGAGGCGGTCGGGAGCGGGCGTCGACTGGACGCGGTGGTGCTGTCCGGGGATCTCACCGACTCCGGTGATCCCGACGCCTACCGGCGGCTCGCGGCGGCGGTCGGCATGATCGACGCCGTACCGATCTTCGCCACCGGCAATCACGACGTCCGCGCCACGCTGCACCGTGAGCTGTTGGGACGCAACGACTCTGCGCCGATCCTGCAAGTGCACGATGTCGCGGGCCTGCGGGTGCTGGTGTTGGATTCGACGATCCCCGGCGCCGGGCACGGCCGGCTCGGCACTGACCAGCTGGCGGAGCTCCGCGAGCAGCTCGAGCAGCCCGCGGAGCACGGCAGCATCGTCGTGCTGCATCACGCGCCGGCCCCGCCGCCGTCTCCGCTGCTGAGCTATTTCGCGTTGGAGAGGGGCTCCCGCATGGCGCTGGCCCGCGCGATCGCCGGCACGGATGTCCGCATCGTTCTCGCCGGCCACCACCACATCGCGCAGACCGCGATGCTCGACCGGGTGCCTGTCGCGGTCGCGGGTTCCACCGCCATCCGCACCGATCCGCTGGGTCCGCCCGGCCATGACAGGACCTGGGCGAGCGGGTCATTCAACCTGGTCGAGTTCTACCCGGCCACGGTGTCCGTCTCTGTCATCCCGGTCGACGGCGCGCGTCAGGTCTTCGATCTGGACGAGGCGGGGTGCGGGGAGGTGATCGCGCAGCACCCGATCCAACTGCACCCGATCCAGCAGCACCCGATCGGGCAGCACCCGATCGAGCAGCACGACTCGGCAGCAGCCGATCGCGGCGGTCAACGCGCCTGATGCACCGTCTGACGGCCGGTGACCGAATAGGTCCGGATCCGCACCCAGTGCTCGCGTTCGACGAGGTCAGCCCATGGCCAGACGCCGAGCAGATTGAGCCGCGCGATGTCTGCCGGGTCGGAGACGGTGACGGCGACCCCGCGGACCAGCACGCTCCACCCTGCACGGCGGTCGACGTCGTAGCCGTCCACCTCGAAGGCCACCGGCAGCTCGCCGTCACCGGCCAGCAGTTTGGATCCGTTGGCCGTCCGGAAGATCACGGACTCGCCGTCCATGCCGTGGTTGACGGGCAGGATCACCGGATCCCCCTGGGAGACGAAGGCCACCCGGCCCACCCTGGCGGCGGCCAGTCTGCGCAGGCACTCCTCGCGCGGGAGTACGGCGAGTCCGGAATGATCGAGCGGCAGGGAAGTCGTCACGGTGCTGTCCTTTCCGGCCACAACTGCTTCTCGTTGCTGGCCACCTCGCGACCGGCGGCGGTCGTCACTACGACGATGCCGCCGACCCGCGTCGCCTCAACAGGGTCGAAGGGCCCCTTCCAAAGGAGTGGGTGCTGTGGGCGAGACATCGCGATGGCGTCGCCCCGATGGAAGAGGGAAGTTTCACCGCAGACCGGCCGGGGTAAGGTGACAGAGGTTCGGGAAGTCGCCGATTCTGGCAAATGTCAGTTGCCCATAGCACTTTCACGAATAGCACTTTCACGGAATACGACTTTCACGGAATCGGCGGGACGAATGCGGGAGAGGTATCCACATCCTGGCGGCGGCGACGCCGACAAACGGACTGCGACCTCCCTGCGCGACTTCGTCACGGCTCCCATCGTCCGTCCTCGACTGTGTTGCGCGCCGTGCACAACCCGGGAGGCACGGGCACCTGCGACACTGCAAGCCGACCGACCCCGGCCCGCCCACCATGCCGTCAGAGGCCGGCCGTGATGTCGTCCTGACGGCAGTTCCAGGCTTTCGTACGTCGTACTCCTCGCTCTGATCACCGCCGGCTCACTGCCGGAGGTGAGATCACCGTCAGTACATACCCGGCTTCCTTCGATCACCCCGTGATGCCCGGTATCCCCACCACCGCATGTGAGGCCGCCATGAGCACCGCAATCAGCAGAACCCGTCAGCCCCGCACTCCCAGACCGCCCACCGAGTACTCGAAACTGCTGGAGACGGTGCAGAGCGCGGGACTGATGAAGCGCCGGTACGGCTATTACGCGGTGAAGTCCTCGCTGATGATGCTGGCGGTGGCCGGGATCGTCGCGGGCATGATCCTGCTCGGCAACAGCTGGTTGCAGCTGATCCTCGCGGTGGCCCTCGGCCTGGTCGTCGCGCACTTCGGGTTCCTCGGGCACGACGCCGCGCACCGGCAGATCTTCCAGTCGAACAAGGCCAACCAACGGGCCGGCCTCGTCCTGGGCACGCTGTTCAGCGGGATGAGCCTGGCCTGGTGGAACGGCAAGCACAACAAGCACCACGGCGCGCCGAACCAGATCGGGAAGGACCCCGACATCAAGCCGTCGGTGCTGCACTTCTACCCGCAGGAGGAGCAGCCCGGCCGGTCCCGGATCGCGGCGTTCCTGCGCCGGAATCAGGGCTGGTGGTTCTTCCCGCTGCTGACACTTGAAGGTGTGAACCTGCACGCCCAGTCGATCATCACCAGCGTCACCCGCCGGTCCGGCAAGCGGCAACCGGTGGAGATGGCGATCCTGGCCTTCCGCTGGGCTGCCTACCTCGGGCTGGTCTTCTGGGTGATGGACCTGGGGCAGGCGGCCGCGTTCCTGGGCCTGCAGGTCGCGGTCGTGGGCGTGTACCTCGGCTGCACCTTCGCGCCGAACCACAAGGGAATGCCGATCCTGCCGCCCGATGCCAAAGTGGACTTCCTGCGCCGACAGGTGTTGATGAGCCGCAACATCATCAGCAACCGTTTCACCACCTTCGCCATGGGCGGCCTCAACTACCAGATCGAGCACCACCTCTTCCCGAGCATGCCGCGGCCGAACCTTCGTCGGGCGCAGAAGATCATCAAGCCGTTCTGCATCGAGAACGGCGTGTCCTACACCGAGACCACGCTCGGCAAGTCGTACGCGATCGTGGTGCGCTACCTCAACATGGTGGGGCTGCGCGCGGGAGATCCGTTCACCTGCCCCTTGGTCGCCTCCATGCGACCGCGGATCTGACCGGGTAATTCGCCAAGCTCAGCACAGCGGGACGGCAGCGGGCTGGCTATCGTCATCGCGTGAGCACAAAAGCGACACAGTCGTTTTCCGATCACAGTTCGGGCAGCGGGACCGGCACGGACGCCGAGGCGACGCCGCCGTTCGCCCGGGACGCCGCTGCGGTTGCGAGCGCGTTGGGCTCCGATCCGACGTCAGGGTTGCCCCCGGCCGAGGTGTCGTCACGGTTGTCCCGGCACGGTCCCAATCGGATCACCGGCGAGAAGCCGCCGTCGATGCTCGCTGTCGCATTGGCGCAGCTCCGAGATCCGATGAACATCATGCTGATCGCGGTGACCGTGGTGAGCATCGTGATCGGCCAGCTCTCCACCGGGATCATCGTCGGTTTGTTGATCCTGCTGAACGTGGTGCTCGGGTCCCGGCAGGAATTGAAGGCCAGGGCCAGCGTGGATGCGCTCTCGAACCTGCAGGTGCCTCAGGCGAAGGTCGTCCGCGGCGGGGTTCTCGCCCTGGTTCCTGCAGTGGATCTGGTACCAGGTGATCTCGTCCAGGTCGAGGCGGGCGACATCGTCCCTGCCGATGGGCGGATCCTCCGGTCGGCGACGCTGGAGGTCCAGGAAGCAGCACTGACCGGTGAGAGTGCACCTGTTCCGAAGGACACGACCACGCTGCCGTCGGCGGACGTCGCACTGGGCGACCGGGCGAACATGCTGTTCCAGAACACCTCCGTGACCCGCGGCACGGCCACCATGGTGGTGACCGGCACGGGCATGGACACGCAGATGGGGCAGATCGCCACCATGCTGACGTCGGTGACCAGAACCCGGTCGCCGCTGCAAAAGGAACTCGACACGCTCACCCGCGTCCTGGGCATCATCGCGTGGAGCGCGGTGGCCTTCATCGTCATCGTCGGGTTGGTGCGGGGAGTGCCGATCAGCGACTTGTTGCTGCTCGGTACCGCGATGGCCATCTCTGCCATCCCCACCGGCCTGCCGGCGTTCGTCTCGGGAATGTTGTCCTACGGCGCCAAGCAATTGGCCGCGGCCAAGGCCGTGGTCAAGAACCTGACCGACGTGGAGACCCTGGGCGCCACAAGTGCCATCAATACCGACAAGACCGGCACTCTGACGATGAATCAGATGATGGTCTCCACCATCTACTCGAACGGTTCCTGGTTCACGGTCGAAGGAGCCGGCTACCGCAAGACCGGTGCCATCCTGTCCGTGGCCGGCGCACCGGTGCCGGATTTCAGCCGACTGGCGCTCGGGTTGGTGTTGGACAGCGATGCGACGGTTGCCGACGACGGGTCCGTCGTGGGCGACCCGACCGAGGCGGCCCTGGTGGTGCTGTCCGCCAAGCTCGGTGTCGATGCGGAGGAGACCCGGCGGGCGTACCCACGTATCGGCGAGGTTCCGTTCGACTCCGAGTACAAATTCATGGCCACCTTCCACCACGTGCCGAACGACCCGACCGAACAGGTCATCGAACTGGTCAAGGGCGGCCCGGATGTCGTGCTGGCCCGGTGCACCATGGCCGGCGGTCCGCTGAGCGGCAGCCAGGTGCCCATCGATCAGGTGCGCGCGGACATCGAGGCAGCGAATGCCAGGATGGGCGAGAAAGGTTTGCGTGTCCTGGCTTTCGCGGCTCGGCTGGTCGACAATGACCAGCTCACGGCAATGCGTGAGGACCCCATGTCGCTGACCAACGACCTTGCCTTCGTCGGGATGGTCGGCATCATCGACCCGCTCCGGGAAGAGGCCAAGGCCGCCGTGCAGACGGCGCTCCGTGCGGGAATCGATGTGCGGATGATCACCGGTGACCACGCGGTGACGGCACGGGCGATCGGTGAGACGCTCGGGCTCGGCGCGGGGGCGATCAGCGGCACCGAACTGCAGGCGCTGTCCGACGAGGATCTGCAGCGCCGACTGCCCGAGCTGCACGTGTTCGGGCGGGTGTCCCCCGAGGACAAGCTGCGGCTCGCCCGCGTCATGCAACAGCAAGGTCTGATCGTGGCGATGACCGGTGACGCGGTCAATGACGCGGCCGCGCTCAAGCAGGCCGACATCGGCGTGGCGATGGGCAGCGGCAGCGAGGTCACCAAGCAGGCCGCCCGGATGATCCTGACCGACGACAACTTCGGCACCCTCGTGCACGCCGTCGAGCTCGGCCGCCGGGTGTACGCCAAAATCGTTTCCTATGTTCGATTCCAGATGACGCAATTGCTGGCACTGGTCATGCTGTTTCTCGCCGCCACGGCATTCGACATCAACGAGGGCGTCGCGTTGACCCCGACCATGGTGCTGTATCTGCTTTTCTTCGCCACCTCCGCGGGCGTCGTCGTCATCACCCTGGACCCCGGCGACCCGGACGTGATGGATCGTCCACCGCGGGATCCAAAAGTGCCGATCACCAACTGGACCGCGATCGTCTTCTGGATCATCTATGCCGCAGCGCTTTTCGGCGCCGCATTGATTCCGCTGGTGACCGGACCGGACGAGCCGAGTGTCACGACTGCCAGCATCTCGGTGACGATGACCTTCGTGGTGATGGGCCTCGGCACGGTCTTCAACGCCCTGACAAACCGGCGCGACCCCACCAGTGGCCTCACCGCACCACTACTGCAGGCACTGGCGATCTCGCTGATTCCGGTGGCATTGATCATCCTTGCGACCCAGTTGCCGGGGCTGCAGGCCGCATTGTCCACGACATCACTGACCGGCCCGCAATGGCTGGAATGCGTTGGGCTGGCATTGATCCTGCCCTTCGTCGTCGAGGTGGCCAAATGGATCCGCCGGCGACGCATCCCGGCGCCGGTGGTGGCCGACGCGCCCCACGTGACCGCACCGGACCGCGCCCTGGCGCCGACCGGCCGATGAAGTATTGATCGCACAACGCCGACCGGAGGGAACGACATGTCCAGGAAAGAACCATCGGTCAAGCAGGTCAAGAGTCGGGACAAGCTGGGCCGCAAAGCCTACGAAGCGGAATTGGCCATCTTGCAGGCAGAACTGGTCGCCATGCAGCAATGGGTGAAATCCACCGGCGCCAGGGTCTGCATCGTCTTCGAGGGCCGCGACACCGCCGGCAAGGGCGGGACCATCAAGAGGATCGTGGAACGAGTGAGTCCACGCGTCTTCCGAGTGGTCGCGTTGCCGGCGCCGACCGAGCGGGAGAAATCCCAGATGTACATCCAACGCTACGTCCCCCACCTGCCCGCCGCTGGCGAGGTCATCATCTTCGACCGGTCCTGGTACAACCGCGCAGGAGTGGAAAGGGTGATGGGCTTCACGCCCCCGGCGTTGGTCCAGCGCTTTCTGGACATGGCGCCCGGCGTCGAGAAGGCAATGGTCGATTCCGGGATGATCCTGCTCAAATACTGGCTCGAGGTCGGCGCAGATGAGCAGACACGCAGGTTGAAGAGCCGGATCGACGACCCCCGAAAGGTGTGGAAGCTCTCGGGCATGGACCTCAAGTCCTACGGCCGCTGGTACGACTACTCCAGCGCACGCGACGACATGTTCGCTGCGACCGATACCGCCTGGGCACCTTGGTTTGTCGCGAATGCCGACGACAAGAAGCGGGCTCGGTTGAACATCATCAGCCACCTGCTCAGCCAGGTTCCGTACGAACCACTCGAGAAGAGCCCGGTGACCCTGCCCAAGCGGCAGAAGAAGGGCAACTACCGCGACCCGGACCTGCCGCTCAAGTTGATCCCGACGCCGTTCTGAGGATCGCCCACTCTCATACGTTTCGGGCGAGTTGCCAGGGCGTCCGGCGTGGCAGTGTCCCGCGGAGGAGGCGCGTCATGGCACAGGAGGCAGGCAGTACAGGTGCAGTGGAGGCCCCGCTGAATCGGCGGCTGGCGATCCTGCTGGCCATGGCGATGTTCGTCCTCGTGGTGGACACATCACTGATGAACGTGTCGATCTCGGCGGTGGTCAAGGATCTGGACACCACCGTCAGCGGCGTGCAATCGGCCATCGCCCTGGAGGCGCTGGTGTCGGCGGCATTCATCCTGATCGGCAGCAAGGTCGGCGATCTCATCGGGCGCAAGCGGGCCTACGTGATCGGCTTGCTTGCCTATGCCGTCGGAGCGCTCGCCATGACCCTCGCGCAGGGGCTGACCGCGATCATCATCTTCTGGGCCGTGATCGGCGGCCTGGGAGCCTCATTGTTGTTGCCCGCCATGCAATCCCTGATCCATGGCAATTTTGAGGGCGCCGCGCAGAAGAAGGTTTATGCGTTGGTGGGCGCTGCCGCCGCCGTCGCAGCTGCCGTGGGACCGCTGCTGGGCGGTTTCATCACCACGTTCCTGTCCTGGCGGGTGGGATTCCTGCTCGAGGTCGTCATCATCGCCGTCGTGCTCTCAGGTATCTCGCTGGTGAAGGACGTCGCGTACACCGGGCCGCGGGAGATCGACGTCATCGGCGCTATTCTCTCGGTCTTCGGCATGGGCGGCATCGTCCTGGGAATCCTGGTGTGGCAGGAAGGCGGCGAGGCGGTCGGCGCGCTGCTGGTCGTGGGCGCCGCCGCGATGGCCGGCTTCGGGTTCTGGCTCGTGCATCGCAAACGCCAACAGAAGGCGGCCCTGATCGACCCGGATCTGTTCAGGTCCAAGGTGTTCCGATTCGGGATCTCGGAGCAGATGCTGCAGCAGATCGCCCTGGGCGGCACCATGATCGCGCTGCCGATCTATCTGCAGATGGTGCTGGAGTACAACGCCATGCAGGCCGGGTTGTCCCTGGCACCGCTGTCGTTGACCATGTTCGCAGTGGCCCTGCTGGCCGGGAAGAAGGCCGGCAAGCGGCGCCCGGCCGGCATCATCCGGTGGGGCTTCGCACTTCTCACCGCAGGTCTGGTGATCCTGATCCCGATCGTGCCGCGGGCCGATTCCGGTTGGTATCTGCTGCTGCCGCTGGTGGTCGCCGGCACCGGGCTGGGCCTGCTCGTCTCGCAATTGAACAACTACACGCTCGCCCCGATCTCGGAAGAACGGGTCAGCGAGGCGGCCGGGGTGAACTCAGCGGCAGGATCCTTCGGCCTGTCTTTCGGCCTCGCCTTCGCCGGCGCCATCATGCTGGCCACCCTGTCCTTCGCCTTCACCAGCATGGCCGAGTCCAGCACCGTCCTGGCGCCGACGGAGCAGCAGCAGGTCGCCACGGCTCTGGAGAACGATGCCGAGATCATGAGCAATACCCAGCTCGAGGCCCAACTGGTCGGTCAGCCTGCCGACGTCAAGGCAGAAATCATCAGGATCAACACCGAGGCGCGGCCATTGGCCCTGCAGGTGGCTCTGCTCATCCCGATCCTCGCGGGGTTGATCGGCCTGTTCAATTCATTCCGGATGATGCGATTGCCCGACCCGAAATCGTCCGGATCCGCCGACGGTATTGTGCTGGGCTGAGGGGCAGTTGATGAACGGCACATCGATGAACGGGCACGAGATCGTAGGACGCGGACCGCAAGTCGGTCTCGTGGTGGCCTCAGCGACGGTGCCGGGCACGTTCGCGCCGTCACTGTCCGAGCGGACCTGGGTGGACCAGGGCATCATCACCGGCCTGTCGAGTGTCACCCAGTACATCGCCTCCGTCCTTGCTCAGGACGGGATCGACATCGGTGCTCGGGCGTTGGCCCCGATCCTGCCCTTCCCCAGCAACTGGTCGGCTCGTCAGCGGACGCAGGCGGCCACGCTGCTGCTGGACATCCTTGCTGTGCCGGTGGGTTTCGGCGTTGCGGCGGCATTGCATTTCCGGGACGACGACACCGCGTGGCGCGCGTCCATCCGGCAGGCTGCGATCCGGCTGGGTGTCACCGGCACAGGCGCAACTGTGCTCACCGGCGCCCTCGCCGGCACGAAATTGTTGGACGACCGGATCGGTGCCAAGGGACGGCTGGCGCGCCTGCCGGTCGGCGTGCCGGCCGGATTGTTGATCGCCGCCGTCGTCGAGGGCCTGCGGCAGCGGAAGTCGCCGACGGACCACCCCACCGACCCTGCAACGGCGAGCCCGCTGGCCGGATTGGCGGCCGCCACCGGCATCGTGTTGACCCTGGCCGGCGGGGCCGCGGCAGAGGGATGGATCGCGCGGATCCTCGGCGGCGTGGGCAGCCGCGCATTGCCAGGATCAGAGGACTTCTGGCGGCGCGTCGGGCATGTGGCGATCGTCTCTGCGGTCGGAGTGGGGACGCATCACCTGTGGGGCCGTGCAATGCGCGACATCGAGGCGGGCACCACGAAATTCGAGAAGTCGATCAACGAGACCGCAGCCGGGGTGTGGACCGGCCCGACGGTCAGCGGGGATCCGGCCAGCCTTGTTCGCTGGGAGACGCTGGGCCGGGAGGGCCGCCGGCACGCCATCGCCTACGTCCGTCCCGAGCCGCTGCTCGATCGCCCCACGGACGTCGCCGGCCACGCACGGCCGGACCTGTCGATCAGGACGGTGATGCAGGAAGATCCCAGGGCCACGCCGGTGCAGATCTTTGTCGGGCTCGACAGCGCCCCGACACCGGCCGAACGAGTCCAACTGGCGCTCGACGAGATGGATCGCACGGACGCGTGGTCACGTTCGCTGTTGATGCTCATCTCGCCGACCGGGACCGGTTACGTCAACTACGTGGCGACCGCGTGCGTGCAGTACCTCACCCGTGGCGACGTCGCGAGCGTGACACTGCAGTACTCCAAACGGCCCTCGCCACTGTCCCTGGGAAAGGTCGAGGCAGCACGGGAACAGAACCGCCTGCTGTGGTTGCGCATCTTCGAGCGGGTTCGGGCCATGCGCCCGGAGGACAGGCCGAAAGTGGTGCTGTTCGGCGAGTCCCTGGGCGCGTTGACCAGCCAGAATGTGCTCATTGGGTGGGGAACGCTGGGTCCTGAGGCGCTCGGTATCGACCGGGCCCTGTGGGTGGGTACCCCAGCGGGCAGCGCTTGGATGCACGAGGTGACCGGTGTGCCACGCCCGGAGGTGGACAAGAGCCTTGTTGCGATGGTCAACGACTACGAACAATTCTGCGACCTGGGTGAGGAACGCAAGGAGCACGTGCGCTATCTGCTGCTCAGCCACGACAACGACGGCGTCACGAAGTTCGGCCCAGACCTGATCAACCGCCGGCCGGCCTGGCTCGGTCTGCGACGACCACCTCAACAACAGGTGCCCGGTTGTTCACCCAGAGGAATCCCGTCGAGCCTGCGCTGGCGCCTGGTGACGACCTTCTACCAATCCATGATCGACATGAAAAACGCGCAGATCCCCGGAAGCTATCGATCCTGGGCGCACGACTACCGACCCGACCTGCCCGACTTCATCTGCGACGTCTTCGATCTGGAGTGCACCGACGAGCAACTGAAGCGAATCAAGTCGGCCTGCGAGAAGCGAGAGGAGTTCCGCCAGGCCATCTTCCAGTGAGCCGCTGCGGGGGTGGTCTCGGGGGCGCGAAATTCATCCGTCCGAGGTGAGGTCAGCAGTGGCTCGAGCCCCTTAACGTCAAGCCGGTTGTACCGGTGAAACGGCACCTCGAACCGGACGTTGGCCGGGGAAAGTTCCCGGACCGGCCGGCCGGGAGAACTGCAGTGAACGTCGCGCAGATCTGCGCGATCGGAAAGAGGGACGGCATGGCAGTGCGGCAATCGACCACCTCCTTCGTGCCCGGCGTCACGGTCCTGCGCTCCTACCGGCCGCGGTGGCTACGGAAGGACGTCGTAGCCGGCTTGATCCTGACCGCCCTGCTGGTACCGCAGGGGATGGCCTACGCCGAGTTGGCGGGCTTGCCACCCATCACCGGCCTGTACACCTCGATCCTCTGCCTGGTCGGATACGCCGTCTTCGGCCCGTCGAAGGTGCTCGTGCTGGGTCCGGATTCGTCTCTCGGTCCGATGATCGCCGCCTGCATCATCCCGTTGGTCGCCGCCAACGGTGATCCAGGCAAGGCTGTTGCGTACGCCTCGCTGCTGGCGTTGATGGTCGGTGCGATCACCGTGCTCGCCGGCGTCCTGCACCTGGGCTTCGTGGCGGATTTGCTGTCCAAGCCGACCCAGATCGGTTACATGAACGGCCTGGCGCTGACGATCATCATCGGGCAACTGCCCAAGTTGTTCGGCTTCTCCGTCGACGCCGACGGCCTCATCGCTGAGGCATCCGGATTCCTCACCGGACTGACAGACGGGAAGACGGTGCCTGCAGCGCTGACTGTGGGCATCGGCTGCCTCGCGCTGATCTTGCTCTTCCAGCGGTTCCTGCCGCGGATACCCGGCGTGTTGGTCGCCGTCGTTCTGGCCATCCTGGCCGTCTCGGTGTTCGACCTCGTCGATCGCGGCGTCTCCGTCGTCGGGCCGCTGCCAGAGGGATTTCCGCCGTTCACCATCCCGACCGTTCCGGTGGGTGACCTGTTGCTGCTGTTCGCCGGCGCCCTCGGAATTGCTCTGGTGTCGCTCACCGACACCATCTCGACGGCGTCGGCGTTTGCTGCCCGCAGTGGTGACCGGATCAACGGGGACAAGGAGATGATCGGCATCGGAGCGGCGAACATCGCTGCCGGCTTCTTCCAGGGCTTCCCGGTGAGTACCAGCGGATCCCGCACGGCGGTCGCTACCCAGAACGGCGCCAAAACCCAGGTGACGGGTGTGGTCGGTGCGACGGCAATCTTGCTGATGCTGCTGTTCGTACCCGGGCTGCTGCGGAACCTGCCTCAACCGACGTTGGCGGCGGTCGTCATCGCAGCGTCGATCTCACTGGCGGACCTCGCAGGGATGCGACGGCTCTGGCGCCAACGGAAAGCGGACTTCTGGCTCGCCACAGCGGCTTTCCTCGGGGTGGCACTCCTCGGGGTGCTGCCCGGCATTGCGCTCGCTGTTGGCCTGTCGATCCTGGACGTCTTCCGGCGGTCCTGGCGGCCGTACCAGGCGGTCCTGGGCCGGGTCGACGGTATCGCCGGATACCACGACACCGCGGTGCACGGTCCGGCCTCTCAGCTCCCCGGTCTGGTGATCTACCGCTTCGACGGCCCACTGTTCTTCGCCAATGCCAACACCTTCCGGGACTCGGTGCTACGGCTTGCCGAAGGCGACGCGGAGGTGCGTTGGATCGTGGTCGCCGCGGAGCCGATCGTCGACATCGACACCACGGCAGCCGACATGCTCGAAGACCTGGACAAGACCCTCAACGCGCGCGGGACCAGCCTTGTCTTCGCCGAGATGAAGACGTCGGTGCGTCGCAAGGTCGAACGATATGAACTGACCGACACGATCAACCCGCAGCACTTTTACCAGACGGTGTCCGAGGCGATCCGCGCGTACCGGGCGCAGACGGGAACTGAATGGACGACCCTGAGTACGGACACCGGCTGATCCAAGAGCCCATCCAAGAATAGCGATCTATGAATGGCGAAGGGCCGACCGGCGTCCATGTCGGGGCGAAGTAATGGGGCGGCCGGCGAACCGACCGCCCCCACATCCTTGCGCCGCTGGTTTCCAGCGCGTGCAGCGCCGCGGCTTCCTTGCGCGTGCTACGTCTGAGCGCGAGACCGAGCCTGTTCCGCAGATGTCCTCGGCATGGTCGTCCTTTTCGTTGGACGAAACCGGCGACGGAGTAGAGAAATGGCCGAATGCCAATCGATGCCTCTGGCGATAACCGGAGCGGGTGCTGCGCGGCCAGAGAGAACATACTGACAGCAGTGTCTTCTTGGGTGTCACCTGAACCAACGCCGGTCCGGTCGTCGCCGTCAACTGGATGCCGCAGTCGGCTTTTTCCAGATCCACACCGTCGGCTCGTCGGGTGTGTGGCTCGCCCCGAACGACTGAGCGTGGCAACCAACCCTTGTCGACGAGTCGGGCAACCTGAAAGGTTCACACGATGCCTTCAAACGAGGTCCACAAGGAGAAGTCGTCCAAGAGGTCATGGGCGAGGTCGGCGGCCCTGACCACGGTCCAGCCGCGTCGTTACTACTTCACGCCACTGCGAGTCAAGGCGATGCAGGCCACGATCACTGCCGCGCCGAGTTGGGCAGCGCGGCACAACCGCAAGGGCTCGTCCGACGTCAGCTCCTTCCTGCTGACGGCGGTCGTCGTCATCGGGGTGGCCCAAGTACTCCGGGCAATGCGGCGGAGATCAGACGAAACGAGCCGTCGACGAGCGTAGCGCCACTGTCATTCCGGTGACACGGTCCAGCCGATCAGGTCGTCACAACTGTCTGCTTCCAGCGCGAGCGCAGCCGAATTGTAGGCAGCCCCGGCGTCGGTCACAGCGGTTTCGGTGTTGATCCCGCGCGACGTACGCGCAAGATCCTCTTCGGCCTGCTGGACGCGTTCGATCGTCGCGTCGGCAAGCAGGGCCGGGGTCGTCACCGTACTCGGAGTCGTCGAAGCGGCCGGGACACTGGAAGCGCTCGCGACAGTGCCGGCCAAAGCGGCCTGCGCATCGACGAGATCCTGTTCCGCTCCGGCAAGATCGTTGTTGGCCGTCCGAACTGCCCCAGCGGCCGTCACAACCTGATCCCGAGGTGCCACCAGATCAGCCCCCAGCGTCTGCACACCGTCGCGGACGCGTCGGTGAACACCCGGCCGTATCGGTCGAGCGTCTCGACATAGTCCTTCGCGGTGCCGCAGAACTCCTCTCGCGCAGCCGCAAGTGTCTGCTCAGCAGCCGTCACGCCGGCTTGCGCCGTGTCATTCGATCCTGCGCGACCGCAACAGGATCCGCTGAGGATGCAGAGGCCTGGGTCGTCGTCGCCGGCGCACCGCGATCGTTGTCGTTCCGCATGCGGATGCCGACAGCGAGATACAGCTTATGAGCAGAGCTACTGCAGTCGATCGACCTGTTGTACTCCGAGCACCGACTGTTGCTGACATCTTCGAACTCCTTGTCGACAGGCCCTTCAGCGTCAACAGACGTGAAGTGGACCGGTGTGTTGCTGCGGCAACAGCTGAAGTCCGCAGGCCTTCCCGCTCATCCGTCCGACACCATGTCGATACGCGGCAGCAGCGACCAAGCGACCATCTCACGTGGCATTCAACATATCCGGACGGGGCCGAGTTGAAAGCACATTCGCACCAGGAAGCCGAAGACGCGATCAACACCGCGGAAATACCACGGAAACGGGCCTCTCCGCTCGGCGAGAGGGATCATGATTCGATGACGAAAATGCGGTGCTCATCGCCGACCGACAGCATGTGATCGAACGGATGAAGATGACCGACGACGACCACCGAAAGCCACCCGAACACTCCCCGTCCCACCTTCGCGGAAACGGCTGTTCTCGGTGAACAGCTACGGTCTCGTCCTTCTTCTCGTTGTCGCCACCTACCTGGCCGCTGTCTCGTTCCCCGCAAGGCCGGGTCACTCCCTGGTGCTGGGAGTTCAGATCGCCACTGCCTGGGTGACTCTGCATGCCGCCCACGCGCCCCGACCCTGTCCGGCTCTGGGCGCTCATCGCGTTGGTCGCGGTGGCTGCGCTGGCGGTCGTCGAGGCATTCGTCGTCGTCCCGGGAAAATTCGTGGCGCTGGCTTTCGCAGCGAGCGGGCTCCTCTACCTGATCGCGCCCATCTTCGTCGTCCGCGACATCGATTCCCATCGCACGGTCGATCGGGAAACGGTGCTCGGTGCGATCACCGGCTACCTGCTGGTCGGCATGTTCTTCGCATTCGCCTACCGGGCGATCGGCATTCTGCAACCGACTCCCTTCTTCGGAGCAGCCGGTCCGGGCGATACCGCCCAGGTCCTGTTCTTCAGCTTCGTGACACTCACCACCACCGGCTACGGAGATCTCGTCCCGGCCTCGAATCCAGGCCAGACCATGGCGGTCCTCGAGGCCGTGCTGGGTCAGCTGTTCCTGGTCGCCGCTGTCGCCAAAGTGATCACGGCCTGGAGGCCCAAGGGGTGGACCACACCAGTCGGGCCGACGGCAGGGTCATAGCCCACCGGCGCCGGTCGTCGCTTGTTTCGTTGATCGCAGCAGGCCTCCCGGGGCGCGCCCGCGTGCTTCCCGGCTCGATGGACAGCAGGATGGCGGAATGAGCAGTGTTCCCGACGAACCGCAACCGGCGGGCAGTGATGACCGCACACCGAAGCCGCCTGGCGAACAGTCCGTTGCCAGGGCGGCCGGGAGCCGCGAGGGGGAACAGCGCTGGCCGATGGCCGCCGCGGTGGTCACCGTTGGCGTATTGCAGGAAGTCGTGCTCGACGATTTCCGCGCCCTGCCGCGGTTTGTCTACCCACTCCTGCTGGTGATCTTCCTGGTGATACTGATCGTCGGCGACCCGGGCCGGATCGACCGGCAACGCCGCTGGCTGCGGATCACCACCCTGTTGATGTTCGGGCTGATCACCCTGGTCAATGCGGCCGCCGCTGTCCAACTGGTGGCCGGCATCTTCGAGGACGCGGCCTTCACCACCGCCAGCCAATTGCTGATCATCGGTGGATGCATCTGGCTCAACAACGTGATCTCGTTCGCGCTGTGGTACTGGGATCTGGACGACGGAGGCGCCGCGTCCAGGGCCGCGGCGTCGAGACCCATCCAGCCTGCCTTCATCTTCCCGGAAATGAACATGCGAGAATATGTATCGGCGTCCTGGTATCCGACTTTCCCCGATTATCTGGCACTGTCGTTCAACACCGCACTGGCGTTCAGTCCCACAGATGTGTCGGCCGTCCGCGTATGGGCCAAGCTGATGATGATCTTCGAGTCGATCGTGTCCTTGGCTCTGGCCGCACTCGTGATCGCGCGGGCCATCAACATCCTGTGACGGTCGACGTGCGAGCAGGTGGGCTTGCTCAGCCCGCCGGGCTCCGCAGACCGAGCCTGTCTGCCAGTGCGGCGATCTCGAATTCGAAGAAGTCGTCCGCAGGGTCGACACTGCCGACGAAGTGACCGAACAACTCGAAACTGATCATGCCGAACAGCTGCGCCCAGGCGCTGATGGCCCCGGCGACAACGGCCGGTGGGATGTCGGGCGCAAGAGCGGCGGCCACCGGCTCGAGTTGCCGCCGGAGCCGGACCGGCAGCGGTCTGTCAGGGGCAACGGAGATGCCCCCTGCGCGCCACGCATCCCGCAGCGGCGCGAACAGTGCCAGCGGAATGCGGGCTGCCGGATCGACGGTGTCGGGCGGAGCCTGGTAGCCGGGCACCGGTGAGCCGTACAGCAAGGCGTATTCGTGTGGATGGGCCTTCGCCCAGTCCCGCGCCGCCCGGCACACTCCCAGCCAGCGCCTTCTGACGCTCCCCCGCGGTGACCGTTCGGCGGCCGCCTCCAGCACATCACCCAGCGCCGTGTAGCTCTCCACGATCAATGCGGTCAGCAACTCGTCCCGGCTGGAGAAGTACCGGTAGACCGCCGATGACGCCATCCCGAGCGACCTGGCAACCGCGCGCAGCGACAGGCCGTCGGGACCGTGCTCGATCAACTGCCGCCTGGCCTCCGCCGTGATGGCAGCGGTCAACTCTCGACGGGCGACGGCCCTGGCACTCAGCGGTGCGGTCATCCGCCAAGGATACGCGAGCATCGGTCACAAACGCGAGCACCGCTCTTGACAACCGACTGGATGGTGAATGATGCTCTACAGCGAGAGCGGTGCTCTCGATGTGCCATCGATGATCGAAGGAGGGCACGAATGACGAAGGACCAGCGGCAGACGTACCAGGCACCGGGACGAACGACCAAGGTGTTCAATGCCGTTGTCGCATGGCTGGCGCGTAGCGGCATCAGCATTCTCGGAAGCCGCGAGCTCGGGGTGCGCGGGCGCAGCAGCGGCGAGCTCCGCACCACACCGGTCAATCTGCTGACCGTCGACGGACAGCGCTACATCGTGGCGCCACGCGGGCAGACCCAGTGGGTCCGCAACATCAGGGTGGCCGGTGGCGGTGAATTGCGGCTGGGCCGTCGCATCGAGCCCTTCCGCGCGGTGGAGCTGGCAAACGAGGAGAAGCCGGCCGTCCTGCGGCCGTACCTGCGGCGCTGGAAGTTCGAGGTGGGCGTGTTCTTCGACGGCGTCGACGCGAGCGCATCGGATGAGACGCTGCTGCGCATCGCGCCGCGGTACCCGGTCTTCCGGGTCGTGAATCCGGAAGATGCCGCCGGGTCTTGACCACTGCCCGGTGCGGTGACCGTCCGCGCTGTGCGGTCGAGCCGAAATGTGCCCGGGAGGGCGGCAGCGCCCGGCGAGGCCGGGTCTGAACAGCGAAGGGATGCCTTGCGACACGCCACGCCGGCGCTGCACGCAGGCGCCGTCGGCCGTGGATGCTGATCTGGTGACGGCACCAACCGGACAATTCGCGCACCCGGCCGAGGCACCGGCGGCGGACCACCACCAGCAGCCCCGCCACCCGACCGGCACCAGTGTGCGAGACGCCCTGCTCACGGTCGGCGGTCTGCTCGCGATTCTTGTCGTCGTCGAACTGGCGGTGCCGTCCACCTCCCCGGTCGCAGCCGCATCGGTGATGGACGGGGTGGCGGTGGCGGCGTTCTCGGTGACCGGCCTCATCGCCTGGCACCGCCGTCCACACAACCGGATGGGCCGGCTGCTGGTGTTCGTTGCCGTGGCACTGTTGTTGTCCGGGATGGATGACGATTCGATCCCGACGCTGCAGACCATCGGCCTTGCGCTGCAATCGCTTCCGCTGGCGATGCTGCTGCATCTGCTGGTGGCGTTCCCGTCGGGACGGGTGATCGGGACCGCCGCCCGGGCGACCGTCATCGCCGCCTACATCGTCGCGCTCGCGTTCCAGTATCCGCAGCACCTCACCTCTGACCCGGGCCTGGCGACCGCCATCTGGAATGTGCAGGCGGTCATCGGGGTGGGTCTGATGGCCGTCGTCTTCGTCCTGACGGGTCGCCGGTTGTCCGCTGCACCGGCGTTGGTCCGTCGGCAGCTCGCCCCGTTCACCGGCTACGGGTGCGCTGCGATCGTCGTCATCGCAGGGTGTGTGGCCGTGCTGCATACCGGGCCCGATCCGGCCGTCGCCGCCGCGGTCGCGCTCGTCCAGGTCGTCGCGGTCTCGCTGCTTCCGGTCGCCTTCCTCGTCGGCATGCTGGCCGGCGCCTTCGGCCGGGCCGGCGAGGTCGATGAGGTGGCACGCGGCATCTCGGAGGCCTCTGCGGATCCGGCGCTGCTGGACGAGCTGATGGTCAACGCGCTCGGCGACAGCACGGCGAGGGTGTTCTGGGCATCTGACGAGGCCCCGGACCGGTTCCTGGACAGCGACGGAACACCGTCGAGAAAGCAGCCCGGGCAGGCCGGTTGGTGGCCGATCGGGGACCAGGGGAAACCGGTTGGCGGCCTGGGATATGACCACAGGCTGACCGCCGACACCGATTTGGTTGCCGGCGTCGCAGCGCCACTGGCCCTCGCGATCAGGAATCAGGGCATGGTCGTCGATCTGCGCGCGGCCGTACAAGAGCGGGACGCCGCCGCCGCGCAACTGCGGGAATCCCGCCGGCGCATCGTGATCGCCGCCGATGCCGAGCGTCGTCGGATCGCGCGCGACCTGCACGACGGCGCCCAACAGCGGATCGTGGTGATCGGCATCGACGCTCAGCGCATCGGCCGAAAGGCCGGCGACCCCGCCTTCGTCCGGTCGCTGGCGCAGGAGATGAGCCAGCAACTCCGGTTGCTGCTCGACGATCTCCGGTCGCTGGTGCACGGCATCATGCCGGCTGCGCTGGAGGAGCGTGGACTGGAAGGCGGCATCACCGCACTGGCCGACCGGATGGCGATGCCGGTCCGGCTGCAGGTGAACCGGCCGCTGCCACCGATGGCGGCAGAAGTCGAAACCACCGCCTACTTCATCGTCGCGGAGGCCCTGGCCAACGCCGCCAAACATGCTGCTGCGCAGACGGTGTCGGTCACCATCGATACACAGGTAGATCGGCTGACCATCACCGTCGCCGATGACGGAGTCGGCGTCGAGCACATCGACTCCGGATTCGGCCTGCGCAGTCTGCAGGATCGGATCGCGGCGCTGGACGGCAGTCTCACCCTGCGATCCGCGGTTGGCATGGGCACCACCCTGCGGGCGGAGTTCGCATGCGCGTGATCATCGCCGAGGACGAGGTGCTCCTGCGGGAGGGCATCGCGCGGATCCTGGCCGAGGAGGAGTACGAGGTCGTCGCGCTCGCCGGTGACCTGGACGACCTGATCGGGAAGGTCCGAGCGCACCGACCGGAGCTGGTGGTCACCGACATCCGAATGCCACCAACCCACACCGATGAGGGACTCGTCGCGGCGCTGCAGATCCGGCAGGAGTTCCCGGCCACGGCGATCCTGGTGCTCTCCCAGCACGTCGACCCCGCCGGGGCGGTGGAGTTGCTGTCCCTCGGGGCCAACGGCATCGGTTATCTGCTCAAGCGCCGGGTGATGGACCTGGACGATTTCCTCGAGTCCGTGAACCGGGTAGCGGCGGGTGGATCCAGCATCGATCCCGAAGTGATCTCCTCGATGGTCAGGCGGGAAGTCAGGGACAACCGCGACCAGGGGGTCGCCCAACTGACGCCCCGCCGCCTCGAGGTCCTGCAATTGATGGCCCAGGGCTTCAGCAACGCCCGCATTGCCCGCGAGCTGTTCGTCACCGAGAAGGCGGTGGCCCGCAGTATCGCGCTGATCTTCCAGACCCTTGGCCTGCCACCGGATCCCGACGACCACCGCAGGGTGCTCGCGGTGATGCGCTACCTGCAGGGCTGACATCCCAACAGGCGGTGCCGCTCAGCCTGGCAGGTCGGCGACACGGACGATGTCGTCCTTCCGGCCCAGACAGCCATCGCTGCCTGCCGCCGTGGCCGGACTCAGCCCAGAATCCATTCCCGGGTCTGTTCAGATGGCGTCGGCTCGTAGGCGCATTGCAGCCCGGTGCGAATGGACGCGTCGAAGTGTCGGGCCAGCGCTGGGTCGACTGTGGCGATGCGGCCGATGGCCGCCGTGATCGCTTTCTTCACCGCAACCCGAGCCCGCTCGTGAGTCGAACCCCTGAGCCGGACGTGGCCGTGCAGCCCGGCGGCGCGCGCGAGTTCGCTGAGCAACGCGTCCTTCTCGGCCCGGACGCTTTCCAGGCGGCCGAGATCGGACCACTGGTCGGCCTCGTCCAGCTCGGTATCCAGGTCGCGAAGACGTTGTCGGTAGGCGTTGACCGCCTGGTGATCGACGGCAGCGTCCAGTGCCGGCTGCACGACGACACCGGTCCCACCACCGGCGAGATCGAGCGCCGGGATCTGCTCCCCGGGGTGGCCCACGAGTTCCCGAAGATAGCTGAATCCGCGCATCTCCCGTAGTGGTGCAGCCCCTGATCCGGACCCGATCTGCCACAGCCCGCCCGGAACTGGGTGCAGATGAACAGGTTCGACGCCGGCGGATCGACCAGACGCGGGCGGCCAAGCCGCAAGCCGTCGATGCCACCACTGGGCGCCGATGCGCTGGTAGGTCGACAGCGCCCGCTCGCGGAGCCTGGCAGCGGTGTCGGCGTCACCGCACAGATCTGCAGCGCGGGACAGCGTGTCGTCGGTGACGCCGTGGAACGCGACCGCGCCCGCATTGAAGACCGGACGACCCGAGTAGGGCGTCAACAGGCGGGCCGCGATGCCCACGACGGCGCACTCCCGGACAGCCAGCGCCGCCTCCAAAACACACTGCAGGGTCAGCAGCCAGTTGACGTCGCGCGGCAGCTCCTCCAGCACCTCACCCTGGAACATGTTGACCAGTCGTCGAACTCGCGCAGGCTCGTCCGCACATGCGAACAGATAGGCCGCCTCGGCGCATACCGCCGTCACCCCTTCGGCAACGCCGAATGCCTCCATCTCGTCTGCCGCGCCCGCGCACCTTGCACGATCGCCGGATTGGGCCGCCGCATACGCATCCATGCTCTTGAGCACCATCCACGCGTCGGCCAATGCAGCCCCGTCGGCAGCCGCGGACGCCATCGTGATCAGAGTGGCGCTCGTGTCGGTGCGGTCGCGCAGCAGATCGAGCATCTGCCGACGGGATGCGGCGAAGAACAATGCACGCGGCGACTCTTCACCCAAGCGTTCCAACGCACGCATCTCACGGTGCATGGCCTGCAGATCGAGCATCTCGCACGCCACCTGAAGTCCCCACAAGTGCGCTCGCAGGCGCGCCTCCGGATCGAGGACGTGAGCAGCCACATCGCCGAGCCGGACGGTCAGCGTGCGCCGCTGCGGGAGTTCGTCCGGACCCCAGTGTGCCGCCAGCGCCGCATCGAGGCATTCGGCCATGACGTCCGGTGCCGCACCGAGTTCCGCCTGCGCGAGAGCCTCATCGGCAAAACTGACCGCTCGGCTGCGCTGGCCGGCATACGCCCAGCAGCGGGCCAGTGCGGCGGCCAGCCTGGCCCTGTTGGAGGCGTCCGTGGTCCGCGCCAGGACGTCGAACAACTGGGCAGGCAACCGGCCGGGTTCGGACCCGAAGACGTAGGTCGATGCGACGCCCAACACCGCGCGCGTCCAGCCCTCGAGATCGTCGACGTCCCTGCAACGAGCCGCCGCCTCGTCGTACAACGGACCCGCCACCTCTCCCCGACCGGCGGCGCGTGCGGCATCCGCCCGGTCGAGGAGATCCTCGGTGGTCCGTGAACCGACCATCACCCTGTCGATCGTAGAATTCCGGGCAAGTCGGCGCTGGCCACCGTCAGGGCCTGAGCAGGTGCACCGAGCGTGCGTGTTCGGCCTGCTGAGCCTCGGTCCAGTCGCCGGTGCAGTAGACGGCCATCTCGACGATGCTCCCGTCGACGACGTCGGCCCTGATCATTTCCCGGCAGTACCAGTCCTGGCCCTCGTTGTTCCAACGTTCCTCGAATTCCACGGTGAAGCCCCGCGCCGTCCCCGCCAGGCGCTCGACCCGCACCCGTCCGGGCCACGGATGACCCCGGAGCCGGATGGCCAGCAAATCATGCGCGGTGGCCGCCTGAAGTCGCCATTGCGGTAGCGATACGTCAGCGAAAGCGTTGGCGGCGAACAACCCGTCGGGTGCAGTACCGGTTTCGAGATAGCGGATCAGCTTCGCGACCACGACCCCGGTCGCGGTCTCATCAGGAGCGACGGCGGCGGGCGCGGAATCCGTCCCGGCGGTCACTGTCGTCGGTGTCATGCCGTCGCCGCCGCACTGGCCAGGTTCCGCTCCACCACGGCCATCGTCGCCGCGAGATCAGCGGTCGGGCTGAACTCCACCACCGCGGTCCCCGCCGTCACGAGCGGAAGATGGCCGGGCGGCGCGAAATACGCGTCACCGGCAACGTAGGTCTCCTCGTATCCGGGCCACCGGAACGTCAGCTGACCTGCTGTGACCACACCCCAGTGCGGGCACTGGCAACGGTCCTCGGGAAGACCGACGAAGTACGGGGCGGGATCGGCATCCCGTCGGAAGGTCTCGAACCCGACCGTGTAGTCATCGAGCCGCGCGTAGCGGCCTTCGATCTCCGGCTGGTCGACGGCAACCGGTGTGGTCGTGCGATGGGCGCTGGGCATGATCTCCTCCTGAGAACGGGGAATCGGATACCCATCTGGCGTGACTTTCCGGGGAACAACCGTGACGCCAACCATCACGGCACACCGCAGCGGTCAGCCCGGACCCTCGCCCTCCGGCTCAGGTTTGGACGGCGCGGTACCCAGCAGCACGTTCAGGCCCCAGCCGACCACCGTGATCAGGACGACGGCCCCCACCATTGCCGCGATCTGCGGTCCGGTGGTGAGAATCCCGAGGCTGACGATCAGCGTGGATGAACCCGCCGGCGGGTGTGGCAGGTGCAGCAGCGTCAACACCAGCGTGGTGATCGCCACCGAGAGCGCACCCGCAGCAACGTAACCCGCTGTCAGGCCGCCGATCGGGGCGGGCGGGTCGCCGCGCAACCCGAACAACGAAAGGCAGACCAGCCCCGCAGCGATACCGACCCCGTGGCCGAAGAGCGTGTTGACCGGGCGGGCGGCCCGCTGCCGTGGTGATTCGAAGAACAGCATGACCGTCGGGCTCAGGCTCGGGAACAACCACGGCAGCTTGGTCAACAGCCCGACGGCGCCGGTGACGGAGAGGACGACCAGGCACAACACGGCCGCGTACCCGGCCGCGCCGATCTGCCCGTACGCAGTCGACATTCGCTGCAGCATGGGTGTTCTGCGTGAGTCCATCGGACGCCTACCGGGCCACGATCAAGGCCCGAGGGTGATCCCAATAGCGGCAACGGTTGTCATGGAGATCTGATCGACTCGGACGGGCCATCGCGCACCCCGCCCCAACGGTGTCGTGCTCCACCCGATGTGTCCGATGTGATCAATCACCGTCGACAAGACGGAGCCATCGGGATTCGGATCAGCAGTCCGATCGGCGGTCCGATCAGTCACGCGACACCTCCCCGGCCGAAGCACCGGTACGGCCGCGCAAGGTCCCGTCAGGCAGGAGATCGCCGCGCCGCCGCCCGTTGAAGTCATGCACGATGTACCCGTACCGGACCGGCCACAACCAGCCGTGGTCAGTGCGATTCCAGGATCGGAGCGCCACCATGAGGCACCGCATCTTCGGCCGCCGCCCTCGCGAGGCCCACACCCGCAATTCCCCCACACGCGACGAACACACCGGGGCCGCTCACACCGGCGACGAGCCGCACGAGAACCTCGGACCTGCCCACGGTTCGTCGACCACACCCGGGACCGTGAGTGCGATCGGCACCGAGCTCGCCGGGATCATCCGCTACGGCGCCGGCATGCTGGACGACGTGGAGGAAGCGGTCCGACGGTGCCGGACCGACCGCGACCCGGGTGCCGACCTGGCGAAGACCTGCGGCACGTTGGTGTCGGGGTACCTGGCGCTGCGCACCTGGCTGTCCGCCCTGCCGAGGACAGCGATGACGGTGCGCGTCGACCAGCTGCTCAACTACGCGTTGACGGTGACCGATCAGGCCTCCCTGCTTGCCTTCCGTGCCCGTGACGAGCACTGGCAGCAACTTGCGGACCAATTCGGTGACGGACTCGGTGCGCCCGCCGCGGAGTTGCGCTCGCTCGCGGACCTGTCGTCACCCTGACCGCACCGACCGAGCCCCGACCCCGCCCGACCGACCTCACCCGACCGGCCTCATCCGACACCCAATGACCCGGCCGGCCTGACCGACTCGTCCGGGCACTCGCCCGGCCCACTACTCGGACAACGGACCGGTGCCGACCGGCAGCAAACCCGCCGAGATCAGTTCCACGGTGAGCGATACCGCAGTTGCCTGGACCAGCAGCAGGGCGATCAGCACCAGCACCTGCACAGCGCCGGCCTGCAGCGGTGACGCACCGGCGAGCAGCACCCCGACGAACGCCCCAGGCAGCGTCACCAGGCCCACGGTGCGGGTCTGGTCCAATCCCGGAACCAGGGCGAGACCGGCCGCGTCCCGGGCGACAACCGTCACCGCCTCCCGCCGGGTCAACCCCAGTGACAGCGCCGCCTCATAGGACCCGCGCTGGACGGTCAGCTCCTCGGTGACCCGCCGACCGGCTATCGACGTCGCGGTCATCGCACCGCCGATCAGGATGCCCGCGCTCGGCAGGATCGCGACCGGTTCCAGCGGCATGACCCCGCTGGCCAGGATCGCTCCCAGCGCAACCCCGACCCCAGCCACAATCGGTACCGCGGTCCACCAGGCTCCGATCCGCAGTGATCCGGTGATCCGCCGTGCCGACGTTCCCGCGGCAACGGTCACCATCAGGACGAGGAACAACGCGGTCAGCCACAACGAGCGGAGTACGACACCGATGACCACGCTGACCACGGTCAGCTGAACCACCGCGCGGGCGGCTGCGGACAACACCGTGACGGTCCGGCCCAAACCCGAGGCCGCTGTTACGGCGGCGGCTGCCAGCGCCAGGGCCAACAACAGGATGCCCAACGGCCGGCCGACGGTCACGGTGCTCACGCCGGACCACTGTTCCACCAACCGGCGTCCACATCACGACAACAGCCTTACCGGTAGCAGCGCCCCCGGACAGCGAGCCGACGACCGGCGTCCTTGGCCATGACCTTGGCGGCGACGGAAGACCTGGCGCTCGCGCAGAACCGCCGCAACGTCACACCGGGTACTGGGCCTCGAGTCCCTCGATCCGGCCGACGAGAAACGAGCGCTCGGCGGCATTACCCGCCAAGGCAGCGGCCCGCCGGTACGCCTGCACCGCCTCCGGCACGCGGCCCGCCCGGCGCAGCAGGTCTGCGCGGGTGGCGTGGAAGGCGTGGTAGCCGTCCAGATCCACGGCATCGAGAGCCCGCAGCGCCCGCACCGGCCCGTGCAACTCAGCAACGGCGATCGCGCGATTCAGCGCGACGACCGGCGATGGGTCGAGCTGCTGCAGCTGGTCGTACAACGCCAGGACCTGCAGCCAGTCGGTGTCGGCAGCGGTCCGCGCATCGGTGTGCACCGCGTTGATCGCTGCGAGGATCTGATACCGGCCGGGTCGGTTGCGCCGCAGGCATTCCCGGACAAGGGCATGGCCCTCGGCGATGAGGTCCCGATCCCAGCGGGCACGGTCCTGATCGGCCAGCGGCACCAGCGTTCCACCGCTGAATCGGCTCGGCCGGCGGGCGTCGGAGAGGACCATCAAGGCCAGCAACCCCAGCACCTCGGGTTCGTCCGGCATGAGCGCCGCCAGCACCCGGGTCAGCCTGATCGCCTCGGCGCACAGATCGGTGCGCACGGACCCCGGCGACCCTGCGGGGGATGACGGCAGGTAGCCCTCGTTGAAGACCAGGAACAGCGTGGCCAGCACGCCCCGCAGCCGGCTGGGCAGCTCGGCGTCGGCAGGCACCCGATACGGAATCCGCGCCGCCTTGATCTTCTGCTTCGACCGGGTCAGCCGTTTGGCCATGGCGGCCTCATCGACCAGGAATGCGCCGGCGATCTCGGCGACGGTGAGACCGCCGAGCAAGCGGAGGGTCAGCGCCACCTGCGCGCCGGTGGCCAGCGCGGGGTGGCAGCAGGTGAACATCAGCCGGAGCCGATCGTCCACCACCGACGACACCGTGTCGTCATCCGGGTCGTCGGGCCCGTTGACCATCGCGCCGTTCGTCATCGCGCCGCTGACGACCATGGCGGCGCCGTGCCTGGCGTCCCGGGTGGATTCACGCCGGATACGGTCGATCGCCTTGTTCGCGGCCGTGGTGGTGAGCCAGGCCGCCGCATTCGGCGGCGGTCCGGAGTCCGACCACCGTTGCAGCGCAACGAGATAGGCCTCCTGGGCCGCCTCCTCGGCGATGTCGAGATCACCGAAGCGGCGGGCCAGGCCGGCAACGATCCGGCCGTGCTCGGATCGGAACACACGGTCGAGAGCGACGTGACCCGGAGCCGACACGAGCCGTCAGGCGCCGGGGTCGGACTGAAACGGCCGCACCTCGACCGGCCCGCGGCAGGCCGCCGAACCCTGCCGGGCCAGGTCCAGCGCGGCGTCGAGGTCAGGGACCTCGACGATCCAGAAGCCGCCGATGTGTTCCTTCGACTCGAGATAGGGGCCGTCGGTGACGATCGGATCGCCGGCGCCCGTAGCGTCGACCACCGTCGCGGTGGCCGACGGGTGCAAGCCGCCGGCGAACACCCATGAACCGGAGGCCTGCAGCTTTTCGTTGAACTGTCCGACGGCGGCGTACATCTCCTGCACGTCGTCCGGGATGGGGTCGGCGTCGCTTCCGTGCACGGAGAGCAGGTACTGCGCCATGGTGATGCTCCTTCTGGTTGTTGTGGGGTGCTGAGGGTGCTGCTCGTCGTCGCTGATGGGTCGGTGGATGGTGAGGGTCTGGCCGCAGTGGTCGCGAACGGATCAGGACTGCCGGACCACTTCTTTTCCGTCGACCACCTCGATGTCGCCGGTGCCCAGCGAACCCGCAGGCCGCAACGCCATCGCGACCGCACCGCTCCCGGTGGTGCTGGAATGGACCAGGCGCAGCGATCCGGGCACGCTGCCGTCGGCGAACAGCCGCTTGCCGGTGCCGATGACGACCGGGAACACGACCAACCGGTACTCGTCGATCAGGCCCGCGTCGTGCAGGGTGTGCACCAGCCCGCAGCTGCCGTGGACCTGCAGTTCGCCGCCAGGTTGCTGCTTCAACCGCCGAACGGCCTGCACGACATCACCGCTGATGACGGTGGAGTTCTGCCACGCCGGATCGCGCAACGTGGTGGAGACGATGTGCTTGGGCCGGGTGTTCAGTGCGGTCGCGACGGCGTCGTCAGGGTCGGTCACGGTCGACCAGAACGCGTACATCATGTCGTAGGTCGTGCGGCCGAACAGGATCTCGTCGATCTGCGAGAACCACCCGTCGACGATGCCGCCGAAATCCTCGTCGACGAAAGGCACGACCCAGCCGCCCTTGTCGAAACCGCCGGAGCGATCCTCGTCGGGGCCGCCGGGGCCCTGCATCACGCCGTCGAGGCTGACGAAGGTGTGCACCGTGAGCTTCATCGTTGTCTCCATCTCGTGATCGCGGGCGTCCACCTCGGATGCCCCTCACCTTCACCACGAACGCCGTCGGCCCGCCAGGACACTGCCTCGAGAAAATCTCCGCAGAAACTTCTACAGGATCGTGGGAACCACACCCGGCAAAGCCAAGACGATCCACGTCCCTGCCAGCAGGCAGGGTCCGAATGGGATCGCTGACGTCATGGTCAGCCGTCGCGCGGCCAGGCCGGCCAGCGCGACGAGTGCGCCGAGGACGAACGCAAAGGTGATGGCGAGCACCGCCGACGCCACCGAGATGTACCCGGCCAGCAACGCCAACGACGGCACCAGCTTGACGTCACCCATCCCCATCGCCTTCGGCAGGACGCTCGCGACCGCCCAGAAGATCCCGGTGACGACCACCGCGACAATCGCTGCGGTGACAAGGTTCCCGGCGCCGGGTGCAACCACCGACGTGAGCACCAGCAGCACAGCGGTGACCGGGATCGCCGGCAGCGTGAGTGCATCGGGCAACCGGTGGTGCACGAGGTCGACCGCGGACAGGGTCACCGCCAGCAACCCGGCCCAGATCACCATCGGCACTGTCGGGCCGGGCCACACCGCCGCGATGCCGGCCGCGGTGACCACCGCCGAGGACAGCTCCAGCACCCCCGGCCGGAGGACGACGCCGCGCCGGAGCCGGCCGAGCAGCACCCGCGATGCAGCACCCACCGCCGCGCCGACCAGCAGGCCGAGCAACGCCGCGAACGCAGCACCGGAGTTCATGGCGTGACGGTCTCACGCCTGCGCTGCCCGCGATGACCGCTGTCCCCACGCCGGCCGGGCAGACCGATCCGCCACGCAGGTCACCCCACGATGATGAGACAGGCGACTCACTCAGGCCGGTCAGACAGGGAGCGGCAGGTCCGTCCCGGCGGCCGCCCGCAGGCCGCTGCGCATCGCCCCGACCGGCGCGGCCAGCCCGGTGAACATTTCGAACTGTCGAAACGCCTGATGCAGCAACAGATCCAGCCCGGTCACCGTGATCCGACCGGGGCCACCCGCTGCGGCCAGCGGCGTCGGCCAGGGGTGGTAGACGACATCGAACAGTGCTGGCACTGACGACAGCGCCGCGGCGAACCCGTCGGCGGCGCCGGCCGGGACGGTGGAAACCACCAACTCCGCCCCGGCGGCCGCGGTTGCGATGTCGTCGGGGCTCCCAGCCGATTGTGGTGACCCGCACGCCGAGCCGATGGCCGAGTTCCGCGACCGCCGCGGTGCTCTGCGGCCGGCGGCCGGCCACCACCACCGCGGGCACCGGGATCTCGGCCAAGGCGGCGAGCACCGCGGCCGCGGTACCGCCACCACCCAGCAGCAGCGCCGGTCCGGACGAGCGCACCCCGGCGGCCCGGAGCGCACCGATGAACGCCGTCGACATCGGTGTTCTCCGCGAACCAGCCGCGGTCGGCGCACCAGCGTGTTCGCGACCCCGAGCGCTCGGACGCGATCGGAGCGCTCATCCGCAAACGCCGCCGCCGCGGCCTTGCCCGGCATCGTCACCGAGAAGCCGGCCCACTCGGGCCCCGCGGCGGCCACCAGCGACGGCAGCGATTGCGCGTCACACTCGATCGCGTCATAGCGCCAGTTGGTCAGACCGGCGGCGAGGTAACCGGCCCGGTGCAGCGCCGGGGACAACGAGTGCGCGACGGGAGAACCGAGGACCGCGGCCCGCCGTGTCGTGCCGGGATCGTCAGCCGAAGACACCGGCCGCCCTCGCCTTGGCGACGCAGGCCTCGTGCTCCTTCGCGGTGATGCTGAAGCACGACTCGCCGTTGGCGTTCACCTTGACGAAGAACAGCCACGACCCCTCGGCGGGGTCCAGCGCCGCGGCGACCGCGTCGGGCCCGGGTGACGAGATCGGCGTCGGCGGCAGGCCCTGGTGCGCATAGGTGTTGTAGGGACTGGGGTTTGCGCGGTCCTTGGCAGTGGTCGCGATGGACGCGCGGTCCAGCGCGTAGTTCACCGTGGAGTCGAACTCCAGTTTCATCGGCTTGGCCAGCCGGTTGTAGATCACCCTGGACACCTTGGGCATGTCGCTGACGATCGGCCTCCCGCTCGATCAGCGAGGCGATGATCGCCGCCTGGTACGGGGTGATCTTGCGGGCGGCGGCATCGGCGATGATGTCGGTGCCGTTCCAGAGCGCGGCCGAGGCGCTGATCACCGCGTTCAGTGCCTGTTCCGGGGTCGAGCCCGGCGGGATGTCGAAGTCGCCGGGCAGGATCATGCCCTCCAGGCGCTTGCGGGGGTCGGGGGCTGCGCGGACGCCGTCTGCGGCCCATTCGACGACGCCCAGCGCCGCCGGGTCGGCCGTCTCCGCGACCTTCCACAGCTCGTCGGCGGTGAAACAGTCCTTGACTGCCGTTGAGCGGAACACAGGCCGCCTCGGTGATCTGCGTGATGTAGCCGGGCACCACCGCGGCCGGTGCGTTCGGATCGGTCGACACCGCGGTGACGTCGGCCAGCTGCCGGCCGGGGATCAGCCGCACCTGCCCGACCCGGTTCTCCTTGGTCACCAGGGCGTCCGCGGTCGCCTGCGCCGAGGCGTTCTGCCGGACCTTGTAATAGCCGGGGCGCAAGGCCTGGACGTCGGCGTCCAGGGCGGCCTGCTGCTCGAACGCCTCTGCGCTGGCGACCACGCCGGCATCGGTCAAGCGTCTTGGCGATGTCCGGGATACCGTCCCCGCCCTGCACCCGGATCACCACTTCGTTGTGCCGGGCCCCGCGTAGTCGGGGATCACGTCGGCGGTGGAACGCCAGAGGACGAACCCGGCGATCAGCCCGGCCACGATGACGACGAGGACCACCACCGCGAAGACCAGCCACCGCCGGTGCCGACGACCGGCCGCCTGCGGGTCCGGTTCGTGCTCCGCGGTGGGGCGCCGGATCCTCGGCCGGTGCGTCGGACGGTCCGGCGGCGAGGGCGGCCTTGAGCTCGTCGACGTCGAGCTCGCCGGTCTCGCCGTCGCCCCGGCCGAAGATGCCGAGCTGGTCGCTCACCGGCCGCCACCGGCGAGATTGTCCAGCCGGTTCTGCAGGATCCGGATCGCGGCGAGCTGATCGACGACCTTGCGCTGGCCCGGCCACGGACGCCGGCTTCGGTCAGCTGGCGGTCCGCCGAGACCGTGGTCATCCGCTCATCGACGTAGACCACGGGAACCGGCGCGATGCGGGCGGCCAGGTCGTCACCGTAGGCGCGCGCGGCGAGACGGCCGGGCCGTCGGTGCCGCGCAGTGTCTTCGGCAGAGCCGACGACCACTTCCACCACCTCGTGTTCTTCCACCATCGCTGCCAGCGCCACCAGGTCCGCCTGGTCGGACCGCGTTCCGCGCCAGGGTGGCGACCGGCGTCGCCAGGAGGCCGTGCGGGTCACTGATCGCGACGCCCACGCGAACGGTACCGACGTCAACCCCCAGACGCACGCCTCTCGCGGGCGTGTGCTGGTTTCTTGCGAAATCGGACATCCCGATTCACCGCGCTCGCCGCTGCATCACGCGAAGCGTCACCCGCCCAGGCGGAACGGTCACCGCCGTCACTCCCGGCCGGCGGCCAGAGCCGCCCGCAACGCCTGCACCGCCTGCGGGATCCCGTCCGGGTTCGTTCCGGCCCCTTGCGCCATGTCCTTCTTGCCGCCGCCGCGTCCGTCGATGGCCGGCAGGAACACCTTCGCCAGGTCACCGGCCGCCCAGCCGGCGGCAACCGCGGCCGGGGTCAGCGCCACCACGAACGCTGCGGTCCCCGGTCCGGGCGCGAACAGCGCCACCACCGCGGGTCGCCCACCCAGCCGCCCCCTGACGTCGGTGGCCAGGTTGCGCAGATCCGCCGCAGCCGTCCCCGGCGGTGCGGTGGCCGCCACCAACGCGACCCCACCGACGTCGACTGGCACCTTCGATCAGGGTGCCCGCACTGGCCGACAACGCAGCCGCCCGCAGTGCAGACAGCTCCTTCTCGGCCGACCGCAACCGCTCGACCAGCGCCTCCACCCGGGCGGGCAGCTCGCTGGGCTGCACCTTCAGCGACGCGGCCAGCTGGGACACCAGGGTCCGCTCGGCAGCCAGCCGGTGGAACGCCTCGATCCCGACCGCGGCCTCCACCCGGCGCAGACCGGACCCGACCGAGGACTCCGCGGTGATCGCGACGGGGCCGATCTGCGACGAGTGCTCGACGTGGGTGCCACCGCACAGCTCGACCGACCATGGCCCGCCGATCTCGACGATCCGGACCGTTTCGTCGTAGGTCTCACCGAACAAGCGCGATCGCGCCCATCGCCTGCGCCTCGGCCTGCGAGCCGTAGAGCACCCGCACCGGCAGGTCCTGCCGGACGGCCCGGTTGGTGACGTCCTCCAACTCGCTGCGGGTCTCCGCGGACAGTGCCTGGTTCCAGGCGAAGTCCAGCCGCAGGTACCCGGGCTTGTTGTAGGAACCCGACTGGAGCGCCTCCGGGCCGAGCACCTGGCGCAGCGCCGCGTGCACGACGTGGGTGCCCGAGTGTGCCTGCCGCGCACCGAGCCGCCACTCGGGGTCGACCTTGGCCAGGACCTGCGCGCCCTCGGACAGCTCGCCGTCGGTGATCCGGACCCGGTGCACGATCAGCCGTTTGTCGACCTTCTGCACGTCGAGCACCTCTGCGGACACGCCGGTCGCACTGACGATGGTGCCCGCGTCGGAATCCTGCCCACCCGACTCCGCGTACAGCGGGGTGCGGTCCAGGACCAACTCCACCTCGTCACCGGCGGAGGCCACGTCGACCCGCTCGCCGCCCCTGATCAGTCCCTTGACGGTGGCCTCTGACTCGAGCTCGGAGTAACCGGTGAACTCGGTCCGGCCCTGCGCCAACAGCGGCCGGTACACGCTCAGGTCGGCCAGCTTTCCCTTGCGCGCCTTGGCATCCGCCCGCGCGCGCTCCCGCTGCTCCTGCATGAGCCGCTGGAACTCCCCGGTGTCGACGCTGAGCCCGGCCTCGGCGGCCATCTCCAGCGTCAGGTCGATCGGGAAGCCCTGGGTGTCGTGCAGCAGGAACGCCGTGGAGCCGGGCACGACCGAACTGCCCGATTCCTTGGTCTCCTGGGCGGCCACGTCGAACAGCTTCGAGCCCGACGCGATCGTCCGCAGGAAGGCCTGCTCCTCGGCGACGGCGACCCGCTGGATCCGCTCGAAATCGGTCGCCAATTCCGGGTACGACTCGCTCATCAACTCGCTGACGGTCTGCGCGAGACCGGGCATCACGGGATCGGTGACGCCCAGCAGCCGCGCACTGCGCACGGTCCTGCGGAGCAACCTGCGCAGGACGTACCCGCGGCCCTCGTTGCCGGGGCTGACCCCGTCGGAGATCAGCATCATCGAGGACCGGCTGTGGTCGGCGATGATCCGCATCCGCACATCGGCGTCGTGCTGCTGCCCGTAGGTGAGACCGGACAGCTGCTCCATCCGGCCGATGATCGGGCGGAGAAGATCTGTCTCGTAGACGTTGTCGACACCCTGCAGCAGGAACGCAAGCCGTTCGACGCCGAGCCCGGTGTCGATGTTCTGCTGCGGCAACGGCCCGAGAATCGGGAAGTCGTCCTTGCCGCCGGACCCGTCGGAGTCGCCGCGCATGTCCTGCATGAAGACGAGGTTCCAGATCTCCAGGTACCGGTCCTCGTCGGCGATCGGGCCGCCCTCGATGCCGTACTCGGGTCCCCGGTCGTAGTAGATCTCCGAACACGGACCGCAGGGACCGGCGACACCCATCGACCAGAAGTTGTCCGCCATCCCGCGACGCTGGATGCGCTCCGGCGCGACGCCGGCGACCCGTTCCCACAGCTCAGCCGCGTCGTTGTCCGTCTCGTACACGGTGACCCACAACCGGTCCGGGTCCAGCCCGTAGCCGCCGTCGTCGAGCGAGTTGGTCAGCAGCGCCCAGGCATGCTCGATCGCGCCCTGCTTGAAGTAGTCGCCGAAGGAGAAGTTGCCGGCCATCTGGAAGAAGGTGTTGTGCCGCTGGGACACGCCGACGTTCTCGATGTCCAGCGTCCGGACGCACTTCTGCACGCTGGTCGCCCGCGGGAACGGCGGCGTCACCTGACCGAGGAAGTACGGCTTGAACGGCACCATCCCGGCGACGGTGAACAGCAGGGTCGGATCCTCGCTGACCAGCGATGCGGACGGCACCACGGTGTGGCCGGTCTGCTCGAAATGGCCCAGGAAGCGGCGTCGGATTTCGTGGGTCTGCATGGGTCCTCGCTGACGTGCTCGAAATGGAGAGAATGACGGATGCCGACACAGCGGCGCGCGCCCCGGTGCGTTGAGTGCTGATCCGCTCAGGCGCCGATCCGATCAACTGCTGATCGGCCTCAGGTGCTGTCCGATCAGTCGCTGTCGTATCAGGCGCTGCGCCGGGCAGCGCGGGTCGGCTCCCGGCGGGGCGGTGCCGGCCTGGCCGGCGGGGCACCCGGTGCCCGCGGCTCCACGGGTGCCGGGATCGCGGGACCGATCGCCTCCGGACCGACGAGCATCACCGCACCGGTGGTGCTGTCGACCAGCGGCCGGTAGCTGGCGCGGCGATTGATGGCGCCTTGCCGCACGTCGGCGGCGAAGGCACCGACGGCGTTGCCCAGTTCCGCCACGGCGTCGGCGATGTCAGCGGCAATCGCGGACGGGGTGACCTTGGCCTTCAGGGCCTCTCGGGCGGCTTCCTTCGCGCGGCGGGTGCGCCGGGTGGCGGCGACGCCCAGCGCAATGCCTGCGCCGAAGTAGTAGATCCGCTTCACACTTCTGCCGCCGTCCTTTTCCGCTGCCCGCTCCGTCGGCCGGGCACTGCCGCCGGTCCCGTGACCGGCGGGCGTTCGAGGGAAGGGTACCCGCCGGACCGCGTCGGGCGGCGTGTGTGCCGCGCACCGGCACTGGACCGACACGGCACGGCAGGTGAACCCAACATCCCGTCGGCGCGTGTTCACCACGACACGGTGCGCCGGGCGGACCCGGAGCGCTTGAGACGCGCAGGCCTGCGGATGGGAGATGATCACCGCATGTTCTCCGAGATCAACGGTTTACCGGTGCACATCCTGGTGGTGCACGCCGTGGTGGCGCTGGTCCCGCTGGCCGCGTTGCTCACGGTGCTGTCGGCCGTCTGGCCGGCGGCCCGGCGCCGCCTCGGCATCGTCACCCCCCTGGTTGCCCTGCTGGCGGTCGGTGCCACGTTCGCCGCCAAGGAGGCCGGTGAATGGCTGCAGGCGAGGGTCCCGCAGACGCCGCTCATCAACGAGCACGTCGACCTGGGCGACACCATGTTCTATTTCGCCGTCGGGTTGTTCATCGCGGCAGTGCTCGTCTGGAGCGTGCCCACCCTGATGTCGCGGCGTTCGGGGCAGGTGGCACCGCCGTGGGTCGGCGTGGTCGTCGCCGTGGTCGCGATCGTGCTCTCCGGCGCAGCGGTCTTCCAGGTGTACCGGGTGGGCGAGTCGGGATCGAAGGCCGTTTGGACCGGCAGCTTCTGCCCGACCCCCATCACCCCGGAAGGAACGTGCCAGGCGTCGGGCTGAGCTCACTGCTCCCGCACAGGACCAACGGCGCCGGCACAGGAGCGCCTGCTGCACGCGCCCCTACGGTGGTCAGGTATCCGCGCTCTCAGTGCGTGAGTTGTCGCTGGTCTCCGCTGGCTCCTTCACCAGGTCAGCGCGTCAGGAAGTCCCTGAGGCGGCCGGCCACGACGTCCGGGTTTCCGCGCTGATCGCGGTTGCCGGAGGCGCTGTGGCCCAGTTCGGTGAATGCCGTCCGTTCGGCCCGCGGGAGCACCCGCTGCAGGGCGTCGAGCGCTGCCTGCAGATAGGCGGGGCTGCGCGCGCCGCCCAGCAGCAACACCTCGGCGGTGATGTCGGCGAAATCGTCGACCCGTCCATCGGCGGCCGAGACAACCTCGAAGTCGAAATGCAGGTTGGGCGCGAGCGCGCGGATCGTCGGCCGGTCGGCAACCGCTTTGCGTTCCTCCGCCGCCATGCCGATCGATGTCAGCCACTCGAGGACGGGGCGGGGCACGAACCGGAAGAACGACGGCCCCAACTGGGCCGCCTTCATGCCCGTCACCAACGCGGCCGGAATGTTGCCGTCGGCCAGCTCACGGTCCAGCCGCGGGAACAGGTCGGTCGAGATCGAGCCGTCGACGCCCAGGACCGGGTCGAACACCGCGATCCTGCGTAACGACGGTGTCGACAGCGCCGCCTGCAGGGCGATCACAGCGCCGGAACTGACGCCGAAGATCTGCTCCGTTCCGGTGGCTTCGAGCAGCGCCTGAACGTCCTGCACCTCCTGAGCCAGAGAGTCATCGGGGCCGTACGGGCCGCTCAACCCACGGCCCCGACGGTCCGGCAGGTGAACGGTGACGACGTCGGCAAGTGCACGCGCCAGGTCGATGTGACTGTCCGACGACTCCATGGCGCCGTGCAGCACGAGCAGCCCAGGCCCGTGGCCGATGCTGCGGTAGCCGATCATCGTCCCGTCCTGCGACCTCACGCTGCCGGTGGTGACGGTGGTGCTGATCTCTGTCATCTGGTCTCCCGTGGGTGAGAGAACCGGTCCGTCGTGGTCGGCGGGACCCAGCTACCGTTGCGGTTGCAACCTTCGGCGCTGGGTGCCGCTCACGCGGTCTCGGTTCGAGGTGCAGTGCCCCGGCGGCGGTGTGCCAGCACCCCGCCGGGGTCGTCACTGTTGGTGGAGTACTGCTGGTGGATGTCACTGCTGTGTTGACGACCGTCGCCGCCGAATGCAAGTCACTGCTGATCTCCGGCCCGCTCCAGTCGTGTTGTCGCCACATCGATCTCAGCCCCGGCCATCACCTCCGCGGTCGGGCGTCCCAACTGCCGGCGCCGCTTCCCCGACACCCCGCCCCGGTGGATCGCCGTCGTGAAATGCCCGCCATTGGTCCAGGTCGGGGAACGAGCCCGACCTGAGTTCGGCGAGCAACTCCGCGATCCAGCCGGCCTCCGCCTCGCGCATCGCCAGGTCGTATTCCGCCTCGACCAGGAACAATCTGCTGACCTGCTCGCGGATGCGGGCGAGGGCCTTGCGCTGGGCGGCCAGATCACGTTCGAGGCTCCTGAGCCGCTGGTCCAGCAATGCCGCCGCCTCCTCGGGAGGCAGCGCACCGAGAACCGACAGCCCGGCCTCGAACCGGGGGAACTCAGGTTCCGGGGTCGAGACCAGTTCCCTTGCCCAGTCGCGCATCTCGGCCTGTCCGGCGTCGGTGATGCGGTAGATCGTGCGCTCCGGACGGCCGCCGGACCTGGCGGTCTGCACCGCTTCGATCAGGCCGTGTCGTTGCAAGTTGCCGACCACCGTGTACAGCGAGCCCCACTTGACCTTCATGTCGCGATCCTTGCCGCGCTCCCTGATCACGGTGGCCATCTCATAGGGATGCATGGGCCGCACGGCCAGAACGGACAACACTGCCAGCGCCATCAGGTTGCCCACCGGTCTCCTCTTGGCCATTGCTGCCCTCCTTACTCGCAGCCGAATATACGCCTGCGACCACAGGAAGAGAAGTGCCCGCGAACTGGGGACGCGCGCAGCTCTTGTCCGATCGACCGCATCTTTGTAGGCTGGTGGTAGTCGAATCGATTCGAGTGACCTGCAGCACGGTCGAGTGGATCGGTCAACCGGATGACGTCAGCCACGTCAACCCTCGTCCGGATCGGCTCGGCCAACACCCTGAGCCGGACAGACACACCGCTTCACACCCACCTCAAAGCCACAGCCACCACCCACAGGAAGGCACATCCCGAGTGACCATCGGATCAACCACCGCGAACGAGGTCTTCGCCGACCTGACGGCAGAGCTGACCGGCCGCGAGTCCGCCGCGGCTGCGGCACCCGCCGGCTCCCGCACTTCGGCCGCCAACGACTGGCGCCGCACCGCCGTGGTGTACCAGGTGTATCCGCGTTCGTTCGCCGACGCCAACGGGGACGGCATCGGGGACCTGCCCGGCGTCACGCAGCGACTGGACGCGCTCGCCGAACTCGGGATCGACGCCGTCTGGCTGTCCCCGTTCTACACATCGCCGCAGGCCGACGCCGGGTATGACGTCGCGGACTACCGCGATGTCGACCCGGTCGTTCGGCACCCTGGCCGACTTCGACGCACTGCTGGAGAAGGCGCACCGGCTCGGCCTCAAGGTGATCGTCGATCTCGTGCCGAACCATTCCTCCGACGAGCACCCCTGGTTCCAGGCCGCGCTGGCCGCCGCCCCCGGCTCCCCCGAACGGGCGCGGTACATCTTCCGTGACGGCCGCGGCGAGAACGGCGAGTTGCCGCCCAACAACTGGGAGTCCTGCTTCCGCGGACCGGCCTGGACGCGCACCACGAACCCGGACGGCACTCCCGGGCAGTGGTACCTGCACCTGTTCGACACCAAGCAGCCGGACTGGGACTGGGAGAACGCCGAGGTCCGCGAGGAGTTCCTGTCGGTGCTGAAGTTCTGGCTCGACCGCGGCGCGGACGGGTTCCGGGTCGACGTCGCTCATGCTCTGATCAAGGCGCCGGGGCTGCCGGACACCGACCCACGGGTCGACGCCGGCCCGGACGCCGACCCGGAAGGTTTCTTCCAGACCGGTCCCATGTGGGATCAGGACCGGGTGCACGAGGTCTACCGGTCGTGGCGGGCACTGCTGGACACGTACACGCCGGACCGCATGCTGGTCGCCGAGGCCTGGGTGCAGCCGCTGTCCCGGCTCGCCCGGTACGTCCGCGACGACGAGATGCACCAGGCGTTCAACTTCGACTTCCTGGAGACCGAGTGGGACGCGGCGGCGCTCCGCCGGACCATCGACGCCTCGATGGCGGCCAACGACGAGGTCGGCGCCCCGACCACCTGGGTGCTGTCGAATCACGATGTGGTGCGCCATGTCTCGCGGCTCGGACTCGACGGTCCCCGGCCGAACGGCATCCGGGCCGGCGACCGGCAGCCCGATTTCGAGCTGGGGATCCGGCGTGCGCGGGCGGCCAGCCTGATGATGCTGGGCCTGCCGGGATCGGCGTACCTGTACCAGGGCGAGGAGCTGGGTCTGCCGGACCACACCACGCTCGACGACACCCTCCGGCAGGACCCCACCTGGTGGCGTTCGCAGTACACGGAGGCCGGTCGCGACGGCTGCCGCGTGCCGCTGCCCTGGGAGGGTGACGCGCCCGCGCTCGGCTTCGGGCCGGCCGGCACCACCTGGCTGCCGCAGCCGGCGGAGTACGCCGCGCTCGCGCGGGACAGGCAGTCCGGGGTGGACGGCTCGACCTTGAGCATGTACCAGTCCGCGCTGGCGCTGCGCCGTGCGTTCCAGCTCGGTGCCGGCTCCTTGGAGTGGCTCTCGGGTCTGCCCGCCGACGTCATCGGCTACCGCAACGGTGAGGTGACCGTCGTGTCCAACATGGGATCCGGCGCGGTGCCGATGCCTGCAGGCGAGGTGCTGATGACGTCCAGCGACCTGCCGGACAACGGCACGCTGGGCCCGGACATCACGGCCTGGCTGGTCTGACCCTGTCCCCGGACGGCTCGGCGCACGCGCTCGATCGGGCGCGCTGGGCACCCGCCAAACTCCCGAGATGGCCTGATCGTGAAGGATCCTGATGCTGACGGCGGCAGGATCCTTCACGATCACGGTCCCGCGCGACCGGGTTGACGGGTGGCTGTGCAACGCCGGGTGCCGGCTGGTCTGGAGATAAGGTCGTTCGCAATGCTGACGCCGCGACTGTGCCTGCGCCCCCTGCGGCTCGCCGACGCGCCGCTGATGGCGGCGTACCGGTCAGACGCGGGTGTTGCGCGGTACCAGCCGTGGTCGGTGCCCTACACCGTCGAAGACGCCGGCACGCTCATCCGCGAGCTGGTCGAGACCGACCCCTCGACGCCGGGCTGGTTCCAGTACGGCATCGAACGGCGATCCGACGGGTTGCTGATCGGCGATCTCGGGGTGCACCTGCATCGGAACGGCCAGCAGGCCGACATCGGCTTCACCCTCGCCGTGCAGCACCAGGGGCGCGGGTACGGCACCGAAGCGGTTCGCCGGATCCTCGACCATCTGCTGGTCGAGCGCGGATTGCACAAGGTGTCAGCGGAGTGCGATGCCCGCAACCTGGCTTCTGCCCGACTGCTGACCAGGGCCGGATTCCAGCTGGAGGGCCGGCTCCGATCGCACACCTGGATCAAGGGTGAGTGGACGGACGATCTGTGGTTCGGCGTACTGGCGGACGAATGGCCGCCCGCTGCCGGCGGTTCACGGCAGTAGCAGGAGCTTCCCGGTGGTCCGCCGCGCGGCGAGGTCTTCCTGCGCCTTCCCGGCCTCGGCCAACGGGTACCGGCCGCCGATCCGAACGTGCAGATCGCCACCGGCCACCCAGCCGAACAGGTCACGCGCCCTGGCCATCATCTCGTCGCGGTCGCGGACGAAGTGGCCGACCGTCGGCCGGGTCAGCTTCAGCGATCCACCGCTGTTGAGCCGCTGGATGTCGAACGGCGGCACCTGTCCGCTGGCACCACCGAACAGCACCATCGTGCCGCGGACGGCGAGCGAGTCCAGCGATCCGTCGAAGGTCGCGGCACCGACCCCGTCGTACACCGCCTGCACGCCGCGGCCGCCGGTCAAGCCGCGGACCTTCCCGGGGATGTCGTCGTAACCGATCAGCACCTCATCGGCCCCGGCAGCCTTGGACAGCGCGGCCTTCTCCGGGGTCGACACCGTGGTGATCACCCTGGCGCCCTTGATCTTTGCCATCTGGGTGAGCAGCAGCCCGACGCCGCCGGCACCGGCATGGATGAGCACGGTGTCGCCGTCCGCGATCCGGTAGACGTCGGTGACCAGCGCGTGTGCCGTCATGCCCTGCAGGACCAGCGCCGCCGCCTGCTCGTCGGACAACGTCTCCGGGAGCGGGATCAGTTTCTCGACGGGCGCGACGACCTCCTCGGCATAGGAACCCGGAACCTGCAGCCAGGCAACCCGATCGCCCACCGCGACGTCCGAGACGTCCGCACCGAGCGCGATCACCTGGCCGGCACCCTCCGATCCGGGCACCATCGGCAACGGCACGGGATAGACACCCTGCCGCTGGTAGATGTCGATGAAGTTGACGCCCGCAGCCGCGACCTGCACGGCGACCTGACCGGGACCCGGTTCGCCCGCGTCGATCTCGGCGTACTGCAGAACCTCCGGTCCGCCCGTGTGATGCACCTGGACGGCGCTGATCTTGCCTGCTCCGCTCATTCCGCCACCTCTTTCCGCCGAGCCGCGGCTCGAACAGGTTCATTCCTGTTCCGGTTCCCCGCGAATGGTCCGCCGCAACTTCGGAACCCGCTCCGCCAAGGTCCGCTCCGCACCGTAGCGGGTCGGACTGTAGTAGTTGCGCCCGACCAGCTCGTCCGGTGGGTATTGCTGGGCCACAACGGCTCCCGGCAGATCGTGCGGATAGACGTAGTTCTGCGCGTTGCCGAGTTTCGCCGCACCCGGGTAGTGCCCGTCCCGCAACGCCGGCGGCACCGAACCCGCCTTGCCCTCCCTGACATCCGACATCGCGGCATCGATCCCCCGGATGACCGCATTCGATTTCGGGGCGGTGGCCAGGTGGATGGTGGCCTGGGCAAGCGCGATTCGGGCCTCCGGCAGGCCGACCAACTGCACCACCTGGGCGGCGGCGACGGCCAGCGGAAGGGCCGTCGGATCCGCCATCCCGACGTCCTCCGAGGCGTGGATCATCAAGCGGCGCGCGATGAATCGCGGATCCTCGCCGGCCTCGATCATCCGTGCCAGGTAATGCAGCGCGGCGTCCACGTCGCTACCGCGGATGGACTTGATGAATGCACTGGTGACGTCGTAATGCTGATCGCCGGACCGGTCGTAGCGGACCGCGGCCCGGTTCACCGCCCGCTCAACGGCGGCCAGGTCGATCACCTGCGTACCGGCCGCACCCGGTCGGTCCTGGTCCGGCGACCGAGCGGGCTGGTCGCTGGAGGTTTCCCCCACCGAGTCGGCGGCTGCCTCGAGCGCCGTCAATGCCCGCCGGGCGTCACCCCCCGCCAGCGCCACCAGGTGCGCCCTGGCCTCGTCGGTGATGCGGAAGGCGCCCGCGAGGCCCCGCTCATCGGTGACCGCTCGGTCGACCAGCGTCGCGACGTCGGCGTCGGTCAGGGGCTGCAACTGGAGCACCAGCGAGCGGGACAGCAACGGCGAAACCACGGAGAAGAAAGGGTTCTCGGTGGTTGCCGCGATCAACACGATGGTCCGGTCCTCCACCGCCCCGAGCAGCGAATCCTGCTGGGTTCGGGAGAACCGGTGTACCTCGTCGATGAACAGCACGGTTTGCTCACCGGTCGACCGCAACCGGGCGGCGGCCCCGGCGATGACCGACCGCACCTCTTTCACGCCCGCAGACACCGCGGAGAGCTGGGCAAAGTGCCGGCCGGTGGATCCTGCGACAAGGGTTGCCAGCGTGGTCTTTCCGGTACCGGGCGGCCCGTAGAGCAGCATCGATGACGGCGAACCGCCTTCCACCAGCCTGCGCAGCGGCGCACCCGGACCGAGCAGGTGCGCCTGCCCGGCGACCTCGTCGAGGGTGCGTGGCCGCATCCTCGCCGCCAGCGGGGCGTGCCGGTCGACGGGCCGGTCCGGGGACCAGTCGGCCGCTCCCGCAGGCTCACCCTCGATCATCTGCGCACCGGACGACCGGGCGTCGGACGACCCTGCGACCGCGAACAGACCTGGTTCTGAGGGACTCACCGCGCCGACGCTAGTACAGGCCCCCGACGCGCCTGGCGGTTCCGGCCGGTCAGAACTCGTCCTCGTCTTCCACGCCGCGGCCGACCGCGTTCTCGATGGCGTCGATCAACTGCATCCGCTCCTGCGAGGCAATCGTCGGCAGGCCGGATCGCAGCTGCACGATCATCGCGTGCTGCTCGGGCCGCTCGGCGAACGTGTAGGTCGACTTGATCGTGTCGAAGAGCTGCCGCTCTGCCGGGTTCTCCGCCGGCCCTCTGCGATCCATGCGAGGAAACGCTACCGCCTGGGAGGGAGACCGGTGCGCGAGAAACTACGATCGATCCGTGGAGATCTTGCGGTACACGGCCTTCTCGCGGACGCCTGATGGCGGCAACCCCGCGGGTGTCGTGCTCGACGCGGGCGGTCTGTCCGACGCCGACATGCAGCGCATCGCCGCGGACGTCGGTTATTCCGAGACGGCGTTCCTGACGCCGACCGGTCCAGGGACGGCCGGCGTGCGCTACTTCGCGCCGATCGCCGAGGTGGCGTTCTGTGGGCACGCCACCATCGCCGCCGCGGTGGCCAGGGCCGAGCGGACCGGCGTCGGCCCGCTGACTTTGGACTCCACTGCCGGCCGGATCGAGGTGACCACCCGGGACACCGCGGACGGGCTGCTGGCCACCCTGGTCAGCGTGCCGCCGGTGGTGGAGGAAATACCGGACGGGGTGACCACGGAGTTGCTCGCAGCGCTGGGTCTGAGGCCGGCGGACCTCGATCCGGCGCTGCCGATCCGGCTGTCGTACTCCGGGAACCGGCATCCGATCGTCGGGGTTCCGTTGCCGGTGCTGGATCGGCTCGATCACGATCAGCCGCGACTCGCCGACCTGATGGCCGAACAGGGCTGGGGTGCAACGGTTGCCGTCGTGGCCAGGACGGCGCCGAATGAGTTCGAGGCGCGCAATCCGTTCCCGCCGGGCGGGGTGCGCGAAGACCCGGCGACGGGTTCCGCGGCCGCGGCCCTGGGTGGGTACCTCCGTGCGCTCCGGCTGGTGCAGCCGCCGGCGACGGTCACCGTCCGGCAGGGCCGGCACGTCGGTCGACCGGGCCTGCTGATCGTCGACATCGGTGAAGGTGACGGCGGTATCGCGGTGTCGGGCGGCGCGGTTCCCCTCGATTGATGGCCTCAGACCGTCGCGTTCACCTCGGCCGGTGCGTTGCTCGCTGCCACCAGCCTGTGCACCAGTCGCATCTTCTCGAGCACCGCCGGCGGCAGGACGAACGGGTACAGATCCCGATGGCCCATCGACCGGTTGATCATGTTCAGCGACCAGACCAGGGGCAGCCAGAGCGCGATCATCCGGTCGAAGCCGGCGTTACCCGCGAGCGGCTGTGTTGCCGTTGCTCCGGACGGCGCAAACCCGAAAGCGGCTGCGGTGTCGATGGTGTCGCGAATGTGCAGGTAATGCGCGAAGGTCTCCGCCCAATCCTCGGCGGGATGCATCGTCGCGTAGGAGGACACGTAATCCTGTTCCCAGCCTGCCGGTGCGCCCTGCGAGTAATGCCGGTCCAGCGCGGCCTGGTAATCGGCGTCGGGATCACCGAAGAGCCGTTCGAAATCGTCCCGGGCCGGACCGGTCTCGGCGAGCACCATGAAGAAGTAGTGCCCGGTCTCGTGACGGAAGTGGCCGAGCAACGTCCGGTAGGGCTCCTCCATCGACACCCGCAACTGTTCACGGTGCACGTCATCGCCCTCGGCCAGATCGAGGGTGATCACGCCGTCCGCGTGCCCGGTGATCACCTGCTGCTGGGAGCTGGAAAGCAGGTCGAAGGTCAACCCCTGCACCGGGTCCTCCATCCGGTCCCGGATCGGCAACCCCAGATCGACCAACTCGACGACCAGCCGCCGCTTGGCCGCCTCCGCCTCGATGAACGCGGGCAACGACGGGTCACCGTCCGCCGGGCGGGTTCTGGTCAGCGAGCACGAGCGGCACAGGGCCGCACCGCCGGCCGGCACCAGCCAATTGCAGCCTGCGATGTGCTGGTTCGCACAGAGCACACGCTCCGGCTCGAGCGGGGTGAGGCCGCCCGTACCGACGACCGCGAACTCGCGCACCACCGGGTCGAAGCCGATCGCGTTACCGCAGTTCAGGCACAGCGAATTCTCGAAGGCCAGTCGCTGGCCGCATTCCGGGCAGGCGAAGTCACGCATGGAGGTCCTCAACAGTCGGGGTCGGGCCTCGCCCGGGTCCGGGGCACGACGGCGTCGAGGCTCGAGCTGATTTTACGGGCAGGCGAACGGCGAGTTGACCGACCGCACTGTCGCTTTCGCTGCTCTGCTGTTGCTATGCCCGATTCGGAGCGAGCCAAACACGAGTCATCTCACTGCTCGCGACGGCTGCACCACTCGCCTCGTCGGCCGTCTCTCAGCCGGCTGGTTCGTCCAGCGGCGCGACGTCGACCGACACGTCCATCGTGCGGGTCCGCGCATCGGTATAGATGACGCCGCGCAGCGGGGGGACATCGTCGTAATCGCGGCCGTACGCGAGCACGGTGTACCGCTCGTCGGCCAGGGTGTCGTTGGTGGGATCGAATCCCAGCCAGTTCCCGTCGGCAAGTCGGACGGCCGCCCACGCATGGCTGGCATCAGCGCCCACCAGTCGTTCCTTGCCCGGCGGTGGGTACGTCGCCAGGTAGCCCGAGACGTACCGGCAGGCCAGCCCGACGGAGCGAAGACAGCCGATCGCGAGGTGCGCGAAATCCTGGCACACACCCGCCCGGGACTCCAGCACGTCGACGACCGTCGAGGACACCGAGGTCGCGCCGAACCGGTAGGTGAACTCGCTGTAGATGCGGTGGGTCAGGTCCGTCACCGCTTCGAGCATCGGTCGACCCGGCCACAACGATGCGTCGGCATATTCACGGACCTGTGGCGGCATGGTGACCAGCGGTGAGGCGAGGACGAACTCCACCGCGGCCGGATCCACCCCCGCCGGGCGCGCGCGCTCCCAGGGCAGGCCGGTCACCGCGGGATCCAGGAGCTGCGGTGTCACCTCCACCTCCGAGCGGCCGACCACCCGTAGTTCGGTGTGCGGGTCGGTGACGTGGAAGTAGGAGTTGGCGTTGCCGTACCCGTCGAGGCTGTGCGCGAGGTCCGACGGCGCCGGCTGCACGGTCAATGTGTGCTCCAGGCAGCGCTGGCCGGGCAGGTCCCGTGGCCGCAGGTATCCCCGGCCGAACGAGGTGCCGACCTCCGCGGAGTAGCGGTAGACGGTGCTGTGCTCGATGCGATACCGCTGGGTCGTCATGCGCGCTGCTCCCCCGCGTCACGGATCGGCTCACGGATTGGCTCACGGATTGGCGCGGCGTGCAGCGCCTGCATCGGCGCTGGGTGCCAGAAATGTTGCCCCTCAACCGCTTCGGCGATCCCGCGTAGAGCCTCGTACGTGCTGTCCAGCATGTCCCGGAGATCGGTCAACCGGCCGGTGGCGTCCACCTCGACCAGGTCCGCGGGCCGCGCCCGGCGGAGCCTGCCTTCCAGATCCTCCAGGCGTCGTTGGGGGCGTGAGGTGCCGGAGGCGTCCGGCAGCGCGCGCAGGTCGGCGCGGGCCTGATGGACCTGATAGGCCAGCGAGCGCGGGTTGTCGGCGTCCAGCAGCAGCAACTCCAGCATGGTGGCGATCTGGATCCGGCCGCGGTAGCGGCGCCGGTACGTCACCCCTGATTCGGCGGCTGCCAGCACTGACTCCACCACCAGCGAATCAACCGCCGACGAGTGCGCGCGGGTCAACGTCGCGCGCAGCATCGTGGTCAGCTGCTGCGCCCGCTCGAGCCGGCGCCCGAGGTCCATGAAGTACCAGCCGGGGTCGCGCACCATGTTCTCGCTGGCCAGACCTGACAGCGCGAGCATGCTGGACAGCACCCCGGCCTGGGTCGTCGACAGGGTGAGCCCGCCACCGTCGCCGGGCGCATCGGCCAGTTCGGCGATCGCCCGATCCGTTGCACCCAGGACCATCCAGGTATCCCCGGACAGCTGGTCGCGGACGGCCCTCGCCGCCTCCCGCAGGCCCGAGAGTGATTGCGCCACGGACCCTTCGGTCGCGGCATCCACCATCAGCCGGTGGATCCGCGGCAACGGCTCCGCCCCGGGCGCCGGCGCCGGTGTGCCGGAGACCTCGGTGACGGCGGACAGCAGCACCGGCACGCAGCCCGCGCCGGGATGCTCCGGGCGGAAGCGGAATTCGTCGACGCGTTCGCGGGTGACGGTGAGCAGCCTGGTCAGGTCTTCGGCACGTTCGGCATACCGGCCGAGCCAGAACATGTCCTCGAGGACCCGTGGTGACGATGACGCGTCGGGTCGCTCCGGCGCCACCAACGGGCCCTCGTACAGCCAGACCCTGCCGTCCATCCGGTCGGCACTGTCGGCGCGACCGGATCGCACCCAGACGTCCTTCGCGACGCTGGTGTCGACGCGCCCGCCGCTCGGACGGCTCTGCTGGACCCGGCCCAGCGAACCGGGCATCGCCACGTATCCGGACCCGTGCGCCACCGTGAACAACCGCATGCTGACCTGGGCCGGTTCCAGCCGGTCGCCGGTGGCCATCGGCGCCTCCGAGAACGGGGCGGCCAATTGCCCGACCCACCCGGTCGGATCGGCCTGCAGCCGTGCCCGCCAGTCAGCCCGCTCCGCGCGTGACATCAGTGCCGGGAACACCGATCTCCCTGGTCCCGCGGGGCGCAGCATCATCTCCTCGAAGTGCGCCAGTACGTGGGACAGATCAGCCGGCGTGCCACACCAGAAAGTCGGCAGCGACGGCAGTTTCAAGGTTTCGCCGAGAACGGCGCGGGCCAGCTTCGGCAGAAATGGGGCCAGCCCCGGGTTTTCCAGGACGCCGCTGCCCAGAGTGTTGACCACCGTGACCGTTCCGCGCCGGCAGGCCTCGGTGAGCCCGACGACACCGAGCCGGGAGGCCGGCTTGAGGTCGAGCGGGTCGGACCAGGCGGCGTCGACCCTGCGAACGACGACGTCGACCGGTTCGAACCGGCCCATCGACCGCATCCACAACCGGCCGCGGCGGATGGTCAGGTCCGCGCTCTCCACCAGCGGGACACCGAGCAGCGAGGCCAGCATTGCCTGGTCGAAGGCGGTTTCCGAGTGCGTGCCCGGCGTGAGCACGACCACCCTGGGGTCTTCGGCCTCGTTCGGCGCGACGGAGGCCAGCGCGGACCGCATGGTGTGGAAGAAGGCGGCGAGCCCACGCGGCGCGGTGCGCCGGAACACGTCCGGCAACGCCCGGGAGACCACCCGCCGGTCGGCCATCGCGTAGCCGGCACCGGACGGTGCCTGCGTCCGGTCTCCGATGGCCTCGAATTGTCCCGAAACCGAGCGGCAGACGTCGACGGCGTGGAAGAACAGCTGGTGTGCCCCCGGCAGCCGGATGCCGTGCGCGGGCCGCAGGTAGTTCGGGTGCTGGAACACGAGTTCCGGCGGTAGCAGGCCGTTCCCGACCAGCTGTCCGGGCCCGTACAGGTCGGTCAGCAGGTGGTCCAACAGCGTCGAACGTTGGATCAGCCCCGCCTCGAGCCGCGCCCATTCCGCTTCCTGCAGCACGATCGGCAGCGGGTCCAGCCGCCAGGGCTCTGATGGCGCGGGCGGCGCGTCCCGATCCCCGGTGACCGGGGTGTAGGTGACGCCGTCGTCCTCGAGCAAACGCTCCACCCGGCCGCTGAGCGTCGTCAGACCGGCGGCACCGATCGAATCCAGCTCCGCGGCGAGCTCGGACCAGCCCGCCAGCACGGCACCGTCGGCGCCCGTCATCTCGTCCCAACCCCGGTGCAGGCCGTCGGAATACGGCGGCGTACCGGTGCGCGCGAGATAGGCCGCGACGAGGGACGCACCGTCGGCCGACGCGCCGTCGGCGGCTCGCTCGAGCAGCACGGGGACTTCGGAGGCGCTCATCCGGATCCTGCGCCGACCGCAGCGCGTGCCGCTCGTTGCATCGTCACGCTGCTCCCTCCCCGAGAATGGGATCCCCCGCACCTGCCCGCCGGCACCCGGCGTCGTCGTCGGTCGCACACTCTATGCACGCCGTGTTTCCGGCTCGCTACTTCGGACCGCAGGCCGTCTGTCTTGACAGGGTGTATCTGCCGGCGCGCACCGCGCCTCTCGTCCCCGTGAGCTACTTCATGACCGCCTCCACAGTCGAACTCGCTGCCCAGGCGAGCGGTGCCACCCCGGCGCTGCTGGCCGGCTCTTTGGCCGCCATCAATGCGGTGTTCATCGCGTTGTTCTTCCTGGTGCGGTGGCTTCTGAACAGGTTCCAGCCGCCGGTCCTGGCGGCCGTGCCGACCACCATCAGTCGGCTGCCCCGCGCGGACTCGGTGTCCGATGGCGCCTCCGGTGTCGCCATCAACGGTGAAGTCACCGCCGGCCCGGACGGCCCGTACACAGCACCGCTGAGCCGGGAAGTGTGCGCCTGGTACCGGCTGGAATCCTTCCGCCGGCGGCAGGGCATCGACGACGTCTATTGGGAGCGCGTCAGCGAGCTGACCAGCGAGGGCGAACTCGTGATCGATGACGGAACGGGCCGCCTGCGGTTGTCGATGACCCATGTCGGCCACTTCGGCGGCTGGTTCGTCCGTTCCACCAGTGAGCCTCAGCGGACCGGGCGCGGGGCGGGGGCGGCCAGGGTCGGCACGGCGTTGCTCGGCCGCAGTGGGTTGCGGCAGGACGAATACGTCATCCCCGTCGGGTCCCGGGTGACGGTGATCGGCGACCTCGTCACTGCCGATGGAAGGGTGCAGCCCGCAGCTGGCGCCGCGAAGCTGGTGGCGACGCCGCTCTCTCTCGAGGCCTGGCGGGCGGATCAGACGGCGCAGCGGTCGAAGATGCGGCGCGCGACGTTGTTCACCTACGCCACTCTTGCCGTGGTGGCCGCCCTGGTCGACGTGATCCTGATCTGGGCGACGCTCGCGTCGCTGCGGTGACCACGGGGGCGGCGCCCTCACTGCCTCAGGCTGACGCGGGCTTGACCGGCACCGCATCCACCCCGGCTTCCTTGCGCTGCTGCACGGTGATCGGGGCCGGCGCCTGCGTCAGCGGGTCGAACCCGCCGCCGGACTTCGGGAACGCGATGACTTCCCGCAACGATGACGCCCCGGCGAGCAGCATCACGATCCGATCCCAGCCGAACGCGATGCCGCCGTGCGGCGGCGCGCCGAAGGAGAACGCATCCAACAGGAAGCCGAACTTCTCCCGTGCCTCTTCGTCGGTGAGCCCCATGACGGCGAACACCCGGCGCTGGATGTCCTCCCGATGGATACGAATGGAGCCGCCGCCGATCTCGTTGCCGTTGCAGACGATGTCGTAGGCATAGGCCAGTGCGGAACCAGGGTCGGCATCGAAGGTCTCGAGTGATTCCGGCTTCGGCGAGGTGAATGCGTGGTGCACCGCCGTCCACGTGCTGTCGGCCCCACCGACCGACACGTCGTCGGTCTCGTCGACCCGCTCGAACAGCGGGGCATCCACCACCCAGCAGAAAGCCCACGCGCTCTCGTCGATCAGCCCACCGCGCCGGCCGATCTCGACCCTTGCGGCACCGAGCAGTTCCTGACTGGACCGCCGCGCACCCGCGGCGAAGAAGACGGCGTCACCGGGCTGGGCACCGACGGCCTGGGCCAGTCCGGAGCGTTCGTCCTCGGAGATGTTCTTCGCGACCGGACCGCCGAGCGTGCCGTCCTCGGCGATCGTGACGTACGCAAGTCCCCGCGCGCCGCGCTGTTTCGCCCATTCCTGCCAGGCGTCGAACCCGCGCCGTGGGGTGCTCGCGCCGCCCTTCTGCACGACGGCACCCACGTACGGCGCCTGGAACACCCGGAACGGAGTGTTCGCGAAATAAGCTGTGAGCTCAGTGATCTCGAGGTTGAACCGGAGGTCGGGCTTGTCGGAGCCGTACCGGTTCATGGCGTCCGCGAAGGTGATCCGCGGGATCGGGGTGGTGATCTCGTGACCGATCAACCGCCACAGGGCAGCAATGATGTCCTCGGCGACCGCGATCACGTCGTCCTGATCGACGAACGACATCTCGACGTCCAGCTGGGTGAATTCCGGCTGCCGGTCGGCCCGAAAGTCCTCGTCCCGGTAGCAGCGGGCGATCTGGTAGTACCGCTCCATCCCGGCCACCATCAGCAGCTGTTTGAACAATTGCGGTGACTGCGGCAGCGCGTACCAGGATCCGGGCTTGAGGCGGGCAGGCACCAGGAAGTCCCTGGCGCCTTCGGGGGTCGAGCGAGTCAACGTCGGCGTCTCGATCTCGACGAATTCGCGGTCGTCCAGCACCGACCTCGCGGCCCGGTTGACCGCCGCCCGCAATCTCAGGGCCGCGGCGGGACCGCTGCGTCGCAGATCCAGGTAGCGGTACTTGAGTCGCACCTCTTCGCCGACGGAGATGGTGTCGTCGATCTGGAACGGCAGCGGCGCCGACTCGGACAGCACCTCGAGTTCGGTGGCCTCGACCTCGATCGCGCCGGTGGGCAGGTCCGGATTCTCGTTGCCCTCGGGCCGGATCGCGACGGTTCCGGTGACCCGGACACAGAACTCGCTGCGCAGGGCATGCGCGGCAGCCAGCACCTCTCCGGAGTGGAAGACGACCTGCGCAACACCGGAGGAGTCCCGCAGATCGATGAAGATGACGCCGCCGTGATCTCGACGCCGGGCCACCCAGCCGGCCAGGGTGACGCGGGCGCCGTCATCGGTGGGACGGAGAGAGCCGGCAGTTCGATCGCGAAGCACTGGGATTCCTCTGGCAGGGGACGGAGGGACCCGGCGATCCTACGGCGACGGCGCGATGGTGCCGTCCGCGAACGAGCCTGGCGGGCCGATGTGCGGCGTGCTCGGCGGCAGCCACTTACGCAACGTCACCGACGTTCCGGTGTGTCATCACGGTGACGATGGTTGCGGCCGGTACCTTTTGGGAGCTTTGTCCGGATCTGCTGGGTGACGCGGCCATCAGGAGGCCCCCCGTGCGACGGAGAATGACGCTCCGACTGTTCATGGCGGCATCCGCTGTGACCGCCGCCTCCGTGGTCGGCGCCCCAGCGGCGGTTGCTGACGACACGTATGACTATCCCGCGGGCACAGCGTGCACCTTCGCGCTGAAGATCGTGGCAACTGGCCGGCTCACCGGGCTCGTCGATGCCGGGCCTGCCAGCCCTACGACGGCGACGTCCGGCGGCACCCTTTTGACTGCCGGACGCGGGCGGGCCCTGACCTTCACCAATGGAGGAACCGGTGAGTCGGCGTCCGTCTCCGCCGCCGATTCGGGCACTGTCTCCCTGAAAGCCAGTGGTTCGGTGACCAGAACGACCAGGAACGCCGATGGCTCGGACACGGTGTCGACCGGCGGCCACAACGTGATCATCCTGTACCCGGGCGACTTCCCTGCCGGTCCGTCGACGAAGCTGTATGTCGGCTCGCTGGTGTATCGGGTCGACCCCGATTTCACGTTCACCGTGCAGAAATTCAGCGGTCGGGCAACGGACATCTGTGCACTGCTGAGCTGAGACGCGTTCCCGCGGAAACGCTTTTCGGTGGACGCGGTCGGCGTGTTGCAGCAACTCGCCCGCCGGTGAGCTGCCGATCCGGATGAGACTGATCACCGCAACCCCGTACCACTCCGGCGTCGTGAAACTGAGCTACCGGCCGCTGCCGCGGTGAAGCTCCGACAACTCCCTGACGGTCGCGCAGGGTTCGAACACCTCACCGTTGCGTCCCGGCCCAGCAGGCGCAGAGCACCGTCGTGAGACAGTGGCCCGATGCGGCGGTGGCGGCGAGCAAGCCGGCCGGCAACGGCCCGGTCTCTCCGGGGTTCCCCCGGGGTGAGAGCAGCACAGTGAGCACCACCATGCAGGCACGATGACGCGCTTCGCGCATGCACGTGCCCGCCCAGCGGGACAGGTCGCATGACCACCGCCGCACCCAACTCCAGCTCGGACTGTCGATGACCGATCACCGGCAACTCGCCGGCGCGCTGGCGGACGCCATGCTCGCCGGGCCATGGAACCCCGGTTCGCTGGCGTATCGGACCCGTCGCGTCATCGGTCGCCGGCCGGCGTGGTTGGCAACGCTGGCCGCCGAGGTGACGACCGCCTATCCCCGCCCGCCGTCGGACCGGCCGCGCGAGCTGCGGGCCTTCGTGCTGAGCTGCAATGCTTTCCAGCGGGTTCTGGCTTCGCCTGCACCGCGGATAGCGGTCCGGATCACCTCTCCCACCTCGACGGTGCGCCGGCCGTTCCACACGCCGGTGGTCGACGACGCCGCTGCTCTCGCCGCCACGCTGGGCGTCACCGTCGACGAACTGGTGAGGCTTGCGGACACCCGGCTGATGGCGCGGCGCGCCCCGTCCGAGCGAGTTGCGCACTATCGCTACCAATGGATCACCAGACCGGCCGGCGGACGGCTGCTCGAATCACCGAAAACGCGGCTGAAGGCAGTGCAGCGCAGGGCATTGGATGTGCTTCTGTCCCCGATTCCCGTCCACCCAGCGGCTCACGGGTTCGTCAGAGGGAGGTCGGCAACAACCGGCGCGGCCATCCACGTCGGTTCGGACGTCGTCATCACCCTCGATCTCGAGCACTTCTTCGCCGCCATCACCGCCGGGCGGATCTGGGGGGTGCTGAGGTCGGCCGGGTATCCGGAACCCGTTGCGCATCTGCTGGCCGGGCTGACAACCCATGCGACAGCAGCGTCTGCGCTTCGACAGATGCCGCTCGGACCCGATTCCGGCCGCGACTTCCGTTTGCGCAGGCGGCTCGCTGCACCGCATCTGCCCCAGGGCGCGCCGTGTTCCCCCCAGCTGGCGAACCTGGTCGCCTTCGCACTGGACCGCCGACTGGCCGCCTACGCCCAGGCTTCCGGAGCCACCTACACCAGGTATGCCGACGACCTTTCCTTCTCAGGCGGCCTGGATCTTTCCCGCCGGTGCGCCGCTTTCACCGCCGGGGTTGCTCGGATCGTCACCGAATCGGGCTTCCGGCTGAATCCCGCCAAGACGCGATCGCGCAGACGCTCGCAACGGCAAGTTGTCACCGGCATCGTGGTGAACGACAGGACGAATGTCGCCCGGCCCGAATACGACCTTCTCAGGGCGATCCTTCACGAGTGCCGTACGACAGGACCGGCCGCGGCGAACCGAGAGGGATTGCCGGACTTGCGGTCCCATCTGCTGGGTCGGATCTCGTGGGTGACGGCATTGAATCGCGGCAGGGGTGAAAAACTCCGCCGCGAATTCGATGCCGTCGACTGGTCCCGATGAACCCTGATTGTCACGACTGGTGAATGTTCACCTGGGCGATCCGACCGTTCTTATTCGACGCGCACCACGACCTTTCCGAGCGCACCGCCTTCGCCGACGCGAGCAAGGGCGGCGGGCACCGCGTCGAGCGTGAAGACGCTATCGATGTGGATCTTCATTTCCCCGGTCACACACATTTCAGCCAGCGGTTCGAAGTGGGCCGGGCCTTGCTTCACGGCGAGCACCCCGATCGATCGACCGCTGAGTCGCCCGACCAACGGACCGCCGGTGAGCACCCGGAGCAGTGTGCCCATCGACCCACCGACGCACCGATACCGGCCGCCGGGCGCCAAGGCCCTGCGGTAGTGGAACACCGACCGCTGCGCGACCATGTCGAGGATCAGGTCATACGGCTGGGCGGTGCGCGTGAAGTCGCTCCGCTGGTAGTCGATCACCTCGTCCGCACCCACCGAGCGCATGAATTCCTGCTTGGCGGCGTTGTCCACGCCGGTGACGTGGGCGCCGAGCCGCGCACAGAGCTGAATGGCGAAGGTGCCGGACCCACCGCCCGCACCGTTGATCAACACCCTGCTGCCCGCCACGGCCGTGCGGACTCCCTGCAGGGCGATCGCACCCGCCTGCGGGACGGTCGAGGCCTCGGCGAACGTGAGCCGGGCCGGCTTGGCCGCGAGCACCGATGCCGGCGCGACCGCATATTCCGCGAAACCGCCTTTCAGCGCAAGGTTGTCGCCGTACACCTCATCTCCGGGACGGAATCGGGTGACCCCTTGCCCCACGTCGTCGACGACACCGGCGAGGTCGGACCCGAGGATCGGACGACCGGGCCGACGGAGGCCGCCGACCCGGGCGTAGGCCGGCGATCCCCGCAACGACTCCCAGTCACTGAGATTGACCGAGGTGGCGGCCACCCGAATCCGCACCTGCCCCGCCGCGGGCGAGGGAATCGGCAGGTCTGCCACGCGCAGGACGTCAGTGGTCCCGTACCGGTCGTACACGACCGCCTTCACGCCAGACCCGTTCGAACCTTGGACATGGCAGCAACCTAGTCGGCCGGTGCGCCTGATCAGTTCTCCGAAAGGTCACCGACCTTGCAGGCCGGTCTTCGCCGGTGCTGAACTGAACGTGTGACACCAGGCCGAGCTCGATCACTTGCGCCTCCCGATGCGGCAGCTGTGGAACTTTCGCTGCTGGCACTTCGGCACGAGATCGCTGCGGAGTTGGAGGCGACCCGGCTCGCCCTGAGCGATCTCCAGCGCCAGCGGGCGGACCGGTTCGACGACGACGAGCACGATCCCGATGGCTCACCGCTGTCCGGGGAGTATTCGCGCCTCGATGGTCAGCTGCGCGCGACCGAACACCGCATGGCCGAGGTCGACGCGGCGCTCAGTCATGCCAGGGCAGGCGCATACGGTGTGTGCCTCACCTGCGGGCGTCCGATCCCGGCCGGGCGGCTGGAAATTCGGCCGACGGCCACCCAGTGCGTGGCGTGCGTTGCACGGTGACGGTCCCGTCCGTCCTGCGGAATGCCGCCGTACAAAGTCCTGAGCTGCTGACGACACCAAGCCTGCGTTTCTGTCGTCGGGACGGACCACGAAAAGTTGATCGATCCACCCGCCCAGCGCGGCCGATGGGTCGAAGTCTGGGACCGCCATGCGTACACACGGCCGGTTCCTGTCGTCGACCAGTGGGCGGTGTGAGAGCCGGCCTGCGATTGCCGACGAAACCTCCGCAAGCGCTTCCGCGGAAGGGTTCTTCCGAGAGCGCGCGAGTCGATGGCCGTCAGGTCGCATCACTGCGACCGGTCCCACCAGTCGAGCACCCGCAGCGCCCGCAGCGTCGCCCACCTGCTAGGTCCCGGCTGCTCCATCGTGAACCAGGTTCGTCCGGGGTAGCCGCGGTACACCGGCCAGGTCCCATCAGGACGGCGGGCACGGCGGATGACGTCGACGGCATCGGCCAGCCGAGGATCGGCGGGAGCATGCGCCTCGCGGAAGTGCTCGAGGCCCCGCAACACGTCGAAATGCCACTGCGGCGGGAACGGAAACCGAAGCATTGCGGGATTGACCACCGCGCCGGTGCGATGGGATCGGTACAACCGGTGGTCGAGGAAGAACTCCCGGGCCGCCACCATCGATTCCGACACGTCGACCGAGCCGCCGGCCCTCTGGTAAACGAGCGAAAGCGTCGAGAACGGTGATGGACGTATGAAAGGACCCGTGCCGGGACCCGTCCCTGACCGAGCGGCAATTCCAGCCTCCGTCGCCCAGTTGCTCGTCCAGCAGCCAACGCACCGCCGGGTCGACGCGCGGATCGGGATATCCGAAGGAGGCGGCCAGCAGTACCAGTATGCCGGTGATACAGGCCTCCGGAGTAGGCACCGATCGCGCGATAATCAGGCCGCCGCCGTCGAAGTACCGCGCGCCGTCCCAGGTCTGCTGGCACCCGGCCAGCGCCGCCGGGTATCGGCTCGGTAAGCCCAGCCAGTGCAGCAGCAGCAAGGTGTACGTCGTCGACGTCCACTTCGGGCTGTATAAGCCGCCGGCCCATCGCCCGTCAGCGTCCTGACAGCCCAGAACTTGTGCGCCCCAACCGACTTCCGCGACCTTTGATCGCTCAGCCGCCACGGCGGCCTGCCCGCCTCCGCTGAGATCGCGCAGAGTCTGCCAACGGATCGCCGGGTCGCCACCGAGCAGCCAGCGAATCAGCGTGTCCCGGTCGGACGGCACCCCCGGCTCTCCAGGCAACGCTGACGCGATGTAGTTCACGGTGTGGGAACCGGTTCGGGCTGGCGGCGACTGGCAACCCAGCGGGTCAGGCCGATAGCGACGGCGACCAGTGCGAAGCCGGCCACGATGTCCAGCACGTAGTGGTGGCCGGTCGCGAGTACCACGAAACTCGTCAGCGCCGGGAACAGCCACGCCAGCCAGGCAATCCGCGGATGGGCGGGACGCAGCACCGACCACACCGCGCACGCGCACCAGGTCGTCCACGCCACATGCATGCTCGGCATCGCCGCGAGCAGGTTCAGCCCCGGCCGCGGGTCCCCGGAGCCCGCACCGTTGAGGATGTTGTGGCTCGCGATGTAATCCTCGATGCCGTCCATGCTGAACCGGGGCGGTGACTCCGGAAACAGCCACACCAGCGGCAGATCCAGCAGCGTCGTCACCACCAGAACGGTGCGCAGATAACGGTAGTCGGCGGGCCGGCGGACGTAGAGCCAGATGAGGATCACCGGCACCGCGATCAGACACAGCCGGTAGAAGTACCCGGTCGAGTACAGCAGCGCGGGATGGCCGAGGGCGGCGTTGTTGAGCGGGAACTCCACCGCCAGGCGCAGATTCCGCTCGAGATGCTGCACGAGCGCTGCATTGCCGGTCGCCGCCGGGTCACCGCGATCCAGTCCTGCGCGGACCAGCCCGAACGCGATGTACCCGCCGACCAGCAAAATGACTTCGAAGTACCACGCCGGGCGAACGCGGCCGACGTGGCTTGCCCCCATGCGTGGTGAGGCTACGCAGCCCCGGGCACTGCCGCCGGACGTGCTCCAGAAGCGTTTCCGCGGAAACGTTTTCTGGAACCGGCGATGGCTACCCGGGCACGCCGGGCAGCATGGCTACCCGTGCACCCCGGGAAGCGAGTACGCGCCGGCAATCAGCTCCATCGACCGCAGCTTCGCGGCAGCCCCGTGCGCGCGGGTCGAGATCAGCATCTCCTGCACGCCGAACCGCGCGGCGAGCTCGTCCAGCCCATCGGCGACCCGTGACGCGTCACCGACGACCTCAGTGGTGCCCATCGCGCGGATCAGCTCCCGCTCGGCGGGACTGTAGGGGTAGGCGGCCGCCTGCTCCGGCGTCGGGATCTCCTGCAGCCGACCGGTTCTCAGCAACACCATGGACAAGGCGCCCGCCCGCGCCTCGAACTCGGCGGCCTCCTGGGTGTCCGCGGCCAGCGCCGTGACGCCGATCATGGCGTACGGCTCCGACAGCGTCTCGGACGGCCGGAACAACGAACGGTACAAGTCAAGCGCCGCGTCGGTGTTCCCGCCGGCGCCGGCGAAGTGATGCGCGAACGCGAACGGCAGCCCGAGCCGGGCAGCCAGTCGGGCACCGTAATCAGACGACCCGAGGATGTAGACGGGTACCGGTGACACCGGGGTCGTGCGGATCCGGGAGAACGGGTGATCGTCCGGGAAATCACCGTTCATGAAGCGCTGCAACTCGTCCAGCTGATCGGCGAAGTCGTCAGATCCTGCGCCATCCATCCGCCTGCGCAGGGCATACGCGGTCAACTGATCACTGCCCGGCGCGCGACCCAGTCCGAGATCGATCCGCCCGGGGTGCAGTGCGGCGAGGGTGCCGAACTGCTCGGCGACCACCATCGGCGCGTGGTTGGGCAGCATCACCCCGCCCGATCCCAGCCGGATGGTGCTCGTCCGGGCAGCGAGGTGGGCGATCAGCACGGCCGGGGCCGATGACGCCACCGCAGGCATCCCGTGGTGCTCGGCGACCCAGAACCGGTGGTAGCCAAGCTGTTCGGCACGAACTGCCAGCTTCGTGGTGGTTGCCAGCGCATCGCCGACAGACTCGCCGACGCCGACCCCGGCCAGATCCAACACGGACAGCCGGAACGATCGCCGCCCGCCATCAGCGGGACGGGAAATCACTTGCTCGGTCGTCGACGTCATCTGTTCGTCCTTTCCTCAGACACTGCGTGGTGCAACCTGAGGACCGGACGGGCTGTTCCCACGCCGGTGTGATCTTTCGCGATGCGCAGAACCAGCCGGCGGGCGAAGTGCGGTCAGACGTCCAGCAGCGGGTGCGGTGAGCCGTGATCCTCGGCCGGGCGTCGCTGGTAGCGCTGGACGTGCTCGGCCAACTCGGACAACCGCTCCGCGCGTTGTTCTTTGCCGCCGGACTTGGTCACCCAGTCGACGTAGACCCGCTGGTCGTCGGGGCGAAGTGCTTCAAATGCGGTCAGTGCCGATGGGTCCCCGTGCAGTACCTCGGCCATGTCGTCCGGTACCGCAACCCCGCGTGCAGTGATCATGATCGGCTCCTCGATTGCGCGTCTATCGGTGTCCGACCATCTTCCTCCGCCGCGGCGGAGGCTGCCACCGTCGGTACGGCTGGTACCGCCGCGCGGGCTCGAAAATGATCGCGTTCCGCCGTGGTCCGCGCCAGCCGGGCCGCCGTCGCCCAGTCCCGCCGCGCCTCCTCCGTCCGCCCCAGTCGCTCCAGCAGTCTGTGCGCGAGCCCCGAAGGCGTACGGATAACGGTCCAGCCGGCCCAGCCCCATCACCTCGTCCAGGTCAGCCAATCCGCTCGCCGGGCCGAGCAGTTGACCCAGCGCCACGGAACGACCGACGGCCACCGTGGCCGCCGGCTCCTGCTCCAACAGCAACCCGTACAGCTCGACAACTCTTGCCCAGTCGGTCGATTCGAGCGACGCGGCACGCGCATGCTCGACTGCGATCGCCGACTGCAGTGCGAGTGGACCCGGATTCGGTCCGGTCAGCGCCCGCTGCGCCAGGGGCAGTCCGCGGCGGACCAGTTCAGGGTCCCAGCGGGTGCGGTCCGCGTCCTCGAGGAGCACCTGTCGACCCTCGTCGTCCAACCTTCCACCGGCGCGCGCCCGCGTGAGCAGGATCAGCGCCAGCAGGGCGGTGAACTCGGGGTCCGCCGGACGGAGCGCCTGCAGGGCGGTCGCGAGGTATTGCGCGCGGTCGGCCAGGTCGTCGTCGGTCAGCTGGTCCCCGGCTGCGGCGGTGTGACCGAGGGTGAAGGCGAGGTAGACAACTCGCCGCACAGCGGGCAGGCGGGCGTCCACGGTGGCGTCGTCGGGCAGGTCGAGCGCCGGGCCGGCCGCCGCCAGCTTCTTCTTCGCTCTGGTCAGCCGGGCCGCCATGGTCGCCTCGGCGACCAGAAACGCGGCGGCAATGGCGGGGGTGGGCACTGCGCAGGCCAACCGCAGCGTCAACGCGATCTGGTCGTCGACCGAGATCCGCGGGTCACAGCAGAGCACGACCAACCGCAGGTCCTCGTCCCCGATGACGCCGATCTCGGTGCCGAAGTCAGCGCCGTCGCCGGCCGAGCGGAGCCCACCGGCGGTCCGGATCAACGCCCGACGCGCCGCCTGCGCCGAGCGGATCCGGTCGATCGCGCGGCGCTTCGCCGCCGTGACCAGCCACGCCTCGACGGACACCGGAACCCCTCGCTCCGGCCAGGTCTGCAACGCCAGGAGGAAGGCATCGGCCGTTGCTTCCTCGGCGATGTCGAGATCTCTGACCGATCGCAGGGTGATGGCCAGCACCCGGCCGGAGAGCTCCCGCTGGGCTCTGGCCGCCACCTCCGCGACGGCGACCGGAATCATCAGCCGCCGGTTTCCCAGATCGGCCGGAGCTCGATGTATCCGAACCCGGCCGGGCACCGTTTGGCCAGTTCCAGCGCGGCAGCGTCGTCCGCTGCTTCGACCAGGTAGTAACCGCCGACGACCTCCTTGAGCTCGGGCAGCGGGTTGTCGAAGGTGTGCACCTCGGCAGTGCGGGTGCCCCGCAGGTAGGTCGCGGTTGACGTGGGCTGCAACGCTTCTCCACCGAGAATTTTCGCTCCGGAATCGGCCACCTCCTGGCTGAAGGCGTTGTGCTCGGCCATCACCTCACCGAACACCGCGTCGCCCGCCTCGGCGTAGGCGGCCTCCGACTCGACGATGATCATCAGGTACTTGGGCATGGGCGAAACCTCCTGTCTCCTGCGGCGCACTGCCGCGGGTCATACGGGGCCGCCATGTGCGTCCCCTCGGTCCACCAGACGGACGAGGGCCCGCGCAATCGACAGCATCTGCCACTTTCGCGGGTTTTCCTCCGGGCCGCGATCTGACGACGCGCGGTCTGGCGCTCTCGCGAACCTGACACCGGGTGATGCCGGACCGGCCGCCGTGGGACACCTCACTTCGACTCGCCGGTCTGCATCGGTTACGATGAATCGTTCTTGGAGTGTGTCGCGCCGCTCTCGACGACGGATTTCTCATCATTCGGGACTGCGACAGGAACCCAGCCAACCGGGCCGGTTCCCGACGCTCCTGTCCACAATGATTGGTTTGAATGTCTTCCGCTGCTGCTTTCGTTCCGTCCGACTCCACCACTGAATCGATCAACCCCGCCCTCGAGGCGGTTTCCGTCGACAGTGCCGCTGACCTCTCCCCCGTCGAAATCCCCGCCGATGACCTCGGTGCCACCCCCCGTTTCGCTGATCTCGATCTGCCGGCCGCCCTGCTCCGCGCAGCGGGCGACCTGGGCTTCGACATCCCCACCGCCATCCAGGCGGCGGCCATTCCCGCGCTGCTGGACGGCCGGGACATCACCGGCGTCGCCCAGACCGGTACCGGCAAGACGGCTGCCTTCGGCATGCCGTTGCTGGCCTCCATCGAGCCGCGTCGCGGCGTCCAGGCGCTCGTCCTGACGCCCACCCGCGAGCTTGCGGTGCAGGTCGCCGAGGCGATCAGCACCTTCGCCGCCCACCTGCCGGCCATCACGGTCGTCCCGATCTACGGCGGCGCCAGCTTCCTGCCACAGCGCGCGGCGCTGCGGGCCGGCGCTCAGGTCGTCGTGGGCACGCCCGGCCGGATCATCGACCACCTCGAGCGGGGAACGCTGGACCTGTCGGGTTTGAAGTTCCTGGTGCTCGACGAGGCCGACGAAATGCTCCGCATGGGATTCGCCGAGGACGTGGACCGCATCCTCACCGACGCTCCCGGCGAGCGGCAGACCGCTTTGTTCTCGGCCACCATGCCGCCGGCAATCCGCACCATCGCCCGTAAGCACCTGTCCAACCCCGTCGACATCGCCGTCTCCCGGCAGTCGTCGACGGTGGACGCAGTGCGGCAGACCTACGCGATCGTTCCGTTCCGCGAGAAGGTCGACGCGCTGACCCGCATCCTGCAGGTGTCCGAGGGGGACGCGACGATCGTTTTCGTCCGGACCAAGGACGCCTGCGACCAGGTCGGTGCAGACCTGCTCGCCAGGGGCGTCTCGGCTGCCGCGATGAACGGCGACGTGCCGCAGAAGGAGCGAGAGCGGATCATCGAGCGGTTGCGCGACGGTCGCCTGGACGTGCTGGTCGCCACCGACGTCGCGGCCCGCGGGCTGGACGTCGAGCGGGTCGACCTCGTCGTCAACTTCGACGCACCCAGCGAGCCGGAGGCCTACGTGCACCGCATCGGCCGCACCGGCCGGGCCGGCCGCACCGGCAATGCCCTGACCTTCTTCACCCCGCGCGAGATCGGCCGGCTGCGGGCGATCGAGCGGGCCACCCGCAACACCCTCGAGCAGATCACCCCGCCCACCGCTGCCGACGTGGCGGCGCACAAGGCGACCCGGGTCTTGCAGGACGCTGTCGAGCGGTTGGGCGCAGGTTCGCTCGCTCAGTACCGGCAGGCGGTCGCAACCTTCCTGTCCGAGCAGGACCTGACCGCCGGAGAGCTGGCAGCGACCCTGCTCGCGCTGGCCGCCGGTGACGACGGCAAGAAGGTGGAGTCCCGTCCGTCGCAGGCCTCGTTCGCTGCGGAGCGGGAGGACCGCGGGCCGGCTCGATCCGGTGCCGAGCGCGGCGGGCGTCATCGTGACCCCATCGGGCCGCGCTACCGCGTCGCCGTCGGTCACACCCACGGCGTGCGGCCCGGCGGAATCGTCGGCGCCATCACCGCCGAAGGCGGGCTGAACGGCAAGGACCTCGGCCGGATCGACATCTACGACACCTTCTCCACCGTCGAGATCGCCGGTTCACTGTCGCCTGCCGTGGTCGGCAGGATTTCCGCGGCCAAGGTCAGCGGGCAGTCCCTGCGCATGGAGCTGGACTCCGGTGACTACGACGGCCGTCGTCCCGGCGTTCCGCGCTCGGCCCCGAGCGGACCGCGCCGCACCGGGCCGACCCGCAACGGCGAGCGTCACGGCAATGATCGTCACGGCAGCGACCGTCACGGCAGCGACCGCTACGGCAGTGACCGTCACGGCAGCACGCGCGAGCGGCGCTCGTTCGCCCGCTGACCTGATCAACCCGGTCGGATGCACTCTGACTGCACGCACTGACCAATCGGGCCGGTGATCTTCGAGGTGGCTACCTCGCAGGTCGCCGGCTCGCTGGCATGATGACCGGATTCCGCCGGTCCCTGCCGCCGTCGGGCCGACCGAAGGACGTGCGATGGCCGAAACCGTGCGCTTCGATCGGGACGCCCTGGAATTCGCCCGGGCCGTGACGTTCTTCGACGCCATCTTCGCGTTCGCGGTGACACTGCTGATCACCTCGGTCGACGATTTCTCGCCCGAAGCGTGGTCCAGCCTGGATGCATTGTGGAGGACCAACGGCCCTTCACTGGTCGCCTTCACGGTCAGCTTCATCGTCGTGGTGTCGTTCTGGCGGGCGAACCACCGGGAGGTCACCGGATTCAGGGCTCTGGACGGTCGGGCCATCCTGCTGAATTGCGTCGTGATGTTCGGGGTGGTGTTGATCCCGTTCAGCACCGAGGCGTTGGGCACCCTGGACCTGCCACTTCCGGTGGCCGTCTACGCGGTCAACATTTCGGCCACGTACATCGTCCAATTCCTGCTCATCATCGACGCCGACCGCCGCGGTCTCCGCGGCGCCAGGATGGCGCGCCGGGATCTCCGGTGGACCTGGATCAATGCGGCGGTTCTGCCGGTGGTCTTCCTCGGATCGATCCCGGTCGCCTACCTGGTGTCGCCGGGCTGGGCTCAGCGGTGCTGGATCAGCCTGGCGCTGATCTACCCGCTGCTGGGCGGGCTGGAAGCAAGGACCAAGCGGCGGGCGGCGAGTGCCGACACCGCTGCCATCCCCACGGGCGATGGCCGCACGGAAACTCTTTCCGGTCGCGCCGGTGATGGAACGGCGGAGAACGGGAACACCCCGGCATGACCTCGATCCGGGTGGCGATCGCCACGCCCCTGCCCACCGAACTGCGACACGTGATCACCGACGTGGACCCCGCCGTCGAGCTGCTCGTCGACGATGACCTGTTGCCGCCGATGCGCCATCCCGGCGACCACGACGGCGACCCGTCATTCCGCCGAACCGCTCAGCAACAGTCCGCTTTCGAGGCGTTGCTGGGGAAAGCCGATGTGCTGTACGGCATTCCCGACACCCGCTCGGAAGCCCTCGCACCCACGATCCGGTCCAACCCGGACCTCAAGTGGGTGCACACGATGGCGGCCGGCGGCGGCGCCCAGGTGAAGGCCGCGGGCCTGACGCAGGACGAGCTCGATCGGGTTGTGTTCACCACATCGGCCGGCGTGCACGGCGGCACCCTCGCCGAGTTTTCACTGTTCGGTGTGCTGGCCGGCGCCAAGGACCTCTTCGGACTGCGAGATCAGCAGGCCCGCAAGGAATGGCCGCAGCGGCGACCGATGCGACAGGTGAGCGAACAGACCGTGCTGGTCGTCGGTCTCGGCGGCATCGGCGTCGAAACCGCCCGGCTGCTCAAGGCTTTCGGCGCGACAGTGCTCGGCATCAAGCGGACGGTGGAGCCGGTCGAGTTCGTGGACGAGGTACACGGCACCGATGAGCTCACCACTCTCGCCGCCCGCGCCGACGCCATCGTCGTCACACTGCCCGGCACGGACGCCACCACCGGCCTGATCGACCAGGCCGTTCTCGCGGCCGCGAAACCGGGCGTGGTCATCGTGAATGTCGGCCGCGGCACGGTGATCGACGAGGTCGCGCTGATCGCGGCGCTGCGCTCGGGACAGGTCGGATCGGCGTTTCTTGACGTGTTCGCGGCGGAGCCGCTGCCCGCGGATTCTCCGCTGTGGGAGCTGCCGAACGTGCTGGTGTCGCCGCACACCGCCGCACTGAACCCGGCCGAGGACCGGCGGATCGCGGAGCTCTTCGCCGACAACCTGCGCCGGTTCCTCGACGGTGCACCGCTGCGAAACATCATGGACACCAAGGATTTCTACTGACCGGCCCGGTCAGGGCGCTCACCATCCGGCCGCTGTTGCGTTTGGATTGGGAGGTCGGGCGTGAGATCTACGACGCGGGGATCTGATCCAGTCGGGCTTGTTCCCGGAGAACACCGTGAGCCTCGCGCTGCACCGGTGAGCGGGCCGGATTGTCGGCAGCCGCGAACGGATCGGGATGCATCGCGGGCGCTGGCGGGACGTCATTCTCGTGGAGCGCCGCAGCGCGGTGCAGTGAAACAGCAGCTCTCCGATCAGCGGTGCGGAACGCCCGGTTCCGGCTGTAGACCCCATCCGGGGTTCCGTCCCGACATCCCGACGGCTCGATCCAGCAGCGACGCACTGGTCGACACGGGCACCACCGGACCGAAGATCGGTGGTCGGGTCGCCGGGTCAGTCATCGCGGCGAGCAGATCGTAGGAGACTCCGGCGGACCCGTCACCCGGGTCGAACTGCTGCCCGGTCGCCTTGGCCAGGTCCCACCCGTGGATGACCAGCTCGTTGAGCCCGAACTGCCCCGCCGCCACACCTGGCAGGTGGACACCACCGACCTGGGTCATCCCCTCCCACGCCTTGGCGTCCTGCCACGCCGATGCCAGTGCCTTCAGTTGCGCCGGCAGCGCAGTGCGCCAGTCCGGGGGGAGATCGGGATCCATCGACTCCGGCGAGGTCGCCGTCAACGGCCCCAGATCTTTCTCCGCGGCGGCCCGAAAGGCCACGCTGAGTCCGAGCAGGTGGAAGAGCAGGCCCGAGACGGCATAGTCCGGGCACGGCGTCGGATCGGACAGCTGGTCGTCACCGATTCCGGGCAGCAGGTTCGCGACCGAGCGGGCCGCAGGCGTCAGGTCGTGGAGAACGGTCATCAGAATCCTTTCGGGCGGAGCGCAGCTGATCGTGACTGCCCATGGGTTGACCGGGCTGCACGCCGGATGTCATCGCTCGTAAGGACGGCGGCGTGAGACCGTGGACCATGCGATGTTCCAGACGGTCACCGCAGTACATCGCAGTGCCTGCAGGATCGTCCCTGCGCGGGCAGCGCTGATGACGTTGTCCAGAACAGCAATCGCACGGGGACGCACGCGCCGACTGTTGGTCTGCGGGGCGCTCGCCGGACCTGCATTTGTCGCCGTGACCGGTGCGCAAGTGCTCAGCCGCAACGGTTTCGACATCCGGCGGCACGGCATCAGCCTGCTCAGCTTGGGGGACCACGGATGGATCCAGGTGGCGAATTTTGCGCTGGCCGGGGCGCTGTCGCTGGCGTTCGGGCAGGGAGTCAGGCGGGTGCTCGGCAGCAGGCGACGTTTGCTGCCGGGGTTGATCTCCGGCTACGGCGTCGGGCTGATCGCCACCGCCGCATTCCTGGTCGATGCGGGTGAGGGCTTCCCGCCGGGAACACCCGACGGTGTGCCGGGGACGCTGAGCTGGCACGGCGCCGTTCACGCCGTGGCGCCACCGGCCGCATTCGCCTGTCTGGTCGCCAGTTGCCTGATCTTCGCCCGACACTTTGCGCTGAAGGGCCGCCGCGGGTGGGCTGCCTACTCGGCCGTGACGGGTCTAGTTGCGGCGGCGTTGATCTTTTGGCCCGGGTCGGCCGGCAGCGTCCGATCGGCGCTGGCCGTGCTGGTCACCTCCACGTGGACCACTGCCGTGGCGGGCCGACTGCTGGCGGACACTGCCGACTCGTAGGGTGGGCGTTCGTCCGTTTCGCCCGAGAGGACCCTCATGCCGCTGCAGGATTTCCCCCGGTACCCCTTGCTGTTCGGCCCCAGCCCGGTCCACCCGCTGGACCGGTTGAGCAACCACCTGGGCGGCGCACGGATCTGGGCGAAGCGGGAGGACTGCAACAGCGGCCTTGCCTTCGGCGGCAACAAGACGCGCAAGTTGGAGTACTTCGTGCCCGACGCGCTGGCCGCCGGCGCCGACACGTTGGTGTCCATCGGCGGCGTCCAGTCCAACCACACCCGTCAGGTCGCAGCGGTGGCGGCGAAGCTGGGGCTGAAAGCGCGCCTGGTGCAGGAGAACTGGGTGAACTGGCCCGATTCGGTCAACGACCGGGTCGGCAACATCCTGCTGTCGCGGATCATGGGTGCGCAGGTGGAACTCGACGACGCCGGATTCGGGATCGAGTTCAAGGACAGTTGGCAGCGCGCGCTCGACGATGTGCGAGCGAAAGGTGGTATCCCCTATGCCATTCCGGCAGGAGCGTCGGATCACCGCCTCGGCGGGCTCGGCTTCGCCAACTGGGCGCAGGAGGTTCGCGAGCAGGAACAGCAGCTGGGTGTCTTCTTCGACACCATCATCGTGTGCGCGGTCACCGGAAGCACGCAGGCCGGCATGATCGCCGGCTTCGCCGGGCAGGACCGCCCACGGCGGGTGCTGGGCATCGACGCCTCCGCGAAGCTCGACGCGACCCGTGCGCAGGTCGCGCGCATCGCCCGCAACACCGCCGAGTTGATCGATCTCGGCCGCGACCTGCGTGATGACGAGATCACCGTCCTGGAAGGGTGGGCCGGCGACTTCTACGGCATCCCCGTCGACTCGACCCTCGACGCGATGCGGCTGACCGGTTCGCTGGAGGGCATGATCATCGACCCGGTGTACGAGGGGAAGTCCATGGCCGGCCTGATCGATCTGGTCACCACCGGCGAGATCGGGAAGGACTCCACCGTGCTGTACGCGCATCTGGGCGGCCAGCCCGCGATCAACGCCTACAGCGCGCTGTTCCGCTGACGCTCTGCAAACTCTCCGCAGAGGGACCGCTCCAGGACTAAAGTCCGTCGCGTGCCGATTCGCGTCGTCTTCGCCGAGGACAATTACCTCGTCCGTGAGGGCACGTCCGCGCTGCTGGCGGAGGTCGCGGAGATCGAACTCGTCGGCGTGGTCGCCGAACCGCAGGCGTTGCTGCGATCGGTCGCCGAGTTGCAGCCCGATGCGGTCCTCACCGATATCCGCATGCCGCCGACCTTCACCTCCGAAGGCATTGATGCCGCGAAGCGCATCCGCGCCGACCACCCGGGGGTCGGCGTTGTCGTCCTGTCCCAGTACGCCGAGGACGACCTCGCGTTCGAGTTGCTGTCAGACGGCGTGGCAGGGCTGGGATACCTCCTGAAGGAACGCATCTCCCAGGTCGACGAACTCGTCCGCGCTCTCCAGGAGGTGTGCCGCGGAGGATCGGCGCTGGATCCCAAGATCGTGGAGGGCCTGATGTTCCGCCGGTCGCAGGAGGACAAGTCCCCCCTGCATCAACTGACCGAACGGGAACGCGACGTGCTTGCCGAAATGGCCGCCGGACGGAACAATGCCGCGATCGCGAAGGCGTTGTTCATGAGCGACCGAGCCGTCGAGAAACACATTGGTGTGGTGTTCCAGAAACTCGGGCTGATCGAGGAGGGCGAGGTCAACCGCCGGGTGATGGCCGTGCTCGCCTTCCTGGAAGCTTCCGGCCAGCGACGGCCGTCCTAGGAGACCCATTGGGAGGTCAGCCCGATCACCCTCGCGCCGTCAATGTCGGCGAGCTTGGCGCCCACGAATGCCCTTGCGCCGTCGGATGTCTGGATCCGGAATGGTGGGTCCTCCGCGGTCAGGGCGTCGACGATGACGGCGGCCACCTCGGTCGGGCTCTGCGCGGATGCGAATGCTCCCGCGGTGCGCTGGAGATAGGCGGCGAGGGCCGGCGCGTACGGGCCGGCAGCCGCTGCCATCCGGTCTGCATCAACGCCCACATTGGCCACGAACTCGCTGGCGACGGCGCCCGGTTCGACGACCGTCACCCGCACGCCGAGCGTTGCCGCGACCGGATTCAACGCCTCCATGAACCCCTCGACCGCGAACTTCGCCGCGCAATACGCCTCGTTGAACGGCTGCCCGACCACCCCGCCGACGCTGGTGACGGTGAGAATCCGTCCGCGAGTCGCCCGCAAATGGGGCAATGCAGCCCGGGTGACATTCAGCGTGCCGAAGAAATTGACCTCGAGAACTCCGCGGATATCCTCGATCGATTCCTGCTCCAGAGTGGCCACGTGCCCCGACCCGGCATTGTTGATGATCGCCTCGAGCGTGGCGTGTTCGGCGACGGCACGGGAGATGCAGGTCGACACCGACTCCGGGTCCACGATGTCCATCCGCCGGATGTCGACCAGGTCCGTGAAGCCGGCCGCATCCACCGCCTCCCGCAGTCGGCCGGCACGCCCCAGATCACGCATCGTCGCGACGACACGCCATCCCGCTGCGGCAGCCGCAACCGCGGTTTCGGCGCCGATGCCGGTGGACGTTCCGGAGATCAGCACCGTAGGGATCTTCGTCATGGACACTCCTGTGCGTTCGAGGGCGCGGCGCCACGGGCCGAGCAGGGCGAGTCGTCTTGAGTCGGACGATCGCGACGCTACGCCGTCGTTTTCCCGGCGACGAGAATGGGCATAGGCTCGACTCCGTGCCTTCCAGCGGCCGACCGGCCCGCATCCAGGACGTCCACGACATCGCCTGTAGCATGCCGGATGTCGTGGTCGAGCGCGGTAGCGGCGACAACCCGGTGTACTCCGTCGGGGGAAAGTCGTTCGTCTTCTTCCGCACTGCGCGACCGGACGCCGTCGATCCGGACACCGGTGAGCGGTACAGCGACGTGATCGTCATCTGGGTGCCGTCCGAGGACGACAAACGCTCTCTCGTGCAGGACCCCGAACTGCCGTTCTTCACCACGCAGCACTTCAACGGCCACCGCTCGGTGCTTGTGCGAGCAAGCCGGATCGGCGAACTGTCATTTCCAGAGTTGACCGAGATCGTGCAGGACGCATGGCTAAGCCGTGCCTCCGCCCGGCGGGTCAGGGCGTGGCAGGAGGCGTCGAAGGGCTGACGGTGGCCGCGCCGGCGGACGCGTGAGCCAACCCTCCCCGCTGCGGAGGTGCCCTCCCGATTCCGGGGGCCTGACCCCACCACGCCCGGGTGGAGGAAGCCTCCGCCCACCACGCGCAAAGTCGCCGAGAATGATCGGCTTCACTTCCCGCAAATGGTCGGTCAGCTCCCTGCTGATCGTCCTCAGGGATTCCTAACGTCATCTGTGCGCCGATAACACGATCGGCCCTCGGACCGGGGATCGCAGATGACCACCATTTCCCTGCATCGCAATCACGGCGCCGCCGTGCTGTCGCGAAGAGTCATGCTGCCGCGAACAGTCGTGCTGCCGCGCCCGCCGCGGGCAGGCGCCATCTCGGCAAGGCCCGCCGTCGTCGCAGCCGTTGCAGCGGTCGTGCCGATCACCCTGCTGCACCTGAGGGCGTCCGGGCGGATGGAGCCCGCGGGATGGACCATCAGTGACTACGTGGTCGGCGTCCGGGACGGGGTCGCGCTCTATGCGATGACCGCAGCCGCGCTCGCCGCCGGCGGTCTGCTGCTGGCTCGGGCACTGCGCTTTCGCCCGGGTACCGCCGCGATCCGCACCCTGCTCGCCGTGTGGGCGGTTGCCGTACTGATGACCGCCGTCTTCCCGACCAACGTTCGCGGCACTCCGGAGAACCTTTCCAGCACTATCCATCTCGTGGCCGGCGCGGTGGTGTTCGGCGTCCTGCCCGTCGTGGGCTGGATGCTGAGTCGGTGGCCGTATCAGACCCGCGGGAGTGAACGCAGCCGGCTTCGCCTGCTTGCACTGGTCGCCGGAGCGCTCAGCGCGGCGCTGATTCTGAACCGGCTCCCCGGTGTGCTCGGGTTGCGACCGACGATGTTGCCACCGGGGATCCTGCAGCGCACCGCCGGTGCGGCGTTGATCCTGCTGCTCGCGATCGCCGCCCTCACGGTCGCCCGAGCCGAGCGCCCAACCGTCGCTGACGCCATGACAGGTGACATTCGGTCAGCCGGACCGGCGTCCCGTCTGCCGGTCGCTCTCCCGCACCGTCTGCCGGTCGCTCTCCCGCACCGTCGGCCGTTCGGTCTGTTGTTCGGAACCCCGCACCGCCGGCGAACCGACGAGACCGAGCTCGCGCTCCATTTCCTCCAGCGGGATTCCCTTCGTCTCGGGCATCACCCGGATCACCCAGATCAACTGACCCACCATGCAGATGCCGAACAGCAGGAAGGCCGCTCCGCCGCCGAGCGCGGAGGCGATCCCCGGGAACGACCAGGACACGACCGCAGCGAACACCCAGTGGGTCAGGCTTCCGAATGATTGCCCACGGCCACGGATGCGGTTCGGGAAGATCTCGGAGATGAACACCCAGATGACGGCGCCCTGACCGAAGGCGTGCGAGGCGATGAACAGCATGATCCCGACGAGCACCAGCGCACTGGAGACACCGCTGAAGTTCCCGTTGTAGACGAAGAACACCACCGCGAGGCCGCCCAGGCTGATGAGGTAGCCGACTGAACCCACCAGCATGAGCTTTCGCCGGCCGATCCGATCGATGACGGTCAGCGCGGCCATCGTGGCGATCAGGTTCACCCCGCCCACCGCGACACTTTCCAGGAAGGCGGCGTTCTCGCCCGCGCCCGCCATCCGGAAGACCTCGGGGGCGTAGTAGAGCACCGCATTGATACCCGAGAGCTGGTTGAAGGCCGCAATGGCGAAGGCCAACAGGATCACCCTGCGGTGGTCACGGGTGAAGAACTTGACGGTCGGGGCGTTCTCCGCCGCGCGCAGCGACTCCGAGACCTCGTCAAGTTCCTCCTGCGCCTCGGCGTCGCTGTTCGTCAGCCGGCGGATCACCGATTCACCGTCGCCGGTACGACCGACCGCCATCAGCCAACGGGGACTCTCCGGCACGGTGAACAGCAGCAGGAGGAAAATCGCCGCCGGGATCGCCATCACGCCGAACATCCACCGCCAGGCGGTGTCGTCGGGCAGGGCCTGGGCGATGAAGTAATTGGACATATACGCCAGCAGGATGCCCAGGACGATGTTGAATTGGACCAATCCGACAAGGCGCCCACGCAAACGCGGGGGTGACACCTCCGCGGTATAGATCGGCGCGGTGACCGAAGCGGCGCCTACTCCGATGCCACCGACAAATCGGAACACCATGAAAAGCGCCAAATTGGGCGCAAGCGCGCTGCCGATCGCGCCGATCAGGTACAGCACACCGATGGTGTATAGCACCTTTTTGCGTCCGAAAAGGTCCACCGGCCGGCCGGCACCGAGGGCGCCGACGATGGTGCCGATCAGGGCGGTCGCCACCGTGAACCCAAGTGTGAAACCGCTGATGCCGAAGACACTTTCGAGGTCCTCGGTGGTACCGGAGATGACTGCGGTGTCGAAGCCGAAGATCAATCCGCCGAGTGCGGCGACAATGGCACTGCGGAGCACGAGAGTATTCACGGCGGTACCGTACAACCGCATCGCGCGTTGGACATCAGAGCCTCCCTCCAGCCGATTTCCGATGGCCCGAGGGTGTACCCGAATGCCGTCATTCGTGATTCCGGGCGGTGACGGAGTTCGACCCCGTCGTGGTCTTCGAGAGTGATGCCTGGCGCTTGTCGGGCACCCCCGGAAAAGTTCCACCGCAAATCTGCTCGCCGACGACGGCACACGGGTGATTCTTTCGCCGGTCTACAGAGCGCCTGTCGATCCTCGCGCGTGTCGATTCTCGCGCGTGTCGATTCTCGCGCCGCCCGATGGCCGCACCGGCGCACTGGAGCCATCCACACTGACAGTCGGGGGCTGACCCCCACCGGCCGGCGTGCCAGCCACCTCCCCAGCCGGCAGCGCCCTGGATACGTTGCGCACTCCCTGGCCATGTGTCGGGTCGGCCGGGTTCGCCCTGCCGGCGCCGGCATCGGAGAGGATGCTGAGCCGATGGCGCCTGCGACAGAGCGCTGGTCCGTTCGTCGGCCCATGGACCGCATGCGGCGGAACGGTGGCGTCGGCGCGCTCACTGCCGTGGTGATGACCGTCCTGGTGGTGCTCACCTACATCGTCATCGTCCCCGTCGGCGGCGCCGTCGTCGGGCAGAAGGGGTCGCCCAGCCTGTGGCTGTCGGTTCTGGCGACCGCGCTCGTGGCTCTGGCCTTCGAGCCGACGCGCCGCGTGGTGTACCCGTTCGTTGCCGGACTGCTCGGGCGGGAGCGGCGGGATCCGTACCGGATACTCGCGGACTTCCCGTCGTCGGTGACTGGACGATATCCGGCGGAGGAGCTTCCGATCAGCATGGCGAAGGCGCTCGCCGAAGGGACCGGGGCGGTGCAGGCGGAGGTGTGGCTGCAGGTACAGGGCGAGCTGACCCGGACAGCACGGTGGCCACCGGCCATTCCGGGCAATGACTACCGTGACGCCGCCAGTGACGGCGGTACGGACGAGCGAGTTCGGCAGCAACGCAGTCTCGATGTCCGCGAACGCGGCGAACTGTTGGGCAGGTTCACCGTGTTGCTGCACGACGGCCAGCAGCTCACACCCATCGAGGAGCGACTGTTCGCCGGTCTGGCCGCTCAGTCGGGACTGGTCCTACGCGTGACGGCGCTTCGCACCGACCTGCGCCGCCAGCTCGACCAACTCGAGCGCCGGACCGCCGACCTGCGTTCAGCCCGAAGGGATCTGGTGAGCAGGCACGACGCCGAACGTCGGCGGCTGGAGCGGAACATCCACGACGGCGCGCAGCAGCAGGTCCTCGCCCTGCTGGTCAACCTGCGGCTTGCACGCACCCTGGTCGACCGCTCCTCCGAGCGCGCCGCGGCGGTGCTGTCGGACCAGGGGGCGGCCGCGCGGGCCGCTGTCGAGACTCTGACTGCGCTGTCCAGCGGCCTGTTCCCGCCGATGCTCATCGAGTCCGGGCCCGTCGCCGCGCTCGAAGCTGCCGTTGCCGCCGCGCCCATTCCCGTGAAGATCTCCGCCGCAACGGATTGCCGCTACCCGGCGGCCCTGGAGGCGGCACTGTACTTCAGCTGCATGGAGGCGGTGCAGAACGCCACGAAACACTCCGGGGCGTCGCTGATCTCGGTCGTGATCACCGGTGACGCCGACGCCCTTGAACTGACCGTCAGCGACGACGGGCGGGGATTCCGGCCCGATCGGGGAGTCGGCAGTGGCCTGGCGAACATCCGGGACCGCATTGAGTCGGTCCACGGCACGGTGACGGTCGACTCCGGGCCGACGGGCACCGTGGTCCGAGCCGTGATCCCGCTCCGGGATGCCATGACGGCGGGCGGTTGACGTGGGCTCCGCTGAGGCGCGCCCAGCTGACACACGCCCAACTGACACACGCCCAACTGACACACGATCCGTCGACCCGCTACAGGTACTGGCAAGGATCCTGTTTGCTGCCACCTGCGCGATGTTCGTCCTGCAGGCGGTCCTGCTCGCCGCCTCGACGCATCCCCTGCTCTCCAGCGCTGTGCTGGTGGACCAGGCGTTTCCATTGGTCGGTCTCGGCGCGGTGATCGGAGCGGGCATCGGCCTGCTGATCGTCACCAGGTACCCGCGGAATGTCATCGGGTGGCTTTTTCTGATCGGGCAGCTGGGCAGCATCACCGGGCTCGCAGCTGACGCCTTCACGGTGCTGGTCGTCGACGGAACCGTCGACGCGCCGTTGGCCGGGCAGCTCTGTGCGTACGTCAAGCGAGTCTTCGACGCCACTTACACGATGGTGTTCCTCTCGATCATCTTCATGATCGCGCCTGACGGGCGGCCTCTTTCGCCGCGGTGGTGGTTTGCCCTGGCCGTGCCCATCACCGCCTTTGGGCTGCGATTGGGCGTGCTACTCGCCCAACCACCGAGTGACCTGGTCCCCGGTGCAGAAGTCCAACTGGGCACGTTGGCGACCACCCTGCTGCTGCTCGACGTCGCGGCGTTGCTGCTGTCACTGGCGCTCGGTGCCGCGGCGTTGGTGATCCGAATGCGCAGAGCGACTGCACAGCAACGAATCCAGCTGCGCTGGGTGGCCAGCGCGGCCGCGGTGGTGGCGGTTGCCCTGCTGATCTACATCCTCGGGCAGCTGCTGCTGACGTCGCCGCCCTGGCTACTGGCCGAGGGCCTGTACCTGGCGTACATCTATGTGTCGGTCGCTGTCGGGATCGCGATCCTCAAGTACCGGCTTTACGACATCGACGTCATCCTCAGCCGCGCCATCGTTCTTGCAGTGCTGATTGCCTTCGTCACGGTCGGCTACGTCGCGGTCGTGGTGCTGATCGGGGTGGTCCTGTCCGCGACCGGCGCGCCGGGTACCACCCTGTACTGGCCGTCGCTGGTCGCGACGGCCCTGGTGGCGGTGGCGTTCCAGCCACTGCGCAGACATGTCGTCCGGCTGGCCGATCAGCTGGTCTACGGCCGGCGCGCACTGCCGTACGAGGCGCTGACCACGCTGAGCCGCCGACTTGCAGACGCCCGGTCTCCCGACACGTTGCCAACGACCGTTGCTGAAGCGACGGGGCGCGCCGTGGGTGCGGCATCGACCCGCGTCACGATCGGTGCGGCCGACGGCCCGAATGCCGGTTCGGCATGGAGTGCCGATCCCTTCTCGCCCGCCGCGCCGACGGCCTCTCCCGAACTGATCCTGCCGGTGCTCGACCTCGGTGAGCGGGTCGGCACCATCGAGGTCTTCATGCCGCCCGGCCGAGCGCTCCGCAGTTTCGAGCGGCGATTACTGAAGGACGTCGCGGCCCAAGCCGGTGTGGCGTTCCGTAACGCCCTGCTGGAGGCCGAACTATCGACCGCCGTCGCGAGGGAGCGGGAGCAATCCGCCGGCCTGGCCGCGTCTCGCCGCCGCTTGGTCGGCGCCGAGGACGAGGCCCGCGCGCGGCTCGCCGAGGACATCCGGACAAGGGTGGTTCCGCACCTGCTCGACATCGAAACCACCGTCGGGACCGCCGTCGGGACCGCCGTGCCAGACGGCGTGGACCACGTCACGCCGGTACTGCTCGACCAACTTCTCGCCTCAGCCGAACGCGCCGTTCAGGAATTGCGGGTAGTTGTCCGCGGCGTCTTTCCTGCGCTGTTGGAGCGACGCGGTCTGATCCCGGCGCTGGCGGACCGGTTGGCCACCACACAACCGTCCGTGCGGCTTGCGGTGGAGGGATCGGCACGGCAACGGCTGGACCCCGCCGTGGAGACTGCGGGATACGTCTTCTGCGAGGAGATCTCGTCGTCCGGTGAGCTGGAATCGGTTCATCTCGCCGTCGAGCCGGACCCCGCGGGCGGCGGCCGGCTGTGCATCCGGGTGACCCTCCTGCCCGACCCCGCCCAGGGTGTTCCCGGGAACCGCCAGCACGCCTGGGACCGGGTCGCGGCGCTCGGCGGGCACATCACCACCCGCCCGTGTGACGGCGGGCCGGGGGCCATCGAAGTCTGCGCCGCGATTCCGCTGTCATCTCACGACGACGCGGAACCCTCAGCGGCACGCCAAGTCTCGACGAGCCTCTCGGGACCGAAGGCCGACTTGGGGATGTAGGCGGCCGCTCCGCAGTCGTCGGTGAGGTCTGCGAACTCCGCCTCGTCGTAGGACGACAACAGCACCACCATCACGTCCGGGTGCTCATCCCGAAGGCGTCGGCTGGCCGCTACCCCGCCGAGACCGGGCATGTTGACGTCCATCAAGACGAGATCGGGCCGCAACTCCTCGATGTCGGCGAGTGCCCGCTCGGCCGAATCGACGGCGCCGACCACCTGGAAGGTGTCGGTCGCCCCGACCACTGCTGCGGCCGCCAGCCGGAACGGCAGCTGGTCATCGACGATCAGAACTCGGATCATGCCGGCCTCCCTTCACCATGATCGACGACCGGGCCGGCGCACCGCAGGAGGCTGACCGCAGGTGTCGATGGGGCTGCCCACACAAACGCCGGCGCCGGACCCGCGAGGGACCGGCGCCGGCGCTGCCATTCCTGCTGGCTGACTTCCGCCAGGGGTTATCTGCGGCCCTTGTTGCTGCTGATGCCGACGACGAGCAGTGCCCCACCGATGATCATCACCCCACCGCCGATCGCGATCACGGTGATCCACACGCCGGTCGAGTCCGGCAGTGCGACGCCGATCTCGGCGGAGGTGACGAAACCGGCTGACCCGTCTGCGTTCATGACGACCAGCTCGTAGCTCCCGTCCGACATCAGCCAGGTGAATTCCGCTTGGTTGGTCGACTCCGACGATGCCACCCAGAAGCCCTGCCGGCCCGGCGCGGTTGCCGTCCCGGTGCCCTGCACCGCCTTGGTGGAGAGGTGGTACGGCATGAGCTCGAGGTCATTGACCCGTTCGATGGGGACCCCTGCGAGATAGCGCTCGACGTCCTCGGTCCGTCCGACGCCGACGAAAACGCCGTCCTGACCGACGTTCTGCGCGGAGAAGGACAGTGTCGGCGATCCGGTGATCGCACGGAAGTCGTCGATGCCATGGATCTGACCCAGGTCGGCGACCACCGCTGACGTCCCGGTGGAAATGGGATGCTGGCCGGAGCCGATCACCTGCCCCGCACCGAACAGGAACAGCAGGGCGGTCCCGGACGCCGCGGTCAGGAAGCCGAGACCGACCAGGACCGCTCCGATGACGATGGAGCCCACCCCGGCCCTGCCGGTCCGAGGCGGTGGCGGCGGGGCGGAATAGCCCCCGGCGGGTGGCGTCGGCGGGTCGAATGTGGTGTTCGTGTCAGTCATGGCGGCCTCCAGGAGGTGTTCCGTCACACCGGCTTTCGGTGCGCGGGTTCCGGGATTCGACGCTGGTGTTGCGACCGGAACGCCAATGACACTAGGAAGACGGAAAGGCCACGACGATGGCGTTGGCCACCCACTTTCCCGTGGCTGTGCGCCGACCTCCCGGGGGGCAGCACCCCCTGCCCCCTAGGGGCAATCCCCGCCGACGGGGACATCCGGCACGGGAAAGACGAGGGCCAATTCCCTGTCGGCCCGATGACGCCATTCCTAGCGTTGAGTCATGGCCACAGTCCAGTCCTTCACCGCGGCAAGAGCTTTAAGCGGGCTCCGCGGCACAGCATTGCCCGACAGGACCATTCGAGGCGTGGTCGCAGCCGCCGCCATCGTTGTCCTCGCTGTGATCGCACCATCTGCCATCGTGTCGTCGACCGCAGCGCACCACCGTCACACCGGCACGGTCCCCGCATCCCACGCACGTGCAGCCCACGCACGTGCAACCTACGCACGCGCAATGTGCTGGCATCACGCCCACCGAGCGGGGAACGACCCGAACCAATGCGGCTAGAAAAGTGTTGGAAGCGGGTCCATCTCGTCCGCGGGTCGGGCGGCCGGCCCGGGCATGCTCCCGTTCGGGAACGACGCGTCGCGGTCGCCCGGCACGCCGCGCACGGGGTTGTCACGTCCGGCAAGTTGCCCCCCGGATGAACGGCCGATGCCGAAGTCGGCGCTGATCGAGCGCACCCTTGCAGCCAGTTCCCGGCGGTATTCCACCGGCAGGTTCGATCCCCGCGCATACAACGCTCTGTAGGGCTCCACCAGCTCGGGGCGGTGCTGCTGCAACCAATGGAAGAACCATTCCCGGGCGCCGGGGCGAAGGTGCAGCCCTATGCCACTGACACCCGTCGCACCCGCATCGGCGAGTTCGGCGACCAGGGCCGTGATCTGCTCGGGGGTGTCGGTCAGGTACGGCAATAGCGGGGCGATGAACACTCCGCACGGAAGCCCGGCCGCGCGAATCCGCCGCACCAGGTCCAGTCGCGCCTTGGGTGAGGGCGTTCCCGGTTCGAGGGTCGCCTGCAGGTCCGGCTCCAGCAGTGCCAGCGACACACCGATGCCGACCGACACCGAGCGCCCCGCCGCGGCGAGTAGGTCGAGATCGCGGGACAGCACGGTGCCCTTGGTGAGGATGGAGAACGGCGTGCCGCTGTCCGCCAGGGCCTCGATGACGCCGGGCATCAGCCGGTACCGTCCCTCCGCCCGCTGGTACGGGTCGGTGTTCGTGCCCATTGCGACGTGCTCCCGGCGCCATTTGGGAGCCGACAGCTCCTTGCGCAGCACCTCGCCGACATTGACCTTCACGACGATCTGTGTGTCGAAGTCTTCGCCGGCGTCGAACTCCAGGTACGAGTGGGTCTTGCGGGCGAAGCAGTAGACGCAGCCGTGGGTGCAGCCCCGGTAGGGGTTGATCGTCCAGCCGAACGGCATCGGTGAGTTGCCGGCCACCTTGTTGAGAGCGGACTTGCTGTGCACCTCGTGGAAGGTCACGCCGGCGAATTCCGGCGTCCGCACACTCCGTACCAGCCCGGCCAGCCGCCCCAGTCCTGGCAGTGCCCCGGCGTCATCGATGTCGAGCGAACGACCTTCCCATCTCACCCCCTCAGTCGAACATATGTTCGTGGTGTTTTCAAGGCGGGCGGCAGACCTGCTCTGGCCACGCCGCTGAGCTCACCGGACCACCGACGAGGAACCAGCCCTGGCTGTTTGGCCCACCGACCTGCGGGTACAGAAAGAGCCAGAGGAATTCCACGATCCACCGCAGGTTCACCTGCGCCGGATCGTGACCCGTCCGCCGAAAATCCAGCGCCGGCGGACGCAATGATCGCTGCGTGCAGGACATTCCTGGGATGTGCCAGGGAGTCCCCCGCGGATCTTGGGTTCCTCCAGTCGTGCGCTGCATCGGTGTCGTGGAGTGAAACGAATGTCCGCGTCGCACAGCAGCACGATGCGCAGTCGGGACCGTGCGAAATGACGACCTGGGCCAGCCCGTCGCAGGAGTACGCCCGGATTCGGATCAGCGGTGACAAGACCATGCATGCAACCATTTTCGGGCCCACCGACGGAACGACGACGGTTGCACTTCATGGCCTCGGCGGCAGCACCGAGCAGAATCTGCCCGCCTTGATCGCTGTCGCGGAGTGCTACGGATGACGGATCTACGCCTTCGATCTACCGAATCACGGGCGCAGCTGCAACGTCGGGATCCTCCATTTCCGTGTCAGGCATTTCGCGGAATTGATCGTGCGGGCGATCCAGGAGCTGGACATCGCACCGGCGATCATTTCCGGCCACTCCTTCGGCGGCCAACTGGCCGCGTTGATTGCCGATGCCATGACGAACGGCTCGCCGCAGCTGATCCTCGTCAATTCGGCGCTGGGCCCACCCTGGGACCGCAAACTGCGGTTGTGCTGGCAGCGGCCGTGGCGGTTCCTACGGCTCGTCCAGGAACTGGGGTACGACGACGAGAACGTCGCCCGCAGCGAGCTTTACCATGCTGGACGGCTACTTCGTTCGATCGCGGACATGTTGCTGGATCGTGAGCTGCGCCCGTTCCGCCGGGTCCAGGCGACGCTGGCGCTGCTGCTGAACCTCGACACCGCAAGCGTTCTCGATCGACTGACGAGCCGGGGCATCGTTCCGATCATCGTCCAGGGCAGGCTCGACAGGTCGACACCGGCCGGTGACGGCGCCCACCTGGTGGACGGCTTCCACAGTTGGCTTCACGAGGCCAACGGCCCGAAGGCGATCCTTGCCGCGTTGAGCAAGGCGTTCCCCGTGCCCGGGTTGGTCTGACGAACGACCCATCGCCCCCGTTCTCCGGCGCCACCGCATTGGCCTGCAGGTGCCGCTGTGATCGCCGACGGCATAACTCCTCCCGCAGCGGCCCATAGCGACGTTGAATGAGGGCTCGTCCGGCTGTGGGAGGTTTGTCGTGAACAGTGCAGCACCCCTGCATCCCGGCGCGGATGGTGCCAACGACGCGAACCGTGCCGAGGACTGCGCGATGGACGCCTACTCGCGGGTTGTCACGGCGGTGGCACGCACGCTGCTGCCGCACGTCGCCGCGCTCACCGTCCGCGGTAACGCAAGGGGCGGCCGCTCCGCGGAAGGATCCGGATCCGCAGTGCTGTTCGCGGCCGACGGCTACCTGCTGACCAACGCGCATGTGGTCGCCGGTGCGGAGTCGGGCTGGGCCGAGTTCGCCGACGGGACACGCACGACCATCGACATCACCGGCTCCGACCCACTGTCCGACCTCGCTGTCGTGCGCGCCGTCGACGAGGTGCCGGACGGCACGGTCGTCCTCGGCAGCGCCGACGATCTGTCCGTCGGACAGCTGGTGGTCGCGGTCGGCAATCCCTTGGGTTTGGCCGGCTCGGTGACCGCGGGCGTCGTCAGCGGGTTGGGCCGGTCGCTGCCCACCCGATCGGGCCGGGCGGGCAGAGTGATCGAGGACGTCATCCAGACCGACGCCGCGCTCAATCCCGGCAACTCCGGCGGCGCCCTGGCCGACGCGTCAGGGCGGGTCGTCGGCATCAACACGGCGGTCGCCGGCGTCGGGCTCGGCCTGGCCGTGCCGATCAACGCCACCACCCGCCGCATCATCACCGCCTTGATGACCGACGGCCGCGTCCGCCGTGCCTATCTCGGCCTGGTCAGCCGGCCGTCGCCGGTACCTCCCGAGCTGCTGGCGAAGACCGGCCGCCGCACCGGGCTGAAGGTGGTCGAGGTGGTCTCCGGCTCCCCCGCCGATCGTGCCGGCCTGACCGGCGGCGACCTCCTGCTCGAGGCCGGAAGGCGACCGGTGACCGACGCACAGAGTCTTCAGCGACTGCTTTTCGACGACGCCATCGGCCGGCCGCTGCCGATCACCGTCTGGCGGCGCGGCGCGATGGTGGATGTCATCACGACGCCCGTGGAACTTTCGACCCCCGCGGACTGACGGTCAAGGATCCCGGCGTCAGCGCTCGAGCACGTCGAGCACGCCACGAATGACATCGTCGACGTCACAGGCGTTCTGCTCGCCGCTGACGAGATCCCGAACCATCACGGTGCCCGATTCCAGCTCGCGATCGCCCATCACCAACGCAACCCTGGCCCCTGAAGCGTCGGCAGCCTTCATCGCAGTCTTGAGAGCCCTCCCGCCGTAGGCCATGTCGGTGCGGATCCCGGCGCGGCGCAGTTGGCCCGAGATCACGGCCAACCGCAGCGACGCCGCACCACCGATCGGTACGCCGTAGACGTCGCAACGGCTTTCAGCGCCAACTTGCACGCCCTCCGCCTGAGCCGCGAGCAGGGTGCGGTCCACCCCGAGCCCGAACCCGATGCCGGACAACGACTGTCCGCCGAGCTCGGCCATCAGACCGTCGTACCGCCCGCCACCACCGATACCCGATTGGGCTCCGAGTCCCGGGTGTACGAACTCGAAGGTCGTACGGGTGTAGTAGTCCAAACCCCGCACCATGCGCGGGTTGAGGACGTAGTCCACGCCCAGCGCGTCGAGCACAGTCCGCACCTGCTGGAAATGCTCACGGCAGGCGTCGCACAGGTGGTCGATCATCAGTGGCGCTTCCGCCAGCAGCGCCTGCATCCCAGGTCGCTTGTCGTCAAGGACGCGCAGTGGGTTGAGTTTGGCCCGTTCCGCGGTGGCCTCGTCCAGAACGAGCCCGGACAGAAATGCGGTGAGTCGCTCGCGGTACGCGGGTCGGCAGGTCGCGTCGCCCAGTGAGGTGATCTCCAACCGGAACCCGGCCAACCCGACCGTCCGGAATCCCTCGTCGGCGACGGCGATCACCTCCGCATCGAGCGCGGGGTCCTCCGTGCCGACGGCCTCGATCCCCACCTGCTGGAGTTGACGGTAGCGCCCGGCCTGCGGTCGTTCGTACCGGAAGAACGGGCCGGCGTAGACGAGCTTCACCGGCAACGGACCGCGGTCCAATCCGTGCTCGATGACGGCTCGGATCACCCCTGCGGTGCCCTCAGGTCTGAGCGTCACCGACCGGCCGCCACGGTCGGCGAACGTGTACATCTCTTTGGAGACGACGTCGGTGGATTCGCCGACTCCCCTTGCGAACAAGGCGGTTTCCTCGAAGACGGGGAGCTCGATCGGTGAATACCCGGCGCGGTCGGCGGCGGTCAGCAGTGCGGCGCGGACCGCCGCAAATGCCCGCGACGTGGGCGGGAAGTAGTCCGGAACGCCCTTCGGCGCGGTGAATTCGACCATCGGTTTTTCGGTTCATTCCTTCTTCGGGGGCGACAGGGAAGTGCGCCGCGGTTCGGTCCAGATCTGCCGATCACAACGGGCGACCAAGCTTCTCGGTCAATGTGGGTCGGATCTGCCGGCCGCCTGCTGAGCCCTGGCCAGCGCAGCCGGCGTCAGGAAAGGGTTACCGGCGCGCTCTTCGCCGATCGTCGTGGACGGACCGTGTCCCGGTAGAACCACGGTGTTGTCCGGCCGGCTGAGCAACCGGTCCTGGATCGAGACGAGTTGCTGCGGGGTCGACCCGCCCGGCAGGTCGGTACGACCGATCGAGCCGGCGAACAGCGTGTCGCCGGTCAGCAGAACCTCCGGCCGGCCATCGTCCCCAGCCACCCGGATCGCGATGGAGCCGCCGGTGTGCCCCGGGATGTGGTCGATCGTCAACGGCAGGTCGGCCAGCATCGGATCGACCCCGTCCTGCACGCCGATCACCTTCGGCGGCCGGAGTCCGTCCATCGACATCCCGGCCAACAACGACTGCAGCTCCGGCGACAGTGCAGCCAGCGGATCGCTGAGCATGTACTCGTCGGCCGGGTGGATGTACGCGGGAATGTCCGCCCACCGGCAGATCTCGCCGGTGGAAGCGGTGTGATCCAGATGACCGTGCGTCAGGATCACCGCGACCGGGTCCAGCCGGTGCTCGGTGAGCAGTTGCTGCAGCCCGGCCATGGCGTCCTGACCAGGGTCGACGACGACGCAGGGACCACCGGCGTCGACGGCCAGGACGTAGCAATTGGCCTGGAACGACCCGGCCGGGAACCCTGCGATCAGCACTGGAACACCCTATCGTCGCCACCGACGGGCGTCGTTTCCACAGACCGTTCACAGCGCTTCCTCCGCACGTTCGGCACGGGTGAGGCCAACCCGTCACCTAGACTCCGGCCGGGCTCCGCCTCGTCGCGCGGCGCCCTTCGGATCGCGGGAGGACCTAGGCGTGCCCACCAATCAGCAACGTCGCGACGCCGCAAAGCGCAAGCTGGAGCGGCAGCTCGCCAGGCGCGAGGAGCAGGAGAAAGCCCGCCGGCAGCGCCTTGTGATCATCGGGGTCGTGGCCGCTGTGCTCGTCATCTCCGGCGGTATCTGGCTCTTCGTCTCCCGCGGCGACAGCTCGACGGCAGCCTCTGATCCGTCCGCCACCGATGCGTCCGAATCCGCCGCGCCGACCACTCCCTGCTCGTATCCCGCTTCTGGGACCGCTGCCAAGGAGGTGAGCGCGCCGACCAACCTCGAGCCGCTCAATTCGGGCACCGTTGAATCGACGATCGTGCTGAACGGCCAGGACGTTCCCGTGAGCCTCGACCGAGCCGGCGCCCCGTGCGGCGTGAACGCTTTCCTGTCGCTGGCGTCGCAGGGGTTCTACGACAACACGTCCTGTCATCGTCTGACGGTCAGCGACCAGCTGAACATCCTGCAGTGCGGCGATCCGACGGGTCAGGGCAACGGTGGGCCCGGCTTCAGCTTCGCGACCGAGCCGCCGGCGAGCGGGGATTACCCCGTCGGCACCGTCGCGCTGGCCAACGCGGGTGCCGACACCAACGGCTCGCAGTTCTTCATCGTCTACGGCAAGGCAACCCTCTCGCCCGAGTACACGATTCTCGGAAAGGTCACCGGAGAGGGCATGAAGGTGGTCGACGGCATCGCTGCCAAGGGCGTGCAGAACGGAGCGCAGGACGGGCCGCCGGTCGAGACAGCCACCATCAGCAAGGTTACCGTGCCGGGCAACGCACTTGAAGGCACGGGCACGTACGCGTCGGCCAGCGCCTCTGCCGATCTCGGTGCCACTGGCGCTGAGGTGCCCACCGGCGCGGACGGCGGTGCCGCTACGTCGGAACCCGCGTCTTCGCCAGCGGAGTCCGCCCCTCCCGCGACGGCCACTCCTTCCGCCACTCCGTCGAGCGGCGGGGCCGGCTGAGCCCATTGCGGGCGGGCACCGGGACGTCTGTGCCGGTCGGTCGTTCGAGTCACCGGGTGTTCGTCGTAGCCGGGTGAGCACCGACGTGGTGGCCGACCCGTCGTGGCCGGACGACGGCACGGTGATGGCGGGGCCGTCGTGGCAGCACGACTGCCCCGTGGTGGCCGACCCGTCGTGGCCAGACGGGGGCACGGTGATGGCGGATCCGTCGTGGCAGCACGACTGCCCCGTGGTGGCCGACCCGTCGTGGCCAGACGGGGGCACGGTGATGGCGGATCCGTCGTGGCAGCACGACGGCCCAGCGGTGGCCGACCCGTCGTACCGGACGACTGTCAGGTGACGGAGGCGGCCGATGGTGGATCGAGGCGACCCACTCGCCCGATGACAGCCGCGACATTGACCGGCCCGATTCCGGCAATGCCACCTACTTCCTCTTCACGACCATCAGAAGCACTCACTGTCGCAGCAGGGTGGGGATGTTGTGGATGGTGTTGCGGCGTGGGGTTTGGGATGGGTCGACCCATGGCGGTGGGGTGAATTCGGGGACGCCGTCGGGGGCGAAGGTGATGGTCCAGTGGCCGCGGTGGACTTCTGTGTGGTGGCGCCGGCAGAGCAGGCATCCGTTGTGGTAGGCGGTTTTTCCGTTCTCGACCCAGAAGCTGACGTGGTGGGCGTCGGTCCATCCGGGGGGTCGGTCGCAGCTGGGGAAGGTGCATCCTTTGTCGCGCAGGGTGATGGCGCGGCGGATGTGGGGTGGGAACAGCCGGTTGCTGGTGCCGACGTCGAGGACTTGGGAGGCGCCGCCGAGGACGGCGGGGATGATCCGGGCGTCGCAGGCCAGTGCCCTGGCCTGGGCGGGGGTGATGGGTCCGCCGTATTCCAGCACCGGTGGGCCGGTGCCCGGGCCGGGCCCGGTACCGGCGGCGGCACCGGCGCCGGCACCACCGCCGGGGCTGCCGCCGGGAGGTCCGGAACCGGCGGTACTGCCTTCCCTGCCGCTGGCACCGGTGCTGCCGCCGAGCAGGTCGCGCAGGGTCATGGTGACCGTGACGTGGGGTCGTTCGCCGCCCTGGGTGGGTGCGTCCCCTAAGTCCAGGAACCGGCGTAGCGCCTCGAGCAGAGCCTGGGCGCGGCGGGTCGTCGCCGGCCGCGGATCCAGCAGCCGTTTCCCGCCCCGCCCGGCACTGTTCCCGACGCTGCTGCCGCCGCCGCCGTTCGCGATGCCATTCGCGCCGCCGTTGCCGCTCGCACCGCCGCCACTGCTCGCACCACCGTTCCCAGTGCCGCCGCCGTTGGCGCTGCTGGTTCCGTCGCAGGGGGTGGGTTTGGACAGGGCGTCGATGGCCTGGTTCACGATCTCCACGCCGAGGTCGTCGAGTTGCCCGCTGATCCGGGTCAGCCCGGTGTTCGGGTTCCGGGTGCCCAGGGTGAACTCGACGTGATCGGCGGGTGGGTCCTCGTCGAAGTCCTTCCCGTCCTGGTCCAGGGACAGCAGCACGGTCTCGGCGAACCGCGCGAACGGGGCCGGTTCGGTGACCCGCCCGTGCCCGACGAGGTGTTCCTCGCACAGCACCCTGGTGGCGGTGTCGACCTCGCCGGGCAGCCTGCTCATGGTGGTGACCACGGTCCGGGTCTGCGCCACCCCGATCCCGCCCTCGTCGACCGCCCCGGCCAGAACCGGCAGGGCCGGTGGTTGTTCACCACCGGAGGGCAGGTCCCGGGGCAGCACCACCGCGGCGGTCGCGACCATGGTCCTGGCATCGGCCTGGGACACCCCCAGGGTGGCCCGCAGCAACGCCGCCGTCGACGCCGCCCCATGGCTGCTGGCGACCCCGCGGGTGTCGATCTCACCGGCGAGGTGGACCTGCACGGTGAACACCAACCGGGCCAAGATTTCCACCTGCTGCGCCACCACCAACAAATCCCGGTCCGCGACCTTCCAGAACTCCGAATCCCGCAACCCCGCCAACCCCGCCCGCACCGCATCCAACCCCGCCGAAACGGTCGCGGTGACATCGGGCCCTGACATATGAAAACCGTAACAGGCACCACCGACAACGCCCATTTTGGGACTGGAGTTGTCCCCAATGCACGGCGCGCTCCCTCATGATGACCGGTATGGCTGCGATCGCTGCTCGTCCGTGACGATCAAATATGCGAGCGCAGTGATCGAGCACAGCATCGCGTGTGGGAGGAACCCGTTTGCTCGCAACGGCTATCAGCGTTGCCAAGCAGCCAGGTCGTCATGTGGACAACTTCCTTGCGACGACACACGATGTGCTTGTATTGGTGGATGACTGAACCGAAACGCAGCGAACTGCCGGCTCGGTGACTACTGGTGACCGACTTGAATCGATCGAAGCGACCACCCGCGGACAGCGTGGTCTCGACTCCACTAATCCACTCGCACGGACAGGCAGAAAATGGTAACATCACACCTAGCAATTCCATTTCATATATCAACACGGCGTAGGCGCCTACGATTTGCTCCGCGTCGATAACCGCATTCGAAACCGTCGATTCGCCAATTGCGCGCGGCTCAGCTCACATGGTCCAGCAGTCGCTTCGGAACATCGACAATCCGAGGACACAAGGACCACCTGCTCGTCGCCGGGGACGGCCGGGCACGATGGTGGCATGACAGTGATCAAGATCAACGCCATCACCGTTCCCCCGGACAGTGGAGACGAACTCGCGAAACGGTTCGCGGCACGTGCCGGCGCCATCGACAACCAGGACGGCTTCGAGGGCTTCGAGTTGCTGCAACCGACCGATGAGCGCACGACGTGGCTGGTGGTCACCCGGTGGCGTGACGAACAGTCCTTCACCGCTTGGGTGTCGTCGCCGGCGTTCGGTCATGGCCACCGATCCGCCGCGGAGCGAGAGGGAGGTCAGGCACCCCCACCGGTCGCGGTGAGCAGCGAGCTCTGGTCCTACACGGTGGCAGGCGGCTCCGGGGCTTCCTGACTGGGTCTTGGCACGCTGCTGGGCTTTGGCGCGACAAGATCCACAACGGCCGACCATCCTCAGCGACACCGTGCGGGAGCTGCTGGCTGCTCGGCGCGACGGCTGCGTCGGGCTCAGATCTGGCCGAAGAGTTGCTGCTTGCGGATCTGGAACTCCGCGTCGCCGATGGCACCGGCGCGATGTAGCGCACGCAACTCCGCCAATTCCTCGAGCGGATCACGATGTCCTGTGGGGCCGTCCGGGGGCGGCGCCATCGCCATTTCGATGGCGGCGGCGAGTGTCTCGGCCTGATTCCCGAGAATCTGGTCAACGACCATGCCGCCCGGGGCGTGTTCCGCGTCGGTGCCATCGCGGCCGCTTCCGCCAGAGGTGACGGTCCCGCCAGAGGTGACCGGGCGCCCGCGGTGACGGGCCGCGGTGACCGGGCCGCCCGCGGTGACCGGGCCGCCCGCGGTGACGTCGAGGACCCCGAGTCCCCGGTGAGTGTGCGAGCTGACCTGCTGGATCTGCGGCAGCGGGATGCTGGTCGGTGTGGTTCGGTCCGAGCGGGCAGGCGCGAACAGCAGCCGCCGAGTGGTCAGCAAGAGCAATCCCATCGCGCCCGCGAAACGACCTTCGACCAGCGCAAGCACCGCCTCGTCCTCACTGAGAAGCGCGCCGGCGTCCGGGATTCCGACGTCGGTCTGCCGACCGAAGGCCGTCCGGTCGGCGGCCTGCACGAGGTCTTCCCGCACGCCCTGTGTGCGTAGCCGCTCGGTCAATGTCGGAATCTTCAGCCACCTGCTCAACGGACCGCTCATCAGGCACCCATCCTCGGCGGACGGTGAGGTCCGCCCGACCTCAGTATCGCCGATCGGCACCTGCCGGAGGATCGATCCGTTCGTCTCAGTGCGTGAGGTAGACCTTGAGCAGGCTGACTGCCAACCCCACCACAGCGATTCCCACTCCGATTGCCATCAGGCGCAACGAACTCCGCTCGGCCCGCAACCGCGCGACGACCACCCCGGTGATCGCGATGCGGAGCAACACAACCGCTTCGGCGATCAGGATGGCGGCCGTCGGATCGAGCAAGCCCAGCGATGACATCAACAGGATGCCGGCGGGGATCAGCCCCGACGTCAGCACCGGACGCGACTCTGCCGCAAGATGTCTGACCTGACGCCAGGTGACCGGGTCGGGATTGCGGACCTGATCTCCCATGATCTCGGCGAAGACGTGAGCCACGAAGGTCGAGGCCGCTGTGCCGAGAACGACCCAGAAAGCGCGTCCGGCGGTGATGTCCGCCGTGGTGGCCACCACCAAGCCGGCCAATACGAGCACGTTGCCGTAGACGTACGCCGTCGTCCGCCGGGCTGCGTCGGCGGCCTCGAGCGGTTTCTGGCGCGCCCAGAGTGGCTTGCCTGCGTGATCGTCGCCGCCGCGGCTGTCAAGCGGCAGCGGCGGGGTCGGCAGCGGCGGGGTCGGCAGCGGCGGTGTCGGCAGCGGCGTTGGCGGCTGCTGCAGCGGACTGGTCGCTCATGTCAGACCGGCCCGGTTGGCTTGATCATGGGAGCAGAATAGATGGGCGGCTGTCTGATTTGCGTCGATCCACGACAGTGACCATGACCATGACCATGACCATGACCGCCGCTGCGGCCGCGGCCGCGACCCTCCATCGCGGCAGAGGCACTGCGCTGCAACGCAGGCAGTCAGCAGCGTTCGGAAATTCACCGAGAACACCTGCAGCTCAGTCCCCGCGGGCCGAACAGCGGTTCACCACACGCGCAACCGGCCATGCGACCGCGGCAGAACCTTGATCAGCCGTAGGCCTGGATGCCGAGCCGAATCGCCAGCGCGACTCCGGCCGCCCCGATGACGTAACGCAGCAGTGTCGCGGGAGCCCGCCGGACGACGATCGGGCCGAGGCGGGAACCGATCAGGCAGCCCAGTCCGAGCGGAATCGCCGCTGCCCAGCTGACCGGCGCGAAGATGATGAACAGCACCGCGGCGATCGTGTTGGCGACGCCCAGCAGAAGATTCTTGGCAGCGTTGGCTCTCGCGAGGGTCGCATGTGTTGTTCGCAGCAGCAGCGCGAGCAGCAGCACGCCGGCCGCGGCGCCGAAATAGCCGCCGTAGACGGCGATCAGCAAGATGGCGACAGCTTCCACAACCCGCTCCCGCCGGCCGGGCACGACCGGCGCAGAGGCCGCCGGCGGCGGCGGGCGGCGCGGAATGAGAATCGTCAGCGACGACAGACCCAGTAGAACGGGAACAACCTTCTGGAAACCGCCTGGCGGCGTCGACAGCAGCAGGATCGCCCCCAGCACCCCGCCCAACGCGGCGACGGGCGCCAATCCACGCAGCCGCGGTCCCTGACCGCGCAGTTCCGGGCGCGAACCCAGCACCGACCCGACCCCGGAGAACACCAGCGCAACGGTGTTCGTGACGTTGGCCGCCACCGGGGCGAGACCGACGGCGAGCAAGGCCGGATAGGTGACCAATGACGCAAGGCCGGCGACGCTCCCGGTGAGTCCGCCGACGACGCCGGCCGCGAACAGCAGCACGATCTCCGACGGGGACACCTGGACGATCCTGGCAGCGGAGCCCTCGACCGCCGCAACCGGGGCGCGTCAGGCGCTGGTCACCCGGTAGACGTCGTACACGCCCTCGACCCCACGCACCGACCGCAGCAGGTGCCCGAGGTGCTTGGGGTCGGCCATCTCGAACGAGAAGCGCGAGATCGCCATCCCGTCCTTGGACATCGACAGATTGGCAGACAGGATGTTGACCTTGACGTCGGCGAGGGTCTTGGTGATGTCGGACAACAGCCGGGCGCGGTCGAGCGCCTCGACCTGAATGGTGACGAGGAAGACCGACGCCGACGTCGGATCCCATGCGACGTCGACGAGCCGAGCCTGTTCCTGCTGCAGCGAGGCCGCATTGGTGCAATCGATCCGGTGCACCGACACGGCGCCGCCCTTGGTGATGAACCCGAGGATGTCGTCGCCGGGTACCGGGGTACAGCAGCGGGCCAACTTCACCTGGATATCGCTGATGCCCTTGACCAGCACACCGGCGTCACCGTTGGCCCGGCTACGACGGCGCGTGACCGACGGCGCCGACCGCTCGGCGACCTGGTCGCCGGCCTCTTCCTCGCCGCCGAGGTACGAGACCACCTTTGACACCAGAGTGGCTGCAGAGACGTGGTTCTCGCCCACGGCCGCATACAGCGCGGCGATGTCACGGTAGCCGAGATCGTGACCGATCGCGGCCATGGCGTCGTGCGAGATGAGTCGCTGCACCGGAAGACCGGCCCGGCGAGCGGCCTTCGCGATGGCCTCCTTGCCGAGTTCGACGGCCTCCTCGCGCCTGGACTTCGCGAAGTACTGGCGAATCTTGGTCTTCGCCCGGGACGAGGCGACGAAACCCAGCCAGTCGCGGCTGGGACCCTGGTTCGGCGCCTTGGAGGTGAAGATCTCGACGAACTGGCCGTTGGACAGATGCCGTTCCAGCGGTACCAGCCGCCCGTCGACCTTTGCTCCGATGCACTTGTGACCGACCTCGGTGTGGACCGCATACGCGAAGTCCACTGGTGTGGAACCCGCTGGGAGCGTTTGGATGTCGCCCTTGGGGGTGAAGACGAAGATCTCACTGTGCGCCATTTCGTAGCGCAGGTTGTCAAGGAATTCACCGGCATCGCCGGCTTCTCTCTGCCAGTCGAGAAGCTGTCGCATCCAGGCCATCTCGTCCACCGACGCACCGGCACCCGTGTGCGTGCCACGGGTTTCCTTGTAACGCCAGTGCGAGGCGATGCCGTACTCCGCGGTGTGGTGCATGTCGTAGGTGCGGATCTGCACCTCCAGCGGCTTTCCCTCGGGACCGATGACGGTGGTGTGCAACGACTGGTACACCCCGTACCGGGGCTGGGCGATGTAGTCCTTGAACCGCCCGGGCATCGGCGCCCACAACGCGTGCACGACACCCATTGCGGCGTAACACTCACGGACGTTGCCGACGAGGATGCGAACGGCGACGAGATCGTGGATCTCGTCGAACTCGCGGCCGCGGGCCTGCATCTTCTGGTAGATCGAGTAGTAGTGCTTGCCGCGCCCCACCACCTGGCAAGAGATCTTCGCGGCCGACAGCTCGGTCTCGAGTTGGCCGGTGACGGCGGCGAGGTAGGTGTCCCGGGACGGCGCCCGATCGGCCACCAGCCGGACGATCTCGTCATACCGCTTGGAATGCAGGATCGAAAAGGCCAGGTCCTCGAGCTCCCACTTGACGGTCGCCATTCCGAGGCGGTGGGCGAGCGGGGCGAGCACCTCGAGAGTCTCGCGAGCCTTGCGCGCCTGCTTGTCCGGCGGCAGGAAGCGCATGGTGCGCATGTTGTGCAACCGGTCGGCGAGCTTGATGACCAGCACCCTGGGATCCTTGGCCATGGCGATGATCATCTTGCGGATCGTCTCGGCCTCGGTGGCCTCGCCGAAGTGCACCTTGTCCAGCTTTGTGACGCCGTCGACGAGGTGGGCCACCTCTTCACCGAACTCGGCGGTCACCGTGGCCAGCGTGTAAGGGGTGTCCTCGACGGTGTCGTGCAGCAGCGCCGCGACCAGCGTCGTGGTGTCCATGCCGAGGTCGGCGAGGATCGTCGCCACCGCGAGCGGATGGGTGATGTAGGGGTCGCCCGACTTGCGGAATTGTCCGGTGTGCGCCTTCTCCGCGACCTCGTACGCGCGCTGCAGCAGCTTGAGGTCGGCCTTGGGATGCAACCCGCGGTGCACCGCGAACAGCGGCTCGAGGACGGTGCGGGTGGGGGTGGAGCCGGCGCGTTGCCCGCTCATCCGGCGGGTCAGCCTGGCCCGGACCCGGCGACTCGCGGACGGGGCAGGAACCTCCGGAGTCGCCACCTCGGTGGCCGGCTGCGGCGGAGCCATACCGTCCGCGACGGCCGATCCGCCTGCGGCCGGGGCATCCGCACGCCCGGCGGCGGGGCCCACGGTCAGGGAGCGACCGATCAGGGCCTGCTCCGCGCCCATCGGTGCCTGCGGCGGCTCGGCCACCGCGATCGACGCGGCGTCCCCCGTTGCCTCGCCCGCCGATGCAACGGGGACCTCCGAAACCTCGGGCGCGTGCCTCGGAGCGACGCGTCCTTCGACGTCGGGGCTCATGGACACCTCCTCGGGGCAGCGTGATAACGCCACATGGGCCAATCGAGCATAACGCCGCGGCCCTGTCGGCCCTTCCCATCGGGCCTCAGCCAGCCTTCGACCGCCGGCACTCTTCGATCACCACCCGGGAGCGCACGGTGATCTGATCCAACACCGGGGCCAGCTGCACCGACCAGCGCATGCATCTGCAGTCGCCTGCTGACGGCCAGCGCGATGAGCACCAGGACAAGCGCGGCGACGGGGATGGCGGCGGTGGTCGTCGTGTCGGTGACGACCGCACCCGTTCCGACGACCACCGTGGCGGCGGCAGCGTAGACCAGCACGCGGACGATCAGGCCCAGGGTGTGCGCCAGACGAGGGTGGTCACGGAACAGGTTCAGGCCGGGTGACTGCGATGTCGCCGCGACCTGCACGACAAGGAACAGCAGGGCAAGAACGATCCCGGTCACCGCGAGCAGCCCGGCGCGATGATCGCGCTGAGCACCGCCACCGCATTGCCGGCCGCGATCCGGCCGCCGACGTCGAGGGTGGGAAGGATCAAGCCGAGGATCAGTCCCCCGCACACATAGGAGATCTCAACAGGTTCGCCCGCCGACGGCGCCGAGCACGCACCACCGGTGAGTCACCGTCGCGGTGCGCGAGTTGCATGGGTTCGTTCCTCCCCGCCGGCGCGTACCGACGACCGGTGGTCTGCTCACCGCCGGCGCCTCCTGCTCGCTGACTGAAGACTTCATCAAACCTGACGAAATCGTCATAAAACGAGATGCGGTGCCCCGGTGCCAGCCCCCAGGACGAGCGACGGACCGACCGCCGACGCGCGAAAACCAGGGCCGCGCTGATCGTCGCCGCCCAGCGGATCCTGGCCGAACGGGGCACCACCGAGGTCGCTGTCCAGGCCATCACCGACGAGGCCGATGTCGGGCTCGGGTCGTTCTACAACCACTTCACCACCAAGGCCGAACTGTTCCAAGAAGCCGTGTTGACCCTGCTGGACGACTTCGCCGCACGGATGGACGATGCCCGCGAGGGCCGGGAGGACCCGGCCGAACAGGTGGCCATCGGGGTCCGGTTGACCTGCCGCCTCGCCGGTACGCAGCCCGCGGTCGCCCGCATTCTGGTGCTGTCCGGGTCGTCGTTCATGGTGGCCGATCGCGGTCTGGCACCACTTGCCCTGCACGACATCGTCGTCGGCGTCGAGAAAGGGCGGTTCAGGGTGTCCACTCCCGCGCTCGCGCTTGCCCTGGTCGCGGGCAGCGTTCTGGCCTATCTGCAGATGCGGCTCACCGGCGGGGAGCTGACAGATGAGCATGCCGACGATCTGGCCTCGGTCCTGCTGACGGCGCTAGGAGTGCCGCAGCGCGAGGCCACCGAGATCGCCCGCCGAACTCTTACCGTCGTCGCGGACAACGGGTAGCCGCACCGATTCCATGACCGAGGAGCCGCCATGTCCGACAATCCCAGCCTGAGCCGCGCAACCGGACGGCCGAACGTCCTGCTCATCACCACCGACGAGGAGCGGTACAAGCTGCCCGCGTTGGAGGGGTTCAGCCTGCCGGCCCGCGACTGGCTTCATCGGCGGGCCCCTCGTTCGACAACTACTACGTCGCCTCCGCGATGTGCAGCTCGTCCCGGTCAGTGATGTACACCGGGCAACACGTCACCGCCACCAAGATCTATGACAACGACAACATGCCCTATATCCGGCCTCTCGACCCGCAGATGGCCGCCCTCGGCACGATGATGCAGGCCGCCGGTTACTACACGGCCTGTCAGGGCAAGTGGCATCTGTCGAACGCCTACCGGACCCCGGAGAATCCCGATCCGACCGCAAATGCCTTGCAGCCCTGCGGTTTCACCGAGTTCAACGACTGGGGTGACATCGACGGCGGCGCCTGGGCAGGGCTCAAGGTGGACCCCGTCATCGCCGGCCAGGCGGTGCGTTGGCTCCGCGAGAAGGCGCCGGTCGTCGCCCGCGACCAGCCGTGGTTCATGACGGTGAACTTCGTCAACCCGCACGACATCATGAGCTATGACTACGGCACCACCCGGTCGATCACCCCGCCGCCGAACCTGGCCGAGGCGGTCAAGGTCAAGCCGCCGGCGGAAACCCCGCTGTACCAGAAGGTCTGGGACATCGAGGTGCCGGACAGTGCCACCGATGACCTGTCCGATGCTCCGCAGGCGGTGCGCGAATATGCCGGTCTGGCCGACGCGATGTTCGGACCTGTTCTGGACCCGCACGACTGGCAACGGGGACTGAACTTCTCCGTGAACTGCATCCGCAATGTCGACCGCAGCGTCGCGCTCGTCCTGGACGCGCTGGTCGCCTCGGGTCAGGCGGACCGGACCGTGGTGATCTTCACCAGTGATCACGGCGAACTCGCCGGTTCACACGGACTGCGGAGAAGGGAAACCTCGTCTACGACGGGAACTTCCACGTCCCGCTGATCATCTGCCACCCCGACATCGAGGGTGGCAGCCGGAGTTCCGAACTCGGCGCGGCGGATGTGAGAGAGCGAGTGCAGTCCGGCGACCTCCGCCCGGACTGGCGCAAGCGCGGATTCCTGCGCGGCTACACCGACCAGCGGTACACCTTCGGCCGGATATTTCAGTCCGCTCGACCCGAATCGGCCGCGCTCGGTCGAGGAGTTGCTGGCGGGTAATGACGTCGTGCTCTACGACCGGCAGACCGACCCTGACGAGACGATCAACCTGGCCATCGACCCGGTCAATCGGCAGCTTGTCGCGCTCTACCTCAGCAAGCTCGAGGCGCTGATCGACGCCGAGATCGGCCGCGATCTGGACCCGTGGGTCACCGAGAAGCCGTTGCTGCTGGGCGCACCGAAATGGCGCGGTGACGCCTGACCTGTTCCCCCGCCGAGCCGGTCAGAATTGCGGGGACCGAAATCGCCGCCAATCGCGCACCCGCCGCCCTGGTACCTGACCGGTTCGACTTTGCCACCGTCAGGTCAGAATGCGCGTTGGCCTTTCGATGATGCGCAGGAAGGTCCGCAGCCATTCCGCAGCGAGGCGCCCGTCAATTGCTCGGTGGTCGACCGAGAGGGTGACCCTGAGGATGGTGCCGATCTCGATCTGGTTGTCGACGACGATGGGCTGCTTCAAGGCCGCACCGACCGCGAGGATGGCGGACTGCGGCGGGTTGATGATGGCGCCGAAGTCCTCGGTCCCGAACATTCCGAGATTGGTGACCGACAACGCGCCACCGTCGAGTTCGTCCTGTTTGAGTTTGCCGGCGTCGGCCCGCCGCGCGAAGTCCCTGATCTGGGCGGAGATCGAACTCACGGCCGAGGCGTCGACGCCCCGCAGGGTCGGGGTGACCAGGCCGCGTTCGGACGCGACGGCCACGGAGATGTCGACGCGTTCGAACTGACGCAGCGCGTCCGGCGTCCAGATCACGTTCATCTGCGGGATCAAGACGTGCGCGTGCGCCGCTGCCTTGACGATCAGGTCATTGATCGAGAGTTTCGTTGGGCTGTCCTCGTTGAGTTCGTTGCGCAGCTCGAGCAGCTTGTCCACCCGAGCGGATCCGTTGAGGTAGAAATGCGGAACGGTTTGCTTGCTCTCGGTCAGCCGTGCGGCGATCAGCCGTCGCAACTTGGAGTGCGGCTCGTCGACGTAGCCTGCAGCTGCGCTCGCCGACCCGCCGGATGCCGGGGCGGTGGGCGCAGCCGCGGGTGTGGGTGCGGCGGCCGCCGGGGCAGCCGGTTGGCTCGTCGGAGCGGTCTTGCGCTGCGCGATTGCGGCTTCCACGTCGCTGCGGCGGACCCTTCCGCCCGGGCCGGAGCCCGGATTCAACTCGCTGAGCGTCAGTCCGGCATCCCGAGCGAGGCGGCGCGCCAAGGGGCTGGAGAAGATGCGCGCGACATCGCCATTTCCCGCTCCGTCCACCGCGTCATGTCCAACTCCATCCATCGCGTCAGTTCCCGCGTCCCCAGCCCCGCCGGGTGCGTCGTCTCCAGCTGGTTCTGCCGGGCCCTCGGGTTCGGCCGGTTCGGCGACGCCGTCGGTGACGGCGGCGGCGTCGACCGCTCCAGCCGGCTCGCTGTCGGCGGCGGTCTCGACCGGAGTCGGCGACGCTTCGACGCCGAGGTCGGTGAGGAGTGCGGAGACATCGCCACCGCTCTCGCCTGGATGACCCAGGAGGGCGATCGGGTCACCCGCAGCCACCTCGGCGCCGGCTGTGACCAACAGTTTCAGAATGACGCCGTCCGCGTCGGCATTCAGATCCACGGTGGCTTTGTCGGTCTCGATTTCGGCCAAATTGTCTTCGGCTGTGTAGGTGGCGTTTTCCGTGACCGACCAGGACGCCAGGACGGCCTTGGTGCCGCCGGCCGCGACCTCGGGCATGCGCAACAGTTGAGCCATTGTCGTTGTCCTCCTACTTCGTGATTTCGCTGAGAGTTGTCACGACTTCGGCGTCCTGGGCGATGGCAGCTCGCTCCAGTACCTTGCTGATGCTCGGGGACGCCTCGCCGCCGGTGATTCGTTGAATCGGTTGGTCGAGCCAATCGAAGAACCGCCGCTGGATTTCGTCTCCCAGCCAACTTCCGTAGGAGGTGCCCAGGGCACCCTGCTCGGCAATGACGACGTTTCCGGTCTTGCGGATGCTGGCGCCGATGGTGTCCCAGTCGATGCTGGCCCGGTCCAGCCAGCGCAGATCGATCACCTCGGCGTCGACCGTGCCGAGTTTGTCGACGGCCTCCAGGACGTAATGAGTCATGGCCAAGTAGGTCAGGACAGTGATCTGTGCCCCTTCACGGCGCACTGCGGCCTTACCCACCGGCAGGCAGTAGTCCAGGTCGTCGACCGGTCCGGGCCCGGTCGAGTTGTAGAGATCGACATGCTCGAGCACCACGACAGGGTCCTGGCAGCGCACCGCGCTGTTCAGCAGCCCTACGTAGTCGAATGGGGTTGACGGGGCAACGATCCGCCACCCGGGTGCGGTCGCGAAAACCCCGGCCGGGTCCATGGAGTGCTGGGATCCGTATCCAGTGCCCATCGCGATCTTGCTGCGCAGGACGAAGGGCACCGGATCCTCGCCTCCGAACATGTGCCGCGCCTTGCCGATCTGGTTGAACAGTTGGTCTGCCGCGACCCACATGAAGTCCGCGTACATGAACTCGACGATCGGTCGGAACCGACCGTCCATCGCGATTCCGCCACCCAGGCCGGTGAAGGCGTTCTCGGCGATCGGGGTGCCCAGGATGCGGTCCGGGAACCGCTCTTTCAAACCGCGGGTGGCGCCGTTGGTGCCGCCCTTCAGCCGGTGCACGTCCTCGCCCATCACCAGAACCCGCGGGTCGGTCTCCATCTGCCGGCCCAGCACCGCGGCGATTGCCTCGATGAATTTCTTCTCCTCGAGTTCGCCGGTGTAGTCGGCTACGTCCGCAAGCGGCGCGTCGGCAAATTCCGACAGATCACCGCGGACGCCGACATCGACAAATGCCGGGTCCGGCCATTCGGCGGCCTTGATACGGCGCTCCCCCGGCTTTCCATCCGGCACAGGTTCGAGTAGGACGTCCCGAATCTCGGCCATCACCCCGGTGGCCTGCTCGGTGAACGCGTCGAGCTCGTCCTGGGTCAAGATCTCCCGCCGGACCAGGTGACCCGTGAGCTGGTTGATCGGATCGCGGGCCCGCCATTGCTTCTCTTCGGCCTTGCTGCGGTAGCCGAACGCACTGCCCGGGAATGCGCCGTTCTGGTGGAAGTACCGATAGACGTCGGCCTCGACCACGGTGGGACCGTTGCCGGCCCGCATGTGAGCCAGCGCCTCCTGCATGGTCAGGTACACGGCCAGCGGGTTCATCCCGTCGACCTTCCAACTGGCGATGCCGAACCCGGGGCCGCGAGCCGAAAGCCTTGCTTCGCCGGTGACCTCGTGCACGTTGGTGGAGACGGCGTACTGGTTGTTCTCGATGAAGAAGCAGACCGGCAGTTTCCACGCTGCCGCGAGGTTGAAGGTTTCCAGGGTCGAGCCGATGTTGGCGGCGCCGTCACCGAAGTAGGTCACCGCCACCGCATCGGTACCGGCCTGCCGATGAGCCCAGGCGGATCCGGCGGCCAGTGGAACTCCGCCGCCGACGATCGCGTTCGTGCCGATCGCGCCGGCCTGCTTCCATTGCAGGTGCATCGATCCGCCCCGACCATGGCTGTAACCGCGTTGCAGGCCGCAGATCTCGGCCAGGCTGCGAAGGAGCTCCGTCCGGACCTCGGCGCCGATCGGCTCCCGGGGGTCGATGCCTTTGGGGGCCAGGTGACCGAGCACCTTGGCCAGGAATTGGTGGTGCCCCCTGTGCGTGCCGTTGATCGTGTCCTGGCTGGTCAGGCCGATCACCGAGCCGACGGCGCCGCCCTCCTGGCCGATGCTGGAATGCGCCGGGCCGTGAATGAGACCTGCGGTGGACAGTTCGAGGACGGTCTCCTCGAAGGCCCGGATCAGCGCGAGCTGGCTGTACATGGCCACCAACAGGTCTCGGTCGGCGACATCCCAGTCGGCGTCTGTGACGTCGAGTTCGACCCACGGCGCGTGTGGCGAAAGTGAGTGTCGGGCAGTCATCAGGAATCCTTCGCAGTCGATTGTTCGGATGCCGCTGTGCGACGGTGGAAGAAGGCTTTGCCGTGTGGGTAGGAGACGAGTTCGAATTGCATTCCCCAGGGAGACAGGAAGTAGATCCAGCGCTGACCTTCGTGGTGCCCGGAGCTGACAACAGGCTCGCCAAGAACCTTTACCTCGGGGCGGCCTCGGAGGTAACTGACGGCGGCATCCAGATCGTTGACGTACAGCGCGACATGATGCCCACCCAGATCGCTGTTACGCGGCCAGACAGTGCATTGATCGGGTGCCGAGTACTCGAAGACCTCGAAAACGGCCTGGGTACCGCAGCTGAAGAAGTAGATCTGGTCGATGGTGGCCCGCGGGTGCACGTTGAGTGTCCGCATCATCCAGTCGCCTGCCGGGTCCGGATCAGCTTTCCCTCCGAGTTCGTACAGGAACGTGCAACCGAGCACGTCGACGAAGAACTGCCGCGCCTGATCGAGATCCGGTACGGTGACACCGATGTGGTCCACGCCGGTCAATCCCGGCAGACCCGCTGATGTCATTCGTCGACCTCCTTGACAGTGAGATAGCGCTCCGGGTCCCGGATGTGCAGGACCGTCCGGCCAGTAGAGGCTTCGCCTCGCGTCGCCATCCAGCGATTCAGACGTGGCCGCAGTTCACCAGGTCAATCGGTCGGCCCTGATGCTCGGTGAAATTTCCCGATGCTGCTTGAGCACACCGATGGCCACTCGCATGCAGACCGCTACAGATCTACGGCAATGTACTGGGTTTCGAGGAATTCATGAATGCCGGCGAAACCACCCTCCCGTCCGAGGCCGGACTCCTTCATGCCGCCGAACGGCGCCGCCGGGTCGGAGGCCACACCCCGGTTCACCGCAACCATGCCCGATTCCAGCCGGCGGGCAACAGAAATCCCCGCGGCCCGATCCTTGGCGAAGACGTAGGAGATCAGGCCGTATTCGGTGTCGTTGGCCATCGTGACCGCCTGCTCGGTGCTTTCCACGGCGACGATCGGCGCGACCGGTCCGAAGATCTCCTCGCGGGTCAGTACTTGCCCGTGTTGGACGCCGCGCACGACGTAGGGCGGCAGAAACGCACCGCTGTCGGGAGCGGTCCCAGCAGCAGTAGGCCGGCCACCCTCACCCTCGGCTCGATGAATCAACGCGAGGACTTTGTCCCGTTCCCGCTTGCTGACCAGTGCTCCCAGGTCGTTGGCCCGGTCGATACCCGGGCCGATCGACAGGCCGGCCAGGGCCCCCTCGAAGGCGTCGCTGAATTCGGTGACCAGCGATTCGTGGACATAGAACCGGTTGGCCGCGGTGCAGGCCGACCCCCCGTTCCGCATCTTGGCCACCATCGCACCGGCGACCGCGTCGCCGACATCGGCGCCCTCCAGGACCAGCAGCGGCGCATTGCCACCCAGTTCCATGGAGGACGGCAGCGCCCGCCGGGCGGTCTGACCGAGCAGGATCTTGCCGACGGCCGTCGAACCGGTGAACGACAGTGTGCCGACTCGTCGGTCGGCGAGCACGGCCTCCGACACCGGACCAGCCTCTGAGGTCGGGATCACGTTGACCACGCCGGCGGGTGCGCCGGCGCGGCGCAGCACCTCGCCCACCCACAGTGCGGTGAGCGGGGTTTCGGCGGCCGGCTTGAGTATCGCGGTACAACCGGCGGCCAGCGCCGGGGCGAGCTTGCGGGTGGCCATCGCCGCCGGGAAGTTCCACGGCGTGATCATGTAGGCGACGCCCATCGGGCGGTGGTCGACGATGATTGTCTTGTCCCCGGCCGGGGCCATCCGGAAGTCACCGGGAACTCGGCACGCCTCCTCGCTGAACCAGCGGAAGAACTCGGCCGCATAGACGGCCTCGCCACGCGCGTCGTTCCAGGACTTCCCGTTCTCCAGGACGATCAGCCGGGTGCAGTCGTCGATTTCGGCGGTCATGATCTCGAATGCCGTGCGGAGAACCTCAGCCCGCGTGCGGGGAGCCGCCGCCGCCCAGGGATCGAAGGCGGTGTGGGCGGCGGTGACGGCATCAAGCGCGTCGGTGACTGTCGCGTCGGCGATGCTGGCCAGCGGTTGGTCGTTCGCGGGGTTGAACACGTCCAGCGTGCGGTCGGTGAAGCGCCACTGACCGTCGATGAGCAGCCCGGTGGGCACATCGGTGATGCCGGCGGGCAATGTCGCCGCTGTCATTGGATCACCATGCCGCCGTCGATCATCAGCAATTGACCGGTCATGTAGTCGCTCTCGGAACTGGCCAGGAACGCCGCCGTGCCGACGACGTCCTCCGGGTAGGAATACCGCTTCATCAAGATCATGTTCTCGGCCAGAGAATCCATCGACTTGCCGGGCTGGTCGAACTTGCCGATGGCGACGAGGTCCTTGTCGAGCTGCTCCCACAGTTCGGTGCGGACGACGCCGGGGCCATAGCCGTTGACGGTGATGTTGTGCTCGATCAGCGCCTTCGCGCCACCCTTGATCAGCGCGTGGACCGCGTGCTTCGAGGCGCCGTACACCACGACATCGTCGAACACCTCCCGGGACAGGATCGAACCCACGTTGATGATCTTGTATGGGAAGTCCTGCGGGCCTTGGTCTTTCATCTGACGGGCCGCTGCCTGCATGCAGTTCAGAGTGCCCCAGGCATTGACATCCATGATGCGCTGCCAGTTCTCCCTGCTGATGTCCAGGAAGAACAGCGGCTTGTTGATGCCTGCGTTGTTCAGCAGCACGTTGATGCTGCCGAATTCCTCAACAGTGTGCGCGACGGCGGCGGCCGCATCTTCCTGACTGGTCACGTCGAGCTTGACGTGGGTCGCCGTACCGCCCTTGACCCTGATCTCCTCGGCGACCTGTGCGACACCGTCGACATTCACGTCGCCCAGGCACACCTTGGCGCCCTGCTGTGCGTAGTAGTGGCCCACGGCGGCGCCCATTCCCTGGGCGGCACCGGTGATGAGAACGTTCTTACCGGCAAGTCTGGTCGTGTCCATCGAGGATCCTTTCGTGGCTCAGGTTTGCGTTATCAAGGTTGGGGGGTCAGTACGGGTTTGCGACGAACAGCTCATCCGCCGGGAACAAGGTGATGACCTTGGGTCCGTCTTCGGTGATCACGATTTCTTCCTCGATGCGGGCGGCGGAGACGCCGTCGGATGCCGGGCAATAGGTCTCCAGCGCGAAGACCATGCCGACCTGCAATTCCACCGGTTCCTTCATGGAATTCAACCGGGAGATGATCGGCCGCTCGTGCAGGCCGAGCCCGAGGCCGTGCGCGAACTGCAGGCCGAAAGCCTCCAGTTCGCCGCCGAAGCCGATGTCCGCCGCCGTGGGCAGCAGCGCGGCGACCTCGTCGGTGCCTACTCCGGCCCGGATGCCCGAGATGCCGCGGTCCATCCATTCCCGGGCCTTGGTGTAGGCGTCGCGCTGCGACGGGGTCGCCTTCCCGACGGCGAAGGTCCGGTAGTAACACGTCCGATAGCCGTTGTAGGAGTGGATGATGTCGAAGAACGCCTGGTCGCCGGGGCGAATCAATCGATCGGTGAAATTGTGCGGGTGCGGGTTGCACCGCTCACCGGAAATCGCGTTGACCGCTTCGACCTGGTCAGACCCCATCTCGTAGAGCCGCTTGTTTGCCAGGGCGACGATCTGGTTCTCCCGAATACCGGGCTTGAGGACGTCCACGATGTCCTGGTACACACCATCGACCATTGCCGCGGCCTGGTTCAGCAGCATGATCTCATCCGGCGACTTGATGCACCGCGCGTCCAGCATTGACTGCTGCGCATCCATCACCCTCAACCCTTGCCGCTGCATTTCGAAAAGGAACGGGGGTTCGACAATGTCGATCCCCACCGGCAGGTCGCCGACGCCGGCATCGATGAGCAGGGACCTGATCTCCTTCACGGCCGCTTCCATCAGCCCGACCGTCGGCGCGACCGCCCCACGGAAGCCGAGGAAACCGGCACGGTAATTCGCTTCCGGGACCCACTTCGAGTGCAGCTTGTGGTGTTTCACTGCGGACCCGAAGTCCCACAGCACCGGGTCGCTGTCACGGGTGAGGAGGGTGTAGCGGATCATCTTGTCGCCCAGCGCACCGCCGATCCAGGTCGACGTGGTGTACCGGATGTTGTAGAAGTCGAACAGCAGAAACGCACCGCATTCGCTGGCGTTCAACGCGTCCTTGGCCCGGTTGAGCCGGTACCGGCGGAGCCGGTCGAAGTCGACGCGGGCCTCGTAGTCCACACCCATGTGGCCGGGAGCGGACAGTGTGAGCTCACCGGGCGGGGCGAGTGTCTCCGCAGGAGGGATGGTGATCGTCACGTGATTTCTCCGAGTGAGTGTTCGACGGGACTGAGGTGGGCGGGAGTGAGGTCGGCGGGAGTGAGGTCGGCGGGAGTGAGATGTTGTGCGCCGAACCCGGCACCACCCCGCACCCGTGCGGGTTGGCGGACTGTCACCAGTTCGGGGCGACGGTCGGGTCGCCGGCGTTGTCCGAGGTCACCTTGACCGACGGCATGAACTCGTCGGAGACCTGCTCACCCGAGAGCACCTTGTTGGCCAGGATGATCGCGTTCTGGCCGTCCCAGGCCGAGGATTGGAACACGGTTCCGTCCAGCTCACCGGACTCCACCAGCGGGTTGCCGAGTTTGGTGTTGCCGATGGAGGTGATGTACAGCGACTCGGGGTCGATGTTGCGCGACTTCAGGGCGGCAATCGCGCCGGCGACCATGGTGTCGTCCGCGGCGAAGATGCCCTGAACATTGGACGCCCCCACCGAGGTCAACATCTCGGAGGTGACGGTCTGCGATTCATCCTTGTTCCAGTTGCCGGGCTGCGCAGCCAGCACCTTCACGTTCGGGCACTCGCTGCTGATCGTGTCGTTGAAGCCTTTTGCCCGGTTGATCGCCGTTGTGTTGCCCGTCAGGCCATCGATCTCGAGGATGTTGACGGGCTTACCATCAGCCAGCTCGCACATGATCTCGGCCGACGCCGCGCCCTGACCGACGGTATCGGGACCGGAATACCCTGCGGTCAGGGACTTGTCGGAATCGTTGACGGGTGAGTTCGTGACGGTGACCGGGATGTCGGCCGCCTTCGCGCGCTCGAGGCAGGGTCGCACGGCGTCCGCCACCGCCGGCCACAGGATGATCAGGTCCGGCCTGGCGGCGACAGCGACCTGGCAATCACTGGCCTGCCGGTCCGCGTCGTACTGGGAGTTGGTGATGGTCAGGTCGATGCCGCTGCTTCTCTGCCTCGGATTGCATGGCCTTCAGGTACTCGGTGCCGTAGGGCTGGTCGGTGCCCTGCGGCAGCAGTGCGTAGACCTTCTTGCCGCCGGCGGCGTCGCCCGACTCCGAGGAGTCCGAGGAACAACCGGCGACCAGAGCGGCCGCGGCGACCAGAGCGACGGATGCTGCGGAGATGCGTGTGATGCGCATTGATGTGGTCCTTTCGATCGTCAGGACGACGAGGTAGACGAGGTAGAGGTGGGAGGAGTGAGATCGGGCTCGGATCCTCGGGCCCGTAGGCCGGCCAGGAAAGTGCGGAAGGAAGCGCCCGCGGAACGCAGGCTTGCCGGGTCGGTCATCACCGCCAGGAGCAGTACCGCGCCGATGAAGATCTGCTGGATGTCCACCTGTACCCCGGAGAGGGTCAGTCCGACCTCCAGGATGGCCAGCGCAGAGGCCCCGATCAGGGTGCCCAGGATGGTCCCTCGGCCGCCGGTGAGGGCGACGCCGCCGATGATGGCCGCGGCGATGCTCGAGAGCAGAATGGTGGAACCCGACGTCGGATCGGCGGCGGTGCGCTCCATCGTGTCGATGACGCCGGCCATCGCCGCGACGAATGCACACAGCATGAAGCCGGTGATCAGACGACGGTTGACCGGGATACCCGCGTCTCTTGCCGCCTGCCGGTTTCCGCCGACGGCGTAGTTTTCCCGTCCGGCGGCAACCCGGGTCAGGAACAACAGCAGCAGCACGAACACGACGGCGAACAGCACGATCCGTGGAGTGATCGGACCCAGGAACGGCAGGCCGAACCTGATCGCCGTCGAGATGTCCTCGTCCTGAAGCGGTATCGGTTGGGCATCAGATACGACGAGGGCCAAGCCGCTGAGCACGAAGAGCATGCCCAAGGTGGCGATGAACGAGTTGATGCCGACCTTGACGACGAAGAATGCGTTGATTGCTCCGATCACCAGCCCGGTGGCCAGGGCTGCCACGATGCCGAGGAACAGGGTCGGCATTTTGGCCATCACCACACCGGACAGCACGACCGTGCTGGCCACACTCAGATCCAGCTCGCCCATGATGAGGACCACGGTCAGGCCGACGGCCACCAGGCCGATCAACGCCACCCGGCTCAGGGTGACCCCGTAGGCCTGGAACACCAGCGGCTCGGACACCAGTGCCACGAGGACGACAATCGCCAGCAGGATCGCGCCCCGCCACTCGGTGCGACGCTTGAGCGCCTTGATCCACCGCTCCGAACGGGACTGTTGTTGCTGCTCGCCGAAAACGAGGTTCTGGGAAGTCATTTGCTCACCCGCCGGGCTATAGCGTCCACCGACACGGCGAACACGATGAGGGAACCGATCACCACTTGCTGCCAGCCGTAGCTGAGGTTCTTCAGCACCAGGATGTTGGTCAGCACACTGACGAAGATGACGCCGAGCAGGGTCCGAAGGACGCTGCCCCGGCCGCCGAACACGCTCGTCCCACCGATGATGATGGCGGCCAATGCACCGAATTCGTAGCCGTCGGACATCGTGGAAACGGCGGTGTTGGAGAACGCGGCGAGGACGAAACCGGCCACTGTCGCGGAGATCGACGTGATCAGAAAGGCGCCGAGCACCACCCGGGGGGTGGCAACTCCGCTGAGCCGGGTGGCCTCCTTGTTCGAGCCGAATGACCGGATGACAAAACCGAACGTGGTCCGGCTCAACACGAAGCCCAGGATCACCGCCATCACCAGCAGCACCAGCGCCGAGATCGGGACCGGTCCGACCTTGACCCTGCCGATCGTGGCGATCAAGCCATCCGAGGGACCGAAGAAGATGCTGCCACCGGACAACCAGCGCAACATGCCGAGGCCGATATAGGTTGTCGCCAAGGTGACGATCACCGCGTTGGCCTTGAAATAGCCCACGGCCACCCCGTTGACCAGGGCGTACAGGCCGGCGACCAGAAAGGCCGCCAGGATGGCCGGAATGATGCCGTAGCTGTTGCTGATGCCGATCAGGATCACCGCGGAGGTGGCCACCTGCGCCACGACCGACAGGTCCAGATAGTTGCCGCTGATGACCACAAAGGTCATGCCGACGGCGACGATGCCGATCGGCGCCGCCCTGTTGAAGACGTCACCGATGTTGGTCGACGAGGCGAACCCGTCGACCAGGAACGCGGCCGCAAGGATCAGCACCACCGTGAACACGAAGATTCCGTTGGTGGCGATCCAGGTGATGACCCGCGTCGAACTGGACACGGTCGGTTCGGTCTGCGCCGCCGCCGGGGCCTGCTGTGTCGGAGTCACTGATCGGGTCATGACGAGGTCACCTCGCTTCCTCCTGCTGCCAGGGACATCACGGCACGTTCATCGGCCTCGTCGTGGGCGAGCGTGCCGGCGATCCGGCCGTCACGGATGACGTGAATGACGTCGGAAAGATCGAGCAACTCGGGCAGATCCGAGCTGATGACGAGGACAGCGGTTCCGTTGTCGGCGAGACCTCTGACCAGACGATGAATCTCGGCCTTGGCGCCGACGTCGACACCACGAGTCGGTTCGTCCAGGACGATCACCCGTGGCTTGCGGCCCAGCCACTTGGCCAGCACCACCTTCTGCTGGTTGCCGCCGCTGTAGTCACCGGCATCGCGCTTGACGTTCGGCGGACGAAGACCGACGGTGTCGGCCAATTCCTGGGCGAACATGCTCTGCCGCTTGGCGTTGAGCACGCCGGCCTTGGAAATGAACCGCCGGTTGGGCAGCGCGATGTTGTCGCTGACCGACATGGTCAGCGCCAGCCCGTCCGAACGCCGTTCCTCCGGAACGTAGGCAATGCCATTGTCGAACGCCGATTGATACCCGCCCACCCGGCGGAAGCGCCCGTCGACGTTCACGATCACCTCGCCGGAGCTGCGCGGATCGACCCCGAGGATCGCTCGCACCAGCTCGGTGCGACCGGCGCCGACCAGTCCGCCCAGTCCGACGATCTCGCCGGCGCGCACCTGTAGATCAACACCGTGCACCTGAGGTGCGGTGATCCCGCGAGCCGACAGCATCAGTTCGCCCGGCTGGCTCACCCTGGTGACCGTCAAGTCCCGCTCGAGGTCTCGGCCGACCATCTTGTTCACCAGCTGATCCGGATTCGTGTCGGCGATCCGCATCGTGTCGATCAGGCCGCCGTCGCGGAGCACGGTGATCCGATCACAGATGCTGAAGATCTCGGGAAGCCGGTGCGAGATGTAGATGATCGCCAGGCCACCGTCCGCCAATCGGCGAAGCATCTCCAGCAGGTAGGACGTTTCGGCCGGAGTCAGCGTCGCGGTCGGCTCGTCCAGGATCAGCACCTTCGGCTTGCGAGCCACGGCCCGCGCGATCTCGATGAACTGCCGCAGCGACACGGAGAGCCGAGCCACCGACTCCTGCAGGTCGATCGAGACACCGATCTCACGCAGGGCGTCCGCGGCGTACTCGAGCATCTCTTTCCCGGAGATGAAGCCATTTTTCGCAGGGAAAGCGCCGAGCATGATGTTCTCGGCGACGGTCATCTCGGGAACCAAGCTGAGTTCCTGGTGCACCAGGGACACCCCCGCGTCCAGTGCCGCTCGCGAATCGCCGGTGATGTCCCGCCCGTTCACCAGGACCTTGCCCTCTTCCGGATGCAGCAGTCCCGCGAGAGTCCGCATCAAAGTGGACTTGCCGGCGCCATTCTCACCGGCAATCGCGTAGATTTCTCCCGCCCTGATCGAGACGCTCACATCGTCAACCGCAACGGCTCCGCCGAAGCGCTTGGTGATCGATCGAGCCTCGATCACGGCTGGTGCCTCCCGTGGGGAGGACTCATCAGTCATTTCCACTTTCCTTCCAGACCGAAGGTGGGTTACGCCCGCATGTGATCGGCGTTACAGGTACTGTACACAGCCAGAGCACACTTGTGAACACTCTCGGGGAGAATTACGCACCAAATGTTCTGTCGTGAGTGTCAACGTTCTTTGTCAGAGAACAGTAAGGTTGCTGTTACAGAAGCGTGACAAATCAGTGCTTACGAACGCGGAAAAGCCGACATTCCGGGCCGACACCGAGTACGCGGTCAGCAAGGAAATCCCCAGAAGGGTCAAAGCATCCAATTTCGGGCAACGCGGTGAAAACAGACGATATGGGTCGGATATAGCAATGACCTCGAACGGAACGAATCGAACGCGAGGGCTTGTACTACGCGAACGGCAACAACTGTGCGGATCAGCAGCACCACGGTCCCGAACTACCGGGAGTCTGCCCCATGCGTGTGCAGAAAGGCGTTCGAATCCTGATGCTCCGACATCTGCCTGTTGAGGTCCGGCAAGTCGTGGATGAACCACACCGCCCTGACTTCCTCGGGTGTTTCGTTCCAGAAGCGATGCGGGACAACCGAATTGAAGACAATTGAATCGCCCGCCGACAGCGTGGTCATGTCGAAGCCGACCTGTACGGTCAGCGTTCCGCTCATCACCAGCCCGTACTCCCGACTGGGATGTTGAATGAAGTCCTTCGGGTGGGTGGCGTTGGGGCCGGCCGGCGGATACACGACCTCGATGAATTCCGCACCATTTTCCGGCCGGGCGGTGAGCCGCTCCCACCGGGTGCCGCCGGCAAGAGGGATGGCCGGGCGACCTGCCGCGCGCAGGACGGTGCCATTGGCAACCAGCGGATCTTCCGTTGACGACACCGACGGCGCGCCGGCCGATCGTCGAACGGTCGAAGCACCGCGACCTTCACTGCCAGCTGCGACGGCGGGCGCGTCTGCGAACAGCGTGTCCATCGACAGACCCAGTTCACCCGCCACCTTGTACAGGGTTCGAACGCTGAACGACGCCAGACCCCGTTCGACCTGAGAGACATGACTCGGCGAAACCTCGGCCCTGCGGGCCAACTCGCGCACACTCATCCGAGCCTCTTCACGGGCGGCCCGCAACCGATCGCCCACTCCGACCGCTCGCGCTGCGGCGGGCTCGTTGACAGTCACGGTGGTGTGTACTCCCCTGGTGAACGAATCTGTTCTGTAAAGGCGCTTCCGTCCCCTGGCACGGTACCCCGCCCCCCGGTTCCCATGGAAAAGGGACTCGCGCGTCGACGACCGTTGTGGGGTCGGCGCAGACGATCGTCGGCGGCAGCCTGAGGTCGTTGGCAGATCGGCCAGCAGCAGATCTTCGGACTCCATGACGCTCGAACCCCTTGTCGCCGCCCACCTTGAGCTGCGGCTCGGCCGATGTCGATCATCGAGCGGACCCGATCCAACGCCTCGCGTCGACATCCCCTGCCTCTCATCATCCGACGGACTGCCCGGGCAACTCGTTCTCTCAATGGTGAAACCGAGCGTCGACGTCCACCTCGCCGGTAGCCTCGACGCGCCTGGTTTGCCCCGGTGATCTCGAGATGTAGGACTGCACAGAGGTCCCCTCCACCGTGGTGGCGAATGTCGTTGTGACTTGTCTCAGGCGGCGGCCAGGCCTGTTGCGCACGATTCGTGGAGAAGTCAATGGTGGTCCAGTGTGTCGTGCCGTGGCATCGAACTGACGCATCGATTCCTCCTGCTGCGCGAACATCCCAGGCGCCCGGCCGAACGGTACGGCTGGAGCCGGCCGACGTCGGCATCGGCTCCGAACCTGATCACGACGAGGAACAACCGCTGGGCAACTCAACCGTCAGGCCCTGGCTGAAACTCCTGGCAACCCGTGCTGACGAGGCACCAACCGCCTGCGGTATCCCGCCTTGCGGCGAACGGTGATCGGTCTAGCATTCGGCTGAAATCATGATCGCCGCCGGGCGATCACGGGCCGACGAGAGGTTTCGATGAGCCAACACGTGTACGCAGTGAGCGAGATCGTCGGGACGTCACCGGACGGCGTCGACGCGGCGATCGAGGTGGGTATCGCCCGCGCCTCCGAGACGCTGCGCGGCCTGGACTGGTTCGAGGTCACCGAGATCCGCGGGCACATCCACGACGGCCGGGTCGGCCACTACCAGGTCAGCATGAAGGTCGGTTTCCGGATGGACGCGTAGCAGCTCTGGCGCTTTTCGCCCGACCGGCCCAACCGATGGCCGCGCACGTCGGCGGTGATCGGAGTAGGTTCCGCCGGGTTGGCCGACAGCGACGGGAGGCTTGGTGCCGTGCCAGTTTTCATGATCGAGCGGCGTTACGCGCAGGAGTTCACCCCGGACGCCGAGGGGGCCGCCGAGGTACGGCTGATCAACGAGGACGAGGACGTCCGGTGGCTGTACTCGTTCCTCTCCGCGGACAAACGCAAGAGCTTCTGCCTCTACGAGGCGGAATCAGCGGAGGCGATCCGGAGGGCCGCGGTTCGGTCCGGTCTCCCGGCGGACGTCGTCATCGAGGTCGGGCACAAAGTGCTGCCTGACGGCTCATTGCAGCCGGTGGCCGGCTGACCGTTCGCGGTTGCTCCGGCATCGAGCAGTCCCCGTGCGGATGCGTACAGGGCTGCCTGCGTTCGGTTGGCGGCGCCGGTCTTGATCAGGATGCTGCGGACGTGGTTCGCCGCGGTGTTCTCGCTGATCTGCCAACTGTTGCGCGATCTGCCGATTGCTCAGGCCGGCACCCACCAGCCGCAGTACCTCGGTCTCCCTGGCGGTGAGTCGGTCCTCACCCGGGTCCGGTTCGCCGGCCCGCGTTGCGTCGAGCAGACGCCGCACCCTGACCAGCCCGTGCTGTTCCGCCAGTCGCGCGGCTTCGGCCACCTGCTGCTCGGCGCGGCCGGACCGGTCACCGATGCGGCGCAGGTGCGCGACCTCGGCGGCAAGGGTGGACGCCAGGTGCACCGGTGAGCCCATCCGCGCGTCCATCTCCAGCGCCGACCACGAAATGCGCCTGACGCGCGGGCCGTGTCCGAGCATTGATTCCAGGGCCCCGATGTAGCGATCAGCGCTGCCCACCATCGCCAGGAACTCGCCGCCCATCAGGTTGAGCCCGGCGTACTCCCGGGCCAGCGGCAGCAGCCGCCGGGCGGCACCGGCGTCCGCCAACCAGACCGCTGCCTCGGCCAGCAGGGACAGCACGAACGGCCAGGTCGCCGAGATCTGGTGCCGCGGCAGTTCGCGGTCCAGCAGATACGACAGCAATCGCTGCGCCGGCGCGCGCAGCCCGAGCTCGCAGATACAGCCCGAGCAGACCGGGCGCCCAGTGATCGTCGACGGACTCCTCGCCACTGATCAGCGGGCGGACCTGTTCCAGACCGCCGATCTCCCGGCGCACCATGAAGGTCTGCAGACCCGATGGGCCGTCGGTGTCGTGCCCCGGTTCGAAGTCGCGGCCCGAATTCCTGGGCGTCTCTCGACGGTCCGCAGCGCGGCGGCGAAATCGGCACGCAGGAACTGCATGCCGAACGTCAGGCAGGACGCCACCCATTCCCAGAACTGCTGGCCGGTCACCCGCGCAGTCGCGGGCCATGTCGTTGTGCGCTTCGGCCAGCGCCTGCGGGATCGCCCTGGACGTAGGCAGATCGCCGCCCGGTGGTAGGACGCCGGCCCCAGATGCCGCAGATCACCGATCCGCTCGGTCAGCTCGCTGATCTCCGTTGCCTGGGCACGCTTCTCGGCACAGCTGACCCGGGGCGGCCGCGCGTTGCAGACCGATCTGCAGCGCGGCGGCGATCAGCCGGTCGTCACCGGTCTCCCGCGCCAGCGCCGTCGCCCGTTCGCCGAACACCGCGGCCTTGTCGACGTCGGCGGTGAACGCGTATGCGCGGCCGAGCGCGGCGACGCCCTGATGTGCAGTGGGTCGTGCTCGTCGAGAGTGACGCCGTCCAGGGCGTGGGTCAGCAGCTCGACACAGCGCTCGCCCGGACGGCCGCTGCGCCAGGACGCCGCCTCGTAGCCGATGGCCGCCCGCAGCCGATCGATGCCGGTGCGCGCCGGACGCCACCAGTTCGTTGAGTTGACGTGCGCGACCGAACCGGGACGAACGCAGGTACCCGCGGGCGGCCTTGAGCCGCAGTTCGTCCCGCAGCGCGGGATGCTCGGCCATGGCGGCGGCCCGCTCGAACAGCCGCGCCGCCTCGTCATGCGCCAGGCCGGCCTGCGCCAGCTCCGCCGACTCGGCCAGGTAGTGCACAGCCTTGTCGGTGTAGCCCAGCGCCGCGGCCGCCGCGTAGTGGTCGGCGAGCCGCTGCACCCGCAGATCCGCCGCCGGCATGTCCTCCAGAACGGCGGCGACTGCGGCGTTGTCCTGGGCCCGCTGGAACTCGCTCATCAGGTCGAGCACCGCCTGCCGGGCCAGCCCGTGCGGGAATCGGTAGCCGCCGTCCGGCCACGGACCGGTTCCACCAGTCCCACCGCCGTCGCCGCCTCGAGTCCGGCAAACGCGAGCGCTGGCGGCGTTCGGCGCCTCCGGACTGCGCGAGAACCGCGGCGAGCAGCGGGACACCGGAACTCCTCGCCGATAACGGCGGCGATCTCGACGCTGCGTCGGTGGATCGCGGGCAGGCCGGCGAGCCGGTGGGAAATCGTGTCCCGCAACGACTCCGGTGCCTGCAGATCCACGTCGGCCAGCGCGGACAGACCACCGCGGGCGGACAGGTCCCGCCAGACCTCGCGCATCAGGAACGGGTTGCCGCCGGTCAGGTCTCGCAGCACGGTGGCCGGACCTCGGGCGTTGCGCCGGCGTGGAGCCGGCCACATCGACGAGGTAGTCGGCGATCTCGTCGGTCTCAGTCCCGCCAGGTCGATGCGATGGACGCCGTCCAGCCGGTACAGCTGGGCGACGGTGCTGACCAGGGCGGCAGATCGGTCCGGGGCGCTGGTCCGTTGGGTCGCGAGGATCAGCAGCCGGCAATCCGCGGTCCGGGAAACCAGATACCGCAGCAGTTGCAGCGCACTGTCCCCAGCCCAGTGCACGTCCTCCAGGACCAGGACCAGCGGTCGGACCCGGGTTGCCGCGAGGAGCACCTGCGCCGCTGCCTCGAACAATTGGCGGGCGAATTGGTGATCCGGGCCGTCGCCGGCGGCGCGTCACGACCGTTCGCGCAGGACCGACGCCGGTCAGGATCCGCAGCGATGCAGACGCCGCTCCGCGTCGTCGTCGACCCCGCAGTCGGCGGTCGCGCGGCGTCGAACGGCGAGTGGCGCCGTCGGCGACGGCGCCGGACAGCGCCTCGAGCGGTTCGACGAAAGGTTGATACGGCGCGCCGAGCGTCGACACGCAGGTACCCAGCAGGACGGCGGCATGTCCGTCGTGCAGCGCCATCGCCGTCTCCGCGACGAATCGCGACTTGCCGACACCCGGGTCGCCGCCGACGAAGACCACCTGACGGATGCCCCGGGAGGCGAGCGCCCACGCCTCCCGGAGCGCGGCGGACTCGCGTTCCCGTCCGACAAAGGCCGGCTGCGAGCACCTGGCCCCACCGGGCGGGCGGCTCGGGGCAGTCCCAGCCGGCCATCGGGCTGACGCTACTCGGGAGCCCGCAGCGCGTCGATGGTCAGAAATGACCATGGCCGGCCGGGCGAACGACGCCATTTCTGGTCATGTCACCGGCGTCCGCCCCCAGCACGCTGATGCTCGGGGACCTTCGCCGGCGCGAGCGCCCGGGCAACGCGGCCGATCCCCTGAGCCGCGGTGGCCGCCAACGGGGGGTCCCTTGTCGAGAAGTGGAGGGTTCCATGCGCCCACAGGTTCGTATCCTGCTGGTGACGTCGCTCGCTGCGGCGGTGCTCGGTGCCGATGGCCGGGGCAGCGGTCGCCGGTCGCCGCACACCACGACGGGCAGCACATCCTCGTCGGACGCCGTGCTGGACTGGAATGCCACGGCGACCAGCGCCGCCGTCGCATGCGGGTTCACCCCGGACGGCAATCCACCGTACGAGTCCCGGCTGTACGCGATGACGCACATCGCCATCCACGACGCGCTCAACGAGATCCGGCCGCTGTACCGGTCCTACTCCTACGACCCGGTCGGCAGTCATCCGCACGCCTCGCCGGAAGCCGCGGTCGCCGCGGCGGCGACGACGGTGCCTCACGGCCGGGTCTGAACGAATGCCGACGGCTCCGATCGGCACTGGTGCAAGGAGAGCTATCCGGACACGGGTCGCCGCCATTCCCGCCGGGCCGGCGAAGGACCAGGGCATTGCGATGGGGGTCGCGGCGGCGGACGAGCATCGTCCACAAGCGCGCGGCCGACCTGACCGGTGCCGGAGCGGCGGTCGTCAACTGCCGCGCCGCCGGAGGGGACCTTCGAGCAGGGAACAGCCCGGACAATGGCGCTTCACGCCGGATTCCCCGCAGGTGGCATTCCTGCCGAATTGGGGAAACGTCACGCCGTTCACGCTTGCCGACAGTGGCCAATTCGGCCCGAGCGGGACCGTATGACGTGCGCAGCAGGGCCTATGCCCGCGATCTACAACGAGATGAAGCGACTGGGCAGCGTCAACTCGACGTACCGGACGAGCGAGCAGACCGAGATCGCCCTGTTCTGGGTGAACAGCGCACCGCTGCAATGGAACGCCATCGCCAGGTCGGTGACGGCGCAGCGCGGGTGCGTGGCCTGGGCCTGTGGGGCCAGGCCCGCTGTTCGCCGTGCTGAACGCCGCCATGGCAGACGGCTACATCGGCAGCTTCTTCACCAAGTATCTCGACCCCGAGACGAAGCTGTTCTGGCGTCCGGTGACGGCGATCCGGGAGGCCGACCACGACGGCAATCGGCCACCAACGGCGACCCCGGACTGGAAGCCCTTGCGCGATCACCCCGCCGATCCCGGATTACGACTCGGCGCATGCCACCGAGGGCGGCGCGGCCGCCGCCGTGCTGACGGCGTACTTCGGCAACGGACGCGGTTCGCCGCCTGCAGCGTGTCGGAACCGGCCACGAACAACAGTTGTGTCGATCCGGGCAACACCGGACCGAAACTGATCCGCCATTACTGGAGCTTCACCCAAGCGGCGAACGAGAATGCGCTGTCGCGCATCTACGTCGGATTCCATTTCCGTAAGGCAGCGATGGACGGGAACCGGCACGGCCTTCTCATCGGCGCGCACGCTGTTGCAACGAAGATGAGGCCACTCGGCTGGTGATGCCCACCTGGTGGTGCTGAGCTTCGCCGGCACATCGATGACCGGCAAACCTCCGAATGTCGATCTGAGCAGCAGTTGATGCCGGTCCGGGACGGCCAGGACTCCTGGCGTGGGGTCGTCCCGGCCCGGCATTCGTTCTGTGACAGCAGGTTTGTCGCCACTCGGTGTCCCGTCTAGCGGTCCTGACGCTCCCTTGAGCGGGTCCCCGCAGCCTGGTCCGAGTCACGATCCGGAACCGGATCTGGCACAGCGTCCCGCTGTTCGTCGGTGACGACGTCGAGTTGTTCTTTGCGAACCTCGCCGGTCACTGTTTCCTCCGCCGTGACCGGCACGGTGCCCAGCCGAACCCGTTCCACCGGAACCCATTCCATCGTGACGACCGGGCGCTGCGGCGTAGAGCACCAGCCAACCGTCGGGATCGGTGCCGTTCTGCTCGCGCAGGTTCCGGTTGTCACGGCGGTCCGGCCGACGATCGTGGTCCATTCCACCTTGCCGCTGATCCGCGCCGGCCGACCCGAGCACCGGCCGGCTCAGGACCGGCCGAGACACTGTGTGCACGTGCGTCACTGGCCGCGGGTCGACGTCGGTGACGTACTCGACCCGCACATCCTCCCGCGCAACCGACACCATGATCTGCTCCTCCTGGGTGACGAGGAACTTGCGCATCCTGGCCCGCCCGGTGGCCACCCGCTCGGTGCCGACAGCCAGCCGCTCCTCCGAGCGGACCATGCCGCCGTCAGCGGCGTTCTCCTGAGCAGTCAGACCGTCGTCAGACGGCGGCGCGTCGCGGTCGGCGCCCGCCGCATTCTCGGCGCCGTTGACAGCGCCGGTATCGGCTGCGGCGTCGTCGGTCCGGGCATGGCGGCCCGATGTCTCTCGGTGGTAGTGCCGATACAGCTGTCCCTCGTCGTCACGGGACAGCGGTTGCCCTCGTCGGACCTGGGAGCGGCCTTGATGGTGGACTTGTCGTACTGGACGCGGATGCGGCCGTCACCGAACTGGGCGCCCTGCAGCGGTACGAGGGACTCGTTGGTGCCGAACCAGCCGGTGCGGATCGACACCCACTTCGGCTGATCGGTGTCGTCATCGAGGAAGACCTCGGTGACCGTGCCGACCTTCGCCCCGTCGGCATCGACCACCTCGGCGCCGAACAATTGCCTCGCCCGGTCCGGCCCTGCCAGTTCTTCGGGGCTCACCATGATCTACCCTCCGCGACGCTGCGTGCCCGCTGTCCGCGGGTCGTTGCCTGCGCGGTATCCCGAAGCGCCGGAACGAAACCCCTTCCACGGCGGGGCAGGTCGGGGGCGGCAGCGCACCCGGATCAGCCGACCAGACGCCCCCTGAGCCGCTCCAGGAGGGCGGGGTCGACACCGATGGCGTCGAGGTATCCGTCGAAGGAGCCGAACGCCGCGTCTGCGGCTTCCCACGCCGCCCGCAGATAACTCGCGTCCACTCCGAGGATCGAATCGTCCGCCCGCAACGCGTCGTCGCCGTACAGAGACAGCATCCAGGCCCGCAGGGAGTCGATGGCGGTATTGCTCAGCAGGAAGTCCCCCAAGACCGCGTCCTCATCGGCGCCGACAGCGCGCAGGACGGTCGAGACCGCCCAGCCTGTGCGGTCCTTGCCAGCCGCACAGTGCACCAGCACACCGCCGGACCCGTTGGCCAACGTCCGGAGCAGCGCCGCCACCGAGGCCTGGGCCGGGGCCAGAGTCGGGATCGCCGCGTAATAGGCGAGGAGCCGATCTGCACCGGTCCACCGCTGTCCGTCGCGCTCCTGCGCCTCGTGGGCCGGGGTGTCGTCGTCCTCGGGATGGAACGGCGCCACCGTCACGCGAATCCCGTCCGGTACCCGGTCGGCACCCTCACGCTCGATCTCCCGACGGCCGCGGAGGTCGAAAACATCTGTCAAGTTGAGCTTTTCGAGCGCCTTCACACCGTCCGCGTCCAACTGTGCGAGGGCAGCGGACCGGTAGACGATGCCCGGCCGGATGACGCCGCCGGCAACGGGGATGCCACCGATGTCCCGGAAGTTCCAGGTGCCGGGCAATGCCTCGGCATGACGCTGGTTCGTCGTCATGGCATCTCCGGCCGGATGGCGTCGGTGTCGGGTCGTGTCACGTCGACAGACTACGAGACCCCTTGGACGAGAAGGTGCAGCAGCAGCACCAGCCCGGCCGCCCGGAGGATGTCAGGCACCCCGGGAGGAGGTCAGGCACCGCGAGAAGCCCCGAGGATGCGATGTCTACGACGCGAGCGGCGCGCGAGCGCTTCGACGTGAGGGCGTCGACCCCGCGCCCTGGTCGGACCGGTCGATCCCAGCGGGGGTGATCTCTGCCCACACCGCGTCCAGCGAGAGGCCCAGCACGCCGGCGATCGCCGCGATCGTCGAGAACGCCGGCGTGGCGACCCGCCCGGATTCGATCTTCCGCAAGGTCTCCGGCGAGACACCGGCGTCGAGTGCGACCTCGAGCATCGGGCGTCCTGCCCTGGCACGCCGCAGCAGCGCGCCGAGGCGCTTGCCCCGATCGACCTCGGCGGGGGTGAGCGGCAACCTGACCATGAAACCAATAGTAATACCGGGATAGAATGACCGGGATAGTTATTGGACTCGGAAGGCGCAACTGTGATCGAGATCTTTCGCCAGACGGATTTGCCCCGGGCACGGGTCACCGGCGCCCTGGTCGCCGGCATCCTGCAGGAGATGAAGAGCCGCAGCTCGGTCGGCACGAATCTGCTGGAGATCGACCGGTGGGTGGCCACGATGATCGCCGAGGCGGGTGCGGAGTCCTGCTACGTGGACTACGCACCGTCCTTCGGTCGCGGACCGTTCGGCCACTACATCTGCACATCCGTCAACGACGCCGTTCTGCACGGAAAGCCCCACGACTACACGCTTTCCGATGGTGACCTGCTGTCGTTGGATCTCGCGGTGTCGAAGAACGGGGTGGTCGCGGACTCCGCCATCAGCTTCGTTGTGGGGACTTTGCAATCCACTGACAGTGTTGCGCTCATCGAAGTGACCGAGCGCGCCCTGGAGGCCGGAATCGCCGCCGCCGGACCGGGCGCCCGAGTCGGCGACATCTCCTCTGCCATCGGCGCGGTGCTGACCGGCGCCGGATACCGGGTCAACACCGAGTTCGGCGGCCACGGGGTGGGATCGACGATGCATCAGGACCCGCACGTGGCGAACAACGGACGGCCCGGTCGCGGGTACCGGCTGCGCCCGGGACTGCTGCTGGCTCTCGAGCCCTGGGTGATGGCCGATACCTCGACCCTGATCGTCGACGCCGACGGTTGGACACTGCGCAGCGCAACCGGCTGCCGGACCGCACACAGTGAGCACACGATCGCCATCACCGATGACGGAGCCGAGGTGCTCACCGCCACCGCTACCAGCTAGCTACCAGTGCACTGAGCCGCTCAGGCAGCGGGTGGTCCTCACCACCGCCGCAGCGCGGTGACGGAGAGTCCGGGCAGCGCGGCCCGCCCGCCCAGGTCGGTCAACTCGATGGCGACCGCGACTCCGGCGATCTCCGCTCCGGCACGACGCAACAGCCGACAGGCGGCCGCGGCGGTTCCACCGGTGGCGAGCACGTCGTCGATGACGAGAACCCTTGCGCCGGCCGGTACGTCGTCGGGATGAAGCTCCAGTCGGGCGGTGCCGTACTCGAGCTGATACTCCTCGGAGAGCACGTTGCCGGGCAGCTTTCCGGGCTTGCGTACCGCGAGGATGCCGGTGCCGGCGATCATTGCGGCGGCCGCACCGAGCAGGAAGCCGCGTGATTCCAGGCCGGCGATCAGGGTGGCATCCGGGGCGGCGGCGGCCAGTGCGCGGGCCATCAGATCCAGTGCTCGACGGTCGGCGAGGACCGGGGTGAGATCCCGGAACAAGACCCCCGGCTGCGGGAAGTCCTGCTGGATCCGCATCAGCCTGTCGATCTCACGAGCGGCCTGCACGGCCACCGGCGGGTTCGGCGGGGTCACGGTTGAGACGGCGTCCGCGGACGGCGCCGGACGGTCGGGCTCGCCGATCAACGACTCCGTTTGCCCGACGGCCGGGCGCCCTTACCGCTCGGCCTCGCACCCGACGACGCACCACGGGAGGACACACCCCCGGATGGAGCCGACTTCGGAGCCACCGGACGGACCGGCTTGACGCCGGGCTTCGGGGCGGCGCCCGGCTTCAGTTCCTGACCCGGCCGGGTCGCCGATGCGGCCGGCACCGGTGCCCGCCGGGGCTGTGACCCGGCAGCCGATGCGGTGCCGGCGACCCGGCGGATCGGGTCACCGTCAGCGTCGACGATGAGGCCTTCGGCCTTCCGCTTGGCGATCACCCGGGCGGTGTGCGCCTTGATCGCGGGGTCGCGGATCTTGAGGTCCACCGCGATGGGCACCGCGATGAACACAGAGGAATAGGCGCCGACCAGCATGCCGATCAGCATCACCAGCGAGAGGTCCTTGAGCGTGCCGGATCCGAGGATCACCACACCCGCCACCAGCAGCCCCGCGACCGGCAGCAACGCGATCAGCGACGTGTTGATCGACCGCATCAACGTCTGGTTGACGGCCAGGTTGGCCGCCTCAGGGTAGGTCCGGCGGTTCAGCGAGGTGAGGCCCTTGGTGTTCTCCTGCACCTTGTCGTAAACGACAACCGTGTCGTACAGCGAGAAACCGAGAATCGTCAGGAGTCCGATGACGGTCGCGGGGGTGACCTCGAAGCCGACCAGCGAGTAGATGCCGGCGGTGATGATCACGTCGTGCAGCACCGAGACGACAGCGCCGATCGCCATCCGGCGTTCGTAACGGATCCAGAGGAAAGCGGCGACGGCGACGAGGAAGACCAGCACCGCGATCAGCGCCCGTTGGGAGATCTCCGACCCCCACGTCTCGGACACCGCCGAGTTGGACACCCCACCCGCAGGCGCGAACTCCTGATTGATCGCGCCCTTGGCGGCAACCACCTGACCGGCCGACAGCGTGGAGGAACTGACCTGGATCTGGGTCCCGACGGTCTGGACCGAATCCGGCGAGACGCCGGTCGCCGACGTGACGACCTGGGCGACCTGGGAGGTCGAGATCTCCTGTCCCGCATTGGGTTGGAACTGCAGCGTGGTGCCGCCGGCGAAGTCGATGCCGAACTGGAACCCGCGAAAGATGATGAGCAGCAACGACAGCACGACAAGCGTCGCCGAGACCGCGTAGTAGATCTTGCGTTTGCCGAGGATGTTGAACGCGCCGGTGCCGGTGGACAGGCGGGTCAGCACGCCTGCTTGACGGCCGTACTGCTTGTCCAGCGTGGCGGTGTTGGCCGCGGTGGCTGCGGTCGGCTCGTCCCCCAGCGGTGACGAGCCGGCGATCGGAGCACCGGGTCCTGTGGTCGCGGGTCCGGTGCTGACGGCCCCGGCCGGGATCGCAATTGCTGCGGCCTGCGGGTCCACCCCGCCGCCGCGTTGGCCCTGCGTCATACCGACACCTCCTTGGTTTCCTTGGGGTCGGCCTGGCCGGCGCCGAGTCTGGCGTTCGCCGCCCGCTGCCGTGCGCCCGCCTTCGCCACCCCACCGAGGCCGGACCAGCGGGTTGAGGCAAAGATCGGCGAACCGGCGGCGAGGTGCACCAGAGGGTGCGTCACCAGGAACACCACGACGAGATCGAGCACCGTCGAGAGCCCGAGGGTGAACGCGAAGCCCTTCACCTCACCCACCGCCAGCAGGTACAGGATGAACGCCGACAGGAACGACACGGCGTCCGCGGACAGGATCGTCCGTTTCGCCCGTTGCCAGCCCCGTGGCACGGCCGACCGGAACGTGCGGCCCTCCCGGACCTCGTCCTTGATGCGTTCGAAATAGATGACGAACGAGTCCGCGGTGATGCCGATCGCGACGATCAAACCCGCGACGCCGGCCATGTCCAGGCTGTAATTGATCCACCGGCCGAGCAGCACCAGGATCGCGTAGACCAAGCCGAAGGACAGCACCAGCGACAAAATGGTGATGACGCCGAGCAGTCGGTAATAGAGCAGGCAGTAGATCACCACCAGTAACAGTCCGATGCCACCGGCGATCAGCCCCGCCTTGAGGTATTCCAGTCCCAGCTGGGCACTGACGTTCACCGATTCGGCGCGGTCGAAGGCCAGCGGCAGCGCACCGAACTTCAGCGAGTTCGCCAGTCCCGCAGCCGATTCCTGGGTGAAGGAGCCGGAGATCTCGGTGCCCGGAGTGGTGATTGCACCGTTGATCCGGGGGGCCGAGATGACCTGTCCGTCGAGCGTCATCGCGGTCAGCTTGCCGACGTTCGCGGCGGTGTACGAGGACCAGGTCGCATACCCCTCCGACTTGAACGTCATGTTGACGACCCAGCCGGCGCCCTGCGTGCTCTGACCTGACGTCGCGGTGTTGATCTGGGTGCCGGCGATCAGCGTCTTGTCCAGCAGGTAGATCGCGGTGCCGTCGTCACTGCAGGCGATCAGCGGCTTGTTCGGGTCGTCGAGGCCGCGGTACGGCTCGAGATCGGCACAACTGATACCGGGCAGCGCCGTGGTGGCTGCTGCGATCCAGGCGCTGATGCCGGCCTCGTCGCTCGCCAGCGGCTGCGTCGGCATGTCGGGATTGCTGCCCGCGGGCCAGGCGGGTGCGGCAGCCGCGGTACCGGAGGCAGCCGTACCCGATGCGGCTGTGGTGGCGGCCGCGGAGCCCGAAGCGGGCGCCGCAGTGCTCGCAGCGGCCGTTGCCGCAGTTGCGGCGGCGGACGCCGCGGTCGGTGAGGCCGGGGCGGACGGCCCGGTGGTGTCCCCCGGGGCGGCGGCGAGCGCCTGCTGCGGTGCACGCAAACCGGGAGCCGGTGAGCTGGCGGTCGCGCCACCTGCCGTGGCGCCGGCCGAGGCCGGTGCACCGCTGCCGGGTGCGACCGTGGCGGACGCCCCCGGCACCGCACTGGCCGTCGGGGTCGGCGTGTCGCCGATCGCGGGGATCGTCGTCTCCGCAGCCGATCCCGATGCACTGGGGGAACCGCTGGCCGACGGTGCGGTGCTCGCCTCGGACGCGGCCGGCGGGACGTACCCGGCGGGGTAGCTGATCACCGGGTTGCCACTGGAATCGGTGACCACCGGGCGGATGTTCATCTGGGCACTGCGGGTCAGGGAGTTGAGATCCTGATTCCCGGGAACTGTGATCACGAGCTGACGGGCGCCGTCGATCTGGATCTCGGCACCGGCCACGCCGGATCCGTTGACCCGGCTCTCCATGATGGATCGCGCCTGCTGCATCTGGGCCCGGGTCGGATCGGAGCCGTCGGTGGTCCGGGCGGTCAGCGTGATGCGGGTGCCGCCCTGCAGGTCGATGCCCAGCTTGGGGGTGTTGGAGCCGGGGGTGAAGAACACCAGCCCGTAGAGCACGGCAGTGATGCCGATGAAGGTCCAGATCAATCGCCAGGGCCTGAACTGCCCAGCTGGTGTCGCCACGTCGCGCCCATCTTCTCTGCTCGGCACACGACTCAAGGCCCTTGGTCATCGGATCACCGATCACCGCGGGCCGCGCCGCTATGCAACTGGGGCGATCGTCACGCCCCCCCACATGATGATGCCCCGACCCTGGTCGGGCCGGGGCATATCACGACAGCTTAATTCAGGTTCTTGTACGGACGGTCCGTCACGGACTTGTCCGTGGTGCCGCGATCATCGGTGTCGATGACGTTGGCCTCGCCGGCGTCGACCACGTCCGGATCGGCGGCATCGATCGCGAGGTCACGATCATCTGTCGGACCCGGCACGACGATCTCGCGGACCGCGGCGCGTACCCAGGTGGTGCGCAGGCCGGGCGCGATCTCCAGCTCGATGGTGTCGTCCGCGATGGCGGTGACGGTCCCGTGCAGGCCGGAGGTCGTCATCACCCTGGCGCCGGGGACCAGCGAGTCGTGCATCTGCCGGGTGGCGGCGGCGACCTTCTTCTGCTTCTTCATGCTGAAGTACATCAACCCGCCGAGCCCTGCAAACATCAGGATCGGCAAGAGCATCTGTTCCATGGTTCTCCTCGGTCTCGAGTCTGACGACAAGATGGTCGGTGCGGTCGTTCCGGGTGGTGAGTGCCCCGGTGGGCCCAGCTTCACGCTCGCGGGGCCGTGTGGTCGCGGTCCAGCGGCGCGGTCACCTTCTCGTCCGCATGAACGAGAGCACCCCTTCAACTCCGAGGCGCTGCCGGAGGTTCCATGCACCGGCCTGACGTCAGCGGCATATCCGGTGAGCAAGGGCAAGGCTACCGGAATTGAGCATGATCATCGGTCCTTCGTGCGGCGCGGTCCGACCCTGGAATCACGGAGCGTCGAACAACGTCGCGTCGTCGGCCGCCACCGCGTCCCGGCCTGCACCCGGCCGTGGGTGCAGCCCGAGGTGCTCCCACGCCGCCGGGGTGGCGATCCGGCCCTGCCGGGTGCGGGCGAGCATTCCGACCCTGACCAGGAACGGCTCGCACACCTCTTCCACGGTTGTCGCTTCTTCGCCCACCGCGACGGCGAGGGTCGTCAGACCGACCGGCCCGCCGCCGAAGGAACGGCACAAGGCCGTCAGCACCGACCGGTCCAGACGATCCAGGCCCAGCTCGTCGACGTCGTACACGGCCAGCGCAGCCCGGGCGATCTCCCTGCTGATCGAGCCGTCGGCCCTGACCTGCGCGTAATCCCGCACCCGGCGCAGCAGCCGATTGGCGATCCGCGGCGTGCCGCGGGACCGGCGGGCGATCTCGGCGGCGCCGGCGGGCCGCAGGTCGATGCCGAGGATGGCCGCACTGCGGGTGATCACGGTGGTCAGCTCGTCAGGTGTGTAGAACTCCATGTGCGCGGTGAAGCCGAACCGGTCGCGCAGCGGGCTGGTCAGCTGCCCCGACCGCGTCGTCGCTCCGACCAGGGTGAACGGCGCGATCTCCAGCGGGATCGACGTCGCGCCCGGGCCCTTGCCGACCATCACGTCGACCCGGAAGTCCTCCATCGCGAGGTAGAGCATCTCCTCGGCGGGCCTGGCGATCCGATGGATCTCGTCGATGAACAGCACATCGCCCTCGACCAGGTTGGACAGGATTGCCGCCAGATCGCCGGCCCGTTCCAGGGCCGGACCTGAGGTGAGCCGCAGTGCCGCACCCATCTCGGAGGCGATGATCATCGACAGCGACGTCTTGCCCAGTCCGGGGGGCCCGGCGAGCAGCACGTGATCGGGTGGTGTGCCGCGCAGCTTCGCACCGGACAGCACCAGCTCGAGTTGTTCGCGGACACGGACCTGACCGACGAACTCGGCCAGCGTCCGCGGGCGAAGGGATGCCTCGAGGTCGGAGTCGCCCACCGTCTCGGCGGGGCTGACAACGCCCTCGAACACCATGTCGTCGTCCGCAGGTTGGCCGGTCGCAAAGCCGCCATCCTCAGCGCCGGCCGGCTCCGGTCCCGTTGCCCGTTCGATGCTCACCTGTTCACCTGCAGTCCTCACCTGCTGCGCCCGAGCAGGGCGAGCGCTCTGCGCAGCAGCACCCCGACATCGCCGTCGGTGACGGCCGGATCCTCGACGTCCTGCGCGACGGTGGCGGTGGCGTCCTCGGCCTGCTTGGCGGTGAAGCCGAGACCTACCAGCGCGTCCACCAGCTTGTCGCGCCAGGGCACACCGATGGCCGCACCCGCGGCACCGGGGACGGCGGACGTTCCCGGGGCCGCTCCCACCTTGTCCTTGAGCTCGAGTACGAGCCGCTCGGCTCCCTTCTTGCCGATGCCGGGCGCGCGGGTGAGGGTCGCGGTGTCGCCGGAACCCAGCGCACGGCGCAACTGTTCGGGATCGAGCACAGCCAGCAGGGCCAGTGCGATCTTCGGGCCGACCCCGGACACCGACTGCACCAACTCGAACAATTCCTTGGCCTCGTCGGACCCGAAGCCGAACAGGGTCAGCGAGTCCTCCCGGACGACGAGCGTCGTGGACAGCCGGGCCTGCTCACCGCGGCGCAGTCCCGCGAGCGTCGCGGGGGTGGTGCGGACGGCCAGACCGACGCCGCCGACCTCGATGACGACGTGGTCCAGGTGCACCGAAAGGACCTGTCCCCGAACGGAACTGATCACGGCAACCTCGCCTTCGCGGCCGCGGCGAGCAACCTGCTCTGCATCGGGGAGCGCCACAGGTGACACAGCGCCAGTGCCAGCGCGTCCGCGGCGTCGGCGGGTTTGGGTGATTCCGGTAGCCGCAGCAACCTGGTGATCATCGCCGTCACCTGCGCCTTGTCGGCGCTGCCATTGCCGGACACCGCTGCCTTGACCTCACTCGGGGTGTGCCAGGCGACCGGGATCGAACGTCGGGCGGCGGCGAGGGCGACCACCCCGGAGGCCTGGGCGGTGCCCATCACGGTGCGTACGTTGTGCTGGCTGAACATCCGCTCGATGGCCACGGTGTCCGGGTGCAGCCGGTCCATCATCGCCTCCACCTGTTCGGCGATCGCGAGCAGTCGGTCAGCCAGTTCGGTGCCGGGTGACGTGCGGACGACGACCACTTCGACCATTCGTGGGGCGAGCCCCGGACCCCCGTCGATGACGCCGATGCCGCACCTGGTCAGCCCGGGATCAACGCCGAGCACCCGCACGTGCACCTCCCATCCAGCGGTCCGGAACCGTCACGCCGATGGCCGACCGCGAGGCGAACATCTGTACGTTCGCGTCACGCTACCGGCGTTCCCGCCGCCCGCGATGCGCCACGCCGCCGGGCTACTCGTTGTCGAGCTGTTCGGCGATCTCGTCCGGGATGTCGGCGTTGGTGTAGACGTTCTGGACGTCGTCCAGGTCCTCGATGGCGTCCACCAGCTTGATCACCTTGCGGGCACCGTCGACGTCCAGCGGCACGTTCACCGAGGCGATGAAGGTGGGGTCGGCGGAGTCGTACTCCAAGCCCGCGTCCGTGACGGCGGTCCGGACGGCAATCAGGTCGCCGGCCTCGGACACCACCTCGAAGACGTCGCCCAGATCGTTGATCTCGTCCGCGCCGGCGTCCAGCACCGCGAGCATCAGGTCGTCCTCGGAGAGTTCCTTGCCGCCGCTCTCCTTGGGCACGATGACGACACCCTTGCGGCTGAACAGGTACGACACGCTGCCGGGATCGGCCATCGAGCCGCCGTTGCGGGTGACGGCCACCCGGACCTCGGAGGCGGCCCGGTTCCGGTTGTCGGTCAGGCAGTCGATCATGATGGCGACGCCGTTGGGGCCATATCCCTCGTAGGTGATGGCCTGGTACTCGACGCCGCCGGCCTCGGCCCCGGAGCCGCGTTTGGTCGCCCGGTCGATGTTCTCGTTGGGGACCGACGACTTCTTGGCCTTCTGGATCGCGTCGAACAACGTCGGGTTGCCGTCCGGGTCACCGCCTCCGGTCCGGGCCGCCACCTCGATGTTCTTGATCAACTTGGCGAAGAGCTTGCCCCGCTTGGCGTCCTTGGCCGCCTTCTGGTGCTTGGTCGTCGCCCATTTGGAGTGGCCGCTCATGGTCCTGCAGAACCCCTCTGCCTCGTGTCGCTGCTCGTATCGCTGCCTGTATCGCTGCTTGTGTTGCTGCTGTCGCGCGCGCTCGCGCGGCGCTGTTGCCCGGTTGCGCAGGAGCGCAAGCCCGACAGGCGATCTTACGGTGCTCCGGCTCGGCGCCGGACGCGCCGCCGGGCGGGTGATGGTCCAGCCGGCGGCGGCCCCAGTCAGGCGGTGCCACTCAGGCGGTGCCACTCAGGCGGTGCCAATCAGGCGGTGCCAATCAGGCGGTGCCAATCAGGCGGTGCCAATCGGGCGGTGTCAATCAGCTGGAGCCGACGATGCCGAGGAAGAGCGCGTGCAGCCGATCGTCGCCGCTGACCTCGGGATGGAACGAGGTGGCCATCACGGTGCCCTGCCGGACCGCGACCGGGTGCTCCCCCACCGCCGCCAGCACCGCGACGTCCGGACCGGCCCGTTCGACCCACGGCGCCCTGATGAAGACGGCGTGCACCGGTTCGCCGGGTAGGCCCTGCACGGCGAGATCGGTCTCGAAGGAGTCCACCTGCCGGCCGAAAGCGTTGCGCCGCACGGTGATGTCCAGCGCCGCCAGCGGACGCTGATCCGGCCGGCCGTCCAGGATCTCCGAGGCCAGCACGATCATTCCGGCGCACGATCCGAACGCCGGCAGCCCTCCTGCGAGCCGTTGCTGCAGCGGCTCACGCAGCTCGAAGACATCCAGCAACCGGCAGATCGTGGTGGACTCGCCGCCGGGCAGCACGATGCCGTCGATCTCGGCCAGCTCCGACGGCCTGCGCACCGGGCGAGCGGTGACGCCCAGACCGCCGAGCACGATCAGGTGCTCCCGCACATCACCCTGCAGGGCGAGCACCCCGATCACCGGTTCGGTCCGGCTCATCAACCGCCCGGCTTCCACGTCATCAGCACGACGACGGCGACCAGCAGGAACGTCGTCACACCCGACCCGATCGCGATCCGTCGGTAGTCCGGCTTCGCCAGCTGCGCAGCGGTACCGCCCTGCTCGATCGCCGGCCCGGTCGCCGGCCCGGTCGCCGTGCCCGGTCGCCTGCCCGGTCGCCTGCCCGGTCGCGAGGTGCTCTGCCGCCCCGCGCATCGCAGGGACGACCACGAGAAGCGTCAAGGCCAGCGCGATCACGTACAGGATGATCGAGGTGAGCACCCACGGCGTGGTCACGGACGTGTCGTGCTCCGACTCGTCGGCGACGCCCAGGATCCCGAACCCGAACACCGCAACGAGCAACGACAGCAGCGCGAAGACGAAGGTGGATCTCGCGAGCACCGCGACCTGCGCGCCCTGGCCGGCACGCAGCGCCCGCATCGCCGTCATCGGCAGGATCGCCATCGGCCCGACGATGAAAACGGCGCCGACGACATGCAGTACGGCCAACAGATCTTCCATGCATCGACCCTATCGAGAAGAACCCCGCTCGATCTTCGCCGCGGCCGACCGCCCCGGCCGGGCGGTGTGCGGCGTGGCGGGAACTACCGCCCCTCCGGCTCCGTGAACGGCGCCTCGCCGCCCGCCGTTGCCAGCACGGGCTCACGGGATGCGTTGCTGCTCACCTGCAGTCGCGGGAGCAGCAGGTGCAGCAGCGGCCCGATGGACAAGGCGTACAACACGGTGCCGACCCCGACGACGCCGCCTAGGAGCCAGCCGATGCCCAGGACGCCGAGCTCGATGCTGGTGCGGATCAACCGGATGGAGCCGACACCGCGGGCGACGAGTCCGGTCATCAGCCCGTCTCGCGGTCCCGGGCCGAGGCCGGCTCCGATGTACAGCGCACCGGCCAGGGCGTTGCCCGCGATGGCCAACACCAGCACGGTGATCCGCACCGCCAGGGTCTCGAACTGTGGCAGCACCGACAGCGTCGCGTCGGTGGTGAAGCCGATGATCGCCGCGTTGGCGACGGTGCCGATTCCGGGCCGTTGGCGCAGCGGTATCCACAGCAGCAACACCAGCACCGAGACGATGGTGATCACCGTCCCGTAGGACAGCGGCACCCAGCGGTTGAGCAATGCCGTCAGGCCCTGATGGAAGACGTCCCACGGGTCGAGCCCGAGGACCGATCGCACCATCATTCCCATCGTGATGCCGTACAGCAGTAGCCCGACGAGAAGCTGGGTGAACCGGCGAGGTCGGCGGTCGATCGGGATCGGGGTGAGCAGGCGCATGAGACCACTGTTGTTGAATCTGGCCTGGACTTCCATGACCAGTTGCGAGAAAGTGGCCTGATGAACGAGGACCAGTGATGGAAGCCACGCGCATCTCGGCCGGAACGCTCGCCCGGCGACTCGGACCACCACCGCCGGACCGCGGACTGCCGGCGTACCGGGTGCTCGCCGATCGGATCCGTGGCGCCGTCCTCGACGGTCGGCTGACCGTCTCGACCGGATTGCCCAGCGAACGTGAACTCGCTGCAGGCCTGCAGCTTTCCAGGACCACCGTCGGCGCGGCTTACGGGCTGCTCCGGGACCAGGGATGGCTCGATTCACGGCGCGGTTCAGGGAGCCGACTGCGGTTACCCTCGGCACCGGCGGGCGAGCGGCAGGGCCGGACGGGACCTGCGGTCGCACGCGACTCCTTCAACGTGGCAGGTATTTTCGGCGCACCGCCGGGCAGGGATTGGCGTCCCGATGACGACGGCACGCTCGGCGTCATCGATCTGACGACGGCTTCGCTGCCCGCGCCCGCCGACGAGATCACCCGGGCGCTGGAGGCCGCCGCCGCGCAACTCCCCCGGTACCTGTCCGGAGACGGCTACCTGCCGTTCGGCCTACCGGTCCTGCGCGACACGATTGCAGCCAGGTACACCGCGGCCGGACTGCCGACGACGGCGGAACAGATTTTGGTGACGTCCGGTGCCCAGCATGCGTTCACGCTGGTGCTCGGAGAGCTGTCCGCGCCGGGTGACCGGGTGCTGATCGAGTGCCCGACCTACCCGGTCGCGCTCGACGCGCTCCGCGCGCATCGACGAGTCCCTGCGCCGGTCGGCATGGCGGATTCGGCCACCGCCGGAAGTGCCTGGGATGTCGAGCTTTTCGCGGCGACGATGCGCCAGATCGCGCCACGGTTGGGTTACCTGATCCCCGACTTCCACAACCCGACGGGCGCGCTGATGGACGAGGCGACCAGGGAATCCATCGTCGCAGCGGCCCGGAACACCCGCACCCTGCTGGTCGCCGACGAGTCGTTCAGGGATGTCGCCTTTCCCGATACCGCACCGATCCCACCGTCGCTCGCCGCCTTCGACAGTGACACCACCGGGACCAGAGTGGTGTCACTGGGGGCGATGTCGAAGTCGTTCTGGGGTGGGCTGCGGGTCGGATGGATCCGTGCAGCGCCGAATTTGATCCAGCGCCTGGCGGCCGCCAGGGCGCTGGGTGACATGGCGGGACCGGTCCTCGACCAACTGGTCTCCAACGAGTTGCTCGGTGATCCCGAGGCGGCGCTGGCCGTCCAGCGGTCCCGCCTTGCAACCGGTGCCGCCGCCCTGCTGTCGGCGCTCGCGACGGCGTTGCCCGACTGGCACCCGACGGAACCACGCGGCGGCACCTTTCTCTGGGTGCGACTGCCCGGCCCATTCGCCACGGACCTGGCTCTGCTGGCGCCGTCTGCGGGCGTGCGCATCGCACCCGGACCCCGCTTCGGCCCTGACGGCACCATGGCGTCGTACCTGCGTCTGCCCTTCACCACCTCGCCCGACCGGCTGATCACCGCCGTGAACCGGTTGGCAACCGTCGCGCCGCAGGCGGCGTCCGGTGCGCAGTCGTCACTGCCGGGATGGCTCGCCTGAGCGTGGACGGCTCCGTATCCCCATCGCCCGTTACGCTCGCCGGGTGGATTGGAGCCTGCGGGTGTGCAGCCGCAGCGGGCACGAGACGTTCGCGCCGGACGAGCCCGAACTCGCGGCGCGCCTCCACGTCGCAACGCCTGCCGGACAAAGCTGGCGATGCCTGCGATGCGGCGACTTCGTCGTCGGCCCGGCGAAGGCGTCCGGGCCGGCCGACAGTGCGCCCGAGGTTCCGCGCGGCCGGTTGCTGCGTGACCGGACGATCATGCGCCTGCTCGCTGCCGAACGGGTGCTCCGCGGATTGCTGCTGCTGTTCGTCGCGGGGTTGGTGCTGTACTTCCGTGATTCCCACACCCGGCTGGAAAGCGCCTTCGACAACGAGCTGAGCCTGTTGCGTCCGCTCGCCGACCAGCTGGGTTGGGACCTCGACAAATCCGAAGTGCTGCGCGGCATCTCCCGCATCTTCGCCTTCAGCCCGCAGACACTCATCTGGATCGCCGTTGGGCTCTGCGCATACGCCGGGCTGATGTTCGTCGAGTCCTACGGACTGTGGAATCTGCGTCGCTGGGGTGAGTACTTCTCGGTGGTCGCGACCAGCGTCTTCCTGCCCTGGGAGATCTTCGAGGTGAGCAAGAAGGTCACGGCGCTCCGGCTGACGCTACTGCTGATCAACATCGCCGCCGTGGTCTGGCTGGTCTGGTCCAAGCGCCTGTTCGGTGTCCGTGGCGGCGGCGCGGCCTACCACGCGGAACACAGTGCGGAGAGCCTGTTGACGGTGGAACGGGCCGCCGTCGCCGATCGCCGCGCTGGGGTATCCGATGGGCGGGCGGAGGTTCCCGATGGCCGGGAGCCGGTTCCCAATGGGCGTGATGCAGTTCCCGATGGCCGGGCGGCGGCTCCCGATGGCCGGGATGCGGTTCCCGATGGCCGGGCGGCGCTCTCAAATGGGCGTGATGCGGCTCTCGATAGGCGAGAGCCGGTCGCTCCGGCCGGCGCCGCGGTGGTCAGCGAGCCGGCGGTCACCGACGATCGCTCCCCAGCGTCGTGAGCACAGTCGCGCCGGCAGACGATTCTCGCTCGAGATACCCGCAGCGGGCCGTCCATTCACGACGCCCGACTCTCGACCGTCGCTCCTGCAGGGCAATGGGGCTCCGGGGTACCGCCTGACCCTGCACAAACGTCACTCGAGCAGGTCCCGGGTGCCGATCAGGTCCTGGGCGCCACGGGCCGCGGCAGCAGATGCGGTCCGAGTTCCCGCATGATCGCCGCCCTCGGCTTCGCGCCCATGAACCGGGCCACGATCTGACCGTCCACGAACAACGCCAACGTCGGCATCCCGAGCACCTCGTACTTCAAGGTGGTCATCGGGTTGGTGTCGACGTCCAGCGAGACGACCGTCAGCCGATCCGCCTCGTCCTGTGCGATCCGCTCGAGGACCGGAGCGATCATCACGCACGGCGGGCACCAGGCCGCGGTGAAGTCGACCAGAACCGGCACGGGTGCGTGCAGGACGTCATCGACGAAGGTCTCGTCACTGGTGGTGCGAACGGTCATGGCTTTCTCCTCGAAAATCGGTGTCACTGAACATGGCGACTGGGTTCGGTTGGTGCTGCCTTGGTGAGGTGCGGGGTGTCGGACGCCTGCGGGTCTGATCGGGGTGATTGCATCGCTGCGGGTCTCATCGCGTGCAGTTCGCACCGGCTGCGGGTCTCATCGCGTGCAGTCGCACCGCTGCCGGTCTCATCGCGTGCGGTCGCACCGCTGCGCATTCATCGCGTGCAGTCGCACCGCTGCGGGTCTCATCGCTGCCGGTCTCATCGCTGGGGTCGCCCCACCCGAGGAGCTCACCGCGTGACTTCCGCGATCAGCCGGTCGTGCGGACCGGTCTGCTCGCCGCATTCACACTGCAGGCGTGCGGTGACCCGTCCGCCACAGCCGCGGTGCCGGTAGATCACCCGGGCCGATTCGGCCGGCAGGTGCCGTTCGCTCCAGTCGGACAGCGCGGACAGCACCGGCAACAGGTCGAAGCCGGCTTCGGTGAGGGTGTACTCGACCCGGGCACGCGCGCCGGGCAGCTCGATAACCGCGCGTGCCCAGGATGCCCGCTGCGGTCAGTCTGCGAAGGCGGTCGGACAGCACTGTGCGAGGCGCACCGGTTGCCAACTGGATCTGGTCGAACCGGCGGTGTCCCAACGACACCTCGCGGACCGTCAGCAAAGCCCAGCGCTCGCCCACCACTGTCAGCACACTCGCCATCGGATCATCCACAGTGCTGAATCTAGACCGTGGACTCAGCGTTGGCAACACACCGCTGTGGAGTTCCACCTCTGGCGAGCAGCCGGATGTGGCCTCTTGCCTGAGGCGCACCGCGCCGTCGTCCCGATCGACGGCGCGACAGCGCCCCGAACCGCCCGCACCAACCTGCACCCACCGGCACCGACCGGCACCGGCCGGCACCGACCGTCGAGTGTCACGGGAGCAGGGAAAACCTGCCGCATCGGGCCCATAAACCCTGCACCACCGTCACTCGACAGCGGCCGCGCGCACCTGAGCCCTACCAGCCCCGACAGGCCGTCCACCAACCGCACGACCGCACTCCGAACGGCCGGCACCGACCGTCGAGTGTCACGGGAGCAGGGAAAACCTGCCGGATCGGGCCCAAAAACCCTGCACCACCGTCACTCGACAGCGGCCGCGCGCAATCTGAGCGCTACCAGCCCCGCTCGGCGAGCCGGTGCGGCACGGGGATGTCATCGACATTGATGCCGACCATCGCCTCGCCGAGCCCGCGCGAGACCTTGGCGATCACGTCGGGGTCGTCATAGAAGGTGGTGGCCTTGACGATCGCCTCGGCCCTCGCGGCGGGATCACCGGACTTGAAGATGCCGGAGCCGACAAAGACGCCCTCTGCGCCGAGCTGCATCATCATCGCCGCATCCGCGGGGGTGGCGATGCCGCCGGCGGTGAACAGCACGACGGGCAGCTTGCCCAGCGCCGCCACCTCGGCAACAAGGTCGTAAGGCGCCTGCAGGTCCTTGGCGGCGGCATACAGCTCATCGGGCGACAGCGACGTCAGCCGGCGGATCTCGCCGCCGATCGTGCGCATGTGGGTGACCGCGTTGGACACGTCGCCAGTGCCTGCCTCGCCCTTGGACCGGATCATCGCCGCACCCTCGGTGATCCGCCGCAGCGCCTCCCCCAGGTTCGTCGCACCACACACGAAAGGCGCTGTGAATGCCCACTTGTCGATGTGGTGCGAGTAGTCGGCCGGGGTCAACACCTCCGACTCGTCGATGTAGTCGACGCCGAGTGACTGCAGCACCTGCGCCTCGACGAAGTGTCCGATGCGGGCCTTTGCCATCACCGGGATGGAGACGGTGGAGATGATGCTCTCGATCATGTCCGGGTCGCTCATCCGGGAAACGCCGCCCTGCGCACGGATGTCTGCCGGCACCCGCTCCAGAGCCATCACGGCGACCGCGCCGGCGTCCTCGGCGATCCTGGCCTGCTCCGCCGTGACGACGTCCATGATGACGCCGCCCTTGAGCATCTCGGCCATCCCCCGCTTCACCCGGGCGGTGCCGGTGGTGGTCAGCGATGAGCGAACTGCGGAGTCGTTGGATGCGGGGTCGTTGGATGCGGACTCGTTGGACACGGACTCGGCGGCGGCGGGCTGCGCGCCCGAAGGGATGCTGGCGGACACGACGGTGCTCCTCGGACGGATCGCGCCGCGGACGGGTGGCCCGCGGTCAGGTGGTGCTGTGGTCAGGTGGTGCTGTGGTCAGGTGGTGATGTGGTTCGACACGGCGCGCAAGGGCAGTGCCGGGCACGGTTCCGCGTCGTCGTCACGGGCTGAATGCCCGTTACCGTCACTGATCGTACTCGGGCGCGCGACACCCGAATCCCTGTCGACGGCGCCGGCCAAGGCGCAGGAGAACGACCCGTCGAGCGCGATCCGAGCACATTTCGGCGGGTCTCGAACAGCGCCTGAGCACGGATCAAGCAGGTCGGTGGAGCAGCGCACAGATGGAATCAGGACACCGTCACCTTGGCGGACGGCGGAACCAGAGCCACCCAAGTCTTGCCGGGTTTGAAGGGCACCGGCTGTCCGGAGGCGTCCAGGTATTCGGTGGGGAGATTCGCGGCGGCGCGGCTCCAGTTCCCGCTGATGGCGTGCCCGTCCCGGTACAGGGTGAAGGTGCCCTTGCCGACGGTGTGCGAGATGAATGACGGCGAGCCGACCGAATCCACGGTGCCGTCCGGGTCGAGTTCGACGTTCTGGAACAGCACGTTGTCGGCGACGATCGGTGCGCCGGACGCGTCCGACTGCGGCGCGCCATCGTGCTCGAGCTGATACCGCCCGTCGGCATAACTGAACCTTGTGTCGGCGGCCTGCCACCTCACTGCGAGCGACGTCGCCCCGGGACCGGCGGCAATCCGCGGGTCGGTTGCGGCGAAGTGGAACCCGATGTCGCGCGGCGGAGTCAGCTCGGGGTGGGCGACCGAGACGTCCTTGACGTTGGAATGCAGGTTGAACGGTGCCGGGCTGTTCGACGTCCGCGAGAACCCTGCGCCCCCTGCGTCTTCGGACACCGCGACAGTCGGTGTGGTGGCCAGCGCAGCGAGCGGTCCACCCGCTCCGCCGGAGAAGACCAGGGCCGGCATGCCGAACACCGGCAGCAGTTCGGCATCGGTGCTGCGGACGCTCCGGACGGCTCCGACGTCGGGTGGCAGTGTGGTGTGGAAGACGGCCATCAACCGGGTGAGGCCGCCCTCGACCTGCTCCACATAGACCACGTCAGCGTCCGTCAGGCCGTATTGCGGCAACCCCGCGGACGTGTTGTCGATCTTGACCGCGATGACCGGTGTGGTGATGAGCGGTCCCCCGGTCAGCGGGTTCGCGGTCAGCGGTGGAGCCGGCGGGGTAGGCGCGGTGCTGGCAACGGTCGACAGCGCGGGTGGCACGACGGTGACCGGCGGTGCGGACGGTGACGAGGCCGCGGAGGTGACCGGTGCCGGATCGCCGCTGGAACAACCGCTCAACACGAGAGCCATGCAGCCGGCGACGAACATCAGAATCCGGGCGTGACGCGGCACGTCTCCTCCAGAGCGCGTCGCCCCGGGGCGGGGCGGACGCCGTTCGCAACCTAGTCGCGTGCAAGAGGAATGGCGGGTGCCCCGCCGTGATACGCCGATTTGTCCCTCTTCCGTGGCGGTGCACCAAACACGGTCACCGAACGTCGGAGTCAGTCGATCGGCGCCGGATTTTGCGGTACGGCCGCACCGCGCAGGACGCCGATCGCCTCGGGCAACCGGCCGGCCAATTCCACCGGGTACACCGCTTCCGTCGTCCCGGCGAGCGCATCGGCAGACCACCAGCGGTCGCCGGTGAGCGTCATCAACTCCACCTGCGTGCGGCCGGATCCGTCGACCGTGGGCGCCTCCTGACGGACCATGTCCGGGCTCGGGTCGTGCAGGGCCGGGTGCTGCAGGGCCGGGTGCTGCAGGGCCGGGTGCTGCAGGGCCGGGTGCTGCAGGGCTGAGGCTTGCAGGGCTGAGGCTTGCAGGGCTGAGGCTTGCAGGGCCGGGTGCTGCAGGGCCGGGTCGGGCACTGGGAAGTGCTCCGCCGCGGCGTTCGACACGGTCACCTTGGTCGGGCCGGCGTCCACGTGAGCCGCATCGCCGGGGGTCGCGCCACCGGGCGAGGCGCCGTTCAGCGCCGGGGCCCTACGCGGTGCAGCCGCGACGAAGAACAACTCGGTCTGCTCGTAATCCGAGCCCATGAACGTGAACCGAGCCACCCGTCGCCAGATAGGTCCGAGCAGTTCGTCGCCGGAGAGTCGAAACCCGGTTTCTTCAGCCAGCTCTCGGGCTGCCGCGGAACGGGGTGACTCGCCTGGTTCCACTCCCCCGCCTGGTGTGTGCCACCAGTGCGAGCCGACCTCTGGGTCGGTGCCCGAGAGCAGCAGAACCCGATCTGCCGGGTCGATCAGCAGCACCCGGGCGGCGGCCCGGTGCACGGTCGCCGGGTGATTCTGGTACTCGGCGATCTCGAAGTAGTCGGGAAGTGCAGCCCGGCCGGCGAGTCCGAAGATCCGGGTGAACCACACCGCGCGCAACGCCCTGGTGTCGCGAACGGCGTCGTTGTAGAACCGGCGCGCGAGCAGCACACGTTCTCCCGCGTCAGCCAGTTCGACGGCGAGGTGCGGCTCGGACACCGCCGGAATCGTCGACAGCACGCGAGAGAGATCGTTCTCCGCGTCCGCCCGATGCCGACGGTCTGCGTGATCGGCCACGTCGGCAAGCCGTCGCAGCTCATCGGCTCGCTCGTCGTCCAAACCACCCGCAGCAGCGACGGCTCTCGTCGCGACGACGCGCCTGGCGAGGGCGCCCTCCAGCGCGGACCAGGCCGCCTCGGTGCGGACGTGCAGGCGATCCAGCCGGTTGGCGGTGATCCAGAGCCGCAAGGCAGCGAACAGCAGCAGGACAACGAGGATGATGACGACGGCTGTGGTCACCGGTCATCCTCCGTTCGGCCTTGGGGCCCGTTGTTGGTGCGTCTGTCGGTGGTTGCGTTCATGGATTGTCGTGGCGGCATTGCGGTTGCGGCATTGCCGTTCAGGCACATGCGTCGGGCGGTTTCGTCGGTGCTGTCGTCAGGCGGCTGTGATGGGGTCGCTGTGTCGGGAGTCGGCCGCGGTTGTCGGGGCTGAACGGCCGCGGCCCAGGTCCGCCATTGGACCTATCGCACCGTCCCACGCCGGTGGCTGGACGGCATCAGGGCTTTCACCGGGTTGCGCCCGGCAGCTCATCACGGTAGGGGACGATGTCCGTCACGGGAAAACCCATTGCGGCGTTTGTGCCCGATGAAGTGACCAAGACCCCACGATCGGTCGGCCGGACGCGGTCATTCGGCCTCGACGACAGCGCGCGGGTCGGCGGCGATGACGGTCTCGTAGACCTTGACCACGGTGGCGGCCACGACCGGCCAGTCGTACGCGGCCACGACCCGCCGGCCCTGCGCCGACAGCGACGCCCGTTTGCCTGGGTCGTCCAGCACCGAGCCCATCGCCCGGGCGAGCGCAGGGGCGTCGCCGACCGGAGTGAGCACGCCTGCACTGCCCGCGTCCAGCACCCGGCGGAAGGCGTCGAGATCGCTGGCGACCACCGGTGTGCCCGCGCTCATCGCCTCGGTGAGGATGATGCCGAAGCTCTCGCCACCGGTGTTGGGGGCGCAGTACAGGTCCACCGATTTGAGCATCGACGCCTTGTCGGCGTCACTGATCCGGCCGAGGAACCGCAGCGCGGGCTGCAGTTCGGGACCGGCCAATTCGCGCAGATCCTTCACATCACCGCTACCGGCGATCAACAGTTGCAGCTGCGGCCGGGTGCGGACCATCAGCCGCAGGGCGTCCAGCAGCACGGCCATGCCCTTGCGGGACTCGTCGAAGCGGCCGACGAAGCCGATGGTGCCGCCCTGGCGCGGATAACCGGGCAGCGGCACGGCGCTGTCGAAGAACTTGACGTCCACGCCGTTGGGGATGACGACGGCGTCCCCGCCGAGGTGCTCCACCTGGACCTGCCGGGCGAGCTCACTGACCGCGATCCGGCCGGTGACCTTCTCCAGGAACGGCTGCAGCACCCCCTGGAAGGCGCCGAGCATCCGCGATTTCGGGTTGGCGGTGTGGAAGGTCGCGACGATCGGGCCGTCGGCCACCATCATCGCGATCATCGACAGGCTCGGCGCCACCGGTTCGTGCACGTGCAGGACATCGAAGTTGCCGGCCCGGATCCAGCGGCGGACCTTCGTGTACGACACCGGACCGAAGGAGAGCCTGGCGACAGACCCGTTGTAGGGAATCGGCAGGCTCCGGCCCGACGGGACGAGGAAGTCGGGGAACTCGACGGTGCCGTCGCTGTCGCCCGGCGCCAGCACCGAGACGTGATGACCCAGCCCGATCAGGGTGCGCGCCAGGTCGGCGACGTGAGCCTGCACCCCGCCCGGAATGTTGAACGAGTAGGGGCAGACGAGGCCGACCTTCATCCGGCTGCCCGCCCGTCGCTGTGGGCATCCCGGTTCGTGACAACGTCGGCGCGCCACAGCGGTTGCAGCATGTGCCAGTCCTGCGGATGCGCCCCGATGCCCTGTTCGAAGATGTCGGCGATCGCCTGGGTCCCGCCGCGAACCTGTTCCGACAGCCGGGCGCCGGGCAGCTCCACCGGCGGGTGGATGTGGATCGACCAGCCGGCGTCGGTGAAGCTCAGATTGGTCGGGCACAGGTAGCTGTCGGTCAGGGCGGCCAACATCGCCGGGCCGGGCGGCATGGTGGCGACCTCCCCGAAGAACGTCACCGGTACACCGCTGCGGGACAGGTCCCGGTCCCCGACGAGCGGTACCCGTGCGCCGGCCCGCAGCCGCTCCTTCAGGACCGTGGACGGGTTCGCGCCGCCGGTCAGCGGCAGGATCTCCATGCCGAGGGACTCCCGGTAGGCGACGAATTTCTCGTACAGCGACTCGGGTTTGAGACGCTCGGCGACGGTGGTCATCGACCCCCAGCGGCGGGCGACCCACAGACCGGCCGCGTCCCAATTCCCGGAGTGGGTGACCGGCAGCATGATGCCCCGGCCCTCCTCGGCGGCCCGGTCGATGTGCTCGGCGCCGATGGCGGAGGCCTCCAGCTGCTCGAAGACCTGATCGCGGTCCATCGCCGGCAGCCGAAACGCCTCCTTCCAGTACCGCGCATACGAGCGCATACCGGCACGGGTCACCGCCGCCAGTGACTCCGGGGTCGAGGAGTCGCCGAGTACCCGGTGCAGGTTCTTGGCCAGTTGCACCACGCTGGGCCCGCGGCGCCGGTAGGCGAGATCCGCGGCTTCCCGGAACAGCCGGTCCGCCACCGGTTCGGGGACGGACTTGACCGCTGACCAACCGATGCCGAAGCCGAGATCGGTCAGCTTCGCCGGGATGTCGTCGAAGATCCCGCGTCGGCTGCTGGTGGCGACCACCCTGCCGGTAGGTGCGGGCGGAGCGACGGTCACAGCGCCGGACGGCCGGTGCCGCGATCGGAGCCGGTGTCGGCGGCGGCTTTGACGGCGGCGCGCCGGACCTGCACCAGCCGCTGCACAACGGTGATCAGGCCCGCCACGGCGAGCAACCACAGGCAGATGTCGAGCGCGTACGGCACGCCCAGTCCGGCCAGCCCGGCGCCGACCAGGCCCAGCACGTTGCGCTCCGCTCGTTCTGCCAGTGCGCCGCCGATGATGAGGCCGACCGAATCCGCCCGTGCCTTGACATAGGAGATGACCTGCCCGGTCACCAGGCAGACGAGGGCGACGGCGCCGAGCACCCGCTGGCCCGAGGAGAACGCGTAGAACGCCAGCGCGCCGAACAGGGCGCCGTCGGCGATCCGGTCACAGGATGCGTCCAGCACCACACCGAAGTCGGTGCCGTAGCCACGCGCTCTGGCCATCGCGCCGTCCACCAGGTCGGCGAGCACGAAGACAGTCACGACCATCGTCCCGGCGAACAGATAACCGGGCGCAAGCAGGCCGACCGATCCGGCAACGACGCCGATCGTGCCGAGCACCGTGACCAGGTCCGGGCTCAGGCCCGCGCGGAGCAGTCCCCTGCCGATCGGGTCCGTCACCTTGGACACCGAGGCCCGGGCCAGGGAGTTGAGCATCGGGTTCCGTCCGGTCGGGCTCAGGGCGAGGCAGTCGGCTGTGCGCGGTCAGTGGTCCACGATAGCGGCGCGGCGGGTCCGATCCGGCCATCCAAGGCCCGCGTCGGACGGGCCACGCATGCGGTGAGTGTGTCTGTTCGCCCGCTACCAGGCAGCCGCGAGCATCCGCCTGGTGTCGGCGAGCAGTTGCGGCAACACCTTCGTCAGGCCGATGACGGGCATGAAGTTCGCGTCGCCACCCCACCGCGGGACGAGGTGCTGGTGCAGGTGACCGGCGATCCCGGCGCCCGCCGCCGAACCTGCATTGATCCCGATGTTGAACCCGTGCGGCGCACTGACTCGACGCACGGTGTCCAGCGCGTGCCTGGTGAATTCGCTGAACTCGGCGAGCTCGTCGGCGTCCAGGTCGGTGTAGTCGGGCATGTGCCGCAGCGGCACCACCATCAGGTGCCCGGGGTTGTACGGGAACAGGTTCAGCACGGCGTACACCCGGCGGCCGCGGGCGACGATCAGCCCGTCCTCGTCCGACAGCGTCGGGATCCGGCAGAACGGGCAGGCGGGCTCCTCGGATTCAGCCGGCACCGCCGCTGACGACGACCGAGCCGACGCCGGAGCGGACGCCTCGGTGCGGTCCTCCCCGGAGCCACCCGTCACGTACGCCATCCGGTGCGGCGTCCAGAGCCGCTGCAGCTGGTCGGGTACCCCGATCCCGTCCTGTCGGACGAGCTCCGGCCCGTCACCCACCGGTCGACTCGAGACCGGCGACGGGTGGCACCAGCCCCGCGAAGCCCTCGGCGGTGGGGTTGACGTTCGAGCGGCCCTTCACGAACACATCGATCGCGTCGACCGCGGCTGCGACCGGCACCCCGTTCACCTGGGTGCCGTCCCTGAAACGGAACGACACCGCGCCGGCGGTCACGTCCTTCTCCCCCGCGAGCAGCATGAACGGCACCTTCTGCGTGGTGTGGTTCCGGATCTTCTTCTGCATCCGGTCGTCTGAGTGGTCGACCTCGGCCCTGACCCCGCGTCGCCGCAATTCACCGATGACGGATTCGAGGTGATCACCGAACGCGTCGGCGACCGGGATGCCCACCACCTGCACCGGGGACAGCCAGGCCGGGAACGCGCCGGCGTAGTGCTCGGTGAGCACTCCGAAGAACCGCTCGATCGAACCGAAGAGCGCGCGGTGGATCATCACCGGCCGCTGCTTGGTGCCGTCGGATGCGGCGTACTCCAGCTCGAAGCGTTCCGGGAGGTTGAAGTCGAGCTGAATGGTCGACATCTGCCAGGTGCGGCCGAGCGCGTCCCTGGCCTGCACCGAGATCTTCGGGCCGTAGAACGCTGCCCCACCCGGGTCGTCCACCAGATGCAGTCCGGACGCCGTGGCGACGTCGGCAAGGGTCTCGGTCGCCACCCGCCAGTTCTCGTCGCTGCCGACGTACTTCTCCTCGTTGCGGGTGGAGAGCTCGAGGTAGAAGTCGTCGAGGCCATAGTCCGCCAGCAGATCCAGCACGAACCGCAGCAGACTGGTCAGCTCGTCGGCCATCTGCTCGCGGGTGCAGAAAATGTGCGCGTCGTCCTGGGTCATCCCGCGGACTCGGGTGAGACCGTGGATGACGCCGGACTTCTCGTATCGGTAGACGGTGCCGAACTCGAACATCCGCAGCGGCAACTCCCGGTAGGAGCGGCCCCTGGAACGGAAGATCAGATCGTGCATCGGGCAGTTCATCGGCTTGAGGTAGTAGTCCTGCCCGGGCTTGCGCACCTCGCCATCCGGACCCAACTCGGCATCGAGGTGCATCGGCGGGAACATCCCGTCGGCGTACCAGTCCAGGTGCCCCGAGACCTCGAACAGCCGGGCTTTGGTGATGTGCGGTGTGTTCACGAAGGAGTAGCCCGCCTCCAGGTGCTTGGCCCGGCTGTAGTCCTCCATCTCCTTGCGGATGATGCCGCCGCGCGGGTGGAAAACCGCGAGCCCGGAACCGATCTCGTCCGGGAAGGAAAACAAATCCAGCTCGGTGCCGAGCCGACGGTGGTCGCGGCGTTCGGCCTCGGCGATCCAGTCGAGGTGCGCCTGCAGGGCCTCGGCGGATTCCCATGCGGTGCCGTAGATCCGTTGCAGCTGCGGGTTCTTCTCGCTGCCCCGCCAGTAGGCGGCGGCAGATCGGGTCAGGGTGAAAGCGGGGATGTAGCGGGTGGTCGGCACGTGCGGACCGCGACACAGATCGCCCCAGACTCGTTCTCCGGTGTGCGAATGCAGGTTGTCGTAGATCGTCAGCTCGCCGGCGCCGACCTCGACGCTCTCCTCCGCACTGGCCTCTGCACCCGGCGAGCCCTTCAGGTCGATCAGCTCGAGCTTGTACGGCTCGGCGGCGAGTTCGGCGCGGGCGGCGTCCGCGTCGACGACGCGCCGGGAGAAGCGCTGCCCGGACTTGACGATCTTCCGCATCCGCTTGTCGAGATCCGCCAGATCCTCTGGGGTGAAGGGCTTCTCGACGTCGAAGTCGTAGTAGAAGCCGTCCTTGATCGGCGGTCCGATGCCCAGCTTGGCGTCCGGGAACGCCTGCTGCACGGCCTGCGCGAGGACGTGCGCGGCGGAGTGCCTGATGACCGACCGGCCGTCCTCGGAATCGGCGGGGACGGGTTCCACCACGGCGTCCGCTGCCGGGGACCAGGCCAGATCCCGCAGCTGACCCTCGAGATCGCGCACCACCACGACGGCATGCGGTCCGCTGGAGGGCAACTCCGCCTCACGCACCGCGGCGCCGGCCGTCGTCCCCGCCGGGACCTTCACCAGCGGAAGGGGTGCGACGGCGGTAGGGCTGGACACGGGGTCTCCTCGGTGGTCGGACGGCGCTCGGTGGTGTTGCGGAGCCGGCGAGCCGGCCGGACCGCGGGTGTCACAGCCGCCGGTGGGCCGACGGGCGTGACGGGAACAACCGATGCTATCCGGGACCGCTCCTCGCCCGTGACCGGATATCCACGCTCAGCAGGCGAGCCGGATCAGGGTGGGTCCGTCCGCCCCGAGCGCGGCGGCGACGGCATCGGCGACCTCACCGGCGTCCGCGGCGTCGACACCGCGGGCCCCGCAGGCCCTGGCCAGCGCCGGCAGGTCGGGCACCCGCAGCTCGACGCCGACCGGCGGGATGCCGCGCAGCCGTTCCTGTTCCTCGATCTCGGCGTACCCGCCGTTGTCCATCACCACGATGGGGATCGGCAGCCGCAGCTCGACGGCCGTCATGATCTCCTGCACCGAGAACATCAGCGCCCCGTCGCCGAGCAGGGCAGCAACAGCGCGCGACGGGTCGGCGACCTTCGCGCCGATCGCGGCCGGCAACCCGTAGCCCAAGGTCGCGAAGCCGGCCATGTAGAGGAACTCCGCCGGCCGCCGCACCGGGAAGAAGTGGACCGTCCCGAGGTACGTGACCTGCGAGGAGTCCCCGACCACGGTGGAGCCGTCCGGCAGTGCCCTGCGGAGCGCGGCGTTGACCGCCACCCACTTCGCGCCCTCGGCGGTGGCCTGACGTTCGCAGGCAGCGCGCAGATCCGCCGCCCGCTGGTGGGCGCCGGCTGCGTCGGCGACCGCCCGACCTGCGAGCGGCACGGGCAATTCGTCGATGAGCAGGCGCAACGTCGCCACCGCATCGCCGAGGAGGTGGATCTCGGCCGTGCGGTTCTTGTCCAGTTGCCCGGCGTCGATGTCCAGCCGGATCACCGTCGGGGTGCTGACGGCGCCGCCCCAGAGGTCCGAATCCCCCAGTTCGCTGCCGATCACCATCGTCACGTCGGCGCGGGGCAGGAAATCATGTGCCGCCGCGAACCTGATCGACGCACCCGCACTGAGCGGGTGATCCTCGGGCAGCACCCCCTTGCCGTTGCAGGTGGTGATCACCGGTGCGCCCAGGCGCTCGGCCAGCACCCGGATCTGCCCCGCGGCACCGCGTGCGCCGCCGCCGACGACGATGGTCGGCCGACGTGCGCCGGCCAGCGCCGCGGCGGCCGCCCGGATCGACTCCTGCTGCGGTGTGGGTGGTGTCGGCAACTGCGCGGCGGTGGCAACGCCGTGCCATTGCTGTTCGAGGACGTCGATGGGGACCTCGATGTGGACCGGTCGAGGACGGCCGGCGCGGAAGAAGGTGAAGGCGTCGGTGACGGCCGCAGCGGCCTCCTCGGGGCTGCCCACCCGCCGGCTCCACGCGACAATGCGGTCCATCGCGCCGCTGGCATCCTTGGTCTCGTGCAGTCGCCCGGCGTCACTACCCTCGGCTCCGCGTGGCAGTCCGGGCGAGATGATCAGCACTGAACGCGATTCCGCGTAGGCGGTACCGGCGGCCGCGGCGGCGTTCAAGACCGCCGGACCGCTGGTCGTCACCACCACCCCGGGTCGCCCGGACACCTGGTGATAGCCGTCGGCCGCGTACCCGGCGCCCTGCTCGTGCCGCGTGGTCACCGCCGTGATTCCCGCTGCCTCGAAATGCCGGTACAGCTCGAGGTTGTGGGTCCCCGGGATGCCGAACACCGTGTCAACGCCGTTGGCCCGCAACGACTCCACCACCGCAGCACCACCGTTCTGGTGGGTGGACAGCGAACCACCGCCCGAAGGCACCTCGGCGGTCCACCCGGCATCTTGTCCTGTTGACTGTTGCCCGACTTGCTCGCTCATGCCGCCGCTTCGCGGTTGCGGGCCAGCACGGACAGCAGTTCGTAGGCGACATGAGCGGCAGCGATCCCGGTGATCTCCGCATGGTCGTAGGCCGGAGCCACCTCGACGATGTCGGCGCCCACGACGTTCAGGCCGACCAGCCCGCGCAGCGTGTTCAGCAACTCGCGGCTGGTCAACCCGCCCGCCTCCGGCGTGCCCGTGCCCGGTGCATGCGCGGGGTCCAGCACATCGATATCGACGGACACGTACACCGGCCCGTCGCCGAGCCGCCGCCGCATCCGGTCGACAGCACCCGCGACGCCGTCGGTCTCGTAGTCGTCGGCCCGGACGATCTGGAACCCCAGCGCCGCGTCGTCCTCGAGATCGGTTGCGGCGTAGAGCGGACCGCGGATACCCATGTGCTGGCAGCGTTCCAGGTCCAGCAGGCCCTCCTCGCTGGCCCGGCGGAACGGGGTGCCGTGGGTGAACGGAGCACCGAAATAGGTGTCCCACGTGTCCAGGTGCGCATCGAAGTGCAGCACTGCGATGGGCCCGTGGTCGCGGGCCAACGAGCGCAGGATGGGCAGCGCGATGGTGTGGTCGCCGCCGAGGGTCAGCAGTGACGCGCCATCCGCCCTGACATCGGTGGCCGCCCCATCGATCTGCGAGATTGCCTCGTCGAGGTCGAACGGGTTGACCGCGACATCACCCGCGTCGGCCACCTGCTGCACGCCGAACGGGTGCACATTCTGGGCGGGGTTGTACGGCCGCAACAACTTCGAGGCGGCCCTGATGTGCGACGGACCGAACCGGGCGCCCGGCCGGTAGCTCACCCCGGAGTCGAACGGCACACCGAGGATGGCGACATCCGCACGCGAGACCTCGTCGACCCTGGGCAGTCTGGCGAAGGTGGGGGGTCCGGCGTAGCGCGGAATGTGGGTGGCATCGGCGGGGCCGACGACGGCTGGTTGTTCTGCGGCGGTCATGGACAGCTCTCCTTCGTGATCTGGCGGGTCATCGTCAGCTCCCCGACACGGGGAGGCGGGCACGCGGCTCAGGTCCGGACGGAGTCCCGCGCCGTCTCGCGGGGAGTACCGATCCGGCGCTCCCACCGCTCGCGGATCGCGGCCGGTGTCGGCGCGGTGCTCAGGCTCACCACCACGAACGCCAGCAGGCTGCCGATCAGGCCGGCGAAGATGGGTTCGTTGGCGTAGATGTCGCCGTACACCACCATCGCGCCCAGGGTCAGCACGGTGCCGGTGGCGATGCTGGCCAGCGCACCCGCGATCGTGCCGCGCTTCCACAGCATGCCGCCGACGATGGCGACGAGCAGCCCGCCGACGAGGATGTCGTAGGCGACGGTGAGTGCGGCGACGACATCGCCGAGCACGCAGGCGATGCCGATCGTGACAATCCCGAAGACCAGGATGTACCAGCGGCTGTTGCCGACCTCGTCGTGGTCCCGCTCGGCGCCGCCCCGAACTGCGGCATTGTCTGCGGAGTCGGTGACTCCGTTGTCGTCGTGTGCGGCACCGTCATCGGCTGTCCCGGAGCCCTTGCGCCGCAGCAGGGTTCCGACGATGTCCTCCTTCGCCACCGTCGCCGTGGCGATCAGCGCGCCGCTGGAGGTGGACATGATGGCGGCCAGCGCGGCGGCAACAACCAACCCGGCCACGCCCTGCGGGAGGACCTCGGTGACGATGGCCGGGTAGGCGTCGTCCCGGTCCGCGAGCCCGGGCAGCAGCACGCTCGCGCCCATCCCGATCAGGGCCCCGGCCACCGCGTACAGCAGGCAGTAGACGCCCGAGGCTGCTCCGGCCCACTTGGCAACCGTGTCGCTGCGGGCGGTGAAGACCCGCTGCCAGATGTCCTGGCCGATGACCAGGCCGAAGAAATAGATGACGAAGTAGGTGACGATCGTGCCGCCGCCGATGGTGGTCAGCGAGAACGCCGTGTCAGGAAGCTTTTCCGCCAGGCCGGAGAACCCGCCCGCCTTGATCACGACGGCCGGCAGGAGCACGAAGAAGATGCCGATGGTCTTGAGGACGAATTGCACGAAGTCGGTGAGGGTGATCGACCACATGCCGCCGAGGACCGAATAGATGACGACGACCGCGCCGCCGATGAGAATGGCCGGCACCTTGCCGATGTCGAAAAGGACACCGAAGATGGTGCCGTACGCGATCGTGGACGTCACCGCGAGCATCAGCGTGTAGGCCCACATCACGACGCCGGACAGCAGATTGGCGCCTCGCCCGTAGCGCAGCTCGAGCATCTGACTCACCGTGTACACGCCCAGCCGATTGATCCGGCCCGCGAAAACCAGGCTGAGCAGCAGGATTCCGCACCCGATGAAGAACACCAGCCACATGCCGGAGATCCCGTACTGGTAACCGAGCCCGACACCACCGATGGTGGAGGCGCCGCCGAGGACGACTGCGGCCATCGTTCCCGAGTACAGCAGCGGACCGAGCCGACGGCCGGCCACCAGGAAGTCGGACTGACTCTTGGCGCGGCTCTTGGCGTAGAAGCCGATGGCGATCATGCTGCCGATGTAAATGGCGATGACGACGAGATCCATGTGTCTCCTCTGCGGAGTGAATTGCCCAGGATGGAGATGCCCAGCTGGGAAGTCCGCGAAGCGGTGGTGCACGGCCGGCGGAGCGATCGTCATAGTGTCAACACAAGTTTCCTAACTGTCAACCCTTGTATTTGCTGGTGGTCATCTGGTTTCATACGCACGGGGTTGACAGTGGCGTTTGCCCCTTCAAGGACGATCGCCGCTCGAAAGGCATCAGGCTCGAGACGCACCAGGGAGGCAATGTGACCGCGCACGGTGCCGCGGGCTCTCACGGCGCCGACCCAGCGACGGCTGCTGCCGTCTTCCAATCAGGCCTGCCGAACGCTCACTCCGCAGGGCCGAACCGGCACGCGGCCGACACCGACACGGCGCGGATCGGGCAACGACTCAACGCCGTCCGCAGGTCCCAGCGCCGGACGCTGGAAGAAGTCGCACGAAGCAGCGGACTGACGAAGGGGTTCCTGTCCAAGATCGAGCGGGACCTCGCCAGCGCCTCGGTGGCCGCTCTGCTGCGCATCTGCGGGACGCTCGGCATTCCCCTGGCGTCGCTGTTCGGGAGCGACTCGAGCGGGCAGGTCGTCCGCGACGGGCACTATCCGCCGATCGACTTCGGTGGTCAGGACCTCGCCGAGTTCCTGCTGACGCCAGCGGGCGAGCGCCGGATCCAGGTGATCATCTCGGAGATCAGCCCGGGCGGTGGCAGCGGTGCCGAGGGGTACTCGCTGCCGGCCGAGGTGGAGTTCGTCTTCGTCATCAGCGGGGCCCTGGACGTCGGCTTTGCCGACGACACGGTGCATCTCGACGCCGGCGACGCCTTGACATTCGATCCGGCGACGTCGCACACCTTCAGGGCGGCCGCGACGGACCGGCCGACGAAGGTGATGTGGGTGATCGCGCCGGGGCTGACCGCCGCATCTCCCGTTATCGACAGGGACGCCGAACCCGGCACGGGGTCGCTCGCCGCCTACGCCTCGGGACTTCGCTCCACTGCCCTACCCGGACCCGGTCCTGCATAGCTCTCACGAGCAGAGAGCATCTGTGTTGATCATGCGGCTCAGCACGCTTCTTCGGGCGTGACGTTGGCGTGTCGCGTGCCGAGGCCCATGATCAACGCCGCATGACCTACCTGACGTGAACGACGAGCTTGCCGGCGGGGATGCCGCGTGCGACACGATCCAGCGCCGACTGGGCCTGTTCCAAATCGAACCGCTCGTGGTGGACCACCGGTCGGAGCTTGCCCTGCGACGCGAGAGCCGCGGCGGCCGACAGGATCCGACCATGGGCGGCCCTGCCCTCGCCCGTCAGGAGGGGAAGAAGGGTGAACACTCCGGAATAGGTTGCTCCGCGGAAGGACAGCGGCGCCAAGCTGTGCGTGCCCCAGCCTAGGCTGCTCACCACATGGCCGGTATAACGCTTGACGGCCAGGAAGGAGCGATCGAGATTCTCGCCACCGACCGTGTCGAAGACCACGTCGAAGCCATGCCCGCCGGTGTGATCGCCGACGTACTCCTCGACCGGCGACCGCTGGTGATCGAGGGGGATCGCCCCGAGTCGCTCGATGATCTCCGCTTGACGGTGTGATCCGGTCGCCCACACCGTCGCGCCGCGGGCCAGCGCCAGTTGTATCGCCAGGTGCCCGACGCCGCCCGCCCCGCCGTGCACGAGGACGGTGGCACCATCGCTGACTCCGGCTCGATCGACAAGCCCTTCCCAGGCGGTGATGAATCCCAACGGCACGGCGGCGGCTTCTTCCATCGTCCACTGAGAAGGCTTGTGGGCCAACAGGGAAGCATCCACCAAGGCGTACTCGGCGAGACTGCCGTGAGCAGTGCCCACGCCACCGATCATCCCGAACACTTCGTCACCGACCGCGAAGCCGCCGACATCCGCGTCGACGCCGGGGCCGACTTCGACCACGGTTCCAGCCGCGTCGAGCCCCAGGATGGCGGGGGGCTGTACCCGGGCGTGAGCGGCCCGGCCCACTGCGATCTTGGTGTCGAGGGGGTTGATGCCCGCTGCCGCAACGCGGACCAGCACTTCGCGGGAGCCTGGTGACGGCACTGGCAGACGAGCGGGCCGAAGTCCTTCACCGAAGGCGTACAGAACCTGCGCCCGCATGGAATGGGTCGACAATCCTTTTCCCGCAGGGACCTTGATGGCATCCGGGCTGCTCGTCGGGTGCGGCTTCTCCGACAGCGTCATGACTTCAAGAACTCGAGCAGCGCGGGATTGACGACCTCGGGGTGGGTCCAGGCGATGTTGTGGGGCCCGTCCTCGACCGTCACCAGTTTCATCCCGGGGACCAGCGCAGGCAGCCGGGCGGCGGTGGACTCGTAGGGCAAAATGCGATCGGAGTCGCCGTGGATCACCAGGAGCGGGACGTCGATCATCCCGACGTCATCACGGAAGTCCGTCAGCCAGGTATCGACGCAGGCATGAACTGCGAACGGGCCGGCCTGCAAGGCCATCGCGAACGCCGCCTGCCACGCGGGCTCGCTGATCCGGGTCCCACCCAGCACATCGACATTGAAGAAGTCATCGAGGAAGTCCTTGAAGTACGCCGGCCGGTCGGCGATGATCGCCGCCTTGATGCCCTCGAAGACCTCCCGGTCGACACCCTCGGGGTTGTCGTCGGTCTTGAGCAGGAACGGCGGAACTGTCGCCATCAGGACCGCTTTGCCGACCCGAGCCGACCCGTGGCGGCCGAGGTAGCGGGTGACCTCGCCGGAGCCCATGGAGAACCCGACCAGAGCGACGTCCTGCAGAGCAAGGTGATTCAGCAACGCATCCAGGTCGTCGGCGAAGGTGTCGTAGTCGAACCCCACCGTGGTGCGGCTGGACTCCCCGAAACCACGACGGTCGTAGGAGATGACCCGGTAACCGGCCTCCAGCAGAACACGTTCCTGCTTGTCCCAGGACCGGCCGTCCAGCGGGAAGCCGTGAATCAGGACGACCGGTTGACCGCTCCCGTGGTCCTCGAAGTGGATCTCGATGTCATGGCCGTTCTCCTGACCGACGGTCAGCTTCGTCATTCTGGGCCTCCTGGCCGATGGGGATGTGATGCAGCCAGTTTTCGTCGCGGCGGCCCGTCGCAGCATCAGTCGGACGACCTAACGAAGGGGCTGCGCTACTCAATCCGAGTGCTGCGTCAGGGCGTCGCGCAGCCCGGCCCGGGAGGTCACCCCCAGCTTGGGGAACACCCGGTACAAATGGGCGCCAACGGTTCTCGGTGAGAGGAACAGTCGCTCCCCGATCTCCCGGTTGCTCAGTCCCGATGCCGCCAGCTGGGCGACCTGTCGCTCCTGCGGCGTCAGTGACGTCGTTGCGCCCGCAGCCGGCCGGGATCGCCCGGTCGCTCGCAGGACCGCCTCGGCACGTTCGGTCCAGGGGCCGGCATCCAGGCCGGTGAAGATCTGGACCGCCCGTTCCAGGTGCGGGCGCGCCCGGCGCATGGCGCGGTCCATCCGGAGACGCTCGCCGTAGGCGAGCTCGAGTCGCGCCAGCTGAAAGGGCCAGCGCTCCGAGACCGGGTCGTCGACGAGGCGGTCGAAGATGGCCGGGTATGCCTCTGCCGGCGCGGTCAACGCGGCCGCCGCCTCGGCCTGGAACCGCAGGCGGGGCGAGATCGCGGCCAGCGTTCCGGCAGCGACCGAGGCGTGTCGCCGGGCCTGGTCGGTGTGCCCGCTGCGCATCGCTGCCTCGACCACGTCCATCACGTTGAGCACGACAACCTGTCCGTGGGGCGGAAGGCTGCCGGCCTCTGCGATGGAGGAGTACGCCTCGTGTGCCTCGCTGTGGCGGCCGGCACTCAGTGCGGCTAGACCGTCGACATTGGCGGTGAAGGTGCGCGCCGCCAGCATCTGCCGCGGCATCGCCCACTGGTGCAGCCGCGCACGCACCCGGTCGAGGTATGCGGTGTCCCCGCGGGCGGCGGCCAGCATCATCCGTGGATTGAGGGCACCCCATTCCTGGAGTCGGTAGCCGTGCTCGACGCACAGGGAGATGGCTTCGTCGGCGAGCATCGAGGTGTCGGTCCAACGCCCTTCATGGAATGCGGTCATCGCTTGCATCACCAGCGCCTGCGCCGCGAGGGCAACCGGGCCGCCGGAGCGGCCGGCGCTCACCACCCTCTCCAGGGCGCGCGACGGTTCACGATCGACGTACATCCCGGCGATGGCGACGTCCATCACCCGGACAGGGCTGGCGTTCTCGTCGACCGCCGCCGTCAACACATCGAGCTCACTGAGCTGACGGGCAGTGGCGCGGGCCGGGTCCGCGAAGGTGACGGCAGCCAGACGCAGCTCAGGTGACAGGTGGCTCGTCCACCGGGCGACGGCGTCGTCGAATGCCTCCCACAGCTCTTGGCGTCCACCGAAGGCGCACACCAGCACCAGGGTGTGCACGGCCTCCCGGACCACTTCTGGTTCCGCGTGAGCCGGCGTGACTCCGGCAAGAGCGCGGGTCAGCATCCGGTGTGCCGTATCGACGCCGCCGTCGCTGTTGAGCAGGTGGGCTGCTGCCGCCGTCGCAACTTCGAGGGTGTCCGAGGCGTCCGGATCGGCCGTGCGCGCCTGCTCGAGCAGAGCCTGCGCGCCGGTCAGCGTGCCGGTCACATTGGCCCCGAGGTACGCGGCCGCAGCCAGCCGACGAGCGCGCTCCTGCGGCACCGAGGTCAGCTCCGCGGCACGGAGGAGAACCGTGACGGCGTCGGTGGCATCCCCTCGGGCCAGCGCCCGATCCGCTGCATCGTCGAGCAGGCTTGCGATGTGGTCATCGGTTCCGATTGCGGACTCGGCAAGGTGCAGTGCACGGACGTGCGGGTCGGAGGCCAGCTCGGCCAGTCGCCGGTGCGCTGCGCGGCGTTCCGGAGCGGATGCCAGGTCGACGACCGCCGCCCTGACCAGGGGATGGCTGAACCGCAACAGACCCGATCCGCGGTCCACCGATACCAGGCCGGCGGTCTCCGCCGGTCCCAGATCAGCGGTGGAACCCGCGATGATCCGCGCCAGCTCTCGGCCATTGCCGTGGTGGATCGCGGCGAGCAGCAGGAGGCGTCGGCTGGGCGGTGCAAGAGCGGAAACCCGCGAGCTGAAGAGCCCGCGGAGTCGCACGCTCAACGGCAGCGTGGACGGCAGGGGGTCGGCGGCAGTCTCCTGCGCGGCCGTCAGCCCGCGCGGCAGTTCGATCAGTGCCAGCGGATTGCCTCCTGCATCGGCAACGATCCGCCGCCGAACCGACGGGTGCAGCGTCGGCTGGTGTGCCCGCAGCAGCGCGTGCGCGTCGGCGTCCGGCAGCGGCGCCAGCTCGAGCGTGGGGATCGCCGCACGGTCGAAGAAGCTTTCGTATCCGGATCTCTGGGCCAGCAGGAGCGCCACGCCGGAGTTGTCCAACCGTCGGGCCACCACGGTCAGCAACAGCAGACTGGCCCGGTCGACCCACTGCAGATCATCGATGACGAGCAGCAGCGGGCTCCTCTTCGCGCAGCTGACGAGAAGAGCGACCGTCGCGTTGGCCAGAGTGAGCAGCTCCGGCGGGCGCGTGACCTGCAGCCCGAGGGCAGCCCCCAACGCGTCTGCGTAGACCGCCGGCAGCTCGGACAGTCCGTCGGCAAGCGGCATGAGGAGCTGATGGAGACCGGCGTAGCCCACATCCGCCTCGAACTGCACACCCGACGCGCGGAGTACCCGGGCACCGTTCTCCTCCACAGCGGTGGCGGAGGCCGCATCGAGCAGAAAGGACTTGCCCATCCCCGCCTCGCCGGCGACCAGCTGCACCCCACCCGACCGCGTTGCGGATCGAAGGAACTCGCGCAGCACCAGGACCTCGTGTGCCCGCCACAGCAGGTTCTGGCTGGGGTCGGCGAACCCACGCGTCTCCACGGCGCTCCTCAACAACTGCTCGAAAGCCACGAAGAGGATACGCAGGAGGGTCGAAATCGGGAAGACGGCCGCCCCGATTGATCTCCGGGTGACTGTTCGGAGCAGTCGCTCGGGACGCGATGAAGTCAATCGACGGATGTTCGGCCCCCGTGCGCGCACCATGCTGGCGCTCGACCGATCACTGAGGACAAGGAGAAATGACGTGTCCGAAACGCTCGAGGTGACCGTCCTGCGGCCCTCTGCCGGCCTGACCACCGCCGATTTCGTCGCGGCCAACGACGACATCAACCAGTACCTGAAGCGGCAACCCGGATTCCTCTGGCGGCGCATCGCCGAATCCGCTGACGGCCGGATCATCGACGTTGTCGCCTATGACAGCGTCGCCCATGCGCGCTCCGGCGCGGCCGGCATCACCCAGGAGATGTCGTCATCGCCGGTGCACGACACCATCGACCACTCCACCGTCGACTGGCAGATCACCAAGGTGGTGCAATTCATCGAAGGCGGCTGAGCGGTGCGGTTTCGTGCCGGCGGGGCCGTTGCGGCGAACAGCTCAGCGCCAGGCGCCGCGGGTGTACTGCACCGGATACGGAGCCTGCGCCGCTGGGATGCCGAGCTCGTGCGCAGCACGCAGTGGCCAGGCTGGTTCCCGCAGGCCGGCACGGGCGAGCAGCACCACGTCAGCGGAGCCCTCGTCGAGGATCGACTGCGCCTGGGCCGGCTCGCTGATCAGCCCGACCGCTCCGGTAGCGATGTTGGCCTTGGTGCGGACATCCCGGGCGAACGGCACCTGATACCCGGGCCCCACGGTGATCTTCTGCGCGGCATCCAACCCGCCCGACGACACATCGATCAGGTCAACCCCGCGGTCCGACAGCAGTGCAGCGAGCTCGGTGGTGTCGTCGACGGTCCAGCCGCCATCGACCCAATCGGTGGCCGAGACCCGCACCACCAGCGGCTTGTCCTCGGGCCAGGCCGACCGGACGGCGTCCACCGACTCCAGCAGGAAACGTACCCGGTTGTCGAACGAGCCGCCGTACTCATCGGTGCGCACATTGGACAGCGGCGACAGGAATTGGTGCGCGAGATAACCGTGTGCGCCGTGGATCTCGATCAAATCGAAGCCTGCCTGGTCCGCGCGGCGGGCTGCATCGCCGAAGGCCGCGACGATGCCCGCGATCTCCGCGGTGCTCAGCGCGGCGGGTTGCGCGTAGCCGGTGTATGCGACGGCCGACGGCGCCTTCGCCTGCCAACCGCCCGCCTCCACCGGCACGGTGCCGCTGCCGAGCCATGGCGCGAACGTAGAGGACTTGCGTCCCGCGTGACCCAGTTGCACACCGATCGCAGTGCCCTGCGCGTGCACGAATTCCACGATCCGGCGCCAGGCCCGCACCTGCTCGTCGTTCCACAGTCCGGTGTCCTGCGGGCTGATCCGGCCTTCCGCGGTGACCGCGGTGGATTCGGTGATGATCAGCCCGAACCCGCCCACCGCGCGGGACCCCAGGTGCACCAGATGCCAGTCGGTGGGGACGCCGTCCTGCTGCTCGACGCTGTACTCACACATCGGCGAGAGCCAGATGCGGTTCCGTGCGGTCAGTCCGCGCAGCGTGATGGGGTCGAACAATGACGTCATGGAATTCAGCCTCTCGAAAGGTGGGCAGTGCTCAAAGACCCAGGAAGGCGCGGCCGCTGAGCTCCAGCGCGGCGGTGTCGATGCCGGCGTCGACGCCGTTGTCGAGCGCGAAACGGACCGGTTGCGCCTGTGCCATGTCGAACGGGTAGTCGCTGCCGCAGACGACGCGCCCGGTGCCGGCCAGGGCGGTCAGCAAGCGGAACTGATCGGCATCGTGTGTGACGCTGTCGAAGAACAGCTCTCCGAATCCCTCCCGCGGCGACCTCTTGCTGGACGCCCGGACGTCTGCCCGGGCGTTCCAACCATGCTCCCAGCGCCCCAGCAAGCCCGGTGACGCGCCCCCGCCATGCACGAAGCAGACCCGTAGCAGCGGCAATTCCTCCAGCACTCCGCCGAGCAGCACGGACGCGACCGCAGTGGCCGTCTCGGTGGGGTTGCCGATCAGGTTGGCGAGGTAATGCGCAGACCATTCCGGTCGGGGAAGCTGCATCGGGTGCACCAGTACGGAAAGGTCGAGGGCCGCTGCCGTGCGCAGGATCTCGCGGAGAACGCCGCGATCGAGCGAGGTGCCCGCCACCACCGGCGGAATGGCGACCCCGGCGATGCCCGGCGACGTCGCCAATTCCGACAGCTGCTGCCGGGCGGCGGCCGCGTCGGTGAGCGAGACGATGCCCAGCCCGACCAGCGTTCCGGCGGACTCTCCGACGACAGCGGCGAGGGCCAAGTTGAAGGCCTGCACGTAGTCACCCGAATCAGCCTCGCCGACCGGGAAGGCGAACGGCGGGGCGGACAGGACTCGCACCGCCACCCCGGCCTGACGCATGTCCTCGCCGATGGCCGCGGTGTCGCTCATCGCCCGCGCTGAGATCGACAACGGCACCTCACCGAGATACAGCTCACCGTCGCGGTCCCGCAGCGCACCGTACGGGGCGCCGGGCGGCAGCGAGAACAGCTCGCGCGGTAGCCAATGGGCGTGTACATCGATGACGCCTGCGGGCAGCGGTGTCTCGATCATCGCGTCGCGACCTGCACCGGCAGCGCGGGGTTGTCGCTGTCCAGGTGCTCGACGGTGGTGAAGATCAGCTCACCCGATCCGATGTTCTCGATGTCGTGCAGCAGGAACTCCCCCTCCGCGAAATGGAAATAGCGGGTCTCGCCCGCCTGATAACTCACCTCGCGGGTGGTGCCGTCGTGGGTGTGCTGACGGCTCGAGCCGGCGTTGACGGCGGTCCAGAAGTAGTCCAGCACGTGGCGATGCGCGTGCCACCGCTCCCCCGGCCCCAGCCGGATCTCCCAGACCCTCGCTCGCGGCGTCTGGCTCAGTAGGCGGGAGCCGACATGCCCGTCGTACGAGTGGGTCTCGAATTCCGCACGGAGCTCGGGGCTCCAACCCTCGTAGTCGGTGCCGACGAGGGTGCCGGCGAGCGGCAGGTCGGCGAGAAAAGTGCTGGGCGCCATCATGTCTCCTGGTGTCGTGGGGATGGTGGTCATCGTCCGGGGGCGTACAGGCCGAAGCGCAGGCTCGGATCACCCGGTGTCCAGGTGCCGCGGAACTGGGCGCGTTCGCCCATGTCGACCACCCGGTCCAGCAGTGCCGCGGACAGCGCCAGTTGGGCCGGCTCCCACTTGTGCAGTGCCGCCCTGATGTCGCCATCGGCCTGCTGCAGTGCGTCATGCAGGGCCCAGCCATCGGCAGCGGCCTTCGCGGTGCCGGCTGCGGCGTGCGGCCGGGCGGCGCAGGCAGCGTCCCCGATCAGCGCGACCCGGCCGTCGGCCATCTTCGACGACCGGACGTCCTGCACCACCTGCACGTACGGGGTGACGGTCGAGGTGACCACCTCGGCGATCGCGGGGCCGAACAGGTCAGCGGCGGCCGCCCGCATCTCGGTCACATAGCGATCTTGCACCTGCCCCGGGTGAACGGACACCGGGCCGGTGAAACCGCGCTTGTCCACCAGCATCTCGGCCAGTTCCGGACCCGCGGCGACGTTGCGGTACCAGACGTAGTTCATCAGCCGATCCTGTGGACCGACGCCGCGCTCCCCCGGAATCGGGTACATGGTGATGTGCGAGTTCGGGACCACCGTGTAGCTGATCGCGTCCGCCAGTGTGTCTCTGGCGTTCGCCGACAGGGTGTGCTCCGGCACCGTGCCACGCCAGCCGACGTACCCGGAGTAGGTCATGGTCGCGGTGGGATCGATCCTGCTTCGGGCCATGGAGGTGATGCCATCGGCGAACACCACCAGGTCCGCGTTCTCGACCCGGCCGCTGACGAACCGCACCGTCGCGGACTGCTCGTGCTGCTCATAACCTGCCGCGAATTCGCCGAGAATGTAGTTCTGCAGACCGAAGTCATCCAGCAATGCGCGGTAGAAGGTGCCCCACGCGGTGTAGCTCCAGGTCCGCTCCTCGCGGTGCACGATCTCGTCGGCGCCGTCCAGATACTGCACCCAGCGGGTGGAGGTGGACAGCCGGGCCGGGTTCTGGGTGCTGCGCTCGGTGAACCAGCGCAGGGTGTCCGGCTGCAGCACGATGCCGCTGCCCCGGCCGTCCAGCACGGTGGGTGTCCGCTCGAAGATCGTCACGTCGAAGCCGAGGTCCCGCAGCAGCAGGCCCGTCGTCAGGCCGCCGATGGATCCGCCGACGACGATCGCCCTGGCGCCCTGATAGTTCTTGTGATTGGTGGTCATGGCCGATTCTCCTGGTGGGTGGCGGCCGCCAACGGTGCGGCGTGGGTCGGTATGACGGTCGAGGGGACGCCGGGGTCGGTGGGCAGCGCGGCGCCCTTGGTCTCCGGTGCGAACGCGAGGCCGACGAGTGCGATGAGGCCGAAGGCGGCCACGCTGGTGGTGGCCAGTCCGAGGTTGCCACCGAACCAGCTGACGGCGATGACCCCGGCGATCAGCGGTCCTGCCGCGGTGATGTAGCGGCCGACGCTGTTCGCCAGCGCCATGCCGGTGGCCCGCACGCTGGGCGGGAAGATCTCCGGGCCGTAGACGAAGGTTCCGGACAGTGCGCCGAAGAGGCCGAAGCCCATGACCGGCATCGCCACCAGAAATTCGGTGTAGCTGCGTTCGAACGGGAACAGGTAGACGACGCTGAGTGCGGAGATGACAAAGCTGATGCCGAAGGCCTTCCGACGGCCGATGGCGTCGGCGATGAAGCCCCAGGACGCGTAGCCGAGGACTCCGCCGGCGTTGAACAGCAGCGATGCCATCGCCACCCGATGGTTGCCCTGGTCGACGGACAGCGCTTCGGCGGCCGCGGCAACCCGGATGATCTGCGGGTACCAGGTGGACACGCTCCAGAAGGCGATCAGCGACCCGGTGGCCAGCGCCGTGCAGATCAGAGTGCTGCGCAGGAAGGGCGGCGTGAGCAGGCGCCGCAGCACGAAGCGGTCCTGTTCCGACCGCTGTCCCTGTTGTTTGCGCGCGCGCCGGGCGGAGATCGCGGTGGTGATCTCCGCGGGCTCCGGGACGTAACGGCGGATGAACCAGACGAGGATCGCCGGCAGCACCGCGAGGCCGAGCATCAGCCGCCAGCCGTGTGCGCCGAGCAACGCATACGCCAGAGCGGCGATGAAGAACCCGGCCGCGTAGCCGGACATCATCACCCCGCACGCCTTGGCGCGGTAGCGGTTCCGCCAGACCTCGGCGATCAGCGCGGCTCCGACGGGGGCTTCGACGCCCGAGCCGAGACCGGCGATGAACCGGAGAATCCCGAGCTGCCACCAGGTATCGGCGAAGGCGGCGGCCGCGGTGAACACCGCGTAGGTGAGGATGCCGATGGATAGCACCCGGGTGCGGCCGAAGTAGTCGGCGAGCATCCCGAAGAGAATGCCGCCGGTGGCCCAACCGGCCAGGAACAAGGCAACCGTCAGCCCGCCGTACAGTCCGATGTTCGCCGGTACCACGGCGATGTCGCTGTTCGGCAGCAACTCGGTCATTGCCGGACCCAGCACCAGGGCGTACAGGCTGCCGGCGAAGCCGTCCAGTGCCCAGCCCAGCGTGGTCCCGAGCAGGACCAGCCACTGCATCCGGGTGATCTCTGTTCGCCAACCCGCGCCCGGTTGCCCGATTGCTCCTACTGCCATCAAGAACTCCTTTGTCCGCGACCGCACTCGGGCAGCCGTTGTCCACACCACAGGGGAGAAAAAGGGGCGCTGGGCCCTCCGGGCACCACCCCGCGCAGACCGCGTGGGTTCACTTCCAGCTGCGGGCCGCGTCAGTTCAGGCGGCCGGGGTCCGCCCTGCCGTACCAGTCGACGTCGTCCTCCGCGGTGCGCACGACCACCGTCTTGATCCAGGTGAAATCGTCGAAAGACTCGGTGCCGGCATCTTTTCCGGTCCCCGATTCCTTGACGCCACCCCACGGCAGCGACGGCTCGAGCCGGTGGTGGTCGTTGACCCAGACCATGCCGGCGGTGATCTTGTCCGCCACCCGGTGTCCCCGGGCGAGATCCCGGGTCCAGACGCCGGCGCCCAGACCGAACCGGTTGTCGTTGGCCATCGCGACCGCCTCCTGTTCGGTGTCGAACGGCACGACGACGGCGACCGGCCCGAAGATCTCCTCCTGCGCCACCCGCATCCCGTTGGTGGCACCGGCCAGCACCGTGGGTTCCAGGTAGAACCCGTTGCTCAGCGGAGCCGGCAGCTGCGGAATCCCGCCACCGGCGGTGACGGTGCACCCCTCGTCCAATCCGATCTCGATGTACTGCCGCACCTTGTCGCGTTGCACGGCGCTGATCATCGGACCGAGCTGGGTGGACGGTGCGGCGGGATCGCCGATCCGGATCGCTGACGCCCGCGCACTCAGCGCCGCGACGAACTGCTCATAGATGCTGCGCTGCACCAGGAACCGCGACCCGGCGACGCAGGACTGGCCGGCCGCGACGAAGGCAGCGAATGCGGCTCCTTCGGCTGCGGCCCGCGGATCGATGTCGTCGAAGACGATGATGGGCGTCTTGCCGCCCAGCTCGGCGGTCACCCGGGCGAAGCGGGAGGCCGTCGCGACCGCGGCGGAACGTCCGGCTTCGGTGCCACCGGTCAGCGTGATCTTGGCGACGCCGGGATGGCGGGTGAGGCGTTCACCCGCCTCCCGACCGCCGGTCACCACGGTGACCACTCCTTCGGGAAGACCTGCGGCATACAGGATCTCCACCAGGGCGAGAGTGGTGAGCGGGGTGAGTTCTGAGGGTTTGACCACCACGGTGTTACCGGTGGCCAGCGCTGCGGACAGGCTCCGCGCGAGGATCAACATCGGGTGGTTGAACGGTGTGATGATGCCGCAGACGCCGAGCGGCGTCCGGCGCTGGTAGGTCAGGTAGGGGCCGTCGCTGGGCAGCACGGCATCGCGCTGGGTGGCCAGAAGTGCTGCGTTGTAACGGAACCACTCGGGTACCCGCGACAACTGGGCGCGGGTTTCGGTGATCGGCCGGCCGTTGTTCGCGGTCTCGAGTTCGTAGAGCACAGCGCTGTTCGCCTCGATGGCATCGGCGAACCGCAGCAGCAATCGAGCTCGATCGCTGCGCGCGAGTTCCGGCCACGGCCCGGACTCGAAGGCAGCGGTCGCCCGCTCCACCGCCCGGTCGACGTCACCGGCCGTCTGCTCCGGTACCTCCCGCAACACCTCCCCCGTCGCCGGGTTGATGATGCGGCGCACACCCGCGTCGACGGGGCCAACCGCTCTGGCGGCGGGGGCCGTATCGGCGAGTGCCGTGTGGGTGAGGGCCGTGTCCGTGAGTGCCGTGCTGGTGTCCGTCATCGGAGAGCCTTTCGACCGGAGTGATCTGACTGCCCCTCCGCTTGGTAACTACCGTGGCGGCCCGGGGATTCGTCGAGTATTCAGCGACGCGATCACCCACACCATGTTCGCAGCGACATAATTTGACCGCATCTATGGCTATGCGAACACAGTTGGCGGTGGCATGCTGTCCAGGTGATCGGCCAACAACCCGAGCAGGACACGCTCGTCGAGCTTCGCCGCTGGCTGGCCGGGATCAGCGCGATCACCGAGGCGGTCAACGCCTCCTCTTCGCTGCGGACCGTGCTGGACCTGGTGGCGCGTACCGGGCGCTCGCTGCTGTCGTTCGATTTCTGCGCCGTGCTGCTGCCCGACGCCGACGGCCAGAATTTGGTCATCACCGGGTGGAGCGGGCTGTCCGGCGACTACGTGACACGGGTCAACGCCGACCGGCCCGTCCGGCTGACGACCGATGACGCTCACCAGGCCCCGTCGAGCAGGGCGTTCCGCGGTGGTCATCCCGTTGCCATTCGCGACATCGCGGCCGAGCCGGAGTTCACGCCGTGGGGCGGCGTTGCCCGTGAGCAGGGCTACGGCGCCATGGTGTCGGTCCCGCTCGTCGCCGGCGGGACGGTTGTCGGAACCCTGAACGGATATCACGCGGGCGTGCACGAGTTCGGTGAACACGAAATCGACCGCATGACGCTGCTGGCCAACCATGCCGCCATCGCGCTCACATCGGCGCGGCTGGTCGACCAGCTTCAGTCGGTCAACGACTCACTGCTGGAGCAGACGCAACTACTCACCAAGTCCGAACAGATCCATCAGCAACTGCTGGGTGTCGCCCTGAGCGGTGACGGCATGCCGGGTATCGCCGCGGCGCTGTCCACCGTGCTCGGGCGCTCGGTCCTCATCGAGGACGTCCGCAATGTGGTGCTGGGGCGAGCCGGGACCCCGGACGAGTTGCCCGACATGGATTTCCGTGCAGCCACAGCCATCGACCGGGACAGCCGCAGCCCACTGCAGGTGCAACGCGACGGTGCGCCCCGATTTCTGGTCTGGACGGTCCACCTCGAGGGTGAACCCGTTGCGCGAGTGTGGCTCGGTGTCAGCGACTTCGCTCTTTCCACGATCGACGGTCGTGCGGTGGAGCACGCCTCCATCGTGCTGTCCCTGGAGATGATGCGCTCCAGGACGGCCGTGGAGGTGGAGCACCGACTCCGTGGGGAGTTGATGGCAGACATCCTGTCCGGCAGCCCGATCGGCACCCAATCACTGCGCGAGCGCGCGGAACGGCTCGGGCACGACCTGTCTCGCGCCCATGTCGCGATCGTCGGCCGAGTGACGGCCGTTGATTCCCAACGCATCTCAGTTATCGAACAGCGCTCGATGGCAGCGGTGGCGCAGCGGTCGGCACACCGTTCTCCCCGACCGCTGGTGGCGATGTATCGCGGGCTGCTGGTCACCCTGTGGCCGGTCGATGACGAGCCCGCCCCAGACGTGGGCGCGAGAGCGGGCGATGAGGTACGCCGGGTGATGGCCGGTGCACGGGGTGTCGCCACCGCAACGGTGGCCGTTGCCGGATCCACAACAGCAGACTTTCTGCGGAACTACCGCACTGCGCGCGGGGCACTGCAGATCGCCACCCGCTCCGGCCGCATGAACCAAACCCTGACCCTTCCCGATCTCGGCATGGCCGGCTTGTTGCTGCAACTCGATGACGCCGACCAACTGATCTCCTACGCCGATAGAACCCTGCGTGAGGTTCGCCGGCACGACGAGCAACGCGGCACCCACCTGCTCCAGACCCTGCGCTGCTACCTGGATCACCAGCAGAACCGGACCGCGACCGGGGACGCACTCCACGTTCACCCGAACACGGTGACGCAACGCCTCCAGCGCATCCAGGCCATCTCAGGCGTCGACCTGACCGAGCCCGAAGCGGTTCTCCAGGTGCGTGGTGCACTGCTGCTGCTGGACGTGGCGAATGCCGACCACGCGGTGTAGGCGACGTTGCGAGGCCAGCTAGTTTTGACCGCATCGACGGGTCGGCCTACCCGGTCCGATCGTCCGGTGAGCGGCGATTTCTTCAGACACGCTCGGGAAGGAATGTGATGGCCGAACGATCGCGCGAGATCATCTTGCGATTCCTCGCTGCCCCCACGGACGTGGCGTTCATCAACAGCGACGTCATTGCCGGTGGCAGAGTTCTGGAATGGATCGACAAGGCCGCCTACGCGTGTGCCGTCGGATGGAGCGGCGGCTATTGCGTCACGGCCTATGTGGGCAACGTGAATTTCACCCGCCCCATCCATTCCGGTGACATGGTGGAGGCTCGGGCGCAGGTCATTCACACGGGCCGGTCGAGCATGCACATCGAGGTCAGGGTCTTCTCCACCCGTCCGCATCACGTCGACTACAGCCCGGCGACGTCGTGCACGGTGATCTTCGTTGCCGTCGGCGATGACGGTCGTCCGGTCCCGGTCCAGCAATGGGAGCCGGCCACTGCAGAAGACAGGGCACGCGATGAGGCGGCGATCGACAAGATTGCGCTGCGGGCCGACATCGAAGCCGCGATGCGGGAACAGACCTACACGTCAGCCAGTGCCGCACCGCAGGTCACATTGCGATTCCTTGCCGCACCCACCGACGTCAATTGGGGCGGAAAGACGCACGGCGGAACGGTGATGCGCTGGATCGACGAGGCCGCCTATGCGTGTGCGTCCGGGTGGAGCGAATCTACCGCGATCGCCGCGTATTCCGGCGGCATCCGTTTCTACCGACCCATCTTGATCGGACACCTGGTCGAAGTCGAGGCCAGGCTCCTGTACACGGGCAGCAGCAGCATGCACATCTCCGTCCACGTCCGGTCGGCTGACCCGAAAGCCCCCGAGATGCGTCTGACCACACACTGTCTGACCGTCTTCGTACCCATCGACGACCACCACCGGGCCACCACTGTTGTGCGGTGGGAACCCGCGCTCGCGGAGGACCGCCGACTCGAGGACCATGCGCGTCACTTGATCGAACTGCGGTCCCGGCTGGCGCCGCTGCACCCGGCCTGAGAACCCGTCACCCCAGGCCCGGTCCGCCGACGGGTGACCCATCAGGATGCGAGGTCACGGGTCGAACAACAAGCGTGACAACGAAGGTGAAGGAGCTGACTGGCGTTGGCCGGATACCCACACCGCTTTTCCGTCGACTCCCCGACAGCGATCCCGGTGCCGCAAAGCGCAGTGGACGACCTGACGGCGCGACTGCGCAACACCCAGTGGGCACCGGATTGGCCCGGCATCGAGCCCTGGGCGGCAGGCACGGACCCTCGCGAGTTACGACGACTGGCGCAGTACTGGGCCGACGGCTTCGACTGGCGGGTGGTGGAGAGCGTCCTGCGCGCGTTGCCTTCCGTCGAAGTCTGCGTCAACGAAGTTCCCGTTCACGCCTTCTACTTCGCCGGCGAGCGGCCGGGCTCGTTTCCGCTGATGCTGGTGAACGGCTGGCCCAGCACAAGTTTCGAGCTGGTCGACCTTGCGCGAAGGCTGTCGAATCCTTCGTCGTTCGGAGGACGCACAGCGGACGCCTTCACCGTTGTTGTGCCGTCGCTGCCAGGATTCCCTTCTCACCGCAACGCCCCGGTCGCGACAGCCGGACCCACGAGGTGTTGCACCGCCTGATGCGCACTCTCGGCCACACCCGCTATGGTGCGCACGGCGGAGATCTCGGTGCCGGCATCACCTCTCGACTGGCACAGGCGTACCCGAATGCTGTTGCGGGCCTTCATCTTCTGGCTGTTGCACCGGCTCTCGACCTGGACAAGTCCACTCTGGATGACGATGAACAGGCGTTCCGTGACGTCGACGGATCTCTGGAATCTCGAGGAGGGCAGCTATCAACATCAGCAACAGACCCGTCCGCTCAGCCTCGCTCCGGCGCTGACCGATTCGCCTGTGGGACTTCTGGCGTGGATTCTCGAGAAATATCGCAATTGGAGCGACAACGGCGGCATCCTCTCCCGACGTTTCGGTGACGACTTCCTTCTCACCCAGGCTTCGCTGTACTGGTTCACCAACAGCATCTCGACATCGTTGAGGCCCTACTTCGAATATGCGCACGGAATCACCGGACGGGTGTCACAGGTCGCCGTACCGACCGCGGTCGCGGTATTTCCTGCAGATCTCGCGCGTCCACCACGACGCTGGGCGGAGCGGACGTACTCGGTCGAGCGCTACACGGTCATGCCCGCCGGCGGACATTTCGCACCCTATGAGGAACCGGGTCTTCTCGCCGAGGACATCGCCCAGTTCTTCGCACGGATCGTGGCGGGCCGTTGACCGGTGATCATCCCGAGCGGGCGGCCGCCTCCTCTGTCATTGCCGCGGCCTCCAGCGGCGCCTCGGGCGCGGCGTTATAGGCGATGGCGTCCACCCGGAATTCCAGGTAGGTGAATTCACCTTCGGGTTGCGGTGCATGCCAACGCGCTTCGCCCCTCGCGCTGATTCGTCGGGGACCGAACGCCCGGTATCCCGCAAGCGGCGTCGACCAACGTTGGCGCCTGAAGCTCTTGCCGTCCGGAGCCGAGCGAAGCCGATCGTCGGAGACGAAGTCGACGAGCGACCCTTCGGCGTCGAAGGTCAGCACGGCCGCGACGGTGTGCGGGCCGCGGGTGAACTCGCCGCGGACGCGGCGTTCGTCGATCGGCTCCCACTGCACCGGGGCGTCGACCAGCGCTGCCGGCGCGAGCACACAGAGATCGTTGAACATCGTGACGGTCTCCGCCCGATCCATGTCCGGGCCGGCGGCATCGACCATCTTCAGGAGCGAACAGAGCTTGACCTGCATCGTGGCGTGCGCGCCGACGAAGGCGTGCAGGACATCTACCGGCAGGCCGAACATCGTGGCGTCCATCAGCAGCACCCTGCTGGGTGACGAACCGTAGGTGTTGATCTGCTCGCCGGTGAAGGCCATCCACGGCTTGTCCGGGCCGCCCCTGATCCGACCGGAAATCCTCGCGCGGAAGTTGCCGACCCGCGGTTGCCCCACGGCGCCGGACAGCCGGACGTAGGTCGCCACCTGCTCGGGCAGCGCCGCCAGGTCGGCGTCGGTCACCAGCCGGTCCGCCGGGGTCGTCGGGAGTGCCGCGCCGAGCAACCGGCGGTACCGGGCGCGATAGCTGCTCGGACCTTCTGCTGCGAACCCATAGACAACGCCGATCAACAGCAGCACGTTCGGCGCAAGACCGGCTTTGGCGTCCGTCCAGCCGGAAAAGATCAGCGCCTGGGAAAGAATCAGCGCGACGGCGCCGACCACCCACCACCATCGGTACCCGGCCAGCAGGGTCACCCCGGTGCCGACCAGCAAGCTCGCGGCGGCCAACCATGCCACCGCGACTGGCACCGACGGAGTGCTGCTGAGCTGTTCGACCGGAGCCCAGCCGAAGCCCTTCACCGCGCCCGGCAGGTGGATCAGACCGTGAAGAATGACGACCGTCGCGAAGACCCACCGCACGACATTTCTCATGACGCACCCCCGCGCTCACCGGCCGGCGACCATCCGCCGACCCTTCAAGCGTGCGCGGGGGTTCACCGCTGCGAAACCGTCAAAAGTCCCGTCCGACGTCGCCGTCACTGTGACGTCCACCGCCACGGGCCGTTGCATGCCCGGTCGCCGCCGACTGTCTACGGCAGATCCTCGCAAGCCTTTCGATCGTTGTCGGCGTCGAGGCGGGCGAAGTCTCCGTAATAGGGGTAGTACCTGTCGAAGAATGCCTGCGCCTGCGCCTGCGTGGCAAAATCGGGGCAATCGCGATCGGCCGGCTTCGACGGAATGGCCGCCGAGCGGCACACCCTGGTGAGTGGCGACTGGATGTTGAGCGTGCTCAATCCTCCGTCGGTCCAACGGATGCTGTAAACCCCGCGGGCCCTGAAGTCGGTGCAGGTCCCTGCCTTGACCGGTACCCAATTCGTGTAGCTCGTCACGGTCGACGCCGCACCCGAATTGAGTGGCGTCGAATTTCGCGAGACTGCACGGCTGGCTGTACCGAGAGTGACGCTGTCCACCTGGACACGCGAGACCTTCGACAGCTTCGTCATCCTCGCTGCCCCCCGCACCTTGGTGACCGTGCCGGCGGAATCCCGATAAACCTGGACGCCCACCGCATAGTTGACGCCGCCCGCGTTCGAATTCCCCCCGCGATAGGCGGTGCTCGTCACCGTTCCTTGCCCGGTAACAGAATCTGCGATGGCGGCCGGCGCGCCGATCAACGTCAACGCGGCTGCAATGACGCACAGCACTACACCGAATTTCAAGCGAACCACGAATTTCCCCCGTCAAATCTTGCTGGATCGAAACCGCCTACTGAGCGGTGCGAAATGAACGAGCAGGGAGGCTATGCGATGAGGACGGGCCTGCGCGAGCACGCCGAGCCGACTCGATCGGGTGATTCTGTGGAGCCCGACTGGGGCGCCCCTCCCGTGCCGTCGCTGGGTTGTCGGGTGGCGACTGGAGAGCCTGTCGCTTCACGTGGACCGGGCAGGTTCACGGCCGGGGCAGGTTCACGGCCGGGCCAGGTTCGCGGCCGGGGCAGGTTTACGGCCGGCGCAGGTTCACGGCCGGGGCGGGTTTACGGCCGGGGCAGCGCGTGACGTGACCGCAGAGCGGCCACGTCACTCAGACCGGCCCGTTCGAACAGCATCGATCACTACTACAGCGATGAGTCCGCCGCCGGCGGGCTGCGGGCCATGGACGACCCGGTCGGTCAGGTGTCGTGACCGGGATGACAAAAGCCCTGATCCGAACGTTCGAATCAGGGCCTCATACTGCAACAACGTGGTGGGCGATACTGGGATCGAACCAGTGACCTCTTCGGTGTGAACGAAGCGCTCTCCCGCTGAGCTAATCGCCCGGGACCGGTCTTGCCTTCCGACCGGAGGCAACCTTACCGGATCTTGCAGACCTGCCCGCACCCGTCTCCATCGGGCGCCGTTACTCCGATTGGGTGAAGTCCGGTGACCGGCGTGACGACTGCCACCCTCAACCGTCCCTGCTGTCGAGAGGGAACGGCCTGAGACCAAAGCGCGGATATCGGCCCCGCCGCGCACAGGCCGCCGGACGGCGGAGACGACATGCCACAGCAACTCCCGGATCATCGGGTGACCACCGCTGCGACCGAGATGCTGCTGATCTCCGACGCCGCGCTCCCGGCGGTCAACGCCGAGCTCCGCTACCACTGCGATGATCCGTTCGCCGTCCATCTCGTGCTGTCGGTGGACCAGAGCCCCGCCATCACCTGGGTGTTCGGCCGGGAGCTGCTCATCACCGGCGTCCGCATGCCGGCAGGCATCGGGGACGTCCAGGTCTATCCGGCCAGCGACGGCCTGATCATCGAGCTCCGTTCCGGCAATGTCGGGGCACGGCTGCTCGCCCATACCGCCGACATCGAAGAGTTCGCCGCCCGCAGCATCGCCCGGGTGCCCCTGGGCACCGAGATGGACCACTACGACATCGCCGAAGACTTCCGGCAGTTGCCGGTGCACGATTCGTTCGAGGCCTGAAGCTGCCGGCCGCACCCGACAAGTGGTGGGGCACGGACGTGATCGCCTGTCAGCCGACGTGACACCCGGGAATCACCTGGGTGACGCGCCGGACCCATCGAGGGGTTGGGTGGCCTGTCAAGGCCCGGACAGCAAGCACGGACGTGAGACCGCTTGACGGCTCGCCGGTTTGGTCAGCGCGTCCCGGTTCGGATACAGTTGCCGGGCCGCGCAGCCGTGATGGGTTTGGCGAGGCATGCGGACGTAGCGCAGTTGGTAGCGCATCACCTTGCCAAGGTGAGGGTCGCGGGTTCGAATCCCGTCGTCCGCTCGAAGAGGTCCAGGCCGTCACCTGGGTTGCCTCCGCGGTGGGATGGCCGAGAGGCGAGGCAACGGCCTGCAAAGCCGTGTACACGGGTTCGAATCCCGTTCCCACCTCGCAGCACGGCCGTTCGTCGATGGATATCGCCATTGTTCGAATGGTGAAGGGCGATTAGCTCAGCGGGAGAGCGCTTCCCTGACACGGAAGAGGTCACTGGTTCAATCCCAGTATCGCCCACAGTTGTCGGTTCGCCGACGCCGCGGTGGTGTCACACGCAGCCGTATCGACGGACACATCATCCGTTTGACTACCACGCCAATTCGTTATCACGAGTAACGTATCAAGAAAGCCCCGCCCTCCTTGTAAGGGCGGGGCTTTCTCGTCGGTGCGCGACGATTGCCGGAGTCGTACCGGGTCCTCGTCTGGCAATCGCGATGTTCCCGGGCCGAGAGAACGTCAAACATCCCCTTCCTGCAATCTCCTTCCGGTGTCGTGCAACCGTCACGACGCCGGCACACCTGCCGAAGTTCTGTGTGCGGCGCCGCGGCTCTCTGCTGCCACGACAGTGTGAACACATCCACCCAGCTGCCGGCATCGTGTCTCGCAGCTCGTCGACAGCGTCCGGACGAGAGGCCACGAAGGCGGGATGCGTCGTCGGCGGAGGAGTGAAGTGGTTTTTCTGCGCCCGCCCCGGCCGTGATGCTTTCCCAGCACCCGGGGGGTGTGAATGATCGACTCGACGTCCGGGGGGACACCATGCGCCGTTCTGTACCCATGCTTGTCGTTGGCTCCATCGCATTGATTGCCGTCGGCTGTTCGGCGGGCGGTGCGGCTGACGACGCCGTGGGACCGTCCGCGACCGTGACGGTCGTCACCACTGCGACACCGGTTCCAGCTACCGTCACCGCGCCGACGACGCTGACCGTCGGAACCACTGTTGTGAGCCCGAGCACCGTCCGTCTACCGACGACGGTCCCTGTGCCGACCACGGTGACGCGGACGAGCACCGCATCCGCAACGGTCACGGTCACCCAGAACGAACCTGCCGCTGCCGCGGAGCCGGAGACACCGGAGGCGGAACAGCCTGCGGTTAACGCCCCGAAGGTCCCCGAGCCGCAGGGGCCGGTGCAGCCGCCCGCAGGTCAGGCCGCGTTCGCGAATTGCACGGAGGCGAAGCAGGCCGGAGCCGCCCCTGTTTACCGTGGTGATCCCGGGTACTCGGACAAGCTCGACCGGGACGGTGACGGGGTGGGCTGCGAGTCATGACCTGAACCGGTTGAACCGCCACCTTCCAGAGACTCCCCCATCAGGGGGTACATGCGGGGTGCCCGTTCAACCGATGGGGTCATGCGGTCGGGTCACGGGGCAGGGTCAAGGCCGAGTCGTGGGCGGGCACGGCCGCCGGGTCACTGGCCGAGTCGTGGGCGGGCACGGCCGCCGGGTCACGAGCCGGGTCGTGGGGCGAGTCACTGGCCGGCTCGTGGGCGGCGGGTGCGACAGCGTCACGCGCCGGGGCCTGGGCCGAGTGGGGAGTGGACGCGGCGGCCGGCACCGCGTCCCGCGCGGCGTAGTCGGCGAGCAGCGCCCGTTCGCGGTCCTTATCGGGGAAGCAGAAGAAGACCAGCGCGGCCCCGAGCAGGACGATCGCGATACCCGCGCCGTAGGCAAGGGATTCGCCATCGAGGAACGACTGTTTCGCAGCCGCGATGATCTCGCTCTGGTATTGGGGATACCGCTCGGCCATCGTGGCCGCGCTGGCGAAGGACTTCTGCAACTCCGTCTGCACCGTCCGGCTCACCTCCGACGCGTCGGGCGAGGCGGCGATGGCCTTGGCGAACGCGGCCGCGTATCCGGCCGTCAGCATCGCGCCGAGTAGGGATTGCATGACGGCGCCGCCGAGGTCCCGCTGCAGATCAGCCGTTCCCGAGGCCATCCCGGCCCGCGAAACCGGCACCGATCCGGTGAGTGAATGCGACGCCGGAGTTCCGGCGAACCCCACACCGATGCCCACCAGCATGAAGGCCAGGCACACCGGCCAGAACGGGATGCCCTCTTTCCAGAGCAGCAGTGCCGCAACAAGTCCGAGCAGACAGAAGACGTATCCCACGAGCAGCGTGACCCGGGACCCGTGCGAGCCGATCAACCGCGCGGACAGCGGCGCGACCACGACCATCGCGGCGGCGGCCGGCAGCATGGCCGAACCCGCCTCGAGAGTCGTGTAGCCGAGCACGTTCTGCAGGAACTGCTGCCCAACGAACATCGCCGCCATCAGCGTTCCGAAGACGATGATGCCGGCGACCGCGGCCACCCAGAAGATGCGCCGGGCGGCGATGTGCAGGTCGAACAGCGGCGACGGAGCACGTTGCTGGCGCAGCACAAAGCCGACCCCAGCCAGCAGCGCCAGGCCGCCGAGTAGCAGCGCCACCGAACCTTGACCGGGCACGGCCGCGAAGTTGATCGCCAGCACCAGCGACGCCACCAGCACCACGGACAGGATGCCGCCGAGATTGTCGACGGGGTCGGTCGTTTCGTTGATGTGCGCCGGCACCATGAAGATCGCCATCACCAGGGCGACCAGAGCGAGCGGCAGCGTGACCAGGAAGACCGAATTCCACTCGAAGTGCTCCATCAACCAGCCGGACAGCAGCGAGCCGAGTGCTGCGGTGGCCCCGCCGACCGCCGACCAGAGGGCGATTGCCTTGGTCCTCGCCGGTCCGGACCACAGCGCGGTGATCAGCGCGAGCGTCGTCGGGTAGGCCATGCCGGCGGCCACGCCGCCGAGCAGGCGCGCGAGAAAGAGCACCTCGATCGACGGTGCGAATCCGGCCAGCAGGCACGCAGGGACGGTGACGATCATGCCGAGCACCAGCAGCAGCTTGCGGCCGTACCGATCCCCCACCGCCCCCAGGTACAGCACCGACGCCGCCAACCCCAGCGAGAACCCGACCGCCACCAGGTTGAGCTCCGTCTGGCTGGCGTCGAACGTCTTGCCGATGTCGGGCAGCGCCACGTTCGCCACAGCCAGATTCAGGTTGGCGACCGTCGCGACGAGGATGAGCGCGACCAATACCCACCACGACCGCTGCTGACCGGCGCCGCCGGGAGACCCTAGGCCCGGGGAACCCAAGCCGGGAGAACCCCCGCCTTGAGAGCCCACGTGGGAGAGCCCACGCCGGGAGAGCCTCCACCCCTAGAGCCCCCACCTTGAGAGTCAATGTCAGGACGGCTCTCGCCGGTGCGAACGCGTCGGCCGGTCTCCGACATGCTGGCCCCCTTTGTCCACCGACCGCCTCAGAGGGACGGTGCAGTGCGCTCAGTGTGCCGTATGTCCGTTGCTGAATGTTGTTGAAGCGTCACACTGAGTGACACCACCTGAAGACGGGTCATCACCGAGCCGCACGTTTCAGCGGGTGGCCGGGGTTCGTCGGTTCACACGGTCACGACGCATGTCGGATCCCGGAAGGCGACTACGCGCCGGAATGTGGCACGCCCGCCGGGTTTCCCCGTCGGGCGTACAGAGAGTGTGGACGAGCCCACGATCCGGCGGTAGCCCCCGGAAGGGTGGTCTGCGACAACACTTCCCGGGACAGCAGTGACGACAAAGGCCCCCGCATTCACCGACCCGGTGAGAGCCCGTCAACCGCCATTCGCGCCGCCGACCCGACGCTTGTGCAGCAGCACGAGCATCCGGTAGGCGAGCTGACTGAGACCCGGGTTGCGAGCGCGGTATCCCCGACGAGCAGCGCCGTCAGTGCATCGGCCGCATCAGGGACTGCCTACATCTTCTGGCGGGCCAGCACCTTGCGTTGCACCTGGCGCTCCGCGACGAAGGACACGAACGGGATCGTGCCGGCGACCAGCACCCACAGGGTGCCGAGCGGGGACCACCGGTCCTTGTAGGCGAGGTCGAACGCGATGATCACGTAGACGACGAACAGCGCCCCGTGGATGGGACCCCAGATCGCCACCGCTGCACCCACTCCGAAGGCGTACTTGAGCACCATCGCAGCGCACAGCAGCAACAGTCCCCAGCCGACGACGAACGCGGCAATGCGGTAGCGCTTGAACGCGGCCATGATCTTCGGCGGCACCACCGTGTTCCGACCCGCAGCGCTGCCCGGTCCAGCCGCAGCGGAACCAGGCGCAGCGGCAGCAGTGCGCGGGGAAGCGGCACGGGGCGGCTCCCCGACGCCATCGCGGGCAGTCGCCGCACCCGCCGTCGCCTCTGCGGGCAGGCCTGGATTGGTCACTTCACCGGTGGGATCAACGGGCACGTCGGCGGTCCTTCTCTGCCAGCGCAGCGAGCGCCTGGTTGTATGCGGTCAATTCGGGGTCGTCCTCGTCGTCGCCGCCCACCGTCGCGACGGCGATCGTGATGCCCTGGCTGGGCTTCTGCAGTTGACCGGAGAGCCGGTCCCGCCTGCGCTGCACGGGTGGGTCGTCGTCCGTGGTCTCGGCCCCGGGCACAGGGTCGGCGGCGGCAGCGGGTCGAGCGCTTGACCCGGCGCCGGGTGCAGTTCCAGGTGCGGAGGAAACATCCTGACCGGACGAACGCTGTTCACGCTGCTCGCCGTCGGGCAATCCCTGGTCGAGCAGTTCACGAAGTCCCCGCTCGGTGTCCTCGTCGTCCTCGACGTCCTTGAGGACTTCCAGGTGCAGGAACCGCACCCACATGTAGATGAACGCAGCGCCGAACGCCGGCCACAGCAGCGCGTAACCGAAGTTCTGGGCTGTGCCGGTCGTTTCCTGGGTTCGGCCCCATTGCCACCAGCCCAGCCGAAGGCAGGTCAGGAACGCCGCGATGACCAGCAGGTGCCCGGCCATCCAGCCGGGTCGCAGGAAGCGTCGATCCACACCAGAACGGTACCGCCGACGGTCCGCGGGCCGGTACCGCGCGTCGTGAGGGTCGCGTCACCAAGGGGCAGGCCAAGGCTCATCCGGTCGGGCGGGCGGCGCACATCCCGGTCGGGCAGGCCGCGTCGGCCAGCACGGCGAGCGTGCGCGCGCCGAGCACCCCTGTGAGGTCGGCCGCGTCGTCGACGTCCCGGCGCAGACCCGAGCCGACGGGAACCTCCAGCGGCACGGCGCCCGCGGCGACATGCCGCGCGAAAGATCCACTCCCGTAACGCGGATGCAGTCTCCGCGCCGATGACGCGGTCAGCAGCGTGGTGCCGGTTCCCTGCCGATCGGCGACGACCGCGAACTCGTGGCGGGACGCCGCGGACAGCGCCCCCTCCAATTCGTCCGCGCTCAATGAGGGCAGATCGCCGGGCAGCACAGCGGCCTTGGATCTGTGCGGGAGTGACCGCAGTCCCTCAGCGATCGCCTCGTTCAATCCGGCGGCTGCCGTCAGCAGCGTCTGCACGCCGGCGATCGCGGCGAAGTGACGGGCATCCTCGGCATCGTCGGCCACCACCAGCACCGCGTCGACGTTGGCTGCTCCCGTAGCGGCCAGGACGGTGTCCAGCGCCATTGCCCGGGCCAGCGCTTGGCGCAGCACCGGGTCGACGTCGATCCGGCTCTTGCCGCGCGTGCTCGACTTCATCGGGACGACGACCGTCCAACGGCCCGGGTTGCTGATCAGTGGCACCGGATCATTGTCACCGTCGCGTGGCATCTCCCCGCACCGGGCGTCCGCCCAGCCGGAGACCGATCATCGGTCAACGAGGCGTGGACGCTCAGCTGTCCTTGATCCGCCGCCGTTCGGTGTCGATGTCAAAATCGGCCGGCGGGTAGGCAGGATCGAGTTGTTCGAGGGTCTCTGCCAGCAATGCTGCGACTGCCCAGTTCCGGTACCACTTCCGGTCGGACGGGATCACGTGCCACGGTGCGGACACGGTGTTGCAGCGGGTGATCGCCTCCGAGTACGCCTCCTGGTAGGCGTCCCAGTAGCCCCGCTCGTCGACGTCGCCGGGGTTGTACTTCCAGTACTTCGTCGGGTCGTCCAGCCGCGCCAGCAGCCGCTCTGCCTGCACCTTGCGGGAGACGTGCAGGAAGCACTTGACCAGAGTCGTCCCGTTGTCGGCCAGGCGGCGCTCGAAGTCGTTGATCGCCTCGTACCGCGCCGACCACACCTCCCGCGGAACGATGTCGTGCACCCGCACCACCAACACGTCCTCGTAGTGCGAACGGTTGAAGACTCCGAGGAAACCCGGTGGCGGGACCTGCCTCTCGATGCGCCAGAGGAAGTCGTGCGCGAGTTCTTCGTCGGTCGGCTTCTTGAACGACGCCATTCGGATGCCGCCGGGATCGACGAGGCCCAGCACGTGCTTGATCACCCCGTCCTTACCGGCAGTGTCCATGCCCTGCAGGAGCAGCAGCACGTTGCGCGGGTCACCCGCGGTGCCCTGGGCGAACAGCCGCTCCTGCAGACCGGCGAGCCGGTCACCGAGCTCGTCCAGGGTGTCCTCGGCGTCGGACTTGGATTCCGGGCCGACCATGGCGGCGTCGGCCGGTGGACCGTCGGTCGGGATGGTGGTGACGTCGACGGTGCCGGCCGGGGCGGCGAACGTGGCGGCCGGCCCCGATCGGTTGTTCTTCTTGGCCATGGCTCACCCAAGCACGGCGCAAGGCCCGGCGTGCGGTGAAATTGCCTGCCGGACGTCCGGCCCGGCCGCAAGTCAGGCCTGCGGTGAATCCACCGCCCGGCCCGTCGGTCGCCTTGGATTCTTCCTGCTCGACGTCGCATTGGTCGTAGGCTGTCTTTTTCCGGCGGCCATCCCACCTGATCCTCCGGACTCCGCGAAAGGCTCACCCGTGACCACGACCCACCCGACGTCCGACCGCCTCACCGGCGATTCCTCGCCGACCGAAGGCGCGACCGACACGGCCCGCGACCCGCAGACCTTCCTCGAGCTGGACGACCTGTGGTGCGCGCACAATTACCACCCGCTGCCGGTGGTCATCGCCTCCGCACAGGGTGCGTGGGTCACCGACGTCGCGGGCGAGCGTTACCTCGACATGCTGGCCGGCTACTCCGCTCTCAACTTCGGGCACGGCCACCCGGCGCTGATCGCCGCCGCGGTCGAGCAGATGGGCAAGGTCACCCTGACCTCGCGCGCGTTCCACCACGATCAGCTCGGGCCGTTCTGCGAGGAACTCGCCGCGCTCACCGGCACCGAGATGGTGCTGCCGATGAACTCCGGCGCGGAGGCCGTCGAGTCGGCCATCAAGGTCGCGCGCAAGTGGGCCTACACCGTCAAGGGCGTCGCCGAGAACCGCGCGCAGATCATCACCGCGGGCGGCAACTTCCACGGCCGCACCTTGACCATCGTCTCCTTCTCCGACGACGCCGAGGCGCATGACGACTACGGCCCTTACACCCCCGGATTCCTGACGGTGAAGTACGGCGACCTTGATTCGCTCGAGGCCGCGATCACCCCGGACACCGCGGCGATCCTGCTCGAGCCGATCCAGGGTGAGGCGGGGGTGCTGGTGCCGCCGGCCGGCTACCTGGCCGGGGTGCGCAGGCTCTGCGACGAGCACAACGTGCTGTTCATCGCCGACGAGATCCAATCCGGACTGGGACGCACCGGCTCGACGCTCGCGCTGGACCACGAAGGCGTCCGCGCCGATCTCTACACGCTGGGCAAGGCCCTCGGCGGCGGCATCATGCCCGTGTCCGCGGTCGTCGGTCGGCGCAACGTTCTCGGCGTGCTGCAGCCCGGCCAGCACGGGTCCACCTTCGGCGGCAACCCGCTGGCCTGCGCGATCGGCCGCGCAGTCGTCGCCCTGCTGCAGACCAACGAGATGCAGGAACGCTCCGCCGAACTCGGCGCACACCTGCATGCCCGGCTCGGTGAGCTGGTCGGTGACGGCGGCCTCGCCGAGGTCCGCGGCCGCGGCCTGTGGGCGGGCGCCGAACTGGCACCACGGATCGGGCTGGGCCGGCCGGTCAGCGAGGAACTCGCTCGCCGCGGGATCCTGGTGAAGGACACCCACGGGACGACGCTGCGGTTCGCGCCGCCGATCGTCATCACCAGGGACGAGATCGACCATGCCGTCGACACTCTGGCCGCGGTGCTGGCCGAGTACTGATCCGGCTTGGTGGGCCGCCGGTGGATCAGAGCGCCTCGCGAGCCAGCGCCAGCACCCGTGACGTGGCCCGCAGGTACTTCTTGCGGTACCCCCCGGAGAGCATCTCCGGGGTAAAGATCTCGTCGAGCGGCGCACCGGAGGCGCGCACCGGGATCGACCGGTCGTAGATCCGGTCGATCAGCACCACCCAGCGCAGCGCCGCCGACTGGTTGTCCAGCGGTCGCACCGCCCGCAGATTCACCGTGTCGACGCCGTCGACGAGCCGCCCGTACCGGGACGGGTGCAGGTCGGTCAGCCGGGCCGTGACGGCGTCGAACGAATCCAGACTGGCCGTGCCGCCGTCAGCGCCGGCGCGTTGGACGGCGGTCACCAGTTCGTGGTCGGACAGCGGCGGCGGCGCCTTCGCCAGGCCCGCATGCCGGTAATCCGGCCCGTCGACCCGCAAGGTCTCGAAACGTGCGGAGAGGGCATGGATCTCGCGGCGGAAGTCCTCGGCGGCGAAGCGACCTTCGCCGAGCTTGCCGGGCAGCGTGTTCGACGTGGCGGCCAGATTGACCCCCGCTTCGGACAGCTCACCCAGCAGCCGCGTCATCAGCATGGTGTCGCCGGGATCGTCCAGTTCGAACTCATCCACGGCCAGCAACCGGTGGCCGCGCAGCCGGTTCACGGTCTCGTTGAAGCCGAGCGCGCCGACCAGGTGGGTGTACTCGACGAACGTCCCGTATGCCTTCGGCCCGGGGACCGCATGCCACAGCGAGGCCAGCAGGTGCGTCTTCCCGACGCCGAACCCACCGTCGAGGTAGTAGCCGCCGCCGACCGTGGGGGCGGCCTTGCGGAACAAGCCCTTCTTGGGCGGCGTCGCGATCTGCTGCGCGAAGGCGGACAGCGCTTCGACCGCCGCCCGCTGGCTCGGCTCATCGGGCGCGGGGATGTAGGTCTCGAAACGCACATCGTTGAACCGCGGCGGCGGCACCAACCCGCTGATCAGCTCATCGGCACCGATGACGGGGTCGCGGTCGATGAGCTGGATGACGGTCACGAGGATCGAGCGTAGAGGCGTCTGCCATCAGATTCGCACCGCCTGCCGCGTCGATCCGCGGCCCGGAGATGGTACGGATGGGGGGTGCCCACCGACATCCCCCCGGCCGCGCGGCCGGCACCCGGAACGCCTCCCCTCGGCATCCTGGACCTGCCGGACGACGATGACGCGCTGGCCGAGCTGTACGCCTGGCCTGCCACGGACGGCGCCGTCGTCCGCGCCAACATGATCGCCTCCCTGGACGGCGGCGCCACGGTGGACGGCCGGTCCGCAGGGCTGGGCAACGCGGCCGACGAGCACCTGTTCGGCCTGCTGCGCGATCTGGCCGACGTCATCCTGGTCGGGTCCGGCACCGTCCGGGCCGAGAAGTACGGCGGCATCAGAGGTTCCGCTCAGCTGCAGGAACGCCGGCAGCGCTGGGGGCTGACCGCTGCGCCGCCGCCGATCGCGGTCGTCACCGGCCGCGGCCTCGATCCGGCCGCCCCGCTGTTCACCGATACCGACACCCCGCCCATCGTGATCACCACCCAGACGGGCGCCGCCACCGTCCCGGCCGGCACCAGGGTCATCGTCGCCGGCGACGACCGGGTCGACCTCGGGGTGGCCATCGCGGCCCTGGCGGCGCAGGGGTTTCGGCGGATCCACTGCGAGGGGGGTCCTGGGGTGCTGGCCTCGCTGGTGGAGGCGGACCTGCTGGACGAGTGTTGCCTGACGCTGTCGCCGCTACTGCTCGGATCACGGGCGGCGCGGATGTTGCCGGCGGCACTCGCGGATCCCGCCCGCTGGCAACTCGCCGCCGCCCGGCACAGCGGCGATCACCTGTTCACCCGCTACCGGCGCCGGGCGGTGTCGTGAGACGGTCGCGATCCCGTTCTCGGCGGACCGCGACGGCTGCCGTAGCCGGCGCGGCGCTGGCGCTGTTGACACTGGCGGGTTGCACGCTCGGGCCCTCACAGCGGCCGGCCCTTGCAACGTTCGGGCCGGGCCAGGGCGCCACCCCGACCACCGCCGCGTCGGCGCCGCCGGTGGGCCCGGGAGGTCAGGGCCAGCAGGCTGACCCGATCCGCTGGCAGCCCTGCGAGGGCGTCGACCCGGTGGATCCGGCGAGCGGGACCCGGTTCGAGATCGATTGCGCCGCAGTACGTGTCGAACGACGTGGGCTGAACCCGTTCGGTGACCAGACCATCCAGGTAGCCAGGGCCCGCGCACCCGGCGTGCCCGCCGACGCCCCTTCCGTGATTGCCGTCATCGGACAGCCGGGGCAGAACGGGCGTGACCGGGTGACCACCGTGGCCGCGGGACTGTCACCGGCGGTCCGCGACCACTTCGCGGTCGTCACCATCGACCTCGCCGGGACTGGCCAGTCCTCACCCATCGATTGCCTGTCCGGTTATGACGCCGGGGCGCTGACCACCCTCGGCGTCGACCCGACCGAGCCCGCCGCTGGCGCCGCGCTCGCCGAGCTCTCCCGCTCGCTCACCTTCGAGTGCGGAGACCTGGCCGGCCCGGAGCTGTCGCTGGTCAACAGCACCGGCGCCGCCGACGACCTGGACTCGCTGCGCTCCGCACTGGGCAGCCCGACGCTGAACCTGATCGGCCAGGGCTTCGGCGCAACGCTGGGGGCCGTCTACGCAGACCGGTACCCCGGGCGGCTCGGCGCGGCCGTCCTGGACGGTCCGGCGGACCCCCTCAAGGACCTCGACACACGAGCGGCAGCGGTAGCGGTCGGCGCGGAGAAGGCGCTGGACGCGTTCGCGGCGCGCTGCCCGTCGTTCCCCGGCGGCTGCCCGCTGGGGGCTGACCCCCGCGCGACGGTGCAGAAGGCGATCACCACGCTGGACGCCCGGCAGGGCGCGGGGCCGGGGGCAGGACGCACCAACGGCGGCAGCGTGCTGATGACCCTGCTGCTCCGGCTCGGCGAACCGGACGGCTGGCCGGAGCTGGCCACGGCAATCAGCCGGGCTGCGGAAGGAGATCCCGTTCCCGTCGGCACCATGCTGGAGGAGGCACTCGGTGCTCAGGACGGCGGCGGCTGGCTCAACGCCTCGATCGTCTACGGGTGCAACGACAGCGCACTGCGGATCGCACCGGCCCAGCTCACCGCCGCCGTCGAGGACGTGCGAGCGCAGGCTCCGCTCTTCGGTCCCTACACGGTGGGACTCGCCGGCATCTGTGCGGCATGGCCGGCACCGGAGGCGGCGCTCGGCGCGGTGAAGGCGACCGGCGCGGCGCCGATCCTGGTCGCCGGATCGGTATCCGATCCGATCGCCCCCTACGAGCAGGTCCGTTCGCTGGCCGGCCAGCTGGCGTCTGCGCGGCTGATCAGCTGGCAGTCCGTCCAGCACGGCAGCTACCCCGCCAGCCCGTGCGTCAGCAAGGCCGTCGACGCCTACCTGCTGGATGGCACGCTGCCCGCCGTCGGCACCCTGTGCCCGCCGTGACCTGACCGTCCTGTTCCCGCTGCCGGCCGGACCCGCGTCACGGCGCCCGCGCGACCCCGCCGCCACCACGGGACGGCGTGGTGCGGGTGCACTGTCGGTGCCCGGTCGTAGGGTCCCGGACATGACCGCGCCGAGCGTCGCCGGTCCCGCCGAGTTCCGCAGGGCCGTCGCCCGGTTGGACGTCGCCCGGGTCCGCACCGAGGTCGAACTCGGCCCGCTCCCGGCGCCTGCCCGGCTCGCACCGTGGAGCCACGCGTTGTCCGCGACCCTCTACCCCGCCGGCAGCGACGAGGAGATGGCCTCCGGCCGGATGATCCTGCTCTTCGACCCGGACGGTGTGGACGCCTGGGGAGGCTCGCTCCGCGTCGTGGTGTTCGCCACCTGTGAGCTCGACACGGAGATCGCCCAGGACCCGTTGCTGCCCGAGGTCGCGTGGAGCTGGCTCACCGAATCCCTGGACAGCTCCGGGGCCGGGTACAGCGCACTCGGGGGGACCGTCACAGCGACGTCCTCCACCCGCTTCGGCGACATCGCCGGCCCGCAACGCGCCGACGACCTGGAGGTTCGCGCCTCGTGGACCGCCGACGAGCGGACCGACCTGCACCTGCAGGCTTTCGCCGAGTTCTTGTCCGTCGCCGCCGGCCTTCCGCCGGAAGGAGTGACACTGCTGCAAACGTCTGATCCGTCCGCCGCGCGCTAGGCAGAGAACGGACGAAACCGACTGGTCGTTTCGAGTGCTTGACCACGGACGGCCGTAGGGCAGACACTAGCTGTGACAACGGAACGACTCATGCCCGTTGATCGTGTAGGCCATGACCTCGACGGGCGACCGCGGGTTCCGGACTTTGGTGACGCGGGGCATTCGCCCGGCTGGTAGGAGGAACGCCCGGTGAGCAACTCGGCGGTTGGTGTGAGCGGCGGGGCTCTCGACATGAACACGTCGCGACGCTCCGACGACGCGATACTCGGGGGGCTGCTGCCTGCGCAACGGTCCCCGCTCCGTGACACCCCGGCAATTCCGCTGCGGATGGCGACGGTGCTGCTGGTCGATCCCGATCGGGGGACCCGGGACCCACTGCGGAGCAGCCTGGCCGAAATCGGTCTGGGACGGATCCTGGAGGCCGCGTCGGTGGCGGCCGTCGAGGACCTCGTCGCCCGACAGGTCGGTGGTGACCTCGCCCTGGTCAGCCTGCAGTTGGGCGCTGACGCGGGCCGAGTCGTGCACGCGCTGCGCGAGGCAGGCTGGCCGCGGGTGATCGCACTGGCCCCGACGGCCGATATCGGGCCGGTGATCGATGCGGTCGGCGCGGGTGTCAGCGGGGTGCTGATCGGTCGCCGCGCGAACCCCACCACGGCAAGCATCCCCAGCAGCATCCACGAGCTGTCGAGTCGGGAGATCGAGGTCATCCGGTTGGTGGCCGACGGCCGGTCGAACAAGTGGATCGGTGATCAGTTGTCGCTCTCGGCACTGACCGTCAAGAGCCATCTCGCGCGGATCGGCCGCAAGCTGGGCACCGGCGACCGCGCTCACATGGTCGCGCTGGCCATGCGGGCCGGAGTGATTTCCTGACGCTGCTGACCTGCGGCCCCGGTGGGGCTGACCGCGACGGCGTACCGGGCGCGATAGGTTCCGCGGATGCCCGGCACTGGTGATCTCGACCCCGATGGGCTCGACAACGTCGATTCCGACGACCCATCGGGGGATTCCGTAGCGGTCGCGTCGGTGGACGAACCGCGCGAGGTGGTCCCGTTGTTGGAACCGGGCGGCCCGGTCGCCGGGCCGATCACCGAGCGGTTCGAACTGCTGCACTGGGCGGAGCTGTTCGCCGCGGCGGGCGGCCCTGTCGCGATCGACGCCGAGCGCGCTTCCGGTTTCCGGTACGGATCACGGGCCTACCTGGTGCAATTGCGTCGGCCCGACGTCGGAACCGTGCTGATCGACCCGATCCCACTGGGTGACCTGTCCGAGCTGGACGCTCCGCTGGCCGCGTCGGAATGGGTGCTGCACGCCGCCAACCAGGACCTCCCGTGTCTGGCGGAGGTCGGCATCCGCCCCCGCCGGCTGTTCGACACCGAACTGGCCGGCCGGCTCGCCGGACTACCCCGGGTCGGACTGGGGCCGCTGGTGGAGCAGATGCTGGGTCTGCATCTGCGGAAGGGGCACGGCGCCGCTGACTGGTCGACCCGGCCGCTGCCGCAGGACTGGCTCACCTATGCCGCGCTCGACGTCGAGGTCCTGGTGGAGCTGCGGGACGCGATGGAGGAGCTGCTGCGCAGCCAGGGAAAGCTCGAATGGGCCCGTCAGGAGTTCGACGCGATCATCGCCGCTCCCCCGGCCGCGCCACGTGTCGACCCGTGGCGTCGCACGTCGGGGATGCACCGGATCACCGATCGCCGGGCGCTCGCCGTCATCCGTGAGCTCTGGATCACCCGGGACGCCCTCGCGCGCCGGCGTGACGTCGCGCCGCACCGAATCCTGCCCGACTCGGCGATCATCGCCGCTTCGGTGGCCCAACCGACCACCACCGCAGCCTTGACGGCGCTGCCGGTCTTCTCCGGCCGGATGCAGCGGCGCAGTGCCGCTGTGTGGCTGGCCGCCATCGCCCGCGGCCTGGCCCTGCCGGCCGACGAGTTGCCGCCGGTGCGGCTGCCCGGTGACGGGCCACCCGCCCCCGCGAAGTGGTCCTCCCGGGACCCGGTCGCCGCAGCGAGGTTGCAGGCCGCCAGGGCAGCACTGGCCGAGCTGGCCGAGCGGATTGCGATGCCGGTGGAGAACCTGGTGTCGCCGGACGCAGTCCGCCGGATTCTGTGGGCACCGCCGGCGGCCGCCGACATCCCGCGGGCACTGGAGGAACGCGGTGCCCGCCCGTGGCAGATCGAGCTGACCGCACCGCTGCTGGCCAGGGCGCTGGACGCCGGGACCGGAACCGCGACCGTCGCCGCCACCGAAGTTACCGGTCAGTAACATCCGGAGTAGCATGACCGCGATGGCCCCCCGGCATGCCGGCGGAGCGCCTTCCGTCGGCCGACTGCGCTGCGGGGCGATCCGTGAGCGGCACCGGGCAGCCATACATTCCTGCCCGCCAGATGAGAGGGAGCACGTCCGTGGTCTCAGCGGCATCAGCACCACCCACCCCCGCCGGATTCGACAGAGCAGCGCCACCGCAGCGAACCCTGCGCGACGTCGTGTTCGTCGAAGGCGTGCGAACGCCGTTCGGGAAGGCCGGCGAGAAGGGTCAGTACTGGCAGACCCGGGCCGATGACATGGTGGTGAAGGTGATCCGCGAACTCCTGCGCCGCCAGCCCGCGTTGCCTCCGGAGCGCATCGACGAGGTCGCCATCGCCGCCGCCACCCAGATCGGTGACCAGGGCCTGACGATCGGGCGGACCGCGGCGATACTCGCCGGTCTGCCGAAGACGGTGCCCGGCTTCGCGATCGACCGGATGTGCGCCGGTGCGATGACGGCCGTGACCACGGTCGCCTCCGGGATCGCGGTGGGCGCGTACGACGTCGTCATCGCCGGTGGTGTCGAGCACATGGGCCATCACCCGATGGCCGAGGGTGCTGACCCCAACCCGCGTTTCGTCGCCGACAAGCTCGTCGATCCCTCCGCGTTGATGATGGGTTCGACGGCCGAGAACCTGCATGACCGCTACCCGCATCTGACGAAGCAGCGGGCCGACGCCTACGCCGTCGCCAGCCAGGAGAAGTACGCCAAGGCGCTGGCCAATGGCAAGATCGGACCGGACCTGGTGCCGATCGCGACCCGCTCCGAGCAGGGTTGGGGGCTGGCCGGCGCGGACGAGTTGCCCCGTCCCGGAACGACTCTCGACGGCCTGGAGAATCTGCGCACGCCGTTCCGGCCGCACGGCCGGGTGACCGCCGGGAACGCCTCCGGCCTGACCGACGGTGCCACCGGCTGCCTGCTGGTGGCCGCCGACGTCGCCGAGGAGTTCGGCCTGCCGGTCCGGATGCGGATGGTGTCGTTCGCCTTTGCCGGCGTCGAGCCGGAGACAATGGGCACCGGCCCCATCCCTGCGACCGAGAAGGCATTGCGCACAGCGGGTCTCACCATCGACGACATCGGGCTGATCGAGATCAACGAGGCGTTCGCGGTTCAGGTGCTGGCGTTCACCGATCACTTCGGCATCGCCGATGACGACGAGCGGGTGAATCCCTATGGCGGCGCCATCGCGATGGGCCATCCGCTGGCGTCATCCGGGGTGCGTTTGATGACGCAGCTCGCCCGCGAGTTCGAGGAGCGTCCCGACGTCCGTTACGGACTCACGACGTTGTGCGTCGGGCTCGGCATGGGCGGCACGGTGATCTGGGAGAACCCGCATTACGCCGCGGACGGACCCTCCCCCGACGCCGCTACCGATGCCGGCACCGACGCCCGCACAGGGACCACCGACACCGACCTCACCGCCGGGAGCAGCCTGTGAGCACGATCGAGAAGCCTCGCGCAGCAACAACTTCAGGACGGGAATCCGGTGCCACCGCCGAGGTGGTGACGCACGCGTTCACCAGGATCGTCGAGGTGCCCTCCGCCGCGGCGCCGGGCGGCAGCCGCCGGGTCGCACTGATCACCCTGGACAACGGGCGCGATCACACCCGGCCGAGCACGCTGGGCCCGCTCGGCCTGGAGAGCCTCGACGCGGCCATCACCACCGCCGTCGACGCAGCCCCGGACGCCATCGCGGTCACCGGCAAGCCGTTCATCTTCGCCGTCGGTGCGGACCTGTCGCAGGCCGGGATGGTGGCGGATCGGGAGAGCGCGGCGCAGATCGGCGCGCTGGGTCACCGCGTCTTCCGCCGCCTCGGGACGTCGGGCATCCCCACGTTCGCCTTCGTCAACGGAGCGGCCCTCGGCGGCGGCGTCGAACTGGCCCTGCACTGCGACTACCGGACGCTGGCCGCGAACGCCGCCATGATGGCGCTGCCCGAGGTATTCCTCGGCATCCTGCCCGGCTGGGGCGGCACCCAGCTGCTGCCGCGCATCGCCGGGCCGGAGAACGCCGTCACGGTGATCGTCGAGAACGCGCTGAATCAGAACCGCATGATGAAGCCGAAGGACGCCTTGCGCCTCGGCGTGGTGGACGTCGTGCTCGATGCGGCCGATTACCTGGAGCAGTCGCTGGCCTGGCTGACGGGGGTCCTGGACGGCTCGATCACGGTGGCACGCAGCGAGTTCCGCGGCGCTACCGACGACGAGTGGGCGGCCGCACTGGAACGCGGGAAGGTCATCGCCGACATGCGCACGCACGGCGCGGCGCTGTCGCCTTACCGCGCGCTGGAGATGATCGCACTGTCCCGCACCACGGACCTGGAGGCCGGGCTGGCCGCGGAGCGTGAGGCGCTGGTGGACCTGATCATGAGCCAGGAGTTCCGCGCCGGGGTGTACTCGTTCAACCTCGTGCAGAAGCGGGCCCGCAAGCCCGCGGGAGCGCCCGACGCCTCGCTGGCCCGGCGGGTGACCAAGGTCGGCGTCATCGGTGCCGGCCTGATGGCCTCCCAGCTCGCGCTGCTGTTCGCCCGCAACCTGCACGTTCCCGTGGTGATGACCGACGTCGACCAGGCCCGGCTCGACAAGGGCCTGGCCGGCGTCGCCCGGGACGTCGAGAAGCTGCGGTCCAAGGGGAGGATCAGCGATGACGAGGCGAACCGGCTCACCGCGTTGGTCACCGGTTCGCTCGACTACGCGGCGTTCGCCGACGCGGACTTCGTCGTCGAGGCCGTCTTCGAGGAACTCGCCGTCAAGAAGCAGGTCTTCGCGGAGCTGGAGAGGTTCGTCGGGCCGCAGACCGTGCTGGCGTCCAACACTTCATCGCTGTCGATCTCCGCGATGGCAGCGGATCTGCAGCAACCGGAGCGGGTGGTCGGATTCCACTTCTTCAACCCGGTCGCGGTGATGCCGCTGCTGGAGATCATCCGCGGTGAACAGACCGACGACGTCACGCTGGCAACGGCTTTCGCCCTCGCGAAGTCGCTCAAGAAGGGCCCGATCCTGGTCAAGGACGCCACCGGGTTCGTGGTGAACCGCCTGCTGCTGCGCAGCATGGGCGAGGTGCTCGCGGCCATCGACGAGGGCACACCGCCCGAGGTCGCCGACGGGGCGCTCGAGCCGCTCGGGATGCCGATGAGCCCGCTGATGCTCACCCAGCTCACCGGGCCTGCTGTGGCCCTGCACGTGCAGGAGACGCTGCACGAGGCCTTCGGCGACCGGTTCCCGATCTCGGCGAACCTGCAGCGCATCGTGGCCGGCGGCCACCGGACGCTGCTGAGCTGGGATGACAACGGCAAGCAGATCCTCGATCCGGAGATCGCCGCGCTGCTGGTCCAGGGCGATCGCCCGTCGACCGCTGAGCAGGTCCTGGATCGCGTGCTGGTCGCGCTGGCGCAGGAGGCTCGGCTGATGCTCGACGAGGGTGTCGTTGCCGACTCCGCGGATCTTGATCTCGGCGTCATCACCGGCGCCGGCTGGCCGTTCTGGCTCGGCGGGATCACCCCCTATCTGGACCGGACAGGTGTTTCCGAGCGCGCGATCGGCGGCCGGCGCTTCGCTGCGCCGGGCGTGGCAACCTTGCCCGTTTGACGCCGGTAACAGCAACGTAACGCGCCGCCGAATCGACTGATTCGGCGGCGTGTTCGCTCTTTTGGGTGGCTTTTGCGTCCTGCGGAGTGAGTAAGGCGACAGAACGTCATCAACACTGGGGTGATGCGTCATGCTCAGCAAACAGCGGAGCAGTTGTCCGCCCGCTACCCACTCCCGCGAAACGAAGGTGCCGACATGACGACGTCCGCTCACACCCCCGCCCCGGCCGCCGACACGGCTGCTGCCCCGTCCTCCTTCGCCGCCGTCGTCAGCACTGCCTTCGTCAGCAATCCCCGCCGGACCCGGGGCCTGGACATCGCGACGCTGGTACTGCCGGCCAAGCCTTCGATCCTGGTGGGCAACCCGCGACGTACCCGCGGCATCACCGCGGAATCGCTGGCCGGCTGATCAAGCCCGCCGCAACAGCAGTGTTCGACGGCGATCAGGACGGCGGCTGAACGGTGACCGGCTCGGCCGAGCAGATCCGGAGCAGCTCGGGGTAGGTGGTCGGGAAGACCGCGTGTGGTGTCCCGCCGGCCGCCCAGACCACCTCGTACTGCTGCAGGTCGGTGTCGACCAGAGTCCGGACCGGCTTCGGATGCCCGACCGGAGCCACCCCGCCGATGGGCTGGCCGGTCGCGGCGCGGACCTGTTCGGGCGTGGCCCGTCGCACCCTGCGTACTCCCAGAAGAGTTGCCACGTGGGCGGTGTCGACGCGGTGCGCACCGCTGGTCAGGATCAACACGGGTTGGTCGTCGGCCATGAAGACCAGGCTGTTGGCGATCGCGCCGACCGGGCAGCCGAGCGCGGCGGCCGCTTCCGCGGCGGTTCTCGCCGAGTCCTCGAGTTGGCGCACCGTGCCCTGCGCGCCCGCTGACGTCAATGCCTCCGCCACCACAGTTGCGTTCGGGTGCACCCTGTCCTCCAGTCCGCTCCGCCGCCACCGGCACCCATCGCCCGGCTCGGTGCGAGCCGCGCGACCCTCAATCCCGCCTGCCCACGGGATCCTCCTGCTTGCAGCGTGAGCATCGCACCCACGACACGAGCATCGCCCCCGCGGCGTCAGGCCACGGCGCCATCCGGCGACAACAACTCCCGGTGACGGGGCCCTGTGACCGCTCCACCCTCCGACCCGGCAAAGATCGGCAACGGCCGAAAACGGTTCGGTTGCAGCCGCAACGGGTGCCTGCACAGTGTGCGACCGACCCCGACCCCGACCCCGACCCCGGCGCCTGACCCCGGCGCCTGACGCCCTGCGCACGTGAGGCGGAAGTGGTCGGCCGAGAGCGCCGGCCACTTCCCACCCGGGTGCTGCGACGCGATTGCGGCCACGGCGCAGGCGTTCTGCAACCGAAACGGCGCAGCGGCCGAGATCAGGACGCGCCGGCTCCACCGGGGTTCGGCGGCCCAGCAGGCGCGGGCGCTGTCGCAGGCCCGGTCGGCGCCGGCAGTGCCCGGAATGCCGTCACCGCGTCGTCGACGGAGCCGTAGATGTGGTCCGCGTTCAGCATCTGCAGAACGCCCTGCTTCGTCAGCGTCGTGTGCAGGTCGGGGTCGAGGCCGGCGAGGGCGAACACCGCTCCGTGTTCGTGGACGAAGGCAACCAGGCCGTCGATGGCCAGCCCTGCGGAGTAGTCGACGTCCGGGATGGACGTGCAGTCCAGCACCAGCCACCGCACCGGGTCGGGTGCTCCGGTGATCAGCGCCTGAACGTCGTCCGAGAAGCGGTTGGCATTGGCATAGAACAGGTCCGCGTCATACCGGAAGACGATCAGCCCGGGCGCGCTCTGCGTTCCCGGAGTCGCCTTGGTGTAGGTGGCGGCGCCCCCCTTGTCGACCCCGACGACGAAGCGCTCCGGGCGGTACTGCCGGCGGATCATCTCCAGGATCGAGGCGACGATCGCCAGGATGATGCCCTGCTCGACGCCGATGGCGAAGACCACGATGCCGGTCAGCGCCGCGATGAAGAATTCGCTGCGGCGTGCCTGCCACACCCGCCGCAGGCCCGGGATGTCGATCAGGTCGACACCGATCAGGAAGACGATGGCACCGAGTACGGCCTTGGGCATGTTCGTCAGCAACCCGGTGAGGAACATGACGACGATCAGCACCACCGCAGCCATCGTGATGTTCGCCAGCTGCGTGCGACCCTTCTGCTCGTCGAGGATCTGCGTCTTGGTCGGACTTCCGTTGACGACGAACGTGCCGGTGAGGCCGGCGGCGAAGTTGGCCCCGCTGAGGCCGACGATGTCCCGGTTGACGTCCACCTTCTGGCCGTGCCGCATCGCGAAACTGCGTGAGGTCGCGGCACTCTGCGCGATGATCAGCACGAAGCAGGAGAACGCGACACCGATCACCGCGGTGATGTCCGACCAGCCGACACCCGACGGCAACCCGATCGGCGGGAAGCCGCCCTGCACCGTGCCCACCAGTGCAACACCGTCCTGACCGACGTCCATCACGGTCGCCACGATGATCGATCCGATCACCGCCACGATCGCTCCCGGCACCTTGGGCAGGAACTTCTTGAAGCCGAGAATGATGGCCAGGGTGCCCACCGCAAAGGCAACGGTCGGCAGGTTCGCATCGAACAGGTGGGTGATCGTCCACCACTGCTGCTGGAACCACGTACCCGTTCCCTTGGCGATCCCGAGCATGTCGGGGATCTGGCCGGTGAAGACCTGGATCCCCACGCCGGTGAGGAAGCCGATCAACACCGATGAGGACAGGAAATCGCCGATGAACCCCAGCCGCAGCAGCCGCGCCAACAGCAGCAGGGCGCCGCACACCAGCGCCGTCAGCGACGTGTACGCCAGCCATTCCGGCGAGTACGGATTGAGTCCGGCGATACCCAGGCTGGCCAGCCCGGCGGCCAGGATGGCGGCGGTCGCGGAGTCGGCGCCGACCACCAGCAGGCGCGACGAGCCCAGCAACGCGAACAGCAGAGCCGGGAAGATGACCGTGTACAGACCGGTGACCACCGGCACCTGCGCGATCGAGGTGTACCCCATGGTCTCGGGGATGGCGACGGCGGCGAGCGTCACTCCGGCGACGATGTCGGTGCGCAGCCAGGCCGGCTTGTAACCCCGGAAGGCGTCGGGCGTCAGCCGGGTCAGCAGGCTGCTCATCGGTGAATCTCCGGGCAGCGGTGAATCTCCGGGCTGCAGGTACGAAGGGTGCAAAGAGGCACAAAGCGGATGGTCACGGGAGGACAATAGGGAACTCGGCGGCGCCGTGTCTCACCCATGGGAGGTGATTCACCCCGCATCGGCGACATTCGCGGTGCGGTCGGAATGACGTCCGGTGGTGAGCGCCCACCCCTGAGGGCAGCACGGATGGCCGGGGCTAGCCTCGACGCGGACCCCATCGGCACTTCCCAGAAGGGTTGCGTATGAACACCTCCGAACTCCTGCTCGACGCCTTCGACCGGGTGAGGCAGACCGTGCACCGGGTGGTTGACGGCCTCGACGTCGGTACCCTGACCTACCGGGCGGACCCGGAGGCGAACACCATCGCCTGGCTCGCCTGGCACATCGGCCGGGTTCAGGACGACCATCTGGCAGATGCCTTCGGCACGCCGCAGGTCTGGGCCGAGCAAGGCTGGGCGGAGCGCTTCGGGTTGCCCTTCGACGAGGACGCCACCGGGTACGGGCAGAATCCCGAGGAGGTCGGCCGGGTCCGGGTCGCGGCGGATCTGCTCACCGGCTATCTCGATGCCGTGCACGAGGCGGCCCGCGTGCACTTGTCCGGCCTCTCGGACGCTGAACTGGACAGGGTCGTCGACACGAACTGGGACCCGCCGGTCACCCTCGGCGTCCGGTTGATCAGCGTCGTCTCCGACGGGTTGCAGCACGCCGGACAGGCGTCGTACGTCAAGGGCCTGGCACAGCGGCGCTGACGCCCGCCGAGCCGCTTCGGTCCGGTCTGTCGCAGTTCCTGCTGGGCCTGGTCACAGCGTCGGCACAGGTCGCCGACGGAGCCTCCGGTGGAACGACCGAGTCGGCGATGTCGCCGACCCCACCGAAGGAGCACATCACATGTCTGTCAGCAAGATCGGCGTGGCCGTCCTGGTCACGGCGGCGGCCGGGGCCGTCGCATTGGGCGGCGCAGCACTTGCGAACGCCGAGACCGTGCCCGGAACGGCCAGCGTCGCACAGTCCTCCGACGACACCGCACCGCCGCCGGGCCTCCCAGGCGGCGCTCACACCCCGGTGACCGGCGACGAACTGGCCAAGGTCACCGCAGCCGTCGTCGCCAAGGACTCCACCGTCACCGTCACCACCGTCCGCAAGGACCCCGACGGCTCCTACGACGTCCTCGGCACCAAGGACGGCGCCCCGATCATCTACGAAGTCAGCGCCGACCTGACCACCATCACCGAGGACACCGGCCACGGCCGGGGCCCTGGCGGCCCTGGCGGCCCCGGCGGCCGCGACGGCGGAGCGGAAAGCACCGACACCCCGGTGACCGGCGACGAACTGGCCAAGGTCACCGCAGCCGTCGTCGCCAAGGACTCCACCGTCACCGTCACCACCGTCCGCAAGGACCCCGACGGCTCCTACGACGTCCTCGGCACCAAGGACGGCGCCCCGGTGATGTACGAAGTCAGCGCGGACCTGGCTTCGATCACGGAGAACGCGGGACACGTCGGCCACCGCTGAGTACCCGCGGACTGCCGTCAGGTACCTGCTGGAGGACGTTCGGCAGGTGCGTCAGCGCGAGGCCGGTGGTGCGTCTGGGCCGCAGGCGCGCCACCGGCCGGCTGGACCGGAGCGGCGTCGTCCCCCGACAGCTCCAGGTACGCCTTGCCGCGGGCCGACAACTCGTAGCCGACCTCGAGGCTGTGGGTCAGGCCGAGCTCTTTGAACTTCCGCACGTCGATCTTGAACGGCTGTGTCTCCCGGCCCAGGGACGCCGCCAGGTCCGGGGCGCGCACGGCCGGCCTGGCGGCGATCAACCGCAGGATCTGCCGGGTCCACGGCCCGGTCGGCCGGCCGCGATCCATCCGGTCGAGTGCTGCGCTGATCACCGCGACATCGGTTGCGGTGGGCAGTGTGTCGCGCAACGCAACCCGTTCGTCCGGCCGATCGAACGTCACGCCGATCCGGTACAGCTGGGATCCTCGGCCGCGGGCGTTGGCCTTCTCCAGTTCTGCCAGCGACCCCATGCCGGCGTTGACGGCATCGGTGTCGGTGAGCTCGGCGGGGTCGACCGGCTGGACCGACACGAAACGCACCACGCCTGCCTGGGTCCGCTGCGTTCCGCCTGGCCGCACCCGCGGCGCGTCCCAGCGACGGAACACGGCCGTGACGGCGCCGTCCCTGATGCCCTCCGCGACCGCGCGGGTCAGCAACATTCGACTGTTCCTTTCAGGCTTTGCCGCGTCCGCCGGAATCTGCCGGCAGCCGCACCGTCACCTGCAGTCCCCCACCCGGGACCGGGTCTGCGCCAACGCTTCCATCGTGCGCGGCCACCACGGCACGGACGATGGACAACCCCAGGCCGGTGCTCCGACCATCTTGATCAGTGGATCCGATTCGCGCACGGCGGCCCTGCCGGAACGGCTCGAACAGTTCCGCGCAGGCATCCGGTTCGATCACCGCACCGGATGATGCAACATCGAGAGTGCCTGTGCCGTCAACACTTCCGGTCCTGATCTTGATCCAGCCGGAGGTCACGTTGTGGCGCACGGCGTTCTCGACGAGATTGCCGACCAACCGCTCCAGCAATGCCGGATCACCGTGGACCACAGCCCCTGTACCGGTGACCGAGACGGCAAGATCCCGCTCGGTCAGCTCTGCTGCGACGGCGTTCAGGGCCGGGCGGACCAGCGCGGCGAGATCCACCGGCTGCCGCACCGACACGCCGCGGGCCTGGGTGCGGGCCAGCACCAGCAGCGACGTCAGCAACCTGTTCGCCCGGTCCGTCGCCTCCAGGACCACACCACCCATCCGTCGCAGGTCGGCAGCATCGGCGTCCGGATCCGCCATCGTCACCTCGACCTCCGTCCGGATCACTGCCAGCGGGGTGCGCAACTCGTGGGAGGCGTTGGCGACGAAGCGCCGCTCGGCGTCGAATGCCGCCTGCAGCCGGTCGAGCATGTCGTCGAAGGTGTCGGCGAGGTCGGCGACCTCATCTCGCGGACCGTCGAGCCGGATCCGTTGATCCAGCGAGGATTCCGACAGCGCGCGGGCCGTCCTGGTCAGTGTGAACAGCGGTCGGAGGGTGCGGCCGATCAACACCCAGGACAGCAGGGCACCCGCCACCACCTGCAGCGGGAAGGCGATCAGCCCGACGATCAGCACCGTCTGCCGGCCCTGTGCCGCCACCTCGGCGGCCGCCTCCGATGCGTCCATCACCCGGTCGCCGATCTGCACCGATGTGCCCGGCGGGAACTGCGGCAGTGCGCCGACGACGCGCCCGACCACCAGGTAGGACAGCGCCAGCAGCAACGCCCCGATCAGCGCCAGCAGGGCGGTGGACAGCAGCGTCAACCGGAGCCGGAGCCCCTGCCGAAGGGGCGCCCGGGTCGATGACCCGGTCACGGCGACGGCACTCATCCGGCGCCGGCATCTTCCATCCGGTGAACGGTCCGCATGGTGTTCAACGTGACCGCCAACGGTTCATGCAGGAAGGACCCGGTAGCCGGCGCCGACCACCGTGTCGATGATCACCGGCTCACCCAGCTTGCGACGCAGGGTCATCATCGTCACCCGCACGGTCGTGGTGAAGGGGTCGGCGTTCTCGTCCCACACCCGCTCCAGGAGTTCCTCGCTGGACACCACAGAACCGGCGGCGGCCAGCAGCACCTCCAGCACCCCGAACTCCTTGCGGGTCAAGTCGATCGGGCGACCGGCCCGGCTGACGGTGTGCCGCGCAGGATCGAGCTCCAGCTCGCCTGCGCGCAGCACCGGCGGCGCGGCGGGGGTTGCCCGGCGGCCCAGCGCGCGCACCCGTGCGACCAGTTCGGGAAACGCGAACGGCTTGGACAGGTAGTCGTCCGCGCCGAGTGAGAGGCCGTCCACCCGGTCGTCCACCCCGGCGGATGCGGTGAGCATCAGTACCCGGGTGATGTCACCCGCGGCCACGATCTCCGCGAGCAGGTCATCCCCGTGCATCTCCGGCAGGTCGCGGTCGAGCACGACGACGTCATAGCGGGTGAAGGTCGATTTGTGATGGCCCTCCTTGCCGTCATAGGCGACGTCGACGGCCATTCCCTCGGCACGCAACCCGCGGGCGATGGCGTCCGCCAGCCGCCGGGCGTCCTCCACCACGAGCACGCGCATGGTTGCCGGACCCGCTCAGCCCGCGGCGCCGGCGTCGCGGTCGCCGGCCAGCCGGTCGTCGCTCGCGGCAGCCGGATCCTGGGTGGTCCTGGCGATCTCCTCGGTGATGCCCCTGGCCACCGCCTGCGCGGTCAACCCCAGGTCGCCGAGGAGTTCAGCGCGGGGCGCCGGCTCCAGGAACTGCTGCGGAATCGCGAGGACCTGCACGGGCACGCCGGTTCCGGCCAGCACGTCGGTGACCGCGGCACCGACACCGCCGGACCGCCCGCCGTCCTCGACCGTCACGACGAGCCCGTGCTGAACGGCCAGCACCCCGATCTCGGTCGGTACCGGCAGCGCCCACCGTGGGTCGACGACCGTGACGCCGATGCCCTGCTGCGCGAGCCGCGCAGCAGCCTCGACCGCCAGTGCACCGAAGGCGCCGACCGCGACGAGCAGCACGTCCTGCTCCTGCCCCTCGGCGGGTTCGGCAAGGATGTCGACGCCGGCCTTGGCATCCACCGCCGCGGCCGTCCCGATGTCACCGTCGAGGTGCCGGAAGCGCCGCACCGCAGGCACTGTCGTGGCGACCGCGCCCTTGGGGAAGCGCAGCACAGTGGGACCGTCGGTGACATCCAGGGCCTCGGACAACTCCTCGGCCAGGGTCGCGGCGTCCCGCGGCGCGGCCATCCGGAGCCCCGGGATCATCGCGGCCAGCGACATGTCCCACATGCCGTGATGGCTGGGCCCGTCCTCCCCGGTGACGCCGGCCCGGTCGAGCACCACAGTGACGCCGAGCCGGTGCAGCGCGCAGTCCATCAGCAGCTGGTCGAACGCCCGGTTCAAGAAGGTCGCATAGACCGCGACGACGGGGTGCATGCCGCCCATCGCCAGTCCCGCGGCGGAGGTCATCGCATGCTGCTCGGCAATCCCGACGTCGAAGAACCGGTCCGGGAAGGCGGTGGCGAACGGGGTCAGGCCGGTCGGTCCGCACATGGCAGCGGTGATGGCGACGACGTCCGGACGCTCGGCGCCGGCGACCACCATTTCCCGGCCGAACACGTGCGTCCAGGTCGTACTGCTGGCGGCCGTCGGTTTGCCGGTCGTGGGGTCGAACGCGGGCGGGGAGTGCATCATCTCCGCGTCGTCGGACTCCGCCGGCGGGTACCCCTCGCCCTTGCGGGTCACGCAGTGCACCAGCACCGGACCGCGGAAATCCCTGGCAGCCTGCAGCGCAGTCTGCAGCGCCTCGACGTCGTGCCCGTCGATCGGTCCCAGATACTTCAGGCCCAGATCGGCGAACATCGTCTGCGGGATCAGCCAATCCTTGACCGCGGACTTCGCGGCATGCAGGGCCGAGTACAGCGGCCGGCCGACGACCGGCGCCTTCGGCAGGGTGTGCTTGACCCGCCCGAGCATCCGCTCGTAACCGGGTCGCAGCCGCATCGCGGCCAACCGCTGGGCCATCCCACCGGTGGTCGGCGCATACGACCGCCCGTTGTCGTTCAGCACGATGACCAGCGGCCGGTGCGGGGCGCCGGCGATGTTGTTCAACGCCTCCCAGGCCATCCCGCCGGTGAGCGCACCGTCACCGATGACGGCCACCACCGTGCGGTCCGTCTCGTGCCGCAGGGTCAGCGCCTTGGCCAGCCCGTCGGCGTAGGACAGGGAGGTCGAGGCGTGCGAGTTCTCGATCCAGTCGTGCTCGGATTCGGCTCGGCTCGGATAGCCCGACAACCCGTTGCGGGTGCGCAGGGCGGGGAACCGGTCGGCGCGGCCGGTGAGGATCTTGTGCACGTAGGCCTGATGGCCGGTGTCGAACAGGATCGGGTCCCGCGGCGAGTCGAACACCAGGTGCAGCGCCATCGTCAGCTCGACCACGCCGAGGTTGGGCCCGAGGTGCCCGCCGCGCTTGGACGTCTGCTCCACCAGGAACCCGCGGATCCGGGCGGCCAGCACCGCGCGCTGCTCAGCGGACATGGCCCGGAGCCGGGCCGGCGACAGATCGGACAGGTCGACCTGCGCGGCGCCCTCCGCGTCGGCCGGCAACGCGTTCGACGGGTCAACGGGCGACCGGTTCCCCCGTGCCGACGGGCCCTGCTCTGTCACCGACGCCTCCCTCTGTCCCGTGCCGGGTCGCTCTTGCCGACCCCGCGGGTGATCCCCGGCGGCCCGGAGGCAGCCGTGCAGACCGCCGACGCGACGGGATCCACCCAGCGACGGTACCGCCCTGCGAGTACCCCGTGCCGTCGGCGCGGCGGCAGGACGTGCAACGAGGTGGCGCGGTTCATCGGCACCGGTAATCTGCCCGCGCATGGAACGGGAGCAGGCACCAGATCGATCCGCGCCCGGCTGTGCCGGTCACCGCAGGGATCCGGAACGAACGTCCGATTCCGGCGCAGCGGGCGTCGCCGCAGCGCCTCGCCGGCGCGGCCGGCTGCCCGTGGTCATCGGCCACCGCGGGTCGGCGGCCGACGTGCCGGAGAACACACTGCCCTCGTTCGAGGCAGCCTGGGCGGCCGGTGCCCGGTGGGTGGAGGCCGACACCCAACCGACCGCCGACGGGGTGCCGGTCATCCTGCACGACCAGACACTGGACCGGACCACGACCGGGACCGGATCGGTGCGGGAGCGGTTGTCGACCGAGGTGGCCGCCGTCGGTATCCGCGGACTGCCGGAGGAGACGGTGCCGTCGCTCGCGACGTTGCTGGCGGCGTTGACGCACGCCCGCGGGACCGAGCGGGCGCTGCTGCTGGAACTCAAGGGCGACCACACCTCGCGACAGCTGGCCACCGTGCTGGAAGCCATCGAAATCCATCGTTGCGAGGAGCTGGTGTTCCTCCAATCCTTCGAGGTGCAGGTGCTCCGGCGGCTGGCCGAACTGGCCCCCCGACGGCCGTTCGGCCTGCTCGTCGAGCAGCTGGACGGCGATCCGGTGGCTCGATGCCGCGAGCTCGGCGCCGTTGCCTACAACCCCGAGTGCCGGGCGGTGCTCGGCCGGCCCGGGATCGTGGGAGAGCTCCGGGCCGCCGGCATCGCGGTGGCCGCCTGGACCGCCGACGACGAGCACGAGTGGGAGGAGCTGACGGCCGCCGGGGTGGACGCAATCATCACCAACAGCCCGGGGCGGCTCGTCCGGTGGCAGGCGGCCCGCTGCTGATCCGTGAGAGGTCGGCAGCGGGCGCGCGGACCACTGCGGGTCGCGCCGTCAGCGGACGGAGTGGTTGGGCTGCAACAGCTGTGACGGGTCCCACCGCTCGGCAACGGTCCGCAGCCTGGCCAGCGTGTCGGCGTCGAAGAAATGCTCGGCGGGCGCCGGACGTTCGTGGAAGTTGGTGTAGCCACGGTTGTCGGCCCACGGTGCCAGCCCGTCCCGCAGGGCGGTGAGTTCGCCGTACAGGCGAGCACCGACCTCAGGTGTCATCGGGATGCCGACGCCGAACGCCAGGTACCTGCCGGGCAGCGAATCGACCGCACCGCCGGCCGCATCCGGACGCCCGGCCGCGCCGCCCAGCGCTCGGATGTCGACCGTGAGCAATGCGGTGTCGGCAGCCGGTCCGGCAGCGGCGATGAGCACGTCGATGGTGTCGTCGGTCAGCGCGTCCAGGATCATGCCGTCACCCACGCCGGGCACCGGAGTCGGCGGGTCCATGTGGATCATGGCCAGCGCCGCGGTCGGCATGACGTCGAACGTGTCCATCACCGGGCCGAGCGCCCGCAGCGGGGCGAGCAGCTCCTGCGCCTGCCCGGCCGGCGCGTCGACAGCACCGTTGATCACGGCAAACGCCTTGCCACGCAACGGCTCCGGGACGTCCGGCAGTGGCGGCACGCGGAGCAGGCGGACACAGGTGGTGGCAGCCTCGTCCGCGTCCGCACTCCACCGGGCGTAGGCGCCGAGCACCTCGCGGGCGCGCTCGATCGGGAAGAAGAGGTTGCCGCCGTAGATCTCCGACAGCGGTAGGACGCCGAATTCCAGCGCGGTGACGACACCGACGTTCGCCCCGCCGCCGCGGATCGCCCAGAACAGGTCCGGCTCGTTGACCGCGTCGACCCGGTGGAAACGGCCGTCCGCCGTCACCAGTTCGACGGCGCTGACTCGGGAGACCGCGAGCCCGTGTTTGCGGCTGAGCCAGCTGTAGCCGCCGCCGAGCGTGTAGCCGACGACGCCGACATCGGCCGACGAGCCGGCGAGGGCGGTCAGTCCGAGCGGCGAGAGTGCGGCGGTGACCTCGCCCCACAGCACACCCGCGCCCACCCGGACGGATCGCGCGGCCGGGTCGACGGTGACCTCACGCATCAGATCGGTCCGCAGCAGGATCGTCCGGCCGAGGTCACCCAAGGGGGCCGCGTTGTGGCCGGTGCCCTGCGGTGCGACCCGAAGTCCCGCGGAGGCGGCGAACCGGACCGTGGCAGCGACGTCGTCCGCGGTGGCGGCCAGCACGACGAGCGCCGGCCGCTGGTCGACGGCGAGGTTCCAGGCCTGCCGCGCGGTGTCGTAATCAGGGTCGGTGGGCGAGATGACCCGGCCGGTCAGGTCCGCCAACGCGGGCAGATCGGTCGCCGTCAGGGTCGTCAGGGTCGGGGCATTCACGGGTCGGTGGCCTTTCGAGGGTTCGGCGGTGACGTGGGCGTCCACCGCGCAGGCGAGTGGTAGCGCGCAGGTGTTGCAGCAGGTGTTGCAGGAGGTGTTGCAGGGCAGGTGTTGCAGGGCAGGTGTCGTCAGAGGAAGCAAGCTCCGAGTGCCGCCGCTGCCGCCGGGCACGGCTGACGGACCGCCCGACGACGGGCGGAGGTGCGATCGAGTGCGCAGATGCGGCCGCGCGCGACGTCAGTGGGTGACCGGGCTCCGGTGCTGCCGGCTCGCGACACTGTGCGCGCACGTCATCGACTCGGCGTCCGCCAGCACATCGAGAACGGCTTCCAGTGAACAGTTCTCCGGCACGTCGACGGTCAACATCGGCGGCGTGAGGCCGCTGGCGGTCCCCGCTCCCAGCGCGCGCAGCTGCTCGACGATCGGGGTCAGCTCGGCCGCTGAGGTGGCCATCACGTGGATCGTGGAATGCCCGCCGCGGCTGACGATGGCGCCGCCGACATAGCCGATGCCGTCATGCCGGACGCTGACGATGTCGCCCCGGCTCAGGTTGGTGGCGAACCACGGCACGCCGCGGATCTCGGCGAGGTCGTGGCTCAGCAGCACCGCGTCGACCTGCTCGGCCGGATACGGCGGCCACTCCTCGTCGTCGACCAACGGGAACAGCACATCGACGACTTCCTCTGCCGGCTGCGGGCAGATCACCGACGCCGCCTCGGGTGCGGCCGGATCGGGCGAAGTGTGCTGGTGCGTTACGGACATCGTCATGGGAATCCTCCGCCACGGGGCGAGAACACCGCCGGACAGGCGGCAACGGCTTGTGATGACTCCAAGAGCCACCACACCGCCGCCCCGATACATGCGGTTTTCGGAGCTTCCTCCCCACGCACCCGGAGGTCAAGGGACCGTCACCCTGCCGGTCTGCCGGTCGACGCACCGTGTCCGTCAGGACAGGAAACGTGCCCTGTGCGGGGAACAGGCGTGCCCGGTCAGGGCAGGAAACGCGCGACGCACTCGACGTGGTGCGTCTGCGGGAATGCGTCGAACGCCTCCAGTGTGTCCAGCCGGTACCCGGCCCTGGCCAGTGCGGCAGCGTCCCTCGCCAGTGCCGCTGGGTCACACGCCACGTAGACGATGACCGACGGGCTCCGTTCGGCGATGGCCGCGCAGAGCGCGGGCCCGGCGCCGCTGCGCGGCGGGTCGAGCACGACCACATCGACGGCATCGGGCAGGTCGGCCAGCACGTACTCGACCTTGCCGACGGTGACGCTCGCCTGCGGATGTCCGGCGAGGTTCTCGGCGGCCAGTTCACCCGCACGCTGATCGGACTCCACGCTGACCACGGAGCCGTCGGGTCCGACGGCCCGGCAGAGCACCTCGGCGAACAGGCCGACCCCGCCGTAGAGGTCCCACGCCGCCCGGCCCGCGAGATCCTGGTCGGCGATGGCGTCGGCGACCGCGCCGGCCAGCACGTCCGCGGCGTTCACGTGCGCCTGCCAGAAGCCGTCGGCGGCAACCGAGAACTCGCGACCCAGAGCCCGTTCCGGGACGACGGTCGAGGACGGCAGCCCGATCCAGGTGGCGGTGCTCTCGCCGTTCGCGTCCCTGCACAGTGCGACCTCGGGCAGCGCCCCGGCGGCCCGATTCGCTCCCCTGCCGCCGGCCGGACGGCGATCGGCGCCTCGTGTGCGCCGCCCGCGCTGCGGCGGCCGGACTCCGGGTGGCACCTCGACGGAGGCCGCCAGCGGGGTCAGTTCCGGGACCGCGATGAGACACGGCGCGATGGGGTTGATGCCCTCCACCCGGTGCGATCGAACGCCTCGCGGGCCGATCCGGCCCTCGGGATCCAGTGCCCAACGCACCCTGCTCCGCCAGCCGAACCCGTTGCCGGGCAACGGCTTGACCTCGACCGCACGCTCGATCCCGGCGAGTCTGAGCAGCTGCTCCGCCACCACCGCGGCCTTCATCTCGCGCTGCAGCGAGTCGTCCGCGTGCTGGAAATCGCAACCGCCGCACCCGCCGGGATGGAAGTGCGGACACGGTGGATCGACCCGCCGCGGATCGCTGTGGAGCACCTGGATCGCCTCACCACGGCAGAACGAACCCCGCTTGGCCTCGGTGATCCGGACCAGCGCGCGCTCCCCCGGCAACGCCAGGCGGACGAACACCACCCTGCCGTCGAACCGGGCGACGCAGTGGCCGCCGTGCGCGACCCGACCGATGTCGAGTTCCACCTCGACACCGGGTGCGAGATCGTCCGCGGTCAGCGCGCCGGTTGCGCGCTCCTGGCTCACTCGTCGTCCCGGCTGCCGGACAGCCCGCCCGGCTGGAACTCCAACGGGCCGCCGTCATAGGTGGCGTCGGGCATGGGTCCGCGGACCGACAGACCACGATTCGCGCGCTCCCGGATCCGCTGGTCCAGCGCGTCCGACGACGACAGTTGCCACGGCACGGACGTCACCATCACCCCGGGCGTGAACAGCAGCCGTCCCTTGAGCCGCAATGCGGACTGGTTGTGCAGCAACTGTTCCCACCAGTGGCCGACAACGTACTCCGGGATGAAGACGGTGACGATGTCCCGCGGCTGGTCCTTGCGGACCCGGCGCACGTAGTCCAGCACCGGCTTGGTGATCTCCCGGAACGGCGAGTCGATCACCTTCAGCGGCACCGGGATCTGCCGGTCCTCCCACTCCCGCGCCAGGTCGGCGGTGTCCTCGGGATCGACGTTCACCGTGACGGCCTCGAGGTAATCCGGGCGGGTGGCCCTGGCATAGGCCAAAGCGCGCATGGTCGGTAGGTGCAGCTTGGACACCAGCACCAGCGAATGCACCCGGCTCGGCAGCACCATGTCGTCCTCGTCTGCAGCGATCTCCATCGAGACCCGCTCGTAGTGTTTCTTGATCGACTTCATGGTGTAGAAGATGATCGCGATCGCCACCAGCGTGATCCACGCTCCGGCGGCGAACTTGGTGACCAGCACGATGATCAGCACGACGCCGGTGAAGGCGAACCCGACCGCGTTGATCACCCGGCTGCGCACCATCCGGCGTCGGATGCCCGGGTCCTGTTCGATCCGCAACAGCTTGGTCCAGTGCTTGATCATCCCCAGCTGCGAGAACGTGAAGGAGATGAACACCCCGACGATGTAGAGCTGGATCAACGCCGTGACGTCGGCCTGGAAGGCGACGATCAATACGACGGCGATCCCCGCCAGGAACACGATGCCGTTGGAGAAGGCGAGCCGGTCGCCGCGGGTGTGCAGCTGCCGGGGCAGGAACCTGTCCTGCGCGAGAATCGATCCCAAGACCGGGAAGCCGTTGAACGCCGTGTTGCAGGCCAGCACCAGAATCAACCCGGTGACGAACGAGACGATGTAGAAACCGACCGGGAATCCGGCGAAGACGGCCTCGGCGATCTGGGCGATCAACGTCTTCTGGTAGTACCCCTCGGGAGCTCCGACCAATTGGGTGGCGGGGTCCTCGGCGAACTGAACGCCGGTGTACAGCGCAAGGGCGACCAGCCCCAGCATCATCGACACCGACAGCGTGGCCATCATCGCCAGCGTCGTGGCGGCGTTCTTGGACTTCGGTTTCTTGAACGCGGGCACGCCGTTGGAGATCGCCTCGACGCCGGTGAGGGCCGCGGATCCGGACGAGAAACCGCGCAGCAGCAAGAAGAACAACGCGAACCCGGACAGCGCAGTCTCGGCCTGCAGCTCGAAGCCGGCGCTTTCGGCCTGTACGTCCGCCCCGGTGAGGTACTCCACCAGGCCGGTGATGATCAGCGCATAGATCGAGAAGATGAAGGCGTACACCGGGATGGCGAAGGCGGAGCCGGACTCCCTGATGCCGCGCAGGTTCAGCGCGCAGACGATCACGATGATGGCGACCGAGAACCAGACGGGATGGTCGCCGACGAGCGGGATCGCCGAGCCGATGTTGGCAACACCCGCCGCTGTCGACACCGCGACGGTCAGGATGTAGTCGACCAGCAGTGCGCTGGCGACCAGCAGACCGTAGGTGGGCCCGAGATTCTTGGTGACGACCTCGTAATCGCCGCCGCCGCTGGGATAGGCGTGCACGTTCTGCCGGTACGACGCCACCACCACGATCATCACCAACGCGACCAGGCACGCGATCCACGGCGCATAGGCGTACGCGGCCAGCCCGGCCACCGAGAGCACGGCGAAGATCTCGCCGGGGGCGTACGCGACGCTGGAGAGCGCGTCGGAGGCGAAGACAGGCAGCGCGATGCGCTTGGGCAGCAGCGTGTGCGCCAGCCGGTCGCTGCGGAACGGGCGGCCGACCAGCACCCGCTTCGCCGCCGTGGTCAATTTGGACACGTCGGGGAGCCTACGGTCCGTAGATCACATCAGGCACAGTCAGATCCCTCGCACTTCAGGCAGATCCTTCCCACTTCATCAGATGCTTCGCACTTCAGGCAGATCCCTCCCTGTTCAGGCCGATGGATCCCACCTCCGGTGATCGGTACCACGGAGACGATGCGCGGAGACTGGTTGTAGGTTTCCTACGGTGCGTACGCGTCGCGCCGCCAGGCTGGCGACCGACCGCAGCAGTTCAACCGGGGCATCGGCCCACCAGGGAAGGGTCACTCCCAGTGCACATCGTGGTCATGGGTTGCGGACGTGTCGGGTCGTCCCTTGCGCGCCAACTCGGGCGCGCCGGGCACTCGGTCGCGGTGATCGACCGCGACCCGGCGTCGTTCCGCCGGCTGGGGTCGGAATTCCACGGCCAGCAGGTCACCGGGATGGGATTCGACCGGGACGTGCTGCTGGCCGCCCGGATCACCGAGGCGCACGCCTTCGCCGCCGTGTCCTCGGGCGACAACTCCAACATCATCGCCGCCCGCGTTGCCCGCGAACAGTTCAACGTCGAGATCGTGGTCGCCCGGATCTATGACGCCAAGCGGGCGCAGGTCTACGAGCGGCTCGGTATCCCCACCGTCGCAACCGTGCCGTGGACGACGGACAGGTTGCTGCGCGCGATCATCCCGGAGGGGCTGATCAGTGAATGGCGCGACCCGTCCGGCACCGTGACGATCGTCAACCTGCCATATCACCGGCACTGGATCGGACGACCGCTGCTGGAGCTGGAATCCGGCGTCGGCATCCATACGGCGTTCGTCGTCAGGTTCGGCCGCGGCCTGCTGCCGGCAGCGGAAACCGTTGTGCAGGAAGGTGACCTGATCTACGCCTCGGTGCTGTCCAAGGACATCCATGACGTGGCCGACAAGGCCGCGATCTCCCCGGTGGACGGTCTGTGATGCGGATCGCGATAGCTCGGGAGCCGGGTCTGTGGGTCGTTCGATCGCCGGCGAGCTCGTAGAAAACGGCCACCAGGTGATGCTGATCGACCGGGACCCGGAGGCGATCAAGCCGGGCCGGATCGAGGCGGCGGAATGGGTGCTCGCCGACGCGTGCGAGGTCGCGCTGCTCGAGGACGCGGGCCTGCAGACCTGCGACGTCGTGATCGCCTGCACCGGTGATGACAAGGTGAACCTTGTGGTGTCCCTGCTGGCGAAGACGGAGTTCGCCGTCGGCCGGGTCGTCGGCCGGGTCAACGATCCGCGCAACGAGTGGTTGTTCACCGACGCGTGGGGTGTGGACGTCGCGGTGTCGACGCCGCGGATCCTGGCCGCGCTGGTCGAGGAGGCAGTGACCGTCGGCGACCTGGTGCGGCTGTTCACGTTGCGCCAGGGACAGGTGAACCTCGTCGAGGTGACGCTGCCGCCCACCACCAGCATCGCCGGGCGACCGGTCCGGGACCTCATCCTGCCGCGGGACGCCGCCCTGGTGACGATCCTGCGCGGCGGCCGGGTGATCGTGCCGCAGCCCGACGAACCGCTGGAACCCGGCGACGAGCTGCTGTTCGTCGCTTCCACCGAGGTGGAAGCCGAGGTCCGCGAGGCACTGCGCTGATCGACCGTCAGTCAGCGCCGCCAGCCGGCCATCAAGACCGCCGAGCTTCAGCGCCGCTGAAGTCCGTCAGCGCTTGCGGGTCATGCTCTCGGGCAGCCGGATGGCACTCGTGCCGGCAATGATCCAGACCGAGATCACGATCGCGACGATGAACACCGGGTAACCCATCAGGAGTCGCACCGCGGCCAGCCAGCCGACCTGATCGGTGTCGTACAGGTAGTTCTGCACGAGGTAGCGGGCGGCGAACACGAGCACCCAGACCAGGGTTGCCCAGTCGTACCTGCGAACCATTCGCCGGTCGGCGCGCCAGCCGGTGCCGCGCCCGTTGATGCCTTCCCAGATGACGCCGATCAGCGGCCAGCGCACCAGGATGGAGACCAACAGTGCGCCGCCGTAGATCAGGTAGCTCCAGATCCCCAGCAGGAAGTAACCCTTGGCGGAATCCGTGCGGTAGGCGATGAAAGCGGCGATCGCCACGCCGAAGACACCGGCGATGGCCTGGGTGACGGGGCGGCGGCGAGCGATGCGCAATCCGGCGATGACGAGGGCGGCGCCGAGGGCCGCTCCGATGCCCCAGCCCAGCCCGCCGATGGCGTTGGCAACGACGAAAACGACAACGGGAAGGCCGGAGTCGACCATGCCCATCGGGCCGCCCATCTGTTCCCAGATGGTGGGCGGCTTCTTTTCCGGCCTGTCTGCGGCGTCATCAAATGCCGTGCCGTCATCCGACTCACCGCTCGGTGGGGATTCGCCGGCCGCCCGATCCGACAGGTCGTCAGGCAGCAACCGGGAAAGGCCAGCGCCACCGCGACCCTGAGTGGACGGAGGCGGTGCCGGGTGTTGCGGAAGCGGTCCCGCAGAATGTGGATCCGCGGCCTCGGGGGACGGATGCGACGGGTGCTCCGCCGTCACGCGTGCGCCGGCAGCAAGTCGTAGTCAGGGTTGTAAATGACCTTCTGGCCGTCCCGGACGGCCACCCTGCCCCTGACCTTGACGGTGCGGCCGGGTTCGATACCGGGGATGGAGCGGCGGCCGAGCCAGATCAGCTGAACGCCCTCGGTGCCGTCGTACAGCTCGGCGACCAGGGTGGCCAGCGAATCGGTGGGCCGCAGGTCGACGTACCGCAGCCGGCCCTGCAGCGTGACCTTGTCACCCTGGCAGCAGACCTGGGCGCGCACGGCTCCGGAGGCGTCGACCTCCCCGCTCAACCGGTCGGCGTCGACTTCGTCGTCGTCCTTGGCGAGCCGTTTGAGCCAGCCCGCTACCTTGTTGCTCATCACGTCCTACTTCCGCCGCCGGATCGGGAGACCAGGTCCCGGCGGCATTACGAAGATGTCCCCCCAGGGTAACCCCGCGGGTGTCCGTTCTCGGGCCCGACGGGAAACCGCGTGACGGACGACGCTTCGGTCGGGAACCGGCTGCCGCTCGGGGCCGCTCACCGTTCCGAGAGCGAGCCTCGCCCGGCAGAATCCAGGACGGGTGTGTCGGCAACAACTGTGTCGGCAATAGCTGGGTCGACAACGGCTGGGTCGACAACGGCTGGGTCGACGGTGGCGGGCGCGGCCGCGTCGAGCACCGCCGCGATGTCCGGCGGGCGGTAGTCCGGGCCCTTGAGAATCTTGCCGTCGGCGCGGCGGACCGGACGCCCGTCCGCACCGAGCTTGGTCATGTTCGAGGCATGCACCTCATCGAGCACGGCGTCCAGGTCGATGCCGTACACGTGAGCGGTGCCGTAGGCGACGTAAACGATGTCGGCCAGGGCGTCGGCGATACCGACGATGTCGCCTTCCCGGGCGGCAGCCGCCAGCTCACCGACCTCCTCCTGGATCAACGCGAGCCGCAACGCCACCTGGTCGGCGCCGACGGCCGCGTCCGGGACGTCCCGGATGGGCAGACCGTAGGCGGAATGAAATTCACCGACCTGCCGGGAGGCCCGGCTGCCCGCCGGCCGGCCGGGCCGGCCGCCGTCAACCGCCGTCACGCACAATCCACGCAGACCAGCCGGCCTCCGTTGTCCGATGCGAGCCGGCTGCGGTGCTGGACCAGGAAGCACACCGAGCAGGTGAACTCGTCGGCCTGCTTCGGGATGACCTTGACGGTCAGCTCCTCGCCGGACAGGTCGGCGCCCGGGAGCTCGAAACTCTCCGCGGTGTCGCCCTCGTCGATGTCGACGACCGCCGACTGGGCCTCGTTCCGTCGTGCCTTCAGTTCCTCGAGCGAATCCTCCGACGGCTCGTCGGACTCATTCCGGCGGGGGGCGTCGTAATCGGTAGCCATTGTCTTCCTCACTTCGAGTTCGCACTCGTCTTTGTCTGCATCGTCTGGTGCTCCTGCCGGCAACAGGCTGTGGCCGGCGCCGGGTTGGGTGCCCGGGTCCGGACGGTGCTCCGGAGGTAACGCCGTCAACCCCTGTTTTGTGCCCGTGGCGGCGGCGATCACACCCAGCACCGAAAACCGCCGGTCAGAGCGCTTCCGGAAGCGGTTCGAGCCGATGCCGACCGGTACCTGCTCCGGTTCGCCGCACGAGTTGCGCGGGCGCAGAGTAGCCGATGTCGAACCGTCATCCCCATCGGGGTGCGCAATCGGTTCCGAACGTGGGCGGACAGGGCGCTGCCGGCCGTCACCATGGCGCCGGATCGTCCGGATCGGGCACGGCGTGCCTTTACCCTGGTCGCATGCCGCGGCGGCCATGATGTCCGCGGGGTCCGGACAGCGCGCGTCCCGCAGACCACTCTCGGCTGCCCCCAGGACAGCGACCGGCAGGTCGCGGCGCGCCCATGCGCCGGTCCACGAAACGCAGGAGGTTTTTCAGCGGTGAGTCCCGACCCCGCCCCGGATCGCTATCGACGGCGTCGGTACTGGCCTGCCATCTCGGTGATCGTCGTGCTGCTCATCGGCGCGGCGGTCGTGTGGTTCCCGAGCCTGCGGCCCAATCCTGAGAACAGCAGCGCCTGCAACGCCCCGGGCCCGGCGCCGACCACCACGGCGCCGACGACGCGGACGCAGCCCTCACCTGCCTCCGGCAAGCCGGCCAAGCCGACCGCCACATCGTCGGCGGCGCGATCCACGCCACAGATCAAGACCTCGCTGGGCGCGTATACCGACCACCAGAGCCTGGCCGAGGTGCGGCCGGCAAATCCGGCCACGGTGCCGTTGCGGGTCTACAACGCCAGTTCGGTGCGTGGGCAGGCCAAGGCCGTCAGCGATGAGCTTCGGGCGGCGGGATTCGAGTCGATCCTGGACACCGCGAACGATCCCCTGTACCCGGCGTCGGACCTGCGGTGCGTTGCCCAGATCCGGTTCGGGCAGGCGGGGGCGCAGGCCGCCCGCACGGTGCTGCTGGTCGCCCCGTGCGCCCAGTTGGTCGTCGACTCCAGGGTCGACGATTCGGTGGACCTGGCCCTGGGCGGCCGCTACCTCTACGACCCGGTGTCCAAGCAGGTGCGCGACGAGCTGAAGGCCATCCGTGACGCCGCCACCCCACCGGCGGTGATCGAGGGCCAAACGGCCGCCGCCAAGCCGCTGCCGCCCATTCCGCCGCTGCCGCAGGCAGCCTGCGCGACCTGACCGGTGACGGCTCCGCCGGGCGTCACCGGGTGAGTGCACTACCCGCCGGGACGCGAAATCGGACACCCTGGGAGCCACCGTGCCGACCGCCGTCATGGTCAGTACGATTCGCGAACCGCCAACCGTCACCTCGTCCTCGGGGCCGGACAGTACAGACGTGAGGAGTTCGCTGTGACCGGAACGAACAGCGCGGAAACCGCCTTCGGCATCGACATCGGTGGCACCGGGATCAAGGGCGGGGTTGTCGATCTGCGCGGCGGCGTGCTGATCGGCGAACGCTTCCGGCTCGACACACCGCGCCCGTCCACTCCGCAGGCGGTCGCCTCGACGGCCGGCAAGGTCGCCGCCAACTTCGACTATCAGGGTCCGTTCGGCGTGGCCTTCCCCGGAGTGGTGCTGAACGGCGTGGTGAAGACCGCCGCCAACGTCGACAAGGGCTGGATCGACACCTCACTCAAGGGCGCCATGGAGCCGGAGCTGCCCGGTCCGGTCACCGTACTCAACGACGCCGACGCAGCCGGCCTGGCCGAGGCCAGGTACGGCGCCGGGCGCGGCCGGCGCGGACTGGTCATCGTGGTGACCTTCGGGACGGGCATCGGAATCGCGCTCATCAACGACGGCAAGCTGGTGCCCAATGCCGAGCTCGGACACATCGAACTGGATGGGCACGACGCCGAGAGCAAGGCGGCGGCGTCGGCGCGCGAGCGGGACGGGCTGAGTTGGGAACAGTGGGCCAAGCGGGCCTCGAAGTACCTGCGCGCCTTGGAGAATCTGCTCTGGCCGGAGCTGTTCATCCTCGGCGGCGGCATCTCCAAGAAGCCGGAGAAGTGGGTGCCGCTGCTGAAGAACCGGACCCCGCTGGCAGTCGCGCAGCTGATCAACAACGCCGGCATCGTGGGCGCCGCGTTGGCCGCCAGCGAGGCCGAGGACACGACGACCGCCGAGTCCCCCGCGGAGACCACCCAGGCGCTGATCCTGGATTGAGTTTTCGGGCAGGACGCTCTGCTGCCACCATGGTGCGGTGGGTGATATGTCGGGCTTGCCGCTCGTCGGTCGCGATCGCGAGATCCGGGCGATCGCGACAGCGCTGCAGCACCTTTCACAGAGCCGTTCGGCCGTGATCCTGGTCAGCGGCGAACCCGGCGTCGGCAAAACTGCCCTGGTCGATCATGTCGCCGACAGGTCGGCGGCCGACGGGCTCCAGGTGGCTCGCGGCTTCTGTGCCCCCGTCGGCGCGACGGTGCTGCCCTACGGACCGATCGTGGGCATGGTCGGTGACATCGTTCGCCAACTGCCCGATCTCGTCGAGTCGCTGTCCCCCGAGGTGCAACGAGGACTGTGGCCGTTCACCGGCGCGGCAGAGGTCCCCGCCACCGACCGCAACGCGACCCGTTTGTTCGCGGCGTGCGTGGAGCTGCTGTCCGCGGCCGGCCGCCGCCGCCCGCTGTTGGCAATCGTTGAGGACCTGCACTGGGCGGATCCGACCAGCATCGACCTCCTCTCGTACGCAACCCGGGCGATCCGTGCACCGGTCGGCTTCCTGCTGACCCGACGCGACGCTCCTGCCGACGGCACGGCCGCCGGGGAGTTGAGCCGGGTTCCGGGGGCGGTCGTCCTGCAACTCGGGCCGCTCGACGACGCCGTCATGCAGCTGCTGCTCAGCCGGATGGTCGACCCACCGGACCCGGATCGGTCCGCCAGGATCAGTGCGATGGCTGGCGGAATCCCCTTCCTGGCGGTGCATCTCGCCGCTCAGCAAGACCTTTCCAGCACGCCGTCCACCATTCTGGATGCCCTGACTGCCTCGATCCGAGCGGTGTCCCCGGCCGAACGCCGGCTGCTGGTCCTGCTCGCGGTGATCGGTCGGCAACCCGACGACATCCTGCTGCGTGCGGCGGAGCTGCCATCAGCGGAGTTCGACGCACTGTGCGTCGCTCTGCGACGGCGGAACTTGATCTCCGTCCGCGACGACGGCATCGACTTCCGGCACGCCCTGATCGCGGAGTCGGTCACGGGCAGCATGCTGCCGGGCGAACGCCGGGACGCTCATCATGCGGCTGCGGACGCTCTGCTGGCCGCCGGGGCGGGAGGTGACCCGAAGCTTTCCGGCGTGCTGTCCCACCATCTGCATGCCTGCGGTCGGCACCGAGATGCTCTTCCGCACACCCTGCGAGCCGCCCGGCGAGCCCAGGCGATCTCGGCGTTCGCAGACGCCCGGGCGTTGTACGACACCGTCCGCAGGTGGTGGCCGAGTGTGGAGGGCGTGGTGCCGACAACCGGCGTGGCGTGGGACCAGGTGCTGCGCGAGTCCGCCGCAGCCGCGCAATGGTCCGGCGACCCACACGCCGCCCTTGAGCTCCTCGGCGAAGCGGCAGCGGTCCCCGACCTGAGCCCAGCAGGCTACGCGGCAACCCAACTGGCCACCGGGCGGGCGCAGGCGGCGGCGGGCGAGACCAACGAGGCGTTGGATTGCTACCGTCGCGCCCTCGATCTGCTGCCGGACATGGGCTGCGATGACGTCCGCGCCACCGCCTTGGCCGCACTCGCGCAGGCTCTGATGCTGGCCGGACACAGCGAGGAGGCGGTGACCGTCGCTGCCGATGCCGTCACGGTTGCCTCGGCGAGCGGTGCGGACCGCGACCGGGTGCATGCGTTGATCACGGCTGCCGCGGCGCGTGCTCAACTCGGGGACGCCGAAACCGCCATCGACATGTTGCGGGACTGCCGGCCCGAGGTGCAGCGCCTGGACGACCTGGAGCTGGTTCTGCGCTGCCACAGCAACCTCGCGTTCGCGCTGGGAGTTCTGGGACGCCACGACGATTGTGCTCGGGCCGCGGCCGACGGGATACGCGCCTGTCGTCGTTTCGGCAATGTCACCTCGCTCGTCACCAACCTGCGCAACAACGAGGTGTCGGCGCTGGTCATCACCGGCCGCTGGGACGAGGCGGTGCGGACCGCCCGGGAGGCTCTGGAACACGTGTCGAATCCCGGGGTGGCCTTCTACCTGCGGACCCGGATCGCCGAGGTCGCACTGGCCAGGGGTGATCGACCGGCCGTGGCGGACGAACTGGCCGCGGCACGGGCGCTCGGTGTCGAGGACCCCTACGCGGTGGCCACTCTGGCCCGATTGACCGCTGAACGGGCGCTGCAGGACGGTGATCCGCAGGCGGCCGCGGCAGCCGCCTCTTCGGCGTCTGAAGCCCTGCGCCCTCGCCAGGACGGAATCCCCCTGCTGCGGACATGCTGGTTGGCGCTGCGGGCGGCGGCCGACCGGGCCGAAGCCGTCGGGCCGCGCTTTGCTGACTCCGGACTCATCGCCATCAGGGACGAGCAGCTGGCGCTGGCCAGGGCGGCAGCCGGCCGCAGCAGACTCGACGTCGCAGGCGTGCTGTTGGCGACCTGCGAGGCAGAAGCTGCTCGGGTCACCGCCGGCGACAACGCCGATCAATGGCAGGCAGCGGCGGCGGGCTGGGAACGGAACAGTGAGCCCCACTCTCGCGCGTACTGCCTGTTCCGGCTCGCTGCGGAACGCCTGCGGGCACAGGCACGGATGGCCGCCGCCGATGCCCTCGTCGACTCGTTGCACATCGCCGCAGGCCTCGGAGCCGTGCCGCTGGAACAGGAGATCCGTCGGCTTGCGGTCGTCGGCGACCTGCCGACCGAGCACCCGCCGGCCGCGGGGCTCGACCGACGCGCTGGGCGGACTGCCACCGGATCGACGCCCCCTGCGGCTCCGCATCCGCTCGGCCTGACCCCGAGGGAACAACAGGTGCTCGAGTTGCTCACCACCGGCGCGTCCAACCGGAAGGTGGCTCGCGCCCTGCAGATCAGCGAACGAACCGCCGGCGTGCACGTCAGCAACATTCTCAACAAGCTCGGCGCAAAGAATCGCACCGAGGCGGCGCGGATTGCGCTGATCCGAATGGGCGGGACCCAAGTGGACAGGCCTGGCACGTAGGCGGAAGGTTCTCCTCATGCCCGACTACATGGCCAGCCTGACCAGCGATCTCGACGGTGCCGTCCACGTGTATCGCAGCGACGAGGCCGAACACTCCCTGTGCGGCAAACCGAGAGGAGAGAACGTTCCCTCCCCCAAGGGCAGACCGGTCTGCGACAAGTGCGCGAAACGTCTGCTCATCAGGATCTTCGAGAGCCGGGACCGGCTCGGCTCCTTCGACATCACAGTGCACTGACCAGCAATGACGACTGGATGGTTCGACAGTTGGCCGACGCTTCGTGTGATTGAGCCGGGACGTTCCGTGGACTAAATGCGGCGCGGGACCCGTCTACGTCATCTGACTCATTGGTCTGCCGCCCGTGCGGGCTCCTGTTGATGTGCTTCGGAAAGGCCGGAGCCGGAACAGAAGGAGCCTGCAATGCCCAACATCACCGTGCTCTTCGAGCGCATCGACGTCGACAACGACGGCGAGCCACTGCAGAAGGGCAAGCTCTACTGGAACTTCGCGGTCAACGGGACGACGGTGAGCAGCCGACCGTCGTCGAACCCGACACTGGTGGGCAGCGGCGGCCAGGTGACCCTGGATGAGTCGCACTCGATCGAGCGTGACTCGAACGACAATCTCACGGTGAGTGGATTCCTGGCAGAACGGGACACCGCAACGTCAGGAAAGGACGATCGGGACGACTTCAAGCACGTGTGGACGCCCGCTCAAGGTTGGGGTGAGGGCGCACGGAGCTACCGGTTCACCGACCGCAAGCTCGACTGCACCCTTCGCTACACCATCGAAGTCGACTGACCGCGATGTCCGGACAACGCACTCACCGCGTCCGCGGGGCCATCAGCGCATTGCTGTTCGCAGCGGCCCTCACCATCGGTGTCTCAGGAGCGGCGACGGCCAGTTCCGCGCCGCAGACCTTCGGGGCCGCCCCGATCCTGCTCTTGCTGCTGGAGTCGGAGGCCGATGCGCCCACCGGACCCGACACCGAAGCCGAGCCGGATGACGACGTGTGGACCTCCGAATGCGACGACGACGGGGACTGCCAATCCGTGCCCGGGTTCATGGATCCCGGTCCAGGGGCGCCCGGCGGCCCGAACGGCCCTCGCTGGTAGTGCCGATCCGCGACGAGGGGCGCCGGCCTGCGCGGAGCGCTTCCCCCGTCATCCGCGCTCTCCGGAACGCCTTCGCCAGGCGCTCCGGAGAGCGTGTCCGGGACACTGGTGCTTGACCGGGCACCCGCATCTTCGAACACCAGATTCGTCAGCGCGCTCGCTTCGGTCGAGATGCGGGAAGCTCGCCGTTACAATGGGAGAGTCGCTTTCCGGCAGGACCACGGTTCTCGAGTTCGGATCCATCACGTGGGACAGCCACACTGTCCTTTGGCGTGAACGGGTACGGACTGCCAGTCCAGGCGGCTCGTTGAAGCGAAAGGTCATCAGTGGCAGGCGCAGCAACCTCCCCCAGCTCCACGCGTACCCGTCGGGCAAAGCCCGCGGCAGCCCCCCGCACCGCCGCGAGTACTCCCCCTCCCGGTGCGGAGACCGCCGACATCGCCGTCCCTGACGACGAATTGGTCCTTCCCGCCGACGAGCAGGTCGACGACATCGAACTCCTGACGGTCGAAACCGCCGAGGTGGCGGTCGAGCCGGACGGAAACGTCGACGTCTCCGTCGCCGATGTCATCGTGGTCGGCGCGATCACTCCCGGCGCCGTCGAGGAAGACGAAGAAGAGGACGAGGAGAACACCGCGGTCACCGCGGCAATCCCGGGCGCGGTGAAGGAAGCAGCGCCCGCGACCGAGTCCGAGGAGTTCACCTGGGACGACGAGGAAGAGTCCGAGGCGCTCAAGCAGGCCCGTAAGGACGCCGAACTCACCGCGTCGGCCGACTCCGTCCGCGCGTACCTCAAGCAGATCGGCAAGGTCGCGCTGCTCAACGCCGAGGAGGAGGTCGACCTCGCCAAGCGCATCGAGGCCGGTCTGTACTCCTCCGAGCGGATGAGGCAGAGCGAAGAGGCCGGCGAGAAGCTGCCGAACCAGATGCGCCGCGATCTGCGGTGGATCAAACGGGACGGCGAGCGGGCCAAGAACCACCTGCTGGAGGCGAACCTCCGACTCGTGGTGTCGTTGGCCAAGCGCTACACCGGTCGCGGCATGGCGTTCCTGGACCTGATCCAGGAGGGCAACCTCGGTCTCATCAGGGCGGTCGAGAAGTTCGACTACACCAAGGGTTACAAGTTCTCCACGTACGCGACGTGGTGGATCCGGCAGGCCATCACCAGGGCCATGGCCGACCAGGCCCGCACCATTCGTATCCCGGTGCACATGGTCGAGGTCATCAACAAGCTCGGGCGGATCCAACGCGAACTCCTGCAGGACCTTGGCCGCGAGCCGACGCCCGAAGAGCTCGCCAAGGAAATGGACATCACCCCGGACAAGGTGCTGGAGATCCAGCAGTACGCGCGGGAGCCCATCTCGCTGGACCAGACCATCGGCGACGAGGGCGACTCGCAGCTCGGGGATTTCATCGAGGACAGCGAGGCCGTCGTTGCGGTCGACGCGGTGTCCTTCACCCTCCTGCAGGACCAGTTGCAGGCCGTTCTGCAGACGCTGTCCGAGCGGGAGGCCGGGGTGGTGCGGCTGCGATTCGGCCTCACCGACGGTCAGCCCCGCACGTTGGACGAGATCGGCCAGGTCTACGGCGTGACGCGCGAGCGGATCCGGCAGATCGAGTCCAAGACGATGTCGAAGCTCCGTCACCCGTCCCGCTCGCAGGTGCTGCGGGACTATCTCGAGTAGAAGTCGAGCACAGCCGCCGAAGCCCTCCTACAGTGGTTGCACTCCGATCAACGGTGGTCGGAGGCCTACTGCTGAAGGGTTTCGCCATGGCTGACAGCAACCCGGATTCCACCGAAGCGATCGGCGAGGCCGACCGGGAATGGCAACGCACGACGCTCGACCATCCCGAGGACGAACGGGCCATCGACGTGTCCGGCGCCATCCCGGAGAGCGACGACCAGTTGGCGTCCGACCTTGCCGAGGCCGATGACATCGCCGCGAGGCTCAGGGGCCAGTAGTCCGGGGCGCGACCGGGTACCGCGCCTGCGTGTGCCACCGGCCGTTCCGCTTCAGCGCAGCCGGAACATCCCGCTGTCGGGCTGGAACGCTACGGCGGCGGTGTCGAAGGCCGCCCCGATGGCCCCGCCGGCGGCGAGCTCCTCCACCGGCGCGCTCGTGACCGTCGCACCTGGGCCGATCAACCAGCCGTCCTGCCCCATCCGGACGGCTGCCTCGACATCGTGCGTCGACGCGACCACCGCAATGCCGCGCTCGGCGGCGATCCGCCGGAGCAGCGCCAGCAGTTCGATCCTGGCCGGCGCATCCAGGAAGGCACTCGGCTCGTCCAGCAGCAACAACGCCGGTTCCTGCGCGAGCGCCCGGGCGATCATGATCCGTTGTCGCTGGCCGTCCGACATCCGTGTCAGCGCAACGTCTTCCAAGCCATCGGCATGCACCGCCGCGATAGCCTCGGCGATCACCGCGCGGTCAACCGCGGTGAGATTTCCGGCGCTCGAGCGGTGTGGATAGCGGCCCAGCCGGACGACGTCGCCGCCGCGCAGCAGGCCGGGATCGAACCGCTCGGTCAGCACGACCGCGACCCTGGCCGCCCGTTCCCGCGGTTCCAGATCGTTGATCGACGCACCGGCCAGCAGCACCTGGCCGGCGAGCAACCGCTGGAGTCCGGCGACGGACCGCAGCAGCGTTGATTTTCCCGAGCCGTTGGGCCCCAACAGCACCGTGACCCTTCCAGCGCCGGCACGCAGGTCGACCTCGCGGAGCACGACCACCGGTGGCCGCCGCCAGCCGGTTCCGGCGTAACCGACGCTCACACCGGCCAGCACCAGGTCCCCGGTCGGGCCGCTCATGCCGCGCCCGCCGCCAAAGTCCGGCTGCGCAGCAGCGCTATGACCACCACCGGGGCACCGATTGCCGCCGTCACCACGTTGAGCGGCAGCACCCCCTCCGAACCGGGCAGCACGGCGATCACCGCGCAAACCTGGCAGACGACCGCGCCCATCAGGATGCTCGCCGGTAGCAGCAGACGATGGTCCGCCCGCCCCAGCGCGAGTCGCGCCAGGTGCGGGATGGCGATGCCGAGAAAGGCGATGGGACCGCAGAACGCCGTCACCGCACCGGCGATCAGCGCGGTGGCGATGATCGTCAGCGCCCGCAACCGCCGCACCGCGACGCCCATCGACGATGCGTAGCTCTCCCCCAGCAGCAGGGCGTTCAGCGACCCGGACAGCATCGCTGCGAGCACGATTCCGATGGCCACCGGGATGCCGAGGAAGAGCAGGTCGGACCGCGTCGTCCCGCTCACCGAACCGAGGCCCCAGAGCACGAACTTCTGGATCCTGGCCGGGTCCGAGTAGGCCAGCAGCAGCGAGACGACGGCCCCGGTGGCGGCGCCGATCATCACGCCGATGATCAGCAGGGCGACCACCGAGCGCACCCAACGGCCCAGCGCGAGCACCAGCAGCAGGACCGCGAACGCGCCGATCGCGGCTGCTGCCACCGTCCGGAGCCTTCCGCTGACCCCGATGGTGGTCACGAAAGCGCCTGCCGCCGTGCCTGTTCCGAGCACCGACAGGGCGACCCCCAGACCCGCACCCGAGGACACCCCGAGGATGTACGGGTCGGCGAGCGGGTTGGCGAACAGGGTCTGCATGAGCAGACCGGCGACGGCCAGACCGGCCCCGGCGATGATCGCGGTGATCACCCTTGGCATCCGCACCTCCGCCAACAGCACGGTGTCCACCGGGTCTCCGGCATCCCCCGTCAGCAGGTACTGCACCGTCGATGACGGCGGGATCGAGACCGATCCGACCCCGAACGCGAGCACGGCCGTCACCAGCGTCAGCAGCGCCAGCGCTGCCAGCACCAGTGCCGGCCGTGTCCGCATCCTCAGCCGAGCTTCAGATAGAACGCGAACTCGTGTCCCGGCTCCTGCTCGGGATGCAGGATCGCGACCAGATCGCCCAGGATCAGATCCGGGCGGACGACGCCGAGTTCGTAGTAGTTGTTGCCGCCGAGCTTGGTGACGTCCTTCGCCGCATTCCAGACGTTGCCGCTCTTGAAGGCGTCGAACTGGGCGAACCGCGGTTCCTCGGCGAGCGCCTCCGCCTTCGTCGTCCAGGTCGTGCTGGCCAGCCAGACCGGGGCCTTCCCGGCCTTCGCGAAGACCGTCTCGACGTCGGTGCTGATAGATCCCGTCGTGGTGTCCGCCGCCCAGGCCGTCGTGCCACCGGCGTCCTGGATCAGCCTGGCGTTGAACGACTGTCCGCCCGGTACGAACCAGGTGCCCTGGTACGGCTGACCGGGGACGACGTCGACCTCTGGCGCAGACTTCATCTCGTCCGCGAGCGCTGTGTAGTCGGCGCTGACCCCGTCGAAGAAGGTCTTCGCCGCCTCCTCGGTGCCGGTGAGGGCGGCGAAGTACTTGACCCACTCGGCGCGGCCCAGCGGGTCGTTCTCCAGCCATTCGGCGTTCCCGAGCACCGGGATGCCGGCGGCGGAGATCACCGCGTACGCCGGGTCGTCGGTACCCGCGGTGACCACGACCTGGGGCTTGCCCTTGACGACGGCCTCGGCGTCGATCGTGCCGGCAGCGGCGTACTCGACAACGCCCGGCTCGGCGACCCGGTCGAGCACCTGCTTCTCCGAGATGAACGCCTTGGAGCCGACCCCGGTCAGGGCGTCCAGCTGGTCCAGCGCGACCAGGCTGCCCAGGTGTGACGTGGATCCCGAGTACAGCGAGGTCACCGGGGTGGTGACGACGGGCGCCTTCGCCAGGTCACCGGTGAGCGACGGCTTCGGCGCACCGCAACGGACCAGCACGTAGGACTCGGGTGATCCACCCTGGGTGGGCTGCTTCACCGTCAGGATCTGGTACGAGTCCTTGTACTCGATGGTGAAGTTGGTGGCGTACTCGATCTCCGATTTGTCCGGGAAGTAGTCCACACCCTCCTGGTAGTCGGTGATGCAGCCCTTGGCATCCAGGGCGGCGCCGGCGGCGGACTCACCGGCAGCGGACTCACCTGCGGCCGACTCACCTGCGGCCGACGAGCCGGCCGCCGCCGGTCCCGCCGCTGACTGGGCCGGCCCGCCTGAGGAGGCGACGCTGGTGCCGCTGGTCGAGGACGCAGACGACGAGCCGCAGGCGGCGAGAAGCGCTGTCGCGGCGAGGATTCCGATCACGGCGGGCAATCGGCGGCCTGGACGAGGGGTGGGTGGGCGTGCGGGACCGAGCCCGCGCACGGGGTGGGAGGCAAGCACTGAAGGCTCCTGGACGGGCCGAGCGGTGGCGGGTTCGGAGCCAGCGGCACGGGACGCGGTGCGTCCCGATCGCGCGCGACCGTCCCTCGCGGTCCCGAACGACGTGGACCGGCGGCCCACGTAGCGATGGCAGGTCTTCGGACTCCCGGGCCCTGCCGGCACCGGTCGACGTGTCGACCGGGCCGGAATCCCTACTGGCCATCGCTTCCCGGACGCTGGCGTCCAGTGCTTGACCCCACCGAAGGTGGGGTGATGGCGGTCGTTCCCGGTCACCGCTGCGGGGCAGTCCCGGATTCCCACCGGGTTCCCTGTTGTCCCACGTCGGCGGGTTCGGTGACCGCGGGCGCTAGCGCCGCGACCGACCGGAACCGCGTCTGCGGACCATCAGCCGTGCAGAAGGCTACTCCAGAAACGGGATTCGCCCCGCGACAGTGTGCCGACCGCGACGACCCCTGGAGCCGGCGAGGTTGCACAACGAGCGCGCCGTGCTGATTCGACTGACCGGTACCAGTTGAACTCGTCACTGTTCGCGACGTCAGCTCCAGTGCAGCAGCAGGACGCTCGCCGGGATCGCCAGCAGCAGCAATGAAATCCCGTACACGCAGACCACCTGCCATCGGGCAAGGGGACGCGGATCCAGCAGTCGCCGCACCCGGTCCGCAACGGCGGTGCCGGCGATCGCCGGCGAATCGGCCAGCCGACCGGCCGGCACGAGCGGAGGCGGCCCCGACAACGCCACCTTGGCCAGGGCGGAGGCGAGCGCCGCGCAGGACGTCCGACCGGCCGCGGCGTCGTCGGCCAGCATCTCGGTCAACTCGGAGACAGCCCCACCTGCGTGCCGCACTCCTGGCACCCAACCAAGAGCGACCGCCCACGCCTGGAACGGCAGCACCAGCAGGTCGTGCCGGGCCCGCAGGTGTGCGCGCTCGTGCCCGATGACGGCGAGCAATTCGTCGTCGGTCAGCAGGTCCACCAGTCCGGCGGACAGCACGACCCGTGAGTGCCATCCGGGAACCGTGTAGGCGACGGCGGCGCGGTGATCGAGGATGCGGACGTCGGCCGGCCGGAGCAGCCGGCGCCCGTTCCGGGGAGCCGCGGAGCCGGTCAGCAGGTCCAAGACCCGTCGGTGCGCCCGGCGCCGGCGGCCGATCATCAGCGCGGTACGGACCAGTACGGCCAGCAGGTAGCCGGCGATCGCCAACGCACACAGGCCGCACAGCAACCGCCAGAAGGGCACGTCCAGGGTGCCGGTGAACACCGCAGCGAACCAGTTCCAGGCGCCGGTCAACAATGAACTGCCGAGCGGCTCGACGGCGAGCACGACCAGCCCGGCGACCACGGAGAACCCGGCGGCCAGACACAGTGCCTGCCACAACACCAGGGCCGGCCGCGGCGAACGGCGTGGCCATCGCGCCATGGCAAAGCGATAACTGACGGGAGCGGTCAGCAGCAGGCCGACCAGGATCAGAACCGACGCGAACAACCAGACCGGGATCTCGTCGGAGATCACGAGCTACCGGCCGTCCAACGCCCGCCGAAGCGCATCGATGTCGTCTGCCGAGACGCCGCCGACGAACCGGGCCAGTGTCGCGTCCCGATCGGCCGCGGTGTCCAGGACCTGCTGCATGAGTGCGGCGGTGTGCTCATCACGATCCGCAACTGCTTCGTAGGAGTGCGCCCGCCCGTCTCTGGTCCGGCGCACAAGGCCCTTCGCCTCCAGCCGCGAGAGCACGGTCAGCACCGTGGTGACGGCCAGTTCCCGGCCCGGGAGGCGGTCGACGACGGCCCGTGCCGTCATGGGCTCTCCGGCATCCCAGAGCACCTCGATGACGGAGCGTTCCAATTCGCCGCGTCCCGCCATCAACCCTCCCCTGCTCGCCGAAACAACTCAATCCGGGCGATTCTACACGCAGTAGAACCCTCCTGACGGGTGCTTGTCGGACCAGCCGGGTGCGCTGCGAGCCGGTTGGGTCGTCGGTTGCGGGCGGCCGGCCCGCTCTGCTCATCCCCCGGCCTCACTCGATGAGGTGAGCCCGATAGCGCCGGCGGGCTGCGTCGCCTCGGCAGACCCACTGACCTGGGAGGGCGTCGTCACGCTCGTGATCCTTCCTCGGTCCAGCCGGACGACCACATCGGCGAACCGGACGTCCTGTGGGCGATGACTGACCAGGACGACCGAACGGTCCGGATCCGGGCGCATGATCACTTCGGTGACCGCGTCGGCGGTGGACAGGTCGAGATGCGCGGCGGGTTCGTCCGCGAGCAGCACCGGGCGGCTGGCGAGCAGGGCGCGGGCAAGCGCAACCCTTTGCCGCTCGCCACCGGACACTGCGCGGCCGTGCTCGCCGACGCGGGTGTGCAGCCCGTCCGGCAGGTTGTCCAGCCACCGACCGGCACCGGCCGACTGCAGTGCCGACTCGACCGCTGTGTCGTCGGCGTCCGGTCGGGCGAGCCGCACGTTCTCGGCAAGGTCGGAGTCGAACAGGTGGGCGTGCTGGTCGCACCAACCGAACAGCGTCCGCGCCCGGTCGGGGTCGAGGTCGGCAAGCGACACGCCGTCGATGGTGATGGTTCCGGCGGTCGGTGTCAGGAAGCCCAGCAGCACCGCGAGCAACGTCGACTTGCCCGAGCCCGACTCGCCGAGGACGACCACCCGTCGCCCGGGCTCGAGGTCGAGATCGATGTCGGCGAGCGCATTCTCAGCCGCGCCCGGCCATCGCGCCGACACGCCGCGCAGCACGATCCGGGGCGCGGTCCCGGGCTGCGGGACCGCCACCGGATGTGGCGGCGGCGGCGCCGTCACCGCAGGCGCATCGAGCACTGCGAACAGCCGGGCGACGGCCGCCGAGGACCGGCGCAGCGTCGAGGCCGCCGTCCCGACTGCCTGGACGGTGTCGGTCAGTGCCAGCGGCGTCAGGACGACGACGGCCAATAGGACCGGTGCCAGATTCCCGTCGACGACGGCGGGAACGCCGAGCCGGGCGGCGCACCACACTGCGGCGCCCATGGCCGCGACTGCGAGTCCGGCCGCCACTCCCGCCGCCCTTGCGGTCCCGGCCGCCTCTCTCCGACTGGCCGCCTCGATCACGGCGAGGTCCGCCAGCCGAGCCGGCATGGCACCGAGAACTGACAGCTCGGACAGTTCGTCGAGCGTCTCGGTGACGAGTTGGGTGCGATGCGCCCGCAACTCGACCACCGAGCGTTCCATCCGGCGTTGGCGGCGCGCGGTCAGCAGCGGGGCCGCGATGCAGGCCAGCAGCAGAGCCACGGCCAGCGCGATGCCGGCGACCGGCAGGATGAGAAAGGCCAGCACCAGTGTTCCGGCGCAGACGAGCATCGCGGATCCGAGCGGGAGGAGGCCGCGCAGGAACGCGTCTCCGGCGTCATCCACATCGTCGACGGTCCGGGCCAGCAGGTCACCCTTGCGCCAGAGCGGCAGTCCCGCGGGGGCCAGTTCGGCGAGGTGCGCTACCAGCCGCTGGCGGATCCGCCCGAGTACCCGGAACGCGGCGTCGTGCGAGACCAGTCGTTCGGCATAACGCAGAACACCGCGGCCGATGCCGAAGGTCCGGACGGCCACCACCGCGACCATCAGGAACAGCACGGGCGGCTGCTGAGCGGCGCGCGCGATCAGCCAGGCCGAGGTCGCCATCAGCGCGACGGCGCACCCGGAGGCGAGCCCACCGATGAGTGCGGCGGCCAACAGCCGGCCACGCAGTCCCTTCGCCTGCTCCCACAGCCGCCACAGGGGTGGCCCGCCTGCGCCGCGCACGGGCGGCAGCGCCTTGGAAATCCCGATCGGCGGGTTTGCTGCTGTGGGCGGCAGCGGGTCCGTCGTCACCACGGGCCGACCGCCAACGCTTCCGCGTCACTCGTCGCAGGAGCGGCGTCATCCTCGTCGGCTGGATCGGCCGTCGAGTCAGCGCTGTCCCTTCGCGGAGGCCTCAGGGCGATGACCTGGTCGGCGAGAGCGAGCGGTGCGGGCCGGTGGGTCACCAGCACGACGGTGCGGCCGGCGACCGCGGCGCGGATGCCGGCCAGTACCCGTTCCTCGGTCGCTTCGTCCAGGGCGGCTGTCGGCTCGTCCAGCAGAACGAGCCCGGAAGGCCGGGCCAGCGCTCGGGCCAGCGCCAGCCGCTGCCGTTGTCCCTGACTCAGACCTGAGCCGCCCTCGCCCAGCCGGGTGTGCCAGCCGGCGGGCAACCTGTCCACGAAGCCTGCGGCATCCACCTGCTCGAGGGCCCGGCGGAGCGTGTCGTCGTCGGCGGCCGGATTGCCCAACGCGAGGTTGTCCCGGATCGTCCCGGCCTGCATCGCGCCACCCTGCCCCGCCCAGGACAGGGTGCTCCGCCAGTGATTCGGCTCGATCTGGTGCAGCCCGAGCTGCTGATCTCCAGCAGCGTCGGTGACGGTGATCCGGCCTGCGTCGGGTCGTTGTACGCCGGCCAGCAACTGCAGCAGCGTCGTCTTCCCGGTGCCGCTGTCGCCGGTGACCACCGTGACGACGCCCGCAGGGACCGTCAGCGACAGCGGCCCGACCGATCCGCGTTCCCCTGGCTGTCCCACCATCACCTCGTCCAGCCGCATGGCCGGCAGGCCGGGACTATTGGTGACCGAACCTGTTGCTGGCACGGGAGTTTCCAGTATTGCCAGCACCGTCGCCGTCGCCGCAACACCATCCGCCGCAGCGTGGAACTGGGTGCCGAGTTGGCGCAGCGGCAGGTACGCCTCCGGCGCGAGGATGAGAACCGCCAGACCGACCTGGAGCGTCAGATCGCCGTACACCAACCGCAGACCGACGGCCACGGCCACCAGCGCCACCGACAATGACGCCAGCAGCTCGAGCACCATGGACGACAGAAAAGCGACACGCAGCGTGCCCATCGACGCCCGGCGGTAGTCGTCGGTGACCTTCCGAACTGCTTCCGCCTGGGCCCGCGCACGACCGAACACCTTGAGCGTGGGTAGCCCCGCGACCACATCGGTGAAATGGCCCGCGAGCCGAGACAGGCTCTCCCACTTCTCCTTGGTCTGCCGGTCGGTGTACCAACCCACCAGGGCCATGAAGACGGGGATCAGTGGCAGTGTGACCGCGACGATCACCGCGCTGGTGAGGTCGGTGGAGAACAGGTACACCAGCATGATCAGCGGGATGACGACAGACAGCACGAGCTGCGGCAAGTACCGCGCCACATAGTCGTGCAGCGATTCGATCCCCGAAGTGGCCAGCACCGACAACTCGCCGCCGTGTTCGCCCGAGCGCCATCGTGGTCCTAGCGCCGCGGCGTGCACGAGCAGGTCACGGCGAAGGTCGGTGGTCACCGAGACTGCACTGCGCCTTGCCACCTCCTCCGACGTCCAGGCCAGCGCCGCTCTGATGGCGATGACGACTGCGAGCCAAACCAGCCGCGTTTGGACCTCAGGCAACCCGAGGCCGCCGATGATGACGTCGGCGAGAATGCCGGCCAACAGCACCGCCTGCGCGATGACCACCAGGGCAGACAGGATCCCCAGGACCACGGAAAGGATCAGCAGCGCACGGACACCCGAGGCGTACCGCATCAGCCGCGGGTCCAGGGGGCGCATCGGACCAGTGTCACAGAAAGGTCCGACACCGGTCATCGATGTCGGACCCTGGACGACGATGCGCAGCTCCGGCAGGTGACGACCCCGTCCGGAATATCGCTTCTCGGGCTGGTGAAGCCCCTCGCCGCAGTTGAGTACACCTGGTTCTGCACGACGTTCGCGCCCACCGAACCATTGCCGCTCGATCCGGATGACGAGGAAGCAGGCGCTCCCGGCGGGCACCGGCCCCCTCCAGCGGCCCGTGCGAAGGTTTCAGATCGTTCACATCGGGTACAGGTTCGCTGACACAACGTGCCGGAGTTGCTGACACAACGTGCCGGAGTTCAGGTGCACGACGCGAGCGGCACCGGTGGTGACAAGGCACTGATCACGAGGCAGTGCCAACGATTTGGTGCCAACGATTTGGTGCCAACGATTTGGTGCCAACGATTTGGTGACAACGATTCGGTGACGGCCGTGATCCGGACGCAGAGGGGGTAGGTCGCGTGCATGGCGTGCAGGGCATGGCCGGCCAGGGCAGGAGGGATCCGTCACGGACGCAGACGGGCCTGCCCGCGCAGCGGGGTCCCGCGCCGGTGGCCACGCCGCGGCGCGAGAGGCACGCCGCTTCCACCGTCCTGCTGGCCGATCCTGCAAGAGAGACGAGAGACCTGCTGTCCGAGGGCCTTCTGGCGAAGGGGATCGGGAGGGTGATCGTCGCGGATTCGGTCGTCTCCGTCGAGAACATCATCGAGAGCGGGACCGTCGGACAGCTCGCCCTGGTCAGCCTCGGCTTCGGTGATGCCGCGGGCAGGCTGATCAGGCAGCTGCGCGCCGAACCCTGGCAGCGGGTCATCGCGTTGGCGCCGAGCGCGGACCTCGCCCCGATCCTCGGAGCGCTGCAGGCGGGTGCCAGCGGCATCCTGCGCGGTCATCCCAAGGCGGCGGTGCCGCAGCTACCCCGGTCGGTGCATGAACTGAGCGACCGCGAGATCGAGGTCCTGGTCGACGTGGCCGATGGGCGGTCCAACAAATGGATCGGCGAGCACCTGGAATTGTCAGCACTGACGGTGAAGAGCCACCTGGCCAGGATCAGCCGCAAACTCGGGACCGGTGACCGCGCTCACATGGTCGCGATCGCGATGCGAGCGGGATTGCTGTCCTGAGCGTCGCGGCAGGCGCGCTGGGCTGATGTCGGAGCTCAGCCCGCAGCCGGGGTGATGGTGACCAGGAAGGCGCCGCTGTTGTTGCTCACGCCGCCGTCATTGACGCCGAGAAACAGTTCTCCGGTCGCCGGGCACGCCAGCGACCTCGACGAGCCGACGACAAAATAGGGCTGGGCCTCGCCGATACTTCCGATCAGTGCGCCGTGATTGGCGTCCGGCAAACCCTTCACGTTGTACTTGCGCAATTCCGGCCGTGTGTCACCGTCTGGCGGCGCGCTGTTGCCGTTTGAGGTGTTGTGCACGATCGAACCGGTGGCCGCAATGCTCACCGTCGTCCCCGCGGTGCACTGCACCCCGGTATCGGTCCACGACGCGGTGGCCGGGACGGTGACCGAGATCGGTGCTGCCGCCGCGGATGTGGTGATGGCGCTCGACTGGACCGAGCCGGGCTGATCCGCAGTGGTGGCCGGCGCACTGGCCTGTGCGGTCGCGGCGTTCGTCACGGCAGGGGGCGATGACGCCGCCGGACCGTTGCTGAGCGGTGCCTCGGCCGCGCCACCTGATCCGCTTCTACTGAGCACGAGCACCGCGGTGACGGAGGCAGCCGCCAGCACGCCGACGACAGTAGCGGCGATGATCCAGATCTTTCGCCGGGACGGCCGGTCGCCGCGCTCGGCGGCAGACCACTGAGCTCGCTGGTCTGCCGGCGCGTTGTGCAGCGGCTGACCGGAGCCGTCTGCGCGCCAGGGGATGTCGGGTTCACCGGGCTGACCGAACGGAGGCGCACCGGGAGTCCCGGTCGCATTCGGGCCGCCCGCGGCGCCGGCCGGCGCACCCGTCCCAGGGGCGCCCCCGGCAGCTCCGGCGGGCGGGGCTCCGGGGGGGAAACCACCCGCAAAGCCGCCCCCCGCCATGGCTCCTCCGGCGACCGCACCCGTCCCAGCCCACCCCGAAGGGCCCGCCGCTCGGCGACCCGCCTCCAGGACCTCACGCGGCAGCAACTCGGTGGCCATCGCCGGCATCGAGCCGACCCGGGCGGCGCCCATTGCGATGTCGTGCTTGGGATGGGTGTCCCGCGCCACCGTGCAGTGAAAGGCCCGGCTGAGCACCTCGCTGACCAGCGGTATCCGCGAGGACCCGCCGACCAGAACAAACGTGCTGATGTCAGCTGCCGTGAGACCACTCGAGCGCAGACCGCGCTGGGTGGCACGCACCGTGTCGTCGAGGGCGGGCTGGATCAGCGCCTCGAAATCGGGCCGGGTGATCCGCACGGACGTCCGGATGTCGGCGATGGCGACCGGCACCACGGTGTCGACATCCGAGGACAACGCCTCTTTGGCGTCGACGCAATTCCGGCGGAGCTGGCGGATGGCGGAGACCACCTCGGGATCAGCGGGGTCCACCTGGTCAAGGTCGAGCCCGGCGTTGCCGATGACGAACTGGAACACGGCCTCGTCGAAGTCGACGCCGCCGAGTTGTTCGATGCCATCGGGCCGGCCGACCATCTGGAAACCGTCGACAGTTTTGACGAAGAAACAGATGTCGAAGGTGCCGCCACCCAGGTCGTAGATGGCGATCTTCTCCCCCGGCGGCACCCGGTGGCGAGATGCGTACTCGACGGCTGCCGCTTCGGGCTCGGTGCAGGTGAGCGCGGTCTGGACGTCCGCCAACCGGGCGACGTCCCGGAGCAGGTCGAGCTTGAACTCACCCCAATTGGCCGGGCGGGTCAGCGTCACACTCACCGGCGGCGACCCCAGCCGTTCCGTCGTCTGCTGGAGAACCCAGCGCAGCAGGTGCGCCGTCAGGGCGGGTGCGGAATACGGCGTCCCGCCGACCATGATCGGCACGGGGTCACCGAAGCGACGCTTGAATTCCCGGACCAGCAGGGCCGGATCCTCCAGCCCCCGTCGCTCGGCAGCTTCGCCGACCAGCGGTGCTTCACCGGGTCGTAGATACAGCACCGACGGAATCTGCAGGGCCCGGTTACCCAGGCCGACCATCGTCGCTGCGCCGTCGTCGAAGGTCGCGGCCGCGGTGAAGGTGGTTCCGAGGTCGACACCCAACCCATATCCCACGGGAGCTCCTCGGTCCGGTGCCTGCCGGAGCGCTGGTCGCGGGGCCGGCCTGAGAGCACCTGCCACGTGACGGGTCGCGAGCCTGGCTCGATGCCCGGTGATTCTAATCCGGACGAAGCCGTCAGGCGTGATCTTCTTCCCCGCAACCGGCGTAACGAGCCGGGCGGGATGGACCCACCGAGGAGGCCGTGCACCTCACCGGCGATACCTGGTGGAGCCGGCGAACATCAGGCGGGCTCGATGGACTCCACCTCGAAGGGCCGACCCTGTTGCGCCCCGGAGGAGAGCCCCGGTACGAAGCGGCCGACGACGCGCACCTCGGCGCCGAATCGGAACTGTTCACGCGGCCACCCGTGCAGCTGGGCCAACGGGGCTCCGGCGCCGTCGAGCAGCACCACGGACCTGTCCTCGACACCCTGCTCGACGGTGCCGGTGAGCCAAACCCGCCGACCGGCCCCCGACTTGTCGTCCCGGCCCGCTCGGTTCAGCCGCCCTCGCACCCGCCGGACCGCGTCGCCGGGTGCATCGAAACCGCCGGACGATGCCATCGCAGATCTCCTCCGGCTGGGGGCGCACAGCGTTGGATCGCACAGCGCCCCCGCCACGTCCGTCCAATTCTGTCATCGGTGTCGAAGTGACGTTACGCGGGTCCACGCATGCCCGTACGGGTCGAAGAGCGCGACATTAAGCCCAAGAGTGAACGAAGTGACCAAATCGATTGCACTGCGTGAACTTTTTCACTGTTCGCTCTGGCGCCGGTGGTTACCTGCGGCTAACGTTCGGCCGGTTCTCACCCACCCCGCGGCTGGCCCGGTCCAGCGCACAGCATGGCCTGGAGGCCAGATGTCGGTTTCCGCACGAAGGACGAGGCAGTGGACAGCCTCCCTTGCGGTCGCATTTCTCAGCATGACCACCATTGCCGCGACTCCGGCTGCCGCCGCTCCGGACGTCAACGTTCCGGGGGGACCGTCCGTCGCCGAGCCCGGTGAGCCGATCGCGGCCCCATCCGCCGGCGCACAGGGCCAGGATCTCGTGCCGGCCGAGCGCCAGTACGTCCCGGGCAAGTACATCGTCACGCTGACCCGACCGCCGGTGGCGTCCTACACCGGCGGAGTGAGGGGTATCCCAGCCACCAAGCCGGCTGCGGGCAAGAAACTTGACGTCCGCAGCCGCGCGGCTCAGCAATACACCGATGTGCTGGAGTCCGATCAGGCAGCCACCGCGAAATCCGTCGGCGTCTCACCGGAGGAGAACTTCACGGTGGCGCTCAACGGGTTTGCCGCCGACCTGACGTCCCAGCAGGCGCAGGCACTCGCCCGGAAACCCGGGGTGCTCGCCGTCTCGAAGAACACCATCCGTACTGCAGACGACGACACCAACTCGGCCGATTTCCTGAAGCTGACCGGCCGCAACGGGGTCTGGCAATCCGTCGGCGGCCCGGCCAAGGCCGGCAAGGGTGTCGTCATCGGGGTGCTGGACACCGGCATCTGGCCGGAGAACCCGTCCTTCGCCGGCAAGAAGCTCGGCACCGCACCGGACCCCGCCGACCCGACCAGGGCCTATCGCCAGGGCGACACGATCGTCATGGACAAGGCGAACGGGCAGCGCTTCACCGGTGAGTGCGAAACCGGTGAGGAGTTCACCGCAGACCTGTGCAACACCAAGGTGATCAGCGCGCGCTACTTCGGTGACGCGTTCATCGCAGGCACGCCGGCGAACCTGTTCACCGACTACGTCTCCCCGCGCGACGGCGGCGGCCACGGCTCTCACACGGCCGGTACCGCGGCGGGCAACGCCCGGGTGCAGACCACCGTGGACGGCCGCAACTACGGCGCCATCTCCGGCGTCGCCCCGGGCGCCTCCATCGCCGTCTACAAGGTGCTGTGGAGCCGCTCCGACCGCACCTCGGAAGGCGGGCTGACCTCCGACATCGTGGCCGGTATCGACCAGGCCGTGCAGGACGGCGTCGACGTCATCAACTACTCCATCGGTTCCTCGTCCGAGTCACCGGCGGACGATCCCATCGCGCTGGCGTTCCTGTCAGCGGCCTCCGCCGGCATCTTCGTCTCCGCCTCGGCCGGCAACAGCGGGCCGGGCGCATCGACGATGGACAACACCCAGCCGTGGGTCACGACCGTGGCCGCGAGCACCGTTGCTCCGCGGGAAGGCACCGTCGTGCTGGGCAACGGTCAGAAGTACGCGGGCATCAGCACCACCGTGCAGGCTCCGGTCGGACCGGCTCCGCTCGTCGCGGGCCAGGCCGTGCCACTCGCCGGCAAGACCGCTGCCGAGGCGGCGCTCTGCACGCCGGGCACCCTGGATCCGGCCAAGGTCAGCGGCGCCATCGTCGAGTGTGATCGCGGCGTGGTGGACAGGGTGGCCAAGTCCGCCGAGGTCCAGCGGGCCGGCGGCATCGGTATGGTGCTGGCCAACCTCGCCGACAACAGCACCGACGGTGATCTGCATTCTGTGCCGTCGGTGCACGTGAACGTACCGGCCGGACCGGCCATCAAGGCCTACGCGCTGACCAGTGGCGCCACCGCCTCGCTGTTGCCCGGCAACCAGAGCAGCGTCAAGACCGCCTACCCGCAGGTAGCGGGCTTTTCCTCTCGGGGTCCTGCCCTGGAGACCAACGAGGACATCCTCAAGCCGGACATCGCCGCACCGGGCGTGACCATCCTGGCTCCGGTCGCGCCGCCGTCGAACGAAGATCGGTTGTGGGACTTCTATTCGGGCACCTCGATGGCCGCGCCGCACATCGCCGGGCTGGCCGCGATCATCAAGAAGCATTACCCGGCCTGGTCGCCGATGGCCGTCAAGTCAGCGCTCATGACGACGGCCTATGACACCAAGAAGGCCGACGGATCAAAGAACACCGATCCGTTCGCCCAGGGTGCGGGCGAGGTAGACGCGACCCGGATGCTCAATCCGGCGCTGGTCTACGACGCCGGCCAGAACGACTGGCTGTCCTACCTGGAGGGCCTGGGCTACGAGACCGGCACCGGCGCAACCGCTGTCGATCCGACCGACTACAACCAGGCCTCCATCGCGGCCGGCGACGTGCTCGGATCCCGGGTCGTCACGCGGAAGGTCACCGCGGTCAAGCCCGGCCTGTACTCGGCCAGCATCTCGGTGCCCGGGTTCACCGCCACGGTCTCGCCGTCGATCCTGAGCTTCACTGCCGCCGGCCAGACCAAGCAGTTCCGGGTCACACTGACCCGGACCTCGGCCGCACTGAACACCTACGCCAAGGGCTTCCTGACCTGGAAGGGTGCGAACACCTCCGTCCGCAGCCCCATCGCGGTGAAGTCCGTGGCAGCCAGTGCGTCGACCGACGAGGTGACGATCACCAGCCCGGACACCTCCGCCAGTTGGACCGTCACCTCGGGCATCCGTGGTGCCTTCCCGATCACCGCCAACGGCATGGCCGACGGCGACCCGCAGGCAGGTGAGGTCGACAGCACCGGTCAGCAGCAGTACGCGGTGGAGGTGGCAGCCGGAACAAAGCTGGCCCGGTTCGCCACAAAGGTGCCCGACGCCACCAACGGCGCCGACATCGACCTTGACGTCTATTACGTCCCGGCCGGCGGCGCGCCCGTCGTCGTCGGCTCGTCGGGTGGTCCCACCGGTGACGAGACGGTCGATCTCTTCAACCCGCCGGCCGGCACCTACGTCGGCGTGGTCAACGGTTACGCCGACGCTCCCGGCACCGACTCGACGCTGTACTCCTTCCGGCAGTTCCTGATCGGAACCGGCAGTCCTGACGGCAGCCTGACCGTGACGCCGTCGAACGCGACGACCACCCCCGGTCAGAAGCTGACGGTCACCGCGACCGTCAACGGTCTGGACGCGGACACCCAGTACCTCGGGTGGGTCGGCTACCCGGGCGGTAGCGGCACCCTCGTGGTGGCCAACCCGGAGAAGTAGTCGGCAGCGCCCCGAGGCGCAACGACAGCACGCGACGACAGCACAGCGGGCCGGTTCCGAAGGGATCCGGCCCGCTGTGCCGTATCGGGGAAGTCCTGTCAGGGCACCAGAAGTCGGGTCACGACACCGGTACCCGGGTCGGCGACTCGGGGATCTGGTGCACGGAGATGCGCTTGCGGAACACCCAATAGCTCCACGCCTGGTACGCCAGGATCAGTGGCACGAACGCCAGCGCCACCCAGCTCATCACGGTGAGCGTGTACGTCGAGGACGCGGCGTTGTCCACGGTCAGCGAGAACGCCGGGTCGATCGTCGAGGGCAGCACGTCCGGGTACAGCGAGGCGAACCAGCCGATCACCAGGAAGGCCGTCGACGCTGCGGTGGCGATAAAGGCCCAGCCGTCCCGGTCCACCCGGGTGAGCAGGTAGCCGACCACGAGCGCCGCGACGGCCACCGCGCCGACGATCATCGACAATGCGGTGCCCCGGATGCTCTGCTGCCAGAGCACGGCGGCGGCCATCAGCACGATGGCGACCGGACCGAACCGGAGCGCGACGGCCTTGGCCCTGACCCGCACGTCCGCCGTGGTCTTGAGGGTCAGATACACGGCGCCGTGGGTGATGAACAGGGTGAGCGTGCACAGACCCATCAGCAGCGCGAACGGGTTCAACAGGTCGAAGAATGAGCCGACGTACTCGTGGTCGGCGTCCAGCGGGACGCCGCGAACGACGTTGCCGAAGGCGACACCCCACAGCAGGGGAAGCACCCACGAGGTGATCAACATGGCCCAGTCCCAGCGCGCCCGCCACTGGTCGCTGTGCCCCTTGCCGCGGTACTCGAACGCGACCCCGCGCACGATGAGGCACACCAGCACGACGACCAGCGCCAGGTAGAACCCGGAGAACATCGACGCGTACCACTCCGGGAAGGCGGCGAAGGTGGCGCCACCGGCGGTGAGCAACCACACCTCGTTGCCGTCCCAGACGGGCCCGATCGTGTTGATCAGAACCCGACGGCCCTTCTCGTCCTTACCGACGATCGACAGCAGCGCCCCGACGCCGAAGTCGAAGCCCTCGAGGACGAAGTAGCCGATCCACAGAATGGCGATCAGGCCGAACCACAAGTTGTTGAGCCACATGTCATGTTCCTGTCGTCGCCGTGAACAGCGTTGTCCGGGGGGAGGTCAGTACGCGAAGGCGAGCGGCCGGTCGCCCGAATCGGTGGAGTCGGTCCCGTCCCCGCCGTCGTCGCCGTCACCGGTTCCGCCGTCCCCGCGGGGCCTTCGCCGCACCGACTGCAGCGCCTCCTGCTCGGACGGCGGCCCGATCCGCACGTACTTGATCACCAGGCCGATCTCGATGATCGCCAGCACCCCGTACACCAGCGTGAAGATGATCAGCGACGTGAGCACCGACCCTCCGGACACCGAAGGCGACACCGACTCCTCGGTCTTGAACAGCCCGACCACGGTCCACGGCTGGCGGCCCATCTCGGTGAAGATCCAGCCGAAGGAGTTGCCGATCACCGGGCCGGCGATCGAGATCATCGCCAGCCGCCACACCCACTTGTTCTTCGGCAGCCGCCCCTGCGGGTCAGCCACAGGCCGACGATCGACACCAGGATCAGGATGAAACCTGCGCCCATCATGATCCGGAAGGACCAGTACGCCACCGGGATGTTGGGCCGGTAGTCCCCCGGGCCGTACTGCTGCTCGAAGCGCTGCTGGACGTTGTTGATCCCCTCGACCGTGCCGCTGGGATCCCCGGTCGCCATGAAGGAGAGCACGTTGGGCACCCGGATCGACCAGACCTCCTGGGAGCCGTCCAGGGTGCCGATGGTGATCAGTGAGAACGACGCGTTGTCGGTGGTCTCGTAGAGAGCCTCGGCGGCCGCCATCTTCATCGGCTGCACCTCGGTCATCGCCTTGGCGAGCAGGTCACCGGTGACCAGGACGGCCAACGAGCCGATCAGCATGCCGACCAGGCCGAGCCGCACGGAGGGACGGAACACTTCGATGTCCCGCTGCTTCATCAGGAACCAGGCGGAGATGCCGGCGAACATCACCGCTCCGCTGAGCAGCGAGGCGGCGATCACATGCGAGTAGGCCCACACCTGAAGCGGCTGGGACAGCACCGCCCAGATGTCGTTCATCTGCGCGCGGCCCCGCTCGAGATCGACGGTGATACCGACCGGGTTCTGCATGAAGGAGTTGGCGGCCATGATGAAGTACGCGGAGAGCGCTGTCCCGATGGACACCAGCCACATGCACGCCAGGTGCAGCTTGGGCGAGAGCTTGTCCCATCCGAAGATCCACAGCCCGAGGAATGTCGACTCCAGGAAGAACGCCAGCAGCGCTTCCATCGCCAGCGGCGCCCCGAAGACGTCACCGACAAAGCGGGAGTAGCTGGACCAGTTCATGCCGAACTGGAACTCCTGGACGATGCCCGTGACCAGGCCCAAGGCGAAGTTGATCAAGAAGATTTTGCCCCAGAACTTGACCATCCGCAGGTAGACCGGGTTTCGCGTCCGAACCCAGGCGGTCTCGGTCAGCGCCAGGAAGAACGCCATGCCGATGGTGATCGGCACGAACAGGAAGTGGTAGACGGTGGTGATCCCGAACTGCCATCTGGCGATCCCCAGCGGGTCCATCGCAACTCCTTCGGCCGTGCAGCGTGAACATGCAAGCAATGCGCGTGCAGTGATTCAGACGTGCAGCAATGAGGTGGTCGAGCAGGCCACCGCACGGCGACCCGGGGACAGCGTGAGCTTTGCTCATCATCATAAAAAAGGGACTTAGGTCCCGATCTTGCTATGCCGGACATCACCGTCGGTGTGCGGCGCGCCCGCTACGCCTGGGGCGAACTACCGGCCGTCGCGGTCACCGGGATGGCACGATGAAGAGGTCCGAAGGGGTGGGCGAGCACCGATCCAGCGATGGCCCGGTATCGAACACCACCTGGATGGCTCCTTTTCAACGGGCCGGATTGACGAACATCGTCCGCGGGAACGTGAACGATGCGTGAGGTACCGCCACCGCCGCGCGCGGTGGCCGACGATGGGAGGACGACAATGACCGGAATCCTGGCCAGTCCAGCAGCACTCACCGCCGCCGACCGTTGCGACCGCTGCGGCGCTGCAGCGAGGGTCCGCGCCGTCCTGCCGACCGGTGGTGAGCTGCTCTTCTGCGGCCACCATGCGCAGGAGCACAGCGCGCGCCTCGAGCAGCTGGCGGCCGTTTTGCATCACTCCCGCGACGCGGGCTGAGACACCCGGGCGGTGTGCCGGGTCGAGCCCGGACACGCTGCCCGATCCGCCGGCGACCCGTGTGGATTCGCGGCCCGGCGCGCAAGCACAGCACGTCCGACAAAGGGCGGCCCGTCCCGGCGGGCCGCCCTTTGTCGTACTCCGTTGAGCTCCAGTGCGCTGAAACCCAGTTGCTTCGCCTCGCTGATGCGCGATGATGCCGGGACGAGGAGGTGGGCAGATGGGCTCTCCGGGCGGCATGGGCGCCGGCTCTCGGGGCGGCATGGGCGCCGGCTCTCGGGGTGCCATCGGCGCTGCACCACCCGGGATGGCGGGCATTCCGCTGCGAGCCCGGCGTGCCCCACGGGCTGATCCGATCGCGGCGGCGCTGCTGCTGATCGCCGGTGCCATCGGCATCTGGCAGCTGCTGCTGCCTTGGCGCACCGTCGCCGTCGAGTCGCGTTCGCTCGCCGGGCCGGAGGTGTCCGTATCGGGATGGCAGGTGTACCGGCTGCTCCGGTCCGTTCCGGCAACTGCTGCTGACGCTCAGATCGCGTCGTACTGCGTCCTCGGGGCGGCAGTGGGTGGCGGAGCGCTCATCGTGCTCGGTGCGGCCATGATGATGGCCATCAACCACCGGCCACTCGGGCTGGCCGCATTGCTGGTGTCCGCCGCGTGCGTCGCCGGTGCCGGCTGGATGATCATCTCCGCCAGGTCCATCTTCGACGTCGGTCTGTTCACCTTCTTCGCCCAGGCGCAGGTGGGGTGGTACCTGTTCCTGGCGTCGGGCATCGTCGGGCTGATCGGCGCCTGGAAGGCCCTGGCCACGGGCTGAGCGCCCTATCCTGCTGGGCGCACGGCTGGGACCGGCGCGCGGATGGACCGGGCTAGAGCATCCCGAGCAGATGATCCCGGCGGGCGGCCAGCACATCCGGCCCAGCGGCGGCCGATGCCGGACCAGGCACCTCACGACGCAGCTGCGAGTGCACCTTTGCGTGTGCCGCGCCGGTGCGGGCGGCGACCCGCCCCACCAGCTGGTTCACCTCTCGTCGCAGTGCCGCAGCCGCCCGCCACGACGTGGTGTCGGGGTCGTCATGGACGTGGTCCTCGCGCCTGGTCGCTGACGCGACCTGCACCCTGCGGCGCAGATCGGAGTCCCTGGTGGCGAGCAGCGCTGCGGTCTGCTCCGGGGTGAGCAGGCCCGGTAAGCCGAGGAAGTCCTGATCGTCCTCGGTCACCACGAGCTCGGCCTCGGCGGTGGCCGCTCCGGCGGTCACGGTGCTGACAGCGGTGACCGCGCGACCGGAGTGCAGCAGATGCGCGAACTCCGCCTGCGAGTCCAGCACCTCGATGGTCCCGGATTCGGTGGGCTCTGCGGGTTCCAGCGGCATGTCCAGCGCATCGAGGTCGTCCTGCACGGGCGGCGGCGGGGCGACGACGTAGTTGCGGTCGTTCTCCAGCTCGGCGGCCAGCGCCAGCAGGGGCCGCACCGCGGGTAGGAACACGGTGGCCGATTCTCGCGGGTCGCGAGCCCGCACCACGCGGCCGACAGCCTGGGCGAAGAACAGTGGCGTGCGGTACGAGGTCATCCACGCAAGGCAGGCCGCGCGTGGGATGTCCACACCCTCGGAGATCATCCGGACGCACACCGCGATCCGCTGGTCCGAGGTGCGGAATTTTTCGATTCGCCGGGACGCCGCGGGGTCGTCGGACAGGATGAGAGCCGGTGCGGTGCCGGTGATCTGCCGCACGATCGAGGCGTAGGCCCGGGCGTCGTCCTGGTCGCTGGCGAGCACGATGCCGGCCGCGTCCGGGATGCCGGACCGGCGCAGGTGGGTGATCCGGTCGTCCATCGCCGCGATCACATGCGGCACCCAGCCGCCGGCGGGGTCGAGGGCGGTCTTCCAGGCCGCCGCCTCGACCGAGCGGGTGCCCGAGTCGGTGAGTGACGCCGCGATCACCTCGCCGGCGCTGTTGCGCCACCGGGAGACGCCGGTGTACGCGGCGAAGACCACCGGACGGACGACCCGATCGGCCAGCGCGTTGCGGTAACCGTAGGTGTAGTCCGCGATCGACCGGAGCAACTCGCCGTCCGTCTCGTACTCGACGAACGGGATCCGCTCCCCCGGCTTGGTCCGGAACGGCGTGCCGGTCAGGCTGAGACGTCGGTGCACCTCGGCGAACGCCTCCGCGGTGGCCTCACCCCAGGACAGTCCGTCACCGGCGTGATGGATCTCGTCCAGCACCACGAGGGTCCGTTGACGTCGGCAGCGGGCCGCGTGGATTGCCGGCCTGCCGGCCACCTGGGCGTAGGTGGTGACGTAGCCGTCCATGCCGTCGGGAACCGGGCCCTGCGCATTGGTCAGGGTGGGATCGAGCCCGATCCCGACGGCACCGGCGGCGTCCGCCCACTGCGTCCGCAGATGGTCCGTCGGGCAGACCACCACCACCCGGTCGATGACGCGGCGCTGCAGCAACGAGCCGGCCACCGCTAGGGCGAAGGTGGTCTTGCCCGCGCCCGGCGTAGCGGTGACCAGGAAGTCACGCTGCCGACCGCCCTGCGCTGCGGCCTCGTATGCCCCCAGAGCCTCCCGCTGCCACGGGCGTAGTTGAGCTGGCGCTGGACCGACCGGACGCACTTCCACACTCCCCGCGAATTGCCTCGTGCTCGTGCAAAAACCCTCGACGCCGGGCCGTTCCGGGCAGCGGAACCGGGTCCTGACGGCTCGAGGGCCGGGTCCGACCCTACCTGCCGGTCCGGGTCGCCGGCCGCCACGACGGACCGGCGTGGCCTTTCGGCGAGCTGCTCGATGGGCCCGGACGGCAGGCTGACGCTGTGTTTCGAGTTGGTGTCGCAGTACCCCTCACCGCCCAGCAAAGGGCATGCTCGTGTGGTGACCAGCGCGCCGCCGCCGACCGGCGATCCGACCCAGCGGTTGACCGCCGCAGGGCAGGGCCGGGCCGTCACCGCGGCACCGCCGGCCGCCCCGCGGGTCGGCGGCTCCCGCCCGGCCGGATCGAAGAACGGCTCCGCCCCCGCACCGTCCGGCAAGAACGGCGCCGCCGGCACGCCCGCTGGGAGCGTGGAGGGCTACCCGATCGACGGCGCTGAGGCCGTCGGTGACGACAGCGCGGCGACCACGACGGTGCTGGCCCGGTCGGCGCCCTCGCCGGCGGATTCGCTCACGGTGCCGTGGCATCGGGTCGGCACCGGACCGATGCCGCTGCAGGTCCCCAAGGTCCGTCACCGGTGGCGGAGGATCCTCGGGCGCACGCTGAGCAAGGCGTGGGCCGACTCGCTGTTCGGCATGAGCTCGCAGGCCGCCTTCTGGTGTGCACTGTCCACCGCGCCGCTGCTGCTGGCGCTGCTCGGCATGATCGGGTTCATCGTCCCGTACTACTTCCCCGCCGGGACGATCGACCAGGTCCGCGACCAGGTGCTGCTGTTCCTCAACACGATCTTCAACGAGGAGGTGGCGAACAACCTGGTCGGCGACACGGTGCAGACCATCCTGGGCAACGGGCGGGCCGACGTCGTCTCCATCGGCCTGGTGATCAGCCTGTGGGCGGGTTCGTCGGCGATGTCGGCGTTCGTGGAATCGATCACCATCGCCTACAACCAGCACGAGGTCCGCAACCCGGTGGCCGAGAGATTCTTCGCACTGGGGCTGTATCTGGTGGCGCTGCTCGCGGGGATCGTGCTGCTGCCCCTGCTGGCGATCGGGCCGGACTACCTGCCCGAACTGTTCCCGGAATCGTGGGGCAGGCAGGTGACCGACATCGTCAACCTGGCGTACTACCCGGTGCTGGCCCTTGGTCTGATCTTCATGCTCACCGTGCTGTACAAGGTTGCACCGAAGCACAAGCACCCGTGGTACCGCGGTGTCCCGGGGGCCCTCGTCGCAGCGGCCGTCTTCATCGTGGCGAGCTTCGGGCTGCGGCTGTACCTGTCCTACGTCTACGCGCACGGCCTGACCTACGGTGCGCTGGCCACCCCGATCACGTTCCTGCTGTTCTATTACTTCGTCTCGATGGCGATCATCATCGGCGCCCAGTTCAACAACGCCATGCTCGAGTTCTACCCGCCCCGGTTGTCCAAGCGGGAGCGCCGCAAGTGGCAGGCCTACCGCGAGGAGCAGGACCAGGCCGCAGATCAGCGGGACCAGGCAGCTGGCTGACGGCTCGTCGCACCGTCACCTGGGCCCCGGTGATGGCGCAGTCAGTCCTTCTTCATGGATTCGTAGATCTTCTTGCAATCCGGGCACACCGGTGAGTCCGGCTTCGGCGACTTGGTGACCGGGAAGGTCTCGCCGCACAGCGCGACCACGAAATTGCCCAGCACCGCCGACTCGGCGATCTTGGACTTGCGGACGTAGTGGAACATCTTCGGGGTGTCATCGTCGGTCGTGGTGTCTTCGAGCGGCTTGTCCAGCGTCTGCGTCGAGGTCGTCATCGTCATCTCCATCAGTTCGGGGACACCGCCGCGCGCGCCGAGCGGCGGCGATTGGTCTTGCCAGGGTTCCTTCGATCATGATGCCAGTGGCGAGGCCGCCGTCGGCACCCGATTGTTGCCTGTGATCCCTTCACACTGATCCCTGTCCCATCGCCACCCGGGAGCCGCCCCGGGTGCTGGCAACGACCCTGCCCCAACCGCTTTGCGCCAACAAACGCCGGAGGACCCGTGTCAGCGCTGTACGTCGATCAACCCGGAGGTCGCGGACACCATCGCGTCCGGCGGCGCAGTGGTCGCCTTGGAGTCCACGATCCTGGCTCACGGGCTGCCACGCGGTGACAACCGCCGGATCGCGGACGAGATCGAGTCTGTGGTGCGTTCCTTCGGCGCGGTGCCGGCCACCATCGCGGTGCTCGACGGTGCCGTCCGGATCGGCGTGGGACCGGCGGAACTGGACCGGCTCTGCGAGTCCGACGACATCGCGAAGCTGTCCGTCAGGGACGTCGCACCGGCGCTGGCGCTGGGCATCAGCGGGGCCACCACGGTGGCTTCGACCTCCGCCCTCGCCGACCGGGCGGGCATCGGGGTGTTCGCCACCGGCGGGCTCGGTGGCGTCCACCGGGGTGCGGGGCAGACCTTCGACGTCTCAGCCGATCTCGGGGTGCTGGCCCGGACGCCGGTACTGGTTGTCTGCGCCGGGGTGAAGTCGATCCTGGACGTGCCGGGAACGCTGGAGTACCTCGAAACCCTGTCGGTGCCGGTCCTGGGCTTCCGCACCGATGCGTTCCCCGGCTTCTACCTGTCCGACTCGGGCCAGCCGGTGACCTGGCGGGTCGAGAGCCCGGAGCAGGTGGCCGGCGTGGTGCAGGCCCGCCGGGAGCTGAACACCGACCGGGCGGCGGTGGTGCTGGCGAACCCGCTGCCGCCCGACCGGCAACTGGACCCGGACCTGCACGACCGGACGTTGGCAGCCGGCCTGGCCCTGCTGGAGGCCGAGGGTGTCAGCGGCAAGGACGTGACCCCGCGGCTGCTGGAGTACTTCCACCTGGCGACCGCCGGCGCGAGCCTGCGGGTGAATGTCGATCTGGTGTTGGCCAACGCCCGCCTCGCGGCAGAGGTGGCCGTTGCGATCGCCGCAATTCCGTCATCTGCCGACGCGCCTCCGACCGGCGCCATGCCTTCGACGGCCGGGCACCGATGACGCGGCCGGCGGGACCCCGCCCGCATGTGACCGTGGTCGGTGACGTCGGCCTCGACATCGTCGCCGAAGCTGGCCGGTGACGTGATCTTCGGACAGGACACCAGGGCGGCCGTGACGGTCGCGCCGGGCGGCGCCGGTGGCAACACAGCGGCCTGGCTGGCGCGGCACGACGTCGAGGTCTCGCTCATCGCCAGGGTCGGCGCGGACGAGGCCGGGCGGACGGCGGAAACCGAACTCACCGCGGCGGGTATCGACTGCCGGTTCGCCGTGGACCCGGTGCTGCGCACTTGCTGTGTGGTGGTCCTGGTGGCCTCCGACGGCGACCGCACGATGCTCGCCGACCGCGGGGCCAACGCCGCGTTCTGCGTCGACGATGTCTCGCTGCCGCCGATCGCCGGACGCGGTCACCTGCACCTGTCCGGCTACGTTCTGCTGGACGAGGGATCGCGGCCGGCGGCGCTGGCGGCTCTCCGACTGGCGCAGGAGGCCGGTTGGACGACGTCGGTGGATCCGCAGGCGTCCACCCATGTGGTGAGCGTGGGCGCCGACAACTTCCTGTCCTGGGTGCAGGGCACGGATCTGTTGCTGCCCAACGACTCCGAGCTGGCCGCGGTCGGCGGGCTGGACCGAGCGCTGCAGGCGGTGGGGACCGTCGTGGTGACTCACGGCCGGCACGGCGCGTCCTGGTATTCCGCCGCGGAACGCATCAACGTGCCGGCACCCGAGTCGAGCGAAACGGACTCGACCGGCGCCGGCGACGCCTTCAACGCCGGCCTGCTGGCGTCCTGGTTGGCCGGTGCCGAGCCGTTGGTCGCATTGCGCGCCGGCGTGCTGGCCGGGACTGCGGCGGCCACCCGGATCGGGGCACGACCGGCCGGTTGATCAGCCGGTCGACTGATCAGCCGGTGCGGTAGCTGCCGGCGGTCGACGAGCCCGACGCCCCACGGACGTCACCGCCATCGTCGGCATCGACAGTGCTGTCGACGATCTCGCGGCCGCCCGGCGGCAGGGCGCGCTCGTAGTTGATGGTCCCCGGGATGACGGTCCGCACCTTGCGGGCCGGCCGGTCGTTGGCGATCAGCACCGCGGCCCACGGCAGCGGGATCGAGATGGCGATCACCAGGATCGCCAGCCACGGGGTCTGGTAGAGCACGGTCGCCAAAATCAGGAACGGGACTCGCAGCCCCATCATCCACATGTACCGCTTCTGGCGGGACTTGAGCTGCTCGTCGTAGGACGGCTCGGCCTGGGTGATCACGGTGGCCGCGGCACGACGGCCCCCCGAAAGCGATCCCGCCGAAGGCGATCCGCCGGCTGCCGATCCGGTCGCTGTCGATCCGGTGGCTGTGGACCCGGCCGTGATCGGAGTCTCGGCCGAAGAAGACGTCATGACGATTTCCCCGATTCCCTGGGTGTGCAGCAACCACTGCACTGGACTACTGCAGGTCACTACCGGCGTACCGGTACTCGTTGGATGCGAAGCCAGCCACCGACTTTGCACATCACAAGTAACGCTACGCCGCCCGGCAATGGGTTGGGGAGGCCCTCGTGTGAGGTCCCCGACCGGTCGTCGTGGGAATACAGAGGCGCACCTGCAGCAGCAATCCGGCGCGCTGCGAGATCACCGGTCAGCCGCTACTCGGCAGGCGATGTGGCCTGACGCGCAGCCATTTTGGCCGCCTTCTTCGTCGCCCTCACCTTCTGCAGCGACGCGTCGTCGACCACGTCGGCGACCGACCGATGACTACCCTGTTCGCCGTAGGCACCGGCCGCCTCGCGCCAGCCGTCAGGCTGCACGCCGTACTGCTTGCCCAGCAGAGCGACGAAGATCGCCGCCTTCTGCGCGCCGAAACCGGGCAGGGCCGCTATCCGGTCGCGGAGCTCGTCACCGGCCGACACACCCGCCCACAGGTTCGCGGCGTCACCGTCGTAACGGTCGACCAGCACCCGGCAGGTGGACTGCACCCGTTTCGCCATGGCACCGGGGAAGCGGTGAACGGCCGGCCGCTCGGAACACAGCGCACCGAAGGCCTCCGGATCGGCGTCCGCGATCGCCCGGACGTCGAAGCCGCCGCCCATCCGCTGCGCGATCACGGCGGGGCCGGAGAAGGCCTTCTCCATCGGCACCTGCTGGTCAAGGACCATCCCGATCAGCAGCGCGTTCGGATCTGCGGCCAGCAGGGCATCGGCATCGGCATTGCCGGTCAGATACAGCTGCGTGCGTGGCTCCATCGGTCCAGCGTGGCATGTCATGGCGTCGCGGCGCATCCGCCGGCCGATCCTCGTCGAGCTCGCGGTTGGATCAGGCGCCGGATCCTGCCGTTCGTCCTACTCTGCAGTGCATGACCTCCGCCTTGTCGTGGGCACGCGAGTTGACGTCCGATCCACTGTCCGCCGTGGCGTTTCGCCGCGGACGCCCGGGCGCCGCACAGTGGGCAGCGTTGGCGGTACCCGGCGCGCTGGCCGGCGGTCTCGTGGCTGTCGGCGCCGGTTGGTTTCGGCCCTTGGGTCCCGGCCGGGCGCTCGGCATCGGGATCGGTATCGGGTCGGCGGCAGGTGTCGTGCTGGGCAGGGTGATCGCAGAGATCCGCTGGCGCCGGATTCCGGTCTCGCTGGCGGTCGACGAGCCGGACGTTGCACTGGATCTGATGCAGGCCGTGCGCGCCCGCGGGGTCCAGGCCGACATGGTGCGTACGGATGAGGACCCGACGGACGGCCGCGCCGACCAGCAGTCCCCTGGCGGGCGGCATTACGCGCTGCGGTACCGGGCCAAGGACGACCGCAGGGTGCGAGCCGCGCTCGCCGAGCAGCAACGCTGAACCAGGTCTGGCCGTCCCGCTACCCTTCCGCCGGTGACCAGCAGCGCATCACCGCAACCCCTCTCGGATCCGACCGTCATCGACCGCCTTCGCGACGACCTGCGCGCGGCGGACTTCACCGCGGAGGCGGTGCCCGAGCTACTCGGGGTCAGCGCCCACCGCGCGCTCGGCCGCGGCGAGCTCGCGCCCGCCCTGCGCGCCACCAGGGCCGCGTCACCGCTGGCCACTCTGGTCCGGCTGTTCCTGCTGGGTAGCACCGAGGACGAGTCCGTGGTCACCGCCGCCCTGCCCACCACCGGTCTCGCGGACGCCGTCGGGCAGGGCGTGCTGGAGCGCCGCGGCCCAGCACTGCGGGCAGCCCTGGACATCCGCCCGTATGCCGCGGACGCACAGGAGTACCTGCTGGTCTCGGACCTGGACTCCGACACCAGAGGAGGACCGGTCCGATCCGACCACGTACTGGGCCTGGGGGCGGCCTCGATCAGCCTGGCAAGGGCGGTGATCCGGAATCCGGTGCGCCGGGCGCTGGACATCGGGACGGGCAGCGGCATCCAATCGCTGCACTTGGCCTCACACGCAGAGTCGGTGGTCGCGACGGACACCAATCCGCGGGCTCTGGCGCTCGCCGCCGCGACGGCCAGACTGAACGGCCAGCAGTGGGATCTACGCCGGGGCAACCTCTTCGAACCCGTCGAGCGGGACGCCTTCGACCTGGTGGTCTGCAATCCGCCGTTCGTGGTGGGTGACGGCGAGATGCGTTTCTCCTACCGGGATTCGGGAATCGCCGGGGACGGGCTCTGTCGCGCCCTGGTGGAGGGGATGACACCGCACCTCCGGCCGGGTGGCACCGCGCAGTTGCTCGCCAACTGGATCGTCCGGGAGGACACCGATTGGCGGGAGCGGGTCGGCGGATGGGTGGCGGCGAGCGGCTGTGACGCCTGGGTGGTGCAGCGGGAACTGGCCGACCCGGCGGAGTATGTCGGCCTGTGGCTCAGCGACGCCGGCGAGGACGCCCGGACCGCGGGAGCGGACAGGACGAAGGCCACCGCGCTGGCCGAGCACTGGCTGGACTTCTTCGCCGCCGAACGGGTCCAGGGCATCGGCATGGGCCTCATCACGCTGCAGCACAACGGTTCTGCCGACCCGTCGGTGACGATGGACGAGATCACCGGGCCCGACGAGGAACTCACCGGTGAGGAGGTCGACGGCTTCCTGCGACGCCGGGCCTGGGTAGAACGCATCCCGGATCGCGAGTTGCTGAACAGCCGGTTCTCACTGTCACCGCAGGCCATCCTCGAGCAGCGTTCACTGGCCGGACACGAGGGCTGGGTCGCCGTGCTGCGGCTGCTGCGCCGGGTCGGCGCCCCGGGCGCGACGCTGCAACTGGACGAGTGGGGCCAGGCCCTGCTGGGCGGCTGTACCGGCGCCGTCCCACTGACCCTGCTGATCGAGCTGTTGTCCGCCGCCCATGGGCTGTCGGAGGACGCGCTGGCTGCGGCCGTGCTGCCCGCAATCCGGGTGGCCGTCCTGCGTGGCCTGCTCGACCCGGTGACGGACTGACCGATCATGGCGGGACCAATCGCGCGATACCGGGCTCGGGGGGGCGGTCAGTAACCCCGCGCCGATGACCGTCGGCGGCCACTGGCGAGCTTGCCGCCGATCACCGCGGCGAGCGCGCCCGCGGTCAACACCCGGCCCGCGCTGAACGCCGACAACACGGAGAGCACCGAGCCGAACGACAGAACCGAGGCGACCGACGCCGCCGAGTACACCGCCCCGATCGACAGCACCGAGCCCGCGGATCCGATCGACAGGATGGAGCCGGCGGAGCCGATCGAGAGGATGGAACCCGCCGATCCGATCGACAGGATCGACCCGGCAGACCCGATGGACAGGATCGACCCGGCGGCACCCTTCGAGTCCGGCGATCGGTGGCGGCGACCGGACTTCCGGCGAGCGGGTGCAGCCACGCCCGCGACGTCCGAGCTGGGGTAGGCGGGCGAACTGGACTCGGAGCGGGCCGGAAGGGAGCGTGCCATGCCGTCATCGAAGCACCGCAGGGCCCGCAGCAACAGCGTGGTGCGACGATGTCGGCGTGCGAGCCGTCGTGAGCAGGGTCAGCAGTGCAGAGGTGGTGGTCGACAGCGCGGTTGTCGGCCGGATCGATGAACCGGGACTGCTGGTCCTGGTCGGGGTGACGCATACGGACACGCCCGAAACGGCGCGGCGTCTGGCCGCCAAGGTGCACGAGCTGCGGATCCTGCGGGACGACGAGTCCTGCTCGACCACCGGCGCACCCCTGCTGGTGGTCAGTCAGTTCACCTTGTACGCCCGCACCGACAAAGGAAGGCGTCCGTCCTGGAGCCTGGCCGCACCGGGCGACCGCGCCGAGCCGCTCGTGCAAGAGGTCGTCGACGAACTACGCCGGCGCGGTGCGCCGGTGCAGACCGGTCGATTCGGCGCGACGATGGCCGTCAGCAGCGTGAACGACGGCCCGTTCACCCTGCTCGTCGAGGTCTAGCGCGAGAGATCCGATGCCCGCATCGATGTGACGATGCCCGCATCTGGTCGCTGCATCCAATTGTGGATTCTCACCGACGGCACCGGTGAGGTAACGCAGCGCAGCGAAGGCAGCCCACAGCGACGTCTGGCCATCACCCTTGTGAAGCCATTCACATGCAGTTCCCATCCACGGCACACGCCGGATCACAGCCTGACGCGTTGTTCTCTGTGACAAGCAAAAATCGCCGGCCGCCCCGGCTACGCCACCGTTCGAGATCAGCCTTTTCAGGGAACTAAAAAAGGGCTGACAGGCGTTCGAATAATTGCCGGGTCGACAGTGATCGGTCCGCGGAACGTGATGAAGGGAGCATGACATGGCCGCCTCTTCCCTTGCGACGACCGATATCAGTGCAACGACCGCCAGGCTGCGCGCCGTCAGCCGTGATGAGGACCTGGACGCCCAGGGTCCCTCGGCCGATCTCGTCCGGGTGTACCTCAACGGCATCGGCAAGACAGCCCTGCTGACCGCCGAGCAGGAGGTGGATCTCGCGAAGCGGATCGAAGCCGGCGTCTTCGCCGGCCACATGCTCGAGTCCGGTAAGCGCATCTCACCGCAGCGCCGGATCGACCTGAAGATGATCGTGCGTGACGGTGCCCGGGCCCGGAACCACCTGCTGGTCGCGAACCTGCGTCTTGTCGTGTCCCTGGCCAAGCGCTACACCGGCCGCGGCATGCCGCTGCTCGATCTGATCCAGGAGGGCAACCTCGGGCTGATCAGGGCCGTCGAGAAGTTCGACTACACCAAGGGTTTCAAGTTCTCCACCTACGCGACGTGGTGGATTCGGCAGGCCATCTCGCGGGGTATGGCCGACCAGGGACGCACCATCCGGCTGCCCGTCCACCTCGTCGAGCAGGTCAACAAGCTGTCCAGGCTGAAGCGGGAGCTGCACCAGCAGCTCGGCCGGGACGCGACGATGGCCGAGCTGGCCAGCGAGTCCGGCATCCCGGAGGAGAAGATCGCCGATCTGCTGGACCACGCCAGGGATCCGGTCAGTCTGGACATGCCGGTCGGGTCCGACGAGGAGGCGCCGCTGGGCGACTTCATCGAGGACAGCGAGTCCACGTCGGCCGAGGCGGCCGTCGTCGCCGGCTTCATGCATGACGACATCAATCGGGTGCTGCGGACACTGGACGAGCGTGAGCAGACCGTGGTCCGCCTGCGGTATGGGCTGGACGACGGCCGGCCGCGGACACTGGACGAGATCGGGCGGGTCTTCGGCATCTCGCGCGAGCGGGTCCGTCAGATCGAACGGGATTCGATGGCCAAGTTGCGGGTCGGCGATCGTTCCGACGTCCTTCGCTCCTACGCCAGCTGACACGTTGTCGCCGGCCGGCGGTGCGTGCACCGCCTGATCGTCGCGGCGACCGTGGGGCGCTCGCCCCTGGAGTCGCCGTTTCCGAAAGAGACCGGGTCTGTCTACGGGCGGACCCGGTCTTTCGGCTTTTCGGGGCGGGGCGACACCACCCGTCTCGGATGCTTCGCCCTGCTGTCCGGTCTGCCAGGATCGTCCCGTGGCTACCTCGGGTTCGCAGACGGCGAAGACATCCGGCGCGGGTCTGGTACTCGCGGTGCTGGCGAGCAGCCAGTTCCTGATGACGCTGGACAGCTCGGTGATGAATGTGTCGATGCCGACCGTCGCGGCGGATCTCGGCACCACCATCACCGGCATCCAGACGGCGATCACCCTGTACACGCTGGTGATGGCGACGCTGATGATCACCGGCGGCAAGCTGGGCAGCATCATGGGCAGGCGCAGGGCGATGGGCATCGGCCTGGTCATCTACGCCGCCGGCTCGTTCACCACGGCGATCGCACCCAACCTGGCGGTGCTGCTGATCGGCTGGTCGCTGCTGGAAGGCATGGGCGCTGCGTTGATCATGCCGGCCATCGTCGCCCTGGTCGCCTCGAACTTCCCACCCGAGAAGCGTGCAGGCGCCTACGGAATGGTGGCCGCTGCTGGCGCGGTGGCGGTGGCAGCCGGGCCGTTGATCGGCGGCGCGGTGACCACCTACGCGTCATGGCGGTATGTCTTCATCGGTGAGGTGGTCATCGTCATCGCCATCCTGGCGGTGCTGCGCAAGATCAACGACGTCGCCCCCACGCCCGGCCGGATCGACCTGATCGGGTCGGCGCTGTCCGTCCTCGGGCTCGGGCTGTTCGTGTTCGGTGTGCTGCGGTCCAGTGAGTGGGGATGGCTCCGGGCCAAGCCCGGCGCACCGTCGATCCTGAACGTCAGCCTCACCGCCTGGTGCATCGCCGGCGGACTGTTGGTGGTCTATGGGTTCCTGCGCTGGGAGTCCCGGCTGGAGGCCCTCAACGCCAAGGACCCGCGGACGCTGGAGCCGCTGCTCCGGCCGAGCATGCTGGCGAACCGGCAGCTCTCCGGCGGGCTGAGCATGTTCTTCGCCCAGTTCATGATCCAGGCCGGCGCGTTCTTCGCCGTCCCGCTGTTCCTGTCCGTGGTACTCGGTCTCACCGCGCTGGAGACCGGGGTACGGCTGGTTCCGCTGTCGATCGCGCTGCTGATCACCGCGATCGGCGTGCCCAAGCTGTGGCCTCGGGCGAACCCGCAGCGCGTCGTCCGCGTCGGGCTGCTGCTGATGATCGTCGGAATCGGGTTCCTGGTGGCCGGCATGGACCCCGGGGCCGACGCCGCCGTGCTGACCATTCCATTGATCCTGATGGGCCTGGGACTCGGCGCGCTCGCGTCCCAACTCGGCGCCGTCACGGTGTCCGCCGTGTCGCAGAAGGAGACGGCCGAGGTCGGCGGCCTGCAGAACACCGCGACGAACCTGGGCGCCTCCATGGGCACCGCGCTGATCGGCTCGGTGCTGATCGCCACGCTGAGCAGCGTCGCACTGGCCGGTGTCGCCGAGAGCCCGACGGTGAGTGACTCGGTGAAGTCGCAGATCTCCACCGAGCTCGTCGGCGGGGTGCCCTTCGTCTCCGACGCCCAGTTGACCGCAGGCCTGGAGGCCGCCGGGGTGAGTCAGCCGGAGATCGACGAAATCACCGAGATCAACGCCAATGCCCGGTTGGAGGCGTTGCAGATCGCGTTTGCGCTGGTCGGGCTGGTTGCCATCGGGGCGCTGTTCTTGACCGGCCGGATCCCCACCGAGCCACCGGGCCAGGCCAGCCCGAAGCCGGCTGCGCGCGAACCACATCCAACACCGCCGATCAGCAAACAAGACTGATTCCGCGCGCCGTCGGGCCCGGTCGGCTGTGCACCGACAGGGGGCCCCTAGGGCAACCGGCGCCTGATGTCCGGCTTGGCCGACGGTGGTCCGATCCGCGCCGTCGCACCGGTCACCATCACCCCGGCCGGGCCGGCGAGCACCGGTTGCAGTTGCAGCTGCACCAGTTCGGGCAGATCGTCTGCCATCGCCGATAGTCGCAACGCCAACTCGATCAGCGGCTCCTTGGGCACGATGCGCGATCCCCGGTATCCATTCAGCAGTGGTGCCGCGCGCGGTGCGCCGATCAGGTCGGCGGCGTCGGTGTCGGTCAGCGGGACGGCGCGGTAGGCCCGGTCGTCCAGCAATTCGGTGGCCACTCCCCCGATACCGAACGAGATCAACGCACCGAACGACGGGTCCGCGGTGATCCGGAAGACGGTGGGCACCTCGGCGTATTCCGGTGGAACCTGCTTCTGGACGTAGAGCCACGGCCCGGCGATCGTCAACAGGTTGTCGTAGGCGCTGCGGAGCTGCTCGGGCGACTGGATCCCGAGCCTGATTCCCGATTGGTCGAGGCGGTGACGCAGCGACTGGTCGAACGATTTCAGGGCAACCGGGTAGCCGATCTCCTCGGCCGCGGCGAGTGCCTCGTCCATGGAGCCGATCGCCTTGAACTCGGCGAGATTGATCCCGTAGCAGCGCAGCAGGGCGACCACCTCGGTGTCGGTGGTGGCCCGCTCCTGGTCGCGATCACCCTTGGACCGCATGGTGTTGATCGCGCTCCGCGCGGCGGCCGCATCGATGCCGTCGAGCACCGGGACCGTCCCCGGCGGACGGGCCAGCCACTGGCCGTAACGGACCGCCCGGGCAAGGGCGGCGACCGCCCGCTCCGGCGTCCGGAACGAGGGCAGCGAACCGCGGGCGGCGCTGCCGTCGTCGGACATCACCGACAGTGGCTGCATCAGACCGTCGACCGCGAGGAAGGTGGTGACGACCGGGATGGGCGCCTTCACCACCGCGTCGTGCAGCGCGGCAGCATGGCGCAATCCCTTGGTCGCGATCGACGGCGCGTAGACGACGACGAGTGCGTCCAGATCCTCCCGTTGCGCGGCCCGGGTGACGGCCTCGGAGAGGTCCTTCGCGCTGACCGCGGCGCCCATGTCCAGCGCGGCGCCGTCCACGATATCCAGGCCCTCATCGATCCCCGCGTCCACCGCCAGCATGCCGAGGGCGCTGGAGTTGCCGATGATGGCAACGCGGTTGCCATTTGGCACCCGCTGCGTCGAGAGCAGTTGCGCGACATCGAAGGCCGCCGTGAGGGTGTCGGTACGGATCACCCCGGACTGCGCGAAGAGCGTGCCGACGGCCGCCTCCGAGACCTGCTGTGAGCTCGCCGACAGTCCCGGGCTGAGCGAGACATGCCGGCCGGTCTTCACCGCGATGACCGGCTTCTTCCTGGCCAGCAACCGGGCCAGCCTGGCGAACTTGCGTGGGTTGCCGAACGACTCGAGATAGAGCAACACGACCTCGGTGCGGTCGTCGCCCTGCCAGAACTGCAACAGGTCGTTACCGGAGACGTCGGCCCGGTTGCCGGCCGAGACGAAGGTCGACAGCCCCAGCCCGCGGGCCGCTGCGTCCGCGAGGATCGCGATGCCCAGCGCGCCGGACTGGCAGAAGAAACCGATCCGCCCCGGCGGCGGGACGACCGGCGCCAGCGTGGCGTTCAACCTGACCTTGGGATCTGTGTTGACCAGCCCGAGACAGTTCGGCCCCAGCACCCGCATCCCGGCGGCCCGGGCCACCGAAACCAGATGACGTTGCGCCGCAGCACCTTCGGGTCCCTCGTCGGCGAACCCGGCGGTCATCACCACCAGCCCGTGGACGCCTTTGACGCGGCAGGACTCCACCACCTCGGCGACCTTCGCGGCCGGCACCGTCACGATGGCCAGGTCAACGTCATCGGGGATGTCGATGACGGAGTCGTAGGCCCGCACCCCGCGGATGGAGGTGACCTTCGGGTGGACCGGGAAGACGGGTCCGCTGAAGTCGGTGCTGAGCAGGTTGAGCAGCACTGCGTGGCCCAGCTTGGCGCGGTCGAGCGAGGCGCCGATGACGGCGATCGACCGCGGCGACAGCAGCCGGGCGATGGACCTGGCCTCGGCGCGGTGCTCACGGGAGATGATGACTTCCCGCGAGCGCTCGGTGGGCTGGATGTCGAAAGCCAGGTCCACCACACCGGAGTCGTACTCCCGGCGCACCGAATAACCGGCATCCAGGAACACCCGCATCATCGAGGTGTTCTCGCCCAGCACCTCGGCGGTGAAGCGGCGAATCCCCCGTTCCTCCGCTGCGGCGGCCAGGTGCTCGAGCAGGATCGACCCCAGCCCCCTGCGCTGCTGAGAATCCTCGACCAGGAACGCCACCTCGGCCGCATCGGTGTCACCGGACTGATTCCGGTGGTAGGTGCCGGCGGCGATGATCTGCCCGCCCAGCACCGCGACGATGCCGGCGGAGTCGTAGTAGTCGACGCTGGTGAACAGCGACACCTGCTCCTCGGACACCTCGGCGAACACCGAGAAGTACCGCAGGTACAGCGTTCTGGCGCTCATCCGGCCGTGCATGGAGCGGATCTCGTCCGCGTCGGCAGGCCCGGAGGGGCGCAGATGCACCACGCCGCCATCAGCCAGCAGGACGTCGGCTTCCCAGTGCTGGGGGTACGGCTGCTCCGGGGGCGCGGTGGCCAGCGCTGTAGCGGCCACCGCCTGCGGATCAGTCACGCGGATCGTGCGGATCGAGTCCGTGCAGCGGATACAGGTGGTAGCGGGTGTCCTCGATGGCACGGTCGACGGTGACGCCGTGCGCCCCGTCCCACGGGTCGAACTCGACGAGACCTGTTGTGCCCTCATTCATCTCGGTCGGCAATTCGATGTCGGGACGGGCCACCCCGGCCTCCGAAAGCCAACCCGGGGGCACCATCGCGGCCGGGTCGACGTCATGCCCGGAAACGATGCCTAGCAGGTGCGTCCATGCCCGCGGCACCACCCGCACCGGCGAGTAACCGCCACCGCCGAGGGCGAGCCACCGGCCGTCCGTCACCGACTCCGCCAGATCCCGCAGCGCCAGGTACGACGTCCGCTGACCGTCGATCGTCAGGTTCAGGTTCGCGAGCGGATCCTCCCGGTGCGTGTCGGTCCCCTGCTGGGTCACCAGGACCTCGGGCGCGAAGGCCCGCACCATCGCCGGGACCACCGCGTGGAAGGCCCGCAACCATTGAGAGTCGGTCGTCCCGCTGGGCAGCGCGACGTTCACCGCCGTGCCCTGGGCGGCGTCCCGTCCCACCTCGCCCGCGAACCCGGTGCCCGGGAACAGTGACAGCGGCGTCTCGTGAATGGACACCGTCAGCACCCTGGGGTCGTCGTAGAAGGCCGCTTGCACGCCGTCGCCGTGGTGGGCGTCGACGTCGACGTAGGCCACCCGCCGGACGCCCTCATCCAGCAGTGCCTTGATCGCGAGCGCCACGTCGTTGTAGACGCAGAAGCCGGAGGCGTAATCGGGCATGGCGTGATGCAGCCCACCGCAGAAGTTGACGGCGCGCTCGACCTCGCGGTGCGCGATGGCCTTGGCGGCGGCGATCGACCCACCCGCGATCAGCGCGGCGTTCTCGTGCATGCCGTGGAACACCGGGTTGTCGTCGGTGCCCAGACCGTGCTGCAGGGCGCCGAGCGCGCCGTGTTCGGAGGCGTCACGTACCGCCGAGATGTACGCGGGAGTGTGGATGCCGCCGAGGGTTTCGTCGTCGGCCGGCTCCGGCTTGAGAACCTGGTAATGGTCGAGCACGCCCAGTTCTGCGGCCAGAGCCCAGGTCAGTTCCCACCGCAGCGGGTGCAACGGATGGTCGCCGCCCAGGTCGTACCCGAGCATGCGAGGGTCCCACACCACCAGCGGCGCCGTCATCGGCTCAGGCTAACGGCCGGTCGCAAAACCCTCCACACGATGGCTCACCCGGGGCCGACGGCGACCGGCCGGCCCAGCGCACACCATTGCGAGTACGACCCTGCGTACAGGGCCAGCCGCACGCCGGCGATCTCGCCGGCCAGCACCAGCTGGCAGGCCGTCACGCCGGAGCCGCACGAGGCGGCGGCCTGCGGGAAGGCGGCATCGGTGTGCTCTGCTGGGGACTGCACCCCCGCCGCGCGGAGGGCGGCTGCCAGTTCACCGGCGGGCCGGTAGGTGCCGGCCTGTGTCAACAGCTGACCGATCGGTAGGTTCACCGAGCCCGGGATGTGGCCGGCGACCGGGTCGATCGGTTCCACCTCGCCGCGGAACCGCTCCGCCGCCCGCGCATCCAGCAGGACACCGCTCGGCGCGGCCGCCACCGCGGCGGCCTGGTCGGCATCGACCACGGACATCGCACCCGCGCGGACGGTCACTCTGCCGAGCGGCCGTCTGGCCGGTTCGCCGCTCTCGAGTGGCCGGGTCGGGTCGGCGATCCAGGCCGGCAACCCACCGTCGAGCACCTGCACCGACGCAAGGCCCGACCACCGCAGCAGCCACCAGGCGCGGGCCGCGCCGAGCCCGTTCCCGCCGTCGTAGACGACGACGTGCGACGCATCACCGATGCCGGCCGCCCGCCAGACCTGTTGCAGCGCATCCGGTTCGGGCATCGGGTGACGGCCACCGGCGCCGGCCGCGCCGGCCAGTTCACGGTCCAGGTCCACGAAAACCGCGCCGGGAAGGTGCGCCGTCAGGTAGCCGGCGCGGTCACTGCCGGCAAGTGACCAGCGCACGTCCAGCAGGACAGGCAGAGCAGCGGGGTCGGGCGCGGCGATGCGGGCAGCCAACTCTGCTGCGTCGATCAGCGGGCTGATCGACCCGCCGGTGGAGGGGCTCGTGTCGGGCATGGTCGCCCATTGTGGTGCACGGCCCGTGGAGCGCCGGCCGTGGACGCCGTTGCGCGCGACGCCGTGAAGGCTGTGCTGCCACCACTGCCGTTCGCCCGTGCGACCGGGATTCGCACCGACCCGGGCAGCGGGCCGGTAGGATCAGGCAGGCCGAGAAGGGGACCGCCAGGGTGAACGACCTGATCGATACGACCGAGATGTACCTGCGTACGATCTTCGAGCTCGAAGAGGAAGGCATCGTCCCGCTGCGGGCCAGGATCGCCGAACGGCTCAACCAGAGCGGACCGACGGTCAGCCAGACGGTCGCCAGGATGCAGCGCGACGGTTTGCTGGTCGTCTCCGATGACCGTCATCTCGAGTAGATCCGACGACGTCATCTCGAGTGACCGCGCAGGGCCGGGACCGGGCGACGTCCGTCATGCGCAAGCACCGGCTGGCCGAGCGCCTGTTGCTGGACGTCATCGGCTTGGACTGGCAGGACGTGCACGTCGAGGCCTGCCGGTGGGAACACGTGATGAGCGAGCAGGTCGAGCAACGGCTGATCGCGCTGCTCGGGCACCCGCAGACCTCGCCCTACGGCAACCCGATCCCGGGCCTGGACCACCTCGGCGACGAAGGGGCACCGCCCGCAGAGACACATCTGGACCTGATCGGAGCGGACGTCGCGGCCGGCCGAGGTGGCCGGTACGAGGTCCGCCGGATCATCGAGATCGTGCAGAACCAGCCGACCGTCATGCAGGGTCTGCGCCGCGGCGGGGTGATTCCCGGTGCGGTGCTGGAGTTCTCGGAACAGGGCGGGGCGCTGATCGCCGTCGACGGAGCGACCACCACCGAACTGTCGAGGGACATCGCGCACGGCATCCACGTGCGGCCCGCTGCCTGAACCGTTGCGTCCGGTCGATGCGGATGAGGCCGGCGCGGTCAGCCCGCGGTCCACGCCGCATCGGGCGCATACCGGGGTCACCGCGCGAGAAGCGCCGAAGACGTCATCTCGTCGCGGGTCGAACCGGTCCGCGCGCCCAGGTCTCGCGCTCTCCCGTCACGTCGGTGCCCCGGATTGGCTCGGTCATTCGGCGGCGGAGGTATTTGTCGGTGGCGACGACGAGTGAGGTGAGGGCGGCGACGCCCAGAATCCGCAGCCATGCCTCCAGGGTGATCGGTGCTGTCTGGAACAGCTGATTCATGCCCGGGAGGTAGGTCAGGGCGAGTTGGCCGAGCAATTGCGCGGTCACCCCGACGATGATCCAGCGGTTGCTCAGCGGCCCGACGTGCCACATCGAGTGGGTCAGTGATCGGCAGCTGAACAGGTAGAACGTCTCGACCAGCACGAACAGGTTCACCGCTGCCGTCCTGGCCTGTTCCACGGTTGCCCCGTTGCTCGACTCCCATGCGAACAGCCACCACGCGCCGCCGACCAGCAGGGCGGAGACCAGCAGGATGCGGGCCACCAGGGCACCGGTCAACAGCGGTCGCCGAGGATCCCGCGGGGGCCGGTTCATGATCCCGGGCTCCTTGGGCTCGAAGGCCAGCATCAGGCCCAGCGCGACGGCAGTGGTCATGTTGATCCACAGGATCTGGGTGGGCAGGATCGGCAGGGTCGCGCCGAGCAGGATCGCGGTCAGGATGACCAGGCCCTCGCCCATGTTCGTCGGCAGGGTCCACACGATGAACTTCGTGAGATTGTCGAACACGCCGCGACCCTCCTCGACTCCGGCCTCGATGGTCGCGAAGTCATCGTCGGTGAGCACCATGTCGGCGGCGTCCTTGGCGACCTCGGTGCCGCCGCAGCCCATTGCGACGCCGACGTTCGCCTGACGCAGGGCCGGTGCGTCGTTGACCCCGTCACCGGTCATGGCGACCACGTGACCGCGCGCCTGCAGCGCCTCGACCAGTCGCAGTTTCTGCTCGGGCGACACCCTGGCGAACACCCGGGCGTTGTTCACGGCGTCGGGCCATTCCTCCGCGGAGAGCCGGCGGAGGTTCTCACCGGTGAGCAGGTGCCCGTCCGTGGGTTCGTCGAGCAGGCCCAGCCGACCGGCGATGGCCGCAGCGGTCGCAGCGTGGTCGCCGGTGATCATCTTGACGTCGATCCCGGCGGTCCGGCAGGCGCGGACCGCCGCGGCGGCCGCGGCGCGGGGCGGGTCGTGCATGGCCTGCAATCCGGCGAACACCAGATGATGCAAGCCGTCTTCCCGGAAGGCGTCCGGATCGGCCGACGGATTCACTGCGGTGGCCAAGACCCGCAGTCCACGGCCGGCGAGGTCCTCGGCCGCTGTCAGAGCCGCGGCCGCGTTCAGCGGTTGGCGAGCGCCGACCGCATCCATCTGCGTGGTGCACAACGGCAGAACCCGCTCAATGGCACCCTTGACGAGCACGACGTGGTCACCGGAGGACGGGTGCCGATGCAGGGTGGCCATGTATTGCCGGTCGGAGCTGAACGGGATCGTCGCTTCCCGGGGATAGGCCTGCGCGATCTCCACCGGGTCGATCCCGGCGTTGGCCGCAACAGCGAGCAGAGCCCCCTCGGTGGGGTCACCGGACCATTCCCAGGCCCCGTCCTGGCGGGTGATGGTGGCGTCGTTGCAGCCGGTACCGGCGACCAGGCACCACCGCAACGCCTGATCGAACGGTGCGGTCATTGCGGCTCCACCCGCGTCGACCAGCGGACCCCCCTGGCCGGCGGCCGAATCGGTGAGCTGGAAGGCGCGGTCGGGAGTCCACACCGCCCGGACCGTCATCCGGTTCTCCGTCAGGGTGCCCGTCTTGTCCGAGCAGATCACCGTGGTACTGCCCAGTGTCTCCACCACCGGCAACCGGCGGACCACCGCACGCCGTTTGGCCATCCGGGCCACCCCGATGGCCAGCGTGATCGTCACTGCCGCCGGCAGTCCTTCCGGGATGGCTCCGACCGCGAGGGCGATCGCCGCGGTGAAGGTCTGCACCGCGTCCTGCCCACGGACCAGCCCGATCCCGAAGGTCACCGCGGCCATGGCCAGGATGAACACGGTCAGCACCTTGCTGAACCGGGCCAGCTTGACCGTGAGCGGGGTATCCAGGGTTTGCGCGGACCCGACCAGCCGGTGGATTTCCCCGAGCTCGGTCTCCGCGCCGGTGGCCACCACGATCCCGGCGCCGTGCCCGGCGGTCACCAAGGTGCCCGAGTAGACCATGTTCCGCCGATCGGCCACCGGGGTGGCTTCCGCCAGGACCACCTCGTCCTTCACCACCGGCACCGATTCACCGGTCAGCGTCGACTCGTCCACCTGGAGATCGGCCATCCGAATCAGCCGCAGGTCAGCCGGTACCTTGTCCCCCGCATCCAGCAGCACCACGTCGCCGGGCACAAGATCTTTCGATGGCACCGTCAGTGGCTGTCCGCCGCGCATCACCCGGGCCTGGGTGTGTACCAGCGCCCGCAGGCTGTCCAACGCGGCCTCGGCCTTCGACTCCTGAATGACGCCGACCAGCACATTGACCAGCACCACCCCGAAGATCACCACCGAGTCGATGTACTCGCCCAACGCCGCGGTGATCACCCCGGCCGCGATCAGCACGTAGATCAACGGGTGGCGCACCTGCTCGCCGACGCGGCTCAGCAGGCCACGGCGGGCGGCGGCCTCGAAGGCGTTCGGTCCGTATCGGTCCAGCCGGACCGCCGCCTCCTCCGCCGTCAGCCCGCGGTGCAGGTCGGTCTCCAGCAGCAACACGACCTGATGAACGGCCAGCACGTGATGGGCGGCGGCCGACGAGGAGAGTTGGGTCGAGTTCACACTTCAGCGTGTCGCGTCCACGGACTTGCCGGGCAGAGGAATAGGTCCCCAGCCGAGCCCGGATCTGCCGATGCGATGGTGGGCCGAGGTGATGAGCCGGCCGGGTGCAGCCCGTCGTCGAGGTTGTCGCGCTCGGCGAGACTGGCGCCGCCACGGGCATCACGGGTTCGGCCACATTCGGTCGCCGGTGCGCAATGATCATGCCCGGAACACCGCGGTGGGCGGCTCGCGGACATCGATCATCCCGGAGGTGGGCGTGGACCCGGTCAGCGTTTCCTCGCTCGTCGCGGTGCCGGCCGCCGCGGTACTTGCTCCCCTGCTGTCGGCGTTCCTGTCGCGTTTCGTCCGCATCCCACTGATCGTCTTCGAGATCCTGCTGGGCATCCTCATCGGGCCCGCCGTCACCGGGTGGGTGGAGCCCACCGAGTTCACCACCCGGCTGGGCGAGTTGGGCCTGGCCATGTTGTTCTTCCTTGCCGGCAACGAGATCGACTTCCAGCGGATCAGGGGCCGGCCGCTCAACCGGTCCATCCTCGGCTGGCTCCTGTCCCTGGCCGTCGGCGTCGGCGCCGGACTGTTGCTCGCTCCGTCGCCGGCGGCGGGCATCTTCGTCGGCGTGGCGCTGACCAGTACCGCCCTCGGCACCCTGATGCCGATTCTGCGTGACGCCGGGGAGTTGCGCACACCGTTCGGTGGTGCGGTCATCGCCGTCGGCGCGGTCGGTGAATTCGGCCCGCTGATTGCGATCTCGCTGTTCCTGTCCGGCCGTCAGCCCGGCCTCTCGGCGGTCGTGTTGCTGGTGTTCGTCGGTGTCGCGGCCCTGGCGATCTACTTCGCGAGCCGCGGGACGCACCGGCACATCCAGTCACTGGTCACTGCGACCATGCGCACCAGCGGTCAGTTCGCGGTCCGGTTGGTGATCCTGCTGATGCTCAGCCTGGTGGCGCTGAGCATCGCGCTCGACCTCGACATGCTGCTCGGCGCGTTCGCGGCAGGTGTCATCACCAAGCTGTTGCTCTCCGGCGCAACACCGGCCGAGGCAGAAATCATCGACTCGAAGGTCGAGGCCGTCGGATTCGGATTCCTGGTCCCCTTCTTCTTCATCAATACGGGCATCACCTTCGACCTGGACGCCTTGCTGTCCAGCACCAGGGCGCTGGTCCTGCTGCCGGTGTTCCTGGTGCTGCTGGTCCTGGTCCGCGGGCTGCCCGGGCTGATGACCGTGCCCCGCGGGTCAGCCGCCGCCGACAAGCGGGCCATCGTGTTGTTGTGTGCCACCGGTCTGCCGATCATCGTCGCGGTCACCGCCATCGGGGTCGACGCCGGCGACCTGTCGCCTGCAACCGCAGCGTCGTTGGTGGGTGCCGGAATGCTGTCGGTGCTGCTGTTCCCGCTGTTCGGACTGAGGGAGCACCGCAAGGCCCCCGACGGCGGCGTCAAACCGCCGGACACGGACGACGTCACTGTCGACGAGGGCTGAGCCGCCGATTCCGTACCCTCGACCTGTGACCCGATCACCGTCAGCGGGCTGGGTTGTGCCCACCATCGCAGACACCCCACGCACCGGCTGCGGCAGCGCGCCGCTGGGCACCGCCGAGGATGCCGCGGCCGTCCTGCAGGGCCGGCGGACCGTCGTGCTGACCGGCGCCGGACTGAGCACCGATTCCGGGATTCCCGACTATCGCGGACCGGACAGCCCTCCGCGCTCCCCCATGACGTATCAGGAGTTCGTCTCCGGACAGCTTGCGCAACAGCGCTACTGGGCCAGGAGTCATCTCGGCTGGCAGCGGATGGGGCTGGCCCGGCCGAACCGCGGGCACACCGCGACCGCGACACTGCAGCGCGCCGGGGCGGTGCGCGACCTGATCACGCAGAACGTCGACGGGCTGCACGGCGAGGCGGGTGCACGCCCGGTGATCGACCTGCACGGTCGGATCGACGAGGTGCTGTGCCTGGGCTGCCGGGACGTCACCCCGCGGGTCGAATTGCACGAGCGGCTCACCGAGATGAACCCGGATTTCGGCCGTCAGTTGGACGTCACCACGGCCCCCGACGGCGACGTCGAATTCGACGACACCGGCGGCTTCGTCCTTGCCGCGTGCCGGTTCTGCGACGGCCCGCTCAAACCGCACGTCGTCTTCTTCGGCGAGAACGTTCCCCGCGACCGGGTCGAGATCTCCTACCGGGCCGTCGACGGGGCCGAGGCGATGCTGGTCGCGGGATCGTCCCTGACGGTGATGTCCGGGCTGCGTTTTGTCCGGCACGCCGCGCGCCGCGGGATACCGATCGTGATCGTCAACCGCGGCGTCACCCGCGGTGACCCGCTGGCCGTTCTGCGGGTGAACGCCGGTTGCTCCGAGACGCTTTCTGCTTTGGCGGATCTGCTCGCCTGACCGCCTCGTCATTTCGCGTTGATCATGCAGCTCAGCGGGTGACACGCCGACGACACGCCGAAAATGGCGTGCTGAGCTGCATGATCAACGCCACCCTTGAGCCGTCAGCGAGCGGGAGAGCTCCCGTACACCCGGCGGTATTCCTTCGCGAAGGCCCTGCGGCCCAGCAGCTTCCACGCAACACGCGCCGCCATCGGGATGCTGGCGAAGAAGCGTCGGCGGAGCTCGGGCGGATTGGCATCGAGCAGGAATCCCAGGAAGACCAGCTGCCGGTTCTTGGGTATCGCGCCCCTGGCTCGTTCCCCGATGGCCTCCCACTCTGGCACCGTCATCACCTTCTCGACCAGCGGCAGGATCTGCACCTCCTCCTCGTGCAGATGCTGGTCGAGCACGGCCACCAGATCGGTCACCGTGTCGGCGAGATCCGCACCGCGGGCCGGGTCGCCCGTCGCAGCGAAGGGCGCGGCGAGCCCGGTGGCCTGCTGGTAGAGCTCGCCGATGCGCTCGTGCTGCTCCTCCATCCGCAGGATCATCGCGCTGTCCATCGGTGCGCGCTGCAGCAGCAGCGGCCACATCAGCTCGTCCTCGGCCTGATGATGATGGTGCAGCGCCGCGGTCAGCTCGTCGAGGAACCCCACGACCGTGGCGGCGCGGGCGGCATCTCGCTCGGGAACTGCCCGGACGAGGCGAGGCACGGCACCGAGGTGCCGACGGAAGCTGTTGTGCGCGAACACCATCTCCCAGGTGTCCGGGTGGGCGGCGGTGGTTGCCAGTGTCATGTCGTCTCCTCGGAGATGAACGCAGGGCGCGTCGGATGCTGTCGGCGTTGGCGCCACACTGTCCGATGCCGCTGGTGACGCACTTGCAGAACACTGAAGACGGCGGCCCGGTATGGGCGATACGCTCTGTCGTCATGCTGCGGTTGACCGTTCTGGGGTCGCTGGGCGCGACGCACACCGGCCACGGTGCGGACGGCCAGCATGTTGACGGATGGCCTGCGGACGACCGCCCGGTCGATCTCGGGGGTCCCCGGCAGCGCAGCGTTCTCGCGCTGCTGCTGGTCGCCAGGGGGCAGGTCGTTTCCGTCGACCGGTTGGTCGACGACCTGTGGCAGGGCGAGCCGCCGCCGCAGGCCATCGGTGCACTGCAGGCCTACGTGTCACACCTGCGACGATCCCTGGAGCCCGACCGCGCCCCGCGGACCCCGGCGACCGTTCTGGTCAGTGAGCCTCCTGGTTACGCGATCCGGGTGCCGCCCGACGCGGTGGACGCTTGGCGATTCGAGACACTGGTGCGCAAGGCGGCCGAGCAGAGCGGGACCAGCGCGGAACGAGCGCTGCTCGACGAGGCGCTGAACCTGTGGCGCGGCAACGCGTTCGGGGAGTTCGCGGCGGAACCGTGGGCCCAGCCGGAGGCGGCCCGGCTGGACGGGCTGCGCGTCGTCGCCACCGAGCGGTGGTGCGAGGCGGTGCTCCGGTCCGGCGACTTCCACGAGGCGGTCATGGCGGCTGAGGAATTGACCAGGGCCCATCCCCTTCGCGAGGAGGGCTGGCGACTGCTGGCCATGGGCCTGTACGCCGGCGGCCGTCAGGCGGACGCACTGGCGACCCTGCGCCGGGCAAGGACTTTGCTGGCCGACGAACTCGGGGTCGACCCCGGCCCGGCATTGTCGAAGGTGGAAGCCGACGTACTGGCCCAGAAGCTGACGCTTCCCCGACAGCTCGAAAGGCACGATCTCGCTCCGATGCCGGTGACCGGCTCCCCTGGCCTACCTGCCATCGCGCCGGCGACGGGGACAGCGCGCCCCGACACCGGCATCTGAACCGGGGGATCGCGCCGAGTTCGTCGGCAGGGACGCCGAACTCAACACGTTGCACTCGGTGGCCGCCGACGCCATCGCGAATTCCGGGCACCGGGTCCTGCTGCTGGCCGGGGAGGCGGGGGCGGGCAAGTCCCGGCTGACCGACCGCTTCGGCCGTGAGTTGGCCGCCGACCGATGGCGGGTGGTGGTCGGCCGCTGCCCGGAGTCTGCCGGAGCGCCGCCGGCCTGGGCGTGGGTGGAGGCACTCCGTGCGCTCACCTCCCAGGTCGATCCCGGCCCGCTGGCGGCGGGTCTTGCGCCGCTGCTCGACGAACAGCCGGGCAGTCGTGAAGCCGATGCCTCTTTCGGCCGCTTCCTGCTCAGCCGAGCGGTCAGCGGTTACCTTTCGCAGGCCTGCCAGGTTCAGCCGCTCGCCGTGCTCCTGGACGACGTGCACTGCGCGGATTCGGAGACGTTGGCACTGCTCGACGCGATCGCCTCCGGGGTGTCCGGGCCGTTCTTGTTGCTGGCGGCGTATCGACCCGCGGAGGCGTCACCGGGCCTGCGTGACACCCTGGCCGGTCTGGCCTCACTGCCCCCGACCCGCATCTCCCTCGGCGGGTTCGACCAGGCCCAGGCCGCCCGATTGGTCCGCGCGGTGGCCGGCACCCAACCCGACCCGGCCACCGTCGAGGCGCTACTGGACCGCACCGGTGGCAATCCGTTCTACCTCACCGAGAGCGCTCGACTTCTCGGTAGCGAGGGCGGTCTGGTGGCGATCTCGAAAGTGCCCGAAGGGGTTCGCGACGTCCTGCGACGTCGCTTTGCCAGGCTGCCCGAGGTGACGGTGTCTGTCCTGCGACTGGCCGCCGTCATCGGGCGGGACGTCGACATCGACGTCCTTGTCCGAGCGGCCGAGGTGGACGAGGACACGGTGCTCGACGCCCTGGAGGCGGGAGTGCTGGCCGGCCTGCTGACCGAACCGCATCCGGGGGCGGTGCGATTCGCGCACGTCCTGGTCCGGGACACACTCTACGAGGACGCGCCACGGCTGCGACGGAGCCGCTGGCATGCTCACGTCGGTACCGCGGTGGCTCAGTTGCATCCCGACGAGTTCGCCGCACTGGCGCACCATTTCCATCAGGCAGCCACGACAGCCACCGCCCGACAGGCCGTCGATGCGGCCATCCTCGCGGCGCAGCAGGCGGTTTCCCGTTTCGCCCACGAGACGGCGGCGATGCTGTACCGGCAGGCGCTTGCGGACCTCGATCGCGTTCCTGCCGGCGGCTCCGCCGGAGACCGCGTCGCCGAGCGCGTCGAACTGCTTGCGCGGCTCAGCCTTTCGCAGATCGCCGGTGGTGACTCGATGGCTGCGCAGCAATCCCGGGGAGAGGCGATCCGGCTCGCCGACCGGGACGGACGACCGGCTCTGCTCGTTCGGGTGCTCACAGCCTGGGACCTGCCGACACCGTGGATCGTCCGCCGTTACGGGATGGTCGACACCGAGATCACGACGCTGATCGAACGAGCACTGAGCTGGTCGGAATCCCACGTCGTCGACGACGTCGTGCGGTGCAAACTGCTGTGCGCGCTGGTCGCGGAAATCAGCGGCGAGCAGGTTGACCGGGCCACGGCCGCGGCACGCGATGCTGAGGAGATCGCCCGGAGATTGGGCGAACCCGTGCTGATCGGTCTCGCGCTGCATGCCCGGAGCTCGGTGACCGCGGCGGACGACAATTCTGAGCAGAGGCGACTGATCGGCGCGGAACTGCAGCAGATCGGAGAGCGTCCGGGGCTGGCCGTGTTCGCCCTTCTCGGCCATCACATCGAACTGCAGTACCGCGCCGTCGCGCTCGACCTGGAGGGCATCACACAGGAGATCGATCAACTCGACGCCATCGTCCGTCGGTACCACTGGCGGCAGGCCGAGGCCGCCGTGCAGATGCACCGAGCATTCCTCGCCCACCTGACCGGTCGGCTGGAGGAGGCGGAGGGCGGCTATCTCAGGGCGCACGAGTTGTTCCGTTCCAGCGGCGCCCTGGACTCCGACGGCATCACCGCGCTCGCCCTGCTGACGGTGCGCCTGAGCCAGCAGCGGGAAGGCGAGCTGGCGGACGTCGTCGGCGGCATCGACACGGCCACCGACATGGTCGCCGATCTGCGAGGCCTGCCGCTGAGCGCAGTCGGCCGTACTGCCGAGGCGCGAGAGCTCCGACGGCAGATCCGGCCCGTTCGCCACGACTTCTTCCGGTGCCTCGTGCTGACGATGCGGGCGATGATCACCGTGCGACTGGCAGACCCGGCCGAGGGGGAATCTGTGTACCAGGAATTGCTGCCCCATCGCGGTCAGGTGGGCGGGGCGGGCACCGGGTCCTTCGCTGTCGGACCCGTCGACACCGCGCTCGGCGATCTGGCGGCGATGCTGGGCCGACCCGCCCAGGCACGCAAGCATTTCGCCGTGGCGCTGGACGTCGCACAGCGATGTGGAAACCAGGCCTGGATCGATCGTGCGAGCGGGCGGTTGGCCGAGTTCGCCGATGACAGCGAATTGTCAGCGCGCCGATAACCTGCCCGGCGTTCGTCCAGAGCAGCAGCGGCAATTCAGTCGGCGATTTCCGTTGCTCCCCGGTAGCGCGGGCGTCAGTTTTCGCCATCTCGAATCACACAGCGAGATCCGGACGCCGCTGTCGCCGCCCTGCAGGTGGACAGCAAGTGCACGACAAGGGCCCGGCAAGCGCGCCGCGCGACTCTCCTCCCGAACGGCCGACGCCCACCCGGGCGGTCGGCGCATCCGAGGAGGACTCATGAGTAGGTTGCTGTACCGGATCGGCCACGCCGCCGCGGCGCGGCCCTGGCGGGTGATCGGCGGCTGGCTGGCCGTGCTGGCCATCGCGCTGACCCTGTCCGCGACGCTCGGCGCCGAGACCCGCGACGATTACCGGGTCGCCGGGTCGGCCGCCCAGGCCGGTGCCGATTTCCTGGACACCCATTTCCAGGGCTCCTACGGCGCGGACGCAAGGGTTGTGCTGCACAGCGACACCGGGGTCCTGCCGAGCTCGGACGTCGACGCCGTGCGGGGTCGACTGGCGGCGCTGCCGCACGTCACGGTCGTCGAGCCGGCGCGGTTGTCGGCCGACTCCGACACCGCCGTTCATCGGCGTCCGCTACGACGTCCCGGTGACCTCGTTCAAGGGATCGGAGGCCGTCGACGCGCTGTGGTCGGCGGTGAAGCCCTTGCAGGACAGCGCACAGCAGGACAGCGGCTTCAAGGTTGCTCTGGGTGGTCAGGTGCCGGAGAACTTCAGCCCGCCGGGTGGCACCGCGGAACTCGTGGGCATCGTCATCGCACTGATCATTCTGGTGATCGCCTTCGGCTCCGTGATCGCCGCAGGCCTGCCGCTTGCGGTGGCGCTGGTCGGGCTCGGCGTCGGGACCTCGTTGATCGCGCTGCTGGCCGCCGTCACAGACGTCTCCAACACCGCACCGACTGTCGCGACGATGGTCGGCATCGGCGTCGGCATCGACTACGCCCTGCTGCTGGTGACCCGGTACGTGGAGGGTCTGCGCCGGGGGCTCCCGGTCGTCGACGCGGCAGCCAGAGCCAACGCCACCGCCGGTGTCTCGGTGCTGTTCGCAGGGACAACGGTGCTGGTGTCGCTGCTCGGCCTGCGATTGGCGGACCTCCCCGCGTACACGTCGATGGGGCTGGCCACGCTGCTGGTGGTCACCGCCGTGATGGCGACGTCGGTGACCCTGGTGCCCGCCTTGTGCGGACTCGTCGGGATCCGGGCGCTCCGCAAATCCGAGCGCGCCATGCTGACCCGATCCGGCGAATCCACCGCGGTCGGGACGAAGGCCCACGTCACCCGTCCGACAGCGACCGCCCGCTGGGCACAGCGCATCGGACGACGGCCGTGGCCCTGGGCGTTGGCGGCGTTCAGTTTGCTCATCCTGCTGGCCGCACCGGTGCTCGGTATGCGCACCTGGCCGCAGGACGCCGGCAGCCGGCCGGAGGCGAATACCACCAGGGTGGCCTACGACCTGCTCGCGCAGGAGTTCGGTCCGGGCGCGAACGGGCCGTTCGTGGTGGCCGTCGACCTCGACCGGGTACCGGCCCCGCAACTCTCGGACCTGATCACGCAGATCGGTGACGATGCCGGTGTCGCCGGCGTCACACCACCGGCGCTCAACCAGGCCGGCGACGCGGCGGTGATGGTCGTGCAGCCCACCACCGGACCACAGGACGAGGCGACAACGGCTCTGTTGCAACGGCTCCGGGCCGACCTGCCGGACGGCGTGATGATCACCGGGCTGACGCCGGCGCTGGCCGACATCGCGGAGCGGCTCTCGGATCGGCTCTGGGTGGTCATCGCGTTCGTGGTCGGCGTGTCCATCCTGTTGCTCGCTGCGGTGTTCCGTTCGGTTGTCATCCCACTGAAAGCTGCTGTGCTGAACCTGCTCTCGGTCGCGGCGGCCTACGGCGTGATGGTCGTGGTGTTCCAGTGGGGTTGGGGCGCCGAACTTCTCGGCCTGCCACACGCCGGGCCGATCTCGAGTTGGGTGCCGATCCTGATGTTCGCCATCCTGTTCGGATTGTCCATGGACTATCAGGTGTTCCTGCTGTCGCGGATCCGCGAGGACTACCTGGCGACGGGGGACCCGCACGGCAGCGTCATCCGCGGATTGGCATCGACCGGCCGGGTGATCACCAGCGCGGCGGCCATCATGGTCGCGGTGTTCATCGGCTTCGGGCTGGACGCCGACCCGACGGTGAAGATGATGGGCGTCGGCATGGCGGTCGCGGTGCTGATCGACGCCACGGTCGTGCGGCTGGTGCTGGTGCCGGCGACGATGACGCTGCTGGGTCGGGCGAACTGGTGGCTACCGGCGTGGCTGGACCGGGTCCTTCCGCGACTGGACGTCGACGGGCACGAGCCGGCTGTCACAACGCCGGCGCCGGAATCCCAGCCACGCGTCCCGGTGGAAGTGGGCGCGGGATCAGCACGCTGACACCACTGCTCGCCGATCACACTGCTCGTTGATCATGCGGCTCAGCACGCGACTCGCCGACGACACGCGCGAGAAGCCGTGCTGAGTCGCATGATCAAATGCGCATCAGATGCACGAGTCAATAGCATCAGATGATGCGGACTACCATCGACATCGACCCCGTGGTTCTGGCCGAACTCAAACGACGCCAGGCACGGGAGCACAAGAGCCTCGGCGTCCTCGTCTCCGAGCTGCTGGCCACGGCGCTGGCGGAAGATCGCCGGCCGGAGCGAGCCGACGTGAGTTGGCCGGTGGGTGCACTGGGTGCCCGGGTCGACATCGACGACAAAGAAGCCATGTGGGCTGCGCTGGACGAAACCTGATGGCGTCCACAGTGGATGCCAACGTGCTGGTGTACGCGTCGAATACCGAAGCCGAGGAGCACGAACGAGCCCGCGAACTTGTCGAGCGCATGATGGCCGGTCCGGCCCTGTCAACGATCTTCTGGCCGGTGCTGCTGTCCTATCTCCGGATTGTCACCCACCCCCGGATCTTCACCCGGCCACTCGCTGCCCACGCTGCCACTCGAGCCATCGATGCTCTGCTGGCATCGCCGTCGGTTCAGGTGGTCGGTGAGGGTGACCGGTTCTGGCCGGTCTACCGGTCCCTGCGCGTCGGCGCCCCGATCGTGGGCAATGACGTCCCTGACGCCGCCATCGCGGCAATGATGGCGGCGGCCGGGGTGTCGACGATTTACACCCGCGACCGCGGCTTCCGTCGATTCGACGGCATCCGCGTCATCGACCCGTTCGGCTGAGGTGTTCCGCGTTGATTTTGCGAAGTTGATCATGCAGCTCAGCACGCGACTCGCCGACGACACGCACGAGAAGCGTTGCTGAGCCCCATGATCAACTACGAGAGACGCGGCGTCAGGCGCGGCTCACAGTCACCCCGACCTCGCCGTCGGTGGCCGGCGCGTGCGTCACGGACAACGCCAGCGTCTCGGCCTTCACCGTCTCGAGCCGGTCCTGCACCGCGGCCCAGAGGTCGTCCGGCACGGTAAGGGTCAGGTCGATCCGGTCCGACACGTCCAGCCCGGCGTCCTTGCGGGCCTGCTGTACCTGACGGAGCAGGTCGTTCACCGCGCCCTGGGCGATCAGCTCGTCGTCGAGAACCGTGTCCAGGACGACGAACCCGCCCGACCGCAGCAGCCCGACGGCGTCGGACGCCGACCCGGCGGCCACCAATTCCAGCGCGTACTCGCCGTCGCTCAGCGCGACCCCACCGCAGGTGACGGATCCGTCATCGGCAACCGACCAGTCCCCGGTCTTCGCCGCCTTGATCACCTGCTGGACCTGCTTACCGAGCCGCGGCCCGGCGGCCCTGGCGTTCACCGACAGCCGGCGGGTCACCCGCTCGTCGTGGTCCGCGAGTTCGGTGAGCTGCACCGAGCGCACGTTGACCTCGTCGGACAGCAGAGAAGCGAAGGGCTGCAGGCGATCCGCATTTCTGGTGGCCACGGTCAGCGACGCCAGCGGCTGCCGGACGCGCTGCCCGGCGGCCTTGCGGACCGACAGCGCGACCGATGCGACCTCCCGGACCTCGTCCATCGCGGTGACCAGATCGGCATCGCGCGGGAGTGTTTCACCGGCCGGCCAGTCCGTCAGGTGCACCGACCGCTCCCCCGTCAGTCCCCGCCAGATCACCTCGGAGGTCAGCGGCAGCAGCGGCGCGACCACCCGGCAGAGCACCTCCAGCACCGTGTGCAGGGTGTCGATGGCGTCGGCGTCGCCGTCCCAGAACCGTTGCCGCGAACGGCGGATGTACCAGTTCGTCAGGCCCTCCAGGTACAGCCGCACCGACGCGCACGCGCCGGCCAGGTCGTACACGTCCAGCGCGCCGGTGACGTCAGTGACGAGCTCGGCGGTCTTGGACAGCACGTACCGGTCCAGCACGTCGGTCGAGTCGGTGCGCCATACGCCGACCCGATCCGAGGCACCGGCGTAGAGCGCGAGGAAGTACCAGGCGTTCCACAGCGGCAGCACCGCCTGCCGCACGCTTTCCCGGATACCGGCCTCGGTGACGATCAGGTCGGCGCCGCGCAGGATCGGCGAGGACATCAGGAACCAGCGCATCGCGTCGGACCCGTCGCGCTCGAAAACCTGCCCCACGTCGGGATAGTTGCGCCGCGACTTGGACATCTTCTGCCCGTCGTCGCCCAGCACGATGCCGTGCGCCATGCAGGTGTTGAACGCCCGCCGGTCGAACAGCGCGGTCGCCAGGACATGCATCGTGTAGAACCAGCCGCGGGTCTGCCCGTTGTACTCGACGATGAAATCGCCCGGGTAATGGTCCTCGAACCATTGCGCGTTCTCGAACGGGTAATGCACCTGGGCATAGGGCATCGACCCGGATTCGAACCAGCAGTCCAACACCTCCGGCACCCGGCGCATCAGCGATTGCCCGGTCGGGTCATCGGGATTCGGCCGGACCAACTCGTCGATGTAGGGCCGGTGCAGGTCGTCCGGACGCACCCCGAAGTCGCGCTCCAGCTCGTCGAGCGAGCCGTAGACGTCGACCCGCGGGTACGCGGGATCGTCCGAGGTCCACACCGGGATCGGCGAGCCCCAGAACCGGTTCCGAGAGATCGACCAGTCCCGGGCACCCTCCAGCCACTTGCCGAACTGGCCGTCCTTGATGTGCGCCGGCACCCAGGTGATGTCCTGGTTCAGTTCGATCATCCGGTCCCGGATCTGAGTGACCGCCACGAACCACGACGACACCGCGCGCTGGATCAGCGGTGTGCCGCACCGCCAGCAGTGTGGGTAGGAGTGCTCGTAGCTGTCCCGGCGCAGCAGCAGACCGGCTTCGCGGAGGTCGGCGATGATCGGGACGTTCGCGTCGAAGACGTGCATCCCCTCGTACGGCGGGACGAGCGAGGTGAACCTGCCCTGACCGTCGACCGGGTTGACCAGCTCGATCCCGGCGGCATCGGTGACCGCCTTGTCCTCCTCGCCGAACGCCGGTGCGATGTGCACGACACCGGTGCCGTCCTCGGTGGTGACGTAGTCCGCGGCGAGGATCTGGTGCGCACGGGAGGACCTGCTTGCAGGGTCCGACCCGTCGATACGGGAGGACCTGCTTGCAGGGTCCGACCCGTCGTTACTGTCGTCGCCCACGAAGAAGTCGAACGGCGGCGTGTACCGGGTACCGACCAGCTGTGCGCCGGTGAAGGTCGCCAGCACCTTCGGGTCATCGCCCAGCTCGCGGGCGTACGCACCGATCCTGGCGGCGGCCAGCAGATACCGGCCGGCGAACGGGCCGGCGGACTCGACGACCGCGTAGTGCACGTCGGGGTTGACCGCGGCGGCGAGGTTCGACGGCAGCGTCCACGGCGTCGTGGTCCACACCAGGGCGTTGACGCCGTCCAGCTGCAGGTTCTCCGAACGCAACCGCAACGACACCGTCACGGCTGGGTCCTGCCGGGACCGGTAGGTGTCGTCCATCTTGGTTTCCGTTGCGGACAAGGGTGTTTCGCAGCGGGTGCAGTACCACAGCACCCGGTTGCCGTCGTAGATCAGCCCCTTGTCCCACAGCGTCTTGAAGGCCCACATCACGGACTCCATGTAGTCCAGATCAAGGGTCTTGTAGTCGTGCTCGAAGTCCACCCACCGGGCCTGCCGGGTGACGTACTCCTGCCACTCGTGGGTGTAGCGGAGCACCGACTCGCGGCAGGCCTCGTTGAACTCCTCGATGCCGAAGGCGACGATCTCGGACTTGTGCTTGATGCCGAGCTGCCTCTCGGCCTCCACCTCGGCGGGCAGGCCATGGGTGTCCCAGCCGAAGCGGCGCTCGACCCGATGCCCACGCATGGTCTGGTAGCGCGGGACGACGTCCTTGACGTAGCCGGTCAGCAGGTGCCCGTAATGCGGCAGGCCGTTGGCGAACGGAGGTCCGTCGTAGAAGACGTACTCGTTGGACCCGTTGTCGCCCGCAGGCCGCCGCTCGACCGACGCGGTGAAGGTCCTGTCCTTCTCCCAGAAGGCGAGCACCTCGCGTTCGAGAGACGGAAAGTCCGGGTGACCTGTCACCTCGGAGCTGCCCGCGCGTGGGTAGCCGGCGGCGGCCGGGGCGGTCTCGGTGGCGGGTTCGGTGGCATCAGGGGCGGTCATGGGTACTCCTCATCGCTGCAGCTGAACTCACTGCAGGGACGAATTGCGACCGGTGTCGATCGCGATCCGCGGTACCACCCCGCTTGCCGGCGGCGCCGTGGCGCACCGACCGCTCATTGCACCGGCTGTGACGGGCCGGACCCGTTCGGTTCTAGTGAGGACCCGAGCGATCGGAGTCCCGTTCTTCCGAATGGCTCGCCGGTGATGGCCGGGTCAACGCCAGAAAGCTTCTCGCAGGAAAGGATAACGCCCGGCGGAACCGATTTGGTCCCGCCGGGCGTTGGTGGCGTAGGCCGGACTACTCGGCGGGCCCGGTGAGCACCGGCGCCGCCTGCTCGCGGGTGCTCTCGCCGTCCAGCTGCGCCAACTGCTCGCTGATCCAGCTCTTCAGGCGGCCGCGGTACTCCCGCTCGTAACTGCGCAGGTCAGCGATCTTCTTCTCCAGGCCGACCCGCTCGCCGGCCAGCTTGCCGAGCACCTCGTCGTACTTCGCCTTGGCCTCCGCTTCCAACGCCTCGGCCTTGGTCCGGCTCTCCCGGTCCGTGGCCTCCGCGCGCGTGGTGGCGTCGCTGAGCAGCGCCTCGGACTGCGACTTGGCGTCGGCGAGCACCTTCTCCGACTCGGCCTTGGCCTCGTCGGTCAGCTGATCGGCAGTCTGCTGGGCCAGAGCCAGAATTCTGGCCGCCTGGGTCGGGAGATCACCGGTGGCAGCCGGCGCGGCGGCAGCAGCGGCGGGCGCCTTCTCCAAGGTCGGCGCGGGGCCACTTGCACCGTCCGCGGAGGCCAGCCGGGAGGTCAGGGTGTTGTTCTCCTCGATGAGCCGGCTCAGCTCGGCCTCGACCACGTCGAGGAAGGCGTCGACCTCGTCCTCGTCGTAGCCCCGCTTCCCGATCGAGGGCTTCTTGAAGGCGACGTTGTGGACGTCGGCTGGGGTGAGCGGCATCGACTACTCCTCGTTGAAATCTTTACTCTGCGTGTTGCATGGGGGCACAGCACTGCTCCGTTGGGGAGACTGAGCGATTGCTGACCGTCGGAATCCTAGAGTGCCGCCAGGGCAAGCCGGGCAACGACCTCCATCAGGACGTACACGAGTATGAGCAGCACCACAATGCTGAGATCAAATCCGACACCACCCAGCTTCACCTGCGGGATGATCTTCCGGAACAGCTTCACCGGCGGATCGGTGCTCGAGTACAGGAGCTCCATCGCCACCGCGGGGGTACCGGCCGGACGCCACGTCCGCGCGAACACCCGGACGAACTCGATCACGATCCTGCCCAGCAGAGCGAGCCGGAACAGCCAGAGCAGCAGGTACACCACCTGCCAGAGAATGTTCACCACTCCACTTTTACCGGAAGGACGGACGCGCCGGAACCACCGGCAGGGTCCGACTGCCCCCGAAGTGACGTGTCAGCGGGCACGGGCCGGTGATCAGCGCCCGGCGCGCGCACCGGCATAGGCCTGCCGGTCCCGACCGGCCGGCTCGGTGAACCCACCGGAGAACGCAGCATGGGCCGGCTCATACTCCGGGATGTCGGCCATGTCGGTGTCCGGCGGCAGCAGCATGAAGACCTTGGTGGTGACCTTGTCGATCGAGCCACGGAGGGCGAAGGCCAGGCCAGCGGCGAAGTCGACCAGGCGGCGCGCGCCGGCGTCATCCATCTCGGTCATGTCGAGGATGACCGGCTTGCCCTCACGGAACTTCTCGCCGATGACGCGCGCCTCGCTGAAGCCGGTCAGCTTGACGGTGACCGGCCGGATGGCGCTCGCCGACTCATCGCGGCGGAGATCGGGACGCGGTTGCACCGCCAGCGATCCGTGCGTCAGCTGCTCGTCCGGGTAGCCGTTGGGCACCGGGCGCGGGCCGTGCTGGTACCCGCTGTGCGGCTCGTCCGCGTAGTCCTCGTCCGGATAGTCGGCGGAACGGTGATCCCGGGCGGCGTAGTCGTCGCGGTAGCCGTCGCCGTCGTGGTAGTCGTCGGCGTATTCGTCGCGCGGTCCGTCTTCAGGGACGAGTCCGAGAAAGGCCCCCACCTTGCGCCATGATCCCATTGTCGTCCTGATCCTTCCGCCGAAACTGCGTGTCGTGTCAATGCGTGTCGTGCGCTGCAAAGGCACGCTGTGCGAACCGTTTTCCACGCCTGACGGTCAGGCTATCGCCCGCTGCGGGGCCGATCCGGCTGCGACACACCGGGCGGGATCACGCCTTCTGCGGGCATCCAGATCAGGCCGGCCAGCCGACCTGTCGGCGCGCCCCGCCGGTGGCTGAACAGGTCCGGATCGGTGGCGGTGCATCGTGGATCGACAACGACTGTCCCGACGCCGTTGTCGGCGAGTTGACGGGCCAACCCGGCTCGCAGGTCCAGCCCCGGGCTGCTGCGATCGGTGACGCAGGCCGAGCCCGGCAGGGCCGCGTCGACCTCGTCCCGCATCGCCGACGGGACCTCGTAACACGCACCGCAGATGGCCGGGCCGAGCAGCACGTCGACCTGCTCCAGATCGGCGCCGAGCGCTGTCATCTGCTCGAGCATCTTCAGGGCGATCCCATCCGCCGCCCCGCGCCGACCGGCATGGACGGCGGCGATCACGCCGGAGACGGGGTCGGCCGCCAGGATCGGCACGCAGTCCGCGACGAGCACGGCCAGGCCGAGACCCCGGGTGGCCGTGACCAGGCCATCGGTCTCCGGCAGCCCGTCACCCGAGGCAGTGGTCCCCGTCGCCGGCGTCACGGTGTGCCCGTGCACCTGGTGCATCCAGACGATGTTCTCCGGCGTCAGTCCGGCCGCTGCAGCGAGGCGAGACCTGTTGGCCCTCACCGCAACGGGATCATCGCCGACGCCGCCGCCGAGATTGAAGCTGTCGTAAGGCGGGCGCGACATCCCGCCGCCCACATCATCACCGCCCACCCGCTCATCACCACCCACCCGACAGCCGCTGCGGGTGGTGAACAGACGCCGAACGCCCGAAACAGCTACCGGGGCAGCTGTTTCGGGCGTCATGGGTTCAAACTATCCGACCCGCAGTGGCGTCAGCGCTTCATGAACGACGGGACATCGACGTCGTCGTCGTCCAGATCGGCCAACCGGGGGTTGCGGGCTGGGGCTGCCTGGTAGGCGGGTGCGGATCCGTACTGCCCCACTGGTGCCTGCTGCTGGTAGGCCGGGACCGGCTGCCGGGGCGCCGGCTGTGGCGTCGCGGCGTACTGCGGCTGGGCGGGACGGGCGGTCGGCGGCTGCTGCGAGAAGCCGTTGGTCGCACCGTTGGTCGCACCGTTGGTACCGCGCTCAGCGGCCGCCCGTGCCCGCTGGTCGATGCTCGGCGGCAGCACCGAAGGCGTCGAGTCGAAGCCGGCGGCGATGACTGTCACCCGCACCTCGTCACCCAGGGAGTCGTCGATGACGGTGCCGAAGATGATGTTCGCGTCCTCGTGTGCCGCCTCCTGCACCAGCGATGCGGCCTCGTTGATCTCGAACAGCCCGAGATCCGAGCCACCGGCGATTGACAGCAGCACACCGTGCGCACCGTCCATCGACGCCTCGAGCAGCGGCGAGTTGATCGCCTTCTGCGCGGCCTGGATGGCGCGACCCTCCCCGCGGGCAGAACCGATGCCCATCAGGGCTGTGCCGGCACCGGCCATCACGGACTTGACGTCCGCGAAGTCGACGTTGATCAGGCCCGGGGTGGTGATCAGGTCGGTGATGCCCTGGACGCCGTTGAGCAGCACCTCGTCGGCGGACCGGAAGGCGTCCATCAGCGAGACACCGCTGTCGCCGAGCTGCAGCAGCCTGTCGTTGGGGATCACGATCAGCGTGTCGCACTCGTTGCGCAGTTCCTTGATGCCGCTCTCGGCCTGGCCACCGCGGCGCCGCCCCTCGAAGGCGAACGGCCGGGTGACGACGCCGATGGTCAGCGCGCCCAGCTTGCGGGCGATGGAGGCGACGACCGGCGCACCACCGGTACCGGTGCCACCGCCTTCCCCGGCGGTGACGAAGACCATGTCGGCACCCTTGAGCACCTCCTCGATCTCCTCGCGGTGGTCCTCGGCGGCCTTACGGCCGACGTCCGGGTTGGCCCCGGCACCGAGGCCCCGGGTCATCTCCCGGCCGACGTCGAGCTTGACGTCGGCATCACTCATCAGCAGTGCCTGGGCATCGGTGTTGATCGCGATGAACTCGACCCCACGCAGGCCGACCTCGATCATCCGGTTGATGGCGTTCACACCACCGCCGCCGATGCCGACGACCTTGATGACGGCCAGGTAGTTGTGCGGTGGCGTCATTCGCCTGAGCCTTTCTGCTCGATCCCTGCTGATCCGTGCGCGGCCGCACGAATCTGGTGGTCAACTGCCCGGCGTGTCGAACCCTCAACCTCAACCGGACAGTTATAGTTATGTCAGGTAGCGCTGGGATTGAAAGTAGGTCGGCGATACCGGCTGACCTCGGAGGCGCGCCGGTGTGGCGCGCGGTTTTGTTGCCGTTTCGTCAGCAGGGCGATGGGACCTCGAGCGACCGGTCCGGTCAGCTCTTCCGCTTGCGCCTGCGCGTCGGCTTGGCCCGAGCCGTCGGGGTGAGAGCGTCGAACCAGGCGTTGACCGCAGCGGTGTTCTGCTTGCGTACCTGCCGGCGGCCCTCGTTCATCGCCTTGCCGCGGGCGGTGTTCGCGACCTTGTTGGCCGCACTGAGATACGCGCTCATGAAAGGGTTCTTGGCCATCGGGGACTCCTGATGTGGTGCTCGGTACGCGGGTGGGGGCACAGCGGCCGGTTCCCCTGCAGCTGCGCAGGAAACCCGCCGCCGGCCGACGTCACACCTGCCGGTCCGGGAACAACAGCCCGGTCAGCCACCCGACGAATCGACCTGAGGCGCCGGCACGTCTCGGTCGCCGTAACGGTTCCAGTAGGTGAACCGCTCGATCGGCAGCCGTGACGCCGGCCGGAAATCGGTGCCGATGGTGTAGGCGACCGGCAACAAGGCGACCTGCGTGACGTCCTGCGGGATCCCGAGCAACTCCCCCACCTCCCGCTCGTGCGCCAGGTGCAGCGTCGTCCACACCGAGCCGAGGCCGCGCGAGCGCAGCGCCAGGGCAAAACTCCAGACCGCCGGCAGGATCGACCCGTAGTACCCGGCCTGATTCTCGCCCTCCGGCGGTCGTCCCTTCATGCAGGGAATGACGTGCACGGGCACCCGGTGAAGGTTCTCCATCAGGTGCACGGAGGACTGCGCCACCCGGCGCTGCGCGTCGGTCCTCGCGCGCGCGACGCCGGCGGCCAGATAGTCCTTGGCGCCCGACCGGTAGAACTCGGCGACGCCGCGCCGCAGATCGGGATCGGTGACGACGACGAAGCGCCAGCTCTGCACATTCCCGCCCGTCGGCGCCTGCGCGGCGAGCCGGAGGCATTCGGTGATGACGCCCGGCTCGACGGGGCGTTCGAGGTCGAGCCGGCGTCGGACGGCTCGGGTGGTGGTGAGTACCTCGTCGAACTCCAGCACGGCAGGTCCCTTCGGCACGGTGGCTCCCGTGCTCTGTCGAGCAGGAGCGGCGCCCTTGGATGATCGTCGCGGCGGCCGTCGGGGACAAACTCACTGGTGCCGCTCCGCTCATCGCTCGTGCCCGACTGATATGACCGCCGGGAATCGCCCGCCGAACATTTTCTGCATCGGATGTCGATCGGCCCGGCCGCCGATCGTGGAAGGGGTGACTCCGGAGCAGACAGCATCCGGGCCGACGAAAGGCAGTGACCCCGATGACGCTTCCCTCCACCGAACGGCCGGACGTGACCGGGCGAGATTGCCTCTCCGCCGCCGACCGCATCACCAAGTCGCTGGTCGGCTGGGGCGCAGTCGCGGGACCGTTCTACGTAACGGTGTCAGTGGCCCAAGCGCTGACGCGCGAGGGCTTCGACCTCGGCCGTCATTCCTGGAGCATCCTGGCGAACGGGGCGTGGGGGTGGATCCAGACGGCCAATCTGCTGCTCACCGGCGTGATGGTGACGGCGTTCGCCGTCGGCCTCGGCCGTGCCGTGACGACCGGAATCGGTGCCCGCGCGGTGCCGCGGCTGATCGGCGTCTATGGGGCAAGCCTGGTCGCCGCGGGAATTTTCCGCGCCGATCCGGTGGTCGGCTTCCCGGTCGGGACCGAGCAGGCGACAGTCTCGTGGCACGGATCGCTGCACCTGCTCGCCGGGGCGGTCGGCTTCGGGTGCTTCGCCGCCGCCGCGGTCATTCTCGGTCGGCGACAGCGCGCGGCCGGGCACCGCCGGAGCGCGATGCTGTCCTGGATCACAGCGTTGCTCTACTTGCTCACGTTCGCCGCCCTGGCCGCCACCGGCGGTGCGTCACCGACAGTCCCGGCTTTTGCGCTCGCGGTGGTGCTGAGTTGGGCCTGGATGGCGTCGGTCGCCGTACAGCTCTACCGCACGGTCGGGCATCCCGCCGCCGAGATCCACCACTGACGTCGGCGAGACGCCCGTGTGAAACATCGTGCCGGTCGGCACAACAGAATCCTTCGCGATCGCATCTCGGGCATGCGACACCCGCCGACGCGCCCGGTCGGAGAGCACCGTAACCACCCCGAACCGAACATCCTCGAAAGGAAAGCCATGCGATACCTGATCCTGCTCAAGGGGACACGACTGGTCGATCCACCGGCCGGACTGATGGAGGCCATCATGGGTCTCGGCGAGGAGGCCACCGCCGCCGGTGCGCTGCTGGACACCGCCGGATTGGCACCGAGCAAGACCGCTGCCCGGGTACAGCTGGCAGCGGGCGAGCTCGGCGTGGTGGATGGTCCGTTCACCGAGACCAAGGAGTTCATCAGCTATGCGCTCTACCAGGTGCGGTCCCGGGAGGAGGCCGTCGAGTGGGCCTCCCGGTTCCTGCGGCTGCATCGGGATCTGGTCCCCGGGTACGAGGGCGAGGCGGAGGTGCTCAAGGTCTTCGGGCCCGACGACTTCGCGCCCCCTGCCTGACGCTGCACGGAAAGCCGCTGTGTTCCAGCGGGTGTCGGGTCGATGACCGATTCGTCAGAGGTGGCGGTGCGCCGATCGGTGGAGGCGATCTGGCGGATGGAGGCGGCGCGGTTGATCGCGGGTTTGGCACGTGTGACCGGAAGTGTCGGCGACGCCGAAGATCTCGCTCAGGACGCGCTGGTCATTGCGCTGGATCAATGGCCGACGTCGGGCATCCCACCGAACCCGGCGGGGTGGCTGATGACCACCGCAAGAAACAGGGGTGTCGACCAGCACCGCCGGCGGATCAACCACCTGCACAAACTGGAGTTGATCGGCCGGCAGAGCAGCCGCCCGGAGGACGTCATGGCCGCCGAGGTGGAGGACCGCCTTGACGACCACGTCGGCGATGATCTGCTCCGGTTGATCTTCACCGCCGCACATCCCGCATTGCCGATGGACTCCAGGGTGGCCCTGACGCTGCGCTGCCTGGCCGGCTTGTCGACGACGGACATCGCCCGGGCGTTCCTGATCACCGAGAAGGCCGCGGCGCAGCGGCTGGTGCGGGCCAAGAGGACGCTGTCGGAACACCACATCGCCTTCGCGCTACCCGACCCGCCCGAGATGGCCGAGCGGCTGGCATCCGTGCTCCGGGTCATCTACCTGATCTTCAACGAGGGCTACTCGGCGACATCGGGTGAGAACTGGATGCGACCGGCTCTGGTCGAGGAGGCGCTCCGCCTCGGCAGGGTCCTCAGCCGGCTCGTCCCCGACGAACCCGAGGTGCACGGTCTGGTCGCACTGATGGAGATCCAGGCGTCCCGCCTGCCCGCGCGGACAACGCCCGATGGTCTCCCGATCCTGTTGGAGAACCAGGACCGGCGACGATGGGATCGGCTGCTGATCAGGCGCGGTCTGTCCGCACTCGCCCGGGGCCAGTCGCTACCCGCGCCGCTGGGCCCGTACACGCTGCAGGCTGCCATCGCCGCGTGCCATGCACGCGCGGCCTCAGTTGAGACGACGGACTGGACGAGGATCACCTCCCTGTACGAGTCGCTGCTGCGGGTCTGGCCGTCACCGATCGTCGAACTCAATCGCGCTGTCGCAGTGAGCATGTCGGCCGGCCCCGCGGCTGGATTGCGCATTGTCCAGACGCTGACCGCCGGTGGTCGATTGCACGGCTACCCGTACCTGCCGGCGGTGCGCGGGGAGATGCTGAGCAAACTCGGGCGGACGACCGAAGCCGGGCAGAGCTTCCGTGATGCCGCAGCCCTCACCGGCAACGAATCCGAACGCATGCTGTTCCGTGGCGCGGGCCGCTGCACTGGAGGAGCCGGCAGATCGGTCGGGCGGGGCAACCGGTCACAGTCCGGAAGTGCAGGACAGGACCTGACCGCTACACCTCCTAACGTCTGCATTGTCGAACCAGCCACACCACACCCGCTCCCCAGGAGGCCCCGATGTTCCGTCCCGCCCAGCTCGACGAAAGCGATGTGCTCGTGGGCTATCTCGAGCAGCAGCTCGATGCGATCCGCGCCGCGGCGTACGGGCTGACCGAGGAGCAGGCCCGTCAGACGCCCTGCCGCAGCGAACTGTCGATCGGGGGGTTGATCAAGCACGCCACCCACGTCATGAAGGGCCGGGAGCGGGCGAGGATCGAGCCGTCACCGGTTTTTGATCATTCTGCCGTTGCGGTGTTCATGGACAGCTTCGCTCTCCGACCCGACGAGTCGCTGGCCCAGGCCCTGGAGGACTTCGACAAGACCCGTGCGGCCTACATCGCCGACGTCCGCAGCACCGACCCCGGCGCGGCGGTCATGGCGCCGCCCGCCCCGTGGGACGGGCTTTACACGCCGACACCATCCGTGGAGCGCTTCGCTCTGGTTCACCACATCGAGGAATTCGCCCGGCACGCCGGGCACGCGGACATCATCCGGGAACAGATCGACGGTGCCGACGCCGGTTCACTGCTGATGGCCGTCGAGGGTCGTCCCGGCAACGATTTCGTGCAGCCGTGGACGCCGGCGTTGCAGAACAGTCGCTGACGAGCTCGAGCTCATATGGCCATGGTGAAGGCGACAGCCTGACCCGGGCCCACCTCAGCGAGCAACGGAAGGTCCACCGGAGCGATCCGACCGATGACATTCACGGTCGGATCGGCCGGGAGATCCGTCGTCGTGATAGAGATCTCGCCGCGGTACCGGCCGCTCCGGTCGTTGTCGACGGTGACCGAACCGACTGGCCTGACCGAGGTGTCGAGCGGCGGGATCTGCGTGTTCTGCAGCGCGGCCCGCGAGGTGCGCAGACGGACGAGATCTCGTCCCGGGTCTTCGCGGTTGTTGTCGCCGTGCTCGAGCATCTCTCGAACCACACCCGGGATGTCGGCGCTCGACAGCGTGAGGGTGAGATCGATGGTGCGCTCGCGAAGGTAGCGCTCGCACTGGTCGGCCGTTCGGGTCCGTAGGCCCGGGTCACCGATGTACACGTGGTCGGTGCCCAGGTCTGCGAGCCGGATCGCGGCAGCCAACGGGTGCAGCGCGCGGTGCTCTTCAACCGTCGGCAGGCCGGCTTGCAGGGGGGCCCGTCGTACGCCGTCGCCGGCGACGAAGGCAGCCACCTCTATCCCTCGCTCGTGCAGCATCCGGTTGCGTTGTGCCAAGAATTCGGCTGCGAGCCCGGTATGTGGTTTCGGGTAGAAGTTGTGAATGGCTTCTACCGCACCCAGGTCGACGCCGGCTGCGACGAGAGCATCCAGTCCCTGCTCGTTCAGGGTGCTGGCGTTGAGGTGAACCGGCAGGGCACGTGCGAGTTCAGCGATCTCGGCGACACGCAGGCCGAAGTCGACGCGGAGCCCGTGGAGGCCCCACCGGGTCAACTCACCCGCCGAGGTTGCGGTCACATCCAGCGCACGTAACGCATTCCCGGAGATGTCAGCCACCAGCCGCAGGTGATTCCGCTGCGCGATGGACCCCAATCGTCGCACCGATTCTCGGTACGTCCTCGAGTCGTCCTCGGGGATGTGGAGCGAGGTGAAGAGCAAGTCGAACCCTCGGGCCCGCGCGTCGGCGCACGCGCTCTCGGCGTTGTCCAGATCCGAGAGATAAACCGAGATGCCGTACATCGCTCCGTCTCCCGCTCAGGAGCGCGGGTGCGAACCGGCCAGAGCAGGCACCTGACGGCCGGGTCGGCCGCGCCTTGCGGAACCTCATCCGCGGGCACCAAGCCCGCGTCGACGGTGTCGTCGGTGTTCAGGTGCAGGAGCCGGTCGCGGGAGAAACCGAAGTACCAGGTGACCACGAATCCCACGGCGTAGGCGACGATCAGTCCACTGGCGTAGCCGAGCGCGGCGACTCCCCACCCGTGACTGCCGTCCAGGAGTGGGAAGAGCGAAAGGTCGCTCGCGCCGATCGCAACGGCGCCCACCGTGTAACCGAGCTGATCGAACAAACCGATCACCGCACCGCCGAATGCGCCGCCGATGCAGGCCGTGATGAATGGACGACCCAACGGCAGCGTGACGCCGTAGATCAACGGCTCACCGATCCCGAGGAAGCCGGCCGGCAGCGCGCCCTTGATGGTGCGGCCGATGCTGGTGTTGCGGCGGAGTCGGAGGAACACGGCAATGGCGGCGCCGATCTGGCCGGCTCCGCCCATCGCCAGGACGGGCAGCAGGATGGTGTATCCGACCTGCTCGATCAAGGTGGTGTGGATGGGCGTCAGTGTCTGATGCAGCCCCGTCATGACCAACGGCAGGAACAATCCGCCGAGCACGAAACCGGCGAACACACCGGTTTTCGTCAGCAGCCAGGTGGCGCCGATGCCGATCTGCACGGACAGCCACCCGGCAGCGGGCATCAGCAGGAACAGGGTCGCAAGACCGGTGACGAGGACGGTCAGGGTCGGGACGATGAACAAGGACAGCACGTCCGGCGCCCATCTGCGGGCCCAACGCTCGACGTAAGCGCCGAGAATTGCCGCGGCCATCGCACCCAGCACGCCGCCCTGACCCGGGGCGAGTTGCTGTCCCCACACGACGATCTTGGTGACGCCGGGGGCCACGATGATCGCACCGATGACGCCTCCGATGATGGGCGTGCCGCCGAATTCCTTGGCCGCGTTCATCGCGACAAAAACCGCGAGCAGCGCGAAGAAACCCGTGGACATGACGCCCAGGATCGGCGACAGATCGGCCAGCCACGGCACCCTGCCGGTGGTGGCCAGGTTGGTCAGGATGCCGTTGATGCCGGCAATCAGGCCGCACGCGATCAATGCCGGAATGAGCGGAACGAAGATGTTGGAGATACGCCGCAACGCGTTCTTGACCGGAGTGTTGTTGCGCTGCTTGTTCTGCTGCCGGATCGCGGTGCCGCGCTCGGCCAGTCGAGCAGCTGAGGTTCTCGAATCGTTCGACCTCGCGCCGGCGATGGCCGCTTCCAGGTCGATGCCTACCCTGTCGACAAGACCTGGGCCGAGCACGATCTGGAAGTTGTCACCGGGCAGCGCAGCGAGCACGCCGTCGATCGCGCGGAGCGCGGCCACATCGGCCGCGTCCTGGTCACGTACCCCGATGCGGAGTCGAGTCATGCAGTTCTCGACGTCGATGATGTTGTCGGCGCCGCCCAGACGAGTGAGCAACTCGTCAGCGATCATTCGTGAGTCGGCCATGCGACCAATGTCCTTTCGAAGAGGGAGTGCCATGCGTGCTGCACGTACGTTTGTGTTTGCCCTGCAAAATGACCTGGGCCCGGCAAAGATGACCTGGGGTCAATTCGGCCAGGTGAAGAGCACGTCCGCCTGCTGCACCGTTGATGTGCCGGTCGCCGGCGTGACCGATCCCGCCGGGCTCTGTAGGACGATCACCGGGCAGATACTGGAATAGCCGCGGGCGGCAATCGCTTGTGGGTCGAACCTGACAATCGGGTCGCCGGCTCGAACGGCGGAGCCTTCACCGGCCAACACCTCGAATCCGTCGCCGTTCATCCGAACGGTGTCGATACCGATGTGGACGAGAATCCCTGTGCCCGAGACGGATTGGATGACGAACGCGTGCGGCTGGACCCGGACAAGAGTGCCGCTGACGGGTGCCCCCGCCACCACGAGACCGCTGCCGTGCACCGGCTGAACAGCCAGTCCCCCACCGACGATCTCCTGCGCGAAGACAGGGTCCGGCACGTCCTGAAGGGGCACAACGGTGCCCGGCATGGGGCTGAGGATGTTTTCGGACATCGCTGGTTTTCTCCTGGATGCTGGATGAGGGACAAGGTTCGACAGAACCACTGTGCTGTGGACCTGCGGCAGATCGGTTGCGGTGCAACAAGTCAGGCTGCTCGGACGGGCAGCCCGCGGTGCGGTTGTGAATGTCAGGCGGAAAGCACGGCAGTCCGGACGTCGCCCTGCGACCGTTCGAGATGGGCTGCGGCCGTGCGGGGGTCGGTATCGGTGAGCAGCATGACGACGGCGGTCTTGGCATGCCCGCCGGCTTCGTCGATCGCCGCGGCAGCGGTTTCCGGATCGGCGCCGGTGGCGGCGCTGACGATGCGGCGCGCGCGGTCGATCAGCTTGGCATTGGTCGGCCGGACATCGACCATCAGATTGCGGAAGACCTTGCCGGTACGGATCATGCTCGCGGTCGAGAGCATGTTGCACACCAGCTTCTGGGCGGTGCCGGCCTTCAGGCGGGTGGATCCGGTCAACACTTCAGGGCCGGTGTCGACCTCGATCGCGACTTCGGCGTGCGCGCTGATCTCGGCACCAGTGTTGCAGGCGAGCGAGACGGTGGCGGCTCCCACCGCACGTGCGTGGTCCAAACCGCCGATGACGTAGGGAGTTCGGCCGCTCGCCGCGATGCCGACCACTACGTCACTGGCGCTCAGCCGGACTGCCCGGAGATCGGCAACAGCAAGATCAGGATCGTCCTCGGCACCCTCGACCGCTGTCAGAAAGGCCTGCTCACCCCCTGCGATGAGCCCGAGCACCTCGCCAGGCTCCGTGCCGAAGGTGGGTGGACATTCCACTGCGTCGAGCACGCCGAGCCTGCCGCTGGTGCCGGCGCCGAGATAGATCAGCCGGCCACCGCGGCGTCGGGCCTTGACGATCAGATGCACTGCATTCTCGATGGTCGGCAGCGCAGCCGCCACCGCCTCTGGAACCGTTCGGTCCTCCTGGTTCATCACGGTCAGCAGTTCGGTGATCGACATCGTGTCCAGGTCGGAGGTCCGCTCGTTCGCGGTCTCGGTGCCCAATGCGGCAAGTGTCATGTCGGTATCCCTGCTGTTCGGGTCGGAAAAGACTGTTGTGGTCATCTGTTTCGTCCGCGCTGGGCGGTGACCGCGGCGTAGGTGCGTTCCAGCGCCGCGCGGGCCCCGGGGAGCGACTGCGCGACACCGACGAAGATTCCGTCGACCACCAGCAGTTGCCCGGTGCGGCTGGCCATCGCCGCAGAGCGGAATCCGAACTCCCGCCCAGCGGTCACCAGGACATGCTCGGCATGACCGGCGAGCCGGGAACGGGGGGCGCCGGTGATCGCGATCGTGCTCGCGCCGCTGGATCGGGCGGATCTCAAAGGCTCCACCGTGCCGGTGTTCTCACCGGAGTGCGAAACGCCGATGGCGACGTCATCCGGGCCGAGCAGCGCGGCGCTGACCATTGCCGCGTCATGCTCGGTCAGTGCCCGGGCGACCAGTCCGACACGGCTCAATTTCGCGGTGAGATCTTGCGCGACCAGCCCGGACGCGCCGATGCCGTAGACGTCGATGCGGCGGGCTGATCCGATGACCGTGATCACCTTGTCCAGCGCGACGGGGTCGACAAGTTCCGCGGTGGCCTTGAGTTGTTCGGATTCGAAGGCCGCCAGTTTCGCCAGTACCAGAGAGATCGGGTCGCCTTCGACGACGTCGGCACCGAGCGGGACGCCTACCTCGTCGCTCCGCCCGGAGCCGCCGTGTGCAGCCAATGCGAGTCGCAGTTGCGGGTACCCCTCGAAACCGAGCCGGCGCGCAGTGCGGACCACGGTCGCCGCACTGGTCGACGCCCGCTCGGCGAGTTCGTTCACCGTCAGCGCCGACGCGGCGGTGGTGTCCGAGATCAGAATCTCCGCGATCCGTGCCTCGGTTGCAGTGAGGCTCGGGATCATCGCCCGCATTCGGGCGACGACGTCCGACGGGGCGGACACGTTGTCGGTGATGGAGGGCATTGCGACCGATCTCCTGGTGACATCGTCGAACTGGCGCTGGCGTGTAAGTAAGTTACACCAGCGAGCACCTCGAATGTCAAGAAGTTTCAGGAGCTGGGTCGCGAAATATACGCGGCACGGTGCCCTCAGGAGGGCGTTCGCATCGTCCTCCATCGGCCGGAATCAGGCACAATCGCTGGAGCGCGCGACGCAAACGACTGCATCCCCCGGCGCCGGCCCACCGCATCGAAGAGGCAATAGATGAGAACAATCGCGCTGATCGTCGCGGCACTGCTGGTGGTCCTCGGGGCGCTGTTCTTCCTGCAGGGCATTGGTCTGGTCGGCGGCAGCGTGATGACCGGCGACCGGACCTGGGCCGTGATCGGGCCGGTGATGGTGCTGATCGGACTCGGACTGGGTCTGTTCTTCCTGCGCCGGCGCGGCACGTCTGCGTGAGTCCACATCGATTGCGGGCACGATGGGCGAATGGCAGTGTCCGTCCCCGCTGATTCCGCGATCCTCCGCCCACCCGCGCATCACGTCGCGCCGCGCGCCGTCTGGTACTGGTTCACCCGGGCGCTGATCGGCTGGCTGGTGGTCATCGCGCTGCAGGCGGTCGCCTGGATCTTCGACTGGCCGGTTCCGCCGTGGAAACCGCAGGTGCTGGCGGTCACCCTGGTACTGGCCGCCGCCCACCTCACCGTCATGCCGCGATGGCGATATCGGGTGCACCGCTGGGAGTTGACCAGCGACGCCGTGTACACCCGGTCCGGCTGGTTCACCCAGGAGTGGCGGATCGCGCCTGTGGCACGCATCCAGACCGTCGACACCGAACGCGGCCCGATCGGTCGGCTCTTCCGGCTGGCGAAGGTCACGGTCACGACGGCTTCGGCGGCCGGGCCGCTCGTCATCGACGGCCTCGACGAAAAGTCCGCGATGAGGTTCGCCGCCGAGGTCACCGCGGCCGCCCCGGTCGCCGGTGATGACGCGACATGACCGATGGCTCACGGGACGTCATCGACAATGGCCCGACACCAGGTGCTGAAGCGCCGGCCGGCGTGTCAGCCCAGGACGTCGACCCGCCCTGGCGGCGGCTGGCGCCGGGGATGCTTCTGGTCGAGCCGGTCCGGGAGCTGATCAAGTTCATCCCGATGCTCGTCATCCTGCTGTTCGCCGGACGGGTGCGCGACACCGGTCCGCCGTGGGGGCTGATCGCCACCGCCGCCGTCATCACGCTGGGGATCAGCAGGTACCTCACCACCCGCTACCGGATCACGCCGACGGTGGTGGAGGTGCGGCGGGGTGTTTTTCAACGCAAGCACCTGACGGTGCCGCGGGACCGCGTCCGGACGGTGGACGTCAGCGCGCATCCCCTGCAACGGGTGCTGCACCTGGTGAAGATCCGGATCGGCACCGGGACCACCCACCACGGCGCCGAGGGACTCGCGCTCGACGGCCTGCCCGAAGCGGTCGCACAGCCGCTGCGGGCCGAATTGCTGCATCGCGGCACCGAGGTTGCGGACGGAAGGGGCCCGGCCCAGCCGTCGCAGGCGGATCAACCGGAGCCGGCAGCAGCCGGACCGGACGCCGACGAAGTGGAGTTGGCGTCGCTGCAACGGAGATGGATCTGGTTCGCGCCGGCCACCCTTTCCGGTGTCGTGACGGCAGCCGCTCTTCTCGGACTCGCCTGGCGGGTGATCAACGAGGCAAGCGTCGATCCGACCCAGTTCGACCCCATCCGCAACACAGTGCAGTACCTGAAGTCGACCCCGATCTGGCTGGACGTCGTGCAGGGGGCCGCGGCCGTCATCGTGATCGTGACCATCCTGTCCCTCGGCGGATATGTCCTGTCGTTCTGGGGCTATCGGCTTGTCCGGCACGCCCGGGGCAGTCTGCAGGTGAGCCGCGGCCTGCTCACGACCAGAGCGACGAGCATCGAGGAACGACGCCTGTACGGAGCTGAGCGGTCCGAGCCGCTGCTGCTCCGCGCGGTCGGTGGCGCGCGGCTCAACGCCATCGCAACCGGACTGCGTGAGCGCGGATCCGAACGCGGCAGTTCGCTGCTGGTGCCGCCGGCACCGGTCGCCACGGTGTCCCGCGTCGAAGCGGACGTCCTCGGTTCACAGGGCCCGGATGGCGCGAGCTCCGTCTGTCTCATCCGGCACGGACCGGCCGCCCGCCGTCGCCGCTACACCCGCGCGTTCGGTGTCACCGCGGTGATTCTCGCGGCGCTGTTCGGGTTGGCGGCGTGGGTGGACCGGCCGACGGCGGCCGTCGTCGCGGCCCCGGTCCTGCTGTTGGCGGCGGGCGCGCTGGCGCATGATCGGTATCGAAACCTCGGCCATGCCCTCGTCGCGTCCGCGCCGTCCCACCGCGGCCTGAAGGGCCCCCGACTGGTGGTCAGAACGGGTTCGCTGGTCCGCAAGCGCGCCGTCCTCGCGGTTCCCGGAGTGATCGGGGTGACGCTTCGCCAATCGTTCTTCCAGCGCCGCAACTCTCTGGTGAGCCTGACCGCCACCACGGCCGCCGGCGAACAGCACTACGTCGTTCCCGACCTGCCACAGTCGATGGCTGCCGAATTGCTGCCGGTGCTCTCGCCGCAGACCGTTCGGCTGCTGACGGTTCCCGCGCACCCGCGCCACTGACCAATGCATCCCGCGAGGCGCACCGTCCCGAGGCGCCCTCCCCAGAGGCCCTCCCACAAGCGCCCTCCCACAAGCGCCGTGACGGCGACGGGATTATGGTCAGACGGTGCCCAGGGGTGACGAGAAAGTGACCGCAGACGCCATCATGAACGGCTTCCCGGAATGAACGAATCTGGCCGGCAACACACCGACGGCGGGCCGGCGGAGCCGATCCGCAATGTTGTTCTCGTCGGGCCCGGCGGCGCCGGCAAGACGATGCTGGTCGAGGCCATCCTCGCCGCGAACGGCGCCGTCGCACGCCCGGGAACGATCGAGAGTGGCACCACAGTCTGTGATTTCGAGGACGTGGAACGCCGCACCGGCCGATCGGTCTCGCTCGCCGTTGCCAGCACGGTGATCAAGCTGGCCGGCGACATCCCGCTGCCGACGAAGGCTCCTGAGGTGGTCCGGCTCAATCTGGTGGACACCCCCGGGCACGCCGATTTCGTCGGTGAGCTGCGGGCGGGCTTGCGCGCCGCCGATGCCGCACTGTTCGTCATCTCCGCGTCGGACACCGCCGCCGGTGGCGGGGTGATCGACGGCGCCACCCGCATCCTGTGGCAGGAATGCGCGGACGTCGGCATGCCGCGCGCGGTCGTCGTGACCCATCTGGACCAGCCCCGCGGAGATTTCACCGCTGCGCTGGAGGACTGCCAGCTGGTGTTCGGTGACGGCGTCCACCCGCTGTTCCTGCCGATGGAGGCGAGTGGCGCGGCAGCCCCGACGGCACTGATCGGACTGCTCACCGGCACCGTTTACGACACCGGGAGCGGCGACCGGGTGACGCGTCCCGCCCAGGAAAGTGAACTGGCCGCCGTCGCGGCCCGCCGGGACGCGCTGATCGAGGCGATCATCACCGAATCCGAGGACGACGGCCTGCTCGACCGGTACCTCGGCGGCGAGCAGGTGGGCTTCGACACCATCGTCGACGACCTCGAGATGGCCGTCGCCCGCGGCGCTTTCCACCCTGTGCTGCCCTGCGTCCCGACCACCGGTCTGGGCATTCCCGAGCTGCTGGAGGTCATCGCCCGCGGGTTCCCCTCGCCGGTCGAGCACGTGCTGCCACCGGTGTACACGCCGGCGGGCAAGGAGCGGGAACCGTTGTCCGGCAGTGCGGACGGTCCGCTGGTCGCAGAGGTGGTCAAGACCACCACGGATCCCTACGTCGGCCGGGTGTCGATCGTGCGGGTGTTCTCCGGCACGCTCCAACCGGACGTCCCGGTGCACGTCAGCGGCCACTTCGCCCGGTTCTCCGGCCACGCGGAGGACGAGACTTGGCATGCCGAGCACGATCTGGACGAGCGGGCAGGCGTCATCTCCCGACCGCTCGGCTCGACGCTGACACCGATCCCGCAGGCCACCGCCGGCGACATCGTCGCGGTGGCAAGGCTTTCCCATGCCGAGACCGGGGACACCCTGTCGGATCCGGCCGATCCGGCGGTGCTCTCGCCGTGGACGATGCCCGAACCGCTGCTGCCGGTGGCGATCTCGGCCCGCTCCTCCAGTGAGGAGGACAAGCTGGTGCAGGGCCTGGCGCGGCTGCAGGCTGAGGATCCCACTGTCAGGGTGGAGGTCAACCCGTCCACCGAGCAATTGGTCATGTGGACCATGGGCGAGCAACAGCTGGACGTGCTGTTGGACCGGCTGCGGACCAGGGCCGGCATCGAGGTTCTCGTGGAGCCGGTGCGGGTTGCGGTACGGGAAACGGTGAAGTCGGCCGGTGCCGGACTCGGCCGGCATGTCAAACAGTCCGGCGGTCACGGCCAGTACGCCGTCGCACAGATCGAGATCGCTCCGCTGCCGCAGGGCGGCGGCTTCGAGTTCGTCGACCGCGTGGTCGGCGGCGCCGTTCCGCGGCAGTTCATCCCGAGTGTGGAGAAGGGCATCCGCGCCCAGCTGGAGCGCGGCGTGAACGGTCACCCGATGGTCGACATCCAGGTCACGCTGGTCGGCGGCAAGGCACACAGCGTCGACTCCTCCGACGCCGCCTTCCAGCTCGCCGGGTCGCTCGCGCTGAAGGAGGCCTCGCACGCCGCCGGCGTGCAGGTGCTGGAACCGATGGACTCGGTCACGATCACCGTCGATGACGACTACGTCGGCGCGGTGCTCGCCGATCTCGCGTCCCGGCGCGGCCGGGTCCGCGGCACGGAACCCGCCGGCAACGGTCGGACCTCCGTACTGGCAGAGGTGCCCGAGGTCGAATTCCTGCGGTACGCCGTCGACCTGCGGTCCATTGCGCACGGAACGGGAACCTTCAGCAAGCAGTACCTGCGGCACGCGCCGGCCCCTGAGCACGTCCTGGACAGGCTGACACCGGTCAAGCAGGACCACTGAGGCATTCACCCGGTCGGCTCACGTCCGCGACACGAGCCACCCCGGAGGCGAGCCGGCCGCACTCGGGTCTACCTTGTTGCGCATGGGGGAATTTCCTACCCGTACAGGCAGGTCGACGACACGCTCGCCGGCCCAGGTAGCCAGCCCGGGCAAGGCTCCGACCAGCGCGAACGCCATGCCGCCGGAAGGGACGGCGACCCTTCCGTCGTCCTACACGGCGGGCGTTGACCGGCTGCTGTCGAGCTACCGCGCCATCCCGCCAGGGGCGACCGTGCGGTTGGCGAAGAAGACCTCGAACCTGTTCCGTAGTCGACAGGTCAACCACACACCAGGGTTGGACGTCAGTGGCCTGCAGGGTGTCATCGCGGTGGACGCGCAGGCCCGCACGGCGGACGTCGGCGGCATGTGCACGTACGAGACCGTGGTGCGGGAAAGCCTGAAGTTCTCTCTGGCACCGTTGGTCGTCCCACAACTCAAGACGATCACCGTCGGTGGCGCCGCCACGGGTCTGGGCATCGAATCCAGCAGCTTCCGCAACGGATTGCCGCACGACGGCATCCTGGAAATGGACGTGCTGACCGGCACCGGCGAGATCCTCACCGTGTCGCCGGACCGGCACGCCGACCTCTACTACGGTTTCCCGAACTCCTACGGAACCCTGGGCTACGCCACCCGGATCCGGATCCGGCTCGAACCGATCAAGCCGTTCGTCGCGCTGCGCCACCTCCGCTTCCGCGCTACGGCGGAGCTCCAGGAGGTGATGTCCCGGGTCGTGCACAACGGTGCACACGACGGCATCGGCGTGCACTACGTCGATGGCGTGGTCTTCGGGCCGAACGAGAGTTACCTGACCCTCGGCACACTCACCGACGAGCCCGGACCCACCAGTGAGTACACCGGTCAGCAGATCTACTACCGGTCGATCCAGCAACGCAGCACAGACCGGCTGACCATCGCCGACTATCTGTGGCGCTGGGACACCGATTGGTTCTGGTGCTCCAGGGCTTTCGGGGCGCAACAGCCGTTGATCCGCCGGCTGTGGCCGAAGCGGCTGCGCCGCAGCTCCTTCTACTGGAAGCTGGTCGCTCTCGACCGGAGGTTCGCAATTGCGGACCGGCTGGAGCGGCTGCACGGTCGGCCGCCGCTGGAGCGGGTCGTGCAGGACATCGAGGTGCCGATCGAGCGCACCGCGGAGTTCGTCGACTGGTTCCTGACCAACATCCCGATCGAGCCGGTGTGGCTGTGCCCACTGCGGCTGCCCGCCGACCCGCGGGGCGACCGCGACGTCACCTGGCCGCTGTACCCGATCCAAACCCAGAAGACGTACGTCAACGTCGGTTTCTGGTCCACCGTGCCCGGTCGGCCGGGTGCGCCCGAGGGCGCCACCAATCGGCTGATCGAGGCCAAGGTGCAGGAATGCGGAGGCCAAAAATCGCTGTACTCGGATTCCTACTATTCCGAGGAGGAGTTCAACGGGCTGTACGGGGGCAGCACCTATGCGGACCTCAAGGCAACCTACGACCCGGACTCCAGGCTGTTGAACCTCTATGACAAGGCGGTGCGTCGGCAATGACAACTTTGAAACCAAAGACAACCTTCAAAGCCTCGGTGACCGCGGGCGAGCGACGGGCTTCCGTTGCACCGGGCACGACCATCGGAGAGATCGCCACCACCGTCAGCCAGGGCCCACTTCCCTTCCGGTTGACCGCGTTCGACGGCAGCACAGCCGGGCCGGAGGAGGGTCCCGGACTGCACATCAACAACCGTCGCGCGCTGACCTACGTGGTCACCGCGCCGGGCGATCTCGGGCTCGTCCGGGCCTACGTCAGCGGTGACATCGATTTCGTCGACATGCATCCCGCCGACCCGTACGAACTGCTCAAGCTGATGGACGACGGCCTGCACCTTCGTCGGCCGTCGGCGGCGGAGATCAAGGACATCGTGCTGAGTCTGGGAATGAAGACATTCGTCCCGGTCCCACCGCCGCCGCAGGAGGCGATCCCGCGGTGGCTCCGGACGGTCAACGGACTGCGGCATTCCAAGAAGCGCGACTCGGTGGCGATCAGCAAGCACTACGACGTCTCGAACACCTTCTACGAGTACGTTCTCGGGCCCTCGATGGCGTACACCTGCGCAGTGTTCGGCTCGGCGGACGACTCCCTGGAACAGGCGCAGGAGGCCAAGCACGCCCTGGTGTTCGACAAGCTGGGGTTGCAGCCGGGACAGCGCCTGCTGGACGTGGGCTGCGGTTGGGGATCGATGGTCCGGCATGCCGCCCGCCGCGGTGTGCAGAGCCTCGGCGTCACACTGTCCCGGCAGCAGGCCGAATGGGGACAGAAGGCGATCGTCGAGGAGGGCCTGCAGCACCTGGCCGAGATCCGGTACCTGGACTACCGCGATGTCCCGGAGGCCGATTTCGATGCCATCTCCTCGATCGGACTCACCGAGCACATCGGTGTCCGGCAGTATCCGGCCTACTTCCGGACGCTGAAGGACAGGCTGCGGCCGGGGGGCCGGTTGCTCAACCACTGCATCACCCGCCCGGACAACATCAGCAACACGCACCCCGAGGCGTTCATCGACCGGTATGTGTTCCCGGACGGCGAGCTGACCGGTTCGGGGCGGATCATCACCACAATGCAGGACGTCGGGTTCGACGTGCGTCATTCCGAGAACCTGCGTGAGCACTACGCTCTCACCCTGCGCGACTGGTGCGCCAATCTGCAGACCAACTGGGATGACTGTGTCCGCGAGGTCGGCCAGGGCACCGCACGGGTGTGGGGCCTGTACATGGCGGCGTCCCGGCTGAGCTTCGAACGCAACGGGATCCAGCTGCACCAGGTGCTCGGGGTCAAACCGGGTGCCAAGGGCAGCGCCGACGTCCCGCTGCGGCCCTGGTGGTCCGGCTGACCTGATTCGGACGGGCGGTCAGCTGCGCCGGGACGGCGGCGGGTCGGGAACCTGTTTTGCGGCAACCACTGCCGACAGCGGGACCCGGACCTGTCCACGCCGGGTCCGGATGACGCAGTCCGTCCCGTCGCACTCGTCGATGTACCCCAGGGCGTCGGTGAAGCCGCCCGGGATGCGGTAGCGCGCCACCACCCTGGTGCCGTCAGCGGCCGACATCAGGAACGCGGCGGCCCGGCGCGCTGCGGGCTGCCCGTACCCGGCCGGACCCGTGGAGCCGTTCGTCACTCCCGCACGATAGGCCGTCTGCTGTCGCGCCCGGCGTGGTTCACCCGGCGGCCGGCCGGGAATCAACCCGTGGCGACCGTCCAGAACCGCTGGGCGGCAGGACATCACGGTTCGGCGCGTTCGTCCGATCCGGAGCGGGAGCAGTGTGAGCAGCCAGGTGGAATCCGTCACCGTCCAGGTCGGTGACGAGGTGATCGAGGACCCCCGGGTCAGCGTCGTGGTGATGAGCAAGGACCGGCGCGAGGAATTGTTGACAACGCTCGGCAGACACCGCGCCGAGGTCATCCTCGTCGACAACGGCTCCACCGACGGGAGTGTGCCGGCCGTTCGACAGGCTCACCCACGCGTTCAGGTCATCGAACTGCCTCAGAACGTCGGTGCCAACGCCCGGACCACCGGCGTACAGCGTGCCGAGACCGAGTTCGTCGCGTTTGCCGATGACGACTCCTGGTGGGAGAAGGGCTCACTGGCGGCGGCAGTGGCGCTGTTCGATCGCGAACCGGATGTCGCCGTGATCAACGCCCGGATCCTGGTCGGTCCGGAGAACCGGTTGGACGGCGTGTGCACGGTGATGGCCGATTCACCGTTGCCCCGGCCGGCCGGCTCGCCGCATCCTTCGCTGCTCGGATTCGTGGCCTGCGCCGCGGTGGTTCGCCGGTCCGCGTTTTTGCAGGTCGGCGGGTTCGACGACGTGGTGCGCTTCCCCGGCGAGGAGGAGCGGGTTGCCCTCGACCTGATGGACGCAGGGTGGCGGATGATCTACGCGGATGAACTCGTCGTGCATCATCACCCGTCGCCGCGACGGCACTCGCCCGACAAGCGGATCGCCGCCGTCACCAGGTCCGCCGTGCTCACCGCGGTGATGCGGCTGTCCTGGCGCCGGGTGTGGCGCCGGGTCCGGCTGGCGGCGACCGCCGGCCCCGCCGCCCGACGGGGGCTGGCGGACAGCCTGGGTGATGTCCCGCGCGCGCTCCGGGTACGGCGGCCGGTGTCCGCCGGCCTGCAGCGGACCGTCGACGAGCTGGCCTGAACGACCCGCGGAAGGTGTTTGTTTCCATGCCTTTTCACCCCTGCCCCGATCGCCCGGTATGACGAGATCCGTGCACAGCAGGGCGGCGGCGCTGGCCCGGGAGGTCTTCGGGTGGGAGACACTTCGCCCCGGCCAGCTCGAGGCCATCACCGCAGTGGTCTCGGGTCACAACACCCTGGCCGTGATGCCGACCGGATCGGGTAAGTCGGCGATCTACCAGATCGCCGGCCGACTGCTGGACGGGATGACCATCGTGGTCAGCCCCCTGATCGCCCTGCAGCGCGACCAGAGCGAGTCGATCCAGACGCTCACCGATGACGCCGGCGAAGCGGCACCCACCGTCGCCGCCCTGAACAGCACGCTCACCGCCCGGGCCCGCGACGACGTCCTGCAGCACAGCGCGCAGGGTGGGGTGGACTTCCTGTTCCTGGCGCCCGAGCAGCTGGCCAACCCCGAGGTGGTCGACCGGCTACGGGAATCGGGCCCCGCACTGGTGGTGATCGACGAAGCACATTGCGTCGTGTCCTGGGGTTCGGATTTCCGGCCCGACTACCGCCGGCTGGGCACCGCCGTGGAAGCTCTCGGGCGCCCCACCGTGCTGGCGCTGACGGCCACCGCCGCTCCCCCGGTGCGGGCCGACATCATCGAGCAACTCCACCTGCACGACCCGCAGGTGCTGGTGGCCGGGTTCGATCGGCCGAACCTGCACCTGGAGGTTCGCACCTTCCTGGACGCCGACGACAAGGACCGTGCGGTGATCGACACCGCCGCGGAACTGCCAGGGCCGGGCATCGTCTACGTCGCCAAGCGACGGGAAGCAGAGCAGTTCGCGGAGCGCCTGGCGCAGCGCGGCATTCGAGTGGCGCCGTACCACGCCGGGATGAAGGCCGATGAGCGGACGGCAAACCAGGACAAGTTTCTCTGCGGCGACATCGACGTCCTCGTTGCCACAACGGCTTTCGGCATGGGCATCGATAAGGCGGACATCCGCTTCGTCCTGCACGCGACGGTGGCCGAATCGCTCGACGCCTATTACCAGGAGATCGGTCGTGCCGGACGGGACGGCGCACCGGCCCGGATCGTGCTGTTCTACCGGCAGGCCGACCTCGGATTGCGCCGCTTCTTCACCGGCGGCCACTTCGACGACGAGGCCATTCGCACCGTTCTCGGCGCGGTCCGCAAGGATCGGGGCGGCATGCGGGTCAAGGACATCACGTCCCGCACCGGACTCAATCGGCGACGAGTGGTGAACGCGGTCAACGTCCTGGAGCAGGCCCATGCTGCCGAGACCGGTCGTCGCCGCGCGTTCGACCGCCTCACGGATCGAGATGATGCGTGGATACGCCGAAGCTGCCGAATGTCGGCGGCTGCAACTGTTGTCCTATTTCGGTGAGAACCGGGATCAACCGTGCGGGAACTGCGACGTCTGTGACGCCGCAGCGTCTTCGGGTGAGATCGACCGCATCACACCGGCGACCGATTCTCCGTTCGACGTCGGTGACCGGGTGGATCACCACGAGTTCGGGGCGGGCACGGTCATGCGATTCGAGGAGCACGACCGGATCGTGGTGCTCTTCGACGAACACGGCTACCGGACGCTGAGCCTGCCGGCAGTGCTGGATCACCGGCTGCTGAAAGTGGCGTCGTGAGCGCAACACCAAGTCACAGGCGCGTCCGGCGTCGGTGGAGGGCACCGGCTCCAATGGCGAATCTGATGCCGGGCTGCTGCGGCTCGACTTCCCCGACCGGGGTGACGACCGGCTCGACGACGTCGACTGGGAACCGTTCTTCCGGACCTTCGACGACCGGGGGTTGTCCTTCGTCTATCAGGAGAAGACGAATGACGGCGCGACGAGCCGGTTCAACAAGTTCGTCAGGCAGGACGGCTGAGGAGCCGCGGCACTGCCCGCCGTGAGGAGTTCAGACCCGCCGTCAGGCGACCAGACCGGCGCGGACACCGGCGTCCACCAGGTCGTCGACCTTGCGTGCCCCGAGTTCATCCCCGATGTGCCGCACGTGACGCTTGACGGCTGACCGCGAGATCCCCAGTCCCTGGGCGATCTGCTTGACCGACAGGCCCTGCGCGAGGCAATGCAGCACGGCCATCTGTCGCCGCGACAGGTGATGCTCCTTGCGGGTATCGCGTTCGCCATGTTCGGCTCCGAGCCCTGGGCCGTCCTCGGCCAGCAATGCGGAGACGACGGGCGTCGGGTCCGCCCCCGTCGCGAGCGGCAGTACACGGCGCCACCCGGCGGCGCGCAGTCGGCGGACCACCTTGCCGGTCTTGCCGCCCAGTGCGGTGCTGACCAGAGCCAGGTCACCCGGCGGGCGCTGCTCGATGATGGCGTCGACCGCCGCGGACGACTCGGCCCGCAGCACCCGGCCGATGCCCATCTCGAGCATGCCGGCGGTCAGCGGCGCCCACGCCGCATGCCCCGGGGCGACCACCAGAACGGTGCTGGAACGCAAGGCACCGGCGGCCGGATCGAGTGAGGCTCGTTGCGGCGGAACGGCTATCTCGATCATCGGCGTCGTGGCCCGGCCGCCACGGCCGCGGACGGCGAGGGCTGCGGTGATCGAAGCGCTCATCTGGCACTACTCCCCTGGTTCGCCGATCCGGTCGAGGCGGCCGAACGGGCGACCTCGACACGCAGATACCCGCAACGGGCGACGGCAAACCGACCGGCCACTGCCTACGCTTCTTCGATGATCGAGTTCACCCGGGCGGGTTTTCGTTTCCCGGTCATCGACAGCGGACCGGCGGACGGCGAATCGGTGGTCCTTCTGCACGGCTTCCCGCAGGACGCGACCAGCTTCGACGAGGTGTCACGGCTGCTGAACGCGAGGGGCCTGCGGACCCTGGCGCCGACCCAGCGGGGATACGCGCCGACCGCGCGGCCGCCGCACCGCCGGGACTACCGGCTGCGGGAGTTGGTGGCCGACACACAGGCCCTCATCGACTGGGCGGGCGGCCCCGTCCACCTGGTCGGTCACGACTGGGGCGGGGCGGTGGCGTGGGCGGTCGCTGCTGCTCACCCGGACTCGGTCCGGTCTCTCACTGTTTTGTCCACGCCGCATCCGGCCGCGATGACCACCGCGCTGTGGCGGAGCAATCAGGGCCTGCGCTCCTGGTACATGGGGTACTTCCAACTGCCCGCGCTGCCCGAGCTCACCCTTTCGCGCAGTTTGGCCAAGACGTTGCACAGCAGCGGTCTGCCCGCCGATGCGGCCGACCGCTACGCGGCATCGATGTCCCAGGACGGCGCCTTGACCGCGGCCTTGCACTGGTACCGGGCGGTTCCGCTCGACCGGCTCGTCAGCGTCGGATCGATCACGGTGCCCACCACCTACGTCTGGGGCCGAAAGGACTTCGCGCTCGGCCGCTATGCCGCCGAGGCGACGGCCGGGCACGTCACCGCGGACTACCGCTTCACCCCGCTGGACGCCGGCCACTGGCTGCCGGAGACGCGTCCGGCGGAGGTCGCCGATGCCATCGCGCAGCGCATCGGCGGCAACCCCGATTGACCGTCCGGCACCATGGGCACTGTTGCGGTCGCCGCAAGCGCCTCTCGGACAACACTGCGGCGGGCAACGGAGCGACGGGCAACAGAGGGGAACGACGATGAAGACCGCTGTCATTGCGGTGCTGGGATTTGTCCTGCTGCTGGCCGGGATCGCGCTGCTGGTGCTGCCCGGGCCCGGGTTCGTGCTCGTCGCGGCGGGTCTGGCGGTGCTGGCCACCCGGTTCTCCTGGGCGAAGAAGCCACTGGACTACGCCAAGGGCAAGGCGCAGCAGGGTGTCGACGAGGTCGCCCGGAGCCCGTGGCGTGCGGCGTTCGCCCTCGGCTGCGCGCTCGCGTTGGTCGCCATCGGCATTCTGGGTGTTGTCGGCGTGGAGATTCCGTTCCTCAACATGCTGACGGCGATCGTGCTGATCCTCAGCGGACTGTTCCTGGTCGGCACCGTCATCTATGCGCGGTCGCGCGGCAGCCGTCAGCCGGCGGATCGCACCGGCTGACGGTCACCGGCGGGCAATCGAGTTGACGCCCTGACGCATCGGCGACCAGAATCAAATCGATTCGACAATCCGGGAATGCCTGCCCGTCCGCGCGCTGTTGCGCCAGGCAGTGCCCCCGTCTTCCTGACGCCACGCGTTTACTTCGCGCCGGTGACGTCTGCTCCGAGAGGTTGATCCATGAACGTGTCCGTGCGGCCACCGACCGCCGACCCACAGGTGTCGCCGGCGGTTGCCGCGCCGGCGAAGGCCACTCGGATCGCCGCGAGCCTGATCCTGCTGCTCGGCGCCCTGACCGCCATCGGCCCGCTGACGATCGACCTCTACCTCGCCGCCTTCCCGCAGATCACCACCGACCTGAACACAGCGCCGGCCGCCGTCCAGCTGACCATCACCGCCACGCTGGCGGGCCTGGCGGCGGGTCAGCTGTTGCTCGGCTCGTTGTCCGACGCGATGGGCCGGCGCGCCCCGCTGCTGGCCGGCCTCGTGGTGTACATCGCCGCCTCCATCGGCATCGTGTTCGTCACCTCTGTGGAGGCGCTGGCGGCGTTGAGGTTCGCCCAGGGACTGGCCGCTTCGGCGGGCATGGTGCTGTCGATGGCGATCGTTCGGGACCGGTTCGAGGGCATTGCTGTCGGCCGGGCGCTGGCCCGACTGATGCTGGTGGTCGGCGTCGCTCCCTGCGTGGCACCGTTGATCGGCGCGCAATTCCTGCGGCTCGGATCCTGGCGGCTGATGTTCGTCGCGCTGGCCGTCTTCGGCGTCGTGCTGCTCGCGCTGGCCTACTTCCTGCTGGACGAATCCTTGCCCGCGGCGTATCGCCGTTCCGGTGGCGTGAAGGCTGCCGGCCGCTCCTACTGGTCGCTGCTGCGCGACCCGATCTTCATGGGACTGGCTCTGCTGAGCGGGTTCTCGATGGCCGCGCTGTTCACCTATGTCTCCTCCGCGACGTTCGTCTTCCAACAGGGTTTCGGCCTCTCGGCGCAGCAGTTCGCGGTCATCTTCGCCTCCGGTGCGCTCGCGGTCACCGCCGGGACACAACTCAACGGGGCGCTTCTCGGGCGCCTGACGCCACCGCAGATCCTGCGGGCCGCGGTCTTTGCCGCGCTGGCGACGACCGGCTCGATGGTGGTCGTCACGGCCCTGGGTCTGGGCCTCGGACCGCTGATCACGCTGTTGATCCTCACGTTGCTGGTGACCGGCGTCCTGATGCCGGCGGTACCGGTGATCGCACTGGAGGCCAACGCCCATCGGGCGGGCAGCGCCGCGGCTCTGCTCGGCGCGCTGCAGTTCGGTGTCGGTGCGGCGATCGCGCCACTGACCGGGTTCTTCCCGGAAGGATCGCCGGTCGCCATGGCGTCGGTGATGTTCGCCGTGGTGGTGGTGTCCGTGGCCATCACCGTTGCGCTCGGACCTGCGCTGCGCCGATCCGGCGCACCAGCCGCCGTGGAACTGACGACCAGCGCCTGAGCCGCGGCCGGCACCCCGGCTGCGACAATCCCCCGATGTCATCGATGGCCGTGTCCGCCCCCGGCTGCGTCACGGTCGTCATTTTCGGGGTCGTGGACCTACTGCTCGCGATCGGTGCGATCGCGATCCCGGTGGTCGCCGTCCTGGTGCTCATGCGGATCAGCCGGCGATATCCGAGCCGGTACGTCACCACGCGCGGTCGTCGCCGACGGGGCCTGACGCTGTCCCGGTGGGGCATCGTCACGGCCGCTGTGGGCACGGCCGGCATCGTCGCGGCGCTGATCGCCGGCGCCGCCGACCCGCAGCCGTGCGACGCACCGGCCAGCCTGCTGGCCATCTTCTCCATCGCGCTGGCCGTGTTCGGCGCCCTCGTCGCAGGCGGCGGCTGGGCCTACAGCGTCCGGGCGAATTGGGTGGTGCTCGGGACCCTCGCCGCGGTGGACATCTGGATTGTCTATCTGACGGTCATCGTCAGCATCGGCGACCCCGAGTCGTTCAAAGCCCTGGTGGTGCTGGCGTTCTCGATCCATTGCTGCTGCACCGGCGTGGCCGCCCGATGGTCGTTCAACGCCCGGGATCTCGACGAGATCGGACGGGCGAAGGCGGGAGAGGCGGGCCGGACGCTGGCCGCGGTATGGGTATTCCTCGCGGCGTACTCGCTGCTGGCATGGCTCCGCGACGACAACGATGTCTTCAACAGTGCCGCCGGATCCGCCGTCCTGGGAGCTCTGACCGTTGGGGCGCTGGCCGTGACGATGGGCAGCGGTTTCACCAAATACTCGGAGGCCATCCACGGGCCGCACGACCCGGAAACCAAGAGCGGGGATCAGAGATAGGGATTGTGGCTGCCGGTGTGATGACGCCTGCGCTGGCACGGGAATGGGTCCTCGGCGTAGCCACAGCGGGGGGTGTGACAGACCAGGCACCGCGCGACGCGCTCGTTGGGATTGAAAAGCCTCTCGACCACGATGATCTCCCAGTCGTGGAGGCACTCGTCCTTGGCGGGCCGGTTCTCCCAGTCCCAGGGCCATGCAGGCTGGAAGCCGGTGTCGTGTTCGACCTTCGTGGACCGTGGCGACGTTGCCATGTCCATCCCAACCACCCTCGTCCTTCGACCGGAGCTCCTGTGGGCCTTTCCGACAACGATGTCGAAAAAGGATGTCGGCAGGTCCACCGGAGTGATCGACCTGCCAACAAAAAGGACTATAACTCTCAAATGGTGCCCGGGGCGAGGGTCCAAAGGCCCTCGATCGGGTCCGAAATCACCGCTCGCATCGTTGATTCACACGGTCGGTGCGCCGGCGCCGCGTGATGCGGGCCCCACTGTCGTACCCCGCTGACATGATCGGCCGCAGCCGAGGACGGGTGTCTATGGAGGCCGCGTCCACCACCGCCCCCGGCCAGACAAGGGGCACGGGATGGACAGCGCAGGACTGACCGGCATGGCACGACTGGCCGAACTCGACCTGTCGGTGGAGGTCATCGCGACCGCCCTGCGAAGGGCGGACAGCGCGGCCGATGCCTGCAACGAGCTCGATCCGCCAATCCTGCAGGGGCTTCTGCGCTGGGCCCGGACGACGCGTTACCTGCGCGAACAGCTGGTCCCGTCCGGATGGTCGTACGACAACCCGCGGAACCTGGCCAGGACCATTCACCCGTCGGGCGAGTTCGCGGTGGTGATCGCCACCGGCGACGAGCGCACCGGCCGGCCGGACGTCGCCTCCGGGCCACGGCACCCGCGGGGTTACGCCACCGAACGAGCCGTCACCGCCAACACTCAACTGGCTTTCGACTTCGGGTCCCTGCTCCAGGTGAGCCGCACCGGCGAGGACGGTGTCGCGGATCCGCTGCGCACCTGGCTGCTGCTGTTCAATTCGGACGAGCACCATTTCCATGTCGAGGTGTCGATGCCCGAGGCCTACGAGGACGGGCGGATCACCGCGTGGACCGAGCGCATCCTCTTGCCGCCCATTCCGCGGCAGTCCTATCCATGGTCCGGAGGACAAAGCATCGGTGCGCGGCCGACTCGGCTGGCCACCGACGATGTGCACGTGGAAGCACTGTCGGCCGGTGTGCGATGACGGCGGGGTGGGGATGACGACCCGGGCCGGGCAATCACGCGACACACCGGAAGTGGTCGTTGATCCCGGCGGCGATGATCGGTATCGAGATGGCATGCGTCGAGAGAAGGTCAACTCCTCCAGCCTGGAATCGGTCGGTTTCGACGCCGCCACCAACGAGCTGGAGATCGCCTTCCGGGCGGGCGGCGTCTACCGGTATGCGGTCCCGCGGCGGATCTACCGGGAACTGATGCAGGCGAGCAGCTTGGGCGCATTCTTCGCCCGGCGGATCCGTCACGCCTATCCGGGCTGGAAGGTGCAGGCGTGACCGGCACCGAGCCCTGACGTTCGAGCGGGCCTCAGGTCTGCGTCGACACCGTCCGCTCGGCAAGCGTCACCAGGTCGGCCGCGCGCAGTCCCGGCCAACCGTGCAACTGCCACTGCCATCGCTCCGGGATGGCGGACCGGCCCCACCGTGCGCCGAGCAGACTCCCCGCGATCGCCGCCGTCGTGTCCGTGTCGTTCCCAGCACGCACCACCATGTCCAGTGCCTGCATGAGATGCGAAGCGTCGTCATCGTCGGCGTGGGTGATCGCCCACCAGGCGGTCTGCAGCGCATGCACCACCCAGCCGTTGTTCGCGAACCGGTCGGGCGTTGCCGACGGCTCCTGAGCCTCGTCGAGCCGCGCACCCCAGAACTCCGCAGGCTCTGATTCGGCGCTCTTGAGGTAGTGCTGGACGCCGTCGAAGGACCCGTTGAGGACTGCGTGCCGGATGGCGAACGACCACAGTTGGCAGGCCTGTGCGGCACGGACGTCCGCGTGCGTCAGGTCGCTGACCTTCTGCGCGGCGTCGAGGCATCCGTCGGGGTCGTCCAGGTACGCCAATCCCACTGCGGCCGTGCGCATCAGCGAACCGTTGCCGGCCGTCCGGCCCGGAATCGCCCGTGCCGTCGCCGTCATCCCGGCCGCCGTCCGGTCCCGGTTGGCCAGCACCATCCGGGTCTGGGTGCCCACGTCCTTGGGTCCGGCGTTGAACCAGGCGAGGAACCCGGCGACCACCCCGTCCAGACCCTCGGGCGTACGCAGGTCCCGTCCGGCCGCGGTGACCATCGCCACCGCGACGGTCATCGAGGTGTCGTCCGTCCATTCACCGGGCGCGAAGTTGAACGGGCCGCCGCCGATCATGTCGATGACGGCGTCCGGGCCCGGGTATCCGAACTCGTATCCGGCTCCGAGCGCGTCCCCCGTTGCGGTGCCGACCAGCGCGCCGGCGGCCCGATCGATCTGTGCCAGGTCGAGATCCATCTCTCTCCTTGTCCGGTCCCACCGTCCGGCATCCCGATCGGCCGGTCACCGGTGATGGTGTGGACGCCGTGACTGCACGCGTGCCGGCTGCCATCGTGCGACCGGCGACTCGATGATGCCCTGACCCGGTCGAAGGCGGCGCACCCAAGCTCGGCCGGCGGCTCAGCGAAGGGCGCGGGCCACCATGGAGAGATCGGTGACCATTCCGGCAAAGGCGCTTTCCCGCTCCTCCGGCGTCCGCGCCCGCAGCACCGCAGAGGGGTGGATCGTCGCGAGCGCCGCCGCGACCGGCACCGCACTGCCTGCGTAGGGGCCGGCGGACGGCGGCCACTCCAGCAGTTCCCCGCGCTGCCGGGTGACCCGGAAGTGTTTGACCGCGTTGGTGACATAGGCCGCCGTGCGGTCGATACCGGCCTCGGTCAGCGCCTTGTCCAGCAATCGGCCCGCAGGCCCGACGAACGGCGCGCCCTCGCGATCCTCCATGTCGCCGGGCTGTTCACCGACGAGCATCACCCTCGCTCCCGAAGCGCCCGCGCCAAACACGGTCTGCGTCGCATCTTCGAACAAGTCGCAGCCCCGTCACCCGGCGGCCGCGGCCGCAAGCGCAGGCAGATCCGCGCCCGCCGGGACGAACGGCTCCGCACCGCCGGTCACCTTCGCTCCGGTTGCCTTCGCGCCGGTTGCCATCATGCCCGGACAGGTTCCCCGGCGGCGGCCGTCGAACCGGTGCCCGACAGGTTGCGATGACGTCAGGTCCTGGCGACCACGGTGCGGCCGGCCCGGATCAGCGCGGCGGCGGCGTCGTCAGGATTGCCCAGGTAACCGCTGATCATCGCCCCATCGCGGAGCAGGACCAGGTCGTCCGCCGCCGCATCCGGGTCGGTGCTGCCGATCTCGACGGCAATCTCGCGCATCGTCGCCCGGTACCAGGAGCGATGGGCCGCAACGGTTTCGCGGACCGGACTGGCCGGGTCGGAGAATTCGGCGGCCGCATTGATGTAGGGGCAGCCGCGGAATCCGACGGCCCCGAAATCGTCGCGCATGGATGCGACGATGTCCCGCATCACGGCGCGCGGGTCACCGGGGTGGGCGGCCCGGAACGCGGCGATCCGGCGTTGCTCGTCGGCGGACCTGTTCCGCAGGTACGCCACCACGAGGTCGTCCTTGGACGGGAAGTGCCGGTAGAACGTCAGGCGCGACACTGCGGACTCGTTGACCAGTCGCTCCACCCCGACGACGCGTATTCCCTCTGTGCGGAACAGTCGGTCAGCGGTGTCGAGGATGCGTTCGCGCGCCGCCGAGGGTTTGCCGTGTGCAGGACCCTCGTCGACAGACACTTGCCCTCCCCTGGTGACGGTGCTAGCTTCTCGCATGTAGGTAGAACGGTCACCCTACCATCCCTTCCCGCCCGGAGGCCTCCTGTGTCCGACCATCCACCCGTCGTCTTCATCCATGGCCTCTGGTTGCACTCCACGAGCTGGGCGCCGTGGGCAGAGTTGTTCCGCGACAGAGGCTTTCAGGTGTTCACCCCCGAGTGGCCGGGTGTGCCGGATTCCATCGAGGCGGCCCGGCAGAGTCCGGAGGGACAAGCTGGAAAGGGCATCGTCGACGTCGTCGATCACCACGCCAGGGTGGTCCGGTCCCTGGACCGCAAGCCCATCCTGATCGGGCATTCCTTCGGTGGGCTCATCGCCCAGAAGCTGCTCGGACAAGATGCCGCGGTGGCCGCGGTGGCAATCGACCCGGCACCGATCAAGGGAGTGCGCGTCCTGCCGCCGGCTCAACTGAAATCCGCGTTCCCGGTGTTGAAGAATCCGGCAAACAGGAAGCGCACGGTGTCTTTGACGCCGGAGCAATTCCGTTATGCGTTCGGCAACGCCATTCCCGAGGCCGAGTCCGGCGAACTGCATGCCAGGTGGACGATCCCGGCTCCCGGCCGACCGCTGTTCGAGGCGGCGTTCGCGAACTTCAGCAAGAACTCGCCCGCCGCGGTCGACACCGCCAACACCGCGCGGGGGCCGCTGCTGCTCATCTCCGGTGGGGCCGACCACACCGTTCCCGACTCTGTCACCCGTTCGACCTTCAAGCAGTACAACGGGTCCACCGCAGTGACCGAGTTGCGGCAATTCGCCGACCGCGGGCATTCCCTGACGATCGACCATGGATGGGCGGAGATCGCCGACGCCGCAATGACGTGGCTGGACGCACGGCGGGCGGCCGGCGCATGGAGCTGAACCTGCAGGGTCGCACCGCCGTCGTCACCGGCGCGTCCAAAGGAATCGGGCTCGCGGTGACGACCGCCCTGGCCGCCGAGGGTGCCCGGGTCGTCGCCGGCGCCCGCACGACCGGCGCACTGGCCGAGATCGACAACGTGCACCCCGTCGCGGTGGATCTCTCCGATCCGGCCGGCCCGGCAAGCCTGATCGACCAGGCAGTCGAGGCGTTCGGCGGAATCGACATCCTGGTCAACAATGTCGGCAGTGTGCGGCCGCACCCCGGTGGCTTCACCACGATCACCGACGAGGACTGGCTGTCCGCACTGACCTTGAACCTGCTGGTTGCCGTGCGCACGACGAGAGCGGCGGTGCCGCACCTGATCAAGGCCCGGGGCAGCATCGTCACCGTCAGTTCGGTCAACGCATTCCTGCCCGATCCCGCCATCGTGGATTACACGGCGGCCAAGGCTGCGCTCACCAACTTCTCCAAGGCCCTGTCCAAGGAGCTCGGACCGCAGGGCGTGCGGATGAACACGGTGAGCCCGGGACCGGTCAGTACCCCGTTGTGGCTGGGCCACGGCGGAGTGGCCGAGACATTCGCCGCCGCAAACGGTGTCGATCCCGCGGCGGTTGCCGCGGGTGCCGTGGCCGGCGCGGCGACCGGCCGGTTCACCACCCCGGAAGAGGTCGCCGACCTGGTTCTCGTGCTGGCCGGATCCCGCGCGGGCAACGTCACGGGCGCAGACTTCGTCATCGACGGCGGTCTCGTTCAGACGCTGTGAAGGCTGGGACCCTGATCGCGCACCCGGTGCAGTAGCCAGTCCCGCTGGGTCCGGATCAGCGCGTACCGGATGGAATCCCGCTGCCCGTGCAGGGTGAACAGGATGCGCCGGTCGGTGCGGTCGTGCTCCTCCCACCAACCGGTGTCGGCGATGAACTTGTCCGCGTCGGTGTAGCGGAGATGGTCCATCTCGTGATCGGGAACCTCGACTGCCAAACGGTTCTCAGCGGGATCGGTGGGCAGCCCCTTCGGCACCGCCCACGACCGCAGCACTCCCGCTTCCTCCAGGCGCAGGTCGAAGTGCGGCCGCGGCCGACGGTGATCGTGCAGCACGAAGGCACGTCGCTGTTCGCTCACTCCGTGAGTCTGCCTGCCCGTTCGGGTGATCAACAACGGATGCCTCCGGTGCGAAATGCGGCGAAAGTGCCAAACTGGACCGATGTCCTCCAAGAAGAAGCAGGCGCCCCGCGAGACCGGCGACGGCGCGAAATCCGGCCCACCGAAGAAGCTCAAGGAGAAGGAGTACCAGAAAGAGCTCCGGCCGCTGCATGTCGAATTGGTCCACCTCCAGCAGTGGGCCAAGAAAACGGGCGCCAAGGTCTGCATCCTCTTCGAAGGACGGGACACAGCGGGCAAGGGCGGCACCATCAAGGCCATCACCGAGCGAGTGAGTCCCCGGGTGTTCAAGGTGGTTGCCCTGCAGGCACCCACCGAACGCGAGCAATCACAGATGTATGTCCAGCGCTACATCAGCCACCTGCCGGCCGCCGGCGAGGTCGTCATCTTCGACCGCAGCTGGTACAACCGCGCGGGAGTGGAGCGGGTGATGGGTTTCTGCACGCCCGAGCAGACCGACTACTTCCTCCGGGTGGTCCCTGCGGTCGAGAAGGCGATCGTCGATTCCGGGGTCATCCTGCTCAAGTACTGGCTCGAGGTGAGCCGCGACGAACAGACCCGGCGCCTGAAGAACCGGATCAATGACGGTCGCAAGACCTGGAAGCTCTCACCGATGGACCTCAAGTCCTACGCCCGCTGGTACGACTACTCGCGGGCCAGGGACGCAATGATCGAGGCGAGCGACTCGACCTGGGCACCGTGGTTTCTCGCCCGGACCGACGACAAGAAGCGTGGCCGACTCGACATCATCACGCATCTGCTCGGGCAGATCCCGTACGAGGCCGAGCCGGTGAAACCGGTCAAGTTGCCGGCCGCGCAGAAGCCGGGCGGGTACCGGCAGACCGACCACCCCTTCACCTTCATCCCCAGCACGGCCTGACCCAGCACGGCCTGACCAGCACGGCCTGACCCAGCCCGGCCGGAGTGTCCGCCGCGGTGTACAGCAGCGTTCGTCGAACGTATGTTCGACAGATGTCCGGTCACGCCGTTGCCGAACGGCAGCCTGCCGAATGCCCGGGCGGCCACGCCTACCTCGGCGGAGCCGTCATCATCGGCTGGGAACCGTGCGGCTGCACCGTCGGGCACACCGGCCATCGCACGTACTGGTGCCTGCGCTGTGGCCACGTGCTGGAGGTGCCGCCGTGCGTGCGGGTCGGCATCGGGACGTCCGAGGCGCTCGGGATCGCCCGGCCCAACTGGGCCCGGCCGGACCCCGAAACGAGAAAGAATCCGCCCCTGCCTGGACAATGACGTCAGTGCGCGCCCTGCGCACGCTCCCGCGCGCCGCTCCGGGGCGCGACTGCCGGATCTGAGGAGGTTTCGTTGGAAGACCCCTGGGCCATCTTCAATGTCGGCGTCTGGATCGTCTTCCTGGCGTGGGGCATCGCGATCCACATCTGTCAGAGCGACACCGCTTGACCTGTCGCCGTCATCGGTCACGGGTCCGCTCAGACCAGCTCGGTGCCGGCCCCGGACAGCAGCCGGAACCACCGTGCGCCATAGGGTTCCAGTGGAATCTCCAGCCCTCCGTCGTCGCCGACGAACAGTTCGGTGCCGTGATCGAACAGGTCCACGCAGCGGGTGCCGGGTTCCGTCCCGGGGAGGGACAGCGCCACCTTCTCGGCGGAGGAGCCCAGGTTGTGGCAGAGCAACAAGCTGCCGCCGGCCCAGTCGCACCGGTGCGCAAACACCGAGGGCACGGCGTGCTCCAGAATCGAAATCGTGCCCCAGCCCAATTCCGGTGATTCGCGGTACGCCCGGATCCTCCCCCGCAAGAAGGAGAACAGCGAATTCGGGTCGTGTCGCTGGTCGACGACATTCACCTGATCCGGTCCGTACGGATCGGCTGGGAACGGCCTGCAGATCAGTGCCGGATCCGTCGCTGTACTGAACCCGCCCAGTGCACCGGAATGCCATTGCATCGGTGTGCGGACCGACATCCGCCCGTCCAGCTCGAGGTTCTCCCCCATGCCGATCTCCTCGCCGTAGAACAGCGTCGGCGTACCGGGCAACGACAGCGTCAGGGAGTACGCGAGCCGCAGCCTGCGGGCATCGCCGTCGAGCATCGGTGGCAGTCGCCGCCGAAGGCCACGACCGTACAGCTGCATGTCCTGCTCCGGTCCGAACGCGGCGAACACCTCCTGACGCTCTGCGCCGCTGAGCTTGTCGAGGGTCAACTCGTCGTGATTGCGGGCGAAAACCGCCCACTGGGAGTCGCTGGGACTCTTCGGCCGGCCCATCAGGGCGGAGCGCAGCGGTCCCGCTTCCTCCCGCGCGAGGCTCAGGTACATCGCCTGCATCGTCGGGAAATCGAATTGCATCGTGAGTTCGTTGCCGTTCTCGTTCCCGAAGAACTCCAGCGCATCGGTGTGCGGCAGGTTCACCTCACCGAGCAGGATCGCCTCGCCGTTGCGGCGGTTGAGGAACGACCGCAGATCGCGCAGGTAATCGTGCGGCTGCGGCAGTTGTTCGGCACCACCGTCGATACCGTTGGTCTCCAACAGGAACGGCACCGCGTCGACCCGGAAACCGGAAAGTCCGAGCTCCATCCAGAAACCGATGATGCGGGTGATCTCATCGCGTACGGCGGGATTGGCGACGTTGAGATCGGGCTGGCTGCGGTAGAAGCGGTGCAGGTAGTACTGCCCGGTCTTGCGGTCCTTCTGCCAGATGCTCGTTTCCCGGTCGGGGAAGACGACGTCGCCGGGCTGCTCCGGTCCCGGCTCGTCGCGCCACACGTACCAGTCGCGGAGCGGCGAGTCGACCGATGAGCGGGATGACACGAACCACGGATGTTGCGCGCTCGTGTGGTTGACGACCAGGTCGGCAATCACCTTCAGACCCTTGCTCCGGGCGGTTCGGACGAACTCGACGAAATCGCCGAGCGTGCCCAAACGCGGGTCCACGCTGTAGAAGTCGGTGATGTCATAGCCGTCGTCGACGTCGGCCGTCGGGTAGAACGGCATCAGCCACACCACCGTCACACCGAGCTCGACAAGGTGATCCAGACGCTCCGACAGCCCGGCGAAGTCGCCGATGCCGTCGCCGTTGGAGTCGTAGAAGGTCTGGACGTCCAGGCAGTAGATGACGGCGGTCTTCCACCACAGGTCTCCGGTGCGCGATGCCCTCATGCCGCTGCCCGCAATTCCGGCAGGACCTTGGTGCCGAAGGCGTCGAGGAAGCCGTCGTTGTCCGAACCGACGTGATGCAGCAACAGCTCGGCAAAACCCAGCTCGACGTATTCCTCGAGCCAGTGACGATGCAGGCCGACGTCGGCCGAAACCCGCACGTTCGCAGCCACTTCCGACGGTGGGACATGCCGCGTGGCGGCCTCGAATTGTTCCGGCGTCTCCAGTTCCCAGGCCAGCGACGTCGGTACACAGTTCCCGCGCCACTGCTCGACCGCGACGGCGAGGGCTTCGTCGTCGGTCTCGGCGTAGGACAGGTGGACCTGCAGCCGCAACGGCCCGCGGCCGCCCGCGTCCCGATAGGCGTCGATGACCTGCCGCAATCGGTCCGGCGGCTGGTTGACCGTGATCAACCCGTCGGCCCAACCCGCCGCCCAGGCCGCGGTTTCCGGACTGATCGCACCAGCGATGAGATCCGGCGGCTGTTCCGGGAGCGAGAAGAGCCGTGCCCGGTCGACGACGACGTGCCCGCGGTGGCTGACCTCCTCCCCCCGCCACAACGCGCGCATCACGTCGACGCATTCGCGCAACCGGGCCATCCGTTCCGACTTGACCGGCCAACGATCGCCGGTGACGTGCTCGTTCAGCGCCTCCCCGCTGCCCAGTGCCACCCACGGCAGCCTGCCCGGGAACATCGCTGCGGTGGTCGCCATCGCGTGCGCGGAGATGACGGGGTGATAGCGCTGGCCCGGTGCATGAAAGGCACCCATCGGGACGCGGTCGGTCGCCTGCAAGGCGGCGCCGAGCCAGGTCCAGGTGAAACCGGAGTGACCCTGCGCGTTCGTCCACGGCGCCAGGTGGTCCGAGCACATGACGGCATCGAATCCCACCTGCTCGGCGCGGACGGCGTCACGCAGCAAGCGGCGTGGATGGACCTGTTCGTGGGAGGCGTGGAATCCGATGGCGACCATGCCCGCTGCGGTTCCCCCCGCCGCCGACCACGAAACGGTCGGAAGGGTACGAAGCAGTCCTGAGAATCAGCGTCACCAGGGCAGGGCGACCGGCGCCTGCTCCAGCTCCCGCGGCCCATGGATCTCGGCGAGGTGCGGCGCAACGAACTCCTGGCCGTACGGGCCGTGCACCACGATTCCGCTGAACACCGCCACCGATCCCCGCCCGCTGCCCGTCATTCCGCCGATCTCCATCAGGTCAGCGACGGCGACATCCCGCGCGAGAGCGGTCAACCCTGGCAGATCGGGGAGCCCGCCCTGCAACACCGCGGGGGCCAGACGTGTTCGCAGCAGGCTCATCTCGGGATCGAGCCGGTCATACTCCAGGCGCAGCTGCCCGGACTTGACCTCCTGCAGGAACATCGACAACGCACCGCAGGCCGGTGAGGGTTCGGTCTGACCCGGCCGGTGCACGACGCCGATCGTGCCGTCCATGCCGATGCCCAGGTGCGGCATCACGAACAGCACGAAACGCCGCCGGCCCTGGTCAGGGGCATGACCGACAGCGGCAGCGATACCGCTCTGGCCGGCCAGCACCATGCCACCCAGTGCACCGACCGCGAAATGCGGACCCCATGCGCGGTCGACCATCTCGGTGAACCCGACCATCAATTCATCGCGGCAGGTGGCGACCACCGGCAGCGTGTCACCGCTGGAGAAGCCGGCGTTCCTGGCGGCGGCAGCGGTTCGGGTCAGGTATTCCTCGGCGGGCAGGATGCCCGGCAGCAACCGGTCCGCCACCTCCAGCCACGTCGTCTCGCTCACATCGGTCACCGTTCGGCCGCCTTTCCGCGGCCTCACGGCGGCCGCGCATCACCGGGTGAGATGGCGCAGGAAGAACACCAGCGGAATCACACCCACCACCGCCAGAGTGCCCAACGGCAGGACCATCGAAGCAGCCGCCACGCTCGACCCCGGATCGGCCTGCGAACCGAACCACTGGTCGACCGCGATCGTGGCGCCCTCCAGCACCCACATGGCCAGCAACCCGCCGACGACGAGATAGCCCCACGGCGCACGGCGAACCAGCCAGAGGGCGGCAACCGCCGCCAGCGGCAACCAGATGGCGAGGTCCTGGACGAAGACGGGATTGGTGGCGATGCCGGTGCCGTCGAGCACCGAAGCGGGCCGATCGCTGACGACCGCCGGCAGGATCGTGCGCAACCACATCAGCGCGTTGGCCGCGGCGATCACCCACACGTAGGCCGCCAGCCCGCGGACGGGCATGTGCCCTCCGACCCGATCGGCCAGTCGGCCGGCCGTGCCGTTCGCGACCAGCGTGCCGATGGACCACAACGACAGCCCGAGCATGGCGACGTAGAGCCCGAACAGCTGATTGAAGGGTGTGCCGTACAGGAACATCTGCGCGTTGTAGAGCACGACCCCGAGCGCACCGAGCCACAGCACCAGTCCCCGGGCGGATCCTCTTGCGGTCAGCGCCATCGACACCGCGAGCACCGGAACGGTCAGCAGGAGCAGCGTCAGAGCGGTGCCGCGGGCGGACCCGTTCATCACTGACGGGCCGATGAGGACACCGTCCCAGAAGAAGGTCAAGCCGGCGGCCACACAGGTCACCAGCATCAAGGTTCCTGACAACCAGTACGCGGGGCGGGCGTGCCGGATCAACGGCGCCGTCCGGCCGTCTCGCGGCTGTGTCAACCGCGGGGTCGCGGTAGTCATGTCCTCACCCCAATCGTGCGACGACGACGGCCGCCGCCGCACCCTCGAGCGTCACTCGGGTGGGTGAGACGTCACCAGGGCTGAAAGTCCCGATTCTTCGAACGCTTCGTCATCAATCTCGCTTCATACCCATTTGGGTGCGGCCAAACGGGCTGCAGATTGATAGCGTTTGCTACAGTTGGCAGAGCGGATATCACAGAGCGTCACAATCTTGCGGTAACGTCGTGAATCCTCCGCCCTCCTGCTCAGCCCCCGTTCCTCCTCCGGCAAGGACCGTTCATGACAGCCGCCCGAGCAGGTGCCGACGCCCACGCGGCCCTCCAGTGAACACCGGCCCTTCCGCGGGCCGGCCCGACGCTGCCGGCGAGGAGATGGTGACCGAAATGGCCGCCGACTACCGGCACGCGCCCTGTGGTCTGGCCTCCGTCGACGCGGAAGGCACAGTGCTGCGGGTCAACCACACGTTCCTGGAGTGGACCGGCGACCGGCAGGAGCGGATCGTCGGGCGCCCTTTCGTCGAGCTGCTCACGCAGGGGAGCCAGGTGCTGTACGCCAGCCGGGTCGCGACGTTGTTGCGGGCCGGCAGCGAGATACGTGAATTGGCGCTCGCGCTCGAGCGGGGGGCGCAACCGACGCTGCCGGTGCTGCTCAACGCCGCGGCCGGGAGCGCCGGTGACGGTTCGACGATCGTCAGGATTGCTCTTTTCGATGCATCCGGCCGGCAGGACCACGAACGCCAGTTGCTGACTGCACGGCGCGCGCTCGCCCGTTCCGAGGACAGGTTGCTCCTGCTGCAGGAGTCGTCGGAGACTTTCGGCGAGGCGCGGACGGCGGAGTCCCTGACCGCTCTGCTCGCCGAGACGACGCGCAACGCATTCGATGCCACCGCATCGACGGTGATGATCCTCGATCCGGCCGACGAGCTGTTGCATGCGGTAGGCAGCACCTCGCCGCTCGGTCCGACCGCGCCGGCGAGCTCAGCGCGGCCGGAAGCGAAAGCAGTCCGCACCGGGTCCGTGGTCAGCATCACCGAAGTCGGCGCAGCGCCGGCCGCCGTCGGTGAAGCACTTCGAGCGGCAGGGCTGGCGAGCATGACGGTCACGCCGCTGTTCGACGATCACCAGTCCTTCGGCGCGCTCGCCTGCTTCTTCGCCGAGCCCCGGGAGCTGGGCGAGGAAGAACTCGACCTGATGAAGGCGCTGACCCGGCAGGCCGCTCAGGGGCTCCTCCGGATCCGCCTGCAGGAGCAGCTGCGGTTCCAGGCCATGCACGACCAGCTCACCGGGCTGGCGAACCGGCAGCTGTTGCAGTACCGGCTCACTCAGGCGCTGAGCCGGGCCGCCCGCCAGCTGCAATCGATGGCGGTGATCTTCCTCGACCTGGACGGGTTCAAACCGATCAACGACGAGCTGGGCCACCTGGTCGGTGACGCTGTGCTGGAACAGGTCTCGACACGGCTGTTGGCGTCGGTGCGGGTCAGCGACACCGCGGCCCGATTCGGCGGTGACGAGTTCGTGGTGCTCTGCGAGGACACCGACGCGGCCGCCGCCGGGGCCGTGGCCGAACGGATCCGCACGGAGATCCGCCGCCCGCTGACCGGCGCCGCCGCCGATTTCCCGTTGACCGCCAGCGTCGGCGTGGTGGTGTACCGCCCGACCGGCGGCCCTGTCCCGGCACCGAAGGTGGTCCTGGGCCACGCCGATGCTGCGATGTACCGGTCGAAGGCCGCCGGTAAGGACAGAGACACCCTGCTGGAGATCTGAGGCCATCGATCAAGATGGTCCGGTGCGCCTGCTGATCATGTCCGACACCCATGTGCCCGCCCGCGCCAGGGATCTGCCGGGGCAGCTCTGGGACGAGGTGAGGGCCGCCGACGTCGTTGTCCATGCCGGTGACTGGGTGACGCCGCAGCTCCTGGACCGGCTTCAGGAACGCGCGTCCCGGCTGATCGGCGTCTTCGGCAACAACGACGGCGCTGAGCTGCGTGCCCGGCTCCCGGAGGTCGCGCGCGAGACGCTCGGCGGGGTCCGGCTGGCCGTCGTCCACGAGACAGGTGGCAAGACCGGCCGTGAGGTTCGCGCCGACCGGACCTACCCCGACACCGATGTCCTGATCTTCGGCCACAGCCACATCCCTTGGGACACCACCACTCCAGGCGGTCTGCGACTGCTCAACCCCGGCTCGCCGACCGACCGCCGACGCGAACCCGCGTGCACGTACCTGACGGCGACCGCGGCCGGCGGGCAGCTGACCGGGGTTCAGCTGCACCGCCTGCCTCAGCGCGGCTGATCGGCCCGGTCAGGCAATCAGCGTGCGGACACCCGCACCACCGTGTACTCCGTCTCCGGCGTCGGCGGAGTGCCGAACCGCGCATTGACCGCGTAGAGGGACGACCCGAAGTCGGCCACCGTCGTCGGCACCTGGAAGTCCGGGCTGCTGATCGTGCGGATCACGGTCCCCGACAGGTAGTCCGCAGCCAGGTCGATGACGGCGATCCGGTTCAGCCGGTTCTGCACCGCATACAGCGTGGTGCCCCGTCGCAACAACCCATCACCGTTGGTCAGCGGAACGCCGCCGAGATCAACCGCTGTCGCGACCCCGGTCCTCGCCGATATTGCGAACAGCGTGGCGGTGTTCGACTGCACGGCCAGCAGAGTGCGCCCGTTCGGTGACGCCTCGATGCCGTTCAGGTTGAAATTGGGCCCGTAGACGATCTCTCCGCTGAGCGGCAGCGATTCGAAGTCGTTGCCTGCGGGCAGCTTTCGGCCGGGCCCGAACGGCACGACATAGAGAAGGGGGTTCAGTGAATCGGTGAAGTAGGCGGCGTCCTTGGTGACGACCACGTCGTTGATGAAGGCCGTCCCGGCTGGCGCGAACTGGTAGGTCCGCAGCAGCTGACCCGATGCGGCGTCATAGATGCGACCGGAACCGTCGCTGGCGCCCGCGACGAACAGCCGGTTGCGGTTGTCGACCTCGGTGCCGGCGGCGACGAGTCCGGTTCGGCCGGCGACGAGCAGGGTGCCTTGTCCGGTCCGGACGTCACCGCGGTAGATGGCGCCGTTGGCGAGTGACCCGACGTAGAACGAAGTGCCTTTGCCCGTGGAGATGCCCTCGGGCTGGAATCCGTCCGGGAGGCTGATGACCGCCGGGAACCGCTCCGCCGGCGATGACGATGGCTGGGCCACAGCCTGTCCGCCGGTGAGCGCCAGGGCGCCCGTCATGAGCACCGCTGTGATCGTCCTTCTCAGCATGTTGCCTCCCGTGTCGCGCTGCCGGCGGATGTGCTTGCATCCGCTACTACTCCCTCCCCGGCACATGCAGATTCAACGGGCGGCCGATAGGTCAGCTGATCTTCAGCGTGATCTGCGGAGTCGTGACGCCGGCCCCGCGCACCGAATACACGTACGGCGTGTTCGGCAGCAGCCCGATGTCGGTGAAGCTGGTACCGGTCACGGTGGCGATCCGGTCCCCCGCCTCACCTCGCAGGATCTCGTAGGTACCGGTCGCCGAGCCCGACCAGCCGAGGGTGATCGAACTGGAGGTCTGCCCTGTCTTGCGCAGATTGCTCGGAGCGCCGGCGACGGGTGGCGCGGTCGTGCTGGTGGTGGGCGTGCCGGTGGTCGGCGAGGCAGTCGGCGTACTCGGCGCGGTCGACGAACTGGTCACGGTCGGCGTGCTGCCGGTGATGACGGTGAGCTGCGGCGTCGTCCCGGCCGGTCCCCGCACCGAGTAGACGTATGGAGTATTGACGTTGAGGCCGGAGTCGGTGAACGTCAGTCCCTTGACACTGCTGATTGCGACACCGCCTTCACCGCGCAGGATCTGGTACGTCGCCGTGGGGTCACCGGTCCAGGTCAGGGTCACGCTGTTGCTGGTGGTGGTGGCCCGCAGGTTGGCCGGGCCGGTGGTCGGCGGCGTGCTGGTCGGCGTGCTGGTCGTCGGTGTGCTGGTCGTCGGTGTGCTGGTGACCGGAGTCGTCGGGGCGCTGGTCGGTGGCGTGCTGGTCGGCGTACTGGTCGGGGTACTGGTGGGTGGCGGCGTCGTGCACGGCTGGAGGGTCACCACCGGCGGCGTGTACGGCGTACTGGTCGCATTCGCCGGAAAATTCACCACAAAGCTCGGCGCCGCAACGGGTCCGGGGGTGACGGCGCCGGTGTCGTTGACGACGTGGTCGATGAGCCCCGCGAGCAATTGCACTGTCAGCAGGCTGTGCAGCTTCACACCGGGCGTGACCGGCACCTCGAAGGCGCGGGTGGCGTGGATGCTCGGATCGACGTTGGTGTAGATGTAGCTGCCGCCGCCCCAGAGTTCGTGGTTCTTCACCGCATCCCCGACCTTGTAGCCGGCGTAACCCAGGACTGGGCCTGTGCGCCAGGCGGTTTGGCTCGGCGGGTCGTAGGGCATCTCGTTCTGGAAGAAGATCGTCCGCCCGTACTCGCCATCCCAGATGACGTTGTACTTCTTGTAATGCTCGACGAAAAGTCCGGTCGCCGTGACATGGTCGCCGTGCACGACAAGGCCTGTGTCGGAGGGACTCACGTCCCAGCCGAAGGTTCCGGGGTTGCCGTGATCGGCGCGCCACGACCAGATGTCGTCCATCAGCACGTGGTCGCTGTTGACGACAAGCGCCTGGGTGGCCTTGCCGACGTGCGGGCCACCGATCCGGAAGAACACGTCGCTGAGTGTCGTCGGGTTCTTCGGGTCGGCACACGCCGGACCGGTGCCGAGGCTGCCGACCGTCATCAGCGCAGGTGAGTTCACCGTGCCGGCGTCGATCATGATGCCGGCGATCACCACGCCTCTGACGTCCCCGACGGTCAGTGGGACGGCGCCGTTGACCGCGGTCAACGTGGCCATTCCCATTCCGAGGACAACGGTGTCGGATCTGTTGACGGTGATCGACTGGCCGGCGTTGTACACGCCCGGGAGTGAGAATGAGGTTCTTCCCGGCCGACAGCTGCGCATTGATGGTCGCAACCGAATCGGCGGGCGAGGCGAGATAGAAACTCGACAATGGCAGAGCGGTGCCGACCGTTGGTGCACTCCCCCACGTCGTGCCGGTGGCATTGACCCGCGCCGCGGGCACGAGCACATTCCAGGCACCATTGGAATCGACGTACAGGTAGGGCTTCTCACGACTGACGGGCGTCGCCGCCAGCGTGGTGTAGGTCCCGTTGGTGGGTTGACCGTTGTTCGGGTCCACGATCGGGGCGGCGAAATTGGTTGCCGGAGCGCCTTGCGTACCGGAGAACACCTGATTCCACACGCCGTTCGACCAGGAGCCGATGGTGCTGTTGCGGACCAGATACTGCTGCTGCGAACCGTTGACGACGTTGCCTGCCTTGGAGTCGGCAATGAAACCGCCGCTGGCCCACTGCGGCTGATCGGTGCAGTAGTCCATCAGCGTCAGATTGCCGTTGATGTTGACCCGGCGCATCGGGGAGGCCTGCGAGGCCGCCCAGAACATCCCCGTCTTGCGGCAGTCCGTCGTCCCGCCCGCCACATTGATCGTCACGTTCGACAGCGAGCGCCAGAAGTTGTTCAGCGCAACGCAATACGTCGACAGCGTCGACCCAACGGGCGGCGGCAGGCACCTGTTGTAGACGTCGACGCTGCCGTTGATGATGACGTCGGTGGGATTCCGGCCGAGCCCGGCGACCTCGGTGTAGTAGCCGACCTGGAACTTCAGTGGTGCCGCAGCCGTACCGTAGGTACCGGGCTTGAACAGCAACGAGTACCGCGCCGTCCCCATCTCGTTGTCGATCTGCTTGGCCGAGATCGCGTCCACAGCAGCCTGGATCTGTGACGTCGACATGGTGGGATCGAAAACGGTGACGTTCGGGCCGAAGCCAGGTGCGGCGGCGGCAGTCACCGCACCCGATGCCGTGGCGCTGCCGACTGCGGTGATCGCGCCGGCAAGGACGACAACGACCAGCGCGATGATCGCGGCGGGTCCGCGCCCTTTCCGCAGGACCGCCCGTCGTCGTGTGCGCAGCGGTGAGCGGGACGTGGGAAGCAGCGACATACCGTGCGACCTGCCTTCTTCAAGGGTATTACCGACCGTTACCAGACCCTGCGAGCCGGCAGTCGCCGAAGCCGACCCGGGGATGAGTGGGGAGGCCCTTGCGGATGCACTGGGAACGCTTCCAGTACCACCTGACACTAACGACCGCACCCCGCACCGGCCAACTGAAACCGGACATGGAGCAACCAATCTGGTCAATGTCATCTCATCGGCGGCATCGGCGCCTCAGCGCCATGGCGAAGGGTGATCACCGGGCGCGGCACTCCACCGAATGCGCGCGTCGCCTTATCCGCACATCGACGAACAGACCGCTACAACTACGCAGGGTGACGGAGAGCGGAGCTTGCCTTGCTTCTGCTCCGGACCGCCCGGCGACGACGAGGCGGCGCCGCTACACCAGCACGCGATTCACCAGATCATCGATCAAAGCCTCGTCCGGCGTCTCACCTCGGATGCACACGCTGTAGAACAGCGGACCCTCCAGTTCGGCCACGAGCACCTCGACGTCGGGCGACGTTGGCCCGTGCTGCTGGTGCGGTGGCCGGTCTCGCCGGCGTCCAACTCGCAGCAGCGGTGCAGGCGGCTCGCGACGCCGGTGCGCTGATCAAGAGCGGCTACCCGGATCCGCTCAAGCGAGTGCCGAGAGGTTACGACCCAGATCATCCGCGCGCGACGTGGCTGCGGTGGAAGGGCATCGAGGCGTATCGGCGACGGCCGGATCTCGACAGCGATCCGACCCCGTGGCTGATCGACACCTGGGGGCCGGACGGGACCTGTGCACCGTGCCGGAGGGTTACTTGGTAGACCTGGTGGATGTGAGTCTGGGGTGGCGCTACTACGGGCACAGTCAGAAATGGGCAGTCATGGACTCCGTAACGTCAATCTGTATCGAGAACGATCTGGATGCCTATGAAATTCCGGCGGACACATATGAGCTGGTGTGTGTGTTCCGCTACCTCAAGCGCGATATGTTCCCGCAACTGTGCCAATGTGTCCGTTCCGGCGGACGCATCTTCTATGAGACATATAATCGCAATTATCTGCGCATAGTGCCTGAATTTAACCCCGCTTTTCTGTTAGAGGTTGGTGAATTATCTGGTTACTTTGCGGACTGGAAACTGCTGCACAGCATTGAGACAGGGCATATCTCCAGCGTCGTTGCCGTCAAACCCTGACAGGCGAAAATCTGAATTATTCGTGAAAATCGCATTTATCTGCCGATTTCAATGTTCGAATCCAGATGGTCAGTTGTATGCTGTGAAAGATACCCGGAGGAGCGGGCTGAGACAGTGAAGTTCCCTTCCTGACATAAATTCATAAATAATCACCTTAAAACTCCTTCGGCAAGTGAGATTAATATCAGTCGGGACTGCACAAAACCTGACTGATGTTCAGTAGGCGAATATTCGCAACGATTTGCCATGTGTTATCGCCCCATTGAAATGCTTATTGAAGGAGCAAATTCATGTCATTGACTTCGCTGCGTCTCACTATTCGCGGTATTCCCGAAAATCAGGCTATCCGAGAAGTGAACGTGCGTTCTGGGCCGAACATCAATTATCTACTCCTGTTTAAGGCGGGGTGTAGGAATGAGTGGTTTGCCAGTGTTGGATGTTGCACCCGATGCTGAAAACAGCAGCCTTTAATGGAAAAAATCTATCAATGGTTTCGAGTGGTGTTTCCGAATAGACAGGAAGGTTGGGTGCTGGATGGACCTGGGCAGAACATTATTGGTGATGGTACAAGTTTTGGCTATCCGGTGATTGACACTCTGACTTATGCCTTTACACTTGCGCGGAAAGAAAGGGTCATCACCCTCGCCTCGGTTGGCCAGGTAGCTACCCCAGAGCCATCACTTTCATCCGAGCCAATATTAATGGTTCGAACCATTTGAATGGGGATGACTCCCAGTCCAAACGCTTCAGATGCAATGCTTGGCAGAATTTGCTTCTGTCGAGAGTGTGGCGCGCGTACGCAAGGCGGCATTTAATATCACAGGGGCATTTGAGGGCGGTGGATACTCAACCTATCAGAGCTATGATTTGGGCATTATCAGTTATGGCCGCTTCCAGTTCACGTTGGCTGCAGGCAGCTTCATCACCGTGATAAATCGTTATCTGGAACGTTCAACTTCTCAAGTGTCAAAGGAACTGTTGGCTTATTCCCCACGAATTGTTTCCAAAGATCAGAGTTTACGGAATGACACACGATTGGAAGAATTGTGCATACAGGCAGCACAGGAATCAATCATGCAGGAAGTCCAGGATGAGGTAGCCGCCGAACGA
>CAWCUA010000004.1:0-141379 GCA_963798625.1 uncultured Actinomycetota bacterium
CCGAGCAGCGCTTCCGCGCCGTGTTCTACAAGAGTCCGGTCGCGATGGGCATCACCGACGCGGGCGGTCGATGGGTCGACGCCAACACCGCTCTCGAACGGTTGCTCGGCGCAGGTCCGGGTGAGCTGCTCGGCGTGCTGGGCCGCGACTTCGTCCACCCGGCGGATCGCCCGATGGTCGATGCGGCGCGGGACCGGCCGGCAGACCCGGTCAACGGGCTGGTCGGGATGGAGGTGCGTTTCATCCGGCGGGACGGACAGACCCGGTGGGCCTGGGTCAGCCTCACCGCCGCTCCCGGGCTGGGCGGCGAGAAGTGGATGCTCGGTATCTCCAAGGACATCACCGACCGGAAGACCGCGGAACTCGCGCTGCTGGAGTCGCAGGCCGATCTCGCCGCGGTCGCGGCCGTCGCGAAGTGCGTGCAGTCGGGCGACGACCCCCGCCCGCTGATCGTCGAGTCGATCCAGCGGCTGTCCGGTGCCGACAGCGTCGTTCTGACCGAGCCGTTGGACAGTGACACCCTGGTGGTCACCGCCGCCGCCAGAAAGAACCCCGCCGGCGCCGACCTGATCGGCGTCCGGGTGCCGTTGCGGGAGGTCTCGATGACGGCGCAGGTGTGGCGCACGGGCGAGCGGGTCTTCGTGTCCGACGTGATCGGTCACCCCACCGTCAACCGATCCTTGCTGAAGGCGAACACCGCGGCCAGTTCCCTCTGGCAACCGGTCATCGTGCGCGGCCAGGTGCAGGCCGTCATCGGCGTCGGCTGGGGGCAGCGGATCGACGATCCCGGCGACCGCGCCATCCGCGTCGTCCAGGTCATCGCGGACGAGGCCGGTGGGTCGCTGCAGGCGTCTCGGCTGCAGCGGGAACTGGAGCGGCTGGCCACGACCGACCCGCTCACCGGATCGCTCAACCGGCGCGCGTGGGACCGCGAACTCGAGCGCCTGACGGAGTTGGCGCAGTTGACCGGTGAGCCGCTGGCGGTGGCCGTACTCGACCTCGATCACTTCAAGTCCTACAACGATCGTCACGGCCACACCGCCGGCGACCTGCGGCTCGCCGAGTTCGCAGCCGCCGCTCGGGCCTGTCTACGACGGGAGGACATCTTCGCCCGGTGGGGCGGCGAGGAGTTCGTCATGGCGCTGCCCGCCTGTCCCCCGGCGCAGGCACGGTCCATCCTGGATCGGATCCGGCGCAGCGCGCCGACCGGAGTGACCTGCTCGATCGGCCACACGACCTGGATTCCGGGCGAGCGGCTCGGCGCCTGCATCGGACGGGCCGACTCGGCGCTGTACGCGGCAAAGGAGCTCGGCCGGAACACGCTCGTCACCGCCTGACGACTCGTCACGGCCCGACGCGGTCGGCGCTCACCTGGTCCGTCCCAGCCGGTGCAGCAGCTCCGCAGCCTGGCGTCTGCGGCTCACTCCCAGCTTGTCCAGGACGTGGCCGACGTAGTTCTTGACGGTGTTCTCCGCCAGCGACATCCGTTGACCGATCTGCCGATTGGTCAGCCCTTCGGCGACCAGCGACAACACCGTTCGCTCCCGCGGGGTCAGGGTGGCCAGCTTTCCCGACGGTGCGGCGTCCGCCCGCAACCGGCCGATCAAGGCCTCGACGGTCCGGCTGTCGGCCAGCGTTCGGCCGGCACCGACGGTCCGGACCGCGGTCACCAGCTCGGTCCCGGTGATGTCCTTCACGGCATACCCACTGGCGCCGGCCAGGATGGCGGTCAGCATGGCCTGTTCGTCGTCCAGGGCGGTCAGCATCAGGCAACGCAGATCCGGCATCCGATCCCGCAACTCCCGGCACAACTCGATGCCGTTGCCGTCCGGCAGGTGGATGTCCAGAACGGCGACATCGGGTTGGGCGCGTGGAATGTCGGCGAGGGCTTGGGCCACCGAGGATGCCTGGCCGATCACCACCAGATCGCCCGCCTCGCCCAGCAGGTCGGCAACGCCCTTGCGCACCAGTTCGTGGTCATCCACGAGGAATACCCGCACCTCGGGTCCCGGTCGGTCCGCCGCCAGCTCCGCCGGGGCGAGCTCTGACGGGGCCAGCTCCGACGGGGCGAGCTGCGACGGGGCGTGGCCCGGTGCACTGTCCGGACGTCCGCGGTCCGTCCGGGCGACCGATGCGCCCGTGCTCGAGAATCTGCCGGTCACCGTGCCGGTGCTGGTGCCGGTGCTGGTGCCGGTGCTGGTGCTGGGGCCGGTGTTGGCGACTCCTGCGGTGCCGGGCGACGTGTGCTCGGCCAACGACGTCGCGAGCGCGGCGACAAACTGGGCGCACGACCGGTAGCGGTCCGCGGGGTCCTTCGCCAGCGCTCTGGCCAGCACCCGATCCGCTGCTCGCAGCTCGGGCCGGTGCACCGAGAGCGGGTCCGGCTGGTCGTTGACGTGTGCCCACAGCAGAGCCGCCTGATCGTCGCGGACGAACGGCGGTGCACCGGTCAGGCATTCGTACGCGACACACCCCAGCGCGTACAGGTCCGTTCGCGCGTCGAGCCGCCGCCCGGTGATCTGCTCGGGCGCCATGTAACTGACCGTCCCGACCACCGTGCCGGCGGAGGTCAGCCTGGTGCGCGCTGAGGCGATCCGGCTGACGCCGAAGTCCGTCAGGTAGACGTGCAACGGACCGTCGGCGTCCGGCTCTGCGGTGAGCAGGATGTTGGACGGCTTGACATCCCGGTGCACCAGCCCGGCGGCATGGGCCAGGTCAAGGGCGGCGGCGACGGGCTCGAGCAGTTCCACCGTCATCGCGCCGTCGAGCGACCCGCGTCGATCGATCCAGTCGTCCAGGGTGCTGCCCTGCACCCAGCGCATGGCGATGTACAGCAGATCCCCCGCGTCGCCCGCGTCATAGATCGGCACGATGTGCGGGTGGTCGATCGCTGCGGCGAACCTGGCCTCCCGCAGGAAGCGCTCCCGGGCTTCGCCGGACGGGCCTGCCTCGGCGACGAGGACCTTGAGGGCGACCTGCCGGCCGAGCCGGCGATCGGTGGCCCGATAGACAACGGACATGCCACCGCGGGCGATCACGCTCTCGATGCGGTAGGGGCCGACCTCGACCCCCACCGCCAGGGTGCCGGCGAGAGCGCCGGCGTCGGCGCGGGAAGGGTCGTCCTGTCCGGTCACATTGCCCCCCCGCCGCCATCGCTGTACTCCGAGCGCACCACACCCGCCGGTACCGAGCCGCCTGCACAGGACGCCGGCAGCTTCCGACCGGATCACAACGCTCACCCCGCGTTCATCGGAAGATACCGCTGAGTGCCCACCTATCATGAACCGATTGCCGGACCGACCCGAGGAGGACGCCGGTGGCCGACCAATTACGCAGGGTGCACGCGTTGCTCCGTGCCGGAAATGTCCCGTGCAGTCTGAGCAGCACGCCCGGTCAGCGGGACGGCCGTGGGACGGTGTTGCTGGCCGGGACGCCGAATCCGGGGCCGTGGGAAGTGCAACTCCGCGAGTCCGGCGGCCGACTGGTGTTGATCAACGATCGGGAAGCCGTGTCGATCCCGCCCGGCGCCGACGACGCCGCGATCGCCGACGCGGTCAAGCTACGGGTGGTGCAGGCATGGGCCGAGCAGGGCGACCCGCAGGCGATCGCGGTGCTGCGCGCACTCACCGGTACGTCGGGTGCGGGTCCACGGCCGCCGGCGGCACACGGATACCGCGGCAGGCCGGCCGATTTCGGCGTTCGCACCGTCACTGTCGAGTTCACCGACCCACTGCAGCTCGCCGGTGACCTGTTCGCAGCAGCCACCCGGATCGGCTGGGAGATGGCCAAGGGGCGGGTCCCCGGTTATGCCGCCACCCTGGCGTTGTTCAACCCGTGGTTGAACTACCAGCGGGCGTCCATCAGACGCTGAGCTGTCCGGCGCCGAGCGGCCCAGCGGGGCCGTCGGTCGGTGCCTGCCAGGCCGTCAGCTCTACCTCCACCAGCATTGCCGGATCGACCAGTCCTGCCACTACCACCATGGTGGCCGCCGGGCGAACATCACCGAGCACCTCCCGGTGGGCGAGTCCCACTGCATCGGCATGCTCCCGCTCCGTGATGGACATCCGGACGGCAACAACATCTTCGGCGCCGATGCCGACACCCGCAAGTGCCGTCAGTGCGGTGCGCAGGGCGATGCGGGTCTGGCCACCCGGGTCCCCGGGGCACTGCACGACCCCGTCGACGACCGACGTGCATCCTGCGGTCATCGCGAGCGGACCGATCCGGACGACACGCGAGTAGCCGTAACGGTTCTCGTAGGGACCGCCGCTCCCCCGACGCCGCCCCGGCAAGGTCGTCACTGTCGCCCCGGCAAGGTTGTCACAGCCGCCCCGGCAAGGTTGTCACAGCCGCCCCGGCAAGGTGTATGTCACAGCCGCCCCGGTGGTTGCTCAGGCATCCGCGCCGGCGACCGCGGCGAGCGCTTCCGGGAGCGTGAAAGCGCCGGCATACAGGGCCTTCCCCACGATCGTCCCCTCCACCCCGAGCGGCGCGAGGCCGGCCAGCGCAACGAGGTCATCCAGCGAGGACACCCCGCCCGAGGCCACCACCGGTGCCGGCGTGGCGGCGCAGACCTGCCGCAGCAGTTCCAGATTCGGACCACGCAGGGTGCCGTCCTTGGTGACGTCGGTGACGACGTACCGCGCGCACCCCTGGGCGTCCAGCCGGGTCAGCGCCTCCCAGAGGTCACCGCCGTCCTCGGTCCAGCCGCGCGCCGCCAGGGTGGTGCCCCGCACATCGAGGCCGACCGCGATGCGGTCGCCGTAGCGGGCGATCGCGGAGGCACACCATTGCGGGTTCTCCAGCGCCGCAGTCCCGATGTTGACGCGGGCGCACCCGGTGGCCAGTGCGGCCTCCAGCGAGGCGTCGTCCCTGATGCCGCCGGACATCTCGACCTTCACGTCGAGCGCACCGACCACGGCGGCAAGCAGATCGGCGTTCGAGCCTCGCCCGAAAGCGGCGTCCAGGTCGACCAGGTGGATCCATTCCGCCCCGTCGGCCTGCCAGGCGAGCGCGGCGGCCAATGGCGGCCCGTAGCTGGTTTCACTGCCGGCCCGGCCTTGCACGAGGCGCACCGCTTGCCCATCGGCGACGTCCACGGCGGGAAGAAGTTCGAATGTCACGGCTGACAACCCTACGGTGACGCGCGGGACGGTTCGACCGGCAGACACCACAGGGCCCGGGCATCCCGGCCGATCCGGGCCACCACCAGGGTGGCGGCCGCGGTGGTCGGACCGGTCAGCGCTGAGCGGAGTCGCTTTCGGAGTTCGTCGGGAACGACCGATGTCCCGCGCTGCTTGATCTCCAGGGTGCCGATCCGGTCCCGCCTGGCCCAACCGGCGATCGTGCGCTCCCGGTAGGGCGCGATGTCGACCACCCTGAAAGCCCGCACCCCTTGCGGCGCAACGGGTCCGATCAGGTACGCCAAGTGCGGGTCGAGCAGCCGCAGCCCGTGCCGGGCGGCGTACTGGCGGACCAGATGCGAGCGAACGACGGCAGCGTCCGGGTCGACCAGCAGGTCTGCCTCGTGCACCTCGCCCACCTCGACGTCGTCCGGTTCGGAACTGGTCACCTCGAACCCGTCGATTCCGGGCCGTGACGACAGCACGGTGGCGCGCCGGTCCACCACGGCCAGTTCCGCCGGCCAGAGGACTGCCTCACGGGCACCGCCGTCGAGCGACACGATCTCGACCTCGCCCGGGCGGCGCAGCGCGTCGTAGTCGATGCCCGGTGGCAGCCGCAGAACGGGCGGGCGATCCACGTGGACCGCATCGATATCGGTCACCGACGGCAGCGTCGACGCCGACGTGATCCGCCGCCCGCCCTCCCGGCGCGCCGGATCGGCATATCCCAGCAGGCCGGTGGTGACCCTGGTCAGCGCGTCGGCGATCACCAGTCCGGCGTCGAGGCCGGAGGCGGCCAGGTTGTGCCTGGCCATCGAGACCCGGATGGCATCGAGGTCCGAGCCCACCGGCCGGCCCGGTCCTGCGCGGCCCGCCGCGAGCGCGGCGAGATCGGCACCGACGGAGCAGGTCAGGTCGTGCACCTGCACACCGGCCAATCGGCGCGCCCGGTGCTCGGCGACCGCACGCGGGGTCGCTTGCTGCAATGCCTCGTCGGTGAACAACCAGCCCGCGGCGGGCGCACCAAGCTTCAGCACCGCCCTGCGGCGCAACCGGACGGTCTCGGCGACAGCGGCCGCGCGGTCACCGAGTCGGCTCCGCAAACCGGTCAGGTCGCCGATCAGGCTCGCGTCCGCGAGCGCCAGCCGGTCGGCGTCCGACAATGCCTGCGCACCCTCCGCACTGGACAGGAACCGCACGTCGTCGGCGGTGAATCGGTAAGCCACTGCGCTGTTCGGCTCCCGGGCTTCTCGCGGCTCTGGTCCGCGAAGATCGTCGGCGAAGGTGGTCGGGCGAAGGGCGTCGGCGAGGGGGGGTCGGTGAAGGCGGCGGAGGGAGTCAGCGACCGACGAAGGTCGCCTTTCCGGGTCCGTGCTCCAGGAACGAGGTCATCCCGATCCGCTGGTCCTCGGTCGAGAACAACTCGGCGAACCGGCGATTCTCCTGCTCCACAGCGGTGGCGAGAGGCTCGTCGTACCCGTCGTCGATCACGCGTTTCGCTGCCGCGAGCGCGGCCGTCGCACCGGAGGCCAGCCGGGTGGCGAACGACATCGCCTCGGCCAGCACCTGATCGGCCGGGACACTCCTGCTGGCCAGCCCGATGCGGACCGCCTCGGCGCCGTCGACCGCACGCCCGGTGAAGATCAGCTCCTTCGCCGTGGTGAGGCCGACCAGCCGTGGCAGCCGCTGCGTGCCGCCCGCCCCGGGGATCACCCCGAGCGTGATCTCCGGCAACCCGAGCCGCGCGTTGTCCGCCACGAAGCGGAAGTCGGCGGCCAGCGCCAGCTCACAACCACCGCCCAGTGCGAAGCCGGTCACCGCCGCGATGACGGGCTGCGGCAACCGCGCCACCGAGGTGACCGCCTCGTTGAGACTGTTGATCAGCACAGCGATCTGGCTGGGATTGAGATCGGCCATCTCCCTGATGTCGGCACCGGCCGCGAACGCACGCTCGCCGCCATACAGGACGACGGCCCTGATCGTCCGGTCCTGCGCCAACCGGCCGGTGATCTCGATCAACTGCCGGTGCATCTCGCCGTTGATGGCGTTGACCGGTGGCCGGTCGAGCCGGATCACCCCGACCGCACCGTCGATCTCGAGCCGCACGAGCGTCGTCATTCGCAGCCTTTCTGTCGTCGTCTCAAGCCCGTCTTCTCAAACCCGTCTTCACGAGCACGTCTTCACGAGCACGTCTTCACGAGCACGTCTTCACCCGCATGTCGCGACGCGCCGACCGTCACCGGGCGAAGGCGAAGAACCGGCCGTTCCTGTTCTCCAGGCTCAGCGCCATGCCGAAGGTGTCGGACAACGCCTCCGGTGTCAGGGTCTGCTCCGTGGGACCGGCCGCCACCACCCGCCCGTTCCGCAGCAGCAGCACGTGACTGAAGGCAGCGGGGATCTCCTCGACGTGATGGGTCACCAGCACCGTCGTCGGCGCGAACGGATCGACGGCCAGGGTCGACAGCCGGGCCAGCAGGTCCTCCCGCCCGGCCAGGTCCAGACCGGCTGCTGGTTCGTCCAGCAGCAGCAGTTCCGGATCCGCCATCAACGCTCGGGCGGCGAGTGCGCGTTTGCGCTCACCCTCGGACAGGGTGCCGAACATCCGGTCGGCGAGCGCGGCGATCCCCATGGCGCCCAACAGGTCCCGGGCGCGGGCGAAGTCCAGCTCGTCGTACTGCTCGCGCCATCGCCCGATCACCCCGTAGCCGGCCGACACCACCACGTCCAGCACGGTTTCCATGGGTTGCACGCGACCTGCCAGCGCCGCCGAGGACACCCCGATCCGCGGCCTGATCTCGGTGACGTCGACAGCACCCAGCCGCTCACCGAGGATGTGCACCCGGCCGGACGTCGGGAACATCTGCGCCGACGCGATCTGCAGCAGTGTCGTCTTGCCCGCCCCGTTGGGCCCGAGGATCACCCAGCGCTCGTCGACGTCGACGTTCCAGTGCACGGCGTCCAGCAGCACCGCGGGACCGCGCCGCACCGTCACCTCCGCCAGGTGCAACACCGAATCGGGTCCGGGCAGGATCGACGGGCGGGGCGAAGGGGCTGGTCTCGTCACGGGCGTCATTGTGTCCCACGCCGTCATCACCCGGGCCGCCCCACCCCATCACCGTGCCCGCGGGGTCGGCGCATCCGACGGCAGCCCCAGGAGAGGACGGCGCTGCCCCGATCAGCCACAATCGGCGGATGTCGCGCCCCTCCCCACCCTTTTCGGGACCACCCATTTCGGGACCGCCGTTTTCGGGACCGCCCATCTCGGACTTCCAGGACGGCCGGGGCAGCGCAGCGCCGCTCACCCCCGCGCGCCCGCCGAAACACGGGGACCCGGGCCGGCCGGGCCAGATCGACACCCACGCCGAGCCGCGCGTCGGGTCGTCACCGCACCCGGGTCTGCCCTACCCGCTGGGCGCGACACCGTACGACGGCGGGACGAACTTCGCCGTCGTCGCCGACGGCGTGCCCGGGGTCACCGACATCCTGCTCAGCTTGGTCGGCGAGGACGGCAGCGAGCAGCTGCTGCCCATGCGGGAACGCACCTACGGGATCTGGCACACCTTCGTGCCCGACGTCGGACCGGGGCAGCGCTACGGCTTCCGGGTCCCCGCGCGCGACGCGTCCAAGATCCTGCTCGATCCCTATGCGCGACAGGTCACCACGACCGAGTACGACCTGGCGGCAGCCAGCACGACCGGGGTCGACACCCTCGGGAAGGCGCCGCTCGGGGTCGTCGTCGGCACCGAGGGCACCCGGTCCCGGTCGCAGCGCCCGTTCATCCCGTGGGCCCAGACCGTCGTCTACGAAGCCCACGTCGCCGGCCTGACCAAGCTGCACCCGGAGGTACCGCCGGAACTGCGCGGCACCTACCTCGGCGTTGTCCACCCCGCCGTGATCGCACACCTGCAGAGCCTGTCGGTGACAACGCTGGAACTGCTCCCGGTGCACGCCAGCGCCACCGAACCGGGACTGCTCGCCAGCGGCCGGCAAAACTATTGGGGCTACTCGACTCTCGGCTTCTTCGCACCCGACCCGGCCTACGCCACCGCTCCCGGACGGGAGGTTGTCGAGTTCGTCACCATGGTCGACGCCCTGCACGAGGCCGGGATCGAACTCGTGCTCGACGTCGTCTACAACCACACCTGCGAGGGCGGGGCGGGCCACAACGCGGACCTGTCGTGGGGAGGGCTCTCGCCGCAGAATTACTACCTGCCCGGCGGCCGGGACATCACCGGCACCGGCAACAGCCTGAACACCGGCAAGCTGGCCGTCATCCGGATGGTCACCGACTCGCTGCGGTACTGGGCCGACGACCTGGGCGTCGACGGTTTCCGCTTCGACCTGGCCTCTGTGCTGGCCCGCCCGGGCGGCGGTCAGTTCGACCGGAATGCCGCGCTGCCCAACGCCATCGCCTCCGACCCGGTACTGCGTACCCGCAAGCTGATCGCCGAACCGTGGGACGCGACCGGCGAGGGCTACGCCGTCGGCGGTTTCGGACCCAACTGGGCGGAATGGAACGACCGTTTCCGTGACACCGTGCGCGAGTTCTGGCGCGGCGGCCACGGGATCCGCGACCTCGGCTACCGGCTCTCCGGATCGTCGGACCTGTACGCGACCAACCGCCGACCGTGGGCGTCGATCAACTTCATCACCGCCCATGACGGCTTCACCCTGCGAGACCTGGTCTCCTACAGCTACAAACACAACGAGGCCAATGGAGAGCACAACCGCGACGGCACGGACAACAACCGTTCGGCCAATTACGGAGCCGAGGGCGACACCGACGACCCGGTGGTGATGGCCGTGCGCAGCCGGCAGGCCCGCAACCTCGCGGCGACCCTGCTGCTGTCCACCGGCACCCCGATGATCACCATGGGCGACGAGATGTGGCGGACGCAGCAGGGCAACAACAATGCCTACTGTCAGGACAACCCGATCAGCTGGGTGGACTGGAAACCCGTCCTCACACCGGGCACAGCGCCGGGCACAGCGCCGGGCACAGCGCTGCTGGGTACTGGGGTTTCGAACACAGCCCGCGACATGCTGGCCTTCTTCCAGCGGACGCTCGACATCCGCTGCACCGCGCCGGCACTGCGGCAGGCCGAGTTCTTCGACGGCCGGGCACCGGACGGCGGCGACCACCATCCGGACCTCGTCTGGTTCCATCCGCGTGGATTGCCGATGACCGGCCATGACTGGTTCGACGGGTCGCTGAGCACGATGATGATGTGGATCAACGGCCGTGACGTGCGCGGCCACACCACCGGCGGAGAGCCGCTGACAGATGATTCCTGGCTGCTCGTCCTGCACGCCGGGGCCGACCCGCTGGCCGTAACTTTGCCCGGAAGCCCCTACGGCACAAGGTATTTCCCGGTACTGGACACCGGGACGGGCACCGGCGAGCCGGTGGATCCGGCGCCGCTGCCGGGCGGGCAGGAGACGCTGATCCCGGGCCGGACTATCTGGCTGCTCCGCGCGGACAGGTCCCCGCTGGACCCTGCCGGCCTGACGGACGGCGCGGCGGCGGTCGATGGCCGGGTCGCCCACCGACCGCTGGGTCCCTGACCCTGGCCGGCGTAACAGGGGCCTTCGGCCGTGGCGCGGTGAGCGTCGGCGGCGAAGGATGGTCGAGGACCGGGACGGGGGGGAACGCTCATGTCCGGCACGCGATCCCTGGGGACCGACGGCGGAGTGAACTGGCCGTCAGGTTCGGCGTGGGCCGTCCTGGCGCCGTTGATCGCGGCGATCCTGGTCGTCGTCGGGTGGGCGCTGATCGATCTGGTCCGGGCGCCGTCCGTGAAGTACCTGCCGAAAACCGTCTGGGCAATCATCATCGTCCTCGGCAGCATGCCGTTGGGAGCCATCTTCTACCTCGCTGCCGGACGGGAGCGCGGCACGTCGGTCCCATCGGCCATCACGCCACAGAGCATCGCGGTCAGCACGAAGTCGCCCGGCGGCACCCAGCAGCCTGCCCCCGAGGCCGGACCCGGAGCAGCGGGAGGGCCGGGCTGGACGGGCGCGCCCGCGGCTGGACCAACCGCCGCTGGCGCACCGGTTTCGCACGCAATTCTCGAGACCATCGGGCTGACCAAGGATTACGACGGCACCGGACTGTTCGACGTCGATGTGGTGGTGCCGAGCGGATGCGTCTACGGGCTCGTCGGTCCGAACGGCGCGGGGAAGACCACCCTGCTGTCGATCCTGACCGGAACCCGGCACGCCGACCGGGGCGAGGTCCGGCACGCTCTTGCCGGCCACCGGATCGCCGTCTGTCCCGACGTTCCGGAGTTCGACGGCTGGTTGACCGCAGCGGAGGTCGTCGACCTGGCCCTGGCACTGACCGAGGACCAGGGTGACAAGCAGCGAATCGACGACGCCCTGGCACAGGCTGGGCTCGCCGCCGCAGCGGACAGCCGGGTGGCCGGCTTCTCCCGGGGTATGACGCAGCGGCTCGGCCTCGCCTGCGCGCTGGTGACGGACCCCGACCTGCTGATCCTGGACGAGCCCACCTCGGCGCTGGACCCGGCCGGGCGGGCCGACGTGCTGGGCCTGGTGGGCGGCATGCGGAACCGCCGGACGGTCATCTTCTCCAGTCACATCCTGGACGACGTCCAGCGGGTCGCGGACCGGATCGGGATCCTGCGGGAGGGCCGGCTGCTGTACCAGGGACCCACCCAGGCGTTGATCGATGAGCACCTCCAGCCGCGGTGGATGATCCGCACGGCCGGCGGCACCGCAGTCCTGCGCGCCGCGCTGCAGGATCGGCCGTGGGTCAGCAGGATCGAGGATGCCGGACCGTGGGCATTGCAGGTGGAAGCAACCTCCATCGAGGCCGGCGAACGTGGCATACCCGCCGCGGTGGCGGCGTGTGACGAACGGCTGGTGTCCTTCGAACCCGTTGCGGCCGACCTGGAGTCGGCCTTCCTGGCCCTCACCGGGCAACAGCAGACGCCGAGCGGGGGGACATCGTGAACGCCACCGCACCGAGCATCACCGCGCGCACCCCCGGGGCAGCCCGTCGCCGCCGATCGATGAGCCCGTGGCGACTGGAGTGGCTGCGGCTGACCCGGACCCGCCGCTGGATCGCACTGCTCGGGGTCTACGTCGTGTTCGGATTGCTGGGGCCGGTGGTCGCCCGGTACATGGCGCAGCTGGTGCAGGGCGTGCAATCCGGCATCACGATCATCGTCCCGCCGCCGCAGCCCGGGGACGGCGTGGTGAACTACCTCAGTCAGGTCGGCCAGATCGGCCTGGTCGTTGTGGTCGTCATCGCCGCCGGCGCGCTCACCTTCGACGCTCGCCGGGGAGTGTCGACCTTCTTCCGGACCCGGGTGAGCAGCATGTGGCGCCTGGTCCTGCCCCGAGTCGCGGTACCCGCAGCCGCCGCAGTCGTCTCCTACGCGGCCGGGCTGGCCGCCGCCTGGTACGGGACGTGGCTCCTGCTGGGACCGCTGCCGGTCGGCCCGATGCTGGCCGGGCTGGTCTGCGAATCCGGATATCTCGTCTTCGCCGTCTGCGTGGTCGCGGCGGCTTCGTCGGTGGCCCGCAGCACGTTGGCCACCGTAGGAATCAGCCTCGGTGTGTTGATCACGCTGTCCATCGCCGGGAACATCGATGTGTTGCACGACTGGTTGCCGACCACGCTCGCCGGAGCTCCGGTCGACCTGCTGGGTGTGGGTACGTTGCCCGACTACCTCCCGGCCACCGGCGTCACCGTGGTGACGTGCGTCGCCCTGGTGACGGTGGCCGTTCACCGGCTGCAACGACGGGAGATCTGACCGCACAGCTCCGTCACCACATCGGTTGAGCAGCAGCTGGTCTCGGACCCTGCGAAGACGCCTCAGGGTCAGCGGGTCACTCTGCGCGAGGGTCGTCGTCACCACTGCGGATGCTGTGCGGCCGAGGGGTCGAAAGGCCCTAACGCTTTGCGAGGCAAAGGGTGAGGCTGGGAATCAGCACCACCCTGCAATGACCGCGCCCGCTGGACAGTCGGCGCGGCCAGTCGCACCCCGGCGCGACCTGCGCCACCGCGGCGGCCGGACGTGCACGAGAAAGGGGCCCCACGATGACCACTTACGACACTCGAATCGCACCCCGCGGCCGGCACTCTGACAGCAACCCTGTCCTGCGCCAACGGGCAGGGTTCCAGCCGATGGCGGTCACCACGGGAGTGGCCGGTACCGGGCCGCTGGTGGTGTCAGGGGTGGACGGCTCCGAGTGCGGCAGGCACGCCGCGCGCTGGGCCGCCGACGAGGCTGATCGCCGGCACGGCCGACTGCTGCTCGTCCATGCCTATGCGCTTCCCGCCGTCGGCTACTCGGGCTACAACCCGTTCCCTTCAGATCTGCTCGCCACGCTGGAGGAAGAGGCCCACGACACGGTGAACTCGCTGGCCGCGGAGCTGCAGCGCGATCACCCGGCCATCTGCATCGGCACCTTCGTCACTTACGGCGAGGCCGTCACGGTGCTCCGTTGCGCCGCTTCACGGGCAGCACTCGCGGTGGTCGGCGGTCACCGGACGAACCGGATCGCGATGGCGCTCGGATCGGTTGCCGGACGGTTCGCCGCCGGCAGTCACGTGCCGGTCGCAGTCGTCCACTCCGCCGACACCCCGGGCACCGGGCCGGTTGTCGTGGGCATCGATGGTTCACCTGCCGGCGAGCCTGCCATCGGTTTCGCGTTCCAAGAGGCGGACCTGCGTGGTACGGCACTGGTGGCTGTTCACACCTGGACCAGCCCGGTGGCGATGGCGCCGGTGCCTGTCTACTCGGCCACCGTTGTCGACGAGGGTTCGATCGAGCAGTCCGAACGCGCCCTGCTCTCACAGCGACTCGCCGGCTGGGCGGACAAGTACCCCGACGTGCGTGTCGAACAGATCCTTGCCCGCGACGTGCCGGCCAAGGCGATCCTGCAGCACTCGGCCGATGCCCAGCTGGTCGTCGTGGGCACCAGGTGGCACGCCGCCCTGTCCGCGCTCCTGCTCGGGTCCACCAGCCAGGCGCTGATCACGCACAGCGCGGCCCCCGTCGTGGTGGTCGGGACCTGAGATGCCGGGTCGGCGGACGCCGACTCGGGACTTTGGGCCCTGGCAGGCCCTGACGCCCGCCCGCATGCTGGGCGGGATGTGCCGTCGATGTCGACCTGAGACCCTCGAGGATCACCCATGACAGAGACCGACCCGGGCGAACGATCCACGCTCGAGCGACTGGACCGCCCGGAATGCCTCCGGCTGCTGAGCACCGGCATCATCGGCAGGGTCGTGTACACCTACGACGCCATGCCTGCCGCGCAGCCCGTCAATTACGCCGTCGACGATCACGAGATCATTTTCCGAACCGATGGCGGCGACAAGCTGAAGGCTGCGGTCAACAACGCCGTCGTCGGCTTCGAGGTCGACGAATTCGATCACGCCGCACGGACCGGGTGGAGCGTTCTGGCGGTGGGTCAGGCCTACCACATCATCGACCGGGAACGGCTCGCCGCCTTGGAGTCTCGCATCCCGGCGCCCTGGGCTACCGGCCGATCCACGTACACCGTCGCGGTGCCGCTGACGAAGCTGACCGGCCGCCGCCTGGTGCGGCAGGATGGCACAGCGGACTGATCCAACCGTGCCCTGACGATCGCTGGTTGTCGTGGCGAGCGTGGGATTTCACAACGGATCAGTTGCTCGGGCAATCAATTTGTTCACCCGGTAGGCGGTAGGTGGCGGACTGCCCGCAATGTTGACTGATCCCGTAGAAGGATCCCGAGAACGGGCCTGCCGCGCTACGACGACGTTTCGGACGGGGGCGCTCCATGCTGTCGCTGATCAAGGTTTTCCGTACCAGCATTCGCCGATTCGTCGGCGACCTCTACGAATCATTCGGGCCCGGGCAACGGGGATATCGGCTCTGAGCCCCCAACTGCACCCGAGGCGAAATCGACCGGCCACCAGGTTTGCGGTCCGGTCAACTCCTGTCTACCCTTGTTCGGGTTGAGCAGGCAGCCCAGTCGCTGAGCCGTGTCCAACTCCGGCGGCGACAGTGAGCGGAGATGTGACCGGCGGGAACCTCGATGCAAGCGGCCCACAGTGATGCCGACGCCTTGGATTTCGCCTGCCGGCTGTCGGTGCAAGCCCTGCCGGACGTCCGTTGGGCGGGCGTCACCCTGACCGGCACGGACGGACCGTTCACCGCCGCCGCCAGCGATCCGCGCGCCTCCACGATGCAGCAAGCGCAATACGACCTCGGTGACGGACCATGCCTGCGTGCAGCACGGCATGACCGGTTGATCAGGTTGCAGGTCGACGAGATCGCCGTGAGGTGGCCCGGTCTGGCCCGGACCGCCAGAAGTGCGGGGATCGGTTCCACGCTCGCCACACCGCTGCGGACGGGTGACGCCGTGCTGGGCTCACTCAACCTGTACGGCAGCTACCCCGGATACGGCCTCGCCGTGCCGCCAGCGACGCTGGCGCTCGTGACGTCCGATCTCGAGTGCGTTCTGGGCGGTGACCGCACCGGACAGATCGGACTCAGCGGCGCGCAACTGCGCCGGGCGATCGGGTGCCGGGAGATCGTCGAACAGGCACGGGGTGTCCTGATGGCGAGATACGGACTGGATCGCCGGGAAGCCGGCGACCGCCTGCAGCAACTCGCCGAGCGACGTCGTTGCACGCTGGTGGCAGCCGCCCGGGCCGCCCTGCGCCAGCACCTGGCACAGATGGATGAGGCCGACACCCGAAGCACCGGATGAGGACTCGTCGCAGGTCTTCTCCCGGGACCGACGCGGTCGCCGGTTGCGGCAGGGTCGGCGATTTCCGGCTCATCGGCGTGTCAGCAGGTTTGCCCCGATGACCGCGCGGTAACTGCCATGACGATGGTGAGCCAGATGGCCCGGCGCTGGTGGCGTCGCCGGCCCGCCGCCCGTTCCGGCGTCGGCGCGGCAACAGTCTCGCGGGGGCCTCCCGATCGAACAAGAGGATGTGCATGGACGTCATCGGCCTTTCGCGTTTTCAATTCGCCTCCACCAGCATCTTCCATTTCTTCTTCGTCTCCCTGACGGTCGGTCTCGCGTTCCTCATCGCCGTCATGGAAACCGTTGCGTACCTGCGGAAGGACCGCCGGGCCGTCTACGACAACATGACGAATTTCTTCGGTCATCTGTTCTTGATCAACTTTGCGGTTGGCGTCGTCACCGGCATCGTGCAGGAATTCCAGTTCGGCATGAACTGGAGCGAGTACTCCCGATTCGTCGGAAACATCTTCGGCGTGCCATTGGCTCTGGAAGTCCTGATGGCCTTCTTCCTGGAGAGCACTTTCATCGGTTTGTGGTGGTTCGGCAAGGACCGGCTTCCCCGGTGGGTCAGGCTGGGCAGCATCTGGCTGGTCGCGATCGGCACGCAGATCAGCGCGTTCTGGATCGTGATGGCCAACGCCTGGATGCACCGGCCCGTCGGCTACGAGGTGGTCGACGGCCAGGCCCTGTTGACCGACTTCGGCGCGGTGGTCTTCAACTACAAGGCCTGGCTGTATTTCGCACACGTGCAGGGCAGCTCCTGGACCGTGGCCGCGTTCTTCGTCCTGGCCATCAGCGCGTTCCACCTGCTGCGCCGGCGCAACGTCGAGGTGTTCTCCCGGTCGCTGCGCATCGCGCTGGTCTTCGCCGCCATCGGCACCGTTTTCTCCGCGACCAGCGGGCACCGTGAGGCACAAGTGGCCCGCGAGGACCAGCCGATGAAGTTCTCCGCCATGGAGGCGCAGTGGGAGACCTCCGAATCTCCCGCACCGTGGTCCCTGGTGGCCGGCATCGACGAGCAGCAACGCCGGAACAGTTTCAGTGTCGAGATCCCCTACGTCGGTTCGGTTCTTGCCTACAACAGCCTCGAGGGCAACTACCAGGGCCTGAACGAGCTGAACCAGGAGTATCGCGAGCGGTACGGCCCCGGCGAGTACATCCCGCCGGTGACCGCGATCTTCTGGTCCTTCCGGCTCATGGTGGCGATCGGCTCGCTGCTGCTGCTGACCGCCTTCACCGGTCTGTTCCTGTGGTGGCGAAGACGCGGCCGGCTCGACGAGACCCGTTGGTACCTGAGAGCACTGGTGTGGATGGTGCCGCTGCCGTGGATTGCGAACTTCGCCGGCTGGGTGGTCACCGAGATGGGCCGGCAGCCCTTCATGGTGTACGGACTGCTCACCGTCGAGCAGGGCGTCAGCGCCAACAGCACCGGTGAGGTGCTGGTCGGCCTGATCGGCCTGTGGATCGTCTACCTGGCGCTCATCGGACTGGACATCTACCTGCTCTCGACGACGGCGCGCGCCGGCATCGACCACAAACCGGATGCGCAGATCCTGGCCGCCCCCGCCCCGAGCTACAGCGGGGACGGTCTTGCGGACTACGAGCGGAGGAACTGACCGTGGACCTGGTCGTGCTCTGGTTCTGGTTGATCGCGCTCACCTTCACGCTGTACTTCTTCCTGGAAGGCTTCGACTTCGGGGTCGACATCCTTCGTCCCATGCTGGCGAAGACCGACGCCGAGGAGCGGGCACTGACCGGTACCATCGGCCCGTTCTGGGACGGCAACGAGGTCTGGGTGATCGCGGCCGCCGGGATCATGTTCTCCACCTTCCCGGTCTGGTACGGCGCCCTGTTCAGCGGGATGTACCCGGTGTTCGTCGTCATCCTGCTGGCCCTGCTGCTGCGCGGGGTGTCGTTCGAATACCGCAACCAGGTCGATCAGCAACGGTGGCGGGACTTCTGGGACTGGATGTCGTTCGCCGGCAGTGTGGTCCCCTCGTTCCTGTGGGGCGTGGTGATGGCGAAGTTGATCGAGGGCCTGTCGTTGAACGCCGACGCCAGGGTGGTGGGTGGCCTCGGCGAATTGTTCACCCCGTTCTCACTGGTCGGCGGACTGGCCACCCTGCTGCTGTTCATGCTGCACGGGGCGAACTTCCTGCTGTTGCGCCTGCACGTGGACACCGTCCTGTACACCCGCGCCCGCGCAGCCGCGCTGCGCTGGGGCGCGCTGGCGACCGTGACGATCCTGGTGTTCGTGTACATGGGCTACGTCACGGAGGGATTGTTCACCAACTTCGGGGTGCTGCCGTGGGTCTTCCCCGCCGCCTCCGCGCTCACCCTCGCCAGCATCTGGCTGGCCCTGGTGCTCCGGAAGGACACGCTTGCCTTCGCGATGAGCGGCCTGACCATTGTCTTCTCGACGGTGACGATCTTCCTGGCACTGTTCACCCGCAGCCAGGTGCTGCCCTCGACGCTCGACCCCGAATTCAGCCTGACGCTGGGCGACTCGGCCAGCCAGCACTACACCCTGGTGCTGATGACCTGGGTGGGCGGCATCTTCCTGCCGTTGATCATCGGCTACCAGATCTGGAACTACTACGTGTTCCGCGAGCGCATCCGGCCCAACGAAGGCGGGCTCGACCACGGGTACTGATCTTGCCGGGAGTTCGGTCCCGAGCCGGATCGGCATCTCCGGGTGAACGGCCCGGTCGGCATGGCTGGTCAGCCGGCCGGGCCCGATGACCGAACACCCTGGGAAAAGCGCAGCCACCTCGGACTCAATGCCCGTTTGTCACCGGTTCAATCCGCTTCGGTCCGGCCGTGCGCAACTTTCTTCGTCGCTGACCCACCTAGGGGTGTGCCACGGTGCGCCGGTGACTGATTGACTCCCGTGTCGTGTCGATCTCCACCACCGAGATGCCGGGCTCGTCGCACGAGTCGCCGCCACCGCCGGACTGCACCGCCGACGCACCGGTCAGGCTGGCGATCGAGATCGACGCCGACGTGGTGGCGGCCCGGCGCACGGTGCGCAACATGGCCTCCTGCGCCGGCTTCACGGCGACCGAGATGACGCTGATCGCGACCGCCGTCTCCGAGATCGCCCGCAACATCGTCTGCTTCGCGCGCGCGGGCGAGATGGAGATGCGCGTGGACCTGCTTGCGGGCCGCACCGGCATCACGATCGTGGCCCGCGACCGCGGCCCGGGCATCGACGACCTTGCCGCTGCGCTCACGGACGGGGTCAGCACCGGCGGCGGACTTGGGCTGGGCCTGCCGGGCGCCCGCCGGCTGATGGACGAGTTCCACGTCGCGTCGGGCGCGGGCGCGGGAACCACCGTGTCGATGACGAAGTGGCGCCGCAGCTGAGAGACGCCGCCGACCGGTCCGGGCGGCACCGGTCCTGCGGACCACGTGAGGCGGTCCGGTTCGGGTCGGCCGGGTCGGGTTCAGGCGGTGGTCACCAGGCCCAATTCGGCCGGCGATGCCAGCAACTCGTGCCGCGGCAACACCCGCACCGTGTAGCCGACGGGGCCGGACAGCGTCAACGGCAGCTGCACCTCGTAGCGGTAGCCCGTCTCGACGGTCCCGACGTCGGCCGGCGCCGGGACGAAATCCATGTCCACCGTTGCGATGTCGTGCAGCTGCTCGTTGATGTCGACCCGGCCGGTCACCGCCTGCACCTGGACGTCCTCGGGGCTCAGCCCGCCGAGATCCACGTGGGCGCGCAAGGTCATGACGTTGCCCAGCGACGGCTCGGTGCCGATGCCGGACGTATCGACGTTGACCACGCGCACCGACGGCCAGGCGGCCCGGATCTGGTCCTTCCACGCCGCCAGGCCCTTGGCCACGGTCAGGTCGGCGGTGACGGCGCGGGAGAACACCGACGCCGGACCGTAGTACTCGTTGACGTAGTCGCGGACCATCCTGGTCGCCTGGACCCGAGGGCCGAGGTAGGCCAGCGTGTGCCGCACCGTGTCCACCCAGCCCTCGGGGCGGCCACCGTCGTTGCGGCGGTAGAACAATGGGGCGACCCGCTTCTCGACCAGGTCGTAGAGCGCCGCGGCTTCCAGGTCGTCGCGGCGGCTGTCGTCGCCGACGCCGTCCGCCGTCGGGATGGTCCAACCGTCGTGCCCGTCGTACAGCTCGTCCCACCAGCCATCGGAGATCGAGAGGTTCAGACCACCGTTCAGCGCGGCCTTCATTCCCGATGTCCCGGAAGCCTCCTGCGGGCGGATCGGGTTGTTCAGCCAGACGTCGGCTCCCGCACACAGCACCGCGGCCATGCTCATGTCGTAATCGGGCAGGAAGACAATGCGGTGCCGGATGGTGGGGTCGTCGGTGAACCGGACCATCTCCTGCATGTACCGCTTGCCGCCGTCGTCGGCCGGGTGCGCCTTGCCGGCGATGACGATCTGCACCGGCCGCTCCGGGTCGAGCAGGAGGGCGCGCAGCCGGGCCGGGTCCCGCAGCATCAGCGTCAGCCGCTTGTAGGTGGACACCCGGCGGGCGAATCCGATGGTGAGGATGTCCGGGTCCAGGATCGTCTCGGTCCACCCCAACTCGGCCACGGTCGCGCCGCGCTGCAGGTGTGAGGCGCGCACCGTCGCCCGGGCCATCGTCACCAGCCGGGCGCGAAGCTTGTTCCGCAGGTCCCACAGCCGCTCGCCGGACACCGCATCGGGCGCCGGCCACTCCGAGGCCGACGCCAGGTCCTGCCAATCGGCCATGTCACCGGCCACGTCGTACATCTCGCGGGCGGCCCAGGTCGGGAGGTGAACGCCGTTGGTGACCGAGCCGATCGGCACCTCGTCGGCCTCGAACCCCGGGTACAGCGGCGCGAACATGTTCCGCGACACCGTGCCGTGCAGCTTCGCGACGCCGTTCGCGCGCTGGGCCAACCGAAGACCCATGTGCGCCATGTTGAATCGGCTCGGATCGTCCTCCGAGCCAAGGGCCAGCACTTCGTCGACGACCAGTCCGGCCACCAGCCGGGACATCCCGTCCGGGCCGGCGTCGAGGTAATGACGGACCAGGTCGATCGGGAAGCGATCGATGCCGGCCGGCACCGGCGTGTGCGTGGTGAAGACGGTCCCCGCCCGCACCGCCGACAGCGCCTCGGAGAACGACAGGCCATCCTCGGCGATCAAGGCCCTGATCCGCTCGAGCCCGAGGAAGCCCGCGTGACCCTCGTTCATGTGGAACACCTCGGGCAACGGGTGCCCGGTCACGGCCGCATAGGCGCGGACGGCGCGGACGCCGCCGATGCCGAGCAGGATCTCCTGTTTGATCCGGTGGTCCTGATCCCCGCCGTACAGCTTGTCGGTGGTGCCCCGCAGCGAGTCGTCATTCATCTCGTTGTCGGCGTCCAGCAGCAACAACGGCACCCTGCCGACCTGCGCGCACCAGATACGCGCGGTCAGCCGGCGGCCACCCGGCATCGGGACGCTGATCGACAGGTGCTCGCCGTCGGAGTCCAGGACGCGCTCGATGGGCAGGCCCTGCGGGTCGTGCGCGGGGTAGTGCTCCTGTTGCCAGCCGTCGGCGGACAGCGACTGCCAGAAGTAGCCGTACCTGTACAGCAGGCCGACACCGATGATCGGCACGCCGAGATCGGAGGCGGACTTCAGGTGGTCGCCGGCCAGGATGCCGAGGCCGCCCGAGTAGTTGGGCAGCACCTCGGTGACGCCGAACTCCATCGAGAAGTAGGCGATCGCGGCCGGCAGCGACTCGCCGATGATCACCTGGTGCTGATACCACCGCGGGTCCTGCAAATAGTGGTCGAGGTCGGCCGCCAGTCCGTGCATGCGCGCCAGGAACGACTCGTCGCGCGCCAGCTCGTCGAGGCGGGATACCGACACGGCGCCCAGCAGCTTCATCGGGTCACCCTCGAACCGATTCCAGAGTGCGCGGTCGATGTCGGCGAACAGATCCTGACTTGCCGGGTGCCAAGACCACCGCAGATTGCGGATCAGGGCGCCGAGTGGATGCAGCGCAGGAGGCAGCTGCGGCCGGACGGTGAAACGACGGAGAGCCTTCACGGGAGGAATTTAGCCCCTCGCCATCGTGATCTCCTACTCGCCTGCGCGCCGGCAGCAAGCAGGTTACCCAGTGTTCACGCGGCTTTTCACGTCGGAGCGCGTCTCACCCGTCGGGGCCCGAAGAATCCTGTTTTCCCACTCGCGGGATGGTCCAAACGTGGTCGGCGGGGCCCTGGCTCCACCGGTACCTTGAGCCGGTGGCCGGCCGACTCGCACCATGCGAATGCACGGCCGTCCGGGCCCGGACGCATCGACGCGCCGGTTCGCGGCCGACCGACGCGCCGGGATCTCGAGCGCAGCCGCCCGGTCCCACCGGAGCCGGTGTTTTTCACCGGCCGCCCGATGGGAACCCTGCCAACAGGGCCGTCGGTGCCGACTGGGCCGTCGGATGGCCGGCAGCATCTTTCGGGTCGGGAGCCGCCGTGCCTGCGCACGGGTGCCGGCCGCCGGTAGTTCACACGATGACAGCAGAAAGGTGAGCATGTCTGGAACAGATGGGCTGAGCGCGGTCCGGGAACCCGTTGCCGCCCAGTACGGTTCGGCGCGGCCCATTGCCGGCGGCGAGAACGACCGCGAGTGGTACAAGCGAGCCGTCTTCTACGAAGTCCTGGTCCGCGCCTTCGCCGACTCCAACGGTGACGGGACCGGCGACCTGCGCGGCCTGATCGACAAGCTCGACTACCTCGCCTGGCTCGGTGTCGACTGCCTGTGGTTGCCGCCGTTCTTCGACTCTCCCCTGCGCGACGGCGGATACGACATCTCCGACTACCGCAAGGTTCTCCCAGAATTCGGCAATGTGGAGGACTTCGTTGCACTGCTCGACGCGGCGCACGAACGCGGCATCAGGGTCATCACCGACCTGGTCATGAACCACACCTCGGATGCGCATCATTGGTTCCAGGAATCACGCCGGAATCCGGACGGCCCGTACGGCGACTACTACGTCTGGCGGGACGACGACACCGGGTACCCGGAAGCACGGATCATCTTCGTCGACACCGAGCCGAGCAACTGGACGTTCGATCCCGTTCGCAAGCAATACTTCTGGCATCGGTTCTTCTCGCACCAGCCCGATCTGAACTTCGAGAATCCCGCCGTCGGCGACGAGATGATCGACATCCTCCGATTCTGGATGGATCTGGGTCTGGACGGGTTCCGCCTGGATGCGGTGCCGTATCTGTTCGAGGAGGAGGGCACCAACGGCGAGAACCTGCCGAAGACGCACGAATTCCTCAAGCGCTGCCGCAAGGTGATCGACACCGAATACCCCAACGCGATCCTGCTGGCCGAGGCGAACCAATGGCCCGCCGACGTCGTGGACTACTTCGGGGATCCGGCGGTCGGCGGCGACGAATGCCATATGTGCTTCCACTTCCCTTTGATGCCGCGCATTTTCATGGCAGCCCGGCGGGAGTCGAGATTCCCGATTTCGGAGATCCTCGCGCAGACCCCGGCCATTCCGGAGACCGGCCAGTGGGGAATTTTCCTGCGCAACCACGACGAGCTCACGCTCGAAATGGTGAGCGACGAGGATCGCGACTACATGTGGAACGAGTACGCCAAGGATCCGCGCATGAAGGCCAACATCGGCATCCGCCGGCGGTTGGCCACGCTGCTGGAGAACGACACCAACCAGCAGGAGTTGTTCACCGCGATGCTGCTCAGCCTGCCTGGGTCGCCGGTGCTGTACTACGGCGACGAGATCGGGATGGGCGACAACATCTGGCTCGGTGACCGCGACGGCGTTCGCACGCCCATGCAGTGGTCCCCGGACCGCAACGCGGGCTTCTCCCGCTGCGATCCGGCACGGCTGTACCTGCCGGCGATCATGGACCCGATCTACGGTTTCCAGACGGTCAACGTCGAGGCGCAGATGAACTCGACCGCCTCGCTGCTGCACTGGACCCGGCGGATGATCGAGATCCGGAAGCGGTACGCCGCTTTCGCCGTCGGCCAGTTCACCGACCTCGGCGGTTCCAACCCCTCGGTGCTGTCGTACACGCTGCATTTCGATGGCCACACCGACGGCCTGACCGACACTCCGCACACCGTGCTGTGTGTCAACAACCTGTCCCGATTCCCGCAACCGGTCGAACTCGATCTGCGCGATCACGACGGCGCCGTTCCGATCGAGCTCACCGGGCACACCCCGTTTCCCAGGATCGGCCAGCTCCCGTACCTGCTGACCCTGCCCGGACACGGCTTCTACTGGCTGGACATCACCGGCCGACCGGAGGACATGTGACCACCCGGCCCGTCGGCGCCGCCGACCACGACCTCGTCCCGTTGCTGGTGGAGTACCTGCCGCAGCAGCGCTGGTTCTCCGCGAAGGGCCAGCAACTCGATGCCACCGCGGTGGACATCATCTCCCGGACGCCGGTCGCCGTGGGCTTCCACGGCATCGACGTCGAACAGGTCCTGTTCACCGTGCACACCGGATCGGGATTACACCGGTACCAGCTGTGGCTGGGCTGGACCGACGTGCTGCCCGATCACCTGACCTACTCGATGATCGGGACCGTGGAGGGCCGCACCGGCTTCGATGCGCTGGCCGACACCAGGGTGTCCACGCTGCTGCTGGAGACCATCGGTGAGAACCGCGACCTGGGCAACGGCGTGCGGGGCCGCCGCGAGCCGGATGCCGTCTTCGACACCGGCGCCGTCGGTCGCGTCATCGGCGCCGAACAGTCGAACACCTCACTGATCTACGGCCAGTTCGGCATCCTCAAGATGTTCCGCAGGATCGAGCCCGGCCCCAATCCGGATGCCGAGATCCACCGGGCGCTGCACGCGGTCGGATCGACGCACATCGCAACGCCGCTGGGAGAGATCACCGGACCCGTCGACGGCCAGGACACCACCCTCGGCCTGCTCACCGAGTTCTTCGCCAACAGTGCGGAGGGTTGGGCGATGGCAACCTCCAGCGTCCGCGACCTGATGAGCGAAGGCGACCTGCGCGCGGACGAGGTGGGCGGTGACTTCGCGGCGGAGGCCGAGCGGCTCGGTGACGCGGTTGCAGCGGTGCACCGCGATCTGGCGGAGGCCTTCGGCACCCAAGCCGCGCCACCGGACGAACTGGCCCGCATCCTGGACCGGATGCGCGCTGACGCCAACGCCGCCGCCGACCTGGTGCCCTCGCTGGCCGAACATCGCGAACGGATCATGCAGGCCTTCGGCCGTGCCGAACACGCCGGCGGCATCACCCTGCAGCGCATCCACGGCGACCTGCACCTGGGGCAGGTACTGCGGACACTGCACGGGTGGAGCCTGATCGACTTCGAGGGCGAGCCGGCCAAACCGCTGGAGTACCGCCGGGCCATGCACAGCCCGCTCAAGGACATCGCCGGCATGCTGCGGAGTTTCGACTACGCGGCCCGAGGGCTCGTGGTGAACCCGCACTCCGATGCGCAGCACAAGTACCGGGCCGCGGAGTGGGCGGAGCGCAACCGCAAGGCGTTCTGTGACGGTTATGCGGCGGCCGCCGGAAGTGACCCACGTCAGGCCGGTAACCTGCTTCGAGCTTTCGAGCTGGACAAAGCCATCTATGAAGTCGTCTACGAACACGGACACCGGCCGCTGTGGGAGACCATCCCACTGCAGGCCGTCGTCGCCCTCATCAACACCGGAGGTTCCTCTTGACCACCAACACGCCGGATCCGTCAACGGGCAGCGAGCCGGCCACGACGACAGGAGACACCACAGGGGACGCCGGGGCTGCGGCCGCGAAGCCGGCGAGGACGCGCAAGCCCGCGGCGCCCAAGGCGGCAGCTGCACCGAAGGCCGCCCCGAAGACTGCGGCCGCCAAGGCCCCCGCATCAAAGACGGCCAAGGATGCCGCGCCGAAGGCCGCGCCGCGGACCCGGAAGCCTGCCGCGGCCGCCAGTACCGGTGATGACGCAGCGGCCAAGCCGGCCCCGCGCCGACGGGCGGCTGCGAAGCCCAAGATCGCGGCGGCCGAGCCGGTGTCGGCTGACGCCGCGGCCGGCACCACGGCGAGCGGCGCCGGTTCGGCCGGGACCCCCGTCGCCGGCGGCCACGTCGCAACGCCGCTGGCGCCGGACAGTCCAGCGCAGGTGCCGCCGGTGGAGTCAGGACCCGCTTCGCCGGCCGGGCCGGAGCCCGCAGAGGGACCCAGCAACGACGACTTCGAGAAGTTGATCGGCGGCGACACGCACAACCCGCACGGCATTCTCGGCGCACACCCGCAGGGCGACGGCACCACCGTCGTGCGGACCCTGCGCCATCACGCGAAGAACGTCACCCTGCTGCAGGAGGGCAAGGAGGTCCCGTTCGAGAGCACCTACGGCGGCGTCTTCACCGCTGTGATCGACGGGCCGGTGGGTGACTACCGGGTGCGCGTCGACTACGGCCCTGGCGCCGTGTACGAGGTCGACGACCCGTACCGGTGGTTGCCGACGCTCGGCGAGATGGACCTGTATCTGATCGGCGAGGGCCGGCACGAGAACCTGTGGGATGTGCTCGGTGCGCACGTCCGCACCTATGACACCCCCGGCGGCGCCGTTTCCGGCACCTCGTTCGCGGTGTGGGCGCCCAGCGCCAGGGGCGTCCGCGTCACCGGTGACTTCGATCACTGGTCCGGCGCAGGCACGCCGATGCGCTCGCTGGGTTCTTCCGGCGTCTGGGAGCTGTTCGTGCCCGGGGTCGGCGAGGGCACCCGATACAAGTTCCAGATCCTCGGGCAGGACGGCGTCTGGCGGGAGAAGGCCGACCCGATGGCCTTCGCCGCCGAGATCCCGCCGGCCACCGCTTCGATGGTCACCACGGCACGGCACGAGTGGAACGACGCGGAGTGGATGCAGACCCGCGCGCAAGACCGACCAGCTCAACGGTCCGCTGTCCATCTACGAGATCCACGCCGGTTCCTGGCGCGAGGGCCTGAACTACCGGCAGCTGGCCGACGCCCTGATCGAGGAGCTCGCCGACACCGGCTTCACCCATGTCGAGTTCCTGCCGCTGGCCGGGCACCCGTTCGCCCCGTCATGGGGCTACCAGGTGACGTCCTACTACGCACCGGATTCGCGGTTCGGCTCGCCCGACGATCTGCGGTACCTGATCGACCGGCTGCACCAGGCCGGCATCGGCGTGATCATGGATTGGGTGCCGGCGCACTTCCCGAAGGACGAGTGGGCGCTGGGCCGTTTCGACGGCACCGCACTGTACGAGCACGCCGATCCGCGCCGCGGTGAGCAGCCGGACTGGGGCACGTTCGTCTTCGACTTCGGCCGCCGCGAGGTCCGCAACTTCCTCGTCGCGAACGCCCTGTACTGGCTGGAGCAGTACCACATCGACGGCCTCCGCGTGGATGCGGTCGCATCGATGCTGTACCTGGACTACTCCCGCGAGGACGGCCAGTGGCTGCCGAACATCTACGGCGGCAACGAGAACCTCGACGCGGTGGCGTTCCTGCAGGAGACCAACGCGACCGTCGGCAAGCGCGTCCCCGGCGTGCTGATGATCGCCGAGGAGTCCACCGCCTGGCCGGGCGTCACCCGGCCGACCCACCTCGGCGGACTCGGGTTCCACCTGAAGTGGAACATGGGCTGGATGCACGACAGCCTCGGTTACATCTCGCGGGATCCGATCTACCGGTCGTGGCACCACAACGAGATGACGTTCTCGTTGATGTACGCCTTCTCCGAGCAGTTCGTGCTGCCCATCTCGCACGACGAGGTGGTGCACGGCAAGGGGTCACTGTGGTCCAAGATCCCCGGTGACGAATGGCAGAAGGCCGCGACGCTGCGGACCTTCCTCGCGCACCAGTGGGCGCATCCGGGCAAGCAGTTGCTGTTCATGGGTCAGGAACTGGGCAACCCGTGGGAGTGGAACCAGGCCATCCAGTTGCCGTGGCAGCTGAAGGACTACCCGTTGCACAACGGGATCCGCTCCCTGGTCGGTGATCTCAACAGGGTCTACAAATCCAGCCCGGCGCTGTACTCGCAGGACTTCAGCCCTGCGGGATTCACCTGGATCGACGCCAACGACCGCGAGGGCAACGTGCTCGCCTACCTGCGGTGGGGTTCGGACGGGTCCGTGGTGGCCTGCATCCTGAACTTCTCGCCGAGCCCGCACAGCGGCTACCGCATCGGGTTGCCCTTCGGCGGCGTGTGGCGGGAAGCGGTGAACACAGATTCCGAGCTGTACGGCGGGTCCGGCGCGGGCAACATGGGAGCCGTCATCGCCTCCGACCATCCCTCGCACGGGCAACCGGCGTCGGCGATGATCACCGTTCCGCCGCTCGGCGCGCTGTGGCTGGTGCCTGAATCGGGTCAGTAAGCTCGGCGCGATGAAACGCGTGGCCCGCTGACCGGGCAGGACGAGGGACGCCGATCCGACCGGATCGGCGTCCCTGTCTCGTCCGCGGCCCGGTTCTCCGGTCGCGAAACGGCGGACGGCGACTCCGTAAGCGGTCTTGCTGGTCCCGGCCGTCGCAGCCGGTGGCTCTCGACGCTGGCTGTGCTGGCAGGCGTCGCACTCATCGCCGCGGCATTTGTGCCGCTCCGGGCGGCGAGCCGGCCCGCAGGCCAGGCCGTGCCTGCGGAGCGGGTGGATCTGGCTCCGCCGGGCGTCGCGGTCCGGGCCGCGAACTCCTTCGGGCCGGCCGCGGGCGAGCCCCCGACGTTGGCGAGTTCGGCGGACGGCGACCGGGCAGTGAGCGCGGTGCTGGCCGATCTCGAGGACTACTGGTCGCAGGAGCTGGGCGCGAATGGTGGCCCCGGGTTCACCCCGCCGTCCGGCGGCTACGTCTCGATGGACTCCACCGCTGCCACAGGATCGGCGCTGTGTATCGGCGACCCGTCACAGGTAGCCGGTAACACCTTCTACTGTCCGCAGGGCGACGGCATCGTCTTCGATTCCTCCTCGCTGGTGCCGGTTCTGCTGGGCCGGTACGGGACGGCGGGACTTGCAGCTTCCTTCGCCCACGAATTCGGGCACGTCGTGCAAGCCCGGATCGGCCCGACACCTCAACAGCGCCAGCGGGATCCGGAGCGCTATCCGTCGATCCTGGTCGAGGCACAGGCGGATTGTGACGCAGGCGCCTTTCTCGCGTCGGCATCCGCCGGTGAGACGAAGCGCCTGCACCTTCCGCCCGCTTCGCTGCTGCGCGCGGTGGCGCCGCTGCTCGACTTCCGCGACCCGGCAACGCTCTCCCCCACCGCCGCGACCGCCCACGGACTCGGTCTGGACCGATTGTCGTTCGTGCTGACCGGACTTCGCGGCGGATCGGCGGCGTGCTCGGCGATGACGGCCGACGACCTGGACGTCACGCTCGGCCGCTCCGGGGTCACCACCAGCCCGCCGTCGACGCTCTCGCGGTATCCCTCGAACCGCGCTGCCGAAGCGGCGGCCGCTGAGTCGGTATCGGCCTTCGCTGAGCAATCCAAGCCCGCCGTGTCGATCCGCCCCCCCGTCGCCGACGACGCCGACCGACGGGCCGCGGCGCCGCTCGGCCAGTTCGCGGCCGGCGCGGCGGTCGCCCTGGCCGCAGGACGGGAGATCACCGGATCACCGGCCGGCGCCGCCTGTTTCACCGGGGCCTGGACCGCCTCGGTGTTCGGCAGGGCCGGAGTGGACGAACTGGGCTCCTGGCCGACGGACGCGGACGAGGCGATGGACCTGATCCGAACCCGCCCCGGTGCCCGGTTCGAGGATCTGGCGGCCTTCGCCGACGGCTTCCATCAGGGCTACACCGCCTGCCGCTGACTCGGCGCGGGTCCTGGGCCGGTTCAGTACAGCGCGGCGGCGAGGGCGCGGCGGGCCTTGATCACCGCGGGGTCGTCGGGTGGGAAGAGCGAGAACAGCTCCACCAGATGCTCTCTGGCGGCGGCCCGCTCGTCGCCTGCCGTCCGCCGGACGGTGTCGACCAACCTGGCGAACGCGCCGTCGATGTCGCCGTCGGCAAGCTGGACATCCGCCGCATTGAGCTGGGCCTGAACGTCGTCGGGCGAGGCATCGGCTCGGGCGACGGTGTCAGGCGGCAGCTTCTCCACCCTGGCCAACAGGCCCGTTTGTGCCAGCGCGGCTTTGGCCTCGGCGTTGGCCGGCTCGGCGGCGAGGATCTGCTGGTAAGCCAATTCCGCCGCTGCGTAATCACCGGCCCCGAGCGCCTCCTCGGCAGCCACGAAGCGGGGATCCTCGGGTTCCGGTTCGGCATCCTCCGGGACGGTCCCGGCGCGCGCCTCGGCCTCCCGGATCCCTGGGAGCTGATCCCGAAGGGCATCGAGCAGGGAGTTGATCCATTGCCGGACCTGCGGCTCGGGCAGGGCCTGGTTGAACGCGTCGACGGGCTGGCCCTTTGCGAGCGCGACGATCATCGGGATGGACTGGACGCCGAACGCCTGCGCGATGCGCGGGTTGGCGTCGACGTCCACCTTGGCCAGGATCCACGCGCCGCCGGCCGCCGCCGCCAACCGTTCGAGGATCGGCGAGAGCTGCTTGCACGGCTCGCACCAGGTGGCCCACAGATCGACCACCACCGGGACCTGGGAGGAGGCCTGCAGGACGGTGCCGAAGCTTGCCTCGTCGACGTCCAGCACGAACGGGGACTGCGGGCCAGCCTCGGGGCCACCGCCGTTGGCCGCCCCACCGGCGGCACCGGCGGCGGGGGCCGCCGGGCGGTTCTTCAGTGCTGAAAGATCGATGGCGCCGGCGAAGGCAGCCGGCATGACGGCGGCCTGCTGGCGGGGGTCCGGACGACTCATGGGTCCATCTTCACACGGGCGCCCAACGGACCGTGACAGATCACCGGCGGCACCGATCCGCCGCTCGGCGCGGTTCCCCTCCCGGCGACCAGGTGCTCCCAGAGGCGGCCGCTGCGCGAAGCACAAGCGCACCTGGCGCGGCGGTGCCCGTCGCCGAGATCAACGGGCCATTCATGCGGCAATCCCGACATCCGTTACGCCACCGGACATCTCGCCGAGTGAGGCAATGTCTCGTTTTGATAACGAAGGGCATCACCCAGGGTGTTACCTGCGTCACCCGACGGTAGCGTCCCCCGGGCCCGGAAGATCTCCGGCTGTACCGCGGACCTGCCCGCGAGTGTCCTGTTGTGGAGGCTTTGTGCAAAAGAGAGCAGCGCTGGTGACGTCGCTGATGGCGGCAACCATGATCGTGCCGGTGTCGTCGGCCGCGGCCGCGGTGGACGACGTCAACACCCTCAAGCTACGCAATGCAGTGACGGTCAACGGAATCCTGAAGCACGAGCGGGCGCTGCAGCGGATCGCGAATGCCAACGGTGGGACGAGAGCCTCCGGCACTCCCGGGTACGACGCGTCCGTCGATTACGTGCAGAAGCAACTCGAGCGGGCCGGCTACGACGTCTCGGTGCAGGACTTCGATTTCCCGTCGTTCGTCGAGGTGGCACCCGCGGCGCTGGCCCAGGTCAGCCCCACACCCACCGACTACACCGCCGCCACCCTCGAGTACTCGGGCAGCGGAGAGGTGACCGGGCGGGTCGTCCCCACCAACGACGTCCAGATCCCGCCGCCGGCCACGCCCGGATCGACCTCGGGCTGCGAGGCGTCGGACTTCGCGCCCGCGTCGCCGACCGAGCCGGAGATCGCGCTCATCCAGCGTGGCACCTGCACCTTCGCCGATCAAGGTGGCCAATGCGCAGGCCGCCGGGTACGACGGCGTCATCGTTTTCAACGAGGGCCAGCCGGGACGGACCGACGTCCTGACCAACGTCACCCTCGGCGAGCCGGTCGACATCCCTGTGGTGGGCGTCAGTTTCGACGACGGTGCGGCGCTCTACGCGGCTGCCGAGAGCGGTCCGGTCATCGTTGACCTGGAGACAGACACCCGCGTCGACACGGTCACGACCTCCAACGTCATCGCCGATTCCAGCGCCGGTAACCGTGACAAGGTCGTCGTGGTCGGCGCACACCTGGACTCCGTTGCCGAAGGCCCCGGCATCAACGACAACGGCAGCGGCACGGCGACCATCCTGGAGACCGCCATCCAGATGTCGAAGCTCGGCATCAAGCCGCGCCAGCAGCTCCGGTTCGCCTTCTGGGGCGCCGAAGAATCCGGTCTGCTCGGGATCGACCTATTACGTCAACAAGCTCATCGAGGACGACGAGATCTCCTCGATCTACGCGAACCTGAACTTCGACATGCTCGGTTCACCGAACTACGTCCGCTTCGTCTACGACGGCGACGGCTCCGGTGACTCCGGCAACCCTGACTCCGAGGCCGGTGGCCCTCCCGGGTCGGCGCAGATCGAGGACATCTTCAACAACTACTTCGCCGACCAGGGCCTGGAGACCGAGCCCACCGACTTCGACGGGCGTTCGGACTACGGACCCTTCATCGAGAACGGCATCCCGGCCGGCGGGCTGTTCAGCGGTGCCGAGGGCATCAAGACCGAGGCGGAAGCCGCGATCTACGGCGGCACCGCAGGGGTCGCGTACGACCGCTGCTACCACCAGGCCTGCGACACGATCAACAATCTCAACACCAAGGCGCTGGCCGAACTGGGCGATGCCGCCGCGCATGCGGTGATGACGTTGGCCCGCACCAAGTCCGGCCTGTTCGAGGACGGCAGCCGGATGGCCAACCGGACCGCCGCCGCGCCCCAGCAGCGCACGCTGGACTACAGCGGGAACTCGCTGCAGCGCTGATGTCCCGAGCCCGGTTCGGCGTTCGCGCCGAACCGGGCAGGGAGGATCTCACTCACAGGTGGCCCGGCGGGACATGCTCCCGCCGGGCCATCGCCCTGCTCACAGCAAGACCCCACGCATGTCGGGAAGGCAGTCAGCGCACAGCGTCGAGCTCGCCGACAGCGTGGGTGACCGGAAACCGCCGGCGAGCCGCACAGCGTGCCGGAAGGGTCAGATCCGCGCCGGCTCGGTGTAGGTGCCCCAGACATCCCGCAGCGCGTCACAGATCTCGCCCAGCGTTGCCTCCGCCCGGGCGGCCGCCAGCATCGCCGGAACCATGTTGTCCGTACCGCGGGCGACGGTGGTCAGTTCGTCGAGGGCGGCCCGGACCGCGGCGGCATCGCGCCCCTCGCGGCGCTGCGCCAGGGCTGCGTTCTGTTCGGTCTCCACGTCACCCGAGATCCGCAGGATCTCCAGATCCTCGCCGATCCCGCCGACCAGCGAGTTGACCCCGACCACCTTCTTCTCGCCCTTCTCCACGGCAAGGGTGTAAGCGAACGCGGCGTCGGCGATCTCGCCGGTGAAGTAGCCGTCCTCGATGCCGCGCAGGATACCGCTGGTCATCTTCCCGACCGGGTGCTGTCCGGACGGGACGGCGAGCGCGGCGAGATCGGCGATGCGGGCGAAGATCTGCTCCGCCTCGGCCTCCATCCGATCGGTCAGCGCCTCCACGTACCAGCTACCGCCGAGCGGGTCGGCGACGTTGATGACGCCGGTCTCCTCCATCAGGACCTGCTGGGTGCGCAGGGCGATCTGCGCCGACTTCTCGCTCGGCAGCGCGAGAACCTCGTCAAGGGCGTTGGTGTGCAACGAGTTCGTACCGCCCAGCACCGCAGCCAGTGCCTCGACGGCGGTGCGCGTGACGTTGTTGTCAGGCTGTTGCGCGGTCAGCGACACGCCCGCGGTCTGGGTGTGGAACCGGAGCCACTGCGCCCGCGGATCCGTGGCGCCGTAGACATCGCGCATCCAGCGGGCCCAGATGCGCCTGGCCGCACGGAATTTCGCGATCTCCTCGAAGAAGTCGATGTGCGCGTCGAAGAAAAAGCTCAGTCCCGGCGCGAAGCGGTTGACGTCCATTCCGCGGGACAACCCGAGTTCCACGTAGCCGAAGCCGTCGGCCAGCGTGTACGCGAGTTCCTGCGCCGCAGTCGATCCCGCTTCCCGGATGTGGTAGCCCGAAACCGACAGCGGCTTGTAGTCGGGCATCGCGTCGGTGCAGAACTCCATCAGGTCGCCGATCAATCGCAGGTGCGGTTCCGGTGGGAAGATCCATTCCTTCTGCGCGATGTATTCCTTGAAGATGTCGGTCTGCAGGGTGCCGTTGAGGTTCTTGATGCCGGCATCCCCGGCGCCCTGACGCTCCGCCGCGACCAGATACATACAGAACACCGGCACGGCCGGCCCCGAGATCGTCATCGAGGTGGTGACCTGCTGCAGGTCGATGCCGTCGAAGAGGGTCTCCATGTCTGCAGCCGAGTCGATGGCCACGCCGCAGTGACCGACCTCGCCCAGAGACCGCGGATCATCGGAGTCGCGGCCCATCAGGGTCGGCATGTCGAAGGCGACGCTCAGTCCGTGCCCACCTTCGGCCAGGATCATCTTGTAGCGCTCGTTGGTGTCCTGAGCGTTGCCGAAGCCGGCGAACTGCCGGATGGTCCAGGGCTTCCCGCGGTAGCCGGTCGCGTGCAGTCCCCTGGTGAAGGGGAACTCCCCGGGCCAGCCGATCCGGTCGAAATCGGCGACCACGTCATCGGGTCCGGGCCCGTACACCGGATCGACGCTCATGCCGGACAGCGTGGTGTAGTCGATGTCCCGGACCTTGCCCGCGCTCTGGGCCGCGGCGAACCGCTGCTCCCATCGCCGGCGCCCTCGCGCGATGTCGGTTCTTCTGGCTGCGTCGTCGGGCATCGATGCCACCTCTTCCGGGTCCGGGGTCTCCGGGTGTATCCAGGGTAGCCGTCATCTGTGGGTTTCCAACAGTCGGACGTCCGACCAAATGTGCGAGAAGGGCCACACCTCCGGAGCGAGCGGGACGGTGCGCCCTTGCTACGGTGCACGAATGAGTCCGAACGTCGCGGCCCCGGCATTGCCGTTCGACCCGATCGCCCGGGCCGCCGAGACCTGGCAGGAGCGGATCGGACCGGCGACCGCGATGTCAGCGGTCACCAACATCATGCGGGTTCAGCAGATCCTGCAGGCGAGTGTGGACGAGCGACTCAAGCCGCACGGGCTGTCCTTCGCGAGATACGAGGCGCTGGTGCTGCTTTCGTTCTCGCAGCGCGGCTCACTGCCGATGCGCCTGATGGGTGAACGACTGCAGTTGCACCCCACCTCGATCACCAACATCGTCGACCGGCTCGAGTCCGACGGGCTGGCCCGCCGGCTGCCGCACCCGAGTGACCGGCGGACCACTTTGGTGGAGCTGACCGACGCAGGCCGAGAACGGCTGACCAGCGCAACTGCAGCCGTCACCGCCGCCGATTTCGGTTTCGTCGGCCTCGACGACGATGAACTCGGCATGTTGTCGGTGCTGCTGACCAAGGTGCGCAAGGCCGCAGGCGATTTCGCCTGACGCTGACCTCAGCCGCGACCTGACTGCGTCGACTCAGGCCGCATCCCAACGGAACAGCCGGGTTGCGATGAAGGTGATGACGCCGGCGAAGGCCAGCAGGATGACGATCGGCAGCAGCGCGGCCGCCGGACCTTCCCCCCGCACCATGACGTCCTTCATGCCTTCCACCAGGTAGCCCATCGGCAGCACCCTGGACACGCTTTCCATCCACGGCGGTGCCGCGTCGAGCGGGATGAACGCGCCGGACAGGAAGGCCATCGGCAGGATGATCAGGTTCGCCAATCCGCTGCCGCCCTCGGAGGTCTTGGCCACTGACCCGACCAGCAGTCCGATCGCGAGGAACGCCAGCGTTCCGGCCAGCACCAGCGGGACGGCCATGTACCAGGCCCCGTTCAACTGCAGCCCGAGGAACGGCAGGATCGACAGCGCGACGAACAGCACCAGCTGGCCGAGTGCGACCAGCAGTGACACGGTGACCCGTGAGCCGACCACCGTCGAGGTGGACACCGGCGCCAGCCGCAACCGCCGCAGCAGCTTCTTCTCCCGCCAGGTGATCAGCGTCAGGGCGGCGCCGAAGACGGCCCCGACCGCGATGCCGTAGGCGATCATCCCGGGTGCGATGAACTGGATCGGTTGCAGCGATTGGTCTTCCACCTGCTCGGCCTGCAACGAGTACGTCGGCGGAGCACCGGAGACGGCGATGTTGGCCTGGTCGACGAACGAGGAGAAGATGCCCTGAACGGTGGCGGCGGTGACGGCGTCGGCGGAGGAGAACGACAGCACCAGGACATCCCCCTGCTGCTGGACGACACCGCCCGCGTCGCCGTTGCGCACCTGGGCCAGTGCGTCGTCCAGCGAGCTGCCCGGAATCAGTTCGACGGCCCGGTCCACCTCGGCCCTGGCCTGCGCGGGCAGGTCGTCGATCAGCGGGACGGCGCCGATCTGGATCACCGTCGGACGGGCGGTCTCGGTGTTGGAGAAGATCGTCCCGAAGATGACGATGAAGAACAGCGGGAAGACGATGGCAAAGAACAGGCTCAGCCGATCCCGGTAGAAGCCCTTGAGCATCGCCGCCGACAGGCTCGAGAACGCCGTCATGCCCGGTACTCCCGTCCGGTGAGGTGCAGGAACACGTCTTCCAGGGTGGCGCCGGTGACCTGCAGTCCGGCGAGTGCGTCGGCCTCCGCGAGGGCAGCCAGCACCGGGGCCGGCTCGCGGGTGGCGAGCACCGTGGAGACCGCCGTACCGGTGACCTCCTCGACACCGTCGAGACCGCGCGCCCGGTCGATCGGCAGGGCCGAGGCCTCGATCGAGATGCGCACCGGTGCATCGAGTTCGCGTACCAGGGTGGCGGGCGGACCGGACTGCAGGATCCGGCCGTCGTCCATGATGGCGACCCGGTCGCAGAGCATTTCGGCTTCGTCCATGTGATGTGTCGTCAGCACCACCGTTTTGCCGCGATCGTTGATGGCGCGCAGCACATCCCACAGGTTTCGCCGCGCCTGGGGATCCAGGGCGGCGGACGGCTCGTCAAGGAAGACGATGTCGGGGTCGTGGATCAGGGCACACGCGATGGACAGTCGCTGGGCCTGACCGCCGGACAATTTCTCGGCCCGGGTTCCGGCCTTGTCGGTCAGCGCCACGAGCTCGAGCATCTCCTGGACCCGCCTGCGGGGAGCGCCGTACAGCGCTGCAAAGGTGCTCAGTTGTTCCACGGTGGTCAGCCGCTCGAAGAACGCGGTTGCCTGGAGCTGGACGCCGATCCTGTGCAGCAGCGCGGGATTTCGCGGCCAGACCGGCTCACCGAGCACCTGCACCGAACCGGAATCGGCTTGCCGCAGTCCCTCGATGATCTCCAACAGGGTGGTCTTCCCCGCGCCGTTCGGACCGAGGATCCCGAAGAACTCCCCCGCCCGCACCTGAAGTGACACGTCGTCCACCGCGGTCACCGCGCCGTACCGCTTGACGACGCCAGTGGCATCAATGGTGTTCGTCACGGCTGCGAGGCTAGCGGAGCACCCCGTCCTCACGGGCGCGGGCCAACCAATCCAGCACCACCGCGGCCGCCTGGTGATGATCGGTCAGCCCGGACGCGACATCTGTTGCGGCAGCAATCACCTCGTGCCGACCGGCCGGTGTGGTCAACGTCTCCTGGATGCGCTCGAGAACCACCGCGACGACAGCGACCTCCGCCCGTTGCCGGCGGCGGATCTCCGCCTGGCCGCCGGCGGCGGCATGGTCGCGATGACGCTGGAGGGCGGCCAAGACCTCGTCGATGCCGGTGCCGCTGGACGCAACGGTGGACAGCACCGGCGCCCGCCACTCGTTCCCGCCGGCGGTGCCGGACCGGCCGAGGGCGATCATCCCCTTCAGATCGCGGACGGTGGCCGTCGCGCCCGCGTGGTCGGACTTGTTGACCACCAGGATGTCGGCGATCTCCAGGATCCCGGCCTTCGCGGCCTGGATGCCGTCCCCCATCCCCGGCGCGAGGACCACCATCACCGAGTCGGCCAGTCGCATCACCGCGATCTCGTTCTGGCCGACGCCGACTGTTTCGACGATGACCTCGTCGAAACCGATGCAGGAGAACAGGTCCGCCGCCGCCGGCGCCGCCGCGGACAGCCCGCCGAGCTCTCCCCTGCTGGACATCGACCGGATGTAGACGCCGCTGTCGGTGCTGTGCTCGGCCATCCGGACGCGGTCGCCGAGCAACGCACCACCAGAGAAGGGGCTCGACGGGTCCACTGCCAGCACAGCGACGCGGCGGCCGAGAGCGCGGTAGGACGAGATGAGTGCAGTCGTCAGCGTGGATTTCCCGACGCCGGGTGGCCCGGTGATGCCGGTGATGACGGCCTGCCGACGGCGACCGGTGAGTGCGTGGGCGATCTCCGCCGCCCGCTGCCCGCCGGCCTCGATCCGGCTCAGCAGCCGCGCGACTGCCCGGACGGATCCCTGATCGGCCGCTTCCAACAGGTTGTCGGTGGACGGCACCGACGACCTGTGGGCAGCGGCAACCATGCGAGGAAACTTAACCCACCGCGGGTTTACGGTGAGCCGATGAGCGCTCAGGAGACCACCGACAACCGGACCACACTGGCCGCTGCCCTGCCCGTCACCGCGATCGACCACGTCGGCATCGCGGTTCCGGATCTGGACGCGGCGATTGCCTTCCACACCACCGTGCTCGGCGGCACGCTGACCCACCAGGAGCGCAATGAGGAGCAGGGCGTCGAGGAGGCCATGATCGCCTTCGGTGACGGTGCACAGGTGCAGTTGCTCGCTCCGCTGAGTCCCGAATCGACCATCGGCAAGTTCATCGAGCGCAACGGTCCTGGCTTGCAGCAGCTCGCGTACCGCGTCACCGATGTGCGTCAGGCCGCTGATGCCGCCCGCGCGGCGGGTGTCCGGACGCTCTACGACGAGCCGCGCACCGGCACCGCGGGGTCGTCGATCAACTTTCTGCACCCGAGGGACACCGGCGGCGTCCTGGTCGAACTGGTCGAACCACAGACCGGGCATACCGCACACTGAGGTGGTGTTGCTGCGCTGAGTCTGCCGCGCAGGGTGGGACGATGGAGCCATGAGCTCCAACGAGTGGTTGCCCGCCCAGATCCCTTTTGACCTCGTCCGGCGTGGGTTCGCACCCGACCAGGTGACAGCCCACCTCGAGCGCCTGGAATACGACCTGCGGATCGCCACCGCCAACGGTGACGCCACCAACCAACGGCTCTCGGAGGTGACCGCCCAGCTCCAGGCGGCCCATCACGAGGTCGACCAGCTCCGATCGCAGCTCGACAACCTCGCCAAGGAACCGGTTTCCATGACCGGCCTGTCCAACCGCATGCAGCGGATGATCAGGCTGGCCGAGGAGGAGGCGGCGGAGATCAGGGCGCGGGCCAACGCCGATGCGGAGAAGGTCACCGCCAATGCTGCTGCCATGACCGCCGCCACGGCGGCCGAGCGCGACCGGTTCGACGCCGAACGAGAGCGCACCCGTCGGCAGCTGGCCGACCAGGTCCGCGACATGCTTTCCGAGGCGACCACCGAGGCGGAGAACACCCGGGCGGCCGCGGTCGCCGAATCGCAGGCGAGGATCGCGGCGGCCACCGCCGAGGCGGAGCGGCTGGTGCTCACCGCCACCGAGGAGTCGCGGTCGACGCTCACCGCCGCCCGCGAGGAGGCGACAGCGACCCTGGCCTCCGCCCGCAACGAGGCAACGGCGACGCTCACCGCCGCCCGGAACGAGGCGAGCGCGACCTTGACGTCGGCACGGGCGGAGGCAACCGCGACGCTCACCGCAGCACGGGCCGAGGCGGAGCAGACCGTGACGTCGGCGCGCGAGGAGGCGGATGCGCTCACCGCAGCCGCCACCGCGGAGCGCGAGCGGTTGGACGCCGAGGGCCTGGCCCGCCGCACCGCGATCGAAGAGGACTTCGAGATCGCCATCAGCTCCCGTCGGGCCGAGGCGCACCAGCGGCTCACCGAGCGCGAGGAGATCTCGGTCGCCGACGCCAAGCAGCGGGTCGCCGACGCCACCGCCGAGGCCGAGTTCAGGATCAGGGAGGCGACCGCACAGGCGGCCGAACTCGTTCGACGGGCCGCAGCGGAATCGCACCAGCGGGTTGCCGAGGCTGATTCGGCCTTCCAGCAGCTCAGCTCGCTGCGAGGCTCCGTGCTCGACCAACTCGCTTCACTGCGTGATCACCTGCAGCAGGTCGACCAGCTCGCAGCGACAGCGCCGACCCTGCTCGACCCGCCGGACGGCGAATCCGGCCGACCGGTGGCCGGTGACTTCCCGGTGGACCCCGCGGAACGGCCGACGGACCTGCCGAAGGGTTACGGAAAGAGCCGCGGGCCGTGGGATGACGTGACGGTCGAATCGCTGCGGGCGGGTCATCGCGACGCGCAACAACAAGGCCCCGGGCAGGGTGACATCGACCAGGGCGTCGCGACCGGGAGTCCCGCCGGGCAGGAGACCGATGCGGGCACCGAGGACCCTGCGCTGCAGGCACTTGCAGAGCACTTCGACTCCGGGTCCGATGTCCCCGCCGAGGTCGCCGAGTCCGACACGGACACGTTCCCGCGCGTCGAGGGCGCCGAGGACGCACCCGTGCCGGCGCAGCAGCGCAAGGGCATGCGGGCGTTTGCCGAACGGGCAATCGGCGGTCGCTGACCGCACGCGCCCGGCAGTCGCTGACCTCACTCGCCGGGCAGCCCCCCTCGCCGCTCGGACATCGTCGAGTGCCGCGCCAGCAGGGTCTGACGGCCGCAGGAGCGGTCGATTGCCCTGCAGGCGCGACAGTCGATCGCGGAACGAGCTCTAAACCCGGTCGCCGGCCGACACCACGGCGAAGATCTCCGGAGCGCTGTCGAGATAGCGATTGGCCGTCACCCTGGCAGCGACCAGCAGGGCAACAGCGCCGACGACCGGTCCGAGCACCAGGGCGACCCAGCCCCACACTGGACTGACCAGCGCGGCGAGCACGGCAGCCACGACGGCGGGCAGGGCCACCACGATGGCGCCACCGAAGACGCCGAGGCTGGCCGCGGTCGTCCTGCCCTTCTGACCGGGAACGCTGGACGCGAACAGCGATTTCCGACTCTGCGGCATCGCGTAGGGCACGGCCGCAGACAGGTAACTGGCGGCAGCGAGCCCACCCAGCAGTGCGCCCCAGCAGACGCCCAGCGCGGCCGGCACATTGCCGTAGTCGCCGTGCACGATGGCCTGTACCGCAACCCCGACGACAACGATGACGATGCCGGGGATCAGCACCGTCAGCCCGTGACCCAGCACCTCGCCGCGGGCCTTGGTGCGGTCGGTGATCGTCTGCAGGTGCAGCCACAGCCCCGAACCCTCGACGCCGTACTGGTTACCGGCCTGCGACCCGCAGAGCACCGCGCCGAGGGCGACGGCGAACACCGCGCCGGAGCCACGGACGACCAGGAACGGCCAGACAATCGTCAGCACCATCAGCATCAGCCATGGCATGCGCCGCATCGGATCCCGCCAGGCCAGCCGCCGGTCGCGACCCGCGACCACCTGCATGGTTCCGGTGACGCCGACACCGACCGCGGTGTCGTCCGGCCCGTGACCGGCGGGCGACGAGCCCGCGGTCGTCGACGGGACGGTCGTCAGGCTCTTGCGCAGGGCGACCGACCACCACCACCAGGCCAGGGCCAACCCGCCGAGCGCGATCACCGCGGACAGGGCCGCACGAGCCCAGGCGCCGTCGGCGAGCTGTCCGGGCAGGGCCGCCAGTGCTCCCGGCGGCGTCCACTGCAACACCGAAGCTGTGCGCTGGACGCCACTCTGCAGCGCGGAACCGTCGCTGCCCGGGTTGTTCAGAACCGCCACGAACCCCAGGTACAACACGAAAATGCCCAACCCGACGGCCATCCCGAGGTCCCGCCCGCGTCGGCTGGTCATCAACGCGGACATCGCCGTCGACGCCGCGCGGGAGAGCACGACACACAACAACAGCTGCAGCGCGGCGCAGACCAGCGCAACCGGCAGCACGGCCCACGGCACGCTGATGCCGATGGCGGCGCCGAGCAGGATGATGACGTTCCCGGCCGGGAACCAGCCGATCAGCGAGGTGACCAGCAAGCCCCGCTGCAAGGTCTGCGGGCGCAACGGCAGCAGGGCGAAGCGCGCGGGATCGACGGTCTCGTCGACCCCGAACGCGACCAGCGGGGTCATCACCCAGCCCACCAGCAGCACGGTGAAGACCGTGACGATGATCGCGTCGTTGTACTCGGGAAGCGCGCGCAACGCGGCCAGGCCCAGCGCGATGAATCCCAGCACGACCAGCACCACCACCAGCAGGATGATCATGCCGACTTTGGTGGAGCCCTTGCTGGCGCGGATCCGGCTGGTCATCAGCCGCCACTTCAGGCCGGCGAAGATCCCAACCACGACAACCCACCCTCCTGCACATCCGAGGCGCCGATCAGGTGCATGAATGCGTCGTCCAGGCTCGCGGCCGAACCGCGGACGGCCGCCAGCTCACCGGCGGCGATGATCCGCCCCTTGGCCATCACCGCGACATGCGAGCACAGGCCCTCGACCAGCTCCATCACATGTGAGGAGAAGATGACCGTGCCGCCGCTGCGGGTATACCGGCCGAGCACGCTACGAATGATCCTGGCGGACACCGGGTCCACCGCTTCCAAGGGTTCGTCCAGCAGCAAAACGGCCGGTGAGTGCAGCAGGGCCGCTGCCAGCGTGATCTTCTTCCGCATGCCGGTGGAGTAGTCGGCGACCAGGGTGTTGCCGGCGTCGGCAAGGTCGAGCACCGCGATCAACTCGGATGCCCGGCCGCGGACGACGTCGGCGGGCATCCCGCGCAACCGCCCGAGGTAGCTCAAGAGCTCCGGCCCGGAAAGCCGTTCGAACAGCCGCAACCCGTCCGGCAGCACCCCCATCTTGGCCTTCGCCGCGGCCGGATCTGCCCAGACATCGACACCGGCGACAACGACCCGGCCGGAATCCGGGCGGAGCAGTCCGGTCACCATCGACAGGGTGGTGGTCTTCCCGGCACCGTTCGGGCCGACCAGGCCGAAGAACGAACCCGCGGGCACGTCGAGATCCACGTGGTCGACGGCAATATGGGGCCCGAAGGCCTTGGTCAGTCCGCGCAGTGCGATGGCTTCGCCGGCAACGGAACGGACGAGGTCGTCGGCGCCGGGATAACGCGGCAGAGGTGTTGCGGATAGTGGGTTGTCGTTGCTCATCACGGTCGTTTCCCCATGCGGACAACCCTGCCACATGAGCACGACGTCCACGAGCGGCCTCCGATCGAGCGGCACGTCGACCGGGGCACGTCGACCGACCAGCACGCTGAACGGTGAAGTGAGCGCGCGGCACCGCTCAGAAGTGCCGGCCCAACCATCCGGTCAGCGCGGTCGCGAAGCCTTCTGGGTCCTCCGCCGGGCTCAGATGCCCGACTTCTGGCAGCTGCACGAGCTCGGCACCGGGCACCGCCGTCGCCATCTCACGGGCGACCTCGGGCGGCGTCACACTGTCGTTCTCGCCCACCGCGACCAGCACCGGTAGCCCGGCATCGACAAGCACTGCGGTGGAATCCGGCCGGGCGGCCATCGCCCGCTGCGCCCACGCCACAGTGCCGGCCGGCACACCGTCGGCCATCTGCGCCAAGGAGTTCCGCACCGGCTCGGCGGCACCCTTTCCGATCAGCGGACCCACCGCGTCCAGCCCGGAGGCGATCTCGCCTCTGTCGGCCCGCTCGGCGGTGATCCGGCGGCGGTCGAGCGCGGCCTGGTCGTCGGCGCCGCTTCTGGTGTCGGCCAGGACCAGACCGGCCACCCGCTCCGGCGCCCGGCGCAACACGGCCAGCGCCACGTACCCGCCCATCGAGACGCCACCGAGGATCGCCCGGTCGATGCCCTGGTCGTCCAGCGCGGCGAGCACGTCCTGCGCGAGCAGGTCCAGGTCCGGCTCCGGCGGCGGGTCGCCCAGCGCCGGTCCGCTGCCGAAGCCGCGCAGATCCGGCGTGAGCACGTCGACGTGCTCGGTGATCAGCGGCCGGACGGGATCGAACATCCGGGAGTCGAGGGGAAAGGCATGCAGCAGAACCAGGGGTGGCGTCACGCAGCAGATAGTGCCACTGCACCCGCAGGAACAAACAATGCCAGCAGCGCCCAGGTGACGACCGCCGACGGGAGCAGCGAATCCATCCGGTCCATCACACCGCCGTGACCGGGCAGCAGGTTGCCCATGTCCTTGACCCCGAGGTCGCGCTTGATCAACGATTCGGTGAGGTCACCGGCCGTGGCCACCACCGCCACCGAGGCGCCGGCGACGACGCCCTGCCACCATTGCCCGTCGAGCAGCAGCCACAGGCACAGTGCGCCGCCGACCATGGCTGCGAAGCCCGATCCGGCGAAACCCTCCCACGACTTCTTCGGAGAGATGCTGGGCGCCATCGGATGTCGACCGAACAGCACACCCGCCACATACCCGCCGGTGTCCGAACAGACGACCATGATCATGAAGGTGATGATCCGGGCCGCGCCGTCAGGTGCGGCCAGCATCAGGGTCGCGAACGAGGCGAAAAGACCGAGATAGACCACGACGAAGATCGAAATGGCGAGGTCGGTGACGAAACCCTTGGCCCCGCCGGGGAATCGCCAGATCATGCAGGCCAGCGCGGTGAACGCCAGTCCGGCGGCCTGCGCGTTCTGCCCGTACGGCCAGGCAAGTGCCACTGTGGCCGCCGAACCCACGACCATCGGGATCCAGCTGATCGTGATCCCGCGCGATCGCGCGAGGGTTCCGCGCAATTCCCAGATCGATGCCGCGACGGCGGCCACGATGATGACGACGAAGCTCTGCCGGTAGATCAGCAGGCTGGCGATGCACAGCGCGCCGAGCGCCACACCGACCCCGATGGCCCGCGGGAGGTCCCGTCCCGCACGCGATCCCGCCCGGACCGGCCCTGCCTGTTCGGGGGCCTGATCGGGGGCCTGATCGGAGGCCTGATCCGGGCCCCGAGCTGGAGCCCCATCGGGCGCCGGATGCGCCGGTTCGGCGGCCGCGGAGTCCCCTGCTGCGACCGGCCCGTCCGGCGGCTCACCGGGTCTGGGGGCGTCCATCAGACTTCGAGCAGCTCGGCTTCCTTGTGCTTGACCAACTCGTCGACCTGGCCGACGTACTGATCGGTCAGCGACTGCAATTCCTTCTCCGCCCGGGTGACGTCGTCCTCGCCGACCTCGCCGTCCTTGGACAGCTTGTCCAAGGTGTCCTTCGCCTTGCGGCGGATGTTGCGGATCGAGACCTTTGCATCCTCACCCTTGGAGCGGGCGGTCTTACCGAGTTCACGCCGGCGCTGCTCTGTCAGCTGAGGGAAGACCACCCGGATGACGATGCCGTCGGTGCCGGGGTTCACACCCAGGTCCGAGTCGCGGATCGCCTTCTCGATGGCGTGCAGCTGGTTGGCGTCGTACGGCTTGATGACGGCCATCCGGGCCTCTGGGATGTTGATGGTGGCCATCTGGGTCAGCGGCGTCGGCGCACCGTAGTAGTCGAGCACGACGCGACCGAACATGTTGGGGTTGGCGCGGCCGGTCCGCAGCGTCGCCAGATCGTCCTTGGCCACCGAGACGGCCTTCTCCATTTTCTCTTCAGCGTCGAAGAGGGTTTCGTCGATCATGTCCTGCGCCTTTCCGGTTCCGCTCTGGGCGGGGTGTACACCAGGGTGCCGATCGCGGCCCCACGAACAGCTTTGCCGATGTTGCCGTTGGTCAGCAGGTTGAACACGATGATGGGCATGTCGTTGTCCATGCACAGGCTGAACGCCGTGGCATCGGCGACCTGGAGCCCACGCTCGAGCACCTCGCGGTGGGTGATCTCGGTGAACATCTTCGCGTCCGGCACCCGGCGCGGATCCGCGTCGTAGACGCCGTCCACGGCCTTGGCCATCAGCACGACGTCGGCACCGATCTCCAGCGCGCGCTGGGCGGCGGTGGTGTCGGTGGAGAAGTACGGCATCCCGACGCCGGCGCCGAAGATGACGACGCGGCCCTTCTCGAGGTGCCGGACCGCCCGCCGCGGGATGTACGGCTCGGCGACCTGGCCCATCGTGATGGCCGTCTGCACGCGGGTGTCGATGTGGTGTTCGCGCTCGAGGAAGTCCTGCAGCGCAAGGCAATTCATCACGGTGCCGAGCATGCCCATGTAATCGGCCCTGGCCCGGTCCATCCCGCGCTCGTGCAGTTCGGCGCCGCGGAAGAAGTTCCCGCCGCCGATGACGACGGCGACCTGGATCCCGTCGGCCGCGACCTCGGCGATCTGGTCGGCCACGGTGGAGACGACATCCGGATCGACGCCGACCTCGCCGCCGCCGAACATCTCGCCGCCGAGCTTGAGAACCACCCGGCGAAACGGTCGTCGTGGGTTTGCCTCTGCCATGCCGCTCCCGCCGTCGGTCACCACAGAACTACGAAGTTGTCACACTCGAGGGTCCGAGGCCGGGAAAATGCCGGCGCTCGTCACGCCCCTGGGAACGACCCTAAGGGCAGGCACGATTCCGCACCGCGGCGGACGGTGGAGCGTCGCGCCGCGGTGCAGGAAAGGTGACACATCAGGCGGTGCCGACCTCGAACCGGCTGAAGGCGGTGACGGTGACGCCGGCGTCGGCGAGCAACGCGCCCACCGTCTTCTTGGAGTCCAGCACCGACGACTGCTCGGTCAGCACCGTCTCCTTGAAGAAGCCGTTGACCCGACCCTCGATGATGCGCGGCAGGGCGCCCTCGGGCTTGCCTTCCTCGCGGGCGGTCGCCTCGGCGATCCGCTTCTCGGACTCGACGACGTCGGCCGGGATCTCGTCCCGGGTGACATAGCGGGCCTTGAGCGAGGCGATCTGCATGGCGGCGCCGCGGGCGGCCTCCGCCGCTGCGGACGCGTCGCCGCTGTACTGGACCAGCACGCCGATGGACGGCGGCAGGTCGGCGGACCGCTTGTGCAGGTACACCGTTGTCGGGCCGTCATACTTGACAACCCTTCGCAGCTCGAGCTTCTCGCCCAGCTTGACCGAGGCGGCGTTGATCGCGTCGGCAACGGTGCCGCTGCCCAGCGGGGCGGCCAGCACCTGCTCGACACCGACCCCGGCGTCGAGCTGCGCGGCGGCGTTGACCACGCTGTCGGCCAGCTGCTGGAATTCGGCATTCTTGGCGACGAAGTCGGTTTCGCTGTCCAGCTCGATGAGCGCGCCACCCGCGGCGGCCACCAGGCCCTCGGCCGTGGTCCGCTCGGCCCGCTTGCCGATGTCCTTGGCACCCTTGATGCGCAGGAACTCGACGGCCTTGTCGAAGTCGCCACCGGACTCGTCCAGAGCCCGCTTGCAGTCCATCATTCCGGCGCCGGTCAGTTCCCGGAGCCGCTTGACGTCGGCAGCACTGATATTCGCCATGATCGGCGGTGTTCCTTGTCTACTCGGAAAAGATCAGGCAGCCACCCCGTGACGGGGTGGCCCACCCGTTGGACGTCGAACGGGCAGCGGTCAGCTGTTGACGCTGGCCTGCTCGTTCGGGACGATCGCCTCGACGCCGGCATCGGCGTCGGCCTGGACCTGGATGACAGCCTCGGCACCGGACTCGCGCTCGCCGATGACCTGGCCGCGGGCCTCCTCGACCGGGTCCGCGACAGCAGCAGCGTCGGCCGGCGCAGCCTCGGTCGGTGCAGCGTCGGCCGGCGCAGCCTCGGTCGGTGCAGCGTCGGCCGGCGCAGCCTCGGTCGGTGCACTCTCGGCACCGGACGCCAGCAGTTCGCGCTCCCACTCGGCCAGCGGCTCCTCGCCGGCGGCCACCGCGGCGCCACCGGAACGGGCGATCAGGCCCGCGGCGACGGCTTCGGCGATCACCTTGGTGAGCAGCGCGGCAGAGCGGATGGCGTCGTCGTTGCCCGGGACCGGGTAGTCGACCTCGTCCGGATCACAGTTGGTGTCCAGCACCGCGACCACGGGGATGTTCAGCTTGCGCGCCTCGCCGACGGCGATGTGCTCCTTCTTGGTGTCGACGATCCACACCGCGGACGGCACCTTGGCCATGTCCCGGATACCGCCCAGGGTCTTGGCCAGCTTGTCCTTCTCGCGGGTCAGCAGCAGCACCTCTTTCTTGGTGCGTCCCTCGAACTCGCCGGAGGTCTCCATGGCCTCGAGGTCCTTGAGGCGCTGCAGGCGCTTGTGCACGGTCTGGAAGTTGGTCAGCATGCCGCCCAGCCAGCGCTGGTTGACGTACGGCATGGAGACGCGGGTCGCCTGCTCGGCGATCGCCTCCTGAGCCTGGCGCTTGGTGCCGATGAACAGCACGGTGCCGCCGTGGGCGACGGTCTCGCGGATGAACTCGTAGGCCCGGTCCACGTACTGCAGCGTCTGCTGCAGGTCGATGATGTAGATGCCGTTGCGCTCGGTGAAGATGAATCGCTTCATCTTCGGGTTCCAGCGCCTGGTCTGGTGTCCGAAGTGGACACCTGCGTCCAGCATCTGACGCATGGTGACGACAGCCATTGCGGCGCGTCCTCTCGGTGCGGGCGCCCGCCGGCCCTCTCGGCCTGAAACGGACGCAGTCTCGGTTGTCGCCGAAGGTCGGTTGACCGTCGGCCCTGACGCCTTCCGGGCGCACCACCCTTGCGGGACCAACGGTGCACCTCGGGCCGGTGAGCGATCCACGTACGGCAACAAGGCGTGCGAAGTCAGCCCGCTTGTCACGGGCTGCCAGGCAAGGATAGCCGATCCGGACCGGCCGGAGTGACGCGATCGGTGTCGGTCCCGCTCGGACTGCTGAGCGGGAGTTGTCCACAATCCGCCGGTGAACCGGTGCCCGTGATGGCGCGGAGAGCAGGCTGGATCAATGATGCCGGCGGCTCCGCGTGCCGGGCGCCTGCTGTTCCTGGCCGTGGTGGTCGCGCTGCTGCTGGCCGCGGCCGCACCGGCGGGCGCCCATCCGATTGCCACCACCCGGCCGGCAACGGTGGCCGGTTCGACAGTGCCCGCACCGGCGCCGACCGGGACTGCGGGCACCGGCTACGTCCTGCCGGTCGCTCCACCACCGTTGGTCCTGACGCCGTTCACCGCCCCGCCGAGCCGGTACGGCGCCGGGCATCGCGGCGTCGATCTCGCTGCTGCGGCCGGGTCCCCGGTACTGGCTGCCGGCGACGGCACCGTGGCGTTCGCCGGGGCGGTGGCCGGCCGCGGGGTGGTGTCGGTGGAGCACGCCGGCGGGCTGCGCACCACCTACGAACCGGTCAGCGCGGGGGTTCGGGCCGGCCAACGGGTGGTGGCCGGACAAAGGATCGGGACCGTGCAAGCCGGCCACCAGGCGTGTGCGCCTGCCGTCTGCCTGCACTGGGGCGCCCGGCTTCCCGACCGTGTCTACCTGGACCCGATGACGCTGCTGGGTCCGTGGCGGGTCCGGTTGTGGCCCTGGGACCGCACTTGAAGGGCCGCACGTGAACGACGGCGGTTCAACGGCGACGACACCGGCTGCGCCGAGCGGGCACCACCTCATCAGCAGGGGCACCTGTCGGTCGGCCCGCTAAGCGCGCGGATGGGCCTGCCGGTACACCGCGCCGAGGCGCTCGGCGGAGACATGGGTGTACAGCTGCGTCGTCGCCAGACTCGCGTGCCCCAGCAGTTCCTGCACGGTGCGCAGGTCCGCGCCGCCCTCCAGCAGGTGTGTCGCGGCGCTGTGCCGCAGCCCGTGCGGCGCCATCTCCGGTGCGCCCGGGACGGCGGCGGTCCGGGCATGCACCACCGTCCGCACCGCCCGCTGATCGATCCGCCGCCCCCGTCGCCCGAGGAACACCGCGTTGCCGGATTCGTTGCTGCGCAGGGCATCTCGCCCGGACTCCAACCAGGCGCCGAGCGCCCGGTCCGCCGGGACGCCGAACGGCACCGTCCGTTCCTTGTTCCCCTTGCCGAGGACTCGGATCACCCGTCGGTGACGGTCGAGCTGGTCGATGTCCAGGCCGGTGAGCTCGGCGACCCTGATGCCGCAGGCGTACAACAGCTCGAGCATGGCCTGATCGCGCAGACCAATCGCAGCGCGGATCCGATCCTGGTCGGCACCGTCGGCATCGCGTTCATCGGCACCGTCGCCGGCGTTTCCCCCGGCGACCCCGACAGTGATCGGCAGGGACAGCATCGCGGCGGCCTGATCGACGCGCAGCACCGACGGCAGGCTCTTGTCCGGCCGCGGTGAGGCGAGCCGGGCCGCCACATCTGTGGTGATCAGACCCGTCCGATGCGCCCATGCGCTGAACGACTTCGCCGCCGCCGCCCTCCGGGCCATCGACGATCTGGCCGAACCCGTGCTGCGTTGGCGGGCCAGCCAACTGCGGAGCACTGCAAGTGTCAGCCGGTCCAGGTTCGGCTCCGCGCTACCGGACATCCGGCGCAGGTGTTCCAGCAGCGCGAGCACGTCCGACGTGTAGGCGCGAACCGTTGCCGGCGCCAGACCGCGCTCGGCGGCGAGGTGGCGCCGATAGCGCTCGACCGTGCCTGCCAGACCAGCCCCACTCGACGGCTCGTCATGACCTGATTGCGCCACCGCCGGTTCCGGGACACCCCCGTTGCCGGCACCTGCCGACCGGCCGCTCGCGCTCATCCCCCGACCGTGCGCGCCGAGAGGACGGCGGTCAAGGCAGCGCGCCGAGGCGCCACCGTCAGGCCGGTGGTTCCATCAGGTCGACGAGGTAGTCGGCCATCCCGCCCGCGACCCGGCCGGCCAGCCGGCCACTGGTCAACACCGGGCTTGCCGCGGTGCTGACGATGTGACCACCGAGCGACCGGACCGCAGCCGCCAGCAGAACATCCTCGTCGACAGCGGTGTCCAGGAAACCGCCCGCACGGCTGTACGTGTCGGCTCGGACGCCGAGGTTCGCGCCGTGCACATGAGGGTGCCCGTCGGTCAGTTCGTGACGCAGCCGCCACGCCGCGAGCAAGCCATCTGCGAGCTCGTCCGGGTCCGGCCGCACCGTACCGAGCACCATGTCAACGCCGGATCGGGCGTGGTGCAGCATCATGCAGAGCCAGTCCGGCGTGACGGCGGAGTCGGCGTCGGTCGTGCTGATCCAGATCCGCCCGCTGTCGACGCCGGCGTTCGTGCTCAGCAGGTGATCGACACCCCGGCGGCGGGCCGCCCCGACCAATCCCGAGTGGGTGACGACGGTGTCGGTACCTGGCCAGCTTCGCGCGATCTGCAGGGTTCGGTCGTCGCTGGCGTCAACGACCACGACGAGGTGAACGCTGACCTCGCGGGCGGATCGCCGGACGTTGTCGATGGCGGTTGTCATCGAGGTGAGGCAACGCGGCAGCAGTCGCTGTTCGTTGCGGGCGGGGATGATCACGCCGATGGTGTCCACCTCGACCGGCGCGTTCACGACACGAGTCCTTCGGCGCGGGCCACCGACCGGCCCGGCGGGGGCACCAGGATGTCGAGCAGGAAGTCCTCCTCGACGTGTTCCACCAGCGCGGCCAGTCCAGACTCGCGCCGCACGGTGGCGTGCACCTGGTCACCCGACAGCGGGTAGTCCCGGACCGGATGCCGCCAATGACAGACGGCCAGCACACCGTCGTCAGTGAGCGACGCCACCGCCGAACGGATGAGGATCGACAAATCAGCCGGGGAGCAGTAGTAGCCGATCTCGGACAGCACGATGAGGTCGTACGAGCTGTTGGGCCACTCGCGGGGCACCGTCATCGTTCGGAGGTCGACGTTCTCGACGCCGGCGAGCCGCTGCTGCGCGTGACGCAACGGCGCGGCCGAGATGTCCACCGCCAGAACGTGATCACACCGGGCGGCGAGTTCTGCCGTCAGCACACCGACCGAACAACCCGGCTCGAAGGCCGAACGGAAACGGCGTCGCGGCAGGCTGGCGAGGGTCAGCGCACGCTTGCGCTCCTCGTACCAGCGGTCGCCGAACCCCCACGGGTCGGCGGACTCGCCGTAGAAGTCGTCGAAGAACCGGCGACCGAGCGAGGACCGGCCGTGGTCGACGAACAATTCCACCGGCCGACGGAAATGAGCCAGGAACTCCTCGTGCACCACCGCCTCGTCACCCGGCCGGTCCGACAGCGGTCGGAGCTGGCTGACGTACTGTTCCAGCGCGGTCCGCTTCATCGATCGGGACGCGTCGGAAAGCGTTGCAGCGGTGAGCATGTCCGTCGTGAACGTGCCATCCCCGGGCGTTGCCCAGTGCCAGGCCCAGACCGGGTACTCCACCAGCGCAGCCCCAGTCCGGTCGGCGACGACAGCCGCGGCTTTTGCCGCCGCCGCGTGATCGGGATGCCGATCCCCCCGCCATGGCGCGACGATCAACGTCGCTGGCCCGCCGTCAGCCAACAGGTCCGCCAACTCCGCGACCACCGTGTCGACCGACTCCGCCAGCTCACCGTCCGGGACCGCAAGCTGGCGGATCACCGCAGCGGGCGCCAGCACGGCGATCGCGCTCCGGACCTCTGCCCGCCGAACGCCGGCGAGGTCCGCCGGGGAGTGCGTGGGTGAATCGGGATGGGACCGCTCACCGGCCGAGATCACCAGCACCGCAACGGCGATGCCCCGGTGCGCGGCCTCTGCGATCACACCGCCGGCGCCCAGTGTCTCGTCATCGGGATGTGCCGCCACCACCACCAGCCGGCGGAACGGCCGCAGGTCGAGCTGATCGACGCCCGTCCACGGCGACGCCGCCACCCAAGCGGATTCACTGGTGCCGGGGTCACGATGGTCGAACCCGGAACTGGAGGCCGCGGCCGGCGGCGCGCTCTGCGCAGAACGTATTTCGGTCACGACGGCCATTCGTCCAGGCGCACGACCGCTGCACCGAGTGCAGCTTCATCACGCTCGGCATGGTGCTGCCGCAGGTACAGCTCCAGGTCGGCCACCCGGCGGGCGTGTGGCAGTTCCATCGCCAGCGGTGCAGGTCCCAGGGCGTGCCCGACCCGGCGCAGCACGTCCTCTGCGACGCCGGCCACCACCGCTCGCACCCGGGCAGCCAGCAGCGTCCCGGCGGACCCTGTCGCCCGCCCGGCGTCGACCTCAGCGGCAGCCACCGCCAGCATCGTCCGCGCTGCGCTCAGTCCGGCGTCGATGGCACCCAGATGCATCAGCGCGATCTGGTCGGGGTCACGCGCGTCGGCCGCCGCCCGGAGCCGCCGGGCCACTGCGACGGCGCCCCCGTACCAGCACGCGGCGACGCCGATCCCACCCCAGGCGAAACCGGCCCGATCGAGGTACCAGCCGTCCGGGCCGACCGGCACCGCCGGGCAGTCCGCCAACCGCACCACCCCGGACGGGACGTCCGACAAACCCCTTGCGAACCAGGTGGTATCGCCAGTGTGAACACCCGGATGCGACAACTCGACGGCGAACAACCGGCGCGAGCCGCCGGCGGTGTGCGCGGTGATCAGTGCGTGCGTCAACCGGTCGGCCAGCGAGCCCCACGGTTTACTGCCTGTCAACAGCCAGCGGTCGCCGTCCGGTCGCGCCTGGAGACGGTGCCCACCGCCTTCCGCGGCGAAGACGCCCCAGGTGCTTCCCGTCGGCACCTCGAAGGCGGGGCCGGTGGTGATCAGCGGATCCGCCGCGAGCTCCGCGAGGATCGCCAGCGCATCGGTGTGCGCCTCGACCACCCGCGCCGCCGTGAGGTCGCCGGCCGCCACCGCCGACAATGCCCGCCACCGTGCCGCCGTCCGCCCGCCGCCGGGCACCGGCAACCACCGGCCGACGTCGACGGCGAGACCGAGCGCCAGGTCGGCCTGCCCGTCCACCGCCGCGGCCGCGGCCTCGACGTCGGTATCCACGGGCACGGCGCCGGGGTCGAAACGGTTCAGAGGGACAGCGGTCACGGTGCCAACTCCCACGGTCCTATCGGTCAATCGGTCAACCGGTCACTACATCAATGACTCAGGGGTCAGTGAGTCAGGGGTCAACGGGTCAGAGGGGCAATCGGCGCAGACCAGATCCGGAGGCCAGACGGCACACCGCACCCGGTTTCCGGACCCAAAGTACCTGCGGCGCCATGCGGGTCGGTCCGACCGCCCGCTTTCGGGCGATATGTCCGGTGGACCGAGTCGCGGCCCTCAACCGTTCCGGGGTGCCTTCAGCGCCTCTTCTTTCGGATGAATGACCGGTGCCCGAGTTGCTTCGGCCCTGACGGCTCGTGCGCATTGCTCACGACGGAACGCCGATTCTGCCGCGGGGTCGTTTCCGGGCACGTCATTGCTACGCACTGCCACCGACCGGCACGCGTATCGCCCGACAGCAGTATCCCCGTACTGCACGATGCTGATCAGTCCCGTCCCCGGCGTAGAGAAGCGAGTTGCGTGATGAGCGTCCTGCGGCGGAATCCGTTCGGGAGATCGTTCGGCGTGACCGCAGCCGCCGCCGTGTTGAACGCCGCCGTGTTGATCGCCGCCGTGTCGATCGCCGCCGCCGGCTGCGGATCCGTTGTCGTACCGGCCGACTCGCCGTCAGCGCGCCCACCGAGTTCCGCCGCCACCACCGCAGGCACGGGTTCCTTCGGATCGGAATTGGCCGGCCCGATGGATTCGTGGCGGGCCTCCTTCCAGTCCGGGTCGATGTCGTTCACGATTCCCGGGGCCGCCGTTGGGGCTTCGCTCGGTGACGGCGCGGTACAGGTGGCCGCCAGCGGTGAGGCCGTGCTGGGCGACCGACCGATGACCACCGACGACGCCTTTCACATCGGCAGCATGACCAAGCTGTTCACCGCCGCCCTGATCATGCAGTTGGACGAGCAGAAGAAACTGTCCGTCGACAACACGATCGACATCTGGTTCCCCACCGCCCCGAACGCCACGAAAATCACCGTGAAGATGTTGCTGGAACACGAGAGCGGGCTCTACGAACTCGATTTCGCGCTGGTCGGCAAGGTGACCGAACAGCAGCTCATCGATGAGGTCTTCACCCGAAAACCGATCTCCGAGCCCGGCGCCCAATACGTGTATCTGAACGCCGGCTACATCATCCTCGGTCGCATCGCAGAAAAGGCTGCCGGTCAGTCGTACGGCGACCTGGTCAGATCCCGATTCGTGCAGCCGCTGGGCCTGACGAACACCTATCTCGACAGTGACCGCGACGGCGGTGGGCTCGAAGCGCTGAACGGATACGACCTGTCGTGCACAGGCGCCACCGGAAGTGATTGCCTGGGTAAGCCGTCGACACCGCGCGCGGTCAGCTCGTCGCCGCAGTGGACGGGTGCCTGGTCCGCAGGCGGAATGGTGAGCACCGTCAAGGATCAGGTGACCTGGCTGCGCGCCCTGGTGGCCGGCGATGTCGTCGACGCACCGCATCGGGCGATGATGCAGCACCTCACGGCGCTGTCGTCGGAGTACTACAGCGCCGCCTACGGCAAGGCCGGCATCGCGCCGGTGCAACTCGGCGAGGGCGCCGGTCTGGCGACGTGGATGGTGCCCGGAGTGGGCCGCTGCCTGGGTCACGCAGGGTCCATCCCGGGATCGAATGGCATCGCCGCTTACTGCCCCGACCGCGACCTCGCGGTCGCGATCCTGAGCAATGCCAATCCGGCCGGGACCACTCCGGGCTACCCGGGCCTGCTGCAGCTCACGCCCGTGGCACTGCGTGCGCTGGGCGGCAGTTGAGCCCTGGCCCGGTGTGTATCGCTCGTGCACGATGTGCAGCCCGTATGCGCTGCCGATCGGTTACCGGGCGATCAAACGGCGAGTGCCTTTGCCTTGATCTGGTCGAACTCCCCCTGGGTGATCGTGCCGTTGTCGAGCAGGCTCTTGGCCGAAACGATCTGGTCGGTGGCGCTCGGCGAGGATGAGCCGGCGACTGACTTGATGTATTCGGTCTGAGCCTTCTGCATGTCGTGAACCTGCTCGAGTTGCCGCTCGTGCATGCCCTTTCCGCGGACGATCAGATACACCAGGATGCCCAGCCACGGAACAAGGATGACGAACAGCACCCAGATCGTCTTGGCCCCGCCGCCCAGGTCCTTGCTGCGGAAAATGTCGCCGAAGATCCAGAACAGGCACATGAACCAGGCGAAGAACAGGAACAGCTCGAAGAGTGCGAGCAGGAACGATCCGTTGTCGTTGAACATCGGGCAGCCTTTCCCAGGCATGGATTCCGCGAAGCTGCGGGCGGTCTCGAGCAGACTGAGGAAAACTATGCCACTTCGGACGTAAAAGGAGACCGACTCGCCGCTGGACATGTTTTCCGGCGCACTCGACCGCGACCGTCACCCCTCCGTAAGGTTCGTCCGTCTTGTCGCATTTGCCGTGGGGGTGGAGACTTCAGCCCGGAACGCGGGCCGGCGGCCCCGGCGTTGCGTGAGAACTGCGGCAACGCGTTGTCGCCCAGGAGCAATACGCGCAGGAGCGATCGTGCGGGAGCGATCGCTCAGGGGCAATCCGCCGGTGGCAATCGAAGTGACGACGAAGGGACCCAGTGATGCAGGACAGTGCACCGGACTTCAGCGGGCTCACAGCGCTGTTCATCAACACCACGTTGACCCGGTCCCCGGGCGCCAGTCACACCCAGCTGCTGATCGACGTCAGCGCAGGCATCATGGCGCGTCAGGGCGTCACCGTCGACCAATTCCGGTCGGTGGATCATCAGATCGCCACCGGCGTGTATCCCGATATGCGTGGCCGCGGCTGGGACGTCGACGAGTGGCCCGACCTGTTCCCGCGGGTGCTGGCCGCCGACATCCTGGTGATCGGTGGCCCGATCTGGCTGGGGGACAACAGCAGCGAGACCAAGAAGATCATCGAGCGGCTGTACGCACATTCGTCCGAACTGAACGACAAGGGCCAATGGCTGTACTACGGCAGGGCCGGCGGTTGCCTGATCACCGGCAATGAGGACGGCATCAAACACTGCACCTCGAATGTGCTCTACAGCCTTCAGCACATCGGCTACAGCATCCCCCCGCAGGCCGACGCAGGATGGATCGGCGAGGCGGGTCCGGGGCCCAGTTACGGCGACGAACTGGAAGACGGCACCAGGGCGGGGCTCGACAACGATTTCACCAACCGCAACACCACATTCATGACCTGGAACCTGATGCACCTGGCCCTGCTGCTGAAGAATGCCGGCGGGTTCCCGGCCTACGGTAATCAGCGTCGGCAATGGGATGCGGGCACCCGTTTCGACTTCGTCAACCCGGAGTACCGCTCGTAGCGAGCCGACTGGCAGGCTCACTGTCATGAGCGCCGGTGCCGTTGCCGTCTTGTCCGACATCCACGCTGTGCTGCCGGCTCTCGAGGCCGTATTGGCGGAGCCGGACGTCCGCGCCGCGGACCGGATCGTGCTGACCGGGGACATCGCGGCCGGGCCGCAACCGGTCGAGGTCCTGGACCTGCTCGTCTCGCTGGGCGAGCGGGTGGTGTGGGTCAGGGGAAATGCCGACCGCGAATTGGTCGCCCTCGCCGGCGGCGGTACCACCACCATCCCCGACCCCGTCGCGCCGTGGGCCGCCGCCCAGCTGCGATCCGATCAGGTTTCGCTGCTGGCCGCGCTCCCCCACCCTGTGCGGCTGCCGATCGACGGCTTCGGCATCGTGTTGTTCTGCCATGGCAGCCCCCGCGACGATGACGAGGTGATCCTTGTCGACACCAGGCTCGAGCGATGGGCAGAGGTCTTGGAAGGGCTGGATCCCGAGATCAGCACCATCGTCTGCGGACACACCCACATGCCGTTCGTCCGGCTGGCGCACCGAAGGCTGGTGGTCAACCCCGGGAGTGTCGGCATGCCCTATGGCCGGGCCGGCGCGCACTGGGCGTTGCTCCGCGACGGTGCGGTGCAGCTGCGCCGCACGGATCTCGATGTGGACGCGGCGGTTGCCGCCATCACCGCCGGATCGGGCTACCCCGACGCGGCCGCGTTCGCCGATTACTTCGTCCGATCACGGGCATCGGATGTCGATGCGCTGACTGCCTTCGCGCCGCGGGACGGCCGGGGCTGACGCCGGCGCTGGTTCACCCACGGACCTTCTGGGAACCATGGCCTCGACAGGGGCCGCCGGTGACGGTGGTCCGCCCTGAAGTCGCACTGTCGCAAGAACCTCGTCAACCGCAAAATCCGTCGACGGAATATCAAGGAGCAACCATGGCACTGTTTCGCAGACTGTCCGCCCTCGGCGGCGTCGTCGCCTTCGCCCGCAGCCCGCAGGGTCGTCAAATGATCCAGAAGGCCAAGGAGATGGCCAAGGACCCGGCTACCCGGGCCAAGGCCAGCGATCTGTTGTCCAAGGTGCGGACCCCGAAGGGTCATACCTCCTGATCCTGTGCTGTCGCGCGGCGCCCGTCCTGCCCTCCGGCAGGGCGGGCGCCTTCGTCTCAGCCGGATCCGACCGGCCGGCGCACGGCGGGCAATGAGCCGGTGGTCACCACCGTCTCGGCGAGTTCCTGCAGGTCGATGTGGCTGCGGTCGCTGATCCGGATCAGCAGGTCCATCGCCTGAGCCTGGTCGACGTGATGCAGAGCCATCACCACCCCGACGGCAGAGGCGATCCTGCGGTTGCGGGACAGGGCGCCCTGCAGCATGTTCGCGCCGCCGGTACGGCGCTGCGCGCGTGCGCTCGACCGCTCGCGCTGCACCAGCGCGACCGCGTGATCGACCATCAACTGCACCAGCGAGGCATCCGTCGGGGTCGGTATGTAGTCATCGGTCCAGGTGCACGTCACCACGCCGCTGAAGACCTGCTCGTCTTGTGCTGCCGGCCCGGCCGGGATCGTGACGATGACAGAGTCCGACGTGAGGACGGCGGCGGTGTTCGCGTCGACCTGCGGGGGATTCCGCAATGCGGTCAACTCCGTTGCGGGCCGGCGGATGCGATAGCCCCTGCCGTTCTCCACGAGGTCGATGACCACCTCGTCGCAGACGGCCGGGACGCAGACGGCCGCAAGATGACTGAACACCATGGCGGGTTCGCCAGACGGTTCGATGTGTCGAAGGCCCGCAACAGCACGGACAACATCGATCCGGCCGAAATAGGCGCGCGGCAACTCCGACGGAGCCGAGATCACCGGTTCCGAGATCACCGGTTCCGAGATCGTTGACGGCGGAAGAACTGTCCGAAGGTGGTTGGGTCCTCCGGCGGGCGGCTCGGTGTCAGCCGGTGGCGGTTTGAGCGTCGTCACGACGTGGGCTCCCAGCAGGCAGATCGAGCGGCCGGCGTGCGCGGGCGCGCCTCGATCTCGCGAAGGGCTGCGAATTTGAACCCGAGGACCACTATATCGACAGACCACAGCGGCAACCAGCAGTGCAGAAGTAGTTACTGCGGGTCGAGATCGTCACGATGCGGCGGCTGCGAATACGGCCGGTCGATCACCGACAGTGCAACGTCCAGGACGGAACATCCCAGCACGATCGCCTCGCGATGAAGTGCCTCTCGAGCCTGCTCAGCGCCGATTCCGTCGCGCGCCATGACGACTCCGACGGCCTGATTGGTCAGATATCTGGCGCGCAACTGTTCCTGCAGTCGGCGGGCATCGATCTCACCCGGTTGCGTCGACGAATAATCGGTCAGCCCACGGTCCAGATACTCGGTCAGCACCGTGATCACGTCGGCATCCGGATCTTCCAGTCCGTCCGACTCCGCGCTGTAGAGGTTCAGGCACCCGACAGGTTTGTCCCGCACGTGCAGCGGCTCGGCATGGAATGACCGGACACCGGCCTCCACCACCGCCTTGGCCAGCACGGGCCAGCGCTCGCTCACCTCATCGCTGGTCATCTTGACAACCGAACCGGTGGCGATCGCCTGCAGGCACGGACCGTCGCCCTGCCCGTACTGGCCCTCGTCCACGACCAGCACACGGTCGTCCGTGTGGGCGACCGTGAAGGCCGGACCGGCGAACTTCGCGGTCACGCCCGCCCACTGCACACCGGACAACAGGTGTACGGCTTGTTGGGAACTTCGACGCAGGAGGTCGATCAGGCTGTCCTCGTCGTACACCCGCCGGTGGAGTTCATCCATCAAGGCGCCGATTTCATCGGGATGGGCCGACAGCGCTCGGATCAGGGCCGGTGACAGGCCCTGCGGCTGACCCTGACGATCGGGAACGGAATCGTCGAACGGCGCCGACGATGGGTCGCTGGTCATGACTGCCCTTCACCGATCGTGCAGCACAAGGTGTGCGCGGAAACGGTCGGCGGCCGCAGAGTTCGTGCGGGTCCGGGCGGTTCGGCTCGACAGGCTCCCTCAGCCTACGACCCGTGTCTCTGTTGGAGCGCCGCGAGCGGGAAGCCAATGGTTTCGCAGCATGTGTTTCAAGCCGGCCGTCCACGGGCATCGGCTCTGTGCAACAGCGCCCGTGACCACCGCGGGAGCAACACCGAACAGGAACGATGACGATGCCGATTGCGCACCGCCGCGCCGCTCCCGCCGCGGCGGGGCAGGCGAGCCGATGACGCCCGATCAGTTCGACGACCTGGTCCGGGCGGAGCAGCGCACCTTCGCCGGACCTGAACTGCTGCCCGTGCGGCTGGCTCGTGCGGCGGTGGCGATTCTGCAGGTGGACGGCGCCGGCATCAGCGTGCTGTCCAACCCCGGCATGCGGGTCCCCATCGGTGCCAGTGATCCGATGGCAGCGGCCGCCGAGAGACTGCAGTTCACCGTCGGCGAGGGGCCGTGCCTGCTCGCGCACGCCACCGGCCAGCCGGTTTTCGCCACCTCAGAATTCTTCGAGCACCGGTGGCCCGTGCTGTACGCCCAGTACACGGAAGCGACGCCGTTCCGAGCAGTCGTGTCGCTTCCGCTCCGAAGGCGGCTGACCGGCATCGGTGCGATCGATCTGCATCTGAAGGATCCGACCCGGGTGCTGGACACCGATTGGACCGCTTCGCATGCGATCGCGGACCGGATCGCCGCGCACCTGGGCAACGCGACCGATGAGTGGGTGGACAGCGGCGTCGGCGGCACGGACATGGGTGGGCTCGGCATGGGTGGGCTCGGCATGAGTGGCCTTGATCTGACTGACACCGGCTTGCGTGACGGCGGCGTAAACGACGGCAGCGTGAACGACAGCGGCGTGAACGACGGCAGTCCGGCCACGGCATCCGGCGAAACGAACTTGTCCTGGTTGGACGGTCCCGCGGCGCGCGGCCGTGAACAGGTGTGGCTCGCCATCGGGATGGCCAGCGTGCACCTAGGGCTGCCCGCGCCCGATGCATTGGCGGCGCTGCGCGGCCTCGCGTACACCCGCGGTCAGGACATCGACGAACTGGCCGCCGACCTCGCGCAGCGACGACTCCCGCTGACCGAGCTCAGCCGCCGATGAACCCGTGCGCCGATGACCTGGACCGAGCCGGCCCGCAGACGAGCCGGCCCGCTGCCGTCATGCGGTCGGGGTGGTGACCTCCAAGGTCGACGGTGCCGGTGTGCCGACGATGATCACCTCGTCCTCGACGTAACTGGGCACCGCGGGATCCTGTCGCTTCCGGTTCTTCGGCAGCAGACCCGACAGCTTGGCCTGCACCTTGGCCTGCACCGCGCCTGCGGCACCCTGAACGGCCGGGTGATCGATGGCCTTCGAACTCAGCCGCGCGATCTGCTCGTAGCGCTCCCGGCCCGCCTTCGAGCCGGCCACATACCCCAGAACAAAGCCCAATCCGATACGAAACATGTGTTTGACCTCCAAGAATTGGCGCTTCTCGACGCCGTTGACCAAGGCTGTGTGCCCGCCCGGGAAGCGAGCAAACCACTTCTGGCCCGCGCGCGTCCTCCTGCGGCAGGAGTAGTCGTGCCCCCGCCGGTCAAGGCAATGGTGAGCCGATCAAGGCAATCGTGAGCCGGTCAACGGTGCAGCTGGAGAAAGGAGCGGAGACCCATCCGCCGCAGGATGGCCCGCTCAGCGCCCCGGGCCGCCCGCATCGCCACGTCCGGCTCCACCAACTGCGGCCGGTCCACCCAGTACTCCCGCCCCGCCCATCGGATGCCGCATTCGCCGGCCGCGAGCACATTGCGCACCCAGTTCGTGCCCGGCCCCCAGGGCAGCCCGATCACGAAGGTGTCCGGCGTCACCAGCACCGCAACAGGAATGGCGTATTCACGGCCAGAGCGACGGCCCCGGTGGCGCACCACCGCCCAGAGCGGGAACCAGCGGCGGCCGGCCAGCCGGCGGGCCAGGGGCGTGGTCGCCTTGACCAGGGCCGCGGGCGGTTGTCGGGTAGGGGTCGGATCGGATGGCATGGGTGCTCCGGAAGGTGTGCGGTTCGGCAGGCACGGGCGACCCGGCGGTGTGTTCGTCACATCGAAGACGCCCGTGGGGTCACAGTGATGGCCCGAGAAGATGACCCGGCAGCGACCAAGGATGTGACCGTGACCGACGATTCCCTCGTCCTCGAGGCTTTCGAGAAGCAGCGGCCCCGCCTACGGGCGGTGGCGTACCGGCTGCTGGGTTCGACGAGCGACGCGGAGGACGCGGTTCAGGAGGCGTGGATCCGGCTCGATCGCAGCGACATGGACGCCGTCGAGAACCTCAACGGCTGGCTGACCACCGTGGTGGCACGGATCAGCCTGAACATGTTGCGCAGCAGACAACGCCGCAACGAATCGTCGGTGGACGTGCATTTCCCGGATCTGGTGATCGGGCCCGCGGACGGACCCGATCCGGAGCGGGCGGCGGTGGTCGGCGACGCGGTCGGGTTGGCGCTGTTCGTCGTGCTCGAGACGCTGTCGCCGGACGAGAGATTGGCCTTCGTCATGCATGACGTCTTCGGCGTGCCGTTTCAGGAGATCGCCGACACGTTGGACACCACCCCGGCCGCTGCGCGCCAACTGGCGAGTCGGGCCCGGCGCCGGGTACAGAACTCGGCACCACGCCCCGATGGAAGCGCGGCAGCACAGCGGGCGGTCGTCGACGCGTTCTATGTCGCGGGCCGCACCGGCGACTTCACCGCTCTGATGGCCCTGCTGCACCCCGACGTGGTCCTGCGAGTGGACTCCGGCGGTGCTGGCGCAGCGAACGCGGTCGTCCGCGGTGCCGAGGCGGTCGGGGCACAGGCCAGGATGTTCGCCGGGACATCGCGGACGGTTCGGCCGGTGTCGGTGAACGGGTCGCCCGGGGTTCTGGTGTTCGTCGGTGAACGCATGGTTGCCGTCATGGCCTTCACCGTCGCGGAGGGGCAAATTCTGGTCATGGACGTGCTCAGCGATCGGCAACGGCTGGCGACCCTTGACCTGAGCGCACTGGCCGATCGCCGCCAGTGAGCGGGACCGCATCGGCCGCACGGGCCCATGCGTGCGTCCCGTGCTCTTCACACTTTGGTGCAACACATGCACCCGATAGAGGCCTGTCACCCATTCGCTCGGTGTTCCTACACTGACCGTAACGTACAAAGGGGACAGACGATGATGGCTCAGATTCCGTTGCCGGTGGTCGCCACACACGACATCTGCAAGGGCACAACAGTTCTCGTCCGGACGGGCACTCGCGGCGAGATCACCGGCGTCAGCCGTGCGACCCCTTCGCATTACACGGTCCGGTTTTGGCCGACAGGCACGGACGGTGACGTCGTCACCTTGGAGTACCTGACCCGGACGGATCTGCGCGAGGCGTGACAGCCGGGGCGCCGCACGAGGGGTGTGCGCCGGCGTGGTGTCGGGAACCGCTTCGCCGGATCGCCGATGTCCGATTAGCGTCTCGGTGCATGTTGATCCGCCGGCCGACACCCACCCGCGCCGACCACCGATGAGCGTGCGCATCGCACCGGATCCGGACGCGGCCGTCGCCGGGATCACCGACGGCGCAACGGTCCTCATCGGCGGGTTCGGCGCTGCGGGCCAGCCCGTCGAGCTGATCGACGCACTACGCCGCGCCGGGACCGGTAATCTCACGGTCGTCAGCAACAACGCGGGAAACGGTGACCTCGGGCTGGCCGGTCTGCTCGCCTCCGGCGCCGTCCGGAAGATCATCTGCTCATTCCCACGGCAGAGCGATTCGTGGGTGTTCGACGGCCTCTACCGCGCAGGCAAGATCGAGCTCGAACTGGTGCCCCAGGGAAATCTGGCCGAACGCCTGCGTGCCGCAGGCGCGGGAATAGGCGCCTTCTTCTCCCCCACCGGTGTCGGTACGCCGCTGGCCGAAGGGAAGGAACAACGATCCATCAACGGACGCGACTACGTCCTGGAGTACCCCATCGCCGGTGACGTCGCCCTGATCAAGGCTCATCGCGGTGACACCGTAGGCAACCTCGTCTATCGGAAAACGGCCCGCAATTTCGGTCCGGTGATGGCGACTGCCGCCGCAATGACCATCGCGCAGGTGGACGACATCGTCCCGGCCGGCGGTATCGACCCGGAAACCGTTGTGACACCGGGCATCTTCGTCACCACAGTGGTCTGCGTCCCGAAGACCCTGGGCGCCGCACCGGGGGCAGCAGGATGACTGTCGAGCACCTGGAGCGCTCCGCGCTGACCCGGGTCGAGATCGCCCGAATGGTCGCCGCCGACATCCCACCCGGGTCATATGTCAACCTCGGGATCGGTCAGCCCACCATGGTCGCCGACCATCTGCCGGCCGAAGCCGGTGTCACCCTGCACACCGAGAACGGAATGCTGGGAATGGGTCCCGCGGCACACGACGACCAGGTCGATCCCGATCTGATCAACGCGGGCAAGGTCCCGGTCACCGAAACCGCTGGGGCCTCCTACTTCGACCATGCCGATTCGTTCGCCATGATGCGCGGCGGCCACCTGGACGTCTGCGTGCTGGGGGCATTCCAGGTGTCCATTCGCGGCGATCTGGCGAATTGGCACACCGGCGAGGACGACGCGATCCCGGCCGTCGGCGGTGCGATGGATCTGGCCATCGGTGCCAAGGACGTGTACGTCATCATGTCGCTGTTCACCAGGGCCGGTGAGCCGAAACTGGCGCGGCAGTGCAGCTATCCGCTGACCGGGCTGAACTGCGTGACCCGGGTCTATACCGAGTTCGCCGTTCTCCTTCTGCCCGGTGACGGCACCGTCAGGGCGCGTGACACTTTCGGCGTCAGCGTCGACGAATTGCAGCGGCGGCTCGGGACGGATCTCCGCCGGTCATGATTGTGCGTGCGCCGACGCCGTCACACGAGCACCGGGAGCAAACGGGGCCCGCGCAGCGTGGTGCCCGGACGCATGATGACCGGTCCGGCCAGTCGTAGCCGCGGGAATCGCACGGCCAGAGCGCGGAAGGCGGCCGTCAATTCGAGTCTGGCGAGGGCGGCGCCGAGGCAGTAATGAATTCCGCCGGAGAAGGACAGATGTTCGGCGGCATTGGGCCGACTGATGTCGAATCTGGCCGGATCCGGAAATGCCGCCGGGTCGCGATTCGCGGCCGCCAGCATCAGCAGGATCCACTGGCCGGGTGGGACCTTGACTCCGCCCAATTCGACCGGGCCGGACGGCGACAACAACACCCGCGCGGTTTGCTGAACCGGCGGGTCGTACCTCAGCACCTCCTCGACGACGGCGCCGGCTCGATCGGGGTTCCGCACCAGCAATTCCCACTGTTCGCGGTTCTCCAGCAGCGCTCGCATCCCGTTGCCGATCGCATTGACGGTCGTCTCGAACCCGGCGAGCAACAGCAACCCGACGAGGCCGCTGAGCTCCGCCGCGGTGATCTGCTCGCCCTGCTGGGCGACGAGCACCGACGTCAGGTCGTCGCCGGGATCCCGGGCCGCTCGAGCCAGCAGCGCGTCGAAGGTGGCATGCATCTGCCGGTCGGCGACGAACAACTGAGCGGCATGCCACAGCGAGGAGACGCCGTCCAGGGCCGATGCGGCGATCGCACCGAACCACCGGAGTCGATCGGGATCATCGGACAGGCCAAGCATCTCGGTGATCACCGCGATCGGGAGCGGCGACGCGAACGCGGACATCAGATCAAAGCTGCTCCGGTCGGCGACCCGGTCCAGCAGGTCGTTGATCGTGGACTCGACCAGGGTTTCGTAACCGGCCATCCGGCGCGGCGTGAAGGCCGGTGCAGCGAGCCGCCGCAAACGGGTGTGATCAGGCGGGTTGAGTCCGAGCAGGGACAGATCCAGCATGTCCTCGCCGGGCCTCGGCGCGGAGGGGTCTGTGACGCCGAAGGCCCTGCTGCGCAACACGCGCTGGCAGATTTCGTAGCTGGTCGTGCTGAGGTTGCCGAGCCGGGTCGGCAGCATCGGTCCTTGTGAACGCATCTGCTCGTACACGGCGTGCGGGTCGGTCCGCCCGACGGGGAGCTGCAACCTGCTCAGCAGGTCACCGCGGACCAGTCCGTGATAGAGCAACTGCGCTCTGGCGGTGTAGATCCCCACCGCGAACCGGCTCACCCCGAGCGCCTGACTGCCGACCCGCTGCACACTCGTCGTCATGACGCATTATCACCGATGCGCCGTCGGCTCGCGGTGACTCCCGGAAGTCGCTGAGTCGCAAGAGTTCCCGCGTCCCGGCCGTACGGCGCGTCAACGGGTGATCGGCGGGATTTCTTACCGAATCAGGAACGCGTCTCCGGCCGGGGTAAGAGCGGCGGACGCTACGACACCAAGCCCATGTACATCCGCACGTGTACATCCGCCGATCTCCAGGAGGAGACGCATGAGACCCGTTGCCCGATTGACCATCCTCGCCGCGCTCGCGGCCGCAGCTCTCGCGATCTTTGCCGGACCCGCCGCCGCGTCCGGCAATCAACCCGCAAGCGCCGGACGCGGCGACGCGGTGTTCGTGCAGACCGACAACCTCAGCGGCAACTCGATTGTCGCGTACCACCGCGGGACCGATGGGTCACTGACGGAGGCGGGCAGTTATCCCACCGGCGGTCTCGGCGGGGCGCTGACCGGCGCGGTCGTCGACAACACCGCTTCCCAGGGATCACTGGCCTACGACCGCGAACAGCGACTGCTGTACGCGACCAATCCTGGCAGCGACACGATCACCGTCTTCGACGTCCGGGGCGACACTTTGTCCCGGCGTCAAATCATCGACTCCGGTGGATCCTTCCCGGTGAGCATCGCGGTGCACCGCAACCTCGTCTACGTGCTCAATGCGCGCGATGGTGGCTCGGTGCAGGGATTCACCCGGGCCGGCAAGGATCTTCGGCCGCGAGCCGACTGGAATCGTCCGCTCGGACTCGATGCATCGCTGACCCCGGAGTTCACGCACACCCCCGGCCAGGTCGCCTTCACACCGGACGGATCACAGCTGGTGGTCACCACCAAGGCCAACGGCAACAACATCCTGGTCTTCGGCATCAAGGGTCAAGGTCGTCCGTCGACGGCACCCACCGTGAACGCCGACCCCGGCAGGGTTCCGTTCGCGGTCGACTTCGACCAGCGCGGCCGGTTGGCGGTTGCCGAAGCGGGGACGAATTCGGTTGCTCTGTACGAAATCAATCGGGACGGCACGCTGGACCTGGTGAGCCGGGCTGCGACGGGGCAGGCTGCGACATGCTGGATTGTCGAGACGAACGGCAAGCTCTATGCGTCCAACGCGGGCAGCGCGAGCGTTTCGGGGTACCGGGTCGACCGCGCGGGACAGCTGCAGGCCTTGGGTAACACGAGCACCAACCCGGGCACGATCGATGCGGCCGCGTCGAGAGACGGGCGCTTCCTCTACGTCCAGACCGGTCGTAACGGCATTGTCGACGGCTTCCGGATCAACGCAGACGGCTCACTGACCAGCATCGGTTCGGTCACGGTGCCCAACGGCGTCGCCGGTGAAGGCATCGTCGCCACCTGATCGAACGCGGGGCCCGCAGACCCGAGGAGCCGGATGGGATCTGCGGGCCCCGGTTCGGTTCACCCGGCTGTGATCGCACCGAGGAGTGCGTGGAAGTCGTCACCGCACGGACCGCAGGCTTGCAGGTGCTCGACCACCCCGGGATGACGTGCGGTGGCCGGAGCACCCGCGGCGGCCAGCTCTGTGTACAGGTGCAGAACCTCGAGTGCCCGGCTACATCCCACGTCGCGCGGGTCGGTCCGCAGGAACTGATCGAGCGCCAGCCGGGTGCCGGTGGCCGCGGCGCTCCGTGATTGCACGGCGGCGCCGCCGGACGGCACCTCACGGTTGAGGAAACCACCGGCGACCAGATGCGCGCGGAGCTTTCGCCGTGCGTCGAACATGATCTTGTAAACGGCATTGCGATTCGTGCCGTACTGAGCCACCACCGCGTCCAGCGGCACCCCGGACAGCGCGATCGCGGTGAAGATCCGGCGCTGACGGTCGGTCAGGATGTGCTCGATACCCGTCCGTACCGCGTCCAGCAGCTCTGTGCCTTCGGCCGCCCCGTCCGGCCCGCTCGCGAACGGCGCCGGCAGGTCCTCCCAATCCGGCTCACCGGAATCACCGGCGTCACGCCAGAAATGCCGGCCCAACTTCGCCGACACCTCCAAGATGGCGAAGGTGTGGGCCCAGGTGGTGAAGCGGCTCTCCCCACGGAACGATTCAATTCTCGCGCACACCGACATCGTCGCGTCGGCGGCGGCCTGGTGAGCAAGGTCGTCGACCTCGGGACCGTAGAGACGGAATCGGGCGCTCCGCCGGTGGACTTCGGCGGTACTCACGCGAAGCAACAGCTCGTGCAAACGCACGACAGCGGCATCGTGCTCCGGTCCGGTCGAGGTCAGACCCCGCACCCAGGACCGGGACTCGGGATCCATTGGCTGCGCCGTGATGGCGGACGACACCATCGGATCCGAGATCACCATTGCACGGACTCTACGGAGGCCCACCCCTGGTCGCAGCACAAGGCCACCGAATGCATTGCGCCGCAGCAGGTTGATGCTCTGACCGACGGATCGATAGTCGGCCGTTCAGGCGGTGTTCACATTCCTGTCGCCTCCGCGCCGCCCCCGGGGAGCAGTGTCGACGCGCTGCCTGCATGTCACCTGGAGGAGAAATGCCACTCAATCGTCGTCAGATGCTCGGGACCACGGCGCTGACCGGGGCCGCTGTGCTGAGCGCCTCTGCAGGCCTCGGTGCTGCGGCCGATGCGGCCGCACTTCCTGCACCCGAACGCCTGCCGAGCCGGTCGGCGTCGCATCAGCGGTCGAATGCGCTCTTCCCACCGCTGCAATCCGCGCCCGGTGACCTGCTGGCTCTCCCTGCAGGCTTCAGCTACGAGGTGGTCGCGGTATCGGGCGACACGGACGTGCACGACGGCACCGGCAAGACCATCGGCAAGACGCCGGAACGCCCCGACGGCACCGTTTCCGTCCGGAGCGGCCGGAACCTGCGGCTGATTCAGAATCACGAGGCAAGCCCCGGAGCGCAGTACCCCGTGCCGCTGGTGGCCGGAACCGTCTATGACCCCGGTGCCCTCGGCGGAGGCTGCACCGTGATCGAGACCACTCGGGACGGCCGGCGGCTGTCCGAGTGGGTGGGGTTGTCGGGCACGTACAGCAACTGTGCGGGCGGGCCAACGCCGTGGGGCAGCTGGTTGACCTGCGAGGAGACTGAAGCAAAGGCAGGCACCGGCACACTCCAGAAAGACCACGGATACGTGTTCGAGGTGTTTGCCGAAGGGACGAACGAGCAATCGCCGCTCCCGATCACCGCGTGGGGGCGGGCACCGCACGAGGCAGTCGTCGTCGAGCCCAGTCGACGCCGCGTCTACCTCACCGAGGATGCCAGCAAGCCGACCGGGCTGCTGTACCGGTGGACCGCACCCGACGGGTACCGGCTGAAGCCTTACATTGCCCGATCACTGACATCGGACTCCGGCACCCTGCAGGCGCTGGCGGTGTTGACGGCGGACGGCAGTGTCCTGCCGGATCTGGCCTACATCACCGCTGCTCAGATCGGTCGGCCGTTTGCGACCACCTGGGTCGACGTGCCGGACCGGCACGCCACCACCACCTCGTTGCGCAAGCAGTTCGACAGCGGGGTGGTCACCCATTCCAAGAAGCTCGAAGGTGCGTGGGGTGACGACTCCGGCCTGTACTTCGTGGCCAGTTTCGCCTTCGCGCAGGGGGATCTGCCGGCTGACGCCACCCCGCACGACGGCCAGCTCTGGTTCTACCGTTACGCGGACCGGACGCTCACCTTGGTGGCGTACTTCCCCTACAACGCCCTGTTGCACGCCGAAACTCCCGGCTGGGAAGCGACTCTCGGCCTCAGCCTCGACCTGGGCTTCGACGGTCCTGACGGCTGTCATGTGTCCCCGTACGGCAGCCTCATCCTGAGCGAGGACGGCAACACGGCCAACCACCTGCTCAGCTGGAGCCGGCAGACCGGGGCTCAGGCCATCGCCCGGAATCTGATCGTCCAAGAGGTCAACGATGCGGGCGGCAATGTCTACAGCGAGATGACCGGGCCAAACTTCGCCCCGGACGGGTCGGTGCTCTTCGGCAATGTGCAGGAGCCCGGTCATGTCTTCGCGATACGCGGCCCATGGAGCCGGTACCTCGGCTGAGTTCAGGGGGTATCGCACGTCACAGCTCCCCGTGGCCACTGGGTGCCGCTCTCGCAACCAGGGTGCCACCCCGGTGCAGTCGGTCCGGGGAGGCTATCTACTACGCACGACTCACGTGTCCGCGCCGGCCGGCGAAGCATGACGGAGTGGGACGGGTGGCCTCGAGGGGTGGCCACCGGTTGCCGTCAGCCATCTCAGGTGTCTGCTCGGCCGGCCACGGTTGCGGCGGCGTGCACGCGCCGCTCCCGCTCCTGCAGGACGGTGAGCAGCTCGCTGCGTGACCGTAGGCCCAGCCGCCGGTAGATGTTGCTCAGATGGAATTCGACTGTCTTCTGGCTCAGGAACAGCGCGCCTGCGGCCTCGCGGTTGGTGGCGCCACCGGCCACGGTCACCGCAACCTGGAGTTCCTGTGGCGTCAGCAGGTCGCTGACGTGGGAGACCGGACGGGGCGCGCGGCCGCCCAGCGCCGCCAGCTCGTGGGCGGCCCGCTCGGCCCACCCGTGTGCGCCAAGGCCGTTGAAGCTCGTCCACGCCTCGGACAGATGTGCGCGAGCGTCCCGGCGCCGCCGGTGGCGGCGCAGTCGCTCACCGAAACACAGCTGTGTCCGTGCCAACTCGAACGGACGGAGGTTGGCACCTCGATGCAGCTGCAGGGATTCTTCGAATGCGGCCTCCCACGATGCGTCCGTCGCGACAATGGCCTCGCAGCGCGCCAGCACCGCCCGGTCGAACGACGTCGCGGCCGGATGGGTCGCCTGCCGTAGAATCTTCATCGTCGCAGCGGTGTGTTGAGCTGCGCCACAGCGCATCTCGGCTTCGACGAGTTCGGCTGCCCACTGCAGGTGGCCCAGTTCGAACACGCCGAACCGCTCGGACAGCTCGCCGCACCGTCGCAGCGGCTCGATCGCCGCGGCGGGGTCGCCGCGGCTCAGCTCCAGCAGTCCGAGCGCGCTCCATCCCTGCGCTTCGATGAAGGTCGCTCCCATCGCCGCCGAATCGTCGATCACCGACAACGCATCGGCGCGCGCCCTCTCCAGCCCCCGTGCCGCGTCGATCTGCGCCTTCATCACCAGCGCATTGGGACGAATGTGTGCCTGTCCGGTGTCCTCGGCGAGGCTGACCGCCTCACACGCCTGCGCGTACCCGTGATCCCAATCCCCCACGCGGTACGCGGTCGTCGCCGACATCGCGAGCGCGAACGGCAGTATTCCGAGGGCGCCGCGCTCGCGGGCGATGCCGATTGCCCGCCGAAGCAGTGGAAGCGCGTCGTCGAAGCGGTTGACCAGGGCGTACGCGGTGGCGAGATAGATGACCAGCGGCAGCACATCGGTGGGTGGGTCCGGGTTGTCGAAGGCCGGCCGGCACCGGTCGAGGCGGACGCGCGCATCATCGCCGGCTCCACCCATTGCCATGGCCGTTCCGACGATCAGATCTGCGAGCATCGCTGTGCCGGGGTCGTTCTCGATCGAAGCGATCAGCTGACCGGCAGCGGCCGCCCGCTCCATCTCGCCGGCGAGGACGGCGGAGAATGCCGCGTCGACGGCCATCTGGACAGCGAGCCCCGGGTCGGTGCCGGCGATCTGGGTCGCCTCCCGGAACAGCGCATTGGCTGCGCCCGGAGGATCGCCCCGGGCGGCTCGGAGCCTGCCGCGCAGGTGCTCGATCTGGGCGAGTTGGACAGCGGTCGCAACGGGCCGGCTGTCAAGATCATCGAGCAACTTCTGGCTTTCCGACGGCAACCCAGCGGCCAGACCGGACCTGGCGGCGGCGATCAGTCGCCTGGTTCGGTTTTCGCCACGTTCGCTCAGGTCAGCCGCGCGTCGGTACGTCAAGCAGGCCGCCGCGTCGCCGGTGCGGGCGATGGCTCGCGTCCCCAACTGCTCCAGCCGTTCGGCAACGGCCTCGTCAGGGCCAAGGGCCGCATCGGCGAGATGCCATACCAGTGCTTCCGCGTCCGCCGGCAGCGGTGAACTTCGCAGGCCGTCCGCGCACGCCAGATGGGCGGCCCGCCGGGCGCCCGGTGGCGCCGCTTCGATCACTGCTGACCGCACCAGCGGGTGACGAACCCGCATCACCGACGTCCCCAGGATCAACAGGCCTGCATCCTCGGCCACCTGAAGGATGGGAACAGACAATCGCGCGGCGGCCAGTGCCGCTGTCACAACAGGCATCTCGCTCCCGTCGAGCATCGCCGCGATGACCAGCGCCTGCCGCTCGGCGTCCGACATGGTGGCTACGGCGTGGCCGTAGGCGGCCCGGAGCACCGACCCCACCGGTGCCGGCTCATCGCGAAGTGCCCGCAATGCCAACTCGGCGGTCGGCAGGTAGGCGGGCACATCCAGCAGCGCGAGCGGATTGCCCCCGGTGGAGCGGACGAGCCATTCGAGGACGTCGGGTGTCACCGTCATCCCACGTGCGGAGATCAGCGCCGCGGCTGCAGATGCGTCCAGACCGGCGAGGTCCAGGACCGGCAGAGAGGTCCGCGGCGGGGCCAGGTCGGTTTCCGATCGTGCAGCAAGGACGATGCCGACCCCGTCGTGCGCAAGCCTTCGGGCTGCGAACAGCAGGGCCCTGAGGGATTCGGCATCCAGCCATTGGCAGTCGTCCACCAGCGCGATGACGGGCCGGGCGGCCGATGCCGCGGACAACAACGACAACGTGCCGGAGTACACCGGGAACACGTCAGGGGCGATCGCAGGCTCGACCGGCGGACCCAGGGCCAGCGCCGCTTGCACTGCCGCCGCCTGAACCGGGGGCAGTGCCGGCAACAGGTCAAGGATCGGTTCCAGCAACTGTGACAGGGCGGCGTACGGAAGGCCGGTCTCCGTCGGTGATCCGGTCGCGCGAAGCACCTGGCAGTCGGTCGCGATCTCGGCCGCGAAGTGCAGCAGCGTGGTCTTGCCGATGCCGGCCGGCCCGCTCAGGACGAGCGAACCACCGACGCCCGCACGAGCCTGCGCAACGAGCACCTCGAGGCGTCGGCACGCTTCGATCCGCCCGAAGATCATCGGTTCAGCGTAGAAGCTCACAAGTGTGGATTCTCTGCGGCGGCGACCGCCATCACCAACAGCAGCGCCCACAGCGAGCTGGTCGTCACCGGCCGCCGCCTGGGGTAGGTACGCCAGGGAATTCCGACGTCGCGTCGTGCGCTGTTTCGCGTCCAGGTTCGGGATCGAATGCCTGCTGTCTCACGAGTCCGCCCCTCGGTTCCATTCCACATACCTCTGACGTCCACATACCCCTGACTGCGCGAATCGCCCAATGCAGTACGTGCCTGTTGACGCCGTGATGGCACGCAACCCGGTGTCCTTCGACGCCGGTGCGGCCTACAGTTCGGTATGGGCGGCCGCGTCATCGGGCTCGGTGTGGTGTTCGTCGCCGTTCTGGCGGCGATCATCGTTCCACTGCGTGCGGGTCAAAGAATCGCCGGCACCGCCACGGCGCACGTCTTTCCTCCCGCGCCACAAGTGGGTGACTGCGCGCAGGCGGTCCCGTCCGACATCGAGCTGCCCGGCCTGTCGCTGACCGACGTGGTTCCTTGCGCGCAAACGCATCTCGGGCAGATCATCACCGTCACCGGCGCGACGTCCAACGGCGCGACGTCCACCGGCGCGACCGGGCGCCAGACGCGGGTGCCCCGACCGAACTTGGCTGCCTGCGCGACAACCGCCTACTCCTTCCTCGGGGTACACCCGTTGGACGCCGACGGTGAGCGATCTCCCGTCCTGGGGCCGTGGTGGCCGGCATTTGCCGTTTCTTTCCACACCCTCGGGCCCGCGCCGTCAGGCAGTGCGCCCTTCATCGGTTCGATGGTCGACGTGGGGACGGTGTCGTCGCCTGCCACCCCGGCCTGGCAGGCGTGCGTGATGACCGGCTCGCACGGCCCACTGAGCGGGGACACGGCTCAACTGTTCGCCGGATCGGCACGGCACAATCCGGCGGCGCTCTGCATCCCTGGAAGCACCGTGACGCTGCACGTGTCGGTTTCCTGTGACGGGCCACATCCGGCCGAGATCCTGGGCTGGCGTGTCGCCGACGCGGCGATCGATCCGGTCGCCGCCTTCGGACCGTCCTGCGTGACGCTGGCGGGCCGGATCACCGGGATGGCAGACCCCACGTCCGACGGAACCCTCCGGATCGGCGTGATGCCGATGTCCAGCCCCGACGGCGAAGTGCGCGAGGGGTGGGGACCCGGGCACAGCGGGCCGTACCGAGCCGCCTGCACGATCGGCACCGCGTCCGCGAGACTGCTGGCGGGCTCGGTCACCGGCCTCGGCGGCGCGCCCGTTCCGTGGGCTTAGCTGCCCGGACCGGTCCGCAGCAGTGCGACGACGCGTCGCCGCCGCTCAGGATTGCAGGAACGCCAACAGATCGGCGTTGATGGTGTCCGCCTGGGTCGTGGGCATCCCATGCGGGAAATCGGCATAGGTCTTCAACGTGCCGTTCCGCAGGAGCGCCGCCGACAGCGGTCCGGAATCTGCGTAGGGAACGATCTGGTCGTCCTCGCTGTGCATCACCAGCACCGGCACGGTGATCTTCTTCAGGTCTTCGGTGAAATCGGTCTGGGAGAATGCAACAATGCCGTCGTAATGCGCCTTGGCACCACCCATCATGCCCTGACGCCACCAATTCTCGATGATGGCCTCGGAGGATTCGACGCCCGGCCGATTGAATCCGTAGAACGGCCCGGACGGCAACGCTCGATAGAATTCGGATCGGTTCGCAGCCAGCTGCGCCTGCAGATCGTCGAAAACGCTCTTCGGCAGACCTCCTGGGTTGGCCTCGGTCTGCACCATCAGCGGTGGCACGGCACTGATCAGCGCCGCCTTGGCGACGCGGTCTTCGCCGTGCCGGGCGATGTAGTGCACCACTTCGCCGCCGCCGGTGGAATGCCCGACGTGCACGGCATCACGGAGATCGAGATGTGTTGTCAGCGCGGCGAGATCATCGGCGTAGTGATCCATGTCGTGGCCGCCGCCGGTCTGCGTCGACCGGCCGTGGCCACGCCGATCGTGCGCGATCACCCGGTAGCCGTGGCTCAGGAAGAACAGCAACTGGCTGTCCCAGTCGTCGGCCGACAGCGGCCAGCCGTGGCTGAAGACGATCGGCTGGCCTGTCCCCCAGTCCTTGTAGAAGATGTCCGTACCGTCTCCGGTGGTGATCGTGCCCATGGGCGGCCTCCTCGTCGGGAAAGGGCGCATTGCGCGTCCTCGAGCGGGAAGCATACGTCGGCCGGTTTACATCGAAACGACCGGATCGGGAACTTTCGGCTATCGCCCGATTCGTCCTTTTCGGGTATTTCTCAAAACTGCGCTGTTCAGTCCCCCGTTGTTCTGACAGCCAATTCGTCGGCGTCGTAACCGGCCGGCACTTCCCCGGTCAGGGCCACGCTCGCCGCGACCCGGCCCTGTGCATCCGACGCCATCGCCGAGTATCCGTTGCAGCCCATTGCGACCACCACACCATCGCCCAGCGGCCCCAGATAGGGACGGCGGTCGACTGTCCGGCTCAGGATGCATCGCTTCGTGCGGAAGCCCAGGAAGGCGGTGTCCGGGAACAGCGACAACACCTCGCGGCGCAACCGCTCCACGCTGCCGTCCGCTGAGTACTGGTCAGATGTCGCGCCGCGGAACCATCGCCGCATCGCCTCGATGTCACCCAGCAGAGGATCGACGGCCTGGTTCATGCCCAGCTTCAGGTAGTACCGCCCGTCCGGGTAACGGAGCGGTTTGATCAGGTAGATGCCATCGAATTGAGGTGTTTCGACCTCGTACAGCACCGACGGCATCGTTGCCATCTCCGACGCCGTAGCGGCTGAAACCTCCGCAAGCACAACAGTTTCGCCTTTCACCAGCACATCGAGCCGACGGCCGAGCAGCGCGCAGGCGTTGGTGAACGAACCGGTTGCCACGACGACTCCGCTGGCGCGGTGGACCTGACCGGAGGCCGTCGTCACCTCGGTGATCCCGCGCTCCCGGTGCAGCGACGTGACCACATCCCGGAGCACCGCTCCACCCGCCTGCTCGGCGGCCAGCAATTGCGCCGCGACGACGGCCCTCGGGTTCAGGCTGCCCGCCGGGCCCGGTTCGAACAATCCGACAACGCCGTCCGGCACGCGGATCTGCGGTGCGAGCGCCTGCACCGACGCCGCACCGTTGACCACCTGACACGGCAGGCCGAACCGTTCCGCGATGGCCGGCGCGGCGGCAAGGTAGCTGTCCGGTCGCGGACTGAGGTACAGGCATCCCACCGGGTCGTGCACGGTGAGCCCGGTCAGCCGCTCGAGGTCCGGCCACGCCGCCGCCGTTTCGACACTCAGCCGGGTCCACAGGTCATCGAATCCGATCAGTCGCTGGACCCGGCCCTGGTCGTAGTGACTTGCGAAAACAAGTGCAGCGGCGTCATCTTCGGGTTCCTCCGGTCCGACGACGGCAACCTTCGCGCCGGCGCCGGCCAGGTGCCGCACCGCAGCAGAACCGACCAGCCCTGCACCGATGACGACGACGTCCCAGATCATCGCCGGGCCGTTGTGCCGGCATCGGTGCGGTGGACCATCGTGCGATGGTAAAGCGGGCACGCCGACGATGTCCCACTCGCACAGCGGGGACGAGCGACTGCCTGACTGCGCTGACCGTCGCCGGGGCGGGGGCGGCTGGATACGGACATCGGTATAGATTCCCGTCATGCCGCTCCGGGGCGCGCCGACCGCGACCACCACGACCGATGACGGACGGGTGAGCACGGTGATGGATGCCGCGTCGCGATTGTGGATCGACGGGTTGGGTTCGTCGGGCCGTGATCATGAACGTTGCGTGTCCGCCCTGCACGAGGTTCTGCTGCGGGTCGCCCGATACGAGGCGTCCCGCCGAGCGGGATCGCTCCGACTCAGCGGTCCTGAACTCGACGACATTGCACAGCAGGCCTGCGATGACGCACTGATGGCGATCCGATTGAAATACCGCGGCTTCCGAGGAGACAGCAAGTTCACCACGTGGGCATACAAATTCGTGATGCTCGAGGTCTCGGCGAAGATGGGCCGGCATTTCTGGCAGCAACACCACCGCACCATGGATTCCGACGGCTGGGAGCGTCTTCCGGACCTCACCACCGCGGCCCCGGATCGGAGCGCCGAACACCGAGAGATGTTCGCAGCGCTGAGCCAGGCGATCCGGCGTGACCTGACACCTTTGCAGCAGCGGGTGTTCGTGGCTGTCGCGCTCAACGAGGTGCCCATGGATGCCGTGGCCCGGGAACTCGGGGCCAACCGCAATTCGGTGTACAAGGTGCTGTTCGATGCACGGCGTAAGCTCCGCAACAGCCTGCAATCCGCTGGATACGAACGTCCGACTCAGCCGTCTGGATCAACCGCATGACGACTCCACGGGATATCGAGGCGCTGCTGCCCGACAGCACCGTCGATTCGGGGTGCGCCGCCGGCTTCGAGGTCCTGCATTCCTTCGTCGAGGCCGAACTGTCCGGCGCCGACGCGGCCGCATCACAACCGGGCCTGGCGGCGCACCTGCGCAGCTGCCCGGCGTGCCGGGAGGATTATCTGGGCCTGCGGGACGCTGCTGCACGCTTCGGTGCCGCCGAACCGTTCTCCTCGTGATCTTCGACAACTCGGGAGTTGCGGCATGTGGGTGCGCATCGATGAAATTGCCTTCACTCCGAGGCGAGCCGAGGACGTCATCGCCCACACGCGCAACAATGCGGTCGTCGCGCACGAGGGGGACAGCTTCCTGGGCTTCCGCCTGCTGGTCGACCGGCCACACGGACGCGCCCTGCATGTCTCCTACTGGCACGACTTCGACCAAGCCGCCGCCGACCGGTCGGGCTCGATGACGGTCCCGCCGCCCGGCCCCGAGACCACCCTGTTGCGATCGAATCTGTACGAACTCGCGATCGACGCCGTTCAGTAGCCGCATACACCGATCGGCTGCTGCCGGTGCCGGTCCCGCGGCGGCCAAGGTTTTTTTCCGGGAAGGGTAAGACGCGGACACTGCCAGACGCCCACTCTCCGTCAGTCATTTCAACGATCGTCATTGGCGAAGCCCAGCGGTCGACACTACGGAGGTCAGCATGACGACGTTCCACTCCGCTCGAGTCGAAGGACTCGACGTCTTCTACCGCGAAGCCGGTGACCCGGCCCTGCCGAAGCTGTTGCTGCTCGGAGGTTTTCCGGCGTCATCGCACCAGTTCCGTAACCTCATCCCCGCGCTGGCGGATCGCTTCCACGTCCTCTCGCCCGACTACCCTGGGTTCGGCAACACGGACATGCCCGATCCCGCGACGTGGGACTACACCTTCGACCACCTGGCCGCAATCGTGGACGGCCTGCTCGCCGAGGTGGGATTCACCGGTCCGATGGGGATTTACATGCAGGATTACGGCGGACCGATCGGCAATCGGCTGATCGCGGCGCATCCGGAATGGTTGCAGTGGCAGGTGATCCAGAATGCCAACACCTACGAGGAAGGTTTCACCGCGGCGTGGGACGGCATCCGGCACGCATTGTGGATCGACAGGAGCGCCGTGACCGAGGCGCCACTGGAGGCGTTCCTGCAGCCGGAGACGGTCAAGGCGATCTACACCACCGGGCATCCCGACCTGACCAAGATCAGCCCGGACAACTGGAACACGGATCTGTTCTTCCTGTCCCGTCCTCATGCGCATCGGGTCCAGTTGGACCTGTTCTACGACTACCGCACCAATGCGGCGATGTACCCGACCTGGCAGCAATCTCTCCGCGAGCGCCAGCCGTTGACGCTGATCTTCTGGGGGCAGGGTGACATCTTCTTCACCCCTGCTGGTGGTGAGGCCTATTTGCGGGATCTGCCCGACGCCGAATTGGTGCGGCTGGACTCCGGCCACTTCGCCGTCGAAGACAACCTTCAGCAGATCGCGGACGGCATCGCAATGTTCTATGACACCCGCGTCGCTCCCGCCGTCGCTGCAGTCGCGCGATAGCTCATCAGCCGGCCATTCCGCCACCAGTCCGCGTCAGTGAGCAACCAGGAGATCAGCATGGGAGATGTTCGCCTGCAACAACTGTGGCGGTACCCGGTCAAATCGCTGCGCGGTGAGGCGCTGAAAGTCGGGCGCCTCACCGCCGACGGCGTGGAAGGTGATCGGGTGGTCCACGTCGCCGGCCCGCGGGGACCATTGACGGGGCGTACCCGGCCCGGACTGCTGACCCTCCCCGCTGCCACGGATTCCGACGGCTCGCCGCTCGTCGACGGCCACTCCTGGAAATCCCCGCAGGCACTCGACCTGATCCGAGAACGAGCCGGAGATGGCGCCCGATTGGTCGCCGACACCAGTCCCGACCGATTCGACATCCTCAACCTCTTGGTCGCGACCGACGGTGCGGTCGCGCGGTTCGGCGAGGACATTCGTCGACTGCGGCCGAACCTCATGCTCTCCGGCATTCCCGCCGACCTGGAGGCCGACCTGCCGGGCCGGGCATTCCGGATCGGCGAGGCACTGATCGGAGTACATCGGCGACGGCAACGGTGCGTCGTCACCACGATCGACCCGGACACCGGCGAACAGGACCTGGATGTCTTCCGGCGCATCCGCAACGTCTTCGGCGGTCAGCTGGGTCTGGATTGCTGGGTCATCGAACCCGGAACCGTTCAGCTGGACGACCCGGTCGAAATCGTTGAGGCTCCCGGCGGCCCCGCCCGGCCGGGCGGTTGGATCGTGGGCGCACCGTACCCGCACGGGATCGGCTGATTCGTCGCTGCAGATTTGTCTGATGAGTTTGGTCAGGAGACAGCGGTTTTCACCATGTCAGCCACCCTGGTTTCCACGGCAGGTGTCCACTTGACAATTGCCAACGACACCGGCCAGGCGTCACCTTCGTCGAGCTTCGCAGCGTCCTGGAATTCCAGGGTCGAATAGCGAAGATTGAACTTGCCCGCATTCTTGAAGGCGACGACGACCTTGCCATCGGCATTGGCATAGGCCGGCATGCCGTACCAGGTCTTCGGCGCGAGTTCCGGGGCGGCCGATGTGACCGTGACGTGCACCCGCTCGGCCACAGCACGATCCTGCGGCGTCATCGCTTCGATGGCGTCCAGGGCCGCCTGCAAGCCATCCGCCTTCTTGGCGCCTTGCCTGCCCTCGGCGCGCAACTCGGCGGCGCGCGCCTTCATCGCATCCCGCTCCTGCGCACTGAATCCGGCCGACGTGGCTCCTGCGGTTTTCGTGGTCATGAACGAATCTCCTTCCGTTGAGTGCCAGGTCGACGTCTCCTGGGCTCCGCAAAGGCTAGTGGCCAAGTCAGTCCGCGCACTTCTTCGATTCTGATCAATCCCCGTCGAAGGCCACGAAACTCCGCGCCGAGCGGAGCACCGGTCAGCCGCCTCCGCGGTCCCCGCGACGGAAGTCAGTTGGTCTCCCGGCCGACAACCTCCGCAATCAGCGAGACGACTGTGTCGAGGTCCGCCGGCGTTGTGAGGTGTCCGACGCCGGGGAAGACCCGGAGATCGAGATTCATTGTTCGGCGCACGGCCGGCGCCAGTTTGCCAGCCGGCAGGAACACGTCATGCTCTCCGACTCCGACGACACACGGCTGTTCGGCACACCGGGCAAGTATGTCGACCGGCACAGGTGGTGGAGCCAGAGTCGGCCGGCAACGGGCGGCCATCAGGGTCATCCACTCCACGTCGGTTTCCGGCAGATCCGCGCCCGGGGAAACAAACCACCGGAGCATGCGGCGAGTGTGTGCAGGTGTCGGATCCAGCAGCCACACGGCCGACGCCAGCGTCACTGTGGGGTCAATGTTGAGGCGGATGATGCCGGCAGGTGAGATCAACGCCCGGGCGGTGATTCGAGGTGAGGCGGCGGCCAGGACCACGGCGGCACCCAACGAATTGCCCACCAGCACGACGTCGTCGACGTCCATCACCGCCAGGATCTCGTCCAGCACGCGGCCGTACCAGGCGAGCCGGGCACGGCGAGGACGATTCGGGTCACTGAGTCCGGGTTGCCCCGGTAGATCGATCACGGTGGTCGCCCAGCGCGCTGACAGCGCCTTCAACCATGGGAGTGCCGCCGCGGCGTTGTAGCCGGTCCCGGGGATCAGGACGATGCGTACCCGGCCGGCTCCGGCGGAGGTGACTACCACGTCTCCGACGCTGGTCGCCAGCGTCGCGCTGCTGAGTGGGAAGTCAGCTCTCGCCAATACACGCGAACACCATTCCCGCACCGCTCGTGAGCCGGCTGCATTCTTGTAGACGGACGGCATTGCGCCAGCTCTTTCCGACGGTGCGCGGTGGACTTCAGCCTCCGATCATGTTGTCGCGGGGCCGACGGACGCGCAATGCCAACTTGTTGTCGCGGTACGGGATGCCCCCATTGTCGTCGCAGGGTTGGATGTCGGGGCGCTGATGATGATGGCAACAGCTGCAGGTGTCCAGAGCGTCCTAGCCGCTCCCTTGCCCAGGACGGTGACGAGCGCAGGCTCCGTCCAGCAAACACGCGATGAGGGTGAGCCATTGAGTTCCCACGGCTTCCCAGGACAGTGACCGATCACGGGCCCGGTCGCGGCAGGCCAGACCGACATTGCGCATGATGTCGGGGTTCTCGACGAGGCTGTGCATGACCTCGGTCATGGCGTCCACCTGTGGCTCGGCGCCGGCGAAGGTCATGTCCACGCGGGTCTCAGTTCCTCTTGGAACCCATGATGGAGCGTCCCCCCAGATCTCCCTCAGCACAGCATGTTCGGGCAGAATTTGAGCGGCGCCGTGCATTGCATGCTCGAAGCCGACCAGACCCCAGGCCTCGGCCATGGTGCTGCTGACCCCGATCTCGCAACTCGCGTACAGCAGGGAAAGCTGTTCATCCGGCCATGGCTGCTGACACTCTTGCTGGCTGAAAATGACGTGGTGTCCGAGGCCCAGGCGGGCCTGTTCGATTCTGAGGTCCATGTCCGGCCGGCACGGCTGGCAGTGCATCACCAGACGGGCGTCGGGATGCTGCTCGGCGATCGGCGCGAAGGCCTGCATGGTGAGCTCGGGGCGTTTGCGCCAATCGTTGCGGTTGGCGTTCAGGAACCACGGGCCGGCGGTCGACCCGGTGTCGGGTAGCAACCCGGCGTCGACGAGCTCCGACCGCATCCGAGTCCTGGACCGACCGTCACCGCGTGCGGCGGAGGAGTCGACGGCGTGCGGGATGACGGTCAGGTCCGGAATCGCGCTGTCCCCGGATGTCACAGTCATTGCATGCTGCGAGTGCTCCGGCGCCGATGCTGGTGTAGGCAACGACGGCCGTGGCGTTGCGCAGCCCGAGGAGCGGCGCTCGGTCGAGTACGGGACCCTCGATCGGCACGTACGCGACGATGATGCCGGTAAATCCGTCACGACGCAGCCGAGTGGCAATCCACCCGGTCAGTTGGGCTTCGCCGATCAGAACGGCCGCGGCGGGAAGCGTCGCGCGAACAACGCTTCCCGCGGCGGCGGTGCGGGTGGGGTCAAAGACGGGATCGTGCTGGTGCCCGACCCACGGGTCTCCCGTGGCGGTATCGCCCAACCCGACCATGTGCACGTCGTGTTCCGTTGCGAGCGCCGTCCCGATTCCGGTTGCGACCCTTCCGAACCCGGTCCCCCGTCCGGTATGGGAGACGACCACGATCACCGCCAAGATCAGCCGCCGACCGACCCGCCCGCGTACAGCGGAGCCTGCGCACTCACCCGGTACTGGATCACCGAGGGATCAATGCCCGGCGACCATGCCCCGACGATCGCCGGATAGGAGCTGGAATTGCTCTGGCCCACCGCGGTGAACAAATGCGGGAAGCCCGGGTACTCCGGCCATGTCCTCGGAATCGACACGCCCCAGGACTTGAACCACTGCAGCGCAGCGGGGCTGAGCACTCCCACTGTCCCGTATGACACCGCAATGGTCCAGTAGTTGCCCGCTCCGGCGGCTCCCGTCGCGTTCGCGATGAGCTGGTCCAGGTCGTCGGGGTCACCGGAAAGAACGTTCTCGTTGAACACCACTTTGCCGTTGTGATCGGCCAACACGATCCAGTACATCGGCTGCACCGCAACCTCTTGGGGGTGTGGCGCCGGCACTGAGGTGACCCCGACACCCATCGAGCACAGCGAGGCGGTGACCGGCTTGCCGTACGGCATCGTCATCTCGACGGCAGCTTCTGCACTGGCGTTCAAGTACATGGCAAGGGCTTGCTCGAGCACCTCACCCTGGGCGCCCGCGGCAAGGTTGGAGATCGGCTGCAAACGCGCGGCCACGATACCGGGCCGTCCGGACACAGTCGCTGCCCACTTCTGGAACACGTCGTTGAAATTGACCGGTTCGGCGAAATCGGTGGGTGGGATGAACCTCTCGAGGATGTCCGGGTCACCGCCTGTGACAACCAGACTTGCCTTGCGGGAGGCAAGCCATGCCTGCCCCATGCTCTTCCAGTCCGCGGATGCCGAACCGGAGGCGTCAAGGAGCACGCTCTTGTACTCGAACGACGCACTTGCCGCCGCGGACTCTTTCGTCAGGTTCGCGCTCGTTTTGACGGTGACGGAGTAATCCACGCTCCCGCCCACGGTTGCCGAGGTGATGACGTGTGTCCCCCACTTGGCGAAGAACGCGAAGAACTCGTGCTGGTTCGCCGGGGTGAAGGCGCTGGGCAGATCGCCGAGGGCTGCCTGGAATGTGCGATCCAACGACAGGTCGGAGAGGTCTTTGATCGCGACGTTCCACATACTCGAGTTCGTTGTCGACTGACCGTAGAACGCCGTCGACTGACCCTCGGCGATCTTCGCGTAGCTGGCGTTGAATTCCGCAGAAAAGCCCCATGCCGAACCCTTGACCTGCGCGGCCGCCGACATGGCCGTGGCGTACTCCTCGCGCGAGGAGAACATGTCGTATGAGGTGCTGATCTGCCAGATGTCGGCGACACTGACGTTGTTCGGGAGCAGGTACTCCGTTTGGTTCGGGCCGCTCTGCGGCTCGAGAACGTTGGTGCCGTGCGCGGTGTCCAGACCGACCAACAGCGAGGTCCGCTCCGTCCAATCCACCGCGGCGGTCACGTCGATACCGAATCCCAGTGCCCCAGCGCCGGGAATGAGATTAGTAGCCGCATTGACCGCCAGTGTGTCGATGGGCGACTGCTCTGTGATGCTCAAGTGACGCTCTTTTCCCCCGCCGTGTCGGCAGGAAGTTGATGTGATCGTGCGCATGCAGGAATTGACGCCCTCAACGGAGTCGCGTCGACGCATTTGGCGTTCTTGTTGCAAATTACCATGCAGTACTGCAGCAGCAATGAATGGTCGCCGATCTGATTTTTACCTGCGGCACAATTGCCGCAGGCAAGTGCCCACTTTCAGTGCACTGGCTCACGCTGTCATTGGTAGCACAGCGTGCGGCCTTGCACAGCAATGAAACGGAAACCCAGACGTACTGTCCTGCACACGTTGTCGCTCACGTCGACGTGACGTGGAGGGCGTGCGCTCACTGACAGGAAAACCGCGATTACCGAATGCCTCCGCCCTAAGACAATGTGAACTCGGCCCATTGAACAAACGAACAAGGATGCGCGCCCCGTTTGCGAGCCTACTGTAACCGTGGCAAAAGAGACATGGGTCCGGGCTGAAGTACGCGAACGTGTCATCAGCCTCAATCGCGGTCACAATCCGTGGGTCAACCTCACCGAAGGGTGGGTTCCTGGAGCACCGGCGACACAGTGAAACTCATGCGTGCCATCGCAGGCGATCCCCGACTCCGGCACTCTCCTCATCATCGCCTGTGACCGACGGCGCAGCCGAGCGCGTCGCGCATGCGCGTGTGCGAAATCGGCCAGGTCGGCGACAAACTCCTCGACCCGCCCTTCGACCGCTTCAGCGCCGGCTGTTGATTGCCGTCTGCGATGCCACTTCAGTCTGCGCCACACCAAGTCTGGTCAATCGGATCCGATCCTGATATTCCATGGGCGGTCACCACCCAGTCCTTCGGCGACGACGACTGACGGACGCCAACCCAAGCTTCGCGCCGGCTTCCTTTCCGGCCCAGAAGGCAGCGCCGGCCTCAGGCGCGACGGACAGCGACACCAGTCCGGCCATCAGACCGACAGCCGCCAACGCGGCAAGTTCGAACCGACCGAAGCGGTCATGTGCTGTCACACGTTTGTGGTGGCATTGCCCGCAGAGCCGCGGTAGCCCCGCTCACCAGCAATGGCAGACAGACCGCCGGCTCACCGATTTCTCGGGCCTGGCGGTGCGCTGGACTGGTTGTTCCGATCACGAACGACGTGGTGCTCGTCGCGCAGCCGCACGGTGTTCTGGCTCGGCGCTCCGGGTCTCGGCGGCACGGGACGGTCGCGGGACCTGTCAGGGCTCCGCCGCGGACGCCGCCGGTTGGCTCGCGAACCGCACCGCCAGCACCGCGGTGATTTCCAAATGCCGGAGCAGGAATGCCCGTTCGTCCAGGCGCTTGCGGCGCAGCCACCCGGTGACCTCTTCATTGCACTTGCTGGCGTTGCACGGCCCGCAAGCGGGCGCGATGTTGCCCAGGGTGTACCGCCCGCCGCGGGACAGCGGCTGCACGCAGTCCCGTTGCAGCGCGGTACCGGTGGTGCCGCAGTACGCGCAGCCGCCCCACGCCTGCCGCAGCGCCACCCATTGCTCGGCGGTCAGGTCGTGCTCGACCAGGCCCATCCGCCGCTTGCGCTTGCGGGCGGCACGGGCGGCGCGGCTCCGGTTGACGGCCATCTCCCCACCGTAGGAACCCGGGCGCACCGCGGCAGGAAGGCACACCGCGGAGGCGCGCCGTTGTCACAGCACACTGCGCCGGCTCTATCGCTGTTGCCGGCGCGCCGTGTTCCGCCGCGCCGACGAACAACACCGGCCGGTGCCATCCTCGACGCTGATACCGCGATCCCACCGTGGCGACACCGCGCCGCAACGCCGACGTACAGGCTTTGAACTGTTCAACCAATAGAAACGGATATCACAGTGCCGAAGCCCAATAAGGCCGAAGCCAACGTGCATTTTGAGGCCGCCGTCAAGGGATAGGGGACGCAGCTCACGCTATCCCTGCGGAGATTCGCTGGTCGACCATTCGGTCGACCCGAGAGGCATTGCGGTCGCAGCAGACGCCGACGAGCACATGGCAAATCCAGTTGTGAAGCATTCCGGTCGCTGTCGATTCCGGTCAGGTCCCTGCCAGTCTGGCGACCACCGGTTCCAGTTCACCCAGATCGCCCACCATGAACGAGTTGATGCCCAGGTCGGCCCGTAGCTGTTCGAACTTCTCGGCCAGTCGGTCCGTAGACCCGATGAACAGGTGGGGCGAGTCCAGCACCTCACGCTCGGAGAGCTCGACACCGGTCTGGTTCCGCAGCGCCGCGATGATCTTGGCAACTTCGCCCGACAGATCGTTGGTGAGCACGGGCGGCCATCTCGATGGGTACACATTGAATTCCAGGTCGGCATACCGATCGCCGGCCGCCTGCGCCACCCAGGCCAGTTTTTCCTTCGTCGCTTCCAGGGTGAGGGAACGAGCGTCCAGCCCGTTCGACCCGACTCGTGGTGCGAGGCCGACGATGTCGGCCTCGCGTCCGGCCAGCATCAGGGTCCGCCGACCGCCGCCGCCGATCATCACCGGCGGGTGCGGCCGCTGCACCGATGGCTGTCCGGTGTAGTCGGTGATCTGGTAGTGCTCGCCAGAGAATGAGAACTGCTCGCCCGAGAGGCACCGCTTGATGACGGTCACCGCCTCCGCGAGCCGGGCCTGACGGACCGGCGTCGGGTCGAAGGTGATACCGATCGCCGCGTACTCGGGCTGGTTCCAGCCCGCACCGATCGCGACATCGAGCCGACCATCAGAGACGACGTCGATGGCCGCGAGGTCCTGGGCAAGCACGGCCGGGTGCCGCAGGTCGTTGTTGAGGACGAACGCACCCACCCGCAGCGTGCTGGTGGCCGCAGCGACGGCTGTCATTGCCACCAGCGGTGACAGCTGGCGCAACAGGTGATCCGGGATCACCAGCGCGTGGTACCCCATTGCCTCCGCACGGCGGGCACCTTCTGCCAGCTCACGCCCGGGAACGATCGCACTGGCATCGGCCAGGAAACGGAACGGCAGCATCGCTCCATCCTGACCGACTCCACCTGGTCGGGCGAGGGCATTGTCTCGGTGTGAGCTTGATTAGCCGACCACCCTCCGCCATGGCGCGAACGCCCGCTGGGCGGCGGCCACAGCGACCACGGACGCCGAAGCCGGTCCATTGCCGGGCTTCTCCTGAATAAGGAAACCGTCACCGGCAGGGAGTAGTTCCGCCAGACGGGCGACCCAGAAAGGGTAAGCGACGTGTCAGACGCTTGGCGGGGTGACCCGCCGCCACAGTGTCCCTTCTTTGGCGGTCAGGCCGTGGATCTCCAGGACCGCAAGAGACCCGAGGACGTCGTTGGCCGGCAATCCGGATTCGACCACAAGTGCTTCGACGGAGGCGGTTTCGAAGGTGGGCAGCGAGTCGTAGACGCGAGCGGTGACCAGATCGAGTCCGTCGGTGGGATGCGCGGGGTCGGCACCGGGAACGGATGCTGCTGTGGCTTTGCCGGCTTCAGCCCCCGCTCGCCCGAGAGCGGTCAGGACGTCACCCGCGCCGGTGACCAATTGGGCGAATCGATCCGCCAGCAGTAGATGACAACCTACCGACATCGCCGAGGTCACCGGTCCCGGGACGGCCATCACCACCCGGCCCAACTGCTCGGCCGCCGCGGCGGTACTCAGCGTCCCGGACCGGCGCCCGGCCTCGACCACCACGGTCCCGGCGCCGAGCCCGGCGATCAGGCGGTTCCGCACCAAAAATCGGTGCCGAGCCGGGGTGGTGCCCGGCGGGTACTCACTGACCACCGACCCGCTCCTGGCGATCTCGTCGAGCAAGGCTGCGTTCGCCACCGGATACGCCCGGTCGACGCCGCACGCCAACACCGCCACCGTCACCGGCGTACCCGCGGGCCGTGCACCGGTCAGCCCGGCCCGCTCGGCGTGCAATGCCGAGCGGTGGGCGGCCGTATCGATGCCGAAGGCCGCGCCCGATACCACCGACATCCCGCGCGCCGCAAGCTCGTACGCCATCTCGCCGGTCACCCGCTGTCCGTACGCGCTGCTCGCCCGGGAGCCGACGATGGTCACGCCAAGTCCGGGCAGCCCGGTCAGCGCGCGACCGCGCAGGTACAACGCGAACGGAGGACCGGCGCCGCGCACTCCGCGGGCCAACGCGGCCGAGAAGCCAACCATGGCGTCGGCCGGCCATTCCGCATCACCGGCGCCGACGACCCGTCCGCCGCACCGTGCCGCAATCGCCAGATCCTGCTCGGCGCGCGAGATCGACTCCGCGCTGGACGAATTCGTTGTGCGTGCCGCGGTGGCGGCCAGCACGGCGCGCGGCGCCCGACGCGCCAGCACCGCCGCCCACGCCGCGACCGGGCCCACCTTGTGGATGAACGCGGCCAACACCGCGCTGGGTGGTTCGCACACCCGCAGCAGTCCGGCGAACGCGACCGCAGTCTCGTTGTGGCTCACGCGTTCTCACCACACCGCAACGCCAATGCCGTCGCGACGTCCGCTGCCGACGGGTGTCCGCGTCCGGCGAGATCGGCCCCGGTCAAGGCCAACCGCAGCACCCGGTCGTACCCCCGGCCCGTCAACCGGCCGGAACGCACAGCCCGGTCCAGCAGTTCGGCCTCCGCACGCCCGGGACGCCACGAGCGCCGCACGACCGCCCCCGGAACCTGTGACGAGCACCGCCACGGCGTTCCCTGCCATCGCCGCGCCGACCGATCTCGCGCGAGCAGCACCCGATCGCGCACATCGGCGCTCGACTCTCCCGCCGGCGCATCCGATGTCAACATCGACGGATCCAGCGCCGCGACGTCGACCCGGATGTCCACCCGGTCGAGCAGCGGCCCCGACAAGCGACTCAGGTACCGCCGGCGCACCCCAGCGGGGCAGCTGCAATCAACGTCCCGCGCTGCAGCACACGGACACGGATTCGCCGCCACGATCAACTGGAACCTGGCCGGATACCGCACCACCCCTGACGCCCGCGCCAGCAGCACCCCACCGGACTCCATCGGCTGCCGCAGAGCATCCAACACCGTCGGCCGGAATTCGGGCGCCTCGTCGAGGAAGAGCACCCCCCAGTGCGCGAGACTGACGCTGCCGGGCCGGATGTGAGCCGACCCACCGCCGACCACAGCTGCCAGCGACGCCGAGTGGTGCGGGTCGACGAACGGTGGCCGGGTGATCAGCGGGACCTCGTCATCCAGCGTGCCGGCAACGGAATGGACCGCCGTCACCTCCAGCGCCTGCTCCGCGTCCAGCGGCGGCAACACCCCCGGAAGCCGGTTGGCGAGCATTGTCTTCCCAGCACCCGGCGGGCCGATCATCGCCAGGTGATGGCCACCGGCGGCCGCGAACTCCAGGGCGAGCCGCGCCTCCGGCTGACCCAGCACGTCGGCCAGGTCCGGGCCAGTGTCGGCGGCGACCGTACCGGCAGGCACGCCCGCTACCAACCGGTGCACCTCACCGCTCAGACTGGCCACCAGGTCGGCAAGGGACGCCACGCCCCACACCGACATTCCCGTCGCCAAAGCCGCCTCCGCGAGATTGCCGATCGGCACGATCGCCTTCTCCCGGCCAGCGGCCCGCGCGGCCAGCAGCGCCGGCAGCACCCCGCGCACCGGCCGGACCTGACCGTCCAAACTCAATTCACCGATCAACACCGTCTCCCCCGCCGCTGTCGGCACCACACCGGCAGCGGCGAGAACAGCAACAGCCAGTGCAATGTCGTACCCCGCGCCACGTTTCGGCAGCGCCGCCGGGGAGAGCGCCAGGGTGATCCGCCGATCCGGCCACTTGTGCCCGGAATTCACCACGGCCGCCCGGATCCGGTCCCGCGCCTGCGTCACCGCCGCATCACCCATCCCGATCACCGTCGTCCCCGGCAGACCCGCAGCCAGGTCCGCCTCGACCGCGACCAGATAGCCGGCGATGCCGTTCAACGCGACGGCCCACGTCCGGGCGAGCGTCATTGCGGCACCGCGACGCCAGTAACACCCATTGCATCCATGACCGCCAGCATTGGACACCGGCCCGTCGCACCAGCTCCGAAGCCGGCGAATGTGCACGGAACCGCGCATGGGGACAAACCGGCGCTCTGGGCTTGCCGCCTTCGGCGCCGGAGACATCCATCTCGTCCGTCGCCCACTGCCGCCACTACAACGTCACGACAAACCCTCATGCCTCTGAAGGCACCGACCAACTGCGTCGACCCCGGACCGGTACGCCGGCATTGTCAATGCAGCGGCCGGACGCGACGTCAGCCGTTGCGAATGAAGGACATCGTCACCGCCGCGGGCTACGCCACCAACTCCGCCACCGGACCGATCTCCAGCGTCCATTCACTGTTCGTGCACACCGGACCGAATCGGTACCGGGTCTTGCGGTCCCTCACTGAAGCGGACAGCCGATGAAACTGGGAACCTTGGATCATCAGGGGCTCGAAGCTACTGAACTTCAAAGGTGGCAGTCAGTAATACGTTTGCCAGAAGGCTTGTCCCGTTCGATGACATCCGCCCAGCAACCGCCGGCGACCGTAGAGCTGGTTGTTACCCGACGTTGGCCTATTTGCGGACGCTGAGCCGCGTCGACGGCACGTCTTGAGCCGACTCCAGGGCCGGGAGCGGACCGGCGCGAGCCGGCCGATCTCCAGCCACGAACCGATCAGGGAGTTCGTTACGGTTGACACCGTGATCCGGGAGCAAGGGGTGGAGATACTTCGCTGTCATCAACGGGAGTCCGTCTTCGAAGCCGTGGTAACAAAGAGCAACTGGCCGACAGGCCCAGGGGTTCGGATGGGCCCCGACGAGGACGTATTGGTTGCCGGCGGCCGTGTCCGGGCGGAGTTGCATCTGCTCGGGTTTCGGCTGTCAGTCGCCGGCACGGTAACGGGGTTCGAGTCAGGAGCTTTGATAGAAGCAACTGGCAGTCAGGCCGGCATATTCGCGACGATGGTGGTGCGGTTCACCGACAACGCCGACGACCCCAATCGTCGCGGTCCCGTGGAAACGGCAGTGACTTGGCAGTTCGAGGCGCGGCTACCCCGGAGGCGGGCAATGCTGGAATTGCCGGCTGCCGCTGCCGTCAAAACTGCGATCCCGATACTCAGGGCCAAATTCATCGCGAACATCATCCGGTATCTGGACGATTGAAGACCGGCGGACAAGCGACCGTCCGGCGCACGGCCCTCAGAGGACCACTCTCGAAGTTGGTCGATGACGAACACCCGCCGTGAGGCGTTCATGCGACCCGCGCAACGCATCGAACCGGCAGACGCCCCCCCTGTCAGCGGTGAAGCACGCAGGCAGGTGAGTGGCGCGAGGACGCGCTTGGACGGCGAAGAGCTTGTCGGGGCGGTCACCGTGCAATCCGACCATGCCAAGGTCCTCCAGTACGACCTCCGGGTCGTACAGGTCGGCGCCAGTCAGCCCAGCCATGTAGGACCTCGCTGCACCAGCGCCTTCGCCCTCCACGATGCCAACTCGGCGTCCTGGTGGGCGCTGCTTGCAGACGCGCCGTCAATGCAATTCGTCAGTCATGTCCGTCATGTGCTCGCCGAAAAGTGACTCCCTTGGGCTCCCGACTGCGAGTGCGGCACCGCGAGGAACCGAGCGCCCTACGTTGAGTACTAGACAGGATTGGCGATGCGCCCCACGCTATACAGATGGCGACCGGATACTGGTCCAGGGTGACCCGGCACGGGAGGATGCGGCGGTGCCTGCGTTGTGTCACAGCGGCAGGCACCGCTGTGGTTCTTGTTCTGTCCGCGGGCTGCACCGGGACGCCCGACGCGGCAACTTCCAGCTCGGCCGTTGGCTCCCGTTCCAGCGTGGTCGAAGTAGCCGACTCCACTGAGTCTCTCGATGCAACTCGTCAAGCACCGGTTGTGCCGGCCGCCCTGCTGCCGTTCCGGGAACCGTCCCAAACAAGCCTGCCCCATGTGCTGAGACTCTCACTACAGGCGGTCCTGGACGAGAAAATGACGCGGGCCGACGGCGTGGGAATTGCCGGTCTGACGGCTGCCGTCGTGAGCGATGACGGAACCTGGGCGGGCGCAGCCGGCGCCGACGGACAGGGCAGAGTGCTGGTCGCAGAGTCGATGATGGGCATTTGCGTCGATCACGAAGACTGTGGTCGCTGCCGAGCTGATGCATTTGGCCGAAACAGGAGTGGTCGAGCTGGATGCGCCCGCCTCCAAATACTTGCATCACCGGCTCCTGGCTCGCGGACCCACCGTCCGGCAACTTCTGTCACACACCAGTGGAGTCGGCCAGGAAACGACCGAGAAGTCGTATGCGGACATCACAGCGGGTGGCCCTGGTCGAACATGGACTCCCGAGGAGGTGCTGGAGTTCGCGGATGGGCCATCCTCAGAGCCCGGAAGCCCCGTGCTGGACTACAACAACTTCAACTACGTACTGCTGGGTCTGCTGATCGAGCGCGTCACCGGTAGGTCCTTGGCCGCTGCCTTGCGCGCGGATGTCCTTGGCGGCGTTGGTCCTCGGATGGTCGTGCAGGCGGCCGAACGACCCCCGGACCGTTGGCGATGCCTGGCCAATCCAACGACCATGTGAACCAGGGAAACGTGCCGTCCGACGGGTTGTACCTGCCCAATCGTGCTTGGGCGACGGCCGCGAGTAGCGCCGGTGGTATGGCGTCTGACGCGCCGACGCTCGCGGCCTGGGGCTACCGGCTGTACGGGGGTGACGTGCTGCCTGTTGACCGTGTCGCGGAAATGACCACGCCCATCGCCGCCGACTACGGCCTGGGTACCGGTGTCTTCACCGACAACCGGGGCGAGTCTACTAGGCGTCTGGTGGGCCACAGCGGGTTGATTCCGGGCTATTCCAGCCAACTGATTGTCGATCCGGAACGGCAGATCAGCATCGCCGTACTCTCTGTCGGCAACGCCACCCAAGAAATCGGCGAAGTGGTGGAGGACTTGCTTGCCGTGCTCGGAAACTAGGTGTTGTACCCACAAAGGTTGGTGACGGTCGGAGTGCGGTAGCTGGGTGGTTGTCCTGCTAGCGCGGTGTGTCGTCGATGGTAGTTGTAGCGATGCAGGAAACCGGTCAGGGCCGCTCGGGCTCAACCGGTACGGGAATGACTCCTGCAGTCGGCCAGGACGGCGTCGGCCAATTTGGACTGCCCCTGCGCCGTCGGATGGAAGATGCCGTCCGGTTGGAGGATGACATCGCCGGCCGCGGCATCAAGCGACACCGGTACGAAGTCCACCCGAGGGAAGATGCGAGCCTCGGTTGCCAGCGCGTGGTTCAGGTCCACCAGACGCGCTCGGTACCAGGAGATCTCGTCAGGCGTCAGACCGAACACCGGGCCGGCCAGCGACCCCATCGGGTCGTAGTATCCGGTGAGCGCCGTGTGATCGGCCCGCAATCGGAACACGATTGTCCACAGCGATTCTGCCAGTCCCGCGCCGGCTCTGGTCAGCAGCAGCCGGAATGCCGCGGTGTTGGCGGCGGTCGCACAGTTGGTCGTCGGGTTGATGCATTGCTCGATCCAGTAGGACCATCGAACGTCGTTGGCCAGGATCGTGATCGTAGCCAACGAAATGTGAGAGGTCGTTCGGGCTTGCGTCAATTGCGACGGGACAACGGACAAACTTGTGGGCTGCGGTCCGTTGAGCCCGGCGCGAACCGTGGCGCCGGAGCAGGCCAGGTTCACCGTCCTCAATCCCAATTCGAGACCAACCTTTGTCGGGTAGGCCGCGTCGGTGCGCTGACATTCCTGCGCGTACGACGAGTCCGCCAACTCCGTATCAGCCCGGAACCCGGCGGCAACGGAATCACCGAATGCGACGAGAACACCGCCGTTCGGTCGGCCTTCGGCGTTCGCGGGTCCCGCGAAGCCGGCGAGCAGCGTCATGGCAAGCGAGAGAACAAGAACAGGTAAACGCATTGCTCGACGGATATTCCACGTGGCCATGAGTCCCCCCGAGGATCGGACCGGTGACGGCTGCAGAACGCCTCAATTCAGTTCGGTGGAACGGGAAAGGACCTTCCCGCCGACCAGTTCTTCAGTGAAGTTCCGCCGCCGAACGCTACTCGAAGACCCGGGCAGATCACTGCAGCCATACGGGTGACCCCACGTCTTGTCCCCTTCTCATGCCTCGGCGACGATCACCATTTCGTTGCCTTCCGGGTCGGCGACACGCCACCGGCCGTCCGATTCCTCGAGGAGCCGACCACCGGCGGCGAGGGTGGCAGCGAGGCGCGTCTGCGCCACGTCCGACGGCACGGCGAGCTCGAAGTGGACGCGGTTGCGCTGCCGCCGCCGCTCCGTCTCCGCGGTGTCGAGTTCTTGGAACACCAGCACCGGGTTCAGCCGCCGCGGGTCGTAGATGTCGGTGACCCCGGCGCGCCGGTCTTCGGTGTAACCGAGTGCGGCGATCCAGAACGCCCGGAGCGCCGCCACATCGGCGCCGTCGAGAAAGAGCTGAACAAAGCGCGGCAGACCCGGATCTGCAGTGCCCCCGAGACCGTGCGCAGCGGTCTGGATGCCTGCGGCGAGTTCGGTGAAATCTAGGCCGAGGCCGTGGGCGTCGTCCTCCCACTGGTCCTTACCGCTGTCGATGATGACGAGCCCCGGGCGCTGGTCGACCAACAACGGGAACCCAATGGCTTCGGCGAGCGCCGCTGCGGACGTGGCCAATTCTCGCTGCTGCGCCGGCGAGTCGACGCGATAGCACGCCACCGCACTGAACACCGCCTGCCAGTCGGCAATCCCGATCCCGTCGCCGAGCAGCCCACCAGGCACAAGATCCACCTCGTTGCCGTCGAGATCGGCGTGACGAACGCCGAAGGGTCCCGACGCCTCACCAGGGCTCGCCTGCTCGACCGCCGCGGCCGGCCGGACGACATCGAGATGCACCCTGTTCCGCAACGGCCGTGGTTCGGTCGACTGCCGAATCCGCATGGCGGGGTCTCGCCGCAATGGATCCACCAAACTCCCGTCCGGTGTCGGCGCATAATCCAGCACGCGCCGCCAGAAGCGGTCCACCGCGGACGGGTTCGTGGCTTCCAGCACGACGCTCAGCTGCTGCAGCCCAGTGGGGTTCGCGGTCAGCCCGATCTCCGCCGCGGCGGACGACACCGCCTCGACGCGGTCGTCGAAGTCGAGGCGCACCCGAAGACCGTCTGCGCGCAGGTCCACCATGCTGTCGGCCGACAGTTCCAGGATTCGTCCGGCCAGCACAGCTCCCTCGGTCAGCGAAGGTGCGTCGAACCACGCCGTCGCGAACCCGTCGAGCACCCGCCAGTCCGTCCCGATTCTTGCCATAGCCGTTACTGTAGAACCGCTTCCGCGCAGATGTGGTCCGGACGGTGAACCACGGTGGTGGGTACACCCGGGCGATGAAGGCGATGCATTCACACAATGAACCCACCGAGATCGGTGTACGAAATCGCAAGATGCCAGCACCAAAGAATGGTCCCGGCGCGTATTGCATCCGCATAAGGGCGAAAGCATTTCTTGGTCCGCCGGCGAGCGGGAGCAACCCGGCGTGACCGGGTTGACGCTCGGATTGGAGGCTCGATGTCTGGTCCCGCGGACGCCGATGTTGATGTCATGACCTTGCGCAGACCACCGATGCCGCACCCCGGCGGGTGCTTGTTGCGGGTGGCACCGGGCGTTTGGGCACGCTGGTCGTCGCCGCGTTGGCGGCCGCCGAAGCGGCTCTGACCGCGAGCGGCGTACCGGCCACCATCATCCGGGCCACCGCCTTCGCAGAGGTGTGAATCGACCTGCTGCTGGAGACTGCGCGAAACGGCCGATGGTGTTCGGTCGCGGACAGAGCCCGATCAACTTCGTCTCCGCCCGCCGGACGGCGTCATGGCATTGCGACGCGATCCGGTGTTGTCAGGTGATCAGTCCGCCGATTCAACCGCTTTCGCGGAGTGGCCCGACTTGCGGCCGATCGGCAGGACGTGCAGCACTGCGACCACCACTGCGCCGACGATGATCCCGAGTATCGCCGAGAAGAACGTGTTGGTGAGCCAGCCCAGGGCGGGGCCGAGACCACCGGTGGCGTCATGGACGGCCACCTCGAGGTGGTGGACGAAGTCGTAGGGAGCGTGAAGGCCCAGTTCGTCGGCACCGACCAGCAGGATGTGGCCACCGACCCAGAGCATGGCCACCACGCCAACCCAGGACAGCGTCCCCAGCACGATGGGCATGGCCTTGACCAATCCGCGCCCGAAACCGGAAACAGCGCGGCCGGGCCGCTGGGCGAGTGCCAGACCGGCGTCGTCCATCTTCACGATCAAGCCCACCGCGCCGTACACCAGCGCGGTGATCAGTACCGCCACCACCGCCAGGATGACGGCCCGCGCGAACAGACCCTCGTCCGCCACCTCGTTGAGCGCGATCACCATGATCTCGGCGGACAGGATGAAATCGGTCCGGATGGCCGATGAGACCACCCGCTTCTCGTGGTCGACGGGGTCGGCGGCGGCCACCTCCTCCGGGTTCTGCGCCTTGGCCTCGTGACCGGAGAACTTCTCCCACAGCTTCTCGGCACCCTCGTAACACAGGTATGTGCCGCCCAGCATGAGAATCGGGGTGAGCAGGAACGGCGCGAACTGACTCAGGATCAGCGCGACCGGAAGGATGATCAGCAGCTTGTTGCGCAGCGATCCCTTGGCGATGCGCCAGATGATCGACAGCTCGCGCTCCGGCTTGAGGCCCTGCACATACCGCGGGGTGACGGCGGCGTCATCGACCACCACTCCAGCCGCCTTGACGCTGGCCCGGCCGGCGCCCGCCGCGATGTCGTCCAGCGAAGAGGCCGACAGCTTGACCAGGGCAGCGACGTCATCGAGAAGGGCAAACAGACCGCTCATGGTGCCCATCGTGACATCCCGGCAGTGTCCCGCACACCAGGGCCCGGTGACAACGAAGAGGTTGACGAACTCGCTCAACCAGTCCTGGGCGACCTTGATATCCACCCGCTGGTACCCACCGAGATAGCGGCAGTTGTCCGTGTAGCCATAACTTGTGACTGCGACCAGGTAGCCGTTGAGGAAGACCGGCCCGCCGGAATCACCGGAGCAGGTCCCGCCACCGCCGCGGGTGTCGTTGAAGTTGCCGTTCAGCTGCAGGATCTGCGGTGTCAGCTTCTGGCCCGGGGACGTCGTGTAGCGCCGGATCAGCGGGTAGCTCATCGGTTGCGGCTTCTGCGGGCCGGAATCCGGCTTGCGGACCTCGGTGCCGTAGCCGACCACCTCGAAGATCGTCTTGTTCAGCTTCGGCTGGGCGAAGCCATTCAGTTCGTTCACGGGCGCGACAGTGGCCGGCGTGATTCCGATGACCGGTTCGTCCAGGACGATCACGCCGACATCATTCTAATTGTCGACATCGGTGAAATCTGGATACTCGGGGTGGGTGTAGGCAGTACCGGACCGATAACCCGCATTGGTGATCTCCTGCGCGGTGTAACCCGCTGCAGGGTTGGCTGCGACGGGGAACGGTGACGGTGGCTGCTCAGCGATGACGGGGTCGAAGGTGACCAGCGTCTTCCCCAACGTCCCCTCGGTGCAGTGGGCGGCCGTGATCAGGACAGTCGGCGAGATCAGCGTTGCGGAGCAACGGAATCGGCCGTCCGCGTCGGAGAAGAGGATCAACCCGACGTTCGGATGTCATTCGCCATCCGGCTGGCCTCCGGTGATCGCGTTCGCGGGCACCACGTGCGCATACTGCCTCCGAATGGAGAGAAGGAAAACGGTGCGCGGAACCTAGCACTCCAGTTGGACCACCGCTGACCAGGGACGATGCTGCGGGCGAGGTCATGGCGTGGCTAGTCAGGCAATGACAGATTGCGGCGTATCGGCTCGAAATCGCCGTGTCGTCAACGGGTGAGCGCCGACGCCGCGGTTTAGTGTTGGCCCACCTCGGGAATCCCACGAACGAACGGGAGGAGCACCACGTGCAGCCCACAGCCGGTTCGCCGGACGGCGACAGTGCGCGCCCGTCCGTGCGCAAACGGTTGGGTGAGTCGACGTTGCTCGGCTGGCCGGTGCTGCGCCAGCTCGTCGGCAAGGACTCGACCGGACGCGGCGCGGCGGTCACCTCCGCGCGCACCAAGGCGCTGACCCCGCGCACCGCCACCGCGGACCGGGTGGTCCAGAGCGTGTGCCCGTACTGCGCCGTCGGCTGCGGGCAACGGGTCTTCGTCAAGGACGAGAAGGTCATCCAGATCGAGGGTGACCCGGACTCCCCCGTCTCTCGAGGTCGGCTGTGCCCCAAGGGCTCTGCGAGCGAGCAGTTGATCAACAACCCGAAGCGGCAGACCGCGATGCTCTACCGGCGCCCGTACGGCACCGAGTGGGAGTCGCTGGACGTGGAGACCGCGACCGACATGATCGCCGACCGGATGGTCGACACCCGCGCCAGGACGTGGCAGGACGCCGACGATCAGGGTCGCAAGTTGAACCGCACCCTCGGCATCGCGGGCCTCGGCGGCGCCACCCTGGACAACGAAGAGAACTACCTGATCAAGAAACTGTTCACCGCGATCGGCGCCGTGCAGATCGAGAATCAGGCCCGTATTTGACACAGCGCCACCGTCCCCAGTTTGGGGGCTTCGTTCGGTCGTGGCGGGGCCACGAGCTTCCTGCAGGATCTGCAGAACTCTGACTGCATCGTCATCCAGGGCTCGAACATGGCCGAGTGCCACCCTGTCGGCTTCCAGTGGGTGATGGCAGCCAAGGAGCGCGGCGCGACGGTCATCCATGTCGACCCGCGTTTCACCCGGACGTCAGCGGTGTCGGACATGCACGTCCCACTCCGGGCCGGCAGCGACATCGCGTTCCTCGGGGCGATCGTGAACTACATCCTTTCCACCGGAACGTATTTCCACGACTACGTTCTCGCCTACACGAACGCCTCTGTGATCCTGCGAGAGGACTTCCAGGACGTCGACGACCTCGACGGGGTCTTCTCCGGCTACGACCCTGAGACCGGTACCTATGACACCGCCAGCTGGAACTACGAGGGCGTCCATTCGGACCCGTCGGCCAGCGCCGGCGAAGAGGAAACCCTCCAGAACTCCGAGGATCACGGCGGCTCGGGGAGCCGGGACGCCGGCTCGGAGGCCGACGTCGCCGATGCAGGGGAATCCCGTGGTTCGCAAAGAGAATCGACCGGCGATCGCGAGGAGAGCAAGGAATCGCAGACGCAACGTGGCGCCGGGCACGAGCTCGGCGGGCACGGCGCGAACATGGGCATCGAGCACATCGAACGCGATCCGACGCTGCAACACCCCCGGTGCGTCTTCCAGGTGCTGAAGCGGCACTACGCCCGCTACACCCCTGAGATGGTGCAGGAGGTCTGCGGGGTGCCGCCGGAGCAATTCCTCAAGGTCTGCGAGGCGGTGACGCGCAACAGCGGCCGCGAGCGGACCACCGCCTGGGTGTATTCCGTCGGCTGGACGCACCACACGGTGGGCATCCAGTACATCCGCGGATCGGCCATCATCCAGTTGCTGCTGGGCAACATGGGTCGCCCAGGAGGCGGCATCATGGCGTTGCGCGGGCACGCCAGCATCCAGGGATCGACGGACATCCCGACATTGTTCAATCTGCTGCCCGGATATCTCCCGATGCCGATGGTCGACTCGCACGAAACGCTGCGGGATTACCTGGCGACCATTTCCTCGCCCGACCAGAAAGGCTTCTGGACCGCCGCCGACGCGTACACCGCCAGCCTGCTCAAGGCGTACTGGGGCGAGGCCGCCACACCGGAGAACGATTTCGCGTTCGACTATCTGCCCAAGTTGACCGGCGACCACGGGACCTACCAGACCGTGATGGACATGCTCGAGGACAAGGTCGAAGGCTATTTCGTGATCGGGCAGAACCCGGCCGTGGGTTCCGCGCACGGAAAGATGCAGCGGCTGGGCATGTCCCACCTCAAGTGGTTGGTAGTCAGGGATCTCAACCTCATCGAGTCGGCGACGTTCTGGAAGGACGGACCCGAGATCGAAACCGGCGAGCTCAAGACCGAAGAAATAGGAACGGAGGTGTTCTTCTTTCCGGCGGCATCGCACGTGGAGAAGGCCGGAACGTTCACCCAGACCCACCGGATGTTGCAATGGCGGCACAAGGCAGTCGAGCCACCGGGCGACTGCCAGAGCGAATTGCAGTTCTTCCACACCCTGGGTCGCAAGATCCGAGAGCGACTTGCCGATTCCACATTGCCGCGGGACCGGCCGATCCTGGATCTCACCTGGGATTACCCGGTGGACGACCACGGCGAGCCCTCCGGGGACGCGGTGCTGCGGGAAATCAATGGGTATCACCTGACCGGGGAAAAGGCCGGGCACCTGTTGAATTCGTACACCGAGATGAAGGCCGACGGATCCACCTCTGGTGGCTGCTGGATCTATACCGGGGTGTACGCGAACGGCGTCAACCAGGCCGACCGCCGCAAGCCCGGCAAGGACCAGAATTGGGTCGCCGCGGAATGGGGCTGGGCGTGGCCGGCCAATCGCCGGACGCTGTACAACCGGGCCTCCGCGGACCCGGACGGCCGTCCGTGGAGCGAGCGGAAGGCGTACGTCTGGTGGGACGCAGCGGCCGGCAAATGGACCGGTCACGACATTCCCGACTTCGTCGCCGACAAGGAGCCCGGATACCGGCCGCCGCCGGGCGCGAGCGGCCCTGCCGGCCTCGCCGGTGACGACCCGTTCATCATGCAGGCCGACGGCAAGGGGTGGCTCTATGCGCCGACCGGGCTGATGGACGGCCCACTGCCGGCGCATTACGAGCCGCAGGAATCCCCGGTGGCCAACCCGCTGTACAAACAGCAGTCGAATCCGACCCGGCAGGTGTTCCGCCGCGAGGACAATCTGCAGAACCCGTCCGCGGGCGAGAAGGGCAGCGACATCTTCCCGTACGTGTTCACCACCTACCGGCTCACCGAGCACCACACGGCCGGTGGGATGAGCCGCTGGGTGCCGTACCTGTCGGAACTGCAGCCGGAGTTCTTCTGTGAGATCTCCCCCGAGCTCGCGGCCGAACGCAAACTCGAACACCTCGGCTGGGCGACGATCGTCACGGCACGGACGGCGATCGAGGCCAGGGTGCTGGTGACGGACCGGGTGGTGCCGCTGCGGGCCGGCGACAAGATCATCCATCAGGTTGGGCTGCCGTATCACTGGGGTGTCGGCAACGATGCGCTGGTCTCCGGCGACGCGGCCAACGACCTGTTCGGCGTCACCCTCGATCCGAACGTGCACATCCAGGAGTCCAAGGTCGCATCGTGCGACATCCAGCCCGGACGGCGACCGAAGGGCCCCGCGCTGCTGGAATATGTGGCGGAGTACCGCCGCCGCGCCGGGATCACCATCTTCACCGGGAACGAGGTGCGCTCGGGCGATCCGGGATCCGGTGGCGCAGCCGCACTGATGCAACAATCCTCACCGGGGGGCATTTCGACGGGAGACACGGCGTGAGCTCACTTCTCGGCCCGAAGGATCCTGCTCAGGGCACCGGTTGGGAGGACCCACCGCCCCGCAAGGGCTTCTTCACCGACACCTCGCTCTGCATCGGCTGCAAGGCCTGCGAGGTTGCCTGCAAGGAGTGGAATGCCGTCCCGGAGGACGGGCTCAACTTCCTCGGCTCGTCCTACGACAACACCGGAGCGCTCGGCGCCAGTACCTGGCGGCACGTGGCGTTCATCGAACAGCCCCGGCGGCTGGGGCGGCAGGACATCAATTTGCCGCTCTACCCCGTCGGGCCGTCCGCCTCGGACGCAACGAACCGGGCCGCGGACCAGGCGCTCACCGGTGACCGCAGCAAGCTGGGCACCGACACGACCGCGGTCGACCTGGGAATGCCGGGCTTCGACCTGCCGGGAGCGACCGCGGATGCCGCGACGCGCACCGACTTCCGGTGGCTGATGTCGTCGGACGTGTGCAAACACTGCACGCATGCCGCGTGCCTGGACGTCTGCCCGACCGGCTCGCTGTTCCGCACCGAGTTCGGCACCGTCGTGGTGCAGGACGACATCTGCAACGGCTGCGGTTACTGCGTCCCGGCGTGCCCGTTCGGCGTCATCGATCGGCGCATCGGCGACAAGAACACGAAAAACGTTGGCATCGCCCAGAAGTGCACCCTCTGCTACGACCGGATCGGCGACGGCCAGACACCCGCCTGTGCCCAGGCGTGCCCGACCGAATCCATCCAGTTCGGTGATGTCGACGAGCTGCGCGAGCGGGCAGCCGCGCGGCTGGCCACCCTGCATGAGAGCGGCGTTCCGGAGGCGCGGCTCTACGGCGAGAACCCGGACGACGGGGTGGGCGGCTCCGGTGCCTTCTTCCTGCTGCTGGACGAGCCCGAGGTGTACGGGTTACCGCCGGACCCGGTCGTCACGACGCTGCACATCAAGGAGATGTGGCACATGGCAGTCGGTGCCGCGGCCACCCTGCTCGTGGGTTCGGCGTTGACCTTCTTCCGCCGACCGCGTCTCGAACGGCGCAACCGGATCGGCAGGCGTCCGTGACCGCCCCGGTGGCATCCGCGAAGGGTCGGGGCGGCCACGGCTCCGGTAAGCGTCGAGGGCGCGGTGAGGAGCCGGTCGTCCCCGACGCCAAGTTCACCTCCTACTACGGCCGTCCCATCCTGAAGGCTTCGCCGTGGGAGGCGGACATTCCCGCCTACCTGTTCATGGGCGGGGTCGCCGCCGGTTCGTCGCTGTTGGCCGCCGGGGCGGAACTGACCGGCCGCGCGTCGCTGCGGCGGACGGGGCGGCTCGGGGCGGTGGTCGCGATCACCGGCAGCCTGGTCGCCCTGGTGCACGACCTGGGCCGGCCGGCGCGGTTCGTCAACATGTTGCGCGTCGCGAAGCGGACTTCCCCGATGTCCGTGGGCACCTGGATCCTCACCCTGTACGGACCGTTCGCCGGCCTGGCCGCGGCCACCGAATTCCGCGGCCTCATACCCCGCCGGTTCACCCGGATCACCGCCCTGCTCGACCTCGCCGACCGTCCGATCGGGCTGATCGCCGCGCTCACCGCGCCGCCGGTGGCCTCGTACACCGCGGTGCTGCTCGCCGGCACGGCCACCCCGACCTGGCACGAGGCGCGGCGCCAGTTGCCGTTCGTCTTCGTCGGTTCGGCGGCCGCTGCAGCGGGTGGTCTGGGCATGATCGGTGCCACGGTGGCCGACGCCGGTCCGGCCCGGCGGCTCGCCGCAGGCGGCGTGGCACTGGAACTGGCTGCGGCCCAACGGATGGAGGCGCGACTGGGGATCGTCGCGGAGCCGTTGCGCACCGGCAAGGCGGGCCGGTTGATGAAGGCCGCCAAGGTGCTCACCTGTCTCGGCGGGGTCGGCGCACTGTTCGCCGGACGGAGCCGGGCGCTGTCGGTGCTCTCCGGCGCGGCCCTGATGGCCGGCTCGGCCTGCACCCGCTTCGGGATCTTCGAGGCGGGTCAGGAATCTGCCCGGGACCCCAAGTACACCGTCGTTCCGCAGCGAGAACGGCTGGCGCGCAACGAGAAGAGCTCTACCGCACCTCGATGACATCGGCGTCACCGGTGCCGCGCGCGGCGGTGTGGCCGATCACCGGCGCACCGGGTACCTCACCGACGACAAGCAGTCCCCCGCTGGTCTGTGCGTCCGCCAACAGCAGCAACTCCAACTCGTCCACCGATGACGACAGGTGCGGCCGCACCCAGTCCAGATTGCGCCGGGTCCCCCCACTGACGTAGCCGGCCGCCGCCGTCTCGCGAGCCTCGTCCAGGTAGGGCACCGCCGAGGACTCCACGACGGCCCTGACGCCTGAGGCCCGCATCATTTTGTAGAGATGACCCAGCAGCCCGAACCCGGTGACGTCGGTCGCTGCCCTGGCGCCCGCCGAAACTGCTGCTGTGCTTGCGATGTCGTTCAACTCCACCATGCAGGCCACCGCGTGCGGGAAGTTCTCGCCGGTCGACTTGTGACGGTTGTTGAGTACGCCGACGCCTAGCGGTTTGGTGAGGCTGATCGGCAGACCGGCCCGCGCTGCGTCATTGCGCAGCAACCTGTCCGGATCGGCGAACCCCGTCACGGCCATGCCGTACTTGGGTTCGGGATCGTCGATGCTGTGCCCGCCGCCGACCACACAGCCGGCCGCCTGCGCGACATCCATTCCACCGCGCAACACCTCGCGCAGCAGTTCGGTCGGCAGCACATCGCGCGGCCAGCCGACGAGGTTGACCGCGACGGTCGGGCGGCCGCCCATGGCGTACACGTCGGACAGCGCGTTCGCCGCGGCGATCCTTCCCCAGTCGTAGGCGTCATCGACCACCGGCGTGAAGAAATCAGCGGTCGTGATCACCGCGAGGCCGGCGGAGATCCGCACCACGGCTGCGTCATCGCCGTTCTCCAGTCCGACCAGCACGTTCTCCGAGGGCTGGGCGACCAGTCCCGCGACGACGGCCTCCAACTCCCCCGGCGGGATCTTGCAGGCGCAGCCGCCGCCGTGCGCGAACTGGGTCAGCCGGTACGGCACGTCGGTGAGGGCTGTCATGCTCGCAGGGTAGCCACGGCGGTCGACGAGCAAACCTGCGCCGCCGTCTCGCCTGAAGATGGTGCTCGGCTAGGGTGGCGCCCGGAGGCGTACAGGCGCCTGGTGGCCCTCCCGGTCTTCAAAACCGGTGAAGCCGAGCATCTCGGCTTGGCGGGTTCGATTCCCGTCCGCCTCCGCCACCCTTTTCCCCGAGTGATACAACGGCCGGGTGACGGTTGATCCGCGCCGGCTGGTGCCGCGCACCGACGCGGTCCTCGCCGACCCGAGGTTGGTGGCCGCTGCGCACCGCCTGGGTCCCGGCGTTGTCCGCGGCGCCGTCCGCGACGCCCAGCAGCGGGCCAGGATCGGTGCCATCGCCCCGGACGCGGTGGCCGACGCGGCGGTTTGCGCGCTGCCGGTTAACAGCTCAGGACTCACCGCCGTGCTGAACGCGACAGGCGTTGTGCTGCACACCAATCTGGGCCGGGCGCCATTGTCAGCGGCGGCCGTGGACGCGATGACGGCCGCCGCCGGTTACGTCGATGTGGAGTTCGACCTGGCCGGCGGCCGGCGGGCCACCCGCGGCCGGGGCACGCTCGATGCGCTGCTCGAGGCGGTGCCAGGGGCGGAAGCCGCGATGGCGGTCAACAACGGCGCGGGCGCTCTGGTGCTCGCGACGACGGCGCTGGCCGGCTGCCGCGAGGTGCTGATCAGCCGCGGTGAAATGGTCGAGATCGGTGCCGGCTTCCGGCTGGCGGACCTGATCACCTCGACCGGCGTGAAGATCAGGGAGGTCGGATCGACGAACAGGACGGAGCTGAGCGATTACCGCCGTGCCATCGGCGACGACACCGCCGCGATCGTGAAGATCCACCCCAGCAACTTCCAGGTGACCGGGTTCACCTCGTCGGTGCCGGTCAAGGCGCTGGCCGGGCTGGGCCTGCCGGTCATCGCCGACGTCGGCAGCGGTCTGCTGCAGCCGGACCCGCTGCTGCCGGATGAGCCGGATGTGCGGACGGCACTGCGGGATGGCGCCGCAGTGGTCACCTGCAGCGGCGACAAGCTGCTCGGCGGGCCGCAGGCGGGGCTGGTGTTGGGCGTGGCAACTGCCGTCGAGTCGATGCGCAGGCATCCGCTGGCGCGGGCCTTCCGGCTCGACAAGGTGAGCCTGGCTGCCCTCGAGGCCACCCTCCGCGGGCCGATCCCGTCGGCCCGGCGTTACCTGCACGCCGATCCCGAACGCCTGCGGTGGCGCTGCGAGAACATCGCCGCTGACATGGGTTTCGAGGTCGTCCGCAGCGATGGGGCGGTCGGCGGTGGGTCGGCTCCCGGGATTGCGCTGCCGGGGTGGGCGATCGCCCTGCCGGTCGCCCTGGCGCGGCCACTGCGCCTGGGCCGACCGTCGGTGGTCGGCCGGGTGGAGCGGAACAGACTGCTGATCGACCTACGGTGCGTTCCCGAGGACGACGATCCCGCCGTCCGCAAGGCGATCACCGCCGCACTGGCCGGCCAGGACGGCTGAGCACAGATGCACGTGCTGGCCACCGCCGGTCATGTCGATCATGGCAAGTCCACCCTGGTCCGGGCGCTGACCTCGATGGAGCCCGACCGCTGGGCGGAGGAACGTCGCCGCGGCATGACGATCGACCTCGGGTACGCCTGGACGACGCTGCCGTCCGGCCGGACCGTCGCCTTCGTCGACGTCCCGGGCCATCAGCGCTTCATCGGCAACATGCTGGCCGGCCTGGGACCGGCGCCCGCGGTGATGATGGTCGTTGCCGCCGACGAGGGATGGCGGGAGCAGAGCGCCGAACACCTGGCCGCCGCCGACGCCCTCGGCATCGACAACGGCCTGCTGGTGATCACCCGCTGCGACCTCGCCGAACCAGCCGCCGCGTTGGCTCAATCACGGGAGCACCTGCAGCACAGCAGTTTGCACGGCATAGAGGCCGTGGCCGTGTCCGGCGCCACCGGAATGGGACTGGACGGCCTGCGCGCCGCCCTTGACCGACTGCTGGGCGCTCGACCGCTGCCGGTCACGACGGGTCGCGTCCGGCTCTGGGTCGACCGCTCCTTCACCATCAGGGGGTCCGGCACCGTCGTCACCGGAACTCTCGAGGCCGGCACGCTGCACACCGCCGACGAACTCGAGGTGGCCGGGCGCACCGTCGGCGTTCGTTCACTGCAAAGTCTTGGCCGCGGCGAGGACGCCGTCGCAGCGGTGGCCAGGGTGGCCGTGAACCTGCGCGGGCTCGCCCGCGACCAGGTCGGCCGGGGCGATGCGCTGCTCACTCCGGACAGCTGGCGGCCGGTGACCGTGTTCGACGCCCGTACCGCTCGTCCCGATGACGACTTCACCGACCTGCCAACCGAACTCGTGCTGTACGTCGGCACGGCAGCGGTACCGGTCCGGATCCGGCCGTTCGGCGCCGGCACGGCACGGCTCACCCTGAGCCGGCCGCTGCCCTTGCAAGCCGGTGACCGCGCCATCCTGTCCGACCGCACGCGCCATCACCTGCCGCGCGGTGTGGTCGTCCTGGACCCGGACCCGTTGCCGCTCCGCCGGCGCGGTGCTGCCGCGGCCAGGGCTGTGCAGCTTGCCGAGGTGGGCGGCGTTCCCACCGTGGACGATCACCTCCGATGGCGCGGCTCGGTCCGCGTCGCCGACCTCACCGCGTGGGGCGTGCAGGGTGAACCGTCGGCGAACACGGTCCGGGTCGGGGAATGGCTGATCGAACCCCGCCAGTGGGAAAAGCAGGGCGCTGCACTGACCGCGGCGGTCCGGACCCGGGTTGCCGCGTCGCCGAACGACCCGTTCCTGGCCGTCGAGGCGGCGACCGCTGCAACCGGCATGCCCGACCCAGCCCTCGTCGGCCCGTTGGCGCGGGCCCAGCGACTCACCTTCACCGGCCGGGGGGTGGGACTCCCGGGCCGGGCCGCCTCCCTGGGGACCGCAGAGCAAGCCGTTCGAGAGGTTGAGAGTGCCTTGCAGCAAAGGCCTTTCGCCGCTCCCGAGCGCGCAGAGCTGGACCGACTGCGGCTCGGCAATCGCGAACTGGCCACCGCGGCCGCGCTGGGCCGGGTGTTACGCCTGCGACCGGACATCGTCGTGCTGCCCGATGCCCCGGCCAGGGCGATGCGGGTGCTGTCCGCGCTGGAGCAGCCGTTCACCACCAGTCAGGCCCGGCAGGCGCTGGACAGCACGCGCCGCGTCGTCATCCCACTGCTGGAACACCTCGACGGGCGCGGCTGGACCGAGCGGCTGGACACCGACCACCGGCGCGTCGTTCAGCCGACGTCCACGAACAGCGCCCGATGATCGGACAGCGGTAGCTCAGGCGCGCCGCTGGACCGGACCTCCCCGATCCGGCCGCGGACCAGGATGTGGTCCAGCTGGCGGTCGGGCGGATCGACCGGGAACGTCGGCGCGGCGGCGAGCGGGCGGTAGCCGGTGATGGCCGCGGGCCTCGGCGGCGGCATGTTGAAGTCCCCCATCAGCACCACCGGCTCGTCGAACGCGGACAGGTCCCGGCGGATCCGGCGCAGCTGGTGACCGCTCCAGCCGGGCACGAAGGACAGGTGGGTGTTGGCGACCGCCAACCGCCCGGCCGGGGTGTCCAGGTGTCCGACGACGACGGCCCGCGGCTCCTCGCGCACCACCAGGACCTTGTGCGGCGCACGCAGGTACATCGGGAACGGAACCGGGATCCGCGGTAGCCGCAGCACCTGCCAGCTCGAGGCCGGGAACCGGGAGAGCAGCGCGATCCCGTAGGACGCGGTGCCCGGCAGTTCCTTTCCGGTGGCCGCCATCCAGGTGGCACCGGGGGTGCCCGACAGGGCCGCGACGAAGCGGTGCGCCACCGCGCCCATCGCTTCGGCGGCGACCGCTGTCAGGTCGGCCAGGCCGGAGCGCGGTTGATCACGGTCAACCTCTTGCAGCGCAAGGATGTCGGGGTTCAGCGTCCGCACGGCCTCCCGCAGACGGTCCGGATTGACCTGGCCGTCCACGGGGGACCGTCCATGGAGAATGTTGAACGTCGCCAGTCGCATGCGAAGGAAGGTACCCACCATCACCGACCCCACCCCGCTCCGGGAAGCGCTGAAACGATCGACGTCCGCCCTCAAGGCCGACGGCATCGGATTCGCTCTGGCCGGCGGCTATGCGCTGTGGGTGCACGGCGCCCCGGAGAGCGCGCACGACGTGGACGTCGTGGTCGAGGAGAAGGACGTCGAAGCTGCCGCGGAGAGCCTGCAGCAAGCCGGATTCCAGATCGAACGGCCGCCCGAGGACTGGCTGTTCAAGGCCCACCTGGACGGGGCCATGGTGGACGTCCTGCACCGGTTGAACGGCATCAGCGTCGACAGCAGGGTGCTGCACCAGGCCGACCGGTTCGAAGTGCTGGGACTGCACATCCCGGTGCTGCCGGCCACCCAGGTGATCACCACCAAGCTCAACTCACTGTCCGAGCGGTATTGCGACTTCGGCCAGCTGATCGCGCCGGTGCGAGCCGTCAGGGAGCAACTGGACTGGGCCGCCATTCGCGCGGACACGGCCGACAACGATTTCGCCGCAGCGTTTCTGGTGCTTGTCGAGCGGCTGGGCATCGCCGGTCCGTCGTGACGCGGGAAGGCCCCGGGGCGATGCCCCGGGGCCTTCCGTGCTGGGAGTGCGTGCTCTGGAGTGCGTTTACTACTCCGTCGCCGCCCGACCCGCTTCGAGCCGGGCCACCGGCACCCGGAACGGCGAGCAGGAAACATAGTCCAGACCTGCGCCGTGGAAGAAGTGGATCGACTCCGGATCGCCGCCGTGCTCACCACAGACGCCGAGCTTGATCCCGGGCTTCACCTTGCGACCCTCGGTGACCGCCATCTTGACCAGCTTGCCGACGCCGTTGGCGTCGATGGTCTCGAACGGCGACACCGTGAAGATGCCCTTGTCCATGTACTCGACGAACATCGTCGCCTCGACGTCGTCACGCGAGAAGCCCCACGTGGTCTGGGTGAGGTCGTTGGTGCCGAAGGAGAAGAAGTCGGCACTGGCCGCGATGTGGTCGGCGGTCAGGGCGGCCCGCGGCAGCTCGATCATCGTCCCGATCGGGATGGTGAGCGAAACACCGGCCTCAGAGGTGAGCTTCTTGATCAGCGCCTCGGCCTCGTCCCGCACGATGTCCAGTTCGCGGACCGAACCGACGAGCGGAACCATGATCTCGACCTTCGGATCCTTGCCGGCCTTCTTCTGCGAGATCGCAGCTTCGGTGATGGCGCGGATCTGCAATGCCGGGAGACCCGGGGTGAGCAGGCCGAGCCGAACCCCGCGGAGGCCCAGCATCGGGTTGGCCTCGTGCAGCCTGTTGACGGCGGCCAGCAGCCTGGTGTCGGCGTCGACCTTCGGGCCCTTGTCGCCGTGATCGGTTTCCAGCGCCACCCGCACGGACAGCTCCGTCAGGTCGGGCAGGAACTCGTGCAGCGGCGGGTCGAGCAGCCGGATGGTGACCGGCAACCCGTCCATCGCGTCGAGGATCTCGATGAAGTCCTGTCGCTGGAGCGGCAGCAGTGCTTCCAGAGCCTTCTCGCGATGCTCGAGATCGGTTGCCAGGATGAGCGTCTCGATCAGTTCCCGGCGCTCGCCGAGGAACATGTGCTCGGTGCGGCACAGGCCGATGCCGGCAGCACCGAGCTTGCGGGCGCGGATCGCGTCCTCTGGGGTGTCGGCGTTCGCCCGGACACCGAGCCGGCGAACGGCGTCGGCATGGGTGAGCAGGCGGTCGACGGCGTTGACCAGGGCCGAGGTCTCCTCGTCGGCACCGGTGACCGAGGAGATGCCCTCCTCGATGTAGCGCTCCACCGGCGATGGCACGACAGGCATTGCGCCGACATAGATCTCGCCGGTCGACCCATCGATGCTGACCTGGTCGCCCTCTTTGATCACGGTCTTGCCGACGGTGATCGTCTTGGTGGCGACATCGATGTCGAGCTCCTCCGCGCCACAGACGCAGGTCTTGCCCATGCCGCGCGCAACGACCGCGGCGTGCGAGGTCTTGCCACCGCGAGCGGTGAGAATGCCGTTGGCCGCGATCATCCCGCCGAGGTCGTCGGGGTTGGTCTCCCTGCGGACCAGCAGCACCTGCTCGCCGCGGGCCGCCCACGCCACCGCGCTGGCGGAGTCGAAGACGACCCGGCCGACGGCTGCGCCCGGCGATGCAGCCATGCCGCGGGTGAGCAGCGTGCGCTTGGCCTTGCGGTCGAACTGCGGGAACATCAGCAGCGCAAGCTGTGCACCGGTGACCCGTTGCAGCGCCTCGTCCATGGTGATCAGGTGCTCGTCGACCAGCGTGCTGGCGATCCGGAAAGCCGCCGCGGGTGTCCGCTTGCCGACCCGGGTTTGCAGCATCCACAGCTTGCCGCGCTCAACGGTGAACTCGACGTCGCACAGGTCCCGGTAGTGGGTTTCCAGCCGGCGCATGCAGGTCATCAGTTCGCCGTGCGATTTCGGGTCGATCCGCTCGAGATCTTCCAGGCTCAGGGTGTTGCGGATGCCGGAGACGACGTCCTCGCCCTGTGCGTTCTCCAGGTAGTCGCCGTACTCACCGGTCTTGCCGGTGGCCGGGTCGCGGGTGAAGGCGACACCCGTGCCGCTGGTCGCGCCCCAGTTGCCGAACACCATGGTGCAGACGTTCACGGCGGTGCCGAGGTCCTGCGGGATGCGCTCGCGTCGACGGTAGAGCCGCGCCCGGTCGGTGTTCCAGGAGTTGAAGACCGCGGTGATGGAGTTGTCCAGCTGCTCGCGCGGATCCTGCGGGAAGTCCTTGCCGGAGTGGGACTTGATCTCGCTCTTGTACAGGGTGACCAGACCCTTGAGCCCGTCGACGCTCAGGTCGACGTCGCTGGTGACGCCCTGGGTGGTCTTCGCCTTGTCGAGTGCGTCGGCGAAGATGTCGCCGTTCATGTCGAGAACGGTCTTGCCGTACATCATCAGCAGCCGGCGGTAGGAGTCCCACGCGAACCGCTCATCGCTGCTCTCCTCGGCCAGACCCTTGACGCTCTCGTCGTTCAGGCCGATGTTGAGGACGGTTTCCATCATGCCCGGCATCGAGAACTTCGCGCCGGAACGGACGCTCACCAGCAGGGGGTTGTGCCTGCCGCCGAGCCGCCGGCCGACGACGTCCTCGAGGTGACGCAGGGCCATGGTCACCTGCACCCGGAGCTTGCCCGGCTCCTGGCCCAGGGCCAGGTACTCCCGGCAGGCTTCGGTGGTGATGGTGAATCCGGGAGGAACCGGCAGGCCCAGGCGGGTCATCTCGGCCAGGTTCGCTCCCTTGCCGCCGAGCAGATCTTTTTGATCCTTGTTTCCTTGTGTGAAGTCGTAGACGTACTGGGTCATCTTCCTTTGGCTCCTTTGCCGGTGGGCGGGCGTGTTGGAGGGGCACAACCCCACGCCGCGGACTCCATTGCAGAATGGCGCAGCGCCGACTTCCGGAGGCAGGGTCCTTGGTCCCCAAGCACCGGGCAGAAAGAAGATGCAGGACCTAGGTCCCGGCAGGACGGACCGAAGGATCCTTACTGGCGCAAACGACTGGACGGTCCAATGGTCGTGGTGACGGAATTCACGTCGTGTCCCACGCCGGGGCGCTACTGGTCATCTGTGATTGATGTGGTTGGAGCGCCTCCGCAGGTCCCCGGCCCCACCAGCGACCGACGCCCGGTCGTGGGGCTGGGGGACACGGATCGTCCCGCCGCCGCGTGTCAGTATCAGGAAGTGACCGGGTCAGAAGGCCTCCGGACGGTGCTCGACCGTTGGCTCCTCCCCCGGTCGCCACAGCACGCCGACGACGTCGAACCGCATCCGCGGATAGCCCCGGATGTGCGGTTGCGCCAACCACAGCAGGCCGAGCCGCCGGATCTTGCGGCGCTTGCCCTGGGTCACCGCATCGAACGGTGACCCGTACCCCTGACCGCTGCGGGTTTTCACCTCGCAGAAGATGACGACAGGTTCCCGCTGCGCGGGATCGGTGGCGACGATGTCGAGCTCGCCCTCCGAGCAGCGCCAGTTCCGGTCCAGGACGACCAGGCCCGCACGCTCGAGCATCGCCACCGCAACGGCCTCGCCGCGTCGCCCGAGTTCGTCCTTCGCCGCCATTGGTCCACTCTGGCGCCGGCAACCGCTGCCGAACCGGTGCAGCGAAAAATGTGGACAACTGAGCTCAGCCTGCCAGCAGCCACTTCTCGAACGACGGATTGCACAGGCACGCGGGCGAACGTTTCTCCCGGATCAGGTCGACGGCAGCTCTCGGCGGCATCCCGCCGAGGACCAGTGCACGACCGACCACCAGACTCGACCGGTTCAGCCCGGCCTGGCAGTGCACCAGGGTGGGCCCGTCCGCCCGGCAGTTGTTGACCCAGCCGGCGATCGCATCGACCTGGGCGAAACCCTGCTCCACGCTGTCGTACATCCGGACCTCGAGCCGGCTGCCGAGATCGTGGTCGACGGTGTACTTCTCCCACGGGTACAGCGACACCAGATGGCGGATGAAGCGCGGCAGCACGAGATCGTCCTGGCAACCGCCCAGCCACAGGTCTGGGGCGATCTCGCTGATGAAGGGCACGTCGAACGGCAGCAGGCCGTGTGCGGACACGCCGACGAGCCGCTGCCGCTGCGGGTCGACCGCGAGATCGATGCGGGTGGGGTCGATCTCGCCGGGCTCGGCCGTCATGCGAGGAACTCCCGGATGCCGGTCAACAACCGGTCGACGTCGGAGAGGTCGGTGTAGGGCGCGACCCCGATCCGCAGGCCGCCACCGTCGCCGAGTCCGAGGTGCCGGGAGGCCTCCAGGGCGTAGAACGATCCGGCCGGTGCGTAGACGTCGAGCATGGCGAGGAACTCGTAGGCCCTGATCGGCTCCCGGTCCTCGATGGTGACCAGCAGGGTCGGCGTCCGCTGCGCCGCCCTGGAGTGCACCACGACGCCCGGCAGCGCGCCGAGCCCGTCCTCCAGAACGCGACGGAGGCCCTCCTCGTGCTCGGCCACCGCCGTCATCCCGGCCAGTACCTGTTGCCGTCGGTCCGGTCGCGGCTCGTTCTTCAGCTCCGGCTCGGGCGCCAGCGCGGCGAGAAAGTCGACGGCTGCCGTTGTTCCGGCCAGCAACTCGTACGGCAGGGTGCCGAGTTCGAAGCGCTCCGGGACGAGATTGCTGGAGGGCAGAAGCTTCTCGGGGTGCAGTTGCTCGAGAAGTTCGGGCCGGGCGGCCAGCACACCGCAGTGCGGGCCGAGGAACTTGTAGGGCGAGCAGACATAGAAGTCGGCGCCCAGCGCCTGCACGTCGACCGGTGCGTGGGCGGTGAAGTGGACGCCGTCGACATAACACAGCGCGCCGACACCGTGTGCCAGAGCAGCGATTTCGGCCACCTCGGGCTTGGTGCCGATGAGATTGGACGCCGCCGTCACCGCCACCAACCGGGTGCGGGCGGAGATCACCGCGGCAACAGCGCCGACCGGAAGCTCACCGGTATCCGGATCGAACTCCGCCCATCGCACGACGACGCCGGCGGACTCCGCGGCGATGATCCACGGCCGAATGTTCGCGTCGTGATCGAGCCTGGAGACGACGATCTCGTCACCCGCCTGCCATCCCGCGGCCAGGGTCCGCGCCATGTCCATCGTCAACTGCGTCATGCTGCGGCCGAACACGATCCCCGGGGGTCCGCTCCGAGCAGGTCCGCCATCGCCAGGCGGGCCTCGACGACAACGTTGTCCGCGAGCCTTTCTGCGGGAGTGACGATCCCGCGGTTGGACAGTCCTGCGGTCAGCGTGGAGGCGATGGCCTCGGCGACGGACGCCGGCACCTGGGAGCCGCCAGGACCATCGAAATGGGCGGCCCCGCGGGACAGCGCCGGGAAGTGCGCGCGCACCGCGGCCACATCGTAGGGAGCGAGGTCATGGGCGACGATCATCCGAAGGGATTGTCCTCTGGCAGCCGCAGTTCCGGCTTGTCCAGCTCCTCCACGTTGACGTCCTTGAACGTCACCACCCGCACGTTCTTGACGAAACGCGCCGGGCGGTACATGTCCCACACCCAGGCATCGGACATCCGGAGCTCGAAATACATGTCCCCGTCCGGGTTCCGCACCTGCAGGTCCACCGCGTTGCAGAGGTAGAACCTGCGCTCGGTCTCCACCACGTAGGAGAACTGCGCGACGATGTCCCGATACTCCCGGTAGAGCTGCAGCTCCATCTCGGTCTCGTACTGCTCGAGGTCCTCTGCGCTCATTCGTCCATCTCAGCACAGAACAGCCCCGGTTCCTCGCCGGGCAGCCGCCAGCTGCGCCGGTGCGCCGGGGACGGGCCGTGCGTCCGCAGGGCGGTGAGGTGTTCCGGCGTGCCGTATCCCTTGTTGATCGCGAACCCGTACACCGGGTGCCGCGGCGACAGCTCGGTCAGCAATCGGTCCCGCTCGGTCTTGGCCAGCACGCTGGCGCCGGCCACCGCGGCGCAGGTGAGGTCGGCTTTGATCCGGACATGCACGACCGGCTCCAGCGGCGGGCCGGGCGGCCCTGCCAACTCGGACGGCGGTGCGAGCTCGAACAGCGGCGGGTCGTCACAGGGTTCGGTGATGGGCCTCGGCGTGGTGAGGTAGTTGTGGTTGCCGTCCAGCAGTACGGCATCCACCGGGCCCGACAGGGCCGCCAGGGCCCGGCGGCCCGCGGTGCGCAGTGCCTCGATGATGCCGACCGTGTCGATCTCGGCCGGGCTGGCGTGACCGACCGCGTACTCGGTGACCCAGCGCCGCACCGGGCGGACCAGCTTCTCGCGTGCGGCCGGGGTGAGCAGTTTGGAATCGGCGAGCCCGGGCGGCACCCGGCCGATGGTGGGGGTGATCACCACGACACCGACGGTCACCGGGCCCGCGAGGGCACCGCGTCCGACCTCGTCCATCGCCGCCAGCCTGCCGATGCCGCCACGGAACAATTCCTTCTCGTAGCGCAGCGACGGCCGTCTCTGCACCGGTTTCCGGGCGGCGACCGGAACCTTGGCGGCGGTCACGGTCATCAGTTGTCCGGATTCCCCGGATCGATGTCGGGGTTACCGATGGTGCCCCACCTGGACGGGGGCATGACGATGAAGATCGCCTTGCCGATGACGTTGTCCACCGGGATCGGGCCCTGACACTTCGCCGCACTGTCCGGCGGGAAACCCTGGCAGCCGTAAGAGGAATCGGCCGAGTTGGACCTGTGGTCACCCATCACCCACAGCTGCCCGTCCGGCACCGTCACCGGACCGAAACACCGTTGGGACAGCGTCGGCCTGGTCGTGCAATCGAGTTGCCCCGGGATGAATTCGATCGGCTGGTAGATGTAGGGCTCGTCCAGCGACCGGCCGTCGACCGTGACGTTCCCGGCCGCATCACAACACTGCACCGTCTGGCCGCCGACCGCGATGACCCGCTTGACGTAGTCCTTCTCGTTCGGCGGAGCGATGCCGACGACGGAACCGAGTGACTGCAGCACCTGCCCGAACCAGGTGGTCGGTCCGGCGATGCTGGTCTCCGGAGCCCACGTCGCCGGTCCGGCGAAGACGACGACGTCGCCCTGCTGCGGATCGCGGAAGTCGTAGACCACCTTGTTCGCCAGAATCCGGTCGCCGCCACTGCTGACGCCGTGCAGGGTCTGCTCCATGGAGCCCGACGGCACGTAGTAGACCTTCGCGACGAAGGTCTGGATGAGGAAGGTCAGCCCGAACGCGATGACGATCAGGATCGGCAGCTCGATCCAGAACGGCCGCTTCTTCGCGGGTTTACGTCTCCGGGTCGCCTGCTCGGTCGTCTGATCGGGGTGGTCGTCGGTCGGTTCCGACGCCGGTACAGACGCCGTGGCCTCGTGTTCGTTGTCGCTCATCGAGGTCAGGCTACGGTCCGCCGGGTGAGCGGACCGTGACCCAAATCAGCGACCCTGCCGCTTTTCCTTGATCTTGGCGGCCTTGCCGCGCAGATCACGCAGGTAGTAGAGCTTCGCCCGGCGGACGTCGCCTCGGGTGACCAGCTCGATCCGGTCCAGGTTCGGGGAGTGCACCGGGAAGGTGCGCTCGACGCCGACACCGAAGCTGATCTTGCGCACGGTGAACGTCTCGCGGATGCCACCGCCCTGGCGACGGATGACGTGACCGGCGAAGACCTGGATCCGGGAGCGGGTGCCCTCGATGACCTTCACATGCACCTTGACCGTGTCACCGGGACGGAAGTCCGGGATGTCGGACCGCAGCGAAGCGGCGTCGAGCGCGTCAAGGGTGTTCATGGTGAGGTCCTCTTCGATGTCAGCTAACGATGTCGGCACAGTCGCGCGTCAGGGCGCGCAGCGACGGCTGCCGCGAAATGGCAACCCGTCCATTGTGCCAGACGGGGTGGGTGATCAGGAAACCGGCGGCAGCAGGTCCGGCCGGTTCTCCCTGGTGCGGCGCAGTGATTCGGCCCTGCGGTGGGCGGCCACCGCGCCGTGATCGCCGCTGGTCAGCACCGCCGGGACGGGTAGACCCCGGTACACCGGCGGCCGGGTGTAGCTGGGCGCCTCCAGCAGATCGGTCAGCTCGCCGGAAAACGAGTCGTCACCGGCAGAACCGGGGTTGCCCAGCACCCCCGGCAGCAGCCGGGCGACCGCCTCGATGATCACCATCGCGGCCACCTCGCCGCCGGCCAGCACGTAATCGCCGATCGACAGTTCCAGCACGGGCATCCGCTGCGCGGCCTCGGTGATGACCCGCTGGTCGATGCCCTCATAGCGGCCGCAGGCGAACACCAGGTGCTCGGCGTCGGCCAGATCCGTCGCCGTCGACTGGGTGAATCGGCGCCCGGCGGGGGTCGGCACGATCAGCGTCGGCCGGGTCTGTGGGCCGGCGACGTCGTCCAACGCCCGTCCCCAGACATCGGCCTTCATCACCATCCCGGGACCGCCGCCGTAGGGCGAATCGTCGACGGTCCGGTGCCGGTCGGTGGTCCAGTCACGCAGATCGTGGACGTCCAGGGAGATGACGCCGTCGCCGATCGCCTTGCCCAGCAACGATTCCCGCAGCGGTTCGAGATAGCGCGGGAAGATCGTGACGACGCTGATCAGCATCAGGGAAACATGCCGTCCGGCGGTTCGACGACCAGCGAGCCGGCCGCCAGATCGACCACCGGGACGATGGCCGAGACGAACGGCACCAGCTCCTCCGACCCGTCCGGCCGGTTCACCACCAGCACCGGAGACGCCGGCGGGTGCATCACCCCGACGACCGTGCCGAGCAGGACGCCGGATCGGTCCAGCACCGACAGGCCGATCAGCTGGTGGTCGTAGAACTCGTCCGGGTCGTCCGGCACCGGCAACGTCGCGCTGTCCAGGGTCAACAGCGTGCCGCGCAGGGTCTCCGCGGCGTCCCGGTCGGTGATGCCGTCGAACCCGATGACCAGCACCGGACCGGATCGGCGCATCCCGGTGACCGTCAGCGGGCCGCGGGACACGGGATCGGTGCCCAGCACCGCCCCGGCGGCGAACCTGCCGTCGGGGTCGTCAGTGGTGACCTGGACGGTGACCTCACCGCGCAATCCGTGCGGCCGGCCGATCCGGCCGACGACCACGTCCACAGTGCGACCGGTCAGCGGTCGGTGTCGACGACGTCGACCCTGATGCCCCGGCCACCGACCGCGGACATCACGGTCCGCAGCGCGGTGGCGGTACGGCCGGCGCGGCCGATCACCTTGCCGAGGTCGTCCGGGTGGACGCGGATCTGCAGGGTGCGGCCACGGCGGCCCGTCATCAGCTCGACGTTGACGTCGTCCTCGTTGTCGACGATGCCCCGGACCAGGTGCTCCAAGGCGTCCTCGAGCACGCTCACGACGCGTCGGTGCTCTCGGCGGCAGGTGCGGCCTCGGGGGCGGCTGCAGTCTCTGCCGGTGCGGCGGCGGCCGCGTCGGCGGCCGGAGCGGTGCGCTTGCGCTTCGGAGTGGTGGCGGACGAACCGTCGTCGCTGCCGATCGAGGCCATCGCGGCGTCGTACAGCGCACGCTTGTCGGCCTTGGGCTCGGCCCTCCGCAGGGTGCCCTCGGCTCCCGGCAGGCCCTTGAACTTCTGCCAGTCGCCGGTGACCTTGAGCAGCGCCTGGACCGACTCGGTCGGCTGCGCGCCGACACCCAGCCAGTACTGGACGCGGTCCGAGTCGACCTCGATGACGCTCGGCTCGGCCTTCGGGTGGTAGAGCCCGATGTTCTCGATCGCCCGGCCGCTGCGGCGGGTGCGGGCGTCGGCGACGACGATGCGGTAGAACGGCTCGCGGATCTTGCCGAAACGGGCGAGCTTGATCTTGACAGCCACGGTGGTGGAGTACTCCTTGCAGGTGATGAATGGGCGGGCGTCATGGTTCCGCGTGGGGCAGCGGGTCCGGACGCACCAATGGCGGCCGCGCCCGGAGAGAGGGGCCGGACGGCAGCCGTAACCGAGCCATTCTGTCACACCCTGCCGGGGCGAACGACCTTCCCGGCCCGCACCACGTAGGACGGTGCGTGCAGCACATCGAGGTCCTCACCCGGATCGACCGGGTACACCGTGAGGTCGGCGGACCCGCCGATGTCGTAGATCGGCAGCCGCAACCAGTGCCGGGCGCTGTGCGAGGTCGCGTACAGCGCCTGCCGGGCGCCGAGCAGCTCGCCCATCGCCTGCACCTCATCGGCCACCCGACCGTGCTGAACGAACCCACCCGCGTCGGTGCCGGCGTGCACCGCGATACCGGCCTCGACGGCGGCTCGAACGGTGCTGGCGTTGCGGGCGTGCAGGTCACGCATGTGCTTGGCGTAGGTGGGGTACTTGCCGGCGGCGTCGGCAAAGGACGGGAAGTTCGCGATGTTGATCAGCGTCGGGACCAGGTGCACACCGCGCCCGGCGGCCAGCGCGATGGTGTCGTCGGTGAGCCCGGTGCCGTGCTCGATGCAATCGACGCCGGCGGCCAGCAGGCCCGGCAGGGCATCCTCACCGAAGACGTGGGTCGTCACCCGGGCGCCGCCGGCATGGGCGACGGCAACCGCATCGGCGAGCACGTCGTCGGGCCACAACGGCGCGAGATCGCCGACGGAGCGATCGATCCAGTCGCCCACGATCTTGATCCACTGCCCGCTGCCGTACACCAGCTGCCGGCCGACCTCTGCGGGCAGGTCCGCCGGGTCCTCCAGGTCGACGCCCAGTTCGCGGATGTACCGGCGGGCCTTCGCGATGTGCCGGCCGGCGCGGATCAGCACCGGCAGGTCGTCCCGGTCGACGAGCGAGTGGGTGTCCAGCGGAGAACCGCAGTCCCGCAAGGCAAGTGCGCCGGCATCCAGATTGGTCCTGGCCTGCTCCTCCGCCTCGTCGAGGGTCGCGGCGCCGTCCGGTGAATAGCCCACATGGCAGTGCGCGTCGACGAAGCCCGGCAGCACGTACCCGCTGATCTCGATCGCATCGCTGATCGGGCCGTCCACGAAGCGGCCGTTAACGGCCCAGAGATCGAGCTGATCGTTGGTCGCCGGGTCGATGCCGGTGACGTGCAGGCCGGTCATCTCACTTCTTCGGGAACTTGAGCTGCGAGGGGTCGAAGCCGGGCGGCAGCTGGTCCAGGCCGAAACCGCCGGGCGCGGCTCCCGGAGCCCCCATTCCCGGCATGCCGCCCATCCCCGGCGGCAGCGCGCCCATCCCGGGGAACCCGCCGGGCATGCCCTTGACCTTGGGCTGCGTCGGACCGCGGCCGGTGGAGCGCTTGGCGCCCTGCTTGCCCTTGCGCCCCTTGGCGGCCTTGCGGTTCGACGGCCGGCCACCCGGCAATCCGAAGCGTCCGGCCATCGACGACATCATCTTGCGAGCCTCGAAGAACCGGTCGACCAGCGCGTTGACCTGGGCGACGGTGGACCCGGAACCCTTCGCGATGCGCTGCCGGCGGGAGGCGTTGATGATCTTGGGCTCGGCCCGTTCGGCCGGCGTCATGGACTGGATGATGGCGGCGGTGCGGTCGATGTCACGGTCGTCGACGTTCGCCAGCGCCTCTTTCATCTGCCCGGCTCCCGGCAGCATCCCGAGCAGCCCGCCGATGGGACCCATCTTGCGGATCATCATCATCTGCTGCAGGAAATCTTCGAGGGTGAAGTCGTTGCCCGCCATCTTGGCGGCCATCTCCTCGGCCTGTTCGGCCTCGAAGTGCTGCTCCGCCTGCTCGATCAGGGTGAGGATGTCACCCATGCCCAGGATGCGGGAAGCCATCCGGTCCGGGTGGAAGGTGTCGAAATCAGCGAGCTTCTCGCCGGTGGAGGCGAACATGATGGGCCGGCCGGTGACTTGCCGCACCGACAGTGCGGCGCCGCCGCGGGCGTCGCCGTCCAGCTTGGTCAGCACCACCCCGGTGAAGCCGACGCCGTCCCGGAACGCCTCCGCGGTCGCCACCGCGTCCTGGCCGATCATGGCGTCCACGACGAACAGGATCTCGTTGGGCTGCACGGCATCCCGGATGTCGACTGCCTGCTGCATCATCTCGGCGTCCACACCGAGACGGCCGGCGGTGTCCACGATGACGATGTCGTGCAACCGGACCCGGGCATGTTCGATGCCGCTGCGGGCCACCGCGACCGGGTCGCCGACACCGCTGCCGGGCTCGGGCGCCCAGACCGGCACACCGGCCTGCTCGCCGACGATCTGCAACTGCTGCACGGCGTTCGGCCGCTGCAGGTCGGAGGCGATCAGCAGCGGGGTGTGCCCCTGGCCCTTGAGCCAGAGCGACAGCTTGCCGGCCAGCGTCGTCTTACCGGCGCCCTGAAGGCCCGCCAGCATGATCACCGTCGGCGGGTTCTTGGCGAACGTCAGCCGGCGCGTCTCGCCGCCGAGGATGCCGATCAGCTCGTCGTTGACGATCTTGATGACCTGCTGCGCGGGGTTGAGCGCGGCGGACACCTCGACGGCGTTCGCCCGCTCCTTGATCCGGGCGATGAACGATCGGACGACGGGCAGGGCGACGTCGGCCTCGAGCAGCGCGATGCGGATCTCGCGGCAGGTGGCGTCGATGTCGGCCGGCGTCAGCCGGCCCTTGCCGCGCAGGTTGGAGAAGACCGTGGACAGACGGTCGGAGAGGGTTTCGAACACGGTGACGAGGCTAGCGGACCAGCGCGCCGGAGACCGCTGCGGCGACTTCCCTGGCCGCCGCGGGCGAGAGCTGGGACCCGTCGGCGCCCTGGACGTAGAAGACGTCGACAACCTCGGCGCCCATGGTGTGCACCCTTGCCGAGACGACGCTGACGGCCACTGTGGTCAGCGCCGAGGCCACTGCATAGAGCAGTCCGGGCACGTCATGGGCCCGAACCTCCAGCACCGCAGAGCTTTCCGAGGCGCCGTCCACCACCAGCACCTCCGGTGGCGCGGCCGGGCCGCGACGGGCTGGCGCTGCACGCTTGGCCAACCGGGCGCCGACGTCCAGCGTGCCGTCCAGCGCGCGCACCAGATCAGCCTTCAGGGTGGCCGCCTCCGGCGCGTTGCCGAACTGCGGACGCCACGGTCCAAGTCTGCAGACCGGTGCCGTCGACGGTGCGAACCGCGGCGGTCCGCACAGTGAGCCGGTGCAGGGTCAGCACACCTGCCGCCGCGGCGAGCAGACCCGGTCGGTCGGGGGCGGCAACGCTGATCCGCAGCGCACCAGGGATCTGCTCGATGACGATGCCCAGCTTGCCCGCGTCGACCAGCTCCTGTTCGACGGCCGTGATCGGCGGCGGCGCGGCCGGCTGCTGGCCGGCCAGCGCCCGGCGGGCGACGCCGACCAGGTGCGTGATCTGCCCGGCGCGCCAGGTCGTCCACGCAGTCGGCCCGGCCGCCCTGGCATCGGCTTCGGTCAGCGCGGCCAGCAGGTCCAGGGTCGGCAGGTCACCGACCGCATCGACGATGACAGCGATGGTCGCCGGATCGTCCGGGTCCCGGCGGGCGACGGTGTCACCGAGCAACAGGTGGTGGCGGATCAATCGGGAGACCACCGAGATGTCGTCGGGGGCGACCCCCATCCGGCGCAGCCACCCCACGGAGATGTCGGCGCCGGCCACCGAGTGGTCGGGGTAGTCGTCACCGTGCCCCTTGCCGACGTCGTGCAGGATCGCGGCCAGCAGCAACAGGTCCGGGCGGGCCACCCTGCGAACCAGACCCGCTGCCACGACGGCGGTTTCCATCAGGTGCCGGTCGACGGTGAACCGGTGGATGGGATCGCGTTGCGGCTTGGACCGCAGCCGCTCCCAGCCGGGCAGCATCGCGGCGATCAAACCCGCCTGGTCCAGGTCCTCCCAGGCTCCGATCATCGGGGCGCCCGATCCCAGTAGTTCCAGGAATGCCTCCAGAGCACGCGGCGGCCACGGGTCGGGCAGCGGCGGGCAGGACCTCGCCAGCCTCAGCACGGTGGCCGGTGACACCGGCAGTCCCGCCTGTGCCGCGGCCGCCGCCGCCCGGAGCACCAGGGTGGGATCGGTGGCCGGGTTGGCGGCGCGGGCCAGCACCGCCTCGCCGTCCTGCTCGACGATGCCGTCCGCCAGCGGCGTCCGTTCGGGTCGGCGCACCAGCCGGCCACCGACGTCGGTGATGGCGCCATGCGGCCGGCTCAGCGCGCGGGCGACCCGATGCCAGGTCAGATCACTGGCGTGATCGACGGTCCGGGCGATCCCGGCCACATGCCGCAGCAGCACGTCGCGGTCATCCAGTCCGAGGATCTCCGCGACCGCGTCCTGGTCCTGCGGCTGCAGCCGGTCGGTCGCCCGACCGGTGAGTGTGTGCATGACGTCACGGACGTCGAGCAGCGCAGATCGGGCCTCCTCCAGTCCCTGGTGCGGGCAGTCGGCCACCCAGGACGCGGCGACGGCGCGCATGACGACGAGATCCCTGAGCCCGCCGCGGGATTCCTTCAGATCGGGGGTGGTGGCGAAGGCCAACTCGCCCGCGCGCTCGGCGCGTTCCACGCAGGACAGCCGCAGTGCCTCCAGGCGATTCGGCGCATCGGAGCGCCAGTCGGCCAGCACCCGACGATGCAGGGTGACCGCCAGCTCCGGGTCGCCGGCGATGTGCCGTAGGTCGAGCATGCCGAGCATGGCCGGCAGGTCGTTGCGGGCGATCTGCCGTGCGCCGCCGACCGAGCGAACCGAATGATCCAGCCGGATCTTCGAGTCCCAGATCGGGTACCAGAGCCGCTCGGCGAGCATCCCCGCGTAGGACGCCGGCGTCTCGGTCGAATGCAGCAGGACCAGATCCAGATCGGAGAACGGTGACAGCTCCCCCCGGCCGAACCCGCCGACCGCGACCAGGGCCACCCCACCGACGTTGACACCGGCCTCCTGGGCCAGCTCCGCGAGCCATCCGTCGGTCAACCGAGCAAGGGCCCGCCGCCGGGCCGGACCGGGTACACCGGTCCGGCCCAGCAGCTGGGCCCTGAGCTCAGCGAAACCGCCCGCCATCCCCACAGGCGAATTCGCCATGTTTCTAGAGCGCTTCCTGACCGCGTTCGCCGGTGCGCACCCGAACCACCGTCTCGACCGGGACGGACCACACCTTGCCGTCTCCGATCTTCCCGGTGCGCGCGGCCCTGACGATGACATCGACGACGTCATCACCGTCCTCGTCATCGACCAGGATCTCCAGGCGCACCTTCGGCAGCAGCTCGACGGTGTATTCAGCGCCCCGGTAGACCTCGGTGTGACCGCGCTGGCGGCCGTACCCCGAGGACTCCGACACCGTCATGCCCTGCACACCGAAGGCCAGCAATGCTGCCCGTACCTCATCCAACTTGAACGGCTTGATGACCGCGGTGACAAGCTTCATGCCTTGACCTCCTGCTGACGGGTCTGGCTGGTCAGGACACCGGACATGCCGCCGTTACCCGACGCCGGTTCGATGTCGTACGCGCTCTCGCCGTGGGTCGTCACGTCGACGCCCTCGGTCTCGTGCTCGTCGGGGATCCGCCAGCCCATCGTGTACTTGAGCGCCAGCCCGATGATCACGGTGAGCACACCGGACATGACGACGGCGATGAGCGCGACGATGGTCTGGGTGGCGAGCTGGGTGGCCCCGCCGCCGTAGAACAGACCGTCGAGTGCACCGTCCGGAGCCCACGTGGACGTCGTCGCGACGCCCTCCGCGTCCCGCGGGACGTTGGCGAAGAACCCGATCAGGATGGTGCCGACCAGGCCACCGACCAGGTGCACGCCGACCACGTCGAGCGAGTCGTCATAGCCGAAGCGGTACTTGAGCCCGACTGCGAGCGCGCACAGCACACCGGCGATGAGGCCGATGAACATGGCGCCGACCACGTCGACCGCCGCGGCGGCCGGGGTGATGGCGACCAGGCCGGCCACGACACCGGACGCGGCGCCGAGGCTGGTGGCGTGGTGGTCGCGGATCCGCTCCACGATCAGCCAGCCGAGTGCGGCGACACAGGTCGCGGTGAGCGTGTTGACCCAGGCCTGACCGGCGGTGCCGTCAGCGGCGAACTCGGAGCCCGCGTTGAAACCGAACCAGCCGAACCACAGCAGGGCAGCACCCAGCATCACGAACGGCAGGTTGTGCGGCTTCATCGGATCCTTGGCGAAGCCCTTCCGCTTGCCGACGAGGAGCGCCAGCATGAAGCCCGCCATACCGGCGTTGATGTGCACGACCGTGCCGCCGGCGAAGTCGATCGGGGTGGAGAGCCACTCGGCGATCTTGCCGCCGCCGGACAGGAAGCCGCCGCCCCAGACCGCGTGCGCGATCGGGCCGTAGACGATCGTCACCCACAGGCCGGAGAAGACCAGCCAGGTGCCGAACCGCGCACGATCGGCGATGGCGCCGCTGATCAGCGCGACGGTGATGATCGCGAAGGTGGCCTGGTAGCCGACGGCCACCATTGCTGGCACACCCGACGCCGCCATCAGGCTGTTCTCGTCGGTCAGCCCCTTGAGGGCGAAGTACTCGAACGGATTGCCGATCAGACCGCCGAGGGCGGGCTCACCGAAGGTCAGCGAGTACCCCCAGAGCATCCAGATCGGCCCGACGATTGCCAGTGCGCCGAAGCTCATCATCATCATGTTGAGGACGGACTTCGACCGGGTCATGCCGCCGTAGAAGAACGCCAGCGCCGGGGTCATGAGGAGCACCAGTGAGGCAGCGGCGAGCATCCAGGCAGTGTTGCCGGTGTCCAAGGTGAACGGTTCCATCAAGCCTCCAGGCTCTAGGAGAGGTGATCAGGCCGGCCGCGCGCAGGGCGGCACGCGGCTGACCAGGTGACCTCAGAAGATTCGCCTGGATGTATTTCCATCGGTACTCGGCGACGTTTCGCCGTTGTGAACTCGGACCCGAATGTGTTGCCGGGACGTTTCGTTTCTGTCGATAACGTGTGACACACCACTACGCGCAGTGAAGTACCGATCAATCACCCAGCAGCGCGTCGACGAATGCGGCCGGCTCGAACGGCGCCAAGTCGTCGGCGCCTTCGCCCAGACCCACCAATTTGACCGGCACGTTCAGGGTGCGTTGCACGGCAACGACGATGCCGCCCTTGGCGGTGCCGTCGAGCTTGGTCAGCACGATGCCGGTGATGTCCACCACGTCGGCGAAAACGGTCGCCTGCACGAGCCCGTTCTGCCCGGTGGTGGCGTCCAGCACCAGCAGGATCTCGTCCACCTCGGCTTGCTTCTCGATGACGCGCTTGATCTTTCCGAGCTCGTCCATCAGGCCGCTCTTGGTGTGCAGCCGGCCGGCGGTGTCGATCAGTACGGCGTCCGCGCCGTCGGTGACACCGCGTTTGACGGCGTCGAAGGCGACCGACGCCGGGTCGGTGCCGGCGTCGGCCCTGACGACCACCGCACCGGCCCGCTCACCCCAGGTGGACAGCTGCTCGGCGGCGGCCGCGCGGAAGGTGTCGGCAGCACCGAGCACCACATGACGGCCGTCGGCGACCAGCACCCGCGCCAGCTTGCCGGTGGTGGTGGTCTTTCCCGTGCCGTTCACGCCCACGATCAGCAGCACCGACGGGCGGCCGTCGTGTGGGAGTGCTCTGACCGAGCGGTCCATGCTCGGATCCACCGCGTCGATCAGCACCCGGCGCAGCAGGGCGCGGGCGCTCGCCGCATCGGTGACGCCGTGCGCGGCGACCTCGGTGCGCAGTCGCTGGGTGATCTCCGCGGCGGCGCCGGCACCCAGGTCCGCCATCAGCAGGGTGTCCTCGACGTCGATCCACGAGTCCTCGTCGAGGGTGCCCGCGCCGAGCAGGCCCAGCAGCGACCGGCCGAACGCGTTCTGGCTCCTCGACAGCCGGCCGCGCAGTCGGTTGAGCCGGCCCGCGGTCGGCTCGATCTCATCGACTTGTTGGGGTTCCGGCTGCGGCTCCGGCTCGGGCTCGGGCTGCGGTTCGGGCTCGGGCTCGGCTAACTGGGGTTTTGGTTCCGCGGGCGCCTCCGGAAGCGCGACGTCGACGATCGTCCGGGTCGGTGAGTCCCGCGGGATCGCCGCATCGTCACCGACGCCGGGCTGGCCGTCGGTCTCGGTGCGCTCGCGTTCGGGCTCAGGTTCGGGCTCCGGTGCGGGGTCGGCTCCGGCTGCGGGGTCGGCTCGGGAGTCGGCTCGGGCTCGGGCTCCTCGACCGGCACCACCGGGAAGGGCCGGGTGGGCGGCGGCGCCAGCGGCTTGGTCACCACCGTCGGGGGGCGGCGGCTGCGCGGTCGGCTGCGGGGCGGTCGGCTGCGGGGCGGTCGGGCGCGGCGCGGTCGCCGTCCCCGATCCCCCGCTGCCCGAGGAGAACGAGATCGACCCGCCCGCCTTGTAGCCACCCTTCGGTGGCGTCCCCTCGGTGACCGACGGCGGCGGCGTCGCGTCCCGCAACGAGACGCGGCGGCGGCGCGCGAGGACGGCGCCGACGGCCAGCGCAATGGCGGCGACGACGACAACGGCTATGACGATCCAGATCCAGGTTGGCACCCGGCAATCCTGTCAGATCACCCGGTGTCGAAAACCCGGTCGACGACCTTGCGGGCGCGCCGGGTGGCCCGTCGGTAGTCGTCCACGAACTCGCCGGGGTCGCCCCCGGCCGGGTAGCCGAGCGCTCGGGCGACGGCGGCGAGCTCCTTGCCCTGACGCGGGATCTGGTCTTCCGGCTTCCCGCGGACGAGCATCAACGCGTTGCGGGTCTTGGACGCCTCGAGCCACCCGTTCTTCAGGTTCGTCGCATCACCGCTGCTGATCAGGCCGGCGGCCGCGGCGGCGTCGATCGCCGGCAGGGTGGCGGGCGTCCTGAGGTCGGGGACCTCGTGTGCGTGCTGCAGTTGCAGCAGCTGCACCGTCCACTCGACGTCGGCGAGGCCGCCCCGGCCGAGTTTGGTGTGCGTTGTGGGATCGGCGCCGCGGGGCAGTCGTTCGGCGTCGACCCTGGCCTTGATCCGGCGGATTTCGACCACGTCGCGCTGGGACAGTCCACCCTCGGGGTAGCGGAACAGATCTGCAGCCTCGATGAAGGACTGACCGAGGTCGGGATTACCCGCCACCGGCCTCGCGCGCAGCAATGCCTGGCGCTCCCAGGGCGCCGCCACCTTCGCCCAGTACCCCCGGTAGGACTCCAACGACCGGACCAAGGGGCCGTTCTTGCCCTCTGGACGCAGGTTGGCGTCGATCTCCAACGGTGGGTCGGGAGTCGGCCGGCCGAGCAGTCGGATCATCAGGTCGGCGGCCGCTGCGGCGTCCGCCCGGGCGGCCTGGTCGTCCTCGCCGGGCACAGTGTCCATGACGAAGATCACGTCGGCATCGGAGGAGTAGCCGAGTTCCGCACCACCGAGCCGGCCCATCCCGATGACGGCGAGCCGCGCCCGGAAGCCGGCGCGTTCCGCGGTCACCTGTTTCACCGCGGCGTCGTAGGCCACCTCGATGCTGCTCTCGGCCACGCTGGTCAGTCCGCGGGCGATGTTGGTCACCGAGATCAGCCCGAGCAGATCGCCGCAGGCGAGCCTGAGCATCTCGTGCCGCCGCGCGAAGCGAGCCGCGTCGACTGCGTCCCGTGCTGTGGTGGCCCGCCCGCATCGCGCCACCAATGCCGCCGCAACGGTTTCGGGCTCCGGTGCGAGCAGTGCGGCGTCATCGGCCAGCAGGCGCAGCACGTCCGGCGCCCTGGTCAGCAGGTTGGCGATGAACCGCGAACCACCGAGCAGCGTGGCGAGCCGCTCGGCCACCGAACCCTCGTCGCGCAACAGCCGCAGGTACCACGGTGTGTCGGCCAGCGCCTCCGACACCTGTCGGTAGGACAGCAGTCCGCCGTCCGGGTCCGGACTGGAGGAGAAGTAGTCCAGCAGCACCGGGAGCAGCGTGCGTTGAATGGCGGCGCGCCGGCTGACGCCCAGGGTCAGCGCGGCGAGGTGCCGCATCGCCGCCTCCGGCGCGGTGAACCCGAGCGCTGCGAGCCGCGCGGTGGCCGCCTCCGGCGAGAGCCGCGTTTCGTCCTCGCCGACGGCCGCGACGGCGTGCAGAAGCGGGCGGTAGAAAAGCTTCTCGTGCAGCCGGCGGACAATCCCGGCATGCCGGGCTCGCTCGGTGATGAACACCTCGGCCGCGCTGGAGGCACCGGACGCGGTGTAACCGTCGGAGCGAGCCAGCCACTCCATGTCGCCGCGGTCCTCCGGCAGCAGGTGGGTCCGGCGCAGTCGCTGCAGTTGCAGGCGGTGCTCTGCCCGCCGGAGAAAGGTGTAGGCAGCTGCCATTTCGGCGCCGTCGGTTCGGCCGACGTAACCGCCCCGGATCAGTGAGCGCAGGCCCATCAGGGTGCCGGGCAGCCGGAGGCCCGGGTCGGTCCGGCCGTGCACCAGCTGAAGCAGCTGGACGGCGAACTCGACGTCACGCAGACCGCCCGCGCCCAGTTTGAGTTCACGATCGCGGTGACCGGCGGGAATGTTCTCCTCGACGCGGCGGCGCATGGCCTGCACGTCGTCGACGAAGGATTCCCGACCGGCCGCCGACCAGACGCCCGGCGAGGTGATGTCCAGGAACTGCTGCCCCAGGTCGGGGTCACCAGCGGCCGGCCTTGCCTTGAGCAGCGCCTGGAACTCCCAGGTGTGTGCCCAGCGCTGGTAATACTGCGCCAGCGAGGCCGGGGTCCGGACCAGCGCGCCGGCCTTGCCCTCGGGTCGCAGTGCCGCGTCGACCTCCCAGGCCGCCGAGCCGCAGATCCGCATCACCCCGGCGGCCAGGGTGCCCGCCGTCGCGAGCATCGCGGTGTCGTCACCGGAATGCTCCGGGTCGGGGTGGTCGGCGGCGAAGATGACGTCGACGTCGGAGAGGTAGTTGAGCTCCTTGGCACCGCACTTGCCCATCGCGATGACGGCGAGCCGGGCCGGAGCGGCGCCGGCGGGCAACTCGGCCGCGGCGACCGCCAGCCCGGTCTGCAGGGTGACGTCGGCAAGTTCGGTGAGCGCCTGGCAGACCGCCGGCAGAGCCGTTGTGGGTAAGGATGTCTCGACTGCAGGCGCAAGGTCATGCGCAGCGACGATGAGCAGTTGCGAGCGGTACGCGCGGCGCAGAGCGGCGATCGCCTTACCGCCGGTGACGCTCGCTCGGGAGCCGTCCGTTCCGATGCAGCGCGGCCCGTCCGGATCCAGACCCACAGCGTGTGCCAGGGTTTCGAGGACAGTGCGCGGGTCCAGCAGCGATTCGGCGGAGGCCTCCGGGAGCAGCGCCCGCCAGTCCTGCGGCCAGGCGGCGAGGTGTTCGGACAGCACCGTCGATGCGCCGAGGAGGGCGATCAACCGGCCGCGGAACCGTGGCTGCTCGCGCAGGGCGGCGCGCAGATCTTCACTGTCGTCCGCAGCTTCGATCAGCCTTGCAAGGCCGTGAACGGCGAGTTCGGGTCGGCCCGCGCGGGACAACGCGACGAGGACATCCTCGCTGTCCTGGATCATCCCCGACGGACCGAACAGGCCGATGACGCCGAGGTCGGTCCGTACCCGGTCGGTGTCGGGCAGCCCGAACCTCGCCGGGGTCCTGGTCGCGGGCCTGGTCATCAGTCCGGCGCCACGACGGGAAGTAGCGTGCGCGCCGGCCGCTTTCGCTCGCGGGTCAGGTTCACGAATCGATGGCTGAAGTCACGCCAGACCTCTTCCATCGCCACCTCGGCAGCATCGAGCGCAGGACCGAGACGCCCGGTGAGCGGGACGTTCTCGCCTCGCGCCCATTCCCGGATCACCTCGGCGGGCGCCTCGATGTGGAACTGCAGGCCCCATGCCGTATCACCCTGCCGCCAGGCCTGGTTCGGGTAACCCATGGAGGAGAGCAACAACACCGATCCCGGCGGGAGGTTCGGAACGACGTCGTGGTGGTAGTGCATGACGTCGGGCGTCATGGGCAGGTCGGCGAACAGCGGATCGGACATCGCAGCATCCCGCTTGGCGGCCAGATATGCCCCGATTTCCGCACCACCGACGCCTTTTTCGACTGTGGCCCCGGCCGCGGCTGCGAGAAGCTGGCCGCCCAGGCAGATGCCCAGGGTCGGCGTATTTCTCCGGAGCGCCTGCGCCAGCAGGGCTCTGGTCGCCGGCAGCCACGGCGCGCGGTCGTCATCGCGCGCCCCCATCTCACCCCCGAGACTGATCACGGCATCGAAACCGTCCAGGCTGGAGGGGATTTCGTCGCCGAGATGCGGTCGGCACACCATCAGCTCGGCGCCGGCCTCGGTGAGCCAGTCCCCCAGCCGCAGCAACGGGTCCGACGGGTCGTGCTCGATCACCAGGATTGTCGTCATGGAACGTCCTTCAGTTCGACGATCACCGGAGCGTGGTCGGAGGGCAGTTTGCCCTTGCGTTCCTCCCGGTCGATGGCCGCACCGGTCACCCGCGCCGCCAGGGCCGGACTTGCCAGCGCGAAGTCGATACGCATCCCGCGGCGTTTCTGGAACGCGAGTCTGGTGTAGTCCCAGTAGGTATAGACGCCCGGACCCGGGTGGTGCGGCCGGACGACGTCGCTGAATCCGGCGTCGACGATGGTGGCGAACGCGTGCCGCTCCGGCCCGGTGACGTGGGTGGAGCCGACGTAGTAGTCCACGCTCCAGATGTCGTCATCGGTCGGTGCGATGTTGAAGTCCCCGCAGAGCGCGATCTGCGCATGCGGTTCTGCGGCAAGCGCTTTCGCGCCGTAGTCGTGCAGAGCCGCCAGCCAGGCCAGCTTGTAGTCGTAGTGCGGGTCACCGATCGCCCGGCCGTTGGGCACGTAGAGGCTCCACACCCGGATGCCGCCGCACAGGACGCCGATCGCCCTGGCCTCGGCGACGGCAGGATCTCCGAACGCCGGTGCACCGGGCACGCCGATCTGGATGTCGTCGATCCCGACCCGGGACAGCACGGCGACGCCGTTCCACTGGTTGGTGCCGTGGTGCGCAACCCGGTAACCGAGTTCCTCGATCCGGGCGAAGGGGAACTTCTCGTCGGGGACCTTGGTCTCCTGGATTGCGAGAATGTCGACGTCACTGCGGGCCAGCCATGCGGTGAGCCGGTCGATCCGGGCCCTGACCGAGTTGATGTTCCAGGTGGCGAGACGCATCAGCTCACCCCAGCACCGGTGCGGTGGGCGGGGCCGGGACGAAGAACGCCACGGTCCACTCCGGACGGGTCTCGCCATCGATCCGGGCCCGCCACAGCAGGACCTGGCCTGGCGGCAGCGGCAGTCCGGTGTTGAAGTAGAGCACTACGTGCGACCGGGTGGGCAGCGCCCTTCGCGGCACACCGCTGCCACGAAAGTTGGGCTCTTCGATCTGCAGGGTCTGCCCGAACCGCATCACCCTGGCGCCGGGCACGGCAGCGGTCTGGTCGAGTTCGACCGGCGTGCCGTTCTCCCGCTCCAGGACCACCTCGAAGGCGTACTGCTCGTTGAACAGTTGCGGCGGAAACGTCAGGCTGACGACGAGCGCGAAGGCGGCGGAGGCTCCGGTCGAGTGATCGCGGCCGATCAACTGCAGTCCGCCGCCGACCATCTGCAGTTTGCCGAGCTGGTCCGCAACAGCGAAGTCGGCCAGTATCAACGACACCGACGCTTGTTCGAACACCTCGCTCATGGTCACGATCGTGCCAGACCATGGTCATCGGAAGTCCCGGGAGGGCGTCGTCGCAACCAGGTCCACCGCGGCGATCCGGTCCGCGACGATCGAGATCGATCCGCCGGCGCGTTCCACCACCCCCCGGATCACCAGCGACGGTGAGCCGCGGGCAACCCGTCGGTACCGGGACCAGAGCCCGATCGAGCAGATGACGTTGACCATGCCGGACTCGTCCTCCAGATTGATGAAGATGACCCCCGACGCTGTCGCGGGCCGTTGCCGATGGGTGACCACCCCGGCAACCAGCACCCTGGTGCCGTGCTCCACCGAGTGCAGCTCCGACGCCGTTCGTACTCCCCACCCGGCAAGGGTCTCCCGGGAGAACTCGGTGGGATAGCTCTCCGGTGAGATTCCGGTGGCCCAGATGTCGGCAATGGTCAACTCGATGTCACTCATCCCGGGGAGTACCGGGGCATCCAGCCCGACGGTGCTCCCCGGGAGCGTCCCGGCGATCGGGCCGGCTGCCGCGCCCGCCGCCCACAGCGCGCGCCGCCTGTCCTTCCCGGCACGCGCGCGCATCCCGGTGAGCACGTCCAGAGCCCCCGCGGTCGCCAGCGCCTCGGCCTGTGGGGTGGTCAGGGTGACGGCGCGGGTGAGCTCGTCGAGCGTCGTGTACCCGGGCGCCGGTCGCCGGTCGACGATCTGCTGAGCAACCTCCGTTCCGATGGTCCTGATGCCGGCCAGACCGAGTCGGACCGCCGGTGCACCGTCGGGTCCAGGCTCGAGATCGGCGTGCACACCGGAGGTATCGACATCCGGGCGGCGCACCGTCACACCGTGCCTACGGGCGTCGGCCACCAGGGACTGCGGTGAGTAGAAGCCCATCGGCTGGGCGCGCAGCAGGGCGGCGCAGAACGCGGCGGGGTGGTGCAGCTTGAGCCAGGACGAGTAGAACACCAGCGCCGCGAAGGACAACGCGTGCGACTCGGCGAACCCGAAATTGGCGAACGCCAGCAGCCGCTCGTAGATCCGGTCGGCAGCATCCCCGGTGATGCCGTGCAGGGTGCGCATCCCGTCGTACAACCGGCCCTTGAGCTTCTCCATCTTCTCGCTGGAACGTTTGGCGCCCATGGCCCTTCGGAGCTGATCCGCACCGCCGGCGTCGAACCCGGCGACGTCGACAGCGAGTTGCATGAGCTGCTCTTGGAACAGCGGGATGCCCAGGGTCTTCTTCAGGGACCGCTCCATCACCGGGTGGTCGTAGGTCACCGGTTCCTCGCCGTTGCGGCGGCGGATGTAGGGATGCACGGACCCACCCTGGATGGGGCCGGGGCGGATCAGCGCCACCTCCACCACGAGGTCGTAGAAGGTGCGTGGCTTGAGCCGGGGCAGCGTCGCCATCTGCGCGCGCGACTCGACCTGGAACACCCCGACCGAGTCCGCGCGGCGCAACATCTCGTACACCGCAGGCTCTTCCAGATCGAGCCGGGCGAAGTCGACATCGATACCCTCGTGTTCGCGCACCAGGTCGACGGCGTAATGCAGGGCCGAGAGCATGCCCAGGCCCAATAGGTCGAATTTCACCAGACCCATGGCCGCGCAGTCGTCCTTGTCCCATTGCAGGACAGATCGGTTCTCCATCCGTCCCCATTCCACCGGGCATACCTGGGCGACCGGGCGGTCGCAGATCACCATTCCACCGGAATGAATGCCAAGGTGCCGGGGGAAATCCTGGATCTGCCCGGCGAGGGCCAGGACATCGGACGGAATGGGGTGTTCGATGCTGCCGCCACCCGCCTGGGCTTCCTTGATCTGCGCCGCCAGCGGGGTCCAGCCGTCGAGCTGTTTGGAGTAGGCGTCCTGCTGACCAGGGGAATGACCCGAGCGCCTTGGCCATGTCCCGCACCGCCATCCGAGGGCGAAAAGTGTTGACGTTGGCCACCTGTGCTGCATAGTCACGGCCGTACCGCTGGTAGACGTACTGGATGACCTCTTCCCTGCGGTCGGATTCGATGTCGATATCGATGTCCGGCGGGCCGTCCCTTTCCGGTGCCAAGAAATCGTTCGAACAACAATTGATATCGCACCGCGTCGACAGCGGTGATTCCCAACGCGTAACACACTGCCGAATTCGCGGCCGAACCGCGACCCTGGCAGAAGATGTCGGCCCGACGGCAGAAATCGACGATGTCGTGGACGATCAGGAAATAGCCGGGGAAATTCAGGTCGGCGATGATCCTCAGTTCTTTCTCGATCTGCTCGTAGGCGTCCGGCCGTTGCTCCGGTGGTGCCGTACCGGTGTGCTGCGCCGGCGAGAGCGAGCTGCCGCAGATGTGAATTCTCGTCATGCCCGGGCGGGACGTCGTAGGGCGGCAGTTGCGGCGCCACCAGGTGCAGATCGAACGAGCATTCCTCGCCGATCGCCGCGGCGGTGGGAACGGCCGTCGGGTACCGGGCGAACAACGCTGCCATCTCGGCGCCGGACCGCAGATGCGCTCCCGGGCCCGGCGGCAGGAAAGGGTCGGCCTCGTCAAGACTCCGCCGCCCGCGAACAGCCGCCATCGCCGCCGCCACCCTGCTCGACTGCGGTGCCGCGTAGTGCGCGCCGGTGGTCGCGACAACCGGCAGGCCGAGCTCGCGCGCGAGGTCGGCGAGGGCGTCATTGTCCTCGTCGTCGGTGGGCAGCAGTTGGGTGCTGAGCTCGACCAGGATGTTGTCGCGGCCGAAACGGTCCATCAGGTCACGGATCTCGGCCGTCGCAGCGGCCGGGCCGTGCCTGGCCAGCGCCCGCCGCACCCGCCCCTTGCGGCAGCCGGTGAGGATCAGCCAGTGATCCTGTGATGCTTCGGCCAGATCGTCGAGATCATAGACGGGGCGGCCCTTCTCGCCGCCGTTCAACTGGGCGCGGCTGATCTGCGCGGACAGCCGGTTGTACCCTCCTGCCCCGGGCCAGCACCAGCAGATGATCACCGACCGGATCCGCGATGCCCATCTGCGGTTCCGGAAGTCCGAGCGACAACTCCGCGCCGTAAAGCGTCCGCAGCGGGGTGTCCGCGGCCGCCTCGGCGAACCGGACGATGCCGTAGAGCCCGTCATGATCGGTGATGGCGAGGGCATCCAGCCCAGCCGGAGCGCCTCCGCCACCAGCAGTTCCGGGGTGGAGGCGCCGTCAAGGAAACTGAACGCGGAGTGGCAGTGCAGTTCTGCGTAGGGCACCCGGGTGGCGTGGTCCATCGGGACGGCGGCCTCCACCGTCGGCCGCTGTCGCCGCTGCGAGCTGGGGTACTCGATCGGTGCGGCGATTCGATCGGCGCGGGGTCGGGTTCCGGCCGGTCGTGACCCAGCGGTCGGAGCGGCCCGACCGGTCCCCGGCCGGGCCGTGGCGGCCTGCCGGACAGCGCCCGTTCCAGCTCGCTCCACGGGACGACGGGGTTGGACCAGCCCATCAGTCGTACACCCCTTCGATCTTCCAGCCGTCGGAGGTGGACCGCGCCAGCAGGCTGTTCCACCTCGGTGGCGAGCTGCAACGCGCGCACCGGCTGGGTTCCGGTTCGTTGACCACCAGCGTTCGTCGAGCAGCCATGGTCCGGCCCAGCCGCGATCCGCTGTGATGCGAGTGCTGCGAGCATCGTCCACCAGCCAGGCCGGTGATCCGGTGAGCAGGCCACGGCCGGTGAGCTCGCACGGGGCGCCCGGTCGTCGATCCAGGACGGTGACCTGTTGCGGGTCTCGGAGGCATCCTGGCCGGTGACGGCGCAGGCAGTGATCCCGGCCACGGATCGGCGGGGCTGCTCGGGCGCCGACCTTCTCGTCCCCCCAGGGCACCAGGGTGACCCGGTCCGCGGGACTCCGACCACCCGAGGGAACCGGCGCCAGCACCGATTCCGGGCCCAGCAGCCCCTGCACCCTGGCGAAGGCCCACCCGGCCCGCTGATCGTCCTGTCCGTCGGAACCCCAAAGGCCATACTGGATACGGCCGGCGTCCGATCGCCTCGACGGTTCGAGCGTCAGCCTGGTGATCGCACCAGGACCGCCGCTGACCGCCGGACCGTGCCGGTACGGCCGGCGGTGAGCCAGCCGTCGAGTTGCCAGCGCAACCGGTCGGCGGTGGCGGCCGCGGTCAACGGCGCGGCGCAGCGCCAGATCCGGGAGAGCCGGGCATCCCGCTCGGTGACGGCGGTGATGGCCAACCGGGTGCAGGCCAGCCCGGCATCGGCAAGCCTGGCGTGGAACCGCTCGGCCAGCGCCCGCGCCGCGAAGGCCGCGGTGTCGACGCGTTCCAGCGGCGGGTCGCAGACCTGCTCCACGGTCAGCTCCTGCGGGAGTCTGCCGCCGGGAAACGCCCCGTTCCGCCAGCCCCCGGGCGAGCCGGTGGGCCTGCACACCGTCGGCGCCGAACCGGGTGGCGACCTTTCCCTCCGGCAGTGCGGCAAAGGCACCGGCAGTGGTGATGCCCAAGCGGATCAGCAGGTCTGTCAGCGCCGCCCGTTCCGGTGGGCTGATCGCAGGATCACGCGCCAAGTTCGGTGATCGGCAGCGGGGCACAGAACTGCGGCCGATCCACCTGGCGGAACGATGGTCGCGCGGTGCGCGGCCAGCACTGCGACCGCCAGGACGTCGGCCACCCCGACCGAGCACTCGATATCCAGGGCTTCAACGACATCGACAATCTTTTCTGCGGCAGCGATCTCGCTGCCGAAATAGCGACGCGGCCCGCGTGCCGGGCAGGCGACGACACCCGAGCGCAGGATCTCAACACCCGGCGCGATGGATTCCACGGCGGCGGCCACCGGCTCGAAAAGCCGCCCGTCACGATCAGGATCGACCTGGGCGATGAGCAGGTCCGGGCACCGGGATTGGGCGTCCCGCCGTCGCTGGCCGACGTGTGATCCCCTCCGCCCGTGGCCGCGGTGGTGCACGCCTGAACCCGGTTGGCATGGAAGACCGCGACCGGGTCGCTGGCCGGCTGACCTGCCTGCCGCGCCGCCGCGACAGCCGGCCAGTCCGGACACCAGACGACCAGGGTGCGGGCGCGCTCACCGGGATCAGCGTTCATGGGGTGTTGGCGGCTTGGCAGAAGGTGTTGACGGAGTCGGCGAGGTGGAAGGGTTCACCGCGCCAGCCGGGTCGGATCGCGGTCGGGTCGTCGGGTTCGCCGGTCAGTGGTGCGGGGTCGGGTGGGAGTTGCGGGCTGGTCGGGATGAGCGCCCCGGCGGGGGTGCGGAACACGAACCCCCCACCGCCAGCACCGCCGTCACCGCCGCCGGGGTGGGGGTTGGTGTCCGTTTCGATGGTGAACCCGTCCTCGTGGACGGCCATGTGGTGGGCCCGGCACAGCAGGATCAGATTGTCCAGATCGGTCGGCCCGCCGTGTAACCAGTGCACGATGTGATGGGCCTCCAGGTGCAACCGGCGGTGACACCCCGGGAACCGGCACCCCCCGTCCCGGATCCGCAGCGCCCGCCGCAACGCCGGCGAGATCTTCCGGGTCTTCCGACCCAGCCGCATCTGCTCACCGGGCACCGCCGAATTCATCAACGCCACCAACGCCGCATCACAGGCGATCCGCTGCGCCGTGGACCGGTCCACCCCCGGCCCGTGCTCCACCCGGCACACCGCCACCGGGTCATCCGAGACCCCCGACAACACCGCGGCGTCGGCGTGCAACACCAACAAATGCCGGTCATCACCAGAGGAATCCACCGCACCGGCCGCCAACGCACCGTGCGCCACCCCCATCACCGCATCCGCCTCCCACCCACCCGCAGCCGCCGGCCCCGGACCGGCAACCGGGAACCCGGTTCCTGTGGACCCGGTCCCTGCGGGCTGCACATCGGTCGCTTCGGCCACCGCGGGGGCGGCGTGCGCGGCGGCCTGGGTCAGCGCAGCGACCAGCACCGCACCCTCGTCCGCGGGCAGCCGCGCGGTCAACACCAGCATCCCGTCCTCGTCGAAGAACCACCGCGCCCGCCGCCGCCGCTGCTGACCCCGCCCCACCCCGTCGGCCTTGCGGTACCCGCGGACCAACCGCTCCAACTGCGCCGCGGTATGCAGCAACGCCTGCTCCAGCAACGTGGCCTCCGGCACCCGGTCGGCGACCCTGGTCACCGCCCGCACCTTCGAATACGACAACCGCCCCCCGGCGAACGCCGCATCCAGCAACGGCAACCCGGTCAACGCCGACGCCACCCGCACATACTCACGCGCCGCCCCCGGCGCCACCGAACACGCCCACGCCAACCAATGCGCACACGATTTCACCCCGACCTGCGCCCACCCCTTCCGCCGGTCGAACTCGGCCACCAACCGCAACCACCGCCCCGTCGACGCCGCCAAACCCCCCGCCAAACAACAGATCTCGGCCTCCAAATCCACCAACGACACCACCCCAGGCAGGTCCAACGGCATCACCGCTGCCCCCGCCACCGGCGGGACCACCGGAACCGGCGGTGAAACGCCCGACCCCGCAGACCCGGACCGGGCGCGGCGCGGCGCGCTCTGCCACATCAACGACAAGTCGTCACCGTCACCCCAATCGGCACCGCCGTCATAGCCGCCGCCAAAGTCACCGTCACCGGTCGCGCGGAACTCCACCACCATCACCCCGTCAATCCATCACTCGAACATGTGTTCGAGACTAAGACCGGGGCACCGACAGCCGTCCAACCACACCGATCCCGGCACCACCAAGCGGGCGCCCACAGCAGGATCCGGGCTCGGAAAACACGTTCCCGCGGAAACGCCTGCGCCCGAGCCAACGGAGTGCGCCCGAGCCAATGGAGACGGTGCCGACCAATGGAACAGAGCCTCGGTCAACAACACACACCGTCATGAGTCGCCGCGGCGAAGCAGGCCATTGTCCAGATCTGACAACAGCAAAGACGGCGGCGTTTCCGCGGAAACGCTCCGGCTTCGGCAGAAGCCGATCAGCCACCTTGCCAGGCGTACAGGTCGCGCAACAGGCTGATCTCCGCGCCGTGGTGGATGATCTCGCGGCTGATGTGCAGCACCAGCGCTGCCATCGGGTCCTGCTCGAAGCCGGACTCCCCGCAGGGTCTCTGCAAGGCCTCGGCATCCAGCGACCGGACGCCGGCGATCCAGTCCGCGTACTGGGCATCGAGGCGAGCAAGAGCCTCAGCGGCCGTGGACGGGTAGTCGTAGGAGTCGTAGTCGACCGCTGGGCCGCCGAAGTGACTGGCCAGCCGCGATCCGAAGACACCGACCATCAGATGCCCCATCCGCCAGGCAATCGTGGTGACCGGTGACGGTGATGATTCAGGGATGGTGAAGTCGATGATGAAATCGCCTGATCCTGCGGCGATCTCCGCCACTCCCTGACCTCGGGGGCGCACGCTCCACATGCCCGGAACGGGTTCCCAGAAATACTCCTGATCGGTGAGCCCGTCCCATCGGGGACGCAGGTGGTTCTCCCAGTGCCAGCTCAGTTGCTTGTCGAGTTCCTCGGTCCAGTTCATCCGCATCTCCGATCCTGGGTCATCCCACTTCCGCGACCGCCTCGTAGGTACCCGGTTGCGCGCGAGCCGCCACCGGCGCGGGGGCGGCGGCGATCTCGACGTTCGTTCGCCCGGCCCGCAAGAGCAGCACAGCCTGTTGTGTTCGGGCGGCAGCAGCACCACGTCCGCCGACCTCCACCACCAGCTCACGGTCACGGAGCCGGCCGTGCCCTTGACCCAGACCGCCCCAGCTGACCCACCGCGCGGTGAGCACCAGATCAGCACCGGGCCACGGGCCCAACACGAGCAGCACGGCACCACGTTGACGGAGCCTGCCGGTGAGCACCCGCTGCCGGGAAGGGCTGGGCCGGGCGGTGGGCGGAAGCGCGACGGCGATCATGTCGACACCATCCACCAGGATCGACAACACCTGCAGCACATCAGGTCCGGGCTCTGGAATGACGACTACCCGGTCCAGGTCGACACCGAACTCGGCCGCCGCCGCCAAACCGACCCCAGGCATCCCGACCAGCGCCGACCAGGCATCGGGGGGGCCGGACAGCAAGGTGAACAGCAGGCTCGTCGCACCGTGCCCACGCACACTCACCACGGATCCCGGCGCCAGCCCGCCGCGCGGCAGCACGGCAGCCAGCGGCGCGACGACCGGGATCACCTTCCCGGTCGGCGGGGTCGACTCAGCGGCCGGCTCCGAAGTGACCGTGCCCATGCGATGACGCAGCTCCTGGAGCACCCGAGCGCGGTCATCGAACATGCGTTCGAGACTAGGTCGCGAACTACAGCGTGGCAACTACAGCGTGGCAACCCATCGGCGCAGTACCTCGGCGCCGGCGTCACCTGACTTCTCCGGGTGGAACTGGGTGGCCGACAGCGGGCCGTTCTCCACTGCCGCGACAAACCGGTCGCCGCCGTGTCGGCCCAGGTCACCACCGGCGGGACGAACCTGCCGCTGACCTCGAGCTCCCAACGGCGCACGGCATAGGAATGCACGAAGTAGTACCGGGTCTGCGGGTCCAACCCCTCGAACAGCACCGAGCCGTCGCCGGGCTGAACGGTGTTCCAGCCCATGTGCGGGACGATGGAGGCCTGCAGTCGCTCGACGGTGCCGGGCCACTCCCCCACGCCGTCCGTTCGACCATGCTGGAGCACCCCGTAGAACAGGATCTGCATCCCCACGCAGATGCCGAGCAGCAATACGTTTTTTTTTTTTTTTTTTTTTTTTTTTTTTTTTTTT
>CAWCUA010000005.1:0-124836 GCA_963798625.1 uncultured Actinomycetota bacterium
CATTCACAAGGCGTTGTCGGCGTGCAGCTACTTCTCCTCCGGCGATCCGGAACCGTCGACCGTCCAGCTGAACCCAGGCGCGCTCGACCCGATCAACGGGCTGATCGCGACGACGCGGCTGCACCTGATCCGGTTGAACGCCGCCATTGCCGCGGACAAGGCGGACGCCGCGAGGTTGAAGCCGTTGCGCGACGACCGGCAGGCTCAGTTGAAGGCCTTGGAGAAGGAGCTCGCGCGGGTCGACCCGTCAGGATCAGCCGCTTCGGGCAGTAGTGCAGCGGCACCGACGACCGGCGCGGTGACCCTTCCGGAGAACCCGGAAGAGATCATCTCGGCCGTCCGTGGTGATGCCGCCACCGCGCAGGTGCAGTTCACCGACGCCATCTCCGCCGCTTCCCGGTACCGGGCCGCGCTCTACGGATCGATCGCCGCCTCGCTGGCCAGTCACCGCGCGGTGCTCGCATGACCAGCCCGGCACCGACGCCCGAGAGCCCGGACGCCGGCACAGCGGACGCATCGGTGGACCCCTCGGCCGCGGCGTCCAGCGCTCCTGTCAGCCAGGCACCCAGTGCGCCGCCCCCAGGCCCGCTGAGCCCCGACGCGGTCAAGGCCCTGCAATCAGCGCTCGCCGCAGAGCAGGCGGCGGTCTGGGCCTATGGCCTCGTCGCCGCCTACGCCAGAGACCAGGCCGCGATGATCGCCGAGGCCCGCTCCGGTCACCTCCTGCGACGCGACTCGACGACGGCGCGATTGATCCAGGGCGGCGCGACCCCGCCGGAACCCGCTGCGGCGTATGAGGTCTCGGTCGACGTCAAGGACGCCGCATCGGCCCTGAAGCTGGCGATGGACATCGAGACCGACGCCGCCGCGGGCTGGCGGGTGGTGATCGGTTCCACCGACGACCCAGAGTTGCGCGGGTTCGCCCTGGCCGGGTTGTCCGACGCGGCCGTTCGGCTGGCGATGTGGAAGCAGGTTGCGAAGATCAATCCGGCGACGGTGCCGTTCCCCGGCCAGGCCTGAGCAAGCGGGCCGCTCGCCCCGGTCAGGCCTGGCGATCCCGCAGGTGGCCGGTCCGGACCACCGTGACCACCTCACCGGCGATCTCGGCCAGTGATACCTCCCGCTTGTCGCCGGTGGCCCTGTCGCGCAGTTCGACCACACCCGAGGCCACGCCGCGCCCGACCACGACGATGGTCGGCACGCCGATCAGTTCCGCGTCGGTGAGCTTGACCCCCACCGAGGCGTTGCGATCGTCGAGCATCACATCGATCCCGACGCCGTCCAGCGCGCGGGCGAGATCCTCGCCGGCCTCGGCCATTTCGGGGCCCTTGCCGGCGATGACGATGTGCACGTCGGCAGGTGACAGTTCGCGCGGCCAGATCAAACCTCGCTCGTCGTGGGAGTTCTCGGCGACAGCGGCCACCGCCCTGGAAACCCCGATCCCGTAGGACCCCATGGTGACGGTGACCAGCTTGCCATTGACGTCCAGCACCTTGAGCTCGAGGGCGTCGGCGTACTTCCGGCCGAGCTGGAAGATGTGGCCCATCTCGATGCCGCGCGCGGTCACCAGCGCATGGCCGCACACCGGGCACAGATCGCCGTCGCGGACCTCGGCGGCCTGAATCATGCCGTCCGCCGAGAAGTCGCGGCCCGCAACAAGTCCCAGTACGTGGCGGCCGGCGACGTTCGCCCCGGTCACCCAGGCGCTGCCCTCGGCGATCCGCGGGTCGAGCAGATAGCGGATTCCCGAGGCGTGTTCGGTGCCGAGCACGTCCGGCCCGATGTAGCCCTTGACCAGGGCGCGGTTCGCCGCGAAGTTGTCCTCGGTGAACGCCTCTACCTCGGCCGGAGCGACCTGCGCCTCGAGCCTCTTCGGATCCACCTCCCGGTCACCCGGGAGACCGATGGCGAGCGGTTCGCTGCTGCCGTCGGGGTTGCGCAGCAGAACCAGCACGTTCTTCAGCGTGTCACCGGGCTGCCAAGCCCGGTCGGACCGCGGAAAGCGTTCGTTCAGCAACGCGACGAGGGTGTCGATGGTCGGCGTGTCGGGGGTGTCCTCGACATGGGCCGGCCCGAGCCCGGAGGCGTCCACCGGAGGAGCCGGGGGCACCTGCACCGCCTCGACGTTGGCCGCGTAGTCGCAGTTCGTGCATCGGACGTAGGTGTCCTCGCCGACGTCGGAATCGGCGAGGAACTCCTCGGACGCCGAACCGCCCATCGCGCCGGACACGGCCGCCACGATCACATAGCGCAGGCCGAGCCTCTCGAAGATGCGGATGTAGGCGTCCCGATGCCGCTGGTAGGACGCGGCGAGTCCGGCGTCGTCCAGATCGAAGGAGTAGGAGTCCTTCATCACGAACTCGCGGCCGCGCAGGATGCCGGCGCGCGGCCTGGCCTCGTCCCGGTACTTCGTCTGGATCTGGTAGAGCGCCAGCGGCAAACCCTTGTAGGACGAAAAGATGTCCTTCACCAGCAGGGTGAACATCTCCTCGTGCGTCGGGCCGAGCAGGTAGTCGCCACCCTTGCGGTCCTTGATCCGGAAGATGTTGTCGCCGTATTCCTTCCAGCGCCCGGTCGCCTCGTAGGGTTCGCGGGGCAGCAGCGCAGGGAAATGCACCTCCTGCGCACCGATCGCGTCCATCTCCTCGCGGACGATCCGCTCGACGTTACGCAGGACGCGGTATCCGAGCGGCAGCCAGCTGTAGATGCCGGGCGCCGCCCGGCGGACGTAGCCGGCCCGGACCAACAGCCGGTGGCTCGGTACCTCGGCGTCCGCGGGATCCTCGCGCAGCGTGCGAAGGAACAGCGTGGACATGCGTGTGATCACCGCGGTACTCCCTGGAACTCGTTGTGATGCAGTCACCTGTCCCCGATCGAATCCGGGACTGTGGTGGCCGCCGGCAGCAGCGCCGGTCAGCCTAATGCGCCGCACCGGGGCGGCACGCCGGTCCGGCCCCGACCCCGCCGGGTCAGAAGTGCTTCCCGTACAGCACGCTCCGGGCAAAGGGCGCGAAGCCCAGACGCTGGTAGATCCTGCCCGCGCCCGTCGGAGACTCGCTGTCCACGTCCAGCTCGGCGCGGCGGTAGCCGTCGGCCGCCATGCCCGCGAGGGTGGTTGCGATGAGGGCGGTGGCGACGCCGCGGCCACGGGCCCGGCGCACCGTTCCGATGCGCCCGAGGTAGCCCGACCGGAAACCGCGGAGCTCGGTGTCTCCGTCGTACTCCTCGCAGAGCACGAAACTCACGATGTCGCCAACGAAGTCGCCGCCGTCTGCGGGGTCGCCATCGCCCCCGTCATCGGCATTGTCACCGGCATGACCATCGTCGTTGTCATCGGCGCCGCCGTTGTCCACCGCGACCCAGGAATGGGCTGGGCGGGCGGCCACCGACCCGGCGAACTGAGCGCGCCACAGTCCCGGCTCGAGCGGACTGGACCCCCAGTGGTCGGCGAAGGATTCGTTGGAGACAAGCCGCAGCGGCTCGTCATCGGCATCCCGATAGCGGCGGATCCGCACACCGCTCGGGACGTCGATCGCCGGCAGCGCGCCGGCCAGCTCGCGTCGCATCCGGAAGAAGTAGCGCCACCTCTCATAGCCGGCGGCCTCCATCAGATGTGCTGTGCGGCTGCGGCTCTCGTGCACGTAGACCTTCAGTTCGGCCGGCCGGCCAGGCGCCTGGTCATCGCGGTCGCGGACCGCCATCGTTTCGAACTCGTCAATGATCCGGCGCCCGATGCCCTGACCGTTGTATTCCGGCAAGACGCCTCCGAAGAGGGTCACCTTCCAGACCGGCGCCTTGGCGCTGACCGCGGGAACTCCGAACCCCACCAGTTGCGCGCCGTCGTACAGCCCGACGCTCGCATGCTCCAGATCCACCGACGGTGACTGCAGTTGCTCGAGGACGTCATCCTCCGTGTACAGCTCGTCGGCCGGCTCTGCACCCTCCATCGCGGCGAGCACCGCGGCGATGGCCGCCGCGTCCGCGGTGGTCAACGGCCGCTCGGTCAAGGTCGTGGTCACGCTCGAACGGTAACGAGATGACACCACGCTGACGACGCATTTACCTCCCTGGATCCCTGCGGGTCGGCGCAACCTTCCAGCACGCACACGGGACCGTTCATGGGTCGTTCGACCCTGGTCCGCCGCCGCGGACCGCCGCACAGTGTGGTCAGCGGGAGGGCACCCACCCCTGGATACCCACGCCCTCGACGCACGGCCTCGATACAAACGGCGGCGCTGACGCCGGAAGGGAATACTGCGATGCCATCGTCACGTCAGTTGGATCGATCCGGCCTCGGAGTGCTCACCGTCGAGGAATGCGTCGACCGGTTGCGGACCGCCAGGGTGGGCCGGCTGGCTTTCTTCGACGGTGGCGAGCCGATGATCTTGCCGGTCAGCCATGGGATGGATGGCAGTGCAGTGGTCTTCCGCACCGCGCCCGGGTCGAAACTGCTGATCGCCGAGCAGGAAACCGCTGTCGCGTTCGAGGCCGACGGGATCGACGCCGATCGGCGCGCCGGGTGGAGTGTGGTGGTCCGCGGGATCGCGAGGACCGTGGAAGCGCGCGCCGAGATCGCGCGGCTCTCCCTGCTGGGCGTCTGGCCGTGGGCGGATATGGCCGAGCGCAGCCACTGGGTTCGGATCACCCCGAAAACGATCACCGGCCGAGTGGTCGTCCATCCCGCTTGGTGACCGGCCGGCGTCGTCCCACTCCGCCCGCTCCCCACCTCCCGGCCAGCCCGCACGCCGATCCGTCGGTTCGTCGCCGTGGCATCTGGTTGTGACGATGAAGTCGAGTCAGTCGGCGAGTGTCGGTGCGTGCTGTTAGCTGCGGGTCAGCTAACCTGCTAACAGGCGCTACGTGCGGACTGGACCGCGACGAGCGATCAGCGTCGTGACGATGGGGGCCTCGATGGCATCGACCGAATCCGACCAACGTCCACGGACGACAACAGGGCTTCGACACACCCGGGCATCGGCAGCCGAGCGCGCTTCGGGAGGCAGGCCGGCCACAGTGGCTGACGTGGAGGCGACACTGCGGGCGCTGCCGTCCCACGGACCGTCCAGTGGCTGGACCGGGCGCAGAGACCGTGCGCTGCTGGTGCTGTCGCAGGTGGCCGACCTCCGACCGGACACGATCGTCGAGCTGACTGCAGGCGATATCACGGTGGCCGACGGCGTCGCCGTCATCAGCACGCCGGGCGGAACCACGACGCTGCGCCGGAATGACGACGTCCTGGTGTGCGGACCGTGCGCATTGGCGCGGTGGCTGCACGCCCTGGACCTGACGGTGGTGCAGTCCAACCAGGTGGCCGCGTCGGTGATCGCCCGGTGTGCGCCGCTGACCTCCGGATCGCCGCACCTGTGCGAAGGCGAGCTCGCACTCGACCCGGCCACCCGGCGGATGCCCGTCCTCCCGCTGACCGACCACTGGGGGCCGCATCGCCGACCGACGCGGGGGCAGGCGCCCACGCTCCCCGAGGGATCGCCGAGCATCCGGACCACTCGCCGGGCAGCACGTGCGGACCTCGGCTCGTCAACGGCACAGTTCCCCGCGCAAGGCATCCGGCACACCTCCGGCGACGCCGCCGCCCGCGTCCAGGGCACCACACTGCGGCTGTCGCGGTATCCCGATCCGATGGAGCCGGCGACGGCGCAGCGCCTCCGCTCCGGCTTCCAGCGCGCGGCCGATGAACTGACGGCAGCGCAGAGCCGCAACTGACGCCGCCCAGCCGTCACGCCCGACAAGCCAGCCGTCACGCCCGACCAACACAGCGGCACGCCCGACAAGCCGGGCGGCACGCCGGATCAACACAGCTGCAGGCGGTCAGGTGAGGGCGACACCGGGACGGGCGCCGACGACAGAGCCGTTGGCAGAGCTGCGGTTCCTCCGCAGCGCGTTCTGAGCAGCGCTATCCGCCTTTTTGTCTGGATCGAGCGTGTGATGACCGTCACCCTGCTCGCCGGAGCCCGTTAAGTCCGTCACAGCTAGCCTGCTGGAGAAAGCACTCCGGGTGGGCGTTCTCGGGCCACACGGACCCGGACCCACGGGCCCTTTGCCCCTATCTCCCGCCGGCTCTTCGGCAGCAGGCTGAATCGCGCCCGTCGACCGGACGCGGGCACCGATCAAATTTGCGGCGTGTTTGGAGGCATGGAAAACATGCGGGAGGCCTTTGAATACTGTGGATTTTAGCTTTCCAGCCCGGCATTGCAATTTAAATGAGGAGATTTCCCATGAGTAAGGATGTCGTCGTTCTGAGCGCAGTGCGTTCTGCCATTGGTACTTTCGGCGGTGCACTGTCCACCATCGAACCTCCGGAACTTGCCGGAATGGTGATGAAAGAGGCGATCGCCGTCTCAGACGTTGATGCCGGTTTGATTGGCAATGCTGTGGTGGGCACCTGCGTCCCGACAGACGGACGTTATGCCTACGTGTCGCGCGTGGCATCCATTCAGGCTGGCATGCCGATGGACTCTATTGCCATGCAGGTCAGCCGTCTTTGCTCCTCAGGTCTGCAAGGCATCGTGACCGCAGCTCAGAACATCATGCTGGGTGATTTTGACTACAGCATCGGCGGCGGCGTTGAAGTCATGTCGCGCGGTGCTTACACGCTGCCAGCCATGCGTTCAGGTGCACGCATGGGCGACACCAAATCCATCGACCTGATGGTGGCCATCCTGACTGACCCGTTTGGTGCGGGTCACATGGGCATCACGGCTGAAAACCTGGCCACCAAGTGGAACATCTCGCGCGAAGAGCAAGACGCCCTGGCTTGCGAGTCGCAGCGTCGCGCCTCAGTTGCCATCGCCGAAGGCCGTTTCAAGTCACAAATCGTGCCGATCGTCCAGTCAACCCGCAAGGGTGACGTGGTTTTTGACACCGACGAGCACGTCAAAGGCAACACCACCATGGAGACCCTGGCCAAGATGAGGCCAGCGTTCAAGAAGGATGGAACAGTAACCGCCGGCAACGCCTCGGGCATCAACGACGGTGCGGCCTTCTTCGTGCTGGCTTCCGCCGATGTGGCAGCCAAGGCTGACAAAAAGCCAATGGCCCGCCTCGTGTCTTATGCGGTGACCGGTGTACCCAATGACATCATGGGCGAAGGCCCGATCTCGGCGACCAAACTGGCGCTCAAGAAGGCTGGTCTGACGCTTGATCAGATGGATGTGATCGAAGCCAATGAAGCCTTTGCTGCGCAGGCGATTGCTGTCAGCAGGGCACTTGGCCTGGATCCGGCCAAGACCAACGTGAATGGGGGTGCCATCGCGCTAGGTCACCCCATCGGCTGCTCAGGCGCTTTCATTGCGACAAAAGCGTTGCACGAGTTGGAGCGCGTCGGCGGCAAATATGCGCTGGCCACCATGTGCATCGGCGGCGGTCAGGGCATTGCGGTGATTTTCGAGCGGCTGTGAGTTTGCCCGGTGCTTGTGCGGTGTTGTACTGAGCGCACTGGCAGGCTAACTGCAGGCGTTGCAGCTGTTCTTTCGTATCAGCCGCGATGCTCGAACCAGCAGCGGCAGGGAAACTTGCCGCTTAGCTGCGCATATCAACCACTGGCTGGCTGCCGAAATCGTCTCGCTGGAGGTATGCCAGCACCCTGGCTGCGGCATCATGTGCGCTGGTAAGCCGGGCCCGTAGTTTTGAGCTGCATGAAATTGACCTGGTCTGGAAGAGCCCGCCAGGTTGGCGTTACGCAGCCGTAACTGCATATCGGTGTCGATCACCTACCGTGATCGTCGCCGAGGCCCGGACCCCGATCGGCCGATTCAACGGCGGTCTGTCATCGCTCAAGGCGACCGAACTCGGTGGCATCGCGATCAAGGGTGCGCGACGGGTCCCCGGCCTACCTGAGGTAGGCGTGGTACGCGTCCGCCGTGTCTCTCGATGACCGCCACCGCGTAACCACACTCGGTTGAACAGCCGACAGCGCCCGGTGGATGCCGCTCCCCGGGCGCTGTCGGCTGTTCGGGGGTCAGGCCAAGCAGGCACAGCAGGCGCGCTGATGACGAGTGCTGTAAATCAGTTGCCCACGATCACTGTGCGGGCAATGCTGGCAACGAGGTTCCGTCGAGCGGAACCCGATCAGGATCAGGAAGGGGTGCGACATGACCACTGTCGTTGCGCTGGGCAATCACCGGCCAGCCGTCATCCAGCACCCGGAATCCGTCTGATCGATCGTCTGCACGGTCCCGGGTTGCTCCTTCCATCAGGAGACCCGAAGTGCCACGTATCCGCATCAACCACGCCGAGGACGGTCTCGGCGACGACTACGACGACCTGCACGACAATCTCGACGCGCGTGCCACCCGCAGACGCCGTCGACCCGAACCCGACACCGGCCCCCGAGTGGTTCGCCAGGGCAAGTCCGGCCGGACGCTCGTCGAGATCGACATGCTCGACCCGGACGCCGACCTCGACGCTGCCGGGGTCACCCCCGCGGGCAGCCCGCACTGGACACCGGGCAGGGATGCCGTCTACTCGAGTTACGACGTCGCGACCCGAGGGCCGAACCCGGTTCCGGACTGGTTGGTCACCTCCCTCTCCGCGCTGGACACCCCGCTGGGCGTGCTGAAATCGGGCAAGGAGGCCGACGTCGGCCTGCTGGATCGCTCGCTACCCGGCGGACCGGGCTGCCTGCTGGCGGTCAAGAGCTTTCGCAGCGCCGAGCACCGAATGTTCCACCGGGACGCCGGCTATCTCGAGGGGCGGCGGATTCGCCGATCGCGGGAAACCCGCGCGATGGCCGCCCGGACTTCCTTCGGCAGGGAATTGCTCGCCGGCCAATGGGCCACCGCCGAATTCACCGCATTGACCAGATTGTGGAAAGCCGGGGCGCGGGTTCCGTATCCGGTGCAGTTGATCGGGTCGGAGGTGATGATGGAATTCATCGGCGAGCCGGACGGAACGGCCGCGCCGCGACTGGCAGCTTTCGGTGGAACCACCTCGGAATTCACCGACCTGTGGCACGACCTCGTCGCCACCCTGGAGGTGCTGGCAGAGTCGGGCCTGACCCATGGAGACCTCTCGCCGTACAACGTGCTGGTGGCCGAAACCGGTTGCGTCGTCATTGATCTTCCTCAGGTGGTCGATCTGGTCGCGAACCCGCAGGGTGAGGACTTTCTGCGCCGGGACTGCCGCAACATCGCCGACTTCTTCGCCCGTCGGGGGGTGCTGGCCGCAGATCCGGAGACGCTGGCTCTGCACCTCGGAGGGCTGGCCGCGCCGTGAACAACCGCTGCGGGGCCGGGTCGGCAGGCGTCGATCCGGCCCCGGCCGGTAGCCTTCGTGGCGCCCCGACCGCCGCCTGGAGAGGACCACCGTGAGCCTGGACCGTCCCGTCGCGCCGGATCCCTACACGTTGCTGCCGGCGGTCGACTCGTTCGAGGTGACCAGCACTGACGTCAGTGACGGACGCCAGATCGACCGCCGGTTCGTCTACGGACCCGGAGATCCCGGCGGTGACAACGTGTCCCCCGCCCTCGCTTGGTCCGGCTTCCCGGACGGCACCCGGTCGTTCGTGGTCAACTGTTTCGACCCGGATGCGCCGACCCCCTCGGGCTTCTGGCACTGGACATTGGTCGACATTCCCGCCGATGTCACCGAACTCGCCACCGGCGCAGGCAACACCGCAGACGCCGTGCCGGCAGGGGCCTTCCATGTGGCCACGGACTTCGGCACCCTCGGGTACGACGGCCCGGCCCCGCCCCCCGGTGACCAGGTGCACCGCTACTACTTCGTGGTGCATGCGGTGGACGTCCCGACGCTGGGCGTCGAAGCGGGAGCCAGCGCAACCGTGGTCGCCTTCAACCTGGCGTTCCACACGCTCGCGCGGGCCGTCATCGCCCCGGTCTTCTCGCACTGAGCCGGACCCCGACCTTCCCCCCGACCCCGACCCTCCGCCCGACCCCGACCCTCCGCCCGACCCCGACCCTCCGCCCGACCCCGACCCTCCGCCCGACCCCGACTGCCGGTTGTCGCCGTCGGGTTAGCCTGGTGCAATGCCTCAATTCGACCTGGTGATCGTCGGCGCCGGATCCGGCAACATGATCGTCGGCAAGGAGTACCAGCACCTTTCGGTCGCCATTGTCGAGGCCGGACCGTTCGGCGGTACCTGCCTGAACGTGGGATGCATTCCTACCAAGATGTACGTGTACCCGGCCGACGTTGCCGAGGCAGCACGCAGCGCCGGCCCGCTCGGCGTCCATGCCACCGTCGATGCCGTGGATTGGCCTGCCATCCGGGACCGGATCTTCGCGAGGATCGACGGGCACTCCGCCGACAGCCGCAGCTTCCGTGAGGGCCCCCGATGGCCGAACCTCAGCGTGCTGTCCGGCACCGGACGATTCACCGGACACAAGGCCATGACCGTGCAGCTGCACGACGGCGGATCGGTGGAGCTCACAGCGGACCGGTTCGTGCTGGCTGCCGGCGGGCGGCCGGTGATTCCCGACATCCCTGGCCTGGACGAGGATGCGGTCGGTCACGGGGCCGTGCACACCTCCGACACGATCATGCGGATCGATGCCCTGCCGCAGCGGTTGGTCATCGTCGGCGGCGGCTACATCGCCGCGGAATTCGCGCATGTCTTCGCGTCCTTCGGTACCGAGGTCACGCAATTGGTCCGCGGATCCCGAATGCTCCGGCACCACGATGTCGACGTTGCGAACGCCTACACCGAATACGCCCGGCGCCGCTACGACCTTCGCCTGGACACCGATATCTGCGGCATCAAACCGGCCACCGCCGGCGGGGACGGCGTCACGGTGTTCACCGAAGGTCCCTACGGGGAAGCAACTGTCGAGGGCGACGTGCTGCTGCTGGCAACCGGTCGCCGGCCGAACACCGACCTGCTGAACCTGGAAGCCACCGGCGTGACGGTGAACGCCCGGCACCTGGTGGTGGTCGACGAATACCAGGAAACGGTGGGACCGGGCATCTTCGCGCTCGGCGACATCAGCTCGCCGTATGCCCTCAAGCACGTGGCCAATCACGAGGCGCGGGTGGTGCGGCACAACCTCATGCATCCGGACGAGCGGGTGCAGACCGATCACCGCTTCGTTCCGGCCGCCGTCTTCACCGAACCGCAGATCGCGTCGGTCGGGCTCACCCAGGAGCAGGCTGACCGACGCAAGGTGCCCTACGTCGTCGGCCGCCGCGATTACGGCGGCACGGCCGCCGGTTGGGCGCGCGAGGACACCGTCGGTTTCGTCAAGGTGCTCGCCGACCCCGCCACGGGACTGCTGCTCGGCGCCCACGTCATGGGCCCGGAGGCGGCGACCGTCATCCAGCCGTTGATCCAGGCCATGTCCTTCGGCCAGCGGGCGCACGACGTCGCCCGCGGGCAGTACTGGATCCACCCGGCGCTGCCCGAAGTGGTCGAGAACGCGCTGCTCGCCCTGCCACGGCCGACCGGCTGAGCGCCTCGCGATCTCAGCGCTCGGCAGGCGCCGCGGAGCGCCCTTGAAGCTCCGTGGTGGGGCGAGTGGACTCAACACTGTGTTCTCCAAGCACTGCGCAGTTCTCCAGCAGTGCGCCGTTCTCCAGCACTGCGCCGTTCTCCAGCACTGCGCCGTCCTCCAGCACTGCGCCGTCCTCCAGCACTGCGCCGTCCTCCAAGCACTGCGCCGCGGAGGCTCGTCAGAACCAGGTCTCGGGCCATGCGATAGTAGGTAAGCCTTACCTCGCAGCGGCGGTCCGGTCGCTGCACCCGACCGTCGACCCGCTCCAGGAGATCCCCGTGACCCATCGTTCCCGCCCGCTCCGAATCGCGGCGTTCGCCGCGGCGGTGCTCGCCGTCCTGAGCGCGTGCAGCTCCGGGACCGGGTCCGGCTCGACCAGCGCAGCGTCCGCCGCCGGGTCCGCAGGTTCTGCGGCTTCCTCATCGGCCGGGCAGAGTTCTGCCCCGAGGAAGAAGGCGAGGAGGCGGTGGGGACCGGCAGCGGCGGCATCGTCGTCTACAACGCCCAGCACGAGAACCTGACGCAGGCCTGGGCCGAGGAGTTCACCAAGGAAACCGGTATCGCCGTGGAGATGCGCAACGGCAGCGACAACGAACTGGGCAACCAGCTCGTAGCCGAGGGTTCAGGGTCACCGGCGGACGTGTTCCTCACCGAGAACTCGCCGGGCATGAACATCGTCGAGAAGGCCGGTTTGTTCGCGCCGGTCGACGCGGCCACGGCCGCGCAGGTGCCGGCGAAGTTCAACCCGTCGACCGGCAACTGGGTCGGGATCGCCGCCCGCTCGACCGTATTCGTCTACAACCCCGATCTGCTGCCGGAATCGGAACTGCCGTCCTCGATCATGGATCTGAAGGATCCGGCCTGGGCCGTCAGTGGGCCGCCTCCCCCAGCGGCGCGGACTTCCAGGCGATCGTCAGCGCGATCCTGCAGCTCAAGGGCCCCGATGCCACCTCCGCCTGGCTGGACGCGATGCAGAGCGGCGCCAAGGCCTACCGCGGCAACGGAACCGTCATGAAGGCCGTGAACGCCGGCGAAATCCCCGCGGGCGTGATCTACCACTACTACTGGTACGGCGATCAGGCTGGCACCGGCGAGAACAGTGACAAGACCAAGCTGCTGTATTGGACCGACGGTGACCCGGGTGCGTTTGTCAGCGTTTCCGGCGGCGGCGTGCTGGCCTCCAGCACCAAGCAGGCGCAGGCGCAGCAGTTCTTGAAGTTCGTCACAGGAAAGAGGGGCCAGCAGATCGTGGCCGATACGGTGTACGAGTACCCGATCGGCAGCGACGTCCCGGCGAATCCGGCTTTGAAGCCGCTCGGTGAGTTGCAGCCACCGACCATCGACCCGGCCAGCCTGAACGGCCCGGAGGTCACGGACCTGATGACCCAGGCAGGACTGATCTGAGCGACATCGTTCGGGACGACCCGATCGCCGCCGGTGCCGCACCGGCCGATCGGGTCCTCGTCGTACCCGGGCCGACCGGAACCACGACCCCTGCCGGTGATCGCCCGTCATCGGCAGCGGCGCGGCTGCGTCCAGCGCGCCGGCCGATGCCGCCGGCGCTGCTCATCGTCATGGCCGTTGCGGTCACGGCGCTCTGCCTGGTGCCGCTGGGTTTCATCGCGGTCTCCACCGCTACCGCCGGCTTGGACACCGTGCGCAAGCTGATCTTTCGCCGACGGGTGGGCGACCTGCTGGTCAACACCGGACTGCTGGTGCTGCTGTCCTGCACCGCGACAGCCGTCATCGGCACCGTCGCCGCCTTCCTCGTCGAGCGTTTGCAGGTCCCCGGCGCCCGGGTCTGGGGTGCGCTGCTGGTGGCGCCGCTGGCCATCCCCGCCTTCGTCACCAGCTACGGGTGGGTGTCGGTGTTCCCGGGCATCGACGGGCTCTTCGGTGCCACGCTGATCATGACGCTGGCGTACTTCCCGTTCGTGTACCTGCCGGTGGCCGCGTCGCTGCGCGGCCTGGACCCCGCGTGGGAGGAGCAGGCGCGCACGCTGGGCCTGCGCCCGGCCGCCGTCTTCGCGAGGGTGGTGCTGCCGCAACTCCGGCCGGCCATCCTGGGCGGCGCGCTGCTGGTCGGATTGCACTGCCTGTCCGAGTTCGGCGCATTCGGCATGCTGCGTTTCGCCACGTTCACCACCGCGATCTACGACCAGTACTCCTCGAGCTTCGCCAGCACCGCGGCCAACATGTTGGCGGTGGTGCTGGTTGCGTGCTGCCTGCTGCTGGTGGCCGCGGAATGGGGCCTGGCAGGTTCGGGCCGACAGGCCAGGGTGGGCGGTGGGGTGGCCCGCACGGCGGAAAAGCCGCGCTTGGGCGCCGCCCGACTACCGGCGCTGGCCTTCCTGGCAGCACTGATCGGCGCGGCTCTGGGAGTGCCGCTGTCCAGCGTCACCTATTGGCTCGGCCGCGGGAGTCAGTCGTGGGCCGATGCACTGGCCACCTCGCTGACGACGATCACCCTGGCCGGCGCGGGTGCAGTGGTCACCGTCGTGTTGGGCTTTCCGGTCGCGTACCTCGCAGTGCGCTACCGCAGTCGCGCGACGGTGCTGATGGAAAGGCTGACCTATGTGTCCGGCGCCCTGCCGTCCATCGTCGTCGCCCTGGCCCTGATCACCGTCACGATCCGCTTCGCCCGGCCCATCTATCAGAGCGTCCTGACGCTGATCGCCGCGTACGCGCTGCTGTTCCTGCCCCGGGCGATGGTGACGCTCCGGGCGGCCCTGCTGCAGGCGCCGCCGGAACTCGAGGACGCATCCAGGGCGCTCGGTGTCGGGCCGTTGCAGACGCTGCGGCGCGTGGTGCTGCCGCTGGCGGCACCCGGAATCTTTTCGGCGGCAGCGCTGGTGTTCATCGCCGGAGCGACGGAACTGACTGCCACGCTTCTGCTCTCGCCGATCGGCACGTCGACGCTGGCCACCCGCTTCTGGAGTCTGGCGAGCGGGATCGATTATGTCGACGCCGCGCCGTACGCCGCGATGATGATCATCATCTCGGCGCCCGTGACGTACCTGCTGCTGTTGCAGTCGCGTAGGGTGCGTGGGCGATGAGCGTTCCTTCGTCAGCCGAACTCGGACAGCCGACGCCCGCGTTGAGCGTGCAGGACATGCACAAATCGTTCGGTTCCGCGGCCGTGCTCAAAGGCGTCACGCTCCAGGTTCCGGACGGCGGGATCACGGCGATCCTGGGTCCGTCGGGCTGCGGCAAGACGACCCTGCTCCGACTGGTGGCGGGCTTTTTGCGTCCTGACGCCGGCGTCATCCGGATCGGTGATCAACCGGTCAGTGGACCGTCCGGATATGTGCCTCCGGAGCGGCGCCGGCTCGGCTACCTGGCGCAGGAAGGTGCCCTGTTCCCGCACCTCTCCGTCGCCGACAACATCGCGTTCGGGCTCCCCCGCCGCCAACGGCGGGACGCCGGTCGCCTGCACCGGCTGCTGGAGCTGGTGAGCCTGGAACCGGCTGTGGCCAAACGGTTCCCGCACGAATTGTCGGGTGGGCAACAGCAACGCGTCGCGCTCGCCCGCACGCTGGCACCCGAGCCGCAACTGGTGTTGCTCGACGAGCCGTTCTCCGCCCTCGATGCGTCTCTGCGGACCGAGACCCGGTCTCTGGTGGCCGCTGCGCTGGCGGCTGCGGACGTGACAGCTGTGCTGGTGACGCACGACCAGGCGGAGGCGCTGTCGTTCGCCGATCAGATCGCCGTCATGCGCTCGGGTGTGCTGGCCCAGGTCGGGGAGCCGCGGCAGGTCTACGACGAACCGATCGACCTGCCGACCGCCGAGTTCATCGGAGACACCTGCACGGTGCCGGGCGTCGTCTCCGGGTCGGCGGCACACGGACCGCTCGGCGATCTGCCGGTGCGGTATCCGGCGGGAACTGGTCACTTCGACGGTCCTGCCCTGTTGATGCTGCGGCCCGAGCAGCTGCAGGTCAGCACCCGCCCCGGCAGCGAGGTACACGGGGTCCGGGCAGTGGTGTCCGCCGTGGAGTACTTCGGACATGACTGTGTGGTCACGGCAGAGCTTCCCGGTGACGCGATCACCCCCGGGACCAGCGTCACCTGCCGTCTGCTGGGTGCCGAACGGATGACAACCGGTTCGGTGGTTGCGATCTCCGTGACCGGCGCGGCGTTGGCGTACCCGCCGCAACCGGTGCCGGGTGCCGCCTGAGGGCGAGATCGCTTCAAACACAGAGCATCCCCGGCCGGCGAGATGCCGACCGGGGACGTGTGCTCAACCCGCAGACCTGACCTGAGTCAGCTGTCCAGCGACAGATCGTTGCCCATGTAGCAGTAATCGGACGAGTCGTAGGACTCGAGGTCGTAGTACTGCTGGTACGTGTCGATGTACTCGCCGGAGTAGTCGTAGTCCGCACCGTTCCACTGGGCGTACGCCACATAGACCATGTAGTAGCCGGGTTCGAACGTCAGGTCGGCGATGTTGAAGGTCGCGTAGGCATCGGCTTCCACCCAGGCTTCGTCGGTGACCCATTCCTCGGTCGCGGTGTCGTAGACCCACACCTGGGCGTAGCTGCCGTAGTCCTGATCGGAGTTGACGGTGAAGAACAGCTCATCGCCGCCGCACTCGACCTCGGAGCTGAAAGTTGCTGCGCCGGCGACGGTGTCGGCATGTGCGGGACTTGCGGAGCCGGCGACGGCGAAGCCGATCAGCATGGCCGCGGTGGCGACCAGGATGCCGGCGAGCCGCTGCAGCAGGGTGACCCGGCGGCGCTGCGGGGTGATGGAGACCGAATGGCTGCTGGTGGTCGACGGGCCGGCGGCGGGGGTGGTGTTCATGGTGTCCTCCAGGAATCTCGGGGTTATCCGGGCTGCTGGGACAAAGATGCGCCCGGGCCCTGAAAGCCCTCCTAAGACCGACTGAAAGCGACGATGCTGCCGCGCGCAACTCGCACGGGATCGCCCACCCTTCGTGCGGCCCGCTACTCCCCCAAGCGGAAAGCCATCTCCAATCCGCCGATCACGATGACATCGCCGTCCCGCAGCACGTGACTGTCCAGCACGCGGTGCTCGCCGACCGTGATCCCATTGGTCGACCGCAGGTCGCTCACGGCGAACCCGTTGCCCATCGGTGCGACGACGGCGTGGTACCTGCTGACCTTGCTGTTCTCGATGACGAGGTCGTTGTCGTCCATCCGGCCGATGCGCAGGCCCCGCGACGGCACGGGATACTCCTCCCCGCTGGGCAGCACCAGTCGTCCCGCGCTGAGCACCATCGCGGTGTCGCTGACCGTCCGCAGCATCGCCGGCGATGCCGCAACCGACGGCGGATCCACCGGTTCCTGCCGCAGGATCTTGCGTTCCAGGTCTTTCAGGGCCGGGCTCGGATCGATGCCCAGCTCCTCGCCGAGCAGCTCCCGGATCCGGCGGGAGGCATCCAGCGCATCCGCCTGCCGGCCCAGCCGGTACAGCGCCGTGATCAGCTGGATCCAGAACGGCTCCCGCAGTGGATACCGGTCGGTCAGCGCCGTCAGTTCGCCCACCACAGCGGAGTCCAACCCGCGGGCCAGGTCGGCGTCGATCCGGGCCTGGAGGGCATCGAGCCGCTCCTGCTCGACAGCGGCAGCGAAGGCATCGGCGAACCGCAGGCCGCGCAGGTCCGCCAGCGCATCGCCGGTCCATTCCGCCAGCGCCGTGGCAAGAGTCTGAGCAGCCTGCGGGTAGCGGTGCGCGCGCAGCAATTCGTTGCCGGTGGCGACCCCACGCGAGAAACGGCCGTGATCGACGCATTCGTCGGCGATGAGCAACCGATATCCGGGTGCCTGAGTCGCGAGCACGGCGGCCGTGTCGATGCCGAGAGCTCTCAACGAACGGCGGAGCGTGGAAATGTAGACCTGAAGGATCGCGGTGAAGGTCGGCGGCGGGTCGCCGTCCCACACCGCATCGGCGATGGCCGATGACGGGACCACCCGGTTGCGATTGATCAACAGGATGGCCAGCACCGCTTTGGGTTTGCCGCCAGGCATGGGCCGAGGCCGCCCGTCCACGACCACTTCCAACGGGCCCAGCAGGTGGAAATCGATCTCGGTCGGTCCACCCGGCGTCTGGTCGGCACTATCCGCGCTGCCGGCCGCCCGCCCCTGGTGATCACCGGACGACTGCTGCGGGGCCATCAGCACATCATCACATCACTGCCGGCGACAGTTCGGTGTCAGCGGTCGGAGTCGTCGCCAGGCGTTCGTGGGCCGACCGCCGACGGCCGATCGTCGGACTCGGTGGCAGGTTGGCCGACCGGCTTGTGCGCCAGCAGCCCAGCAAGACGTTGCACGAGGTGGTTCGGGCGCTGCAGCCGCAGGCCGCCGCCGATCCCGGTCAGCAGAGCGTGCAGGCCGACCGGATCGACATACCGCAGGGACGAGGTGTCGACGTTGCGATGCCCGGCCGCGGCGGCATCAGCGACGACGGCGAAGGCCGCGTCGTGGTTGCGTCGCTCCCACCGTCCCGCGAGCCGCACCCACCCCGCGCGCGGCCGGGTGATCCGGAGGATCCCGTCATCGTATTCGGCACCGTCGGATACTTCGCCCATGTGCAAGTCGCGGATCATGTCGACCTCGTCGAAGGTGAGCCCGGTGCGGTCGTACCCGCAGAGCACGTCCAGCGGCACGGACCGGACGAGGTCGTCCAGCACGGATTCGTACGGCCCGATGCCCACCTCGGGGTAGATACCCGCCATCGCAAGCCCGGAGTACCCGGCCGCAGTGGCCTGCCCGACCCGGTCGGCGACCATCTGGCTGAAGGTTTCCGGGGACAGGGTCATGAATTGCCTCGAGACGTCCTCCGGCATCAGCGTGATCCGTCCGTCGCCCAACGCCGTCTCGGTCTCCACGCCGTTCTCGGAAAGCCTGCGCAGCAGCCCTTCCTGCTGATCGAGCCGCAAACCGGCAAGCACGATCTGCCGGTCGCGGCGAAGGCCGTCCTCGAGGAACCCCGACAGCGCTTCCCACTCCTGCTCTGACGATCGCAACACCGCACAGCCGTGCCACCGTGCCACCGCCGCCTGCGTCAGCATGTTCGACATCGACCTCGTCTCATCAGCCGCCGGAGCGGTCTTGCACATGTTCCGAAGGGTGTGCGCCCGGACCGTCCCCCGGGTTGCGGTTCGCAGCCGGTTCAGCGGCCGTGCGCCAACCCCGACGTCGACTGCAAATCCCCTTTCCGACCGATCGCCGGCTGCGGCAATGGGCAAATCCCTTGCGCCCTCATGGATATGACGGCGCCCGGCAGTCCCTGCGAATTCGCACGCTACTGGACAGCACCGACGCAAGGGAAGATTCGACTCGCTAGAAATCGGTCTCCGGGTGCAGTTGGCCCCGACCTCCGGTTGCGGTGAGGACGGGAGTCGGCCGAGGCTGAAGGTCTGCGCGAGAAGCATCTGCAGGTGGGCGTTTTACGATGCCTCGCGCAACCAGGTCCGCCCGTTGGTGCTCGATGGCGGGCTGCGGCAATTACGTCAAGATGCAGCGCGCCTACGCCACCCGCAAGCGTCGCGAACAGCATGGGCCCGCAACGCCGTAGGCACCACGAACAGTCGTGGCCCGCAACGCCGTACGCACGGCTCGTCGCGTGCACCGCCGGCACAAGGACGCACTCGATCTCCTGACGTCTCGACTGCCGGGCGGATGACCCTTGCTCAGGCTCAGCCGCCCTGCAACGCGCCCCGGGATCTGCGTCGGCGTGACCGCCCGCGCCTGTCCGCGCCGGTCCTCGGCGTCACCTGCGCCGCCCACCCGTTCTCGGTGGACCGACCGGCGGGGACCGACGCATTTCGGGATCGGGCGGCGGTGTGGTACTCGTCGACAACGGCGGCTGCCACTCGCGCCATCGAACTGTCCGTGTCCTGCGCCGTCTGTTGCATCCATTCCGCGGCAACGGATTCCGCAACGCTGTGCCGTGCCATCAACAGGCCCTTGGCCCGCTCGATGAGCTTGTGCTCCTCCATGCGGGTCCGTACCTCCAAGGCCGACCGACGGAGCGCCGCGATCTCCGCATGACGGGCCAGGACCATGTGCGCAGTCGCGACCAGCGAGGGCGGCACGATCGGTTTCACCAACCAGGCCATCGCTCCCGCCGCCACCGCCTCATGCACCAGTCCCGCTTCCGTCGGGGCCATCAGGAGGATGACGGGGATCTGCTGCTCGCTGATCGGACCGGTCGCCGTGAGTCCTTCCACCCCCGGCACCCCGACATCCAGGACCACGAGATCCGGCCGGAGAGCCAAGGCGAGTTGCACGGCCTCTTCGCCGCTGCGGGCTTGACCCGCGATGGCGAAGCCGGCACGGATGAAGATATCGGCCAGGTCGGCTCTCAGCACCGGATCGCTCTCGGCCAGCAGCACCCCTGCCGACGTTCCGCCGTCGGCCTTCGGTGCCGGGGCCACCTCGAGGTCGCGCACTGCGCCCGGCCCACCCGCGACAGAAGCTGCCGGCGCCGGACCGAATCCGGCTGCACGCAAGACAGGTGCACTGGCCCCGGGTGCACTCGATCCGGGTGCGGCGTTGTCATCGAACATCGGGGATCCCGCTCCTATCGGCCCGCGTGTACGGCGTTCCGATGCGGGTTACCCCGATCCGGCCGGGCCGAAACCGCCCACTGAAGCATCGTCCCTGGTCAGCGCGGCAAACTACCGGTGCAAACGACCTCGCAAGCCGTCACCGCGGCGTCCCGGTCTGATCAAGCCGCAGGAGGTGCTCAGCGGTCAGCGACACCGTGGCAGCGTTGATGTTCTCCTCCAGATGAGCCAACGACGATGTGCCGGGGATCGCCAGGATGGCGGGCGAGCGAGCCAGCAGCCAGGCCAGCGCCAGCTGCATCGGGGACACTCCGGCCTCGCGCGCCACGTCGGTGATCAGGTCGTTCTGCAGCGGGCTGAACCCACCGACCGGGAAGAACGGGACGAACGCGATCCCCTGCCCGGCGCAATGATCGACGAGGGGGTCGTCGCCGCGTGCTGCCACGTTGTACATGTTCTGAACAAAGGCGACGGGTGCGATGTGCTGCGCCTGCTGAAGTGGCCGGAGTCCGACATTGCTGACCCCCAGGTGTTCGATGAGGCCCTGATCGCGCAGTGCGACCAGCACTTCGAACTGCTCGGCCAGCGAACCGTCGACGAATTGGCCGCCGCCGCGGTCGGCCATCCGCAGGTTGACGCCGCCGATTCGTTCGATACCGAGGCGGTTCAGGTTGTCGTGCACAGCAGAGGTCAGCTCGTTCCGCGAGAGGGCCGGCAGCCAGGCTCCGTCCGGAGTGCGACGGGCACCGACCTTCGTCACGAGCACCAGATCGTCCGGGTAGGGGTGCAGTGCCTCCCTGATGATCTCGTTGACCGTGAAGGGTCCGTAATAGTCGCTGGTGTCGATGTGGTTGACACCCAGCTCGACCGCACGGCGGAGCAATGCGACCGCTTCGGCCCGATCGCGTGGCGGACCCATGATGTTCGGCCCGGACAGCCGCATCGCGCCGTATCCCATCCGATTGACCGGCGTCTGTCCGCCGAGCAGGAACTGGCCGGCCGCTGCGGCAGGGGTGGGGGCAGGGGCGGACGCGGCGGACGAAGTTTTCGGAACGGATGTCATGACGGCAAGTCTGCCGAACCATCGTCGAGACCGTTCGGAACATCCTGTGGTGTCCAGTGCAGACACCCGATGGGACACCGCGGAGCGTTCGCTGCGCTTCAACGCTCGACAGATTGCGCCCGATCGGCTCCCGGGCCGCTGGTCGCCAGCACCATTGCACCGAGCAGGTCGCTGGCCTCCTGGACGGCGTCCCGGTCTCCGGTGGCCAGCAGATCCAGCAACAGTCCGCGGGCGGCCGCAAGGCCGAGACGCGCGTGAACGGTGGAGGTGGCCTGGCTGATGCCCTGCCGCTCGTACAAGGCGGCCAGCGGCGCTAGCCATGGTTCGATCAAGCTGTCGAGCAATCCGCGGGTGTGTGGTCGGCCCTGCAGCGCTTGCCCGGTGAGCTCGAAGAACAGCGGTCCGAATGCGCCCGCCGCCTCCACCACCCGGTTCCAGAACCGCGCCGCCTGTTCGTCCGCGGGAAGCTCGCCATCGGCCAGTAGCGTCTTCAGAGCCATGCGCTGCTGGGCCTCGACGACACCGACAACGGCCGCGATGAGCCCGTCCCTGGAGCCGAAGTGGTAGATCAGCATGCGGTGACTGGTGCCCAACTCCGCGGCGATGCGCCGAAGGCTCAAGTGGCTGATCCCGCCGCGCGCCGCCAACGCGACGGCGCCGTCCAGCAGGACGATCCGCGACGAACGGTCCCCGTCGCCGTCCGTCATTTCTCGCACAGACGTTGCAGCCCTTCGCCTTCCATCTGGAGATAGCGCAGGGTGAGACGCCTGGTCAGGGCACCGACGAGACCGCTGAGCGCACCTGTGTGCTCGATCTGCAAGGTGACCTTGCAACCCTCACCGTCCGGCGCGACGTGGTGCCGACCCGTCGTCAGCACCCCTGGCTGCCGGGAGACCCAGCTGAAATCACGATCGTTCATCTCCGTCACCTGCCACACGGCGTCGCGCAGCTTGGGTTGCTTGACCTTTGCCGTTGATCCCACCGCCAATTCGCCCGGCTCCAAGCGCTGCACGGACGTGACGCTGGCCGTCCACTCCGGCCAGCGCTCGACATCGACGAGCGCGTTGAAAACCTGTTCGGGCGGCGCCGCCACGGTGCGGCTCGAGGTGATCAGCATGTACCAAACGGTACAACCGGCCCGTACCGCACGCTCGACGAACGCTGCCGCTGATCGGAGCGCAGGTATCCGGCGGCGGATGTTGCGATGATCGGCGAACCTGCGGCGCGCACCGGTACCGCCGTCGATCGATACCGCTTACAGCAGCACCGGTGGCGCGGAGTTGACGTCAGAAACGTTGTGGCACAGGGATGTGAAGCGCAGGTCGAGCAGTACGGCGGCTCCGTTGGACAGTCGGCCACGGTCACCTGCGGGAGGAACGCGGGTGCACGAGTGCAGCCATGCAGCCGCGGCCCGATGCGGTGCGACGGCGCCGGCTGCCGGGACTGAAGACGCCGGACGCCTCCGCCACAGCGTGCTGGCGAGCCTGACAGCCCTGTCTCGCGACGGCATCGGCTCACTCCGGCGCCCGGCCGGAACGGCGCGCGCAATTCCGGCCATTCCGCCGCAGGGAGTTCGGATTTCGCCACCCGCCGAGGTGGACGATGCTTGTGCGCAGGAATGTCGACAGTCGAAGTCGTGGACACGACGATCCTTTCAGGTCAGCCGGAACCGCGACTCCATGTCGAACCTCCACCACTGTGACATCGCGCTGCCTTTGTCTCGAGCAACGAATTGACGACTCGGGACAGCGCCGCAGCGATCACGTCCGTGACAATGAGAGCGAAATACTTCTCACGGCACCGTGAGAATTTCGGCTCCGGTGTCGGTGACGACGAGTGTGTGCTCGAACTGCGCGGTCCACGACTTGTCCTTGGTGGTCACCGTCCACCCGTCGTCCCAGATTTCCCAGTCGATCCCGCCGAGGGTGATCATCGGCTCGATGGTGAAGGTCATGCCCTTTTCCAGGACGGTGGTCACGCTGGGGTCGTCGTAATGCAGGATCACCAGGCCGGAGTGAAAGGTCCGCCCGATGCCGTGCCCGGTGTAATCGCGGACGACGCCGTAATTGAAACGCTTGGCATAGGACTCGATGACCCGGCCGATCACGTTCAATTGGCGCCCGGGCGCGACGGCCTTGATGGCCCGGCGCAGGCATTCCTCGGTCCGCTCGACGAGCAATCGGTTCTCCTCGGACACGTTGCCCGCGAGATAGGTGGCGTTGGTGTCGCCGTGCACACCGTCGATGTAGGCGGTGACGTCGATGTTGACGATGTCGCCGTCCTCGATCACCGTCGAGTCCGGGATCCCGTGGCAGATCACCTCGTTCAGCGATGTGCAGCATGACTTCGGGAAATGCCGGTAGCCCAATGTGGACGGATAGGCCCCGTGGTCGCAGATGTACTCGTGGACCACCCGGTCGATCTCATCGGTCGTCACGCCCGGGGCGATGACGGCGGCACCCTCTGCCATCGCGCGGGCCGCGATGCGGCTCGCCACCCGCATCTTCTCGATGATCTCGGGCGTCTGCACCCAGGGATCGGTACTGCGGGCGGGCTTGTCCTTGCCGACGTACTCGGGTCTGGTGATCGACGCCGGCACAGTACGGATCGGGGTCGGCCGGCCGGGGGTCAGGGTGGTGCGCAACATGGCCCGAGCCTATGAGAAATCAGCACAGAGAGATCACCAGCGGGCGGGTCCGCACTCGAAGGCCGCGCACCGGACCGCCGGGTCGGAGCCCGGTGAGTGTCGGCCGTGCAGGGTGAAACCCGGTCGGCACCGCCGAATCACCCTGCAGGAACGACAGTCAGGTCACCATTGCCAGGCCGGCAGCCCGCCCGCGCCGATATCAGCGGCGGGGCTCATCCCAGCCGGGCCATCAGCGCCGAGGTATCAGCGGCGGACCTGCCCGCTCCCTGTCATCGCATGTCACCGCTGGGATGTGATCGATCGAACGAGGACCGTCGATGAGCACCGTGACCTTCAGTCAGTTGCCGGCCACGCAACTGCGGCTGCCACAGTCGGGCGCGGTGCGCCGGGTCCTGACCTTGCTGTCAGTGGCGGCCGCGCTGGTGCTGGGTGCCTTGGCTGTGAACGCCTCGCCGGTGGCATCGCAGTTCAGCTCGTCGGTGCACATCCAGACAGCGACGGCTGCATTGCACCGGGCCGCCGACATCGGCGCCACGGCGCACTCGGGCAGCCGCACCGGCAGTGCGGTGCTGGATCGCGCCGGTTGCTGGCGGCAGGCGCATCGGCTCGGCCTGGACCCGTCCGCATGCGCGTCCACTGCGGTGCGGTAGCCGGTCGCGATCGGCTCAGGACGGCAAGGTGTCGAGGAATTGCGTCAACAGTTGGGTCGCCAGCACCGACGACTCGCCGCCGACGATCATCACCGCAAACGCCACATCCCCGCGGTATCCGATGATCCAGGCATGGGCGTGGATGCTTCCGTCCTCGGCGGCGAATTCTGCGGTGCCGGTCTTGGCGTGCACATCGCCATAACGCTCCAGCACACTCCCGGTACCTCCCTGCACCACCGCCCGCAGCAAGGTCTGGATGTCCTGCTGAACAGCCGCGGGTCGCACTGGAGGCGGCCTGTCGACCGTGGTGGTGGTGCCGCGGATCAGGGTGGGCATGGGCATCGTGCCGTTCGCCGCGGTGGCCGCCATCAGGGCGGCGGAGAACGGCGTCATCAACACCTGGCCCTGCCCGAACCCGTTCTCGGCGCGCTGGACCTGCGACGGCGCCGGCGGCACCTTGCCGGTGAGAGTCGTCGCGCCGGGCATCACGAAGTCCAGCCCGATCCCGTAGGCGGATGCAGCGGACGTGAGGGCATCGGCAGGAAGCTGCGTCGCCACCGATGCGAACGTCGTGTTGCAGGACTTCGCGAAGGCGAGCGTCGAGTCGACCGTCCCGAGGTCGAAGTCGTGCGAGTTGTGGATCTCCCGCCCGTCGATGGTGAACGACCCCGGACAGGGAACGTCCTTCCCTGGCTTGATGAGCCCGCTCTGCAGGCCCGCGGTGGCTGTCACCACCTTGAATGTCGACCCGGGCGGGTACTGACCGGTGAGGGCGATGTTGCCCTCCCTGTTCGCGGCGCTGTTCTGCGCGACGGCCAGGATCTCGCCCGTGGACGGCTGCATCACGACCATGGCCGCGGACTGGGCGAGCGGCGCAAGAACCCTCTCGGCGCTCTGCTGCAAGGTGCCGTCGAGGGTGAGGACGACTCGGCTGCCCGGCACGGCGGGATGGTCGGCCAAGGTCTCCAGGGCGCCACCGGTGGTGTCGACGATGATGACCTTCCAGCCCTGGGTGCCGGTCAGCTTCGGGGTGGCTGCAGCCGTCGCTTCCGGCAGGACTGCCTTCGCGAAGTCCTTGGTGGGCGGCAGATCCCGTACCTCCGACGGGAAGGTCAACCCGGCGATGCGGCCGAGCTGCGGCTCGAGCTTGCGGTAGTCGGGCTCCCGCAGATTGATCACGGTGTAGGTGACGTCGGCGGGTTTCACGGACGCCGACGGAGACGTCGCACTCGATGCTCCCGACGACGGAGCCGCTGCCGGCGCGGCTGCCGGCGCGGTTGCCTCCGCAACGGCAGCGGCAGCTCCGGCGACGATGGACTCTGCCGTCACGGACTTGTCGATCCCCGCCAGCACCGGCGCGAGCGCGGCCGCCGTCGGCGCCACCGCCGGTCCGGCTGCCTTCATCACGACGGAATACACCCGCACGGGCGCTGCCACCTGCACGTTGTTGCGATCAACAAGGACGCCGGGCTGCGCCTCCGTACGGCGGACCGACAACGTCTGCCGCTCACTCAGCTCGGGGTGCACCACGGTCGGTGCCCACTCCAGCGACCAGGTGCCGCCGGACTCCCGCTGCCAGGACCAGGTGGCCGGATAGGACCAGGTCTCGTCGTCGCCGAACTCCCAGGTGTAGGTGACCGGTGTGGTCGCCGCATCCGGCTGCGTGCGGTTGGTCGGTCCGGCGACGATCTGCAACGACCGGGGAGCCAGATTGGCCGTCACCTCGTCCAGGAACAACGTGGCGGCGGACGGGTCAGAGGTGAGATCGGCGGCCTTCGTCGCGTCCAGATCCTGCCACGCGGCGACGAACGCCGAGAGTTGTGACTCCGGGCCGGGTGTCGCATCCGGTGACGCGCCTCCTGTACACGCCGACAGGGCGAGCAGGGTCGATATCAGCATCGCGATCAGTGCGACGGCCCGCTTTCTCACGGTCGCCTGCCCGCATGCGTCATGCCTGCCAGTATCCCCAGCGCGGCGCCGAATTCGGACCGGGACATACGGCTGCGGCCCACCTTTCCGCTGTCACCACCAGTCCCGCCAATCGCACACGGCACCCACGGCGTGGTTGACACGCCCGTTCCGCACACAGTGTGATCATCTCTGCACGGAGCGCCTCGGGTCAGGATCACGGCTGGTCACGTTGCCCTGGTCCGACGGCTCCGGTGCGAGAACCTCCTGCGAAGACCTACTGCGAAGACCTGCCAGGGAGCGCCATGACGGCCGAATTCACCGGAACCGGGGCAACGGCGTCCGCCGGTCAGCACACCACCGCCCGGTCCAAGACCATGGCGCTGACAGCCATGCTGTTCGCGGTGGCGATGACCTTCATCGACCAGACCATCGTCGCGATCGCCACCCCGAACATCGCACAGGAACTCGACCTGTCACGTAGCGGCGTGCAGTGGGTGATCAACGGCTACATCCTTGCCCTCGCAGCGGGTTTCGCGCTCGGCGGCCGACTGGCCGACGTGCTCGGTTCCAAACGCGTCGTGCTGGCGGGCATCGTCGGCTTCGCAGGCGCCTCGGCCCTGTGCGGGGCAACTCCCAAGGGCTCGTTCGCCGAGGCCTGGATCGTCTTCTTCCGCATCGTCCAGGGGCTGTCGGCAGCCGCGATGATCCCTGCCGCGCTGGCCGTGGTGGTCGCTGCGTTCCCGCTGGGTGAACGAGGAAAGGCGTTGGCGATCTTCTTCGGCATCTCCGGTGGCCTGACGGCGATCGGGCCGATCGCCGGCGGTTACCTCACCCAGTGGACCTGGCGTGCGATCTTCTGGATCAACATCCCGGTGGCGATCGTGGCGGTGGTCTTCACCGTGATGGCCGGCATCCGGTCGCGCCCGCGTCACGAACGGATCGACTGGGTCGGCGCGGTGCTGATCGCGGCCGGGATGGCGTTCTCCGTGCTCGGTTTCGAGCAGGCCGCAACCTGGGGCTGGGGAAGTCCGCTGACCTGGCTGTGCATCGTCGGAGGCCTGGCGATCCTGGTCGTCTTCGTGCTGGTCGAACTCCGCACGCCGCAACCCCTGATCAAGATCAGGATCTTCGGCGACCGCGCCTTCGTGGTGGACAACGGGGTGCTGTTCTTCTCGATGGTCGCGTTCGTCCCGGTGTTCTTCTTCGCCAGCGTCTACTCGCAGGTCTCGCTCGGCTACGACGCGAACAACGCCGGGCTCTACCTGCTGGTGTTGTTCGCGGGATTCGCTCCCGCTGCTCAGGTCGGCGGCCGGATCCTGGATCGACGCGGCGCCAAGCCGGCCATCGTTGCCGGCAGCGCACTGGGCGCGGCCGGCTTCCTGCTCTGGGCCTGGCGGCTGACGGATCTGAGCCTCGGCGCGCAATGGTGGTGCATCGTCCTCGCCGGAGCGGGCATCGGCTTGCTGTTGGGACCGGCCAGCACCGATGCGACCAACCGCTCGATCAACGCCTCGTACGGAGAGGTCACCGGCATCACCCAGACGGTGCGGAACTACGGTTCCGCGCTCGGGCTGGCCGTACTGGGCACCGTCCTCGGCAACGTCTTCAGCAGCCGGCTGACGACGACGTTCGAGGGCTTCGGCGTGCCGGCCGATCAGGCCGCCGGACTGGCGACCACTGTTGCGGCCGGCGGTGGTGCGGACACATCGACGCCGGCCGGGGTGCCGGCGGACATGGCGCAGCAGATCGGCGCGGCGGTCAGCCTGGACTTCGCCATCGCCACCCGGGCGGTGCTGATCGGCATGGCGATCGCGCTGGCCATCTCACTGGTCATCTCGCTGCTGCACCCCGGCGGCCGGGTTCTGGTGGAGCGCATCGAGGAGGACCCGGCGACCGCCGACAGTGACCCGGCCGCCGCCGGCAGTAACCCGGCCGCCGCCGGCAATGACCCGGCGACCGCCGACAGGAACGTGGACACAGACAACACCAAGGACCCGGCGAGTTAGAACAACACCGACGCGAAGGTGCCCACCTGCTCGAAACCGATCCGGCTGTAGGTCCGCCGCGCGGCCGCGTTGTAGGCGTTGACGTAGAGGCTCGGGATCCGGCCCAGGTCGTGCTGGATGGACCGGACCACCGCCGCCATCGCCGGGGCGGCCAGTCCCCGGCCACGCAGTTGCGGATGCACCCAGACACCCTGGATGAGCGCGACAGTGTTGGACAGCGAACCGATCTCGGCCTTGAACATCACCGTCTTGCCGTCAAACCGGGCGTAGGCGCGACCGGAGCCGATCAGCTCGGCGATCCTCGCGCGGTACGCGCGCCCTTCGTCACCGGCGCGTGGGTCGACGCCGACCTCCTCACTGAACATCGCCACCGCCGACGGAAAGTACGTCTCCAGCTCGTCCGGACGGACCACCCGCACCTGCGGGTCGATCGGGCCCAGCGGGTCACCGGTGCACGCCAGCAACGGCTGATCGGGCCGCACATCCCGAGCCGGCCCCCATTTCGGCTCGAGCCGCTCCCACAGCTGCAGGACGAGGTCCGCCTGTCCCAGGATCGTCGCGCACTTGCGACCCCGGCGGGCGGCGATCTGCGCGAAGGACCGCATGGACGACGCATCACCGGACAGCGGCACCATGGACGCGCCGGCGAAAAGCAGTCCGTCGCGGCCGCCGCCCACGCCCCAGAACTGACCGCCCATCGCGGCCTCGTTCATGCCGACCTGCTCGAAACGTGCGGCGACCATGCAGGTGGAGATCGGGTCGGACGCGAGCACCCTGGAAACCTGACCGGTGTGCGAGGGGCCGAGCACCCTGGCAAAACTGGCGGTCAGCATGCCGATCCGATGCCGCTCCCGGCAGACGAGCCGGCGACGGGACCGGCGGCGCCGATGGCCGGCCGGGCGGACCCGGGATGCAGGATCACGTAGTGCCTTCACAGGGTCGGCGGGGGCTTGACGCACACAATGCCATGAAGGCAGGACGCCCGGGCAGGAACCCGTTGACCTCAGCGGGTGATTCGCACGGCCGGAGCAATCAGCCGAGGCTGACCGACGGCTCCCCGCTGACCACTCCGGCGTCGCGCATCAGATCGGCGAGCCGCATGGCCTCCTCGATCAGCGTCTCCACGATCTGCGACTCGGGCACGGTCTTGATCACCTCGCCCTTGACGAAGATCTGCCCCTTGCCGTTACCGGAGGCGACACCCAGATCGGCCTCCCTGGCCTCCCCGGGACCGTTCACCACGCAGCCCATGACCGCCACCCGCAGCGGGACATCCAGTCCCTCGAGACCTGCGGTCACCTGCTCGGCGAGCGTGTAGACGTCCACCTGCGCCCGCCCGCACGAGGGGCAGGACACGATCTCCAGTCCACGTTCGCGCAGGTTCAGCGACTCGAGGATCTGCAGGCCGACCTTGACCTCCTCGACGGGTGGCGCGGACAGCGACACCCGGATCGTGTCACCGATGCCCCTGGACAGCAGCGCCCCGAAGGCGACGGCGGACTTGATCGTGCCCTGGAAGGCCGGCCCGGCTTCCGTGACCCCGAGATGCAATGGGTAGTCACACTTCTCGGCCAGCAGCTCGTAGGCCCTGACCATGATCACCGGGTCGTTGTGCTTGACGGAGATCTTGATGTCGCGGAAATCATGCTCCTCGAACAGCGAGCATTCCCATAGCGCGGATTCGACCAGCGCCTCGGGCGTGGCCTTGCCGTATTTGGCCAGCAGCCGCTTGTCCAGCGAGCCGGCGTTGACGCCGATCCGGATCGGGGTGCCGGCGTCCTTGGCCGCGCGGGCGATCTCACCGACCTTGTCGTCGAAAGCCTTGATGTTGCCGGGGTTGACCCGCACCGCGGCACAGCCGGCGTCGATGGCGGCGAAGACGTACTTCGGCTGGAAATGGATGTCTGCGATCACCGGCAGTTGCGACTTCTTGGCGATGACGGCCAGCGCCTCGGCGTCGTCGTTCGTCGGGACGGCGACCCGGACGATCTGGCAGCCGGACGCCGTCAGCTCGGCGATCTGCTGCAGCGTGGCGTTGATGTCCGCGGTGACGGTGGTCGTCATCGACTGCACCGATACCGGCGACTCACTGCCGACGCCGACCCCACCCACATCGAGTTGCCGCGTCTTGCGGCGGGGGGCGAGAACCGGGACCACGCGATCGGCGGGCATGCTCGGCAGGCCCAAACCGATGGTCGTGGAACCCGCGGCTGTGGAGGTGGCTCCGGACGGACTGGTGACAGACATCGGACGGCTTTCTCGTAAAGGTGTGATGCAGTGTGGCTGGTCGGAGAGACCAGCAGGGAAGTATCAGTTGAACAGCTTCACAGGGTTGACGATGTCGGCGATCAGCGTCAGGGCGGTCAGCCCGATGAACAACAATGCCACCACATAGGCGACGGGCATCAGCTTCGCCACGTCGAACGGCCCCGGGTCGGCCTTGTGCCTGGCCTTCGCCCAGCCGCGCCGCACCCACTCGATCATCGCGCCGAGGATGTGCCCGCCGTCCAACGGCAGCAGCGGCAACATGTTCAGCAGGAACAGGCTCATGTTGAAGCCGGCGACGAGATTGAGGAAAAGCACCCATTTGTCGGTGGTGGTGGTGCTGTCGCTGTCCAGGATCTCGCCACCGATCCGGCCCGCGCCGACGATGCCGACCGGCGAGTCGAGCGGCCGCTCCTGGTCGCTGAAGATGGACGTCCACAGCACCGGGATCCGCGCCGGTATCGCCACCACCGCCTTCGCAGCAGCGGCGATGAAGTCACCGGTACGGGTGATGGCGGCGCCGATCGACTGCTGGACGTACGGCGCGGTGACGGAGATGCCCAGAAACCCGGCCGGCGCGACGCCGGTCTGCACACCGGCGTCGTCGACCACCGGTCGCTCGGTCTGCACGATCGGTACCGCCACCGTGACCTGCTGCCCATCCCGAACGTATTCGAGCTGCACCGTGCGACCCGCGGCTGCCCGAATGAGGCCGGTCAGCTGGTTCCAGTCGGTGACGGCGACGCCGTCGAACCCGACGACCGTGTCACCCGGGCGCAAACCGGCGAGCGCGGCGGGGGTCTGCGGATCGGACGCCGTGCACTGGGATCGCTGCGCAGTGCCGGCCGCTGCGGCCGGGATGACGCACTCGCTCACCGTGGCAACCGTGGTGCTCTGGGTGGGCACGCCGATGCCGACCAGCAGGATGCCGAAGATGGCCACCGCGAGGATCAGGTTCATCAGCGGCCCGGCGGCCATCACCACGATCCGCTTCGCCGGATGCAGCTGATAGAACTGGCGGCCGTCGTCGGCTGCCGTCACCTGCGACCGGTCACCGGCTCGGGTGTCCTCGACGATGTTGCGGACCAGCCCGGCCGCTCCCATGGCGGTGGTGGAGATCTTCTGCCGGCCGTCGGGTCCGGGCGGCACCATGCCGATCATCCGGATGTAGCCGCCCAGCGGCACCGCCTTGATCCCGTACTCGGTCTCCCCCACCTGCTTGGACCACAGCGTCTTGCCGAAGCCGATCATGTATTGGCTGGTCCGGACGTTGAACAGCTTGGCGAAGCTGAGGTGACCCAGCTCGTGCCAGGCGATGGAGAACAACAAAGCCAGGACGAACAGCACGATCCCGATCACGGTCCACATCAGCGTGCCGCCCCCATCCCGATGCTCGGGACCGGATCTGCACCACGGGCCCTGATGATTTCCCGGGCCCGCGAGCGGGCCCACTCTTCCGTGGCCCAGACGTCATTGACATCCCGCGGGTTGCTCCGGGCGTGATCGGCCTCGTCCAGAATGCGCGCCAGCACATCGGAGATGCCTGTGAACCCCAGGTGACCGTCACGGAAGGCAGCCACGGCCTCCTCGTTGGCGGCGTTGAACGCGGCCGGCACCGTGCCACCGGCGCGGCCGGCGGCGACGGCGATGTCCAGCGCCGGGAAGGCCTCGCGATCGACGGGCTCGAACGTCCAGGAGGCAGCCCGGGAGAAGTCGCATGCCGCAGCGACCCGGTCCAGCCGGTGCGGCCAGCCGAGCGCCAGGGCTATCGGCAGCTTCATGTCCGGCGGGCTTGCCTGGGCCAGGGTCGACCCGTCGACGAAGGTCACCATCGAATGGATCACCGACTGCGGGTGGACCACGACCTCGATGCGGTCATACGGGATGCCGAACAGCAGGTGCGCCTCGATCACCTCGAGGCCCTTGTTGACCAAGGTGGCGGAATTGATGGTGACGACCGGTCCCATCGACCAGGTGGGATGCGCCAGTGCCTGCTCCGCCGTCACGCTCGACATCTCGCCTGCGGTGCGACCGCGGAACGGTCCGCCGGACGCGGTGACCACGAGCTTGGCGACCTCCTCGGGCGCGCCACCCCGCAGGCATTGGGCGAGGGCGCTGTGCTCCGAGTCGACCGGGACCAGCTGACCGGGGGCGGCGGCGTCGAGCACCAGCGGCCCACCCGCGACCAGCGACTCCTTGTTGGCCAGGGCGAGCACCCGACCGGCACGCAGCGCGGCAAGCGTCGGCTCCAGGCCGATGGAACCGGTGATGCCGTTGAGCACGACGTCCGCGTCGACCGACTCCACCAGTTCGGTGGCGGCTCGCGGACCGGTGAGCTCCGGCCGCGGCGCACCGTCGGGCCAGGCCGCGACGGCGACCATCGCGCCGGGATGCGCAGCGGCCTGGGCGGCGAGGAGTTCGGGTTGCCCTCCACCGGCAGCCAGGCCGACGACCTCGAATTCATCCGGGTGCTCTGCGATGACCTCCAATGCCTGAGTGCCGATGGAACCCGTCGAGCCGAGCACGATGACGCGGCGCCGACCATCGGTCGCCGAATCCGGCAGAGCGGTGCGGCGAACGCGGTCGGGCGCCGGAGATGCTGAAGTCACGACCTCCATCCTGCTCCACCCGGGCGACACCCACGCCCGGTCCGCGGGCGCGGTGAGCAGAAACACCGCTCATCCGCGACCGGCGGACATACTGGCCTCATGGCGCGCCGCGGGACCCTCAGCACCCGCTGGGTGACGGTCATCATGGTCGCGGCGCTGGTGTGCTCGATGGCCGTGGTCTGGAGCCTGATCCAGTTGACCGGCGGCGCCGCGGCGTCGTCGTCGTCGTCAAACCCTGCGGCCGCGTCCGACGCCGCCGAAACGGCATCGGACGGAGCGGAATCGGCCGGTGCGGGATCGCCGGGTGCGCCGAGCGGGTCCTCGCGCACCCTTTCCGGTTCGACGGCGGGGTCGGCAGCAGGACCGGCACCTTCGTCGGCACTGCGCACCTCGGACGGCCGGCTCACGCCATCGGGGTCTTCGGCCACTTCCTCTGCCGCGCAACGCCCTTCGACGCCGGCACCGATTCTGCTGCCCGGCTCCGCCCTGCCACTCCCCGCGGCATGGACGGGCACCGCCGAGCTGACCATCACCGTGCTCGGCAGGTGCGCGAAGGCTGGTGGCACGTCGTCGTACACGCGCCAGGCGGAGTTGGCCCTGCAGTCCCCCGCAACCGGCACCGGACCGATCGGTGACGCCAACCCCGTGTCTCTGACACTGGGCATCACGCCCGCGCTGGTCCCGGGCCTGTCGATCTATTCGGCCGCCACCGGGACCGACGGCACAGTGCGGCGCACGTGGTGGCTCGCCACCGGAAAATCGAAGGCGCCCGACCCACCGGGCCGGACGGAACTGTCCGGGGTGCTGATCGATGACCAGCCGGTTGACGGGGTGCTGCCGCCGAACCTGTTGCTGGACAACGAGACCGATCTGCAGCCGTGCGAGGCGGGCGGGTCCGTGCGGGTTCCACGAATTCTGGCGGCGGGATCGACGCTGACCGGCTGGGTCAGTCCAACAGCCGGTCACTTCGATCTGAAAGCGACCACCACCGACAGCGAACGTGCGGTCACCGCCGTCATCGACCTGACCCGGCGGGTGGGCACCTGAGCGTCGCCGGCGCCTATGGCTGCGTCGGCAGGGCGCCGCACGGTTACTCGTCCCCAGCCGCCGCCATCGCGCGGTGGCGTGCGAAGATGCCATCAGGCGATCGGAAGGCGATCGTCGTAGGCACATGCACGACCAGGCACCGCACACCTTGATCCGGGAGGACCCGTGGCAGGCACGTCACTGGAGCAGCGTTCCGCCGCGGGCGACGACGAACAGCAACATGGCAGCGAGGTCGCAAAGCGGCAGACCGGTGAAGTCGTCAGCTACAACCCGGACGCGCCCAGCGAGGAGTGGGGCTGGCACGGCAGCTGGAGCCAGATGGCGCCGCGCGGCTCCAGGTTCCTGCTATGGCTGGGCTGTGCTGGGCTCTTCCTGATGATCTTCGGCAACCAGGAGTCGAACGTCGAGAACTGGTGGCTGGCCGTACTCGGCACACTGATGGCCATCTGGCTGGTCTGGCGGGAGATCAACCTGCGCAAGGAACGCGCCCGCCGGCCCTGAGCTGCGTCACAGCTGGGTCATCACCGCAGGATCGTCACCGCTGGGTCATCACTGCACGGTTGTCACTGCTCGGCGGCGGCCAGCTGACCGCACGCGGCGGCAATCTCCTGCCCTCTGGTGTCCCGGACCGTGCAGGCAACCCCCTGGGCACGCACCCGGCGGACGAATTCGTCCTGCACCGGCTTCGGCGAGGCGTCCCACATCGAGCCCGGTGTCGGGTTCAGCGGGATCAGGTTGACGTGCACCAGCTGGCCGAGGTGGCGACGCAGCAGCTCACCCAGGAGGTCGGCGCGCCACGGCTGGTCGTTGATGTCCCGGATGAGGGCGTACTCGATCGACACCCGGCGGCCGGTGGTGTCGGCGTAGGCGCGGGCGGCCCGCAACACCTCGTCCACCTTCCAGCGGTCGTTGACCGGGACCAGGGTGTCCCGTAATTCGTCATCCGGGGTGTGCAGTGATACGGCCAGCCGGACCTGCATGTTCTCGGCGGTCAGCTTCTCGATCGCCGGCACCAGTCCCACGGTGGAGACCGTCACCGACCGCGCGGAGATACCGAGCCCATCAGGTGCCGGGGCGGTGATCATCTTGACCGCGGCCAGCACACGTTTGTAGTTCGCGAGCGGCTCACCCATCCCCATGAACACCACGTTCGACAACCGGCCCGGCTCGCCGAGCGCCCCGTCACGGGCGGCCCGCGCGGCCAACCGCACCTGCTCGACGATCTCGGCGGTCGACAGGTTGCGCTGCAGCCCGCCTTGCCCGGTGGCGCAGAACGGGCAGGCCATGCCGCATCCCGCCTGGCTGGAGACACACAACGTGATCCGCCCGGGATAACGCATGAGCACCGACTCGATCAGCGTCCCGTCGTGCGCCCGCCACAGCGTTTTGCGGGTGTCTCCGTCGTCGCACGCCAACGACCGGACCTCGGTCAGCAGGTTGGGCAGCAGCCGGTCGACGAACTCGGCCCGTCCCTGCACCGGCAGGTCGGTCATCTCCTCCGGATCGCGGGTCAGGCCGGCGAAATAGTGGTGGGCCAGTTGCGACGCGCGGAACGCCGGCTGGCCCGCCTCCCGGACCGCGTCCCGGCGGGCGGTGACATCGAGGTCGGCGAAGTGGACCGGCGGCATGCCGCGGCGCGGAGCGGTGAAAACGAGCGGGAGGGTGGTTGCCATAACCGGTCCAGTGTTCCACGACGCGCCAGGGCATCCACGCTGATCCACAGGCGCCCTATCTCAGCGGGCCCTTCTCGTGTTGGCCAGAAACCGAGACGCGGCAACAACTCTCAATGGGATCAATGCGGCGTATCGGGCATATCGCTCGATCACCATTCGCCTTTGACAACCAACTCAGGCCACAGGCGGGACTCGAGGTCGTCTCGCCCGCATCACGATTCGGGCGGCAAACGGCGAGATCCACACAAACCCACACGCCCGACCGCCCGATTGTCTCCGAATGTTTCTGAATGTGTTGACATCAGTGACCCAACCGCCTATAACTGTGTGCACGGCCACAACGTCGAGTCGCAGGTATTGGCAAGCAGGACAACGATTCAAGGACGTCGAAACCGGATACGCAGGGATGGATCTGGACGGACACCGCTTGCTGCCCAGCTGTTCCGGGTCCGGCGGGGCTACAGCCGGATGCATGCGCAGGAATGTTCCACCCGTCAGACCGCACTCAGCAGCAGACGCCTCACCGGTCGCCACACCGGAGACCATCGCCACACCAGACAACGGAGTCGACATGTACGCACCCGAACGGCAGCAGGCCATCCTCGGCCGCGCCCGCTCGGTGGGACGTGTCGACGTCAACACCCTGGCCGACCTGTTCGACGTGACCGCCGAGACCATCCGGCGTGATCTGACCGGCCTGGAGCGTCGCGGCGTTCTGCGCAGGGTCCATGGCGGCGCCATTCCGGTCGAGCGGCTCAGCCTGGAGTTGCCCGTCAACCAGCGATTCGATCTCAACGCGGCGGAGAAGGAGAGGATCGCCAAAGCGGCACTCGAACAGCTTCCCGACGGCGGATCGATCATCGTCGACGCCGGCACCACCACCGTCCGGTTCGCCGAGATGCTGCCCATGGACAGGCAACTCATCGTCGTCACCCATGCGCTGCCGATTGCCGCCCTGCTGGCCGAGCGCACCAACCTGACCCTGCACCTGGTCGGCGGGCAGGTTCGCCCCGGCACGCTCGCCGCCGTCGGCAGCTGGGCCGAACGGGACCTGGCCGCCGTCATCGCCGATGTCGCCTTCGTCGGCACCAACGGGATCAGCCCAGCTCGGGGTCTGAGCACACCGGATCTCGCCGAGGCCGCCGTCAAGAGCGCCCTCATCCGTTCCGCCCGCCGCACGGTCGTGCTGGCGGACCACAGCAAGTTCGGCCGCGATGAGTTCGCTCACGTCGCCGACCTGACCGACATCGACACGATCATCACCGACAACGAAGTGGATGAAGAGATGGCAGGAGAAATCGAAGACGCGGGACCGGAGGTGATCCGCGCATGACCGATCCCTCAGGGAACCCGGACCCGAGCGGCGCCTTAGCGGACGCGGGCCCCGTCGTGACCGTCACCCCCAATCCCAGCCTGGATCACACGGTCGAGGTGGACGAGCTCGTCCGGGGCGAGGTGCAGCGCACCAGCCACGCGCTGGTCGAGGCCGGCGGCAAGGGCGTCAACGTCGCTCGTGCCCTGGCCAAGCACGGGCACCGCACGACGGCGATCCTGCCGGCCGGTGACGACGCCCAGCGAATGATCGGACTGCTGACGCCGCAACAGGTCTGGACTGTCGCGGTGCCGATCACCGGCGCCATCCGGACGAACATCGCGGTCGTCGAGGCCGATGGCACGACGACCAAATTGAACGAGCCAGGTGCCACGCTCTCGGCAGACGAGGTGACCGCCTTGCTGGAGACCGTGGAGAAGGAACTGGCGCAGCGGCCAACCTGGCTGGTGGCAGCCGGCAGCCTGCCTGCCGGTGCGCCCGATGACTTCTATGCCCGCGTGACGAAAGCCGCCGTCGCGCAACGGGTTCCGGTCGCGATCGACACCTCCGGACCCGCCCTGGCCGCCGCCATCGATGCCGGCGCCACCGTCGTCAAGCCGAACCTGGAAGAACTCCAGGAGCTGATCGACACTCCCCTCGTCACCGTCGGCGATGTGGTCGACGCGGCCCGGCAACTCCGGGAGCGCGGCTGCAAGGACCTGCTGGTCAGCCTCGGCGGTCACGGCGCCTTGCTGATCACGGCCGACGGGTCGTGGTGGGCCGGCGGCCCCCCGCTGGTGCCCAGGAGCACCGTCGGTGCGGGTGACAGCACCCTGTCCGGCTATCTCCACACGGTGGGCACCCCCGCCGAGCGGCTCGCCGGGGCCGTTGCCTGGGGCAGGGCGGCCTGCCTGCTGCCCGGCAGCACGGTCCCCGGCCCGCAAGAAACGCAAGCCTGCGCCGACGCGGTCCGCGTCGTCGCCGATCCCGATCCCCTCCAAGCAGTGAAGGACGTCGCATGACAGACCTCATCACCGAAGATCTGGTTGTTCTCGACCTGGTCGCCAAGGACAAGGCGGACGCCACCCGGCAACTCGCCCAGAAGCTGCAGGCAGCAGGCAGGGTGACCGACCTCGAGGGCTTCCTCGCCGACGTCGCCGCACGGGAGGCGCAGATGGCCACCGGCATGCCCGGCGGCATCGGTCTCCCGCACGCCCGGTCCGAGCACGTCACCGTGCCGTCGCTCGGGCTGGCCAGGGTTCCGGCAGGCGTCGACTTCGGCGCTCCGGACGGCCCCGCCACCCTGGTGTTCCTGATCGCCGCGCCCGCTGGTGGCGGCAGTGAGCACCTGACCATCCTGGCGGCGCTGGCCCGCCGACTGGTGCGCCCCGCGTTCCGCCAGACGATCATCGATGCCCCCGACGCCGCGTCGGTGGCTTCCTACGTGCAAGGAGAGGTGGGAGGACAGTGAAGTTCGTCGCCGTCACGTCATGCCCAACGGGCATCGCGCACACCTACATGGCTGCCGAGAATCTCGAGCAGGCCGGTAAGGCCGCAGGCCACGACGTCCAGGTCGAGACCCAGGGTTCCGCGGGCACCGTACCGCTGCCCGACGACGTCATCGCCGCGGCGGACGGGGTCATCTACGCCGCTGACCTGGAGGTGAAGGGCAAGAGCCGGTTCGCCGGCAAGCCGTTCATCGACGTCGGCGTCAAGAAGGCCGTCCACGACGGGCCCGGCGTCCTCGCCGCCGCCGTCGCCGCGGTGGAGAACGCACCCAAGGGTGGCGTGGCGGCCCCGGCCGCCACCACGGCGGCGGCTTCGGGAGGCTCGGCCACCCGCAACGTGGGTGTCGGCACCCGCGTCCGGCAGTGGCTGATGACCGGTGTGTCGTACATGATCCCGTTCGTCGCCGCCGGCGGCATCCTGATCGCGCTCGGCTTCCTGTTCGGCGGCGAAGAGGTCGTCTACAAGCTGTACGGCGGACAGTGGGAGGGCGTCACCTACGAGAACATCGCCGGCAACCTGCCTGTCAACTTCGCAACCGGTGATTTCGACGCACTCCTGGCCGCAGCCGGTTTCGCCGGCGTGCTGTTCGCGCTGGGCAAGATCGCCTTCTTCATGCTGGTGCCGATTCTGTCGGGTTACATCGCCTTCGCCATCGCCGACCGTCCGGGCCTGGTGCCCGGCATCGTTGGTGGTCTGCTGGCGGGCCTTCTCGGCGCGGGGTTCCTCGGCGGCCTGGTCTCCGGCTTCGCCGCCGGCGGTATCGCCTACGCCCTCACCCGGTTGAGGGTGCCCAAGGGTGTCCGGGGAGTCATGCCCGTCGTCGTCATCCCGCTGGTGTCCACCATCGTCGTCGGATTGTTCATGATCTTCGTGGTCGGCAAGCCGATCGCGTCCGCGACCGTCTGGCTGACCGACTGGCTGACCGGTCTCGGCGGATCGACCGCCATCGTGCTGGGCATCGTGCTCGGCCTGATGATGGGCTTCGACCTCGGCGGCCCAGTCAACAAGGTTGCCTACACGTTCGCGGCCGCCGGTCTGACGACGGCCATCACCAACGCCAGCGGCGGTACCGCACTGGTCATCATGGCTGCCGTGATGGCCGCCGGCATGACGCCTCCGCTCGGCATGGCGCTGGCCACGGCCGTCCGGAAGAAGCTGTGGACCGAGGCGGAACGCGACAACGGCCTGGCCTGCTGGCTGCTCGGCGCTTCCTTCATCACCGAGGGCGCCATCCCGTTCGCCGCCGCACACCCGCTGCGCGTCATCCCGTCCACGATGATCGGCTCCGCCGTCACCGGCGCCCTGGTGATGGGCTTCGGCAACGAGCTCCGCGCACCGCACGGCGGGATCTTCGTTCTGCCGCTGGTCAGCAGCCCGGTCCTGTACGTCATCGCGATCGCCATCGGCACCGCCGTCACTGCGGGCATCGTCATCGTCCTGATGAGCCTGGACAAGAAGAACACCGAAGCACTCGCCCATGACGAGGACGTCCGCGAGGGCGTCGCCGCCTGACGGGGGTAGCCGTGCGCACCGCGGCCGGGACTGCAACGATGTCTGACGCAGTTCCGGCCGCGGCCGCCGTGCCCCACCCGAGTTCGTCAGCCGCCCCGATTCCCGTACGCCGTCCCACCCGTCTGCTTTCAACCCGGTCATCGGCCGGGAGAACAAGGAGTTCTGATGCCCAGCCGTACCGTCAAGGTTGCCTCCCGCGTCGGCCTGCACGCCAGGCCCGCTTCGCTGTTCGTACAGGCCGTCACAGCGACCGGTTTGCCGGTCACCATCGCCAAGTCCGGCGGTGACCCGGTGGACGCCAGGAGCATCCTGATGGTGATGGGGTTGGGCGTCGGCAGCCAGGAGGAAGTCACGCTGAGCGCCGAAGGCGACGGTGCGGACGACGCTCTGGACAAGCTGGTCGAGCTTCTCGAGATCGACCACGACGCGGCCTGATCGCACCCGACCGGCCGGCGCGGAAGGCGTTGCCCTGCAAGTCTTCTCGTCTCATCAGACAGGGCCGCGCGCCGGTCGGTCACTCAGGCTCTTCCGCTCTCTGGAGCGCCACGACCCATTTCGCTCATTCCCCATCGATTGTGGTTCCGACCGCGGTCACCGATCTGGTCCGCCAGGTTCGGGTTCACCCGCGTCTGAGTCATCGGGTCCGCTCGTCGGATCCGCGCCGCACAGCCCTCCACGCCTGCATCGACACAGGAGTTGACAGACATGACGAGCACCACGACGCCCAGCGGCACCAGCACCGCGAACAGCTCAGCATCTGGCGTGGCCGCGTCGGCGACGCCCAGCCTGACCGGGATCGGAGTCGGCCGTGGGTCGGCCGTGGGGTCGGTGGTGAAGTTGGCGCCGGCCGCCCGCCCGCCGGCCAACGAGCCAGCACCGAATGATCTCGCCAGCACCGAATCGCTGGTGAAGGCTTCATTCGACTATGTCGCCAACAGCCTGCGCGCCAGGGCCGCCGCCGCTCAGGCCGCAACCGCCGCCGTGTTGGAGGCAACCTCTCTGATGGCGCAGGACCCGGGGCTCTTCGCCGATGTGAAGCGGCGCATCGAGTCCGGAACCGGTCCCGCCACGGCGGTCGACCAGGCGGTGGAAGGCTTCTGCACGATCCTCGAGGCCAGTGGGCCGTATCTCGCCGAGCGCGTCACCGACCTCCGGGACGTCCGCGACCGCATCGTGGCGAAGGTGCTGGGACTGCCGGAGCCCGGCCTGCCCGCGCTGTCCAAGCCGACGGTGATCGTGGCCGCGGACCTGGCCCCCGCCGACACCGCGACCCTCGACCTCGACCATGTCGTCGGGATCGTGACCGAGCTCGGTGGGCCCACGAGCCACACCGCCATCATTGCCGCTCAACTGGACCTGCCCTGCCTGGTGCGGGTGTCCGGAGCGCTGGGGCTCGAGGACGACGCGACCATCGCCATCGACGCCGCCACCGGATCAGTGGTGCTCGACCCGGACGACGATCTGCGCGAGGCCATCATTGCGCGCCGGAAGGCACGCGCCGCTTTGAAGACAGCCACCGGTGGGGCCGGCCGGACGTCGGACGGGGTGGCGGTCCAGTTGCTGGCCAACATCGGCGCCGTGGAGGACGCCGAGCGCGCCGCCAAGGAGGACGTCGAGGGCGTCGGGCTCTTCCGGACGGAGGTTCTGTTCCTCGACTCCGCCACAGCGCCCACCGTCGAGGATCAGCTGAAGGCATACACCAAGGTGTTCACCGCCTTCGGCGACCGCAAGGTGGTCATCCGGACGTTGGACGCCGGTGCCGACAAGCCACTCGCCTTCGCACCGAGCGAGGAGGAAGAGAACCCGGCCCTCGGTGTCCGCGGGTACCGGATGGACCGCAGGTTCCCGCAGTTGCTCGACGACCAACTGGAGGCCATCGCACAGGCCGCCAAGGCGACCGGCGCCAAGGTGTGGGTGATGGCGCCGATGGTGTCGACGGTGCACGAGGCGAAGGCGTTCACCGACAAGGTCCGGGCGCACGGCCTGCCCGTGGCCGGGATGATGGTCGAGGTTCCGGCAGCGGCGCTCCGTGCGCGGCACATGATGAAGCTGGTCGACTTCGCCAGCATCGGCACCAACGACCTGACCCAGTACGCCATGGCGACGGACCGGATGGCCGGTGAGCTCGCCGAACTGCTCGATCCGTGGCAGCCCGCCGTGCTCGATCTGATCGCCGCGACCGGCGAGGCCGGGAAGGCCGCGAACAAGCCCGTCGGTGTGTGTGGTGAGGCCGCCCGCGACCCACTGCTCGCTTTGGTGCTCGTCGGACTGGGCATCAGCAGCCTGTCGATGGCGCCGGCCGGTGTGCCTGCCGTGCGATTTGCCTTGTCCCGCACCGATCTTGCCTCCTGTGAGGCGATGGCGGCCGCCGCACGGGACGCCGAGGACGCAGCTTCCGCCCGAGCCGCCGTCGAGAAGCTGGTGGACCCCGAAGTCCTGCTGGCGCTCTGAGTCGGCGCTTGACCTGGTCCTCATCGAGCGGGCCGTCCCCCAAAGGCGGCCCGCTCGCTGTGACACGGGGTCGCCGCCGGTACGGGTGCGGCCGCCGGGCGCGTGCTACTCCCCCCGCAGATCGCGGACCAGATAGACAATTTCGCCGGCGGTTCGGTCCGGCTGGGTGTGATGACGGTGAAAGCCGGCCTTCTCCAGCACTCGTAGTGACGGTGCATTCCCCGGGTCGACGGTCGACCACAAGCGCCGCCGCCCGGTCGCGGCCGCGGCACCGATGACCGCGACGACAGCTTCTGTGGCATAACCACGGCCGTGCACGCGGCGGAAGAGCTCGTAGGCGATCTCAGGTTCCGCCACGCTCGCCCGGCCGGCTATCAGTCCGCAGTAGCCGATCGGGTCCCGTTCAGCCCGGCGACGGACGGCCATCAGGCCGATGCCGGTGTCCTGCGCTTCCCTGGCCAATCTGGCGATGTTGTGCCGTGCCTGATCAACAGTGGTGCCGAACCCGCGCCCGCCGGGGCCGCGCTCCGAGACCAGTTCGGCATAGGACGCGGCGTCCATCGTGTCGAAGGGCTCCAGAATCAGGCGGGCCGTGTCCAGCCGAGATGCCATGGCCCGGAAGCCGAGATGGTCGTCGATGACCCACTCACCCCTCTTGCCGAGCCGGCACGGCCGCGCGCCACCCGACCGTGGATCAGTAGGCCGGGCGGCGCGCGCATCGAGTCAGCTCTGGACGGTCACCTTCCCGCCGGCCCGTTCCATCCCGCGCTCCACGGCCTTGATCAGGTAGGGCCGCAGCTCGACCGCCGGGATGATCGTGTGCACCGACCCGACCTCCTTGGCACGCTCGATGTTGTGGATCTGCTCGAACTCGGCGGCCACCTCGCCCAGCTTCTCCGACCGGACCTGCGCCCGCAGGTCGCCCAGTTCGACGCGGAGCCGGCTGCGCTCCGCGTCGTCGGCGGCCTCTGCGATGCGCGCCTCGATCTCCTTGATCCGCTGATCGTTCGCGGTCCGGGCATTGACGTCCCGGGTGAACACGACGGCCGCGGCGGGGGCCCCACCGATGACCGAGGCGAACGACCCCTCGACGGCGATGACCTCCATGTTGTCGTTCAACGCACCGGAGAACACCACGAACGCCCCACCGTGATAGCGGGACACCACGCAGAACACGATGGGACCGTCGAAATTGACGATGGCCCTACCGATCTCGGCTCCGAACTCCAGCTGGGTGTTGCGCAGCGATTCCGGCGACCCGTCGAAGCCGGACAGGTTCGCGAGCACCACCAACGGCCTGCTCCCCGACGCGGCGTTGATCGCCCTGGCCGTCTTCTTCGACGACTTCGGGAACAGGGTGCCGGAGGTGAACTGGTCGGGCCCGTCGGTCGGCAGCACACCCCGCCGCGGGATGTTGCGTGATTCGATGCCGACGATCACGACCGGATGCCCGCCGAGGTGGGCGTCGACCACGACGGACGTGTCGGCGTCCGCCATCCCGGCCCACCGCTCGAGCGTCGCGTGGTCCTGGTCGGCCACCGCAGTGACCACGGTCCGGATGTCGAACGGCTTCTTGCGGTCCTTGTTCGTCTCGGCCGAGAAGATCTCTCCGACAGTGGTGAAGGGGCTGTCGGGGTGTACGTGCGGGAAGTCCCGGACATCGCGATCGAGCGGATCGGCCGTCTCGGCCTTCCGCGGGAACCGCTCCCCCGGCGCCACGTAGGCGTGATCGTAGTGGGCGAAAAGGATCTCGGTCGCCGCGCTGAGATTCGGCGCCCAGTACTGGGCCTCGCCGTTCGGACCCATCACCCGGTCGTACCCGCCGAGGCCGAAGTTGTCCTCAGCGGACACGCCGCCGGAGTAGTCCAGCGACATCTTCCCGGTCAGCACCATGGCACTGTCCGGTGTCATCACCAGGATGCCCTTGTTGTGCATCAGCATCGTTGCTTCGGCGTTCCAGTACGGCTGGGCGCCGACGTTGATGCCGGCAACGATGACGTTGACCTCGCCGCCGTTCTGGGTGAACGTGATCAGCCGGCGCAGCGCCTTCGCGACACCGTCCATGTTCTCCGTGCCGCTGTCCATCGCAATCTTGGCGCCCGACGACAGCGTGAACCATTCCACCGGTACACCGAGCTGCTCCGCGAGATCGACTGCCGCGACGATGATCTCGCATTCCCGCACCGCGACCGTGCCCAACCCCTTGGTCGGGTCACCGAACAGCGCAACGCGAGCGATGCCTTCCGGGTACCGCTTGGTCGGCGTCGTGATGACACCCGCGACGACTCCGGCCGTGTTCTGCCCGGGCGGCCGCTCGACCGGCACCAGGGCGCCGTCGGCATCGAGGTCGTACTCGGTGAACGACCCGTCGGCACCGGTCAGCATCGGCACGATCTCGTAGGGGTAGGCGGTCCCGCGGGCGGCTGCCCGCCGCACCTTCTGGGTGTATTCGTCCAGCGGCGCAAGCGGTTCGGTCGGCGGATCGGTGACCGTCACGGTCACCCCGGCGCCGGCCTGATAGATGAAGCGCAGCGCGACATCCCGCAGCGAGCTGTCCGACTCGCGGAGTCGGGCCAGCACGGTGATCTCCGACAGCCCGGTACCGAGCGTCAGCGGAGCGCTCAGCTGCGCGAAGCCCTCGAGGTCGGACAGCGGGATCTCGATGGTGGGCCAGACGTGCAGGAACACCCGGTTGTTGTCCAGCCGATTGCGACCGTTGCGCTGCGCCTGCACCCGCCGAATGCTCTCCAGGCAGGCTGCGAGGACGCGTTCCGCCGCCGGGAACGCCACCACCTTGCCGTCGGCGTCCCGCCTGGGCGCGACGTCACGCAATTCGGCAAGGGCGACAAGCCTCTCGTCGGCAGGGTTGTCGGGCGCGACGAGGTGGAACAGGTAGGTCCCTTCGGGTGCGGGCATCCGGGTTCCGATGAAGTTCTTCAGCCGCCACAGGTCCAGCCGCTGACCGGTCAGCGGATGCATGTCGCGGATGATCTTCTCTTCTGCCAGCCCGTCACCGGACGGCCGGAAGGTGAACTGCTGCACGGTCGGCTCACTCGTCCGGCACACCGTCACGGTGATGCGCCGTCCGCCGGCCAGGGTCGAGTACTGCTGCAACACCTCCCGAAGTGAGGCCGACACCTCATCGGGATCGGATGGCGCATCGGTCCACGACAGATAGATGTCGGTGACGACGCGGGCCGGGTCGGGAGCCGTCGCCGCCTTGTTGTCCAGCGCTTGGAGAGCGGCGTCGAGATCGTCGTGCTGCGCGTTCGTCGAGATCAGGTACAGGTGCTGGCCGCTCAGATCGAAATCGCCGGTGACGTACGACCGACCGTCCTCGGTGAAGGCCTTGACGTCCTCGAGCGCGCGCACCCGGTAGTACCGGCGCGTCATCGCCTCCAGCATCGCCGATGCGCCCGGCCCGTTCGCCGTGAGCTCCTCTGCCAGCAGCTTGATCAACTGCTCGGGACTGGCGACGAGCGCCTGAATGCGCTCGGCGTACTCCTGACTGTCAGGTTGCTGCCCCAGCGCGGCAAGGTGCGCGCGGACGTCGGAATACACCTGCGAGCGGGCGTCTTCGATCAACGGGCGCTCGTACGCCTCGTACCGGATGCTCCGGGCCAGGTCACCGAGCGCCGGGTAGCGCAGCCTGGCAGCCACCACCAACCGCTCGACGACCTCACCGATCGCCAGGCGTGTCTCCTCATCGAAGCCGGGCACCGTGTTGCGCCAGCGCTCGAGCAGCCTGGTGACGATCGGCAACTGATCAGCCGCCCGTTCCTGGGCGAGGAAGATCCGGAACACCGCCTCCCGCAGCTCCGGTCCCGGTTCGAGATCGGTGACGCCGTAATGCGCCAGGACGGCGGACAGCCGGCTGCGGAACGTCTCCGGCAGGCCCTCCCGGTCCACGTCCAGCGAGTGCAGATAGGCGTGGAAGTACTCGCGCGGGCTGTGCACCCGCTCGTCACCGGCCTGCTCCTCGCCCGCCGGCCGGTTCCGGGACAACTCGCAGACATCGGCGAAGGTGGCCAGCACGCCCATTGACGCCCGGAGCAGCTCCGGGTCCTCCAGCCTGGTCTGCTCGCGGGCCCGGTCGTAATCCACGATCAACTTCCGGCCACGCGCGGCGGTGACGTCGTAGCCCATGATCAGCGCGCGCATCCCGGCGAGGGTCGACAACGACTCGGCCCGCGGGTCACCGGTCGGCGCCTCCGAAATGTCGGAGAACTCCACCGTCGGGGTGGTGCTGGCCGCGGCGTCGTCGTCGATCCGATCGATCCGCAGCAGCGCACCGCCGCCGTCCACCTGAGAGTTGACGCCCACCAGGATCTCTCGAACCCGGCCGGCATACGGTGCGCGGACCGCCGTCTCCATCTTCATGCTCTCGAGGATCATCACCGTGTCGCCGGCCTCGACATCGGCACCCGCCGCCGCCCGCACCGCGACGACCACCGCAGGAGCGGGCGAGCGGACGATGCCGCCCTCGTCCCTGCTGACCCGGTGGCTGACACTGTCCACCTCGACGAGATGTCCGGACGGCGTGGTGGAGGCGACGATGTGGTGCCGCCGGTCGCCGATCGTCAACCTGCTCTCGTACTTCGACATCCGCTCGAGCTCGACCTCGACGACGTCCTTGCCGCCGATCTCGATCCGGTACCGGCGCGGACTGATGTGCGCGACGTTGAGGCTGTAGGTCTGGCCGTGGTAGCCCAACTCCACCTCGCGGCCGACGACGTGACTGGCCCGTGGCCGGCCACCGCGCGCCGAGACGTAGAAGTTCTCCCGTTCCAGCGCCTCCTCCTGCTCGTAGACGTCGACCCCGACGTACAGCAGCGCGGCGTCGGCATGGGCGGCCACCCGTGCCTGGTCGGTCAGGCCGACCCGGTCCAGCCAGCCGGTGTCGGCCGTGCCGTCGATGACCTCGGGGCGATCGAGCAACTCCAGCAGGAACGCCTTGGTGGTGGTCCCGCCGTTCACCACCACGGTCGTCTCACGCAGCGCTACCCGCAGCCGGGCCATCGCCTCCGCGCGGTCACGCCCCCACGCAATGATCTTGGCGACCATCGAGTCGTAATCCGGCGAAATCGAGTCACCGGTGGCGATACCGGTGTCCACCCTGATGCCCGGCCCGGTCGGCAGGGTCAACAGCTCCACCTTGCCCGGTGAGGGGGCGAACCCGTTGTCGGCGTCCTCGGCATTGAGCCGGGCCTCGATCGCGTAGCCGTAATTCGGCGGCGGGTCACCCTCCAGCCGATGCCCGTCGGCGCACAGGATCTGCAACTTCACCAGGTCCAGCCCGGTGGACTCCTCGGTGATCGGATGCTCCACCTGAAGCCGGGTGTTCACCTCCAGGAAGGCGAACATCTTCTCTTCCGGTTGGTAGAGGAACTCCACGGTGCCGGCGCCGCGATACCCGGCTTCCTTCACCAGCGCGACCGCCCCCCTGCGCAGCTCGGCATCCTGCTCCGGCGTCAACACCGGGGAGCCGGATTCCTCGATGAGCTTCTGGTTCCGGCGCTGGATCGAACAGTCCCGGATGCCCGGCGCCCAAGCGTTGCCATGGTTGTCCGCGATGACCTGCACCTCGATGTGCCGGCCGCCGACCACCAGCTTCTCCATGAAGATGACCTGGTCGTTGAATGCCTTCAACGCCTCGGACTGGGTGCGCTCGATGGCCTCCTCGAGCTCGCTGGGGTCGAACACCATGCGGATACCGCGGCCACCGCCGCCGCTGCGCGCCTTAAGGATCATCGGGTAACCGATCTGCTCGGCGTGCTCGAGCGCTGAGGCCATGTCCTCCACCGGCCCGCCGCTCCACGGCGCGACCGGAACCCCTGTTGCCTCCGCGAGATACTTCGCCTGCACCTTGTCGCCCAGCTTCCGCATCGCCGCAGCCGGCGGGCCGATGAACGTCACGCCGATCCGATCGCAGAGGTCGACGAACCCGGCGTCCTCGGACACGAATCCCCACCCGGGCCAGCAGGCATCGACCCTGCCCGCGATCATCGCCCGCTCGAGTTCCGCGTGGTCCAGGTAGGGGCTGCCCTGGTCACCCTTGTCCCGCAACAGCACACCCTCATCTGCCAGCCGGACGAACAGCGCATGCCGTTCGCTCGCGGTGTGCAGCGCGATGACCTTGATGCCGTAACCGAATTCGGAGTTCAACTCGCGGACGGCGCGGATCAAGCGCACCGCAGGCTCACCCCTGTTGATCACAGCTATGCGGGAGAACATTCGGCTGGTTCCTCCATCTACGTCGATGTGCAGTGTGCGGACGCCGTCACAGCCGCCTGCGCGCTGTTCTGTGCTGAGTCGTCTCCGGAGAACGGGCGGCCCAAACCCCTTCGAAAGGATTCACCCGATCGGCGCGGCCGGAGCGATCCCATCCTGGCCTGTCCGCTCCGGGCTCGCAGAACCGACCCCCGTCGAGCCGACCTGCGGGTCCTGCGCCGGGACGAATCGCGGCAGCTCAGGCGTACTGCGACAACAGTTCCGATGCGCGGCGGCCGTAGGACGGACCGTGGGACGCCGCATGGACCAGCACCGGGTGTAACTGATGAAGAGCGACCGAGGAGCGCCAGTCACGCGGCAACGAAGCCGCCTCTGCGTACGCGGACAGCACGATGTCCAGATGTTCGGTGCCGAACAGTGCCAGCATCGCCAGATCCGTCACCCCGTGACCGCCGTGCGCCGCCGGATCGATCAGCACCGCGCCACTGGAGGTGTAGAGCACGTTCCCGCCCCACAGGTCGCCATGGATCCGCGCCGGTGGCCGGTCGTCGTCGAACTCGCCGTCGATGAGCCGGACGCACAACCGCTCAACGGCCTCCATGGTCGCCCGGCTCAAATTGCCCACCCGAAGAGCAGCGTGCGCAAACGGCAACAAACGGAGTTCACCGTAGAACTCGCCCCATCGCGAGAACGGCTCCAGCGCCAGCTCCTGCCGCCCGATGTAGCCGATCCCCGTCCAGCCCGGCGGCCCGGCTCCGAAATCGGACGCCCCCGCGGCGTGCGTGCTCGCGAGCGCCCGGCCGAAGTCCTCGGCCGCCCGGCGGCTCGCCGGTGCCTGCTCGAGACGATCCAGCACGATCCGGTGTGCACCCCGATCTGCACTGACCTCGCGCACGCCGACCACCTGGGCGCCACCGGCCGCAGTGGCCTCGCCGAGCCAGGACAGCCCGGCCGCCTCCCACTGGAAGAAGCGCTCGGGTGCGTCGGCCCGGGTCTTGACGAACGTGCGGGCAGCGTCACTCACCGGAACGGTCAGGCCAGTCCGAGCGATTTCATCCGCTCTGTGTGGCCCTGCTGCAGTCGCCGGAACAGCGCGGCGATCCCGGCCAGATCGCCGGAGCCGGTCACGATCAGCTCCGCCAGGGTGTCGCGATCCGCGACGACGTACTGGGCCTGGGTGATCGCCTCCCCCAGCAACCGCCGGCCCCAGAGCGCGAGCGGGCCGGTCAGTCGCGGATCGGCCTGGCATGCCTTACGCACTTCGCGCACCGCGAAAGCGGAATGACCCGAGTCGCCGAGCACCTCGAAGACCAGGTCACGGGTGACCGGATCGAGCCATTCGGCAATCTCGCGGTAGAAGTCGGCGGCCAGCCCGTCACCGACGTGCGCCTTGACCAGCGATTCGAGCCACGAATGTGGAGCGGTCGAATCATGGAACGCATCGAAGGGCGCAACGAACGGTTTCATCGCTTCTTCGACCGCCACGGATTTCGACTCGAGATGACGCGCCAGGGCGTTGAAGTGGCCCATCTCCGCGGTGGCCATCTTGGACAGGGCAACGCGGCCGGTCAGCGTCGGCGCCCACCGCGCGTCTGCGGCCATCCGGTCGAACGCCGACAGTTCGCCGTAGGCAAGGACTCCCAGCAGATCGATGACGGCCTGCTCAGGCGGCATCGGGCGGGTGCGCGCGTCCTGCGGCAGACCGTTCGGGGCTGCCTGCTGCGCTCCGGTCATCCCGCAACTCCGTCCTCGACGCCGGGGGGATGTCCATCATCGGACGGTGTCCCCCGGGCTGCACTCGAAGGAGGAAACCTTCGATATCGACCCCGAGCCTAAAGCTCACGCACCTCATCGGCTCGCGCTACCGGCGCGCGGCGCGCGCTCGATCAGTGAGCGGCCCGAAAGAGGTACACCGGCAGGTAAGATAACCCCTGATAGGCGGTGCGACGATTGCGCCGCCGCACTGTGCGCGCGTCGTCCCGCCGGTCGGCCCGAATTCTCGACGGCCGGAGCGGGACCCCGTATGGCAGAGGTCCGACATCATCCCTCCGCCTGCTGCGTGAACGCGCGCGGACGCGAGGAAGGCTTTACCCACTATGACTTCTGTTCCTGACGCTTCTGCTCCTGACGCTTCTGTCGGCGAAGCGGGCGCCGGTGACCCGGCCGAGCAACTCCTGGCCGACCAGAACCCGACATCAGAAACCCGCCCGGTCTCCGAGGATCCCGACGGGGTCGTCGCCGACGCCGCGATCGACCCCGAGGACGCGGCCCTGACCCACCCGCTCGCGGCGACCGCTCCGGTCGAGCCCGAGGCCCCGACGTTCGGCGAGCTGGGCACCGACCCGCGCATCGTCGCCGCCCTCGCCGCGGTCGGAATCGAGCGGACCTTCGCCATCCAGGCGCTCACCCTGCCCATCGCGCTGGCCGGGCACGATCTGATCGGTCAGGCCCGCACGGGTATGGGCAAGACCCTCGGTTTCGGTGTTCCGCTGTTGCAGCGTCTGGCGCTGGACGAGGCGATGGGGACCGATGCCAACGGCAAGCTGCCGGCCGGCCGCGCGCCGCGGGCACTGGTGATGGTGCCGACCCGTGAACTGTGCGTCCAGGTCACCCGCGACCTGCACCAGGTCGGGAAGTACCTCGGTCTGTCCGTCACGTCCGTCTACGGCGGGCGCGCCTACGAACCGCAGATCGCAGCGTTACACGCGGGCGTCGACCTGGTGGTCGGCACTCCGGGCCGACTGCTCGATCTGGCGAACGGCGGCCATCTGCAACTCGGCGGCATCAAGGTGCTGGTGCTCGACGAGGCCGACGAGATGCTCGACCTGGGATTCCTGCCCGACATGGAGCGGGTGCTGGCGATGGTGCCGGACATCAAGCAGACGATGCTGTTCTCGGCGACCATGCCCGGCCCGATCCTGACACTGGCCCGCACCTTCATGTCGCAGCCGACGCACATCAGGGCCGAGCTGGCCGCCGAGGGCGCCACGCACACCCTCACCAAGCAGTACGTCTACCGGGCCCATGCGCTGGACAAGGTGGAGATGCTGGCCCGCGTGCTGCAGGCCAGGGATCGCGGCCTGACGATGGTGTTCACCCGGACCAAGCGAACCGCGGCAAAGGTCGCCGACGAACTCACCGAGCGCGGTTTCGCAGCCGCTGCTGTCCATGGCGACCTCGGCCAGGGCGCGCGCGAGCAGGCGCTGCGCGCCTTCCGGTCCGGCAAGGTGGACGTGCTGGTGGCAACGGACGTGGCAGCTCGTGGGATTGACGTCGAGGACGTCACGCATGTCATCAACTACCAGTGCCCAGAAGAGGACAAGACCTACATCCACCGGATCGGCCGGACCGGCCGGGCAGGCAAGACCGGCATCGCCGTGTCGTTCATCGACTGGGACGACGTCCCGCGCTGGAAGCTGATCAACGAGTCACTCGGGCTGGACTTCGCAGATCCGGCAGAGACCTACTCGACCTCCAAGCACCTCTATGACGATCTCGACATCCCTGAGGGCGTCACCGGCCGGCTGCCCTCCGGACAGCGGGTGCGGGCCGGGCTGGGCGCGGAGGTCGTGGAGGACCTGGGCGAGACCGGCGGCAAGCGCCGGCGGGCAGGCGCTGCGGCATCGTCCGGACGCGGCCACGGCGGTGGTCACAGCGCCGGTCACGGCGGCGGTCACCCGAGCGGCAACGGTGAGACCACCGGCGGCCGCAACCGCAGCCGGACCCGCGGCGGACGCTCTGGTGCAGCGGACTCCCCCACCGCCAAGGCGGTCGACGCAGTCGCCGGCGTCGAGGTGCAGACTGCGCCGACCGGTGACGGCACGGGGGACGGTGCACCGGCACGGCGGCGCAGGTCCCGGCGTCGGACACGTGGTGCGTCGTCTGCGTCCTCTGCGTCGTCTCCGGCGGGCACGACGGTCACCGAGGCGCCGAGCGCCGGCTGACACCGGCCCCGGGACAGGTCGTCATCGCAGGTTGTGTGCGTAGGCTCGCGCGGTGACTCTCAGCGCCGCCCGACGCAAGACGGTCGACCGGATCGTCGCCGCCGCCATTGCCGTCGCGGTGATCGCCGCTGCCGTCGTGGTGTACCTGACGAGCGACGCGCGGGCCACCAGCTCGGTGACCGCTCCGGACGGCACCGCACCCGGTTCGGCGACCGATATCCCGTCATCGTTGCGGGAATCGTGGTCGCTGCCCACGGATGCTGCGCTCGGCGCGGTGGCCTCGCCCTACGGGACGGTGGTCACCGCGGATGCCACGACCGTGACGGCGCACGACGCCGTCACCGGTGCGGTGCGCTGGTCGTACGGGCGTGACGAACCGCTGTGCGCGGTCGGCTCCGGCGACACCGACGCCCCTGGGGCGGGAACACGGGGCAAGGTTCGCGGGATCATGGTCGTGTCCGAGAAGAACGGCTACTGCTCGCAGCAGATGCTGCTCGATCCGATCACCGGGGAGCGGCACTACTACCGCACCAGCCCGAATCAGCCGAAGGGCTCGCTCGCCTTCGGCGGGCCTTACGCCGGCTGGCTGGGGCCGACCCTGATCGAACTGTGGCGGGACGACCTGGTGCGCACCATCCAGTACGGTGACCTGCCGTCCCCGCCGAAACCCAATGCCCGGCACACCGGATGCACCTTCACCGACATCGCACTCGCCGACGTGCAGTTCGCCACCATCGAGCACTGCGACGAGCAGGGACCCAACGCCCGACTGGTGATCAACTGGTCGACGCCGGACTCCGCTCCCGACAAGCCCGACGACCAGGACGTGTTCAAGCACGACCCGCGGGCCGACATCGACACCGGCGCGCCGGCCGCCCGGATTGTCGGGATCACCGCCGATCGGGTCGCCGTGCTGGTGTCCGCGCCCGTCCCGGCCGTCGTGATCTATGACGAAAAGGGCACCGAAACCTCCAGGACCCCGGTCGACGTCCCGGCGCAGTCCATCGTCGCCGCCGACGCCCTGACACCTGATGGCCACACCTCGCCGACCCCCTCCGTACGGGACGGCACCTCGCGCTATTCGCTGATCGGTGACCGACTGCTGGCAGTCTCGAGCGACACCGTTCAGGTGGAGGTGACGCCGACCAGCACCGCGTCGTCGGTGACCGATGCGACGCCGCCGACCGTAGGGTTCCTCGCCGGCACCACCACCTCGACCGCACCGCCCTCCACCGAAACCGTGTCGGTCAAGGACCTCTCGTTCGCGTGGACCAAGGACGGCGCGCTGGGTCTGCCGGCCGTCGTCGGCGATGATCTGCTGATGCCGGTGAAACAGGGCCTTGCCGTCTTCGTGGCTGCCAACGGCAATCCCGGCATCGTGCCCGGAACCATTCCCGTCGACAGGGCGGGGTTCGCCGGCCGGGTGGACGCCGCCGCCGTCGGATCGATGATCGTCGAGACCCGCGGTGACCAGGTGATCGGACTGACCGCCGGATGACCGAGCCAACACCCCGCGAGCAGTTGGCACCGACCCGGGCGTCCCGCCGCACCGTGCAGAGCTCGGCCGGACCCCTGGCTGCGCTCATCTCGGAGCCGCGCGCCCATCAGCCGGAGCCGTCGCCGGCTGATGCGGGTTCCGAATCAGCCGTGGGCACAGTGCTGCTGCTCCCCGGCTATACCGGCTCGAAGGAGGACTTCGCGCCGATCCTGGATCCACTGGCCGACAACGGCTTTCGCGCCGTCGCGATCGACCTGCCTGGGCAATTCGAGTCGGCGGGGGCGGACGTCGAGTCGGACTACGGACCCTTGCAGCTCGGCGAGGTGTGCGCCGGTCTGGTGCGTGACCTCGCCACGACCGGACCGGTCGTGCTGCTGGGCCATTCCTACGGCGGCCTCGTCGCACGCGGGGCGGTGCTGGCCCGCGCGCCGATCTGCGGACTGATCCTGCTGTGCTCGGGGCCGGCCGCGTTCCGGGAGGGCGATCGCTACGACTCCCTGATCGCCGGCGCGCCGATCATGCGGCAGCACGGCAAGGCGGTCGTCTACGACAGCACCGTGGCCGTCGGTCGAGCGGCGCGCCGGGACGTACCGCCGGACCTTGCCGAACTGCTCCGCCGCCGGTTCCTCGCCTCGACCGAGGCCGGCCTGCTCGGGATGGGCAACGCGCTGCTGACCGAGCCGGACCGGGTGCCCGAACTGCACGCGACGCTGGCGGCGTCCGGGACACCGGTCGCCGTCATCGCGGGCCGCGATGACGACGCGTGGCCGCTGGCCGACCAGCGCGACATGGCCGAGCGACTCGGCACCGAGCTGGTGATCGTCGAGCGCGCGGCGCACTCCCCCGCGGTGGAAAACCCCACCGAGCTGTTGCACGTTCTGCTGCCGCTGCTGCGCACATGGTGTGCCGCGCAATGAGTGTCGTCCCGGCCGACCGGCTCGCAACCAAGCCGTTCACAACCAGGCCGTTCACAACCAGGCCGTTCACAACCAGGCCGTTCACAACCAAGCCGTTCACAACCAAGAAGTGGCCGGTCCCACCGGCTCCGTGACGCCGTTGGTCCGGGCCACCAGGGCGGCGAGGATGTTGCCCCCGGTGGCCTCCTGACCGAGCCGCAGCACCTTGTTCGTGCCGTGATAGTCGGACGACCCCGTCGTCAGCAGGTTCAGGTCCCGAGCGATCGACGCCAGCTCGTCGCGGTTGGCCTGCGAGTGATCCGGGTGGTCGACCTCCAGCCCGCCAAGGCCCTGACCGGCCAGCATCTCCAGGTAGTCGCGGGTCAGCGCGCGGTGCTCGCCGCGGCCTCTGGGGTGCGCGATCACCGAAACGCCACCCGCCCCGGTGATCATCCGGACCGCGGTCGGCAGGTCGGTATCGGCCTTGCGGACATAGAACCGGCCGTTGCCGGCGAGGTAGGTCGCGAAGGCCTCGTCGACGGAGACGACCACACCGGCGGCCACCAGCGCCTGCCCGATGTGCGGCCGGCCGATCGGCGCCCCATCGGCGATGGCCAGCACCTGCTCTGCGGTGATCGGCAGGCCGGCGTCGACCATCTTGCGGACGATCGCCATCCCGCGGTGCAACCGCTCCGTGCGAAGCCTTGCCTGCTCCGCCACCACGGGCGGCGCGGCCGGGTCGAACAAGTACCCGAGGAGATGGACGCTGACCGGGCGACCATCGACGTGCGCGACGGTGGAGAACTCGGCGCCGCGGATCACGGTCAGCTTCTCCGGACGCGCAGCCAAGGCCGGCTCCCAGCCGGCGGTGGTGTCGTGGTCGGTGATGCCAACGACGTCCAGCCCAGCCGCCGCGGCCGACCGCATCAACTGGGCCGGCGAGTCGGTGCCATCGGAGGCGGTGGAGTGCGCGTGCAGGTCGATGAGCATCGGCTCCATCCTGCCTGCACCAGGATCGGCGGCTCTCTGCGGCTCGCCGCCAAGGGCAGCTGCCGTGCGCAGCCGGGCATTCCCGTGGTGTGCCGCAGACAACAGGCGAACCGCTCGTCACGCCATCCCGACGCCGCCGCGAGTACCGTGACCTGTGCAGATGCCTCGGTCGGGGGCTGGCAGCCTGCCCAGATTCGAGGAACGGAGGTGTTCACCGTGCCCGTACTGCCGTCGTTGCCATCACTGCCGTCGTTCACACCGACCGCCCGCAAGAGCCGGATGACGATCGTTCGCCCAACGGCCCACCACCCGAAGCCGGCGGCACCGCCGGCACCCGAACCCAGCCTCCAACGCCTGCTGCACGCGGAGTCGATCGTCGACTGCGCGGCCTACTTCGACGGGGTACGTGCACCAGGCTGTTCCGACCCCATCGAAGCCATCACCAGGGTCCGCACCCAGGGCCGCGGCTTCGTCTGGATCGGCCTGCACGAACCCGACACCGACGACATGACGCTCGTCGCAGAGACTTTCGGCTTGCACGAGCTTGCCGTCGAGGACGCGGTGCAGGCCTATCAGCGACCGAAGATGGATCGCTACGAGCACTCACTGTTCCTGGTCCTCAAGACCGTGTGTTACGTCGACCACACCGCAGGCAGGGCGGTCGAGATCGTGCAGAACGGCGAGATCATGGTGTTCCTCGGCGCGGACTTCATCATCACCGTGCGGCACGGCGCGCACTCCCAGTTGACCGGCGTCCGGGCAGGGCTGGAGTCCGACCCGGAACAGCTGGCGATCGGCCCGGCGGCCGTCATGCACGCCATCGCCGACCGCATCATCGACGAGTACGTGTCGGTGGTCGAGGACGTCGAGGACGACATCGACGAGATGGAGATTTCCATCTTCACCACCGAGAAGCCGGTCGACATCGAGCAGATCTACCTGCTGAAGCGGGAGATCCTGGGCCTGCGCCGAGCGGTCACGCCGTTGACGCCGGCCCTGCGAGCGCTGTCCGGGACCCCGCACCAGTTGGTGCCGGCGGAGATCCGCGAGTACTTCCGGGACGTCGAGGACCATCTGTCGGTCGTCACCGAGCGGGTGGGGAACTTCGACGAAATGCTGACCACCCTGGTCAGCGCGGCACTGGCCGAGGTGACGACCCGGCAGAACGAGGACATGCGCAAGATCTCCGCGTGGGCGGCGATCGCGCTGGTGCCCACTGCCATCGCCGGCATCTACGGGATGAACTTCGAGCACATGCCCGAACTCAGCTGGACGTACGGCTACCCGATGGCCATCGGCCTGATCTTCGGCACCTGCGTGCTGTTGTTCATGCTGCTGCGCCGCCGCGGCTGGCTGTAATACGCCGCGCTACCTACCCGAATCGGATGAACTTCGTCCCTGATCCAGGGACCGTCCTGCATTTGTGACCCAAATGTGGCTCAGGACGCGAACGATTTGACCTTGGAGCACGGTTCGTTGTGTCACCATCGTGGCGGATCGGGCAGGACGTCCGATCTGAGGCACCCGTCGCATCCGCGACTCGCACACACTGCACCGGTCGATCACGTCGACCACGAGCTGGAGGAAAGAACAGATGGAAAACTTCTGGAGCGTCATCTGGGTGGTGATCTGGAGCTTCGTCTTCGTCGCCTACTTGTTCGTGCTCTTCTACATCTTGACCGACCTGTTCAGGGACCGGGAACTCAGCGGCTGGTTCAAGGCGCTCTGGATCATCTTCCTGATCTTCGTTCCGTACCTGACGGCGCTGGTGTACATCATCGCCCGCGGACGAGGCATGTCGGAGCGGCAGGCGGCCGCGGTGAAGGAAGCACGCAGCGAGACCGACGCCTACATCAAGCATGTCGCCGCAACTGGCGGGGGCGCGTCGGCCAAGTCGCCGGCCGACCACATCGCGGACGCCAAGGCGCTGCTGGACAGCGGCACGATCAGCCAGGCGGAGTTCGACCAGCTCAAGGCCAAGGCCCTGGCCTGACGAACGTCCTGACACACGAAACGGCCCGCCCCGGAGAAGATCCGGGGCGGGCCGTTTTCGCTGTTCTGCGCTGACTCGTGTTGTTCCGTGTTGCCTGGTTGTCGGGGCCACTATTCTGTGGTGCTTGCTGTACCGGCGGTCAGCCGCGGCGGCCGAGTTCCATCCGCGAGAGGATGTCCCGCGCCTGCTCGGCGGTCCTGGGCTGGCACAACACGTCGTAGCGCCGGGCAACGACCTGCGACGCGGAGGTGAAGTCCCGTCGGCCCTTGGCGACCGAGTACCCCAGGTACCCCATGACGGCACCGAAGACGGCACCGATCGCGATCGAGGCCAGGATCAGCAGCAGGATGCCGCCCTGCACCGGCGAGAAGACGAACATCAACAGGCCGACGAACAGCCCGACCCAGGCACCGGACGCGGCACCCGCAGCGGCGAGCTTGCCGGCCGTCAGACGCCCGGTGACCCGCTCGACGAGCTGCAGGTCGGAGCCGACGATGGTGACGTCCTGGATGGAGAAATCCTGTTTGATCAAATGTTCGACGGCCGCCTGCGCGCTGGCGTACGTCGGGTAGGCGGCGACCGCGAAACCGGTCGGCGGGGTCGGCAAATTGGGCACAGCTGTGGTTCCACGGAATCCGATGGGCGAGGTCACGACAGACCACCTCCTTGTTCTTCAATGCTGACACATTCACGTGTGCAAGCCATGGGAGAGCGATCACGGCGGGGCGCTCACGTCACGACGGCGCCGAGCCGTGAGGTCTCGCCACCGCCCTTGCACCGCCGTTGCGCCACCGCCGCTACCCACGCGACTAACCTGGAACCGGCTTGCCCAACCCCTCGCACACCACAGAAGGAATCATGGCTGTCACCGCCGATGACGTTCGCACCGCACTGGCCACCGTCAAGGACCCCGAGATCCGGCGCCCGATCACCGAACTCGGAATGGTCGGCGACCTGACGGTGACTCCGGAGGGCGTCGTCCGGCTCACTGTGCTGCTGACCATCGCGGCGTGCCCGTTGCGTGAGACGCTCACCTCCGACGTCACACGTGCCGTGCGGGCCGTGCCGGGCGTCACCGATCTGCAACTGCAACTGGGGGTCATGACCGACGAGCAGCGCACAGCGCTGCGCGACAACCTGCGCGGCGGCGCGACGAAGGAGATCCCCTTCGCACGGCCCGAGTCGCGCACCCGGGTGTACGCGGTGGCCTCCGGGAAGGGCGGCGTCGGCAAGTCGACGGTGACGGTCAACCTGGCCGCGGCACTGTCCGCCAGGGGCCTGGCGGTCGGGGTGCTGGACGCCGATGTGTACGGCTTCTCGATCCCGCGGATGCTCGGCGTCACCGCGCGTCCGACCCGCGTCGGGGAGATGATCCTGCCGCCGATCGCCCACGGCATCAAGGTGATCAGCGTCGGGATGTTCGTCGACGGCAACGTGCCGGTGGTGTGGCGCGGACCGATGCTGCACAGGGCATTGCAGCAGTTCCTCTCAGACGTCTTCTGGGGTGATCTGGACGTCCTGCTGCTGGACCTGCCGCCGGGCACCGGCGACATCGCGATCTCCACCGCGCAGCTGATTCCGACGGCGGAGATCCTGGTCGTCACTACCCCGCAAACGGCCGCCTCCGAGGTTGCCGAGCGGGCCGGAGCCATCGTCACCCAGACCCGGCAGCGCATCGCGGGGGTGGTGGAGAACATGTCAGCGATGACGCTCCCCGACGGCTCCCTGCTGGAAGTGTTCGGGTCCGGCGGCGGCGAGCAGGTCGCGGCGTCACTGAGCCGGCTGACCGGAACCACCGTCCCGCTGCTGGGTCAGATCCCGCTCGAGGTGGAGCTGCGGACCGCCGGTGACGCCGGGCTGCCTTTGGTGATGGCCGCAGGCTCGAGTCCGGCGACCGAAGCGCTCAACGGGGTTGCCGCGGCGTTGGCCGCACGGCAGCGGCCGCTGGCGGGAATGTCGCTGGGCATCTCGCCTGCGGGTCGGTGACTGAATCAGCGCGGGGTGATCAGGTCCCGTCGGGGTCGAACGGCGGGCGTTCCCCGACGGCCAGCGTCTTGATCGGGGCATGCCCGGTTGCGCCGCCGACCAGCTTGGGCGCGCCCAGTGACTTCGTCATGGACGGCGGCAGGTGCGGCGGGACGTCCCCGTTCGCCGGGCCGTTCGCAAGGCCATTCACCGAACCATTCGCCGTGCCGTTCGCCCTGCCGTCGGCAGAACCGTTGGTGTACCCGGCCGAAGGCGAATCCGAGCCGGCCGCCGGCACGTCGGGCGAATCGGGTCCGTGCCCGTTCAACCCGAGGAAACCGGTGATGCCACCGGAGAACTCGTCACCCAGGATGTTCTTGCCGATCAACCGCTTGGGGTGCAGGTCACGCAGATCCCGGAGATCCTGGATCTCCTTGAGCGACTGCAGGTCCGCCACCTGACGGCGCAGCTCGTCCAGCTCCGGTCCGATCTCCCGGCGCAGCTCGGCCTGGGCACCGGCCGCCATCGTGCGGACCTTGCGCAGAGACGTCATCACCCAGGACACCGCGGTGGGGATCCGCTCGGGACCGAGGACGAACACTCCCACGAGCACGATGATGGCGATCTGACCCCAGGACAGGCCGAACATGTGCCGGCCTCCTCCCGTGTCGTACCGACGGCATCAGGATAGCCCCGGACCGCACCCACACCTGCGGGTGAGCGGCGCACGCGGCCCGTTCGGGAGCGCTCGGCCCTTACTCCGCCGCCAGCGTCACGTTCACCGTCATCTCCCGACCGCCGCGCATCAGGACCACGGGAACCGTTGCGCCGACTGCGTTCTCCCGAACCGCTACGACCAGTTCGTCGGCGTTGCCGACGGAACGATCGCCGACCTTGACGATGACGTCCCCCTCGGCGATTCCGGCGGCAGCAGCCGGGCCGCCCTGCTGGACGTTCTGCACCTGCGCACCGTCGGTGACGCCGTCGGTGGCCGACCGGGCGTTCACCCCGATGGTCGAGTGCTGCACCGTTCCGGACCTGATGATCTGCTCCGCAACGGATTTCGCCATGGTGATCGGGATGGCGAAGCCCAGTCCGATCGAGCCACTGGAGTCGCCGCCGAGCGTGCGGATCGCGGTGTTGATGCCGACCACCGCACCGGAGGAATCGACCAGCGGGCCGCCGGAGTTTCCGGGGTTGACCGCGGCGTCGGTCTGCACGGCATCGATGACGGCGTCGGTGTCCGACCCGCCGCCCTGCAACCGCACCGGGCGGTCCTTCGCCGACACGATCCCGGTGGTGACGGTGCCGGCCAGCCCGAGTGGCGACCCGATCGCGATGACGGGGTCGCCGACGGCGAGAGCGGCGGAATCCCCCAACTGCGCGACGGTCGCCCCGTTGATGTCGGCCTTGAGAACGGCCAGGTCGGTGAGCGGGTCGCGGCCGACGATGATCCCGGGGACACGGCTCTGCTTGCCATCATTGAAGATCACCGTGAGTTCGGCCGAGGGATCGGTCGCGGCGGTCGAGATCACGTGATTGTTGGTGAGGATGTAGCCGCTTCCATCGATGACGACCCCGGAGCCCGTCTCGCCGGTGTCGCCGGTGCGGATCTCCAGGGACACCACCGACGGCAGCACCCTGGCGGCCACATCAGCGACCGAACCGGGCTCGCGGGTGACTGACGGCGCAACCGTGGCGAGTTGGAACTGCGGATCCGTGACCGCGGCCGGGAGCCGGTTCGCCGCGAACACCCCGATGGCGGCGCCGACGCCGCCGACCAGCAGTGCGGCGACCAACAGGCCGATCAGCGACGACGGCCGCAGGCGCCGTTCGAACAACGCCTGGCGCAGCGAGAACCGTTCCGCCGGCACAGGTTCGGTGCGCACGGGCTTGTCTGCCTGCTCGGCAGGCGGTCCCAGCCGCGCTCCAGCGGTCGGGTCGGACCAAGGATCTGCGTCGCTCGGGGCAGGCTGCTCCGGCGCAGCCGCCGGCGGGCGAGGCAGGCTGCTCGCGGCACCCGGAGGGCGGCCGAAGGCGTCGTGCAGATGCTCGGGAACCGGCGGGGCGCCGACCGGCAGCGGACTGCCGGTGTGACGCGGTGCGAAAGAGCCGCCGACGCCGCCGGGGCGGCCGAACGCCCCGGCCTGGAGGGGGTCGACGGGCGGCCGCCACAGGGGTTTGGGGTTGAGCTTCGGGCGACCGTTGCGAGATCCGGCCGCGGGTATCGCAGCGGCACCGGGAGTTGCGGCGCGGGACGCCGGTGCACCCGACGGCGCGCTCCCGCGGGCATCACCGACGCCGGCGGTCACCGGCACACGGTCATCCGGCAGGGGCTCGTCCTGCGGGCGGTCGCCCTGGGGGCGATCCATCTGTGGGCCGTCGTTCTGGGGGGTGTGCGTGAGTGGGCTGTCGGCCTGCGGTGCGTGGGCGTGTGGGCTGTCGGCCTGCGCGCGATCACCCGGGTCAGGAAGCTGCGGGGTGCTCACGTCCTGCACTCCCCCTCTCCGAGGTTTTGATCAGGCCGGCAGTTCGTTCGCAGCCACCGTGCGATCACCGGGCGCGCTGATCACACCGACACGGCAAGGTTACGGGAGGCCGTGAGCGGCTCCGGGCGTTGCGCGGCAGGCCGACGGCACGCCGGAGCCCCGAGTCCGCAGGCGGCTTACGGCTGGCGCAGTTCGACCGGCACGACGAATGGCGTGGACACTCCGCTGACGAGGTGGTCCTTCACCGGGCGCACCTCGTCGGCGTTTTCGGTACCGACGACCAGGGCACCGACAGCCAATCCCGCCACCAGCGCGCCGGCACCGAGAAAGCGCAAGCGCCGGATCCGGTGCGGCTCGGCACGAGGATCCTGACCGGAACGGACCACCCGGCCCGATACCGGGTCGATGGTGACGCCGTCAACAGGTCGCGCTGCGGGCACGGCCACCGGAATCGACCTGAGGCTGTCGAGCAGGCTCGGCGGCATCGGTGGTGCCGCGGCCGCCCGCAGGCACGAGCGGGCCGCCAGCTGCTGGCTGACCTCGCACTCGCACTCGGGGCAGCGCGCAATGTGCGCTGCGGCGCGCTGGTACGCGACCAGCGGCATCTCCCCATCGGCGAAGGCCACGATGGCGTCGAGGTTGAGGTGATCGGCGAAACCGGCTGTCATCGCACCGCCCCGGAATCGTTGAGGTCGCGTCGTTCGGCCCGGCGCCGCTCGAGTCCGGACCGCAGGGCCAATCGGCCACGGTGGATCCGGGATCGGACCGTACCCAGTTTGACGCCGAGTGTCGCTCCGATCTCCTCGTAGCTCAGACCCTCGACGTCGCACAGCACCACGGCTGCACGGAACTCCGGCAGCAGGTCGTCGAGCGCGGCCTGCAGGTCCGGATCGAGATTGGCGTCGCTGTACGCCTGCTCCGGCGACGGCTCACGGCCAGCGATGCGGTCGGTCTCCTCGGGCAGCGCCTCCATCCGGATGCGCTGGCGGCGGCGGACGAGGTCGAGGAACACATTGGTGGTGATCCGGTGCAGCCAGCCCTCGAACGACCCTGGCCGGTAGTTGTCCAGCGAGCGGAACACCCGGATGAACGTCTCCTGGGTGATGTCCTCGGCGTCATGCGCGTTACCGGACAGCCGGTACGCCAGTCGGTACACCCGGTCGCCGTGGTCGCGAACGATGTCTTCCCAGGCGGGCGGCGTCCATCCGGACGTCGCGGGATCGGACACCGCATCGTGCGCGGGGTCCGTCGACGCGTCGTCACCGACCGAGGGACGGCCGATCGGAACGGGCAGGCTGGACAGCGAAACCACCTCCGGGATCTGCACGGTCGAACGACCGCGGTGCGGTGATTGTTCCTGGGCCCGGTGTGAGCGACGTGTGAGCGGGCTGACCAACCGATGTCGGCCGTTGTTCTGCTCGGCCCGCATGCATCGCTCCGGTTGGGGTACCGGGTTCCTGGCCCGACTGGATGCGGTGCGCCTGAGCGATGACGATGCCGACGCCGGGTAGGTTTCGCCGCGGGGTAGGCATCGTGCGGACCGCTCGGTGCGGACGTGTCGGTGCACTCTGTGCCGGTCGTCCGCGCAGGCAGGTGTCGGCTGCCAGGTGTGCCGGTCCGTGCGACGGGGACGCGCGGCTCGCGATAACGTTCCTCGCTGCGTCCAGCCCAGCCGTTCTGCATGAACCGTCAGCCGAGCATTTGCACTCTCGCCCACGCAGTGCCGCTACCTCAGGAGGTTTCCGGTGACCACCAGCCGGTCCTACGCCGAGTTCTTCGTGCCGGAGAGCGACGTGGTGCTCGCCGCCCGCGCGCGGGCCGCCGACCTGGGATGCGTCCCGATCGGTTCCGGTGGTGCCGCGGCGTTGACCTTCTTGGCGGCGGCGCTGGCCGCACGATCCGTGGTCGAGATCGGCACCGGGGCCGGCGTCAGCGGGCTACACCTGCTGCGCGGGATGGCCGCCGACGGCATCCTCACCTCGATCGACGTGGAGGCAGAGCACCACCGTGCGGCGAAAAAGGCGTTCGGCGAGGCCGGCGTCGGACCGACCCGCACGCGGCTGATCAACGGGCGGGCGCTGGACGTCCTGCCGCGGTTGACCGACGGCGCCTACGACCTGGTCTTCGTCGACGGGGCGCGTACCGAGTACCCGCAGTACGTCGCAGAGGCCCTGCGTCTGCTGCGGCCGGGCGGCATCCTGGTCGTCGACGGCGCGCTGGCGGGCGACAAGGTCGCAGACCCGACGCAACGCGACGACGAAACGGTTGCGGTGCGGGAAGCCGGGCGACTCGTCCGTGACGACGAGAGCCTCGCGGCCGTGATGATTCCGCTGGGTGACGGACTACTCGCCGCGGTCAAGCGGAGTTGATGACGCGAGCTCCCGCCGCGCGCCCGCGTGCCGCGGTGCATCACCCGCGATCGACGGGCGACGGTCTCCATGCTCGTAGGACCGGTCGTGGCGCGTCCGTCGCGTTGACCGTGGCGTTGTCCCTGGCGCTGACCGCCGGTCTGGCCGGATGCGGTGGCTCCGATGATCGCGCAGCCCAGGAACAAGCGTCAGCCGCGGCAGCGTCCTCCTCCGCGGCGGCTTCGTCGTCGGCCGCAGCGTTGTCAGCCGCAGCGGCGTCGGCGGCGTCGGCGGCGTCGGCTTCGTCGGCGGCAGCGTCTGCGTCATCGGCTGCGGCGGCCTCCCGGTCGTCGGCTGCACAGGCGGCCGCCGAGGCGGCCGCTTCGGCGCGTGCTTCGTCATCGGCGGATGCACAGGCCCAGGCGACAGTGGAAACCGGTTCACCGGCCGGACCTTCGGCACCCGGTTCGCCGAACGGAAAGCCGCTGACCGCCGAAATGGTGGCCGGCGTGGCCGCGGCTGCTGCGGCGGCCGGATCGACCCCGGCGGATCCCGATCTCCCCGGCGACGACGGCGGGCCTCGGTGCAAGGACAACGAGCAGTACGCCGACGAGCGGCCGACGGGCATGCGTGCGGACGCGGCGGCGGCCTGGACGGCCACCGATGCCCTCGCGAAGGCCGCAGGGGTGAACATGTGCCTGGCCGACGGAAAACGCAGCCGCGAGCAGCAACAACAGACCTACGACGACTACGTCAAGCAGTACGGGCCCGAGATGGCCGCGCAGTACGTCCTGCCACCCGCGAAGTCCGCGCACGTCCTCGGGTTGGCGGTGGACGTGCAGCCTTACGCCGCCTACACCTGGCTCGAGAACACCAGTGGCGCACTGGGTTGGTGCAGGATCTACGACAACGAGGTGTGGCACTTCGAGTTCGACGCCGGGTACGTCACCGCAGGTTGCCCGGCCCGGTTGCCGCACCCGACACCCTGACCGGCGAACCGCAGTCCGGGGCCGCTCCGTCACTCGGTCGACCAAGTCCTACTGCCCTGCCGGAGGTGCCACTGGTGCACCGTCCAGGCCGCGGACGGTCTTCGATCTCGGGATGGACTCAGGTCCACACCCGTCAGGACATGCCCTTCCCGATCGTCACACCCTTGCCCACCACGGTGATACCCCCGGGACTGACCGAGTAGAGGTCGCTGTCCAGCGCCGCGTCGATGCCGACCGTCGCGCCGTCCGGCACGACCACGTTCTTGTCCAGGATGCTCTTGCGGACCACGGCGTTGCGTCCGATCCGCACCCCGTCCATGATCACCGAGCCCTGCACGACCGCGCCGGTGCCGATCCGTACGTCGTCGCCGACGACTGATCCGGTCACTGTCGCGCCCGAGATGATCGTGCCCGAACCGATCATCGAGTCCTGCGCGGTGCCGTTCTCGACGAACTTCGCCGGCGGCAGGGTGGCCGGGAAACTGAGGATCGGCCATTCCCGGTTGTACAGGTTGAAGATCGGGTGCACGGAGACCAGATCCATGTGGGCGTCCATGTACGCATCGAGCGTGCCGACGTCGCGCCAATAGCCGCGGTCCCGGTCCGTGGCGCCCGGGACGTCGTTGCGCGCGAAGTCGTACACATGCGCGGTACCGCGGTTGACGAACATCGGGATGATGTTGCCGCCCATGTCGTGGATCGAGGACTCGTCGGCAGCGTCGATCCGCAGCGCCTCGATCAGCGCCTCGGTGGTGAACACGTAGTTGCCCATCGAGGCGTAGGCGACATCCGGATCGTCGGGCACCGACGGCGGGTCGGCCGGCTTCTCCAGGAACTCCTCGATGCGGATGCCGTCCGACGCCGTCTTGATCACGCCGAACGCCGTCGCCTCGTGCCGCGGCACCCGGATACCGGCCACTGTGGCGTCGGCACCGGTCGCGATGTGGTCGGTGACCATCTGCGACGGATCCATGCGGTAGACGTGGTCCGCACCGAAAACGACGAGGTAGTCAGGACTTTCGTCGTAGACCAGGTTGAGCGACTGCAGGATGGCATCGGCGCTGCCGGTGTACCAGCGCGGTCCGAGCCGCTGCTGGGCAGGCACCGGGGTGACATAGTTGCCGATCATCTGGCTCATCCGCCACGTGGTGGTGATGTGGCGGTCCAGCGAGTGGGATTTGTACTGGGTCAGCACACAGATCTTGAGGAATCCCGCGTTGACCATGTTGGACAGCACGAAATCGATCAGTCTGAAGTTGCCCCCGAAGGGAACCGCGGGTTTCGCACGGTCAGCCGTCAACGGCCACAACCGTTTTCCTTCGCCGCCTGCCAACACGATGCCGAGAACCTTGGGCTTGGCCATGGCGCAGACCCTACTTCCGCCATTTGCGGTCCGCACCCGGGGGTCGGTCAGCGTGTCATCGGCGCCCGCGCGCGCAGTTTCCGGACTCCGGCCTGCGGGCCCGCAGAGGTCTGGATAGATTGCCGACGTGCATACCGCCATCCTGACCCGTGAGTTCCCGCCCGACGTCTACGGAGGGGCCGGTGTCCACGTCGAGTACCTCGCCCGAGAACTTCGCAAATTGGTCGATGTCGACGTGCACGCCTTCGGCGATGACCGCCCGGGCGCCAAAGGGCACCGTCCCGCACCGGATCTCGCCGGCGCCAATCCCGCGTTGACCACGCTGTCGGTCGACCTGTCGATGGTGGCGGCGACCGGCAACGTCGAGTTGCTGCACTCGCACACCTGGTACGCGAACATGGCCGGTCACATCGGTTCTCTGCTCCACGGGATCCCGCATGTCATCACCGCGCACTCCCTGGAGCCGCACCGGCCGTGGAAGGCCGAACAGCTCGGCGGCGGATACCGCGTGTCGTCGTGGGCGGAGAAGACGGCCTACGAGGGTGCCGCCGCGATCATCTCGGTCTCCACCGGGATGAAGGGCGGAATCCTGGAGAGCTACCCGGCGCTCGACCCGGACAAGGTGCACGTCATCCGCAACGGCATCGACACCGAGATCTACCAGCGGACCGACGAGCGGTCGGTGCTGACCGACAAGGGCGTCGACCTGGACAAGCCGATCGCGTCGTTCGTCGGACGGATCACCCGGCAGAAGGGCGTCGGGCATCTGGTGGCGGCGACGCACCACTTCGATCCTGACGTGCAGCTGGTGCTGTGCGCGGGTGCCCCCGACACACCGGAGATTGCCGCCGAGACCGCAGCCGCGATCGCCGAGTTGCAGGCCGCGCGGCCCGGCGTGTTCTGGTTCGACGGCATGCTGACGCTCCCCGAGGTGAAGCAGATCCTCTCTGCATCAACGGTTTTCGTCTGCCCATCGGTGTACGAGCCGCTCGGCATCGTCAACCTGGAGGCGATGGCGTGCGGGGCTGCGGTGGTGGCCAGCGACGTGGGCGGCATCCCGGAGGTCGTCAACAACGGCGAGACCGGGCTGCTGGTGCACTACAACAGTGCCGACACCGCCGGCTTCGAACGCGACCTGGCCACCGCCGTCAATGATCTGGTCCGCGATCCGCAGCGGGCCCGGCTCTACGGTGTCGCGGGCCGCAACCGGGCCGTCGACGAGTTCTCCTGGACCGCGATCGCCGAGCAGACGGTGGATCTGTACAGGTCGGTCCTGGCGGGGTGGGACACGCCGGGCGGCTGACCGGAGCGGGGCTGCGAAGTGCAATCGGCACGGTCGCCGACCGGCTGCGAAGTCGGGTCCAGCGTCGTGTCCGCCTCCGGCCCAGCGGGGTTGCCTCGACCGTCCGGTCGCCCTCGACTGTCCGGCCGCCCTCGACCGGCCCACTCAGAGTGCAGCCGGACACGACAACGCCCGGGGCCCGATCTGTGAACGGATCGGGCCCCGGGCGACATCGGGTCAAACATCAGGATCGGTGTGATCCGAGGGAGCTGCGCCGACGCCGGCGATTACTTGACGACGACGGCTTTCAGAGCATCACCCAGGGCGGACGCCTCATCGGCGGAGATCTCGACGACCAACCGCCCACCGCCCTCCAACGGAACACGCATGACGATCCCGCGGCCCTCCTTGGTCACTTCGAGAGGACCATCCCCGGTACGGGGCTTCATGGCCGCCATGTGCGACTCCCTCCAGCACTCAGCTGCATCTGTCAGTCGGACGGCGGTTCCCGTCCGTCGTTATTGCCGCGGGTCACCGCGGACGCTCCATTCTCCCTCATGACGGCGCTGACTTCGTCACCAGGTGCAACGTGTGGCGGCGATTGCACCGACCATCACCCGGATCGGCGATGCGTTTGCGGTGTGCACGGCCTCCGGCGGTACTCCTGCTGCCGCGCGCGGGCGCTCATCAGCCCGGCATCATCAAGTGCCGCCGACAGGCGGCAGACATCAGTCACCCAGAAAGGCCGCCGATGACGACGCCCCAACCCACCCCGACCGACGCCCCCCTTCTGGTGCAGGACGCCGACCGGGTTCGGACGATCACCTTGAACCGGCCGAAGGCCTTCAACTCCTTCAACCTCGAACTCAAGGGTGCGCTGCTCGCCGCGCTCGGTGCCGCAAGCGCGGACCCGGCGGTGCGAACGGTCGTGGTGACCGGGGCGGGACCTGCCTTTTGCGCCGGCCAGGACCTCAAGGAGCATCTCGCGCTGGTCGCCGCCGACGACCCACGTGTGGGCACCACCGTTGCCGAGTTCTACAACCCGCTGTTGCGGGCGGTGACCGGGATGGCCAAGCCGGTCATCGCCGCCGTCAACGGTCCTGCTGCTGGTGCGGGCGCGGGATTGGCGTTCGCCTGTGACCTGCGGGTGGCGGCGGCATCCGCATCGTTCTCGATGGCCTTCGCGGGCGTCGCGCTCTCCGCCGATACGGGGGCGTCGTTCGTGCTGCCCCGACTGATCGGTGCGGGGCGCGCGTCGCGGATGATGCTGCTCGGCGAGCGCGTCGGTGCGGACGAGGCCCTGCGGATCGGCATGGTCGATGAAGTCACAGCGGACGAGGAACTGGTGCCCACGGTGCAGGCGCTGGCACACCGGATGGCTGCCGGTCCGACGACCGCCTTCGGGTGGATCAAGGCATCCCTGCTGCACGGAGCGCAGTCGGACCTGGAGTCCACCTTGGCCTTCGAAGATCGGGCCCAGCGCGAGTGTTTCGCTTCGCCCGATCATCACGAAGCCATCACGGCGTTCGTCGAGAAGCGCGCGCCGAGGTTCTCCGGGCGATAACGGCCGACGCGTTCGACGCCGGCAGGGTGCCGGCCCAGGCGCCGTGCAGGGCACCCGCTGCAAACCCCTGGTGCCGTAGCCTTGCGCTGTGGGACCAATGGGTGAACTCGGCGCGCTCTTCAACCCGGGCATGCGCCACGAACTCGAGGAACGGCAGGCCAAAGCCGCACGCCGCGAGGAAGAAGGCAACGCCAAGGACGGCGATCTCCGGATCGATCTGGAGTCCGGGGTCGCGGTGATCAACGCACCCGATGGGCAGCAAGGCGCCGGCACAGCCGCTCCTGCCGCCTCGCCCGCGAAGGACCGGCCTGCGGCCTCCGCAGAGGACCAGCCTGCGGCCTCGGCAGAGGACCGTCCTGCGGCCTCCGCAGAGGACCGTCCTGCCGAAGACCTCGATCCGACCGCCGACGACAGCCCGGCTGCGGTAGTTCCGAAGAAATCTCGGTCGGCTTCGCCGTCGGCCAAGCCTGCCGAGCAGTTGCGCCCGCGGGGCAAGCGCGGGGTGTCAGCCGGCCGCTAGTCGGCCGATGCTTCCACTGCCCGCCAGCACGACGTCACGTGATCGTCGACCATTCCGGTCGCCTGCATCAAGGCGTAAGCGGTTGTCGGACCGACGAACTTGAACCCCCGCCGCTTCAGGTCCTTGGCCATTGCCGTGGATTCGGGCGTGATGGCCCGATAGTCGGCGAGTACAGCCGGCCGGGCGGGTGGAGTGGATGGCGCGAACGACCACAGCAGCTCATCGAGCCCGGGCGACATGTCGGCCGCTACCCGGGCGTTGTGGATGGCGGCCTCGATCTTGGCCCGGTTGCGGACGATCCTTGCGTCGGCCAGCAGTCGATCGACGTCTGACGTCCCGTAGGCAGCAACGGTTTCCACCGAGAAGCCGCCGAACGCCTGTCGGAAGGCCGGCCTCTTGCGCAAGATCGTCAGCCAGCTCAACCCGGATTGGAAGGCTTCCAGGCACAACCGTTCGAACAGTGCGTCGTCGCCGTGCAGCGGCCGGCCCCACTCGAAGTCGTGGTATTCGACGTACTCCGGCGCACTCGTTCCCCACCAGCACCGCAGTCGCCCGTCGTCGCCCAGGCGAACCGAGTCGGGCAGTTGACCCTTATTGGGCTGGGACTCCTGCGCGGGAGGCGCCACACCCGACTCCGAATCGTCGTGCACCGACAATGCCTCTGCCGCCATCAGGCCGGCAAGATCTCGTCGGGGCGCTGTGCCGACAGCGGCTCGGGTTCCGGTGCAGCGGACAGCGGCAACTCCCCCCGCTCGAGGAGCCGGCCCATCCGCCGCAAGGCCGCCGTGAGCGCGAAGCGGGCCAGCGGCCGGGCCACCGGCCAGCCGAGGCGACCGAGCAACCCGAACGGCAATTCGAGCTCGTTCGTCCAGCTGGCCCGGCACCCACCGGGAATCGGCTCGACCTGCATGATGCCGACGCCGTTGAGCAGGTCACCGTCCTTGTCCATCACCCACCGGCGAGGTGGGTCGTACTCGGTCACGGTCATGGTGTCCAGGAAGCCGATGCCCCACAGGCCGGTGAAGGCGGCGATCCGGGCGCCGACCTGCGGCGGTGACGCCACGCTCTCCACTGCGTACATGGTGGTGGCGAAGATCCACTTCTCCTGCGCGCGGACGTCAGCCATCGCGGCGAACGCGTCCTCCGGTTTCGCCCTGAGGTCCACCGAGGCCGTCACGCGCGCCGTCATGTCCGTACGCCCGAGTCGAGGTCGGACGAGGGAGCAACGGTGTCTGAGATCGGTTCACCGTCCGGGAGGGGTGCCTCGACTTCGGCGACGGCGGCCGGTCGGGCTGACAGCCGGGTGACGTCCGCCCGAAGCCGATCGACTTCTTCGGCCATCCGCTCGAGGGCCCAGTCGACGTCGCTCATCCGGTAGCCGCGCAGCGCCATCGGGAAGCGCACCTTTCTGATGTCCTCGGCCGTCATCGCCTCGTCGGGCAACTCGGTGGGCGACGTCCTCGGTGACAGGGGCGCCAACTGCTCCCCGCGCCCGAAGACGACGACGGCGATCGCGAACACCACCAGGCCGATCACCGCGGCGATCACCAGATACTGCAGGACTGTGGTCACCGACTGATCGTGCCACGGACCACCGACAGAACCCCGTCAGCTGCCGCTCGGGCGGGGTCTCGGCGATCCTGTCATCGGCTCCGACGGAGCGGGGCTGTTCACACCATCCCGCGTCGCGGCGCCATCGGGGCGCGGTTGCCGCGGACGGCAGCGGCCATCTGTACGACTCGCAGGGTGGGCAGCACCTGATGCGCACGGAAAACTGCCGCACCCTGCCAGGCGGCGATCGCGGTGGCGGCCAGCGTTCCCTCCAACCGCTCATCCACCGGCAGGTCGAGAGTCTCCCCGACGAAGTCCTTGTTGGACAGCGCCATCAGCACCGGCCATCCGGTGGCGACGAGTTCGTGGGTTCGATGGAGCAACTCCAGTCCGTGCCAGGTGTTCTTCCCGAAATCATGGGTGGGGTCGATCAGGATGCCTTCTCGAGGCACTCCGGCGGCCACCATCCTTCGCGCAGCGGCGGTGGTCTCCGCGATGACCGAAGCAACGACATCGGGGTAGCTGACGCGGAAAGGATTTGTCCGCGGTGCCGCTCCCCCGGTGTGTGAGCACACCATCCCAGCGCCGAACCGGGCGGCCACCTCGGCCAGGGCGGGATCGGCTCCCGCCCAGGTGTCGTTGATCAGGTCGGCGCCCGCGTGGCAGGCCTCGGTCGCGACCTCGGACCGCCAGGTGTCGACGCTGATGACGAGGTCCGGATATGCGGACCGGACGTGACCGATGAACGGCACCACCCGTTGGATCTCCTCGTCGATGCCGACCTCCCGACCCACCCCGGCCTTCACGCCGCCGATATCGACAAGGTCCGCACCGTCCTGCACGGCGGCATGGACAGCGCGCATCGCCGCCGAATCGGTGAAGGTCGCACCCGCGTCGAAGAACGAATCCGGTGTTCGGTTGATGATCGCCATGACCGCTGCCCGATCGGTCGGCAGAGCGCGGCCGCGGAGGACGACCTGCGGTGCGTGATCACTGCCGTTGAGCACGCCTCAGCCTACAAACTGGTACTCAGGTGCTGGCCAGGATCGGAGTGCCGGTCCCGGATTCGGGCGTCGGTCCGGCCATCGTGGCGTCCTGCACCATCCGCTCGATGCCCGCCGCATCCAGCAGGTCGACAGGTGCGAGGGTCGTTCCGGTCGGGACGTAGTGGAACGCCGCTCGCACCGCGGCCAGTGGGATGCCTGCGAGTTCGGCGATGGCCAACCGGTAGCACGCCAGTTGCACGGCGGCGGCCGGGCGCTTGGCAGCGGGCGGTGGACGGCCGGTCTTCCAATCGACGACGGTGAGTCCGCCGTCCGGATCGGCGAACACCGCATCGATGCGTCCACGGATGCCGATACCCGCGATGCGGGTCGCGAACGGGACCTCGATCTCCTCGGGCACCTTGTTCGCCCACGGGGAGGCGAGGAACTGCCTGCGCAACTCCTCGAACTGGGCATCGTCACCTGCCCACCTGTCACCGGCCCCGGGCAGGTCGCGCACGTCGAGCAGTGCCTCTCCGCGGAAAAACCGCTCGAGCCATTGATGGAATGCCGTTCCCCGGCGCATTGCAGGGGCGGGCTCGACCGGGACCGGACGCCGAAGACGTCGGGCCAACGCTTGTGGGTCGTCGGCCAGTTCGACAAGGGCGGACACGGACAAGGTCCCGGGGAGCTCAACCTCATGCTGACCGCGGTGCGCGGCGGCGCGTTCGGCGAGCAAGGTGGTGACGTCGGCCGCCCAGCCGAACGGGTCGGCAGGTTCGTGGTCGACCGCCGAATCGGCCGCGGCGCATCGACCGGCGGCGTCCGCCGCAAGCGTCTCCGGTGACATGCTTTGTGTTTCAAGGGCTTTCATCGCGACCAGGACCCGGTCGGCGCCGGCGCGGACCGCGATTCGTCGCCGGCCCAGTGGGTCCACCGGCCATTGAGCGGTCCGGGGTTGCGCGGTGAGCGGGTTCGGTTTCGTCGGGTCCGGAGCCGGCGCCCATTCCTCTGCGTGCTCGGGACCGCCGAGCAGTCCAGCGGCCTCGAGCAGAAACTCGCTCGGTCCGGCCGGCTTGGTCGTGGTGGCTCCCCAGTGGTGTCCGGACAACAGGAGCGTCTGCTCGGCCCTGGTCAACGCGACATACAGCAGCCGGCGTTCCTCGAGCCTCCGGAGGGCGCCGAATTCGGCGGCGTGGGCAGCCAGTGCCTCGGCGAGGTCCTTCTGATCCCCACCGGCGGGCAGGGACAGTTCCGGTAGCTCGTCGCGGTCACCCCGCAGGCTGGTCGGAAGCTGAGCCGCGTCACCCAGCCATGTGCTGCCCCTCGTGATCGGAAAGACACCGTCGGTGAGATGCGGAACTGCGACGACCTGCCATTCCAGACCCTTCGCGGCATGGACGGTCAATACCTGGACCCGCCCCGCAACAGTGGCGACTTCGCCCGGCGTCAATCCGTCCTCGCGCTCTGCCGCAGTGTCCAGGTAGTCCAGCAATTCGCTGGGGCCGGCACCGGTGGCAGCCACCTCGGCGACGACGTCGGCAAAGGCGTCCAGATGGACCCGGCCGGTACCCGTGGCCAGTCGAGCCTCGACGTCGAGGCCGGTGGCGCGCTCGAGATCGGCCATCAGGTCAGGCAGCGGTTGACCCATGCGGCTCCTGAGCCGGCGAAGGTGAGCTCCGAACCTGCTCAACCGGTCGTAACCTTCCGGCGAGTACTGCGATGCGGGGCCGAGGTCGGCGACCGCGTCGATCAGGGTCCAGGCGTCGATGTCCTCACCCGCGATGGCTTGACCGACCGCCTCGCGCACGGCCTGTGATCCGGAGTGCCCGGTCGATGCAGCCACCGGGCCGGGGGCAGGTGCGTGTCCGGGTGCAGGCTCCTGTCCGGTTGGCGATGTCGGTCCCCCTGCCGGTGTCGGGCCGGCTGCGGGTGTCGGGCGACGCACCAGTGCCCTCGCTCGCTGTGCGAGCGCCTCGAGATCGGCCGCGCCCAACTGCCACCGCGCGCCGGTCAGCAGCCTGATCGCCGCGGCACCAGCGGTCGGATCGACCAGCACCCTCAGCGTGGCGACCAGGTCGACGATCTCCGGCTCATCCAGCAAGCCGCCCAGTCCCACCACCTCGACGGGCAGTCCGGCTGCTCGGAGGGCGTCAGCGGTCGCTGCCATGTCGCTGCGCCTACGGACCAGGACGGCAGTGGTCGGCGCCGTCGACGACGGACCGTCCATCCACCTGCGCCAGAGGTCGGCGATGGTGCGAGCGAGCCAGGCGTCCTCGTCCGCAACAGTCGAAAACAGTCCGTACCGGACGTCGCCGGTCGAGGCGCTCTCGGCAGGGCGCAGCTCGCCCACTTCGATCCGGGCGCGGGGTCCCGTGCGGATGGACGCTGAGACCTCGTTGGCCAACTCCAGCACCGAAGCCGGGTTACGGAAACTCGTCAGCAGCGACCTGATCGGCGCAGGCGACCCCGAGGCTGTGGGGAAGTCGGTCACGAACCGCGGCAGATTGGACGCGGAGGCGCCGCGCCACGAATAGATGGACTGCACCGGATCGCCCACCGCCATCACCGGATGTCCCGAACCGACATCCGCAGCGCCTGCCCCGAACGCGCTGCGCAAGATGACGCGTTGCGCGTGCCCGGTGTCCTGGTACTCGTCGAGCAGAACGACTCGATAGCGCTCGCGCAGCGCGGCGCCGACCCGTGGATGTTGCTCCACCAGAGCGGCCGCGACCTGCATCTGATCGGAGAAGTCGATGACTCCGCGTTCGCGTTTGGCGTCGGCGAAAGCCTGCGTGAGCGGCAGGATCCATTGCCTGTCCTGCAGGCGCTTGACGTGATCGGCGAGACCACTGTGCAACGCACCGCGCTGACGCGCGGCCGGCGGCGCCGAGCGGAGAACGAGCAGGAGCTGGTCGAGTTCGGTCGCCAACGCACGCGCGTCGGTGAGGTGATCAGCCAGCGCGCCAGAAATCGCGAGGAGCCGTTCCGTGACCTGGTCCGGGCCGAGATCGGTACGGAGATCACCGTCCCAACGACTGACCACCCGTCGGGCGAGCTGCCAGGCCCCGGTCGCCGTGAGGACCTTCGCACCTGGTTCCACTCCGGCGAGGGCACCGAAATCGGCGATCAGCCTGCCACCGAAGGAGTGGTAAGTGGCCACCTCGGGATCGCCGGACAAGGAATCAGCGACCCCGGTCGGGCATACCTGCGACTGCGCGAGCAACCGGATCCGCCGCCGGATCCGCTGGCCAAGGGCGGCTGCGGCCTTGCGCGTGAAGGTCAGCCCCAGTATCTGTTCCGGACGTGCCTGCCCCGTCGCGACCAGATAGACGACCCGAGCAGCCATCGTCTCGGTCTTGCCGGAACCAGCGCCGGCCACGACAAGTCCCGGAACCAACGGCGACTCGATGACGGCGATCTGCTCGGGGGTGGGTGCCGGCAGTCCGAGTTCGGCTGCCAGCTCGGTCGCTGTGATCACCGCGTCACCTGCCGACCTTCAGGCTGCAGAGGGCAGCTAGAACGAACGGGACACCTTTCGCAGTAACGATTCTCCTGGGCTGTGCTGATGCTCAGTGCGAGCTGCTCGGCGGAGCCCCGGACGACGCGCTGCCACTGGACCAATTGTTCGGCAGTGAGCGCCGGTTGCTGCCGCACCTGTGGACTGCCGGTACGCAGATAGACCAGCTCGGCGCCACCGGAGCGGGCAGGCACCGCGTGGCCAGCGTCTGCGCGGGCCGGGTCAGCGCGGGCCGGGTCAGCGCGGGTCGGGTCAGTACGTGTCTGGTCCGCGCGGGCCTGGTCAGCGCGGGTGAGCATCTCCTCTTCTTCGGGGTCGAGCGGCGGCTCATCGGCGGGGTCGAGGAGCGGCTCGTCGGCGGGCGGGGCGCCGGCCACGCGGCCGAGTCCGATGTCCGCGCCCAGCTCGAGGGCCAGCTGGTACACCGCCAGCTGGGCGTTTTCCAGCACGCTCGCTTTGGACGGAACGGTCGCGCCGGACTTGAAATCGACGACGATCAGTGAGCCATCCGCGGTCCGGTCGACCCGATCGGCGCGGCCCTCCAACCGGACAGTCCGCGCTGCCTCGCACTCGGAAGTAGGCGGCCCATCTTCGGGCGGCGGCACCGGCACCGACAGTCGCAATTCGGACGCCGCCAGGCTGCGACCTGCAGGCAGCGCGGCGACCCAGGCCTGAGCGGCGGTCAGCATGGATTCCAGCGCCCGCCGGGTCCTTGCCACCAGCCAAGGCGGCAGATGTTGCTGCTGCTGCAGGAACCTCTCCATCTCTTCCTCGAGGACCGGTCGGCTGACGCCTTTGGCGAGCCCATCGACGAGCGCGTGCACGACAATGCCCTCGATCTGTTGTTGGCTCGACACACCGCGAGCGCCCCTGCGTTCGAGCACCCCGCGAAGAGCACAGGTGGACAAGCTGTCCACGGCCGACGGCGAGACGGTGACCGGACTGCCCGCCGGGACCGGTGGTTCGTCGGTCGAACGCCTGGCCAACCCGTACCAATCCTTCGGATCGGCCCCGACCACGCCAGCGGCTGCCAACCGGGCGAGCTGGAATGCCGCGGAGTCGGCCGTCTGCTGAGGTACGGACGGATCGGTGACCACCGAGCGCAGTTCGGCAATCAGATCCGTCAGGTGCAACCCCCGCCGCTGCGCGCCGTCGGAGCCGGCCGGCCATCCCGTCGGCAGATCCTCCTCACTGCCGGCCAGCTCGAACAGGAATCGCGAAGGAACTGTGTCCTGATCGGCAACTGATGTCGCGATGACGGTGTGGCGCGCCCTGGTGACGGCGACATAGAACAGCCGCCGCTCCTCCTGGAGAAGCGCTGAGGTCGTCGGCATCGACGACGGGAGGCCGGCGGCGGCGTCGAAGACCTCGCTCGTACCGAGCAGGCTGACCCGCGGCCGTAACACCGGCCAACGTCCCTCTGCGACCCCGACCAGCGCGACGACGTCCCACTCGAGCCCCTTGGCGGCGTGGGCGGACAGCACGGCTACGGCATCGTTCGCACGGGAACCCCGGGCGGTGGGATCGCCCGGAATTCGCTGCCCGGTGACCATGTCGAGGAACGCCTCAACGCCCGCCAATGGCGTCCGGTCCGCCAGCTCGGCGGCCATCGAGAACAGCGACATCACTCCGTCGAGCGTCTGGTCGGCTCGCTGACCGGCACGTCCGCCGCGCAACGAGGCGGATACGAGTTGCTCCTGCAGTTCCGATGCCTGCCAGACGTTCCACAGGCTCTGCTCCGCCGCAGCATCTGTGGCGCCGGCCCGGGCGGCGTCGAGCATGGCCCGGAGCCGGCGGACCGGTCGCTGGAACTCCTCCGGCACCCGCTCCGGAAGAGGAGCGCCGGCAAGTGCCGCCGCCAGAAGGTCCGGCGTCGGGCCACCATCGGGCAGATCCGCCCGGACCATCCGACGAAGGCGGCGCAACGACTGGCCGTCCATCCCGCCAGCCGGCGAGGACAGCAGATCCAGCGCCACCTGCCCGGTCAACGACGACGGTTGGCGGCCGCACCGGAGCGCGGTCAGCAGGGTATCGACAACGGGATCAGCGGTCAGCTGCTCGTCCTGGCGTGAGGTGGCCATCGGCACCCCGGCCGCGGCAAAGGCCCGGCGCATGGCAGGCAGCGATGCCACCGGTGACCGGACGAGGACCGCCATGTCGGACCAGCGGACACCCGACTGCAGGTGCGCCCGGCGTAGTTCGTCCGCCACGAAAGCGGCTTCCGTGGCAGCGGTGGGCAACGTCCGGACGACCACCCGACCGGACGCGGCGACCACCGCGTTGGGAGCGGCATCGACCGTGTCCGATGCTTGCAGGCGGTCAGACACCGGGTCGACGGTCCGGATGGCGACCAAATCCCGGTGCGTCGAGACGCCGGGCAGCATCCGCGCCACTCGCCTACTGGCAGCCAACACCTCGCCCGACATCCGGCGTGACCCGGTCAGCATGACCGTGTCGTCGACCTCGAGATCCCGCAGGGCCGCGGGATCGGACCCTCGGAAGCCGTAGATCGACTGATCAGGGTCGCCGAAAACCACCAATTCGTCGGCACCGGAGGCGAGGGCCTGAACCAGATCCGCTTGCGCCGGGTCGACGTCCTGGAACTCGTCCACGAAGATGCGCCGAATTCGGGACTGTTCGGCGGCCAGCACGGCGTCCTGCGCCAGCAGCCCCAGAGCCGCCCGGGTCAGTTCCGCCTGGTCGAGCGCCGCACCGAGTCCGCTACTTCCCTGCCGGAGGTCAGAGACATCCTGGTACTCGCGGGCGAACATCGCGGCCGCCTGCCATTCGGGACGGCGGCGGCGACGGCCCAGTTCCGCAAGGCGTGACGGCGTGATCCCCCGCTCGGCAGTGCGGAGCATCAACTCCCGCAGTTCGGCTGCGAAGGCCGGCGACGTGAGGGCCGCGCTCACTGCGGGCGGCCAGTTGCCACGGCCGCTCTCGCGCTGCCCGGCGAGCAACTCCCGCACCATCTGATCCGACTCGCCGGCCGCCAGCAGCCGGGGTTCGGGCTCACCGGATCGCATCGCATGAGCGCGCAGCAGGGAGTACGCATAGCTGTGCAACGTGCGCACGATCGGCTCTCTGGTGGTGATGCCCAGTCTGCGGGTGATCCTGCTGGCGAGTTCGGTCGCCGCGCGACGGGAAAACGTCAGCACCAGAACCGATTCCGGGGCGACGCCGCGTTGCGCGATGCGCTCGGCGACGGACTCGACCAGTGTCGCGGACTTCCCCGTCCCCGGGCCCGCGAGCACCTTGAGCCGCCGGCAGCCGTTCTGGATGACCGCCAACTGCTCCGTGGTCGGCTGCACCGCCCGACCACCGCCGGAGCGGTGGAGGCGGAACAGGCCCGCGGTCGCCGTCGCTTGCGTCATGGACAGATCCCATCACGAGGCACCGACAGCCCGTCCGAACCACACCGACGCACCCGAAACCTGACCTCCCACAGCGGCTCCGGCCTGTTTACTGCTGACCATGGACATGGCCTTGGCGCACCGGATGCTCGACGCGGTTGCCCGGATTCCCGCCGGTCGAGTCGCGACCTACGGTGACGTCGCGGCGGCGGCGGGGTCTGCCTCTCCCCGACTCGCCGGCTTCGTGCTTGCTCAACTGTCGGACGAGGAAACACCTTGGCATCGCGTGCTGCGGGCCGACGGGACGCCGGCGCCGCACCTGGCGACCGAACAGCTGCAGCGACTGCGTGCCGAGGGTGTGCGCGTGGACAACGGCAAGGTCGATCTGAAGACCTTCCGCTGCCGGCCGTGACGGCGGCGGCATCCGCGCGCTGATCGACGTGCGGGTCCGTCGTGCGCCGACACTCCCGGCGTCGACCGTGATCGGACGACGAGCACACCGGTCCGACGGTTGCCCGCACTTTCGCCACTTGCTGCGCGCGTTAGCGCCCACGGGTCGAGTTGCGCACAAACGGTCAAAGCCATCAACTCGTCATTCCGCAGGCGAGCACCGTATCCGCATGACCACCACTGATGACGTCGCCCCGATAAGGGTCAGCGGACCGGCCGGCCTGCTGGCCGCCGTGCCGCCGCTGCTCGGCTTCCACCCGACGAACAGCCTCGTGCTGCTGTGCCTGTCCGGCGGCCGGCGACGGGTCGGCCCCGTCGCTCGGGTCGACCTCCCGCAGGGGCACGACCGCGCGATGGCAAGCCAGCTGACGCGCCATGCGGTGCAGCACGCCGACGAGGTCGCCGTTGTCTGCTACCTCAAAGGCACCAAGCGGCCGCCGCTGCTCGACGACCTGCTGGGAGAACTGGCGCGTGCGGGCGTCGACGTGATGGACGCCATGATCGTCAGAGGAGGCCGTGCACGGCCGGCCCTCAACCCGGCGATGGAGCGCAACCATCCAGGGATCCCCATGCCGGGCTCGGACGATCCCGTGGTGTCTGCGCTGCAGGCCGCTGGGGCGCTGTCCGGCCGTTCGGTGCTGCCCGATCGCGATGCGCTCCGACAATCCATCGCCGGGCCCACCGGTGCGAAGCTGCGCGACGCCGAAGGCGGCATCAGCGAGGCGGCAGCGGGGCGGCTCCCGGGAACCGAGCACGACCGCGAGGGTCGGATCGTTCCACTTCGGAGGTCCGCGGCGTCACGTCGACACGGTGTCCGACCGATTCTGGTGGAGCTGCTGGACACCGCATGCCGTCAGGTGGCCGCAACCGGAACGGTGCCGATGCCGGTCGGCACCGCAGTCGCCGCGGTGCTGACGGAACAGGGCGTCCGAGAGGCCGTCCTCGCGGAGAGTTTCGGCGATCTCGACGGTCCGTGGTTGCCGATGCTGATCGCGTGTGCCACGTGGACGCCGGACTCGGTGGCCGCGCCACTGTGTTCGATCCTGGCGGCGGTTGCATATCGGCATGGGGACGGCGCGCTCGCGCAGGTCGCGGTCGACCGGTGCCTCGCCGTGGAGCCGGAGCATCCGCTCGCCTTGGCGCTGCTCGACATCATGTCCGCCGGCCTGCGGCCCGAAGTGCTCGACGAGATGCTTGTCTCAGGGCGCCGGTACCTGTGAAGGGTGCAGGGCCGGGCCGGCCATCCGAACGGGCGGCGAAGGGGCTTGGGAACCATGGCGCCGGTACGGCCGACTTCCCCGGCTGGCCGTCAGTCGAGGAATCGCTCGATCCGCTCGGCGGTGGACAGCATGGTGACCAGATCGCTCGGCGGCGTCCGCGGATCCGCCAGGCTGACCGCCAACCTGAACAACAACGCACGGCGCAACAACTGCCGCCAGTCCGGCCATCTGTCCCACTCGGTGATCAACTCGACCGGCGCGCCGCCCCACCCGATCGCATCCACCACGATGACCCCGGCCGCCCAACCGACCGGTCGCCAGTAGGGCGTCAGATCGATGACGGCAGGGGGTGCGGAACCGGCAAACAGAACGTTGCCGTAGAGGTCGCCGTGAACCACCTGGCTCTCGCTCCGCACGGCTCGGCGTCCCCGCGCAAGTGCGTCGAAGAGCCTGGCACCGTGCCCGGATTCGGTCGGCAGGTCGTCCTCGATCTCTCCCCAGGAGAGCCGGTCCGCCCAGCTGTAGAGGCCGGTCCGTTCGCGCAGGAACTTCGGTTCCGGCACCCCGGCGAGCGCATCGTGCAGCCGGATGCCGACCTGCAGGATCTCCTCGTGCCGCGGCGCGGGGCTGCCGGAGACGAACCGGTGCGCGGACCACCCCGACACGACCCACCGCCCGTCCGAAGAGCGGACCGGCCGGGCCAGGCGCAGGTCACTGACCGCCAACTGCTCCACGATGTTCGCCAGCCAGGACGCCTCGGCCGGCTCGTCCACCGGTTTGAGCACGATGCTGCCACTGCGCCAGCTGCGTTGCTGGCCGCCTTCGAGGAGCTCGGGCGGTTCGGGCGCTGCGCCGAACGCCCGTAACACGTGTTCAGGCGGCGGAATCCTGAGCACTGGAGCGGATCCGGCGGCTCCGGTGGTGTCGACCGATCCAGGCTGCCCCTGCTGCGCACGCGGTCCAGGTGCGTCGGTCACCCCTGGACGCTACCGCGCCGTGCACAGCCATCAGCGGAGCCGGCCGCGGTGTCGCTGCGAGCCGGTGCGGTATCCGCTGCCGGTAGCCGCTGCCGGTAGCCGTGGTCGGTGTGGGTAGGGAAGGTTCGCTCAGTAGGACGGGAGGCTGGGGTCCACCTGCTTCACCCACGCCAGGACACCGCCACCGACATGCACGGCATCCGAGAAGCCCGCCTTGTGGAGCACCGAGAGCGCCTCGGCCGATCGTGCCCCTGACTTGCAGTGCAGGACCAGCGGCTTGTCCATCGGCAGCGAGGCGAGCGCCTCACCGGACAGGATGTCGCCCTTGGGAATGAGCACGGATCCAGGGATGGAGACGATCTCGTACTCGTTCTGCTCACGGACGTCGACCAACAGGAAGTCCTCGCCGGCGTCGATCTTCGCCTTCAGGTCACGGGCGGAGATGGTGTGCCCACTGGCCGCGGCGGCCGCGTCATCGGAGATAGTTCCGCAGAATGCGTCGTAGTCGATCAGGCCGGTGATGGGCTCGCCGGCCGGATCCCGACGGATCTTCACCGTGCGGTACGTCATCTCCAGCGCGTCGTACACCATCAGCCGGCCGAGGAGTGTCTCGCCGATGCCGGTGATCAGCTTGATCGCCTCGGTGACCATGATCGATCCGATGGACGCGCACAGCACGCCGAGGACGCCGCCCTCGGCGCAGGACGGAACCATGCCGGGCGGTGGCGGTTCCGGGTAGAGGTCGCGGTACTGCGGGCCGTATTCGGCCCAGAAAAGACTCGCCTGGCCCTCGAAGCGATAGATGGAGCCCCATACGTACGGCTTGCCCAGCAGGACGCACGCGTCGTTCACCAGGTACCTGGTGGCGAAGTTGTCCGTGCCGTCGAGGATCAGGTCGTACGGCTCGAAGATCTCCAGGGCGTTGCCCGAATCCAAGCGCTCGGTGTGCAGGTTCACCGTCACGTACGGATTGATCTCGGCGATGGACTCCGCCGCCGAGACCGCCTTCGACTTCCCGATGTCGGACTGACCGTGGATCACCTGTCGTTGCAGGTTGGACTCGTCGACGGTGTCGAAGTCCAGGATTCCCAGGGTGCCGACACCGGCGGCGGCCAGGTAGAGCAGCGCCGGGGAGCCGAGACCACCGGCGCCGACGACCAGCACCTTGGCGTTCTTCAGGCGCTTCTGCCCGGTCATCCCCACGTCGGGGATGATCAGGTGGCGCGAGTAACGCTCGACCTCGGCCTTTGTCAAAGATGCGGCCGGTTCGACCAGCGGGGGCAATGTCACGGGAGTCTCCTTCGGCACGGGCACAGTCTGCCGCAAGCGACAACCGTCGCGGACCCGTGGTTCTTCCCGAGGGGCTCAGCCGGCGGCTGCCGATGGGTCGCTCGACGGGTCCACCGGAGCGGCTGCAGTCGGGAACGGATAGGCGTTGGGCTTGCAGACCTTTCCGTCCTTCGGGATCGTGCCGGGGTCCAGGACGTTCAAGTCGTTGTTCGACACGCTCCAGGATTGCTGCATCATCACCGGGGCCGGCGCGCCCGCGGCCGGACACGGCTGATGTCTCATCCCGAGCGCGTGGCCGACTTCGTGATTGATGGCGTACGAGCGGTACGCCGCCAAGTCGCCGTCAAATGACATCGCACCACGCACCCACCGGGCGTCGTTGATGAAGACCCTGCCAGCCGATCCGTTGAAACATGATGCCTCCAACGGGATGTCGAACCCGCAACCAGCGCGCACCGTCATCTGGCTGGTCAGCGAGATACGGAAATCGGGCTCGCCCTTGTCAATCCGCTGCAGCGAGAATTGCTTGCCGCCGATCCACGACCGCGGGTCGGCCAACGTTGCATCGACAGCCGCCGCGAACTCCTTGTCGCCCTTCGCATCCTGAAGGCCGTTCTCCGTCTCGACCGTGTAGGTGAACCGCTGCGGACCGCTGCCCAATGCCGGGGTCGTCCCGGGGACGACGTGCCACACCCCGGCACCAGATGTGACGAAAGGCGCACCTGCGGGCAAGGCCCCGGCGGCAATCCCGGCCGCTGGGTGACCCTTGGCGTCCTTGATCGTCAGGTCCGGGACAGCACCGGGGGGCGTGGGCTCCGGGGACGTCCCTGCCGCAGCCGGAGTGTCACCGGCCGCGTTGGTGCTCGCCGACGGAAGCGGCGCAACCGCCTGACCCGGTTCCTCGACGGAGCCTGTCAGCGACGGTGCCGGATCGGTGGCGCCTGCGCCGGCTTCGGCAGCGCCGCTTCCTGACGAGACGTCCGACGAGATACCCGGCTCGACCGTGGGCGCTTCGGTGGCGGCTGCGGCGGTGTTCTGGTCGGTGGACGGCGAACCCAGCGACTGGAAGATGACCACCAGGGTGAGAATCACCAGCACCGGGATCATGACGATCCGCCACCGGATGCCCGTGCGTGGCGGCGAGGACACCGCACGTCGACCGAACGCTGATCGGTTGGACCGTGCCCGGTTGGACTGCGACCGGTTCGACTGCGACCGGTTCGACTGCGACCGGTTGGACGACGAGCGGTTGGCGGCCGACCGGCTGGAGTCCGACCTGTTGGACGTGGACCTGTTGGAAGTCAACCTGCTCGAGGACGATCCGGTGGAGGTCGCTTCCCGAGCGGAGCGCGCGCCGTACCAGCGGCCGTCACGACTGGCGTCCCCTGTGCCGGACCTGACATCTGATCTGCGACCGGCAGTACCTGCACCGCCGCCGCCCGCAGCGCCCGACCGGTCGTCGGTGCGCCGCCTGGACGGTGGATCACGGCGCTCCGCATCCTCAGCCCGATGCGCGGCGCCTCGCCGAGACAGATCAGAAGGGCGCTCGGAGTGCGCCTGTCCGTCCTGGTAGCCGTCCGGACCCACCTGGCGCGAGGTCCGTCGAGAACTCCCGTCGGCGCCGGCCGGACGAGAGGACCGGCGGGAGGAGTTCGGCCGGCCGCGCGCGTCCAGATCCAGCCGTCGACGCTCGGCCGGCGGCTTCGCCGGGCGGTGGCCCGCGTCGATGGATGGCGATCCGGCGTCGTCCCAGAGCGATGACGTGTCCAGCGGCATATCAGCGCCGGGCGCTCGGCCCGCCTGCCAACCGCGGTCGCCCCGGCGTTCGTCGTCCCCGTGGCCCCACTGTCCGGAGTGCCGAGGGTCCGGCGGCAACGAAGTCACCCTGAGAGGCTGCCATACAACTCTGAGGGTTCGGACGGGGCGCGCTCTACGCCTGCCGCCCGACTCTGCGGATCCGCAAGGCCCTCCGCGCCACCGCCTGCAGATCGGTCGGCGGATCGCCGCCAGTGACCGGCGATGGCCTGTGCTGTGAACAACGGCTGCTCCATCTGCGGGACGTGGCCACAGCCGGCGAGCACGAGCAGCTGCGCATCATCAAAGGCCGCGACCGTGCGGGGCGCCAGCCGGACATCGACCAGCCGGTCCCGGGTGCCCCAGATCACCAGGACCGGCGCGCGCACTCGTGCCGCGGCCGCGGCGAAGGACGACCGGCCCTTCCGCAGGTAGCTGTTCATCAGAGCCCGCAGCGATCCGATCGTCGAGGCCTGCGACCATGCAAGCGCAGCTCGCCACATGTGCTCCTCCGCCAGCGCGATGTAGTCGTCGTCGGTGATCGCCTCCGGCTCGCCGAAACAGATGTCGCCCAGCCCCCGGGCGCGTTCGAGCGGCTCGATGGAACCCAGTCGGGTCTCGGCAAATCCGGCCGCTCCCGGCAGCAGGAGCAGACCCAACCGTGGATCGGCACCCCGGTCCTTGGTCAGTCGCAGATCGGGAACAGCGGGCGAGATGAGCGTCAGCGTGCTGATCAGGTCGGGTCGGTCGGCGGCAAGCAGCGTCGCGACCACTCCCCCGTAGGAGTTGCCGACGAGATGCACCGGTCCGCCGCCTACCTGCTCGATCGCCGCTGCAGCGATCTGCGCATCGACGCGTGGGGAGTAGCGCCCACCCGGCGGCGGGTCGGACCGCCCACTGCCGGGCAGATCCAGCGAATACCCGGGGGCGATCGGGGACAGCGCCCCACCGATCCGGGTCCAGTCCGTGGAAGCACCCCCGAGACCGTGCACGAACCACACCGGTCGGGCATCGGCCGGACCGTCCTGCCGACGCAGGTACACCCCCCGGCCGTCGATCAGCTCGGTCCAGCCCACCGGACCCGGTGACGCCAGCGGCGGGACGGGTCCGAGGGGATGGTCGGACAACGACACCGTCGACCACGCCGCGAGGTGATCACGGGCGGCCGGCCCTTGGGCGGGCCAGGGTCGGGTTGCCGTCATGGCTCCATGGTGCCCCGGGACGGCGACGACCACCGCCGACTTGTCCACATACCGTCATCCCTCCCCAACGTCGGTCCGGCCCCGGACTGAACCTGTGCCGGTCGTGGATGGTGCGTGCAACAGGCGTGGGAGCACCTCAACGGCACAGGTCAGGCGGCGCGGTTCCGTCGGGGCCGGCGGCCCCCGTGCGCCGGCAAACGACAAGGAGGGGCTGACGTGACGGGTGAGCTGGTCGTCGACACCGCGGTGCTCCGGGCCGCGGCGAACTCGCTGGATGACGCGTCCGCACTCTTTGCCCGTGGCACCGGGCGGCGGGAAGGTTGCCCGCTGACCGACGAGAGCCTCGGCCGGTCGGCCGTCGCCCGGGAGGTCGCTGGATCGGCGTCCCGTCGGGTGCTGGAAGCCGTGCAGGCAGCCGAGGTGTTCGCACGCGCGTCCGCACAGACCGCAGCCCGCGTCCGGGCGGCGGCAACGTCCTTCGAGATCGTCGAATCGGCGGCAGGCGGTCCACCGCGGTGAGCACCTCACGGACCGCTGCCGGCGCATCCGCACTCACGCCATCAACGACCACAGCACCGACGGCCTCGGTGCAGGCGGTCGGTCCGATCAGCGTCGCCTGCGCTGCTCTCGGGCTACCGGATCCGGTTGCGCTCGAGCAAGAGCTGACCGGAGTGGAGGTCGACGGGCTGCTGCGGTGGTTCACCGTCGCAGAAGACGTCGCCAGGGCGCTGTCCGCCGGTGTCGACCGACTCGGTGACGCCCTGGGCGCGCTGGCCGCGGGCTGGTCGAGCCCGGCGCCGCGGGTCGCTGTGATGCGCCAATGGGAGGCAGCCAGGGCGAGCGAGCAGATCATCCGCGGCCAGGTCGACGCCGTCGCCGCAACAAGCGCAATTCTGCGGCAGACGCGACTGCTGGCGCAGGGCCGAGTGGCTGAGGCAGAGAGCGCTCTGCGCGGGATCGGGTGGCCGGCAGGCGACGACCTGCTTGCCTGGGCCGGGTCGAACGCACAACTGCCTGCGGTGAACGCAGTGCTCTCGACCGCCTGCGGCGAGCTGAGCGGGTGGCGGGACCGCAACGACGCTGCATTGCTCGGCCTCGCGGACGCGCTCAGGGGGGATCCCAGGCAGCCCGCCCAAGAGCTTGTGCCCGGCGGACCGGCGGCCGGCGCGTACGTCGGAGCGGCCGGCCTCGCGGCGGGCAACCGGTCAAGCGGTTCCAGATTCGCGGGGACGCCCACTCCGTCCACGGCTTCGGCGTTGCAGGCGGTGGACCGGGCCAACGCAGACCAGCTGGGTGAAGACCTCCGGTCGAACGACGTCTCGACGGCTCTGATGGCGCTGGGCGTGACGGGCGCGTTGGCCAGGGCGCGGGAGAACGGCCAGGCGGCGCACCTGCTGGTCTACGAGTCGGCGGACTCGACAAGTCAGGGACGCGCGGCGATCGGAATCGGCGATCTTGCCGCCGCGGACAACGTCGCCATCGTGGTGCCGGGCATCGGCAACGCCCCGGTGGACATGGCCGACGGGGTCTCCGACGCCACCGCACTCCTGCACGAGTCGCAGCGACAGGCACCGACCGATGCCACCTCGGTCATCGCCTGGTACGGATACGACATCCCGTTCAGCTCGATCAGCGGCGTTCCGGTCACGCCGCCCGTCGCCATCGGCAATGCAGCAGCGGCAACAGACGACGACAGTGCGCAGACCGGCGGCGCGGCGCTGACCAGGGACATCGCGGCTTTCAGCGCCCTGGCCCCGGCGAACGCGCGGTGGATTGCGGTGGGCTTCTCGATGGGTTCGACCACGGTGTCCGCGGCGGCCGCGGTTGGTGGCCGGCTCGACGACCTGGTGATGCTCGGTTCCCCCGGCGCGGGTCAACTGGTCGGCACCGCCGAGGAATATCGGTCGGTGACGCCTGAGCACACCTTCGTGACGTCGTACGAACAGGACCCGGTCACGCATCCGGAAACGGATCTGCTGGCGGCGCTCGCCGGTGCCGCGCTGAAGTTCCCCCCACGCGCCGCACCGTTCGGGCCGGACCCCGCGGCGAAGTCCTTCGGCGCCCAGGTGGTCGACGTCGCCAGCAACGAACCGGACGTCGACGTGCAACTTGGCCCGGGCATCCTCGGTCCGTTCGGCGCGTTGGACTCGGCAATCACGAACGAGGCCGTCGACCTTGCCGGACATCACCAGCAGAGCAATTACCTGGGTGGCGCCTCCCTGCAAGCCGTGGCGTCGGTGGTGGTCGGGCATTACGCCGACGTCCCGATCAAGCCCGGTCGATGAGCCGCACGGCGCCGTCGAAGCCGGTCCGGCCGCCGCAGCCCGCGTAGGGTGGTGTCGCTCCAACGCTTGGAAGGAACTCGCATGACCGATGCCACCACCCGGGCGACCCCGCGGTTGTCCAGGTCGGCGCGGCGGGCGCAGCTGATGGCCGCTGCCAAGACGGTCTTCGTGACCCAGGGGTATCACGCGGCCGCGATGGACGACATCGCGGTCACCGCTGGGGTCAGCAAACCCGTTCTGTATCAGCACTTTCCGTCAAAGCTCGAGCTGTATGTCGATCTGCTCGGCGAGTCTGCCGACGAGATGGTGCGCCTGGTCCGCGCCGCGCTGACCGCATCCACCGACAATCACGAGCGGGTGGACAACGCGGTCGCCGCCTACTTCACCTTCGTTGCCGACAACGATCAGGCCTACCGGCTCATCTTCGAGTCTGACCTGCGCGGGCAGGCGGAGGTGGAACGGATCGTCGAGCGGGCGACCGACGACTGCATCTCGGCGATCACCGACACCATCACCACCGACACCGGGGTGGACGTCGAACGCGCCAGACTGCTCGCGTCCGGCATGGTAGGCCTGTCGCAGGTGAGCGCACGCTACTGGCTGCAGCAGTCGCCGCACGTGTCCCGGGCCGAAGCAATCGAGTTGCTGTCGACGCTCATGTGGCGCGGCATCTCGAGGTTTCCGCGTCAGGAGCACTGAACGTGGCGGCCTGCCGGAAGGACTGGTCCTCCAGCCCGACCGCCGATTCACCGCAACAACGAACGCCGCCGACGTCAACCGCACTTCACGGTCCGATTGACGTGGCGTCAGGCGAGGCCTTCCTCAGGCGCTGAATCCCACCCGACGGCCGTCGGCGGGAGCGATCTCGACATATCCGATCCGGGACGACGGGACGATGATCCTGCGGCCCTTCTCGTCCACCAGCACCAGCGTGCCAAGCGGGTTCTTCAGCGACTCGTTGATCTGCGCCTCGATCTCGTCGGGGTTCGATGTCGAGCTGAGCACCAGTTCGCGCCCGGTGTCCGTCACACCGATCTTGACGTCCACGCCAGACCTCCATTGCGTTGTCGCTCGAGTTGTCATCGAGACCTGTTGGCACGGCACACACCCGCACCGGCTCGCTCCAGGCTAGTGCAGGCCCGCCGTGAATCCCGCCGCCCGGGGTGCGCCGTCGGTGAACAGCAGCACAGCGGCGGAAGGCCGGTCAGAACAGCGTGAACTCGTCGGAGACCAGCCCCTTGAGCTGGTCGTAGTCCAGGGTCACACACCGGATGCCGCGGTCGACGGCGAGCGTCCTGGCCTGTGGCTTGATCTGCTGGGCGGCGAACACCCCGGCCACCGGAGCGAGCATCGGGTCGCGGTTGAGGAGCTCCAGGTAACGCGTCAATTGCTCGACCCCGTCGATGTCGCCGCGGCGCTTGATCTCGACGGCCACGCTCTTTCCGGTGGCATCGCGGCACATCAGATCCACCGGGCCGATCGGCGTCGGGAACTCGCGGCGGACCAGCGACCAGCCATCGCCCAGAGTGGCGACGTGCTCGGCGAGCAGCATCTGCAGGTGCGCCTCGACACCGTCCTTGACCAGTCCCGGGTCAACTCCGAGTTCGTGGCTGGAGTCGTGCAGGACCTCTTCCACCGTGATGACGAGCTTCTCGCCGGCCTTGTTCTGCACTGTCCAGGTGGCCGGTTCGCCGTCGGCGGCCGGCGCCTGCGTCGTCCAGCATGGTGGCGACATCCAGTTCAACGGCTTGTACGAGCCGCCGTCGGAGTGCACAAGGACGGACTGGTCCGCCTTCATCATCAGAACCCTGGTCGCCGACGGCAGGTGGGCCGTCAACCGGCCGACATAGTCCACGGAACACCGGGCCACCACGAGACGCACCCGGACACCTTAATCGGTGACGTGACACCCGCCGACCGCCGACGTCGGGACGCTGCGGGTCACGGTAGGTCGGGAGTCAGCGGGCGCCGTCCGCGTCCACCCGCTCGATCTTGCCGCCCAACTGCTGCAGGTCCTCGACGAAGTGCGGATATCCGCGGTCGATGTGCATGACCTCGTGCACCTCGGTCACGCCTTCGGCGGCCAGCCCGGCGAGCACCAGCCCAGCACCGGCCCGGATGTCGGTGGCCCAGACCGGCGCACTGGACAACTGGTCCCTGCCCCGCAACGAAGCGTGGTGGCCGTCGGTGCGGGCGTCCGCACCCATCCGGATCAGCTCGTCGACGAAACGGAACCTGGCCTCGAAGACGTTCTCGGTGATCAGCGAATGACCGTCGGCGACGGCCGCGAGGGCCAGCGCCATCGGCTGCAGATCCGTCGGGAATCCCGGGTACGGCATCGTGATGAAGTCCACCGCTCGGGGCCGCTCGGCCATCGTGACGGTCACCGCGCCGGCCTCGGTGTCGATCTGTCCGCCCGCCCCTGCGAGCCGCTCCAGCGGGGCGGTCAGGAACGCCGGGTTCACACCGTCGATCCGTACCGCGCCGCGGGTGATGGCCGCCGCGTACGCCCACGTGCCGGCGACCACCCGGTCGCCGACCGTCCGGTGTGTCGTCGGGTGCAGCCGGTCCACCCCTTGGATGCTGATGGTGGCGGTCCCCGCGCCGTCGATCTCGGCGCCCATCTGCCCCAGCAACTCGGCCAGGTCGATGATCTCCGGTTCCCGGGCCGCGTTGTCGATGACGGTGGTGCCGTCCGCGAGAACCGCTGCCATCAGGATGTTCTCGGTCGCACCGACACTGGGGAAGTCCAGCCCGATGCTGGCGCCGCGCAACCGGTCCGCATACCCGACGACGCTGCCGTGCTCGATGTTCATCGTTGCGCCCATGGCACGCAGGCCCGACTGGTGCATGTCCAGCGGTCGCGAGCCGATCGCGTCGCCGCCGGGCAGCGCGACCCGCGCCTGCCGGCAGCGGCCCATCAACGGGCCGAGCACGCAGACGGACGCCCGGAGCCGGCCCACGGCGGCGAAGTCCGCATGCGACGACAGTTCGGCGGGCGTGGTGATGGTGACGGTGTCAGCGGCCAATTTCACCTCGGCACCGAGTCCGCGCAGGACGTCGGCCATCAGCGGAACGTCGAGGATCTCCGGGCAATTGGAGATGACGGTCGTGCCCTCGGCGAGCAGGGCGGCCGCCATCAGTTTGAGCACACTGTTCTTTGCTCCGGCCACCCGCACGCTGCCCGAGAGCCGCGCGCCGCCGGTGACCAGGAACCGTTCCACGCAGGGAACTCTAACCGGCCCGGGACGGCTCGTTGCGCGCTTCCCGGCGTCGGCCCGGCTCGCGGCCGGCTCCCGGTCCGGCAGGGCAGAGCGGCGCGGTTCCCGAGGCGGGGCAACCCGCGATCGGGCCGTAGGGTGACACCCATGGCCGTGCACCTGACCCGTATCTACACGCGCACCGGTGACGACGGCACGACAGGCCTCGCCGACTTCAGTCGGGTGTCCAAGACCGACCCGCGACTGGTCGCCTACGCCGATTGTGACGAGACCAACGCGACCCTCGGCCTGGTGATGGCGCTCGGCGACCCGGCCCCCGAGGTGAGCCTGGTGATCCGCCGGGTGCAGAACGAGTTGTTCGACCTGGGCGCGGATCTCGCGACGCCGGTCGTCGCAGACCCGGCCTACCCGCCGCTGCGGGTGACGCAGGACTACATCGACCGGTTGGAGGCGGACTGCGATCGCTTCAACGCCGACCTCACGGAGCTCACGTCGTTCATCCTGCCGGGCGGCACACCGGCGGCCGCACTGCTGCATCAGGCGCGGACGGTTGCCCGAAGGGCGGAGCGCAGCGCGTGGGCGCTGCGGCAGATCGATCCGGAGCGCAGCAACCCGCTCGCGCCGACCTACCTGAACCGGCTCTCCGACCTGCTGTTCATCCTCGCACGGGTCGCGAATCCGGACGGCGACGTCATGTGGATTCCTGGCGGCGACCGCGACTGAAGGCGGGCTGCCGAAGTGGTGGCGGGATGTCCCGTCAGCGCGGGAACCTCGCGATAGAGGTCGGTGCGCCCTAGTTCTTGCGCATGCCCCGGTGGAACAGCCGTACCGATCGGGTGGCGGGCGGCATCGACTCCAGCCATGAGCGCATGCCGGTCAAGGCCTCCTCGCTCAGCGCGAGTTCGATCTGCTCGTCGCCGTTGGTACATCGCACGATCACCGCATCGAGCGGCAAGAGATCGGGTTCGGTACCGACCGGCGAGCGCCGCTCACCGAGCTTGAGCGCATCACGATGCAGTTTGGTGGCAACACCGGGCAGCGGTGAGAACGAGCGGTACAGCAGACATTCGTTGTCCCGGAAGCGACCCTGGCCGAGCACCCACCCGCGGCCGTCCGGCCGGAGATCGCGGCGCCAGCAGATGTCGATCGCCCCGGCCCTGGCCAGCGCGGACCGGCGCACGGCGATCACGACGATGGCCAGCACCACCACGAGAACAGCGGCCAGCCCCAAGATCTCGCCGAGCCACACAATGTCCATGGCGCGCCGACCGGGATCCGCTGCGAACTCAGATGTCGTTGCCGGTGGCGAGCAGTTGCGCCCGGGCGCGGCGCAGCTCGTTCTCGGCTTCCGCTGAATCGCCGCCGCGTGCCTTGGCTTCCTCGTACGCGGTGCGCGCCTTGGTGACGTCGATCTCGTCGGACAACTGCGCATCCTCGGCGAGGATCGATACGCCGTCCTTGGTGACGGACAAGAAACCACCGTGCACCGCGACACCGAGAACGTTGCCGTTCGGCTCGATGATGCGGGCGGCGAAGCCCTCGCGCAGTTGCGCCAGCAGGGGCGAATGCCCGGCCATCACACCGATGTCGCCGTCGACCGTCCTGGCGACCACCATCTGTGCGTTGCCACTCCAGAGCTCGCGCTCCACGGCAACCAGATTCACCTGGATCTCGGCCACGACAACAGCTCCGCCCTCTACTCGATGAGACTTCCCCGCGAACAACACCTGCAGTCTGACCTACGGTCGTTGCGGGCGGTACGGCAATCGGAACGATTCTAACCCTGCAGTCGCCGGAAACCTTCGGCCGGCCGCATCGGTCCCCCGATGCGGCACCGCTCCGCCGTCCTGCCGCGTCTGCACGCAGGCCGGGCCAACTCTCGTCGCGCCCGGCCAGAATGCCTGCGCTACAGCGTCTTTGCCTTTGCCAGCACGTCGTCGATGCCACCGACGTTGAGGAATGCCTGCTCCGGGATGTTGTCGTACTCACCCTTCGCAATGGCATCGAACGACTCGATGGTGTGGTCCATCTCGACGTACGAACCCTCCATACCGGTGAACTGCTTGGCCACGAAGAAGTTCTGCCCGAGGTAGCGCTCCATCCGACGGGCGCGCCCGACGAGCAGCTTGTCCTCCTCGCCCAGCTCGTCCATGCCGAGAATCGCGATGATGTCCTGGAGTTCCTTGTACTTCTGCAGGATCCGGATGACCTCCTGCGCGACGCGGTAATGCTCCTCGCCGACGAACTGCGGATCCAGAATCCGGGACGTCGACGACAGCGGGTTCACCGCTGGGTAGATGCCCTTCTCGGTGATGCCTCGGTCGAGCTCGGTGGTGGCGTCCAGGTGCGCGAACGTTGTCGCCGGTGCCGGGTCGGTGTAGTCGTCGGCCGGCACGTAGATGGCCTGCAGCGAGGTGATCGACCGGCCGCGAGTGGAGGTGATGCGCTCCTGCAGCTCACCCATCTCATCGGCAAGCGTGGGCTGGTATCCCACTGCGGAGGGCATCCGGCCGAGCAGGGTTGACACCTCGGAGCCTGCCTGGGTGAACCGGAAGATGTTGTCGATGAACAGCAGCACGTCCTGGTTCTGCACGTCGCGGAAGTACTCCGCCATCGTCAGCGCAGACAGCGCGACCCGCATCCGGGTGCCCGGCGGCTCGTCCATCTGACCGAACACCAGGGCAGTGTCGTTGATGACGCCGGATTCCGTCATTTCCGTGAACAGGTCGTTGCCCTCGCGGGTCCGCTCCCCCACGCCGGCGAACACCGAGGTGCCGCCGAAGTTCTTGGCGACGCGGGTGATCATCTCCTGGATGAGCACCGTCTTGCCGACGCCGGCACCGCCGAACAGGCCGATCTTGCCGCCCTGCACGTACGGGGTCAGTAGGTCGATGACCTTGATGCCGGTGACCAGCTGGGTGGTTCGGCCCTCCAGCTGATCGAATGCCGGTGGCTTGCGGTAGATCGGCCAGTGCTCGGCATCTTCGCCGGTACCCGGCGCGTCCAGGCAGCGACCCAGAGCGTTGAAGACATGGCCCTTGACGGCGTCACCGACGGGCACCGAGATCGGCGCACCGGTGTCGGTCACCGGAGCGCCGCGGACCAGGCCGTCGGTCGGCTGCATCGAGATGCTGCGGACGATGTCGTCGCCAAGGTGCAGCGCCACCTCGAGGGTGAGCGTGTGCGCGTCACCGGCACCGGTGACGTCGACGTGCAGCGCGTTGAACAGCGGCGGTACGCCACCGCGCGGGAACTCGATGTCCACGACGGGGCCGATGACGCGCACGACCCTGCCGGAGTTGGCCGTCGAGCTGCTCTGCGGTGCGTCTTGGGTGATCGTCATGGCTATCAGTCCTCTTCGTTCCCGGAAGCGGCGAGAGCATCGGCGCCGCCGACGATCTCGGTGAGTTCTTGGGTGATCTGCGCCTGCCGGGCCTGATTGGCCTGACGGGACAGGTTGCGGATGATGTCGTTGGCGTTGTCGGTGGCCGCCTTGCAGGCGGCGCGCCTGGCCGCCGACTCGCTGGCCGCCGCGTCCAGCAGTGCGGCGTAGATCCGGGTCTTGAGGTACTTGGGAAGCATCTCGTCGAGCAACCGGTCGGACGACGGCTCGAACTCGTACGACGGCAGCAGCGTGTCAGTTGACTCGCTCTCGACGTATTCGATCTCCATCGGCGCCATCCGCCGGGCCTGCGGCCGCTGGGTGATCATCGAGACGAAATGCGTGGAGACGAGATGAATCTCGTCGATGCCCGGCTCGCCGTCCGGGGTGGTCCCGGACGATCCGGCGATGAAGGCCGGCAGCAGCGCCTCGGTCGCCCGCTCCGCGTCGGCATAGGTGGGCCGCTCGGAGAACCCGGTCCACGACTCGGCAATCGCCCGCTGGCGGAAAGTGAAGTAGCCCAATCCCTTTCGCCCGATCACATAGATGGTCGGCTCCTTGCCCTGCGAGCGCAGCAGCGCCCCCAGCTCCTCTGCGGCCTTGATCACCGCGGAGTTGTAGGCGCCGCACAGACCCCGATCCGCGGTGATCAGCAGGATGCCGGCCCGCTTGGGCTCATCCCGCTCGTTGAGCAGCGGGTGGTCCAGGGTCGACGCGGACGCGAGAGCAGTCAGCACGTCGGTGATCTGCGCCGAGTACGGGGCCGCGGCGGCCACCTTGGCCTGCGCCTTGGCGATGCGGGAGGTGGCGATCATCTCCTGCGCCTTGGTGATCTTCTGTGTGGAGCGCACCGACTTCACGCGCTGCCGCAGCACCCTGACCTGGGCGGCCATCATTCACCTCCGGCGAGGACGGTTCGGACCATCGAACAGAACATGGGGTCGGCTCCGGTCACTTCTTGGCCGGCGGGCGCCGGACCTGAACCTGGACCTTTTCGTGGCCCACCTCGGACTCGTCCATCGCCTTGACCTCCGGCTGCCGGCCGAGGATCTGACCCTCGGACGTCGTGAAGGTGTCGGAGAACTCGGCAAGCGCTGCCAGCAAAGCGTTCTCACTGTCCTCGGACAGGTCGCGTTCGGTCTTGATGGCCTCCAGCGGGCTGCCGTTGGCGTGCCGCAGGTACTGCAGGAACTCGCTCTCGAAGCGCCGGATGTCGGCCACCGGCACCCGATCCATGTGACCGCGGGTACCGGCCCAGATCGCGACGACCTGCTCCTCCACCGGGTATGGGCTGAACTGCGGCTGCTTGAGCAGCTCGACCAGTCGCGAGCCGCGGGCCAGCGCCCGCTTGGAGACCTCGTCGAGGTCGGAGCCGAACGCGGCGAATGCCTCCAGCTCGCGGTACGCCGACAGGTCCAGACGCAGCGTGCCGGACACCTTGCGCATGGCCTTGACCTGCGCGGCGCCACCGACCCGGGACACCGAGATGCCGACGTTGACGGCCGGCCGGACACCGGAGTTGAACAGGTCGCCCTCGAGGAAGCACTGGCCGTCGGTGATGGAGATGACGTTGGTCGGGATGTACGCCGAGACGTCACCGGCCTTGGTCTCGATGAGCGGCAGGCCCGTCATCGATCCGCCGCCGAGCTCGTCGGACAGCTTCGCGCAACGCTCGAGCAGACGGGAGTGCAGGTAGAAGACGTCGCCGGGGTAGGCCTCGCGGCCCGGCGGGCGGCGCAGCAGCAGCGAGATCGCGCGGTAGGCCTCGGCCTGCTTGGACAGGTCGTCGAAGATGATCAGGACGTGCTTGCCCTGGTACATCCAGTGCTGGCCGATGGCCGAGCCGGTGTACGGAGCGAGCCACTTGAAGCCGGCGGAGTCCGACGCCGGTGCGGCGACGATGGTGGTGTAGGCCAGGGCACCGGCGTCCTCGAGGGACTGCCGGACACCGGCAATGGTGGTGCCCTTCTGGCCGATCGCGACGTAGATGCAACGCACCTGCTGCTGCGGGTCTCCGGTCTCCCAGTTCTGCTTCTGGTTGATGATCGTGTCGACGCAGACCGCCGTCTTGCCGGTCTTGCGGTCGCCGATGATCAGCTGACGCTGGCCACGGCCGATCGGCGTCATCGAGTCGATGGCCTTGATGCCGGTCTGCAGCGGCTCCTTGACGCCCTGACGCTCGACCACGGAGGCCGCCTGCAGCTCCAGCGGGCGGGTCTCCTCGGACGGAATCTCGCCGAGGCCGTCGATCGGCTGCGCGAGCGGGTTGACCACGCGGCCGAGGAAGCCGTCACCGACAGGCACCGACAGCACCTCGCCGGTTCGGGTGACCTGCTGACCCTCCTCGATCGTGTTGGCATCACCGAGGATGACGGCGCCGATGGACCGGACGTCCAGGTTGAGTGCCACACCCAGCACCCCGCCGGGGAACTCGAGCAGCTCGTTCGCCATCGCCGACGGCAGTCCTTCGACGGTGGCGATGCCGTCACCGCATTCGGCGACGATGCCGACCTCCTCCCGGGTCACCTCGGGCGAGTACTCGGAGACGTAGCTTTCGATCGCGGAGCGGATCTCGTCGGAGGAGATCGTCAACTCGGTCATCGCGTTCCCGTTCTGTGTCATCAAGGCTCTTATGTTTCGCGCGTCATGCTCGTACTTCGTGCCACCGGGTTCGCCCGGCCCATCGTCACGCCGGCAAAGTCAGCCGGACATCCTGCGCCGCAACGATTCCAGCTGCGACTCGACGCTGCCGTCGATCACCTCGTCACCGACCTGTACCCGGATCCCGCCCATCAGCTGAGGCACGACCTCCAGGTGGACCGAGACCTCACGGCCGTAAATCCGGTTCAAGGAGCGCTTGAGCCGCGCTGACTGTTCCTCGTTCAACGGTACGGCCGCCTTCACGAACGCGACCACCTTCTGCCGCCGCTGCGCCGCCTGATCGACGAGCTCGCGGACGCCGAAGGTGAACGACCGGCCGGCAGTGTCCCTGGCCAGCGCGTCCACCAGCTCGGTGACCAACGGATGCGACCGACCGGCGAGCAGCCGATCAACGAGCCGGGACCGGGATTCGGGGTCCGCCGTCGGGTCATCGAGGATGACGGACAGGTCGGGCGAGGCGTCCACGATGCGGGAGAACCGGAACAGCTGGTCCTCGACGTCGTCCAGTTCACCGGTGCGCTCCACCTGCAGGAACATCGCCGTCCGGCTCACCCGGCGCAGCGCATCCTGCAGGTCGCGCGAGGACGACCAGTTCTGCCGCACGGCGAAATTCACGACGGACAGCGCCGCGTCACCGACCTTGCCCGACAGCAGCTGGGTGGCGATCCCGGCACGCTGGTCCGGGCTCACCGTGCCCTCGGAGAGGGTCCGGCGCAGCGGAACCTCGTTGAGCAGCAGGTCGGAGACCTGATCGAGCTGAGTGCCGAGATCTTTCAGTGCGCCCGCGTCGAGCTGTTCGGCCACGGACAGGACCTGCGCGTTCGTCGCGATCAGCGACTCGCGACTGGCGATGTGTTGCATCAGCGTTCCAGGTCGGCCAGGAAGCGCTCGACCGTCCTGGCCTGCCGCTCATCGTCCTGCAGCGACTCACCGACGACCTTGCTGGCCAGTTCCACCGACACCCTGCCGAGATCGGACCGCAGTTCCGCGACGATCTGGGCGCGCTGGGCCTCCAGCTGGGCACGGCCGGCCGTCGCGATGCGCTCGGTCTCGGCGTGCGCCTGCGCCAGCATGTCGTCCCGGATGGACTGTGCCTGTGCGCGGGCATCCTCACGGATCTTGGCGGCTTCCTCGCGGGCACCGGCAAGCTGCTGGTTGTACCGGTCGAGCGCGGCCTTGGCCTCGTTCTGCGCCTCTTCGGCCTTGGCGATGCCACCCTCGATGGCCTTGGTCCGCGCGGCATAGGCGCGCTCGAACTGCGGCCAGACGAACTTGCCCAGGACGAACAGCAGCAGCGCGAAGGCGATCGCCGCGATGACGACCTCGCCCCATGGCAGGCCGATCGGGTTGGTGGCCTCCTCGGCCGCAATGTTGGAGATCATTCCGTCCTCACCTCTGCGCTATCGGGACTCTGAGCTAGCGGTGGCGGGTCAGGTCAGGATGAACGGAACCACGAAGCCCAGCAGCGCCAGCGCCTCGGACACCGCGAAGCCAAGGAAGGCGTAGGTCCTGGTCAGGCCTGCCGACTCCGGTTGACGCGCCGTCGAGGTGATGTAGGCCGCCCAGACGATACCGACACCGATACCGGGCCCGATCGCGGAAAGGCCGTACCCGAGGGTGCCGACGTTGCCGGTGACTTCCGCGAGCTGCGTCAGGTCAGACATGGGGTTGCTTCTCCCTTTCACGAGATCCGGTGCGGATCCTGGTGGTCAATCGCTGACCTCGCCGGTGCGGGCCAGATGGTGCGGATCAAAGCGTGGACTGCTGTGCTGAAAAACTGATGCTGCCAAAGCGGTGTCTCAGAAAAGCCGGTGTCTCAGAAAGCGGGTGGTACTGGAACGCGGTGCAACAAAAGACTGCGGTGCGAGATCTCCGATCCCCCGACTCAGTGGGAGTCGGCCAAGGAGGACTCCAGATAGATGGCGGTCAACAGGACGAACACGTAGGCCTGCAGCGAGATGATCAGCAGCTCGAAGAACACCAACCCGAGGCTGCCGATGAAGGGCAGCGTGCCGAGCACGTAATTGAGCAGGCCACCCTCGCTCCACAGGTAAACGGTGCCGAACGCCGCGATGGTGATCAGCATGTGGCCGGCGAACATGTTGGCGAACAACCGGATGGCCAGGGTGAACGGCCGCAGGATGATGTTGGACAGGAACTCGATCGGGATCAGCAGCAGATGCATCGCGATCGGGATGCCGGGGATGTAGCACATCAGCTTGAAGAAGCCGAAGAAACCGTGCTTCTGGATGCCGACGATCATGTAGATGAACCAGACCATCACGGCCAGCAGCACCGGAATCGCGAAGTGCGAGGTCACCGGCAGCTGAGCGACAGGGACGATGCCCCAGAGGTTCTGGATCAGGATGAAGACGAAGAGGGTCGCCAGGAATCCCGCCCATTTGCGTCCGTTCTTCCCACCGAGGATCTCGATCGCGACGCCGTTGCGGACGAAACCGTAGATGCCCTCGCCGGCGAACTGCAGCTTGCCGGGAAGCATGGCGGCCTTGCGGGACGCGGCCAGGAAGAACGCGATGAGGATGATGGTGCCGAGGACCAGCAGCACCATCGCCTTCACCGAGGCGATGACCGAGCCGTCGCCGATCTTGTCGAAGAAGAAGGAGTGCTCAACGGTCGGCGCGACGAACGCGCCGTCGCCCTCTGCCGCCAGCAGGCCCAGCGAGAGCATGCTCACGCTCACGGACACTCGGTCTCCCTTCGGGGGCCGGCCGAAGGTTGCCCGTCGGCGGGTGAAGATGCGGTCATCTGTGCTGCAACTGCTCGCGCCCTGGTGAACGCCTTCTGCCTGTTGGCGACTTTCGCCGCACGCAATGCTGTTGCCATGTCGGCTTTCTCGGCCGTAGCCGGGGTGACCTCGATGGCCTCCGGCCGGCCGAACCGCATGACCACGGCGTAGATGCCGAGGGCCATCCCGACGACCAGGCCGACAGGCGTCCAGGCGCGGGAGTCCAGCCAACCGTCCAGCAGCCAACCGATGCCGCCGAACACCACCATCCCGGAGATCATGGTGGACAGAACCGCCCAGCCTTGGTCGGCTCCCCTGGAGGGGGGCCGGGCTACGGCACGCATCTTCATGGCGTCCCGGACACTATCAGTTGCCCAGAAGCACCGTCGCACCCACCCACGGTGATATGGAACGCGTGTCCCGGGTCACGAAAAGGGTGCTGCGGACGGGTTTTCGCAGGTGAAGGACATGCCGACCGCCAACGGTGTGATCGGACGGCGATCATCCCGGATCCACGTAGAAGAGCTTCAATGTCCAGACATACCTCATGTGCGCGCCCAGCCAGAGGAAGAGTCCGATACCGATGGCACCCGCCATCCACCGGACGTTGACGAACCCGTCGATCGGCATGGTCATCAGCACGATGGCCAGCACCAGGACCTTGATGACGTAGGCGAACAGAGCCGCCACCATCACCGTTTTCGGATTCGTCTTGCCGACCCAGGCGATCACCACGGCCGAGAAGGTGAAGAAGGCGCCGACGATCACCGTGCCGATGACGACCCCCGTGACGGCGCCCGGCCCATCGATCAGGCCGGCTGCGACGGCCAACGCGACCGCCCCTGCCACCAGCACGATCCAGCACAACCGCAGGTGTCCCAGCGACCAGATGCCCTCCGAGCGGCTCCGATCGGCGATCTTCTGCGCTGCCCGCGCCTGTGCCGTCAGGTCGACCGGGTCACGCCGCGCAGCCGTCCCGCCGCCGTCGTCCGGTGCAGGTCCCGGTGCCGTACTCATGACGCCGTATTCATGACGCCGTACTCATGACGCCGCCGCGGACGCCGCGCCGTCACGCAGCCGGGCGAGCCGCCGCGCCCGCATCTTCGGCCAGGCCGAGAACGCCAGGCCGATCACGACCAGGATCGACACCGGCACGATGGCCACCTCCCAGCTGACGAAGACCAACGACACCGCGCCGCCCGCCAGCACGAACGCCCAGTAGTAGAAGATCAGCACGGCCTGCCGGTGGGTGTGCCCGATCGCCAGCATCCGGTGATGCAGGTGCTGCTTGTCGGCGCTGAACGGGTGGCGCCCTTCCTTTGTGCGCCGGATGACCGCCATCAGGAAGTCCAGCACGGGGATGAAGACGACCGCCAGCGCGACGATCAACGGTGCCAGCAGCGCGATGGTGGAGCGCGGACCGAACGTCGACGGGTCGAGCTTGCCCCCGGCGCTGACTGTCGCGCCGGCCATCGCCAGGCCGATGAACATGGCGCCGGAATCGCCCATGAAGATCCGGGCGGGCGAGAAGTTGTGCGGCAGGAACCCGATGCACGCGCCCAGCAGCGCGGCCGCGATCAGCGGTGGCTGCGAAGCGGAGCTGTCGTCACCGCTGAGCACCAACTGGCGCACCGAGAAGATGAACAACGCGAACGCGGAGATCGCCGCTACACCGCCCAGCAGCCCGTCGAGACCGTCGATGAAGTTCATCGCGTTCGTCAGCACCACCGTCAGCAACACGGTGAGCACGATGCCCTGCGTCTGATCCAGGCTGACCAGGCTGCCGCCGGTCGGCCCGCTGCCCGGCAGCCACAGCACCTGCCACTGCACGCCGAACAGCACCAGCACGCCCGCGGCCAGGATCTGCCCGGCGAGTTTGGCAACGGCATCGAGGTCGAATCGGTCGTCCAGCACGCCGACGAAGCAGATCAGTCCGCCCGCCGCAAGGATCCCCAGCACCTCCGATGACGACACGAAGGCGCTGCCCACCGCCGGCAGTTGCAGCGCCATCAGCACGGCCGCGGCAAACCCGGCGTACACCGCCACGCCGCCCATCCGCGGGATCGGCAACGAGTGCACATCACGCTCGCGGATCGGGGTGACCGCGCCGAGTTTGACCGCCGCCAGCCGGACCAGGCCGGTCAACAGGAAGGTGACGACGACGGCAGTCCCGAACACGAGCGCGTACTCGCGCCCCGGGATCACGTAGTCCGTCACCCGACCAGGGTAGTCGGCGCGCCCGGACGGCTCGTCCGATCCACCGATCGGGCGGCTGATCGCGGTACGGACTGACCGCCTGCAACCGGCCGTGGGCAGCCCGAGTTGACTCCCGGCGAAAACAACTGGCCGAAACCGCGCAACCATCGACGAGCCGGGCCGTCCCCTTTCTGTAGCTCCGATTCGTCCCAGACGGTGGGGTCCGACGCCCGGACCCAGTCCTTCCGCCCGGGGGGTACGAATCAGAACTGAGCCCCATGCCGGGAGCTGCCCGTAGGCCCGATCACGACACGCCGTCGTTCAGATCGGGCCTTCGGCCGTTTCTGGGGAGGGTTGCACCGTCCGTCGGTCGGCACGACCAGTGGCTCTGGTACCGGCGCACCGACTACTGCTCGGGAACCTCGACGTCACCGATCACTTCGCGGATCCGGTCGATGCTCACGGCGCCGGCGCGCAGCACCCGGGGCGTCTCCGACGTCAGATCGACGACCGTCGACGCCACCCCGATCGGCGACGGCCCGGCCTCGAGATACACCGAGACGTCCTCTCCCAGTTGGGTTTCGGCGTCGGCGGCAGTGGTGGCCGGCGGGCTTCCGCTGCGGTTCGCGCTGGACACCGCCATCGGGCCGACCAGCCGGAGCAGATCGATGGCCACCGGATGCAGCGGCATCCTCAGCATCACCGTGCCCCTGGCGTCGCCCAGGTCCCAGCTCAGGCTCGGCGCGTGCTCCACCACCAGGGACAGCCCGCCGGGCCAGAAGGCCTCGATGAGCGTCCGTGCGACCGGCGGCACCGCCATCACCAGGCCGTCGATCGTCGTCCAGGAGCCGACCAGGACAGGCACCGGCATGTCGGGGCCCCGGCCCTTGGCCGCGAGCAGCGCGCGGACCGCCGCAGCGTTGAACGCGTCGGCACCGATTCCGTACACGGTGTCGGTGGGCATCACGACCAGGTTTCCGATCCTGGCGGCGTGCGCGGCGGCTTCGAGGCCCGCGCGCCTGGCGACCGGGTCGGCGCAATCGAACGTCGTCACGAACGCAGTGTCCCAGCCCGTGCCGCCGGCAACTCCATCCGGACCCTGGTGGCGGTGACGAACCGTGGACGGCCGGCCAGGTCATGGTGGTCGACCACGTCCGTCAGCACCCGCCGCAGCCGCAACAGATCGGGCACCGACTCCCCCTGGGTGTCGTCGTGCTCGATCGCCAGCACACCGTCGATCTTGAGCAGGCTTGCCGCCACCGAGATGAGCGGCCTGATCAGCGCGAGACCGTCCGGTCCGCCGAACACCGCCTCGGCCGGGTCGTGTTCGCCAACCTCGGGTTCGACGGGTGTGCCGTCCGGGACGTACGGCGGATTGGCCGTCACCAGATCCGCAGCCCCGTCCAGCTCGGTCAGCAGACGCTGATCCAGGACGTCGCCGCCGCGCAGCTCGACCGGTGTTCCGCCCGCGTTGACATGGGTGACGACGTTCCGGCGGGCCCACGACAACGCCGCTTCCGACCGCTCGACCGCGATCACCCTGGCATCGGGGCGGGCGGCGGAGATGGCCAGCGCGATGGCGCCGCTGCCGGTGCACAGATCGACGACCAACGGCGACGGCCGGTCCGCGATCGACTGCAGCGCCCACTCGAGGAGATACTCGGTTTCCGGACGCGGCACGAAAACGCCTGGGCCGACAGCGATCCGGGCTCGCCCGAAGGGCACGGACCCGACGAGGTACTGCAGCGGAATCCGCTCCGCCCGCCGGGCGACCAGCGCCTGGTAGTCCTGCACCCAGGACGATTCCACCAGTGGTGTCAGCCCGAGCCGGGTCCGCGAGACCCCGAGCAGATGGGCGGCGAGCTCTTCGGCATCGACCCCCGGGCTGGGCACACCGGCCTGCTCGAGCGTCGCGGACGCGGAAAGCACCGCGGACCGCAGGGACTGCCGGCTCATGACCGTCCGGCGCTGCCGGCCGCCAGCCGCTCGGTGCGGTCGGCCTGGGCGAGCGCATCGAGCACCGAGTCCAGATCTCCGTCGAGCACCGCGTCGAGGTTGTATGCCTTGTAACCGACCCGGTGGTCGGCGATCCGGTTCTCCGGGAAGTTGTACGTGCGAACGCGTTCCGACCGGTCGACGGTCCGCACCTGGGACCGGCGTGCGTCCGCGGCGGCGGCGTCAGCGGTCGCCCTCGCGGCGGCCAGCAGCCTGGCGCGCAGGATGCGCAGTGCCTGTTCCTTGTTCTGCAGCTGGGACTTCTCGTTCTGGCAAGACACCACGATGCCGGTCGGCAGGTGCGTGATCCGAACCGCGGAATCGGTCGTGTTCACGGACTGGCCGCCCGGGCCCGACGAGCGGAACACGTCGATCCGAAGATCATTGGGGTCGACGGTGACGTCGACGTCCTCCGCTTCGGGTGCCACCAGCACGCCGGCCGCGGAGGTGTGGATGCGGCCCTGCGATTCGGTGACGGGCACCCGCTGCACCCGGTGCACCCCGCCCTCGAACTTCAGCCGGGCCCAGACGCCGTCGGCGGAGGCCGCAGGGGCCTTGATCGCAACGGTGGCGTCCTTGTAGCCGCCGAGGTCGGACTCGGTGGCCGACAGCACCTCGGTCTTCCAGCCGCGCCGCTCGGCGTAGCGCAGGTACATCCGGAGCAGATCACCGGCGAACAGGGCCGACTCCTCGCCGCCCTCGCCCGCCTTGACCTCGACCAGCACGTCCTTGCCGTCGTCGGGGTCCCGCGGGGTGAGCAGTTCGCCGAGGCGGGTCTCGAGTTCGGCCACCCGGTGCGCCACGGCTTCGGCCTCATCGGCGAAACTCGCGTCCTCGGCAGTGAGCTCGCGCGCGGCCTGCAGATCTCCCCTGGCCTGCTCGAGCTGATGGGAAGTGGTCACGATCGGAGTCAGCTCCGCATACCGGCGGCCCAACCGGCGGGCAACGGCCTGGTCGGCGTGCACCGCAGGGTCGTTCAGCTGGTCCTGCAGGTCCTGGTATTCGGCGAGCAGTTGCTCGACGGAGGCGCGCGGGACGTCGGTGGAATCCCCGGATGTCATCGGCGCACTTCCTCAGGTTCGTTGCGTGAGCGTTGTTGATCATGAGGCTCAGCCGGGCTTATCCGGCGTGTCGTCGGCGTGTCGCGTGCTGAGCTGCATGATCAACACCAGCTATCACCGGTGGTGCGCCGCGGCACCCCCCGGAACAGCAAACGGCGCCCGCGGACCGTCGGGTCCAGCGGGCGCCGTTGATGCGCTAGCGGCTGCGCTTGCCGTACCGCGCCTCGAAGCGCGCGACCCGGCCGCCGGTGTCCAGGATCTTCTGCTTGCCGGTGTAGAACGGGTGGCAGTTGGAGCAGACCTCGACGTGGATCTTGCCGCTGCCCTCGGTGCTGCGGGTGGTGAAGGTGTTGCCACAACCGCAGGTCGACCTCGGTGGTCACGTATGCGGGATGGATGCCGGTCTTCATTGATGTCCTCTTTCGGTAGAGCCTTGCGTGGGGCTCCGGGTCGTCCGCGACGGGTGTCGGGGGCGTGAACCGGGGCCGGGCTCGACCGACCAGTGTGCCAGATGGGTCGGTCACTTGGCGAAACAGCGCTGAGCGCGAGGTTATTCCGGCGAACGAACTCGACGAACCGACCTCGCGGAGCAGCAGTGACCCGCCGCGATCAGCCAGGGAGCGTGATCGCGATCGCCGCGCCCTTGCGTCCGCCGCGCCGATCCCGCCACGTCGCGAGCCTGCCGAAAAGGCCGTACTTCTGCACCAGTGCGTCCAGGACGCCCTGGACCTCGGCATCCGGCAGGAGCCGCGCCTGCGCGTCGATCGGCGCACCCATCGGCTTGCCCCGGGTCGTGCAGGGCGCCACCTGAACGGCGCCGCTGCGCCTGATCCGTTTCACCTTGCCTGCGTCGGCGGCCGTCCAGACCCGCAGCTCGTCACCAACGCGCGCCACCCACACCGGGGTCGCCACCGCCGTGCCGTCCTTGCGGAAGGTCGTCAGCTGCATGTACTTCGAGGACCCGAGCACGTCCAATGGCGTCACACGACATACCGTACTTACCCGGCGTCACCTGCTGTCCGGCCACCCTCCGTCGGCCGGCCGGACAGCACCTGCTCAGTCGCTGCCGGGCGTGTTCTTGGCGACCTGCATCAGGAACTCGACATTGCTGCGGGTCTTGCGGAGCCGATCGAGGACGAGTTCCAGCGCCTGCTGGGTGTCCAGCGCGGCGAGCACCCGGCGGAGTTTGACGACGATCGCCAGCTCATCGGGCGAGAGCAGCAGGTCCTCCTTGCGGGTCGACGACTGATCGACGTCGATCGCCGGGAAGATCCGCTTGTCCGCCAGCCGCCGGTCGAGCTTGAGCTCGGCGTTGCCCGTGCCCTTGAACTCCTCGAAGATCACCGTGTCGCCGGCCGACCCGGTTTCCACCAGCGCGGAGGCGAAAATCGTGAGCGAGCCACCGTTCTCGATGTTGCGGGCGGCACCGAGGAAGCGCTTCGGCGGGAACAGCGCGGTCGAATCGACGCCACCGGACAGGATCCGGCCGGACGCCGGAGCGGCCAGGTTGTAGGCACGTCCGAGCCGGGTGATCGAGTCCAGCAGGACGACGACGTCGCGGCCCATCTCGACCAGCCGCTTGGCCCGCTCGATGGCGAGCTCGGCGACCAGGGTGTGGTCGGACGGCGGCCGGTCGAAGGTCGAGGCGATGACCTCGCCCTTCACCGATCGCTGCATGTCGGTGACCTCTTCAGGCCGCTCGTCCACCAGCACCACCATCAGGTGGCACTCGGGATTGTTGGTGGTGATGGCGTTGGCGATCGCCTGCATCACCATCGTCTTGCCGGCCTTCGGGCGGCGAGACGATCAGTGCGCGCTGGCCCTTGCCGACCGGCATCACCAGGTCGATGACGCGGGTGGTCAGCAGATGCGCCTCGGTCTCCAGGCGCAGCCGATCGTTCGGGTAGAGCGGTGTCAGCTTGGTGAACTCCGGGCGGTTCTTCGCCTGCTCGGGCTCGAGTCCGTTGACGGTGTCCAGCCGGACCAGCGCGTTGAACTTCTGCCGCTGCGCCTCGCCCTCGCGCTGCGCACGCACGGCGCCGGTCACGGCATCGCCACGCCGCAGGCCGTTCTTCCGCACCTGGGACAGCGAGACGTAGACGTCGTTCGGGCCGGTCAGGTAACCGGACGTGCGAATGAAGGCGTAGGAATCCAGGACGTCCAGGATGCCCGCGACGGGGACGAGGACGTCGTCATCACGGACTTCGACGTCGGCGGGGCCGTCGGGCGCGAAACGGTCGCGGGCGTTGCGGCGGTTGCGGTCGCGGTACCGGCGGCCGCGGCGGCCACGGCCGTCACCCTCGTCATCATCGTCACGGCGGTTGTCGGTGTTCTGCCGACCCTGCCGGTTGTCCCGGTTCTGGTTGTCCCGGTTCTGGTTGTCGCGATTCTGGTTGTCGCGATTCTGGTTGTCCCGGTTCTGGTCGCGGCTTCTGGCCGTTGTCCCGGTTCTGGCCGTCCCGGTTTTGGTTGTCCCGACCCTGCTCACGCTGCTGGCCGTTGCGCTGGTCGACTGCGACCCCGCCGTTGGCACCGCCGCTGTTGGCACTGTTGTCCTGGTTGTCGCGCGCAGCGTTGTCCCTGGACGCGTTGTCGCGCCCGTCCCGCCGGCTACGGCGGTTGCGCCGGTTGCCGCGCTGGCCGTCGTCCGGGTCGCCCGAATCGTCGGCGCTGCGCTCAGCAGGCTGGCGGTCCCGGATGGCGGTTGTCGGACTGGCGGTTGTCGGACTGGCGGTTGTCGGGCTGGCGGTCGTCGGACTGGCGGTCGTCGCTCTGCGGTGCGCGACCGGCTGCGCCGTCGGCACCGGCGTCGTCGGTCCGGTTGGTTTCCCGACCGGCGGGACGGTCCGAGTTGTCAGAGCGCGCGTCACCGCTGCGCTCGGTCACCTGGGCATCCGTGTGCTCCTGGCGGGTGTCCTGACGTGCGCCATTGCCACCGTTGTTGTCGCGGTCGCCACCGGAGACGTCGCCGAGCGGCAATGTCGGATCGGCTCCGTGGCCGTTGGCCGATGCGGCCGCAACCTCACGCCGTTCGGTCTTGCCGGAAGCGCCGGTGGTGGCCGCACCCGAGGCAGCGCCGGCACCGTTCTGGCGGGCGGCAATCGCCGCAACCAGGTCGCCCTTGCGCATGCCGGAGGTACCGCGGATTCCGAGCTGGCCTGCGAGGGCCTTCAGATCCGTCAGCACCATGCCCGACAGTCCCTCACCCTTACGAGCCCGACCCTTTGCGGGGGCGGTGGTGGCGGCATTGTCGAGCGACTCCGTGGTTTCAGTCACGAAGATCCTTCCTGTCCAGCCGTCTTGTGCGCGGCCGGAGATTGAGCTCACCGCAGGTGCGGCGGCTGCCGTTGCGCGCCCAGGATGGGCGCGGCGGAATCGGTGATCACCTTGTCTTCCTCGCTGGCGTGGCCTGGCGTCATGACGCGGCTCGATAGCCGACCATGAACCGTTCCGGCGCCTCCGGGGTACGTTCCGGCGAGAGGAGTCCTTCAGAGTGGGTGCGGCAAGAGGCTTTTTCAGTCCCCCACCGTCGATTTCCGGCTCGCAGACCATACGTCGCAGCGGGCACAGCCGGTGATCGCCTTCAACAGTAACCGCATATCAATGCGACCGGCAACTGTCGACGAGCGTGTCGCAGACCTGTCGGGCTCCAGCGGACTCGTCATCACGGCCGTCGATGCGGCGGTGTCACCGGACCGAGGCACCGCCGGTGCACACGTCGACCTCCGCGACATCGAATCCGGGGCGCTGCCAGTCAGCAGGTGAGATCGGTCGGGTTGACAACGCAATCACCGACGGGCCCGCACCGGAGACCACCGCGGCGATCCCGGCCGCTCGCAGGTCGGCCACCAGCCTGGCCGTTTCCGGCATGGCAGCCGCCCGGTAGGGCTGGTGCAACCGGTCGACGGTCGCCGGCAGCAGGTACGACGGGTCCGTCGTCATCGCATGCACCAGCAGCCCGGCGGCGGCGGCATTCGCACTGGCGTCGGTATGCGGAACGGTCGTCGGGAGCAACAGTCTCGCCTGATGGGTGGAACTCGAGGTGCGGGAGCTGAACACCACGACCCTGATGTCGGGGTGCACGGCGGGCCGGACCGCGACCGGGCGTCCGTCGGTCGCGGTGTACGCGAGGGTGAAGCCGCCGAAGAGTGCCGGCGCGACGTTGTCCGGGTGGCCCTCCATCTCGGTGGCCAGGGCGAACACGTCATCGTCGGTCAGTCTGGTCGGTCCGACGGATCCGCCGCCGGTGACGCCGATCAGTTCACGGCCTGCTAGCAGGCCTGCGACGATCGCCGCGGCCGACGAACCGAGGCCGCCGCCGTGCGGGATGCAGTTCACGCACCGCAGGTGCAACCCAGGTAGCGGCGTCCCCGTCGCCTCGAAGGCCTTGGCGATCGCCCGCACCACGAGATGATCGTGGGTCAACGGCACCTCACCCGCACCGATGCCCTCGACCTCGACCTGCGAGGCCGGCGTCGAGGGTGGACGCGGTCACCTCGTCGTAACGGGCCAGGGCGAGTCCGAAGCTGTCGAATCCGGGACCCAGGTTCGCTGAGGTCGCGGGAACCCGGACCGTCACCGATCGGCGACCTGCCCGGTCCCTGCCGGCCACAACCGTGCCTGCCACGTACCCGCCCGCCATGTCCCTGCCCGCAACAACCCGTTTGGCTTCGCCGGCCGGACTGCCCCCAGCCACCAGATCCGGCTGCCGTCCGCGACTCATCCAGCCAGTCCCAGCGCCTCGGTCACCGCTTCGGCGGCGACCGGCAGCACCACCGGATCGGTCATGAACGTCATCGCCGTGTCCGGGTCCTTCAGACCGTTTCCGGTCACGGTGCAGACGACCAGTGCACCGGCCGGCAACCGGCCATCGGCTGCCGTCGCCAGCAGGCCCGCGACGGACGCCGCGGAGGCGGGCTCGACGAATACGCCCTCGGTGGAGGCCAGCAACCGGTAGGCCTGCAGGATCTGCTCATCGGTGACGGAGTCGATCAGACCGTGCGAGGCGTCCCTGGCCTCGATGGCGCTGGTCCACGACGCCGGGGCGCCGATCCGGATGGCGGTCGCAATGGTGTCGGGGTGCAGCACCGGGTGCCCGAGCACCAACGGAGCGGCGCCGGCCGCCTGGAACCCGAACATCCGCGGCAGCGCGTCGATGACGCCGTCGTCGAAGTACTCCCGGTAACCCTTCCAGTACGCGGTGATGTTGCCCGCGTTGCCAACGGGCAGGTAATGGATGTCCGGTGCGCGGCCGAGCGTGTCGCAGATCTCGAAGGACGCGGTCTTCTGGCCCTCGATGCGCACCGGATTGACCGAGTTGACCAGTGCGATGTCCTCCTGCGAGGCGGCGGTCTTGCGGGCCAGCTCCAGGCAGTCGTCGAAGTTGCCGTCGACCTGCAGGATCTTGGCGCCGTAAGCCACGGCCTGGGCAAGTTTCCCGGCGGCGATCTTGCCCTGTGGGACGAGCACGGCGCAGGTCAGGCCGGCTCGCGCCGCATAGGCGGCGGCGGACGCGGAGGTGTTGCCGGTGGACGCGCAGATGACGGCCTTCGCACCGAGTGCGAGCGCGTAGGTGACCGCGACCGTCATCCCGCGGTCCTTGAAAGAGCCAGTCGGGTTGGCGCCCTCGACCTTCAGATAGACCTGCACACCGAGCCGGTCGGACAGCGCCTGCGCGTGCAGCAGCGGCGTCCCGCCCTCGAGCAGCGTGACGACCCGGGCGCCGGGTGGGACGGCCACCCGATCGGCATAGGCGGCGATCAGCCCGGGCCAACCCACCTGCGCGGCGGTCGCGGTCACAGCGGCACCCATCCCATCGTTTCTGTGCGGCGCCGGGCCTGTGCTGCGCGCTCCCCCGGACCCGGCGCTCACAGGGAAATGACGAACCCGGCGGCCGGATTCACCGCAAGTCTCCCATCACCCGCATCACCGAGGTGACCCTGCGGACGGAATCGAGCTGACCCAGCTTGTCCACGGTCCCGGCCAGCGCAGCGTCCGGGGCGCTGTGCGTGACCACGACGAGCGTCGCGTCATCGCCGCGGCCCTCCTGCCGCACGGTCGAGATGGAGATGCCTGCATCGGCGAAGGCCATCGCGACGGCGGCCAGCACGCCGGCCTTGTCGTCCACGTCGAGACTGATGTGGTACCGGCTGAGCACCTGCCCCATCGGCTGGATGGGCAGAGCCGCGTACGCGGACTCCCGGGGTCCGCGTCCGCCGGCAATCCTGTTGCGCGCCACCGCAACCAGGTCGCCGAGCACCGCCGAGGCAGTCGGCGCGCCACCCGCGCCGGGCCCGTAGAACATCAGCCGTCCGGCGGCCTCCGCCTCGACGTAGACCGCGTTGAACGCGCCGTCCACACCGGCCAGCGGGTGGCTCTGCGGCAACATGACCGGGTGCACTCGGGCCGAGACGCCCTCTCCCCCGGCACGTCCGTCAACACCCGGCGCGGTGGATCCGGACACCGATGGGACCCGCTCGCAGATCGCGAGAAGCTTGACGGTGCAACCGATCTGCCGGGCGGCCGCGATGTCGGTCGCGGAGACGTCGGCAATGCCCTCGCGGTGCACATCGGCTGCGCCAACCCGGGTATGGAAGCCGATGGACGCCAGGATCGCGGCCTTTGCGGCGGCGTCGAAACCGTCGACGTCGGCGGTCGGGTCGGCCTCGGCGTACCCGAGCCTGGTCGCCTCGGCCAATGCCTCGTGATAGCCGAGCCCGGTCTCCGTCATTGCCGACAGGATGTAATTGGTGGTGCCGTTGACGATTCCCATGATTCGCGAGATGCGATCCCCCGCAAGGGATTCGCGCAGCGGCCGGATCAACGGGATGGCGCCGGCGACGGCCGCCTCGAAGTACAGGTCGGCGCCCGCTGCGTCGGCGGCCCGGTACAGCTCCGGCCCGTGCTCGGCGAGCAGTGCCTTGTTGGCGGTGACCACCCCGGCTCCTCGACGCAGCGCCGTCAGCAGCAACTCCTTGGCGGGCTCGATGCCGCCCATCACCTCGACCACGACGTCGATGTCGTCCCTGGCCACCAAGCCAGCGGCATCGGTGGTCAGCACGTCGGCCGGCACCTCCGGATGACGGGCGGCCCGGCGGACGGCGACCGCCACCAGCTCGATGGGCGCACCGACCCTGGCTGCCAGCTCGTCGGACTGCTCGCTGATCAGCCGGACGACCTGCGAACCCACCACACCGGAGCCCAGCACGCCGACCCGGACGGCCCGACCGGCGTTCACCGGGAGCCGCCGGGGCGGGTGACATCCCGGAACACCTTGAACGCGTACAGCAACAGCGCGATGACGACCACGATCGCCAGGCCGGCAATCGTGACGGTCAGCCACTGCGGCAGGTCCGGTTTGAGCAGCGTCACGACGATCAGGACGCCCGCGAGCAGGAGCAGCACGACGCCGGGTACCAGCGAGGGCTGCTTCGCGGGCGTCCCGGCCGGCGTCCCGTTGGGCTCCGGCGAATCGGGGCCGTCGGGGTTGGCAGGTGTGGTCACCGGGTCTCCAGGAGCATCAGGTCGTCGTCGGTCTCGCGCCGCAGCAGCACCCGAGGTTCTGCATCGGTCACGGCGACCACCGCCGGGCGCGGTACCCGGTTGTAATTACTGGACATTGAATAGCAATATGCGCCGGTTGCGGCGACCGCAAGCAGATCACCGACGGCCAGGTCGGCCGGCAGGTAGCAGTCGCGGACCACGATGTCGCCGCTCTCGCAGTGCTTGCCGACGACCCGGCACAGCACGGCGTGTGCGTCCGACGATCGGGACGCCAGCGTGACGGTGTAATCGGCGTCATACAACGCGGTCCTGATGTTGTCACTCATCCCGCCGTCGACGGACACGTAACGGCGGATCAGCCCGCCGTCCAGCCGGACGTCCTTGATGGTGCCGACCTCGTAGACCGTCACGGTGCCCGGACCGGCGATGGCCCGCCCCGGCTCGACGACGACGGAGGGCACCGTCAAGCCGGCGATCTGACATTCCCGGGTGACGATCTCCAGCAGGGATTTCGCCATCAGGTCCGGCGCGGGCGGGTCGTCCGCCGACGTGTAGGCGATGCCCAGTCCGCCACCGAGGTCGAGCGCCACGATGGTTTCCGCCAGGTGCGGATGGTCCTCGATGATCTGCCGCAGCAGCGCAACGACCCGGTGTGCGGCGACCTCGAAGCCTGACGGGTCGAAGATCTGCGATCCGATATGCGAGTGCAACCCGACCAACCGCAGTCCGTCGACGGCGACCACCCGCCGGACCGCTTCGGCGGCGTCCCCGCCGGCCAGCGAGAACCCGAACTTCTGGTCCTCGTGCGCGGTCGCGATGAACTCGTGGGTGTGCGCCTCGACTCCGACGGTCACCCGGATCATCACCGGGATCTGCACCTCCCGGTGCTCGGCAAGCCCTGCGAGCCTGGCGATCTCGTCGAACGAGTCGATGACGATGGCGCCGATGCCCTCCTCGACGGCGGTCGTCAGTTCACCCATCGACTTGTTCGAGCCGTGCAGGGCGATCCGCCGCGGCGGGAAACCGGCGCGCAGCGCCAGCCGCAGTTCACCGGAGCTGCACACATCCAGGGCCAGTCCCTCGTCGTCGAGCCAGTGCACGATCTCGGTGCACAGGAACGCTTTTCCCGCATAGTGCACGCTGTTCGCGCCGCCGAAGGCATTGGAAAAGTCCTGGCACCGGCTCCGGAAGTCGGCCTCGTCGATCACCATCAACGGGGTGCCGAAACGCTCCGTCAGAGACCTGACGTCGGCGCCGGCCAAGCCCAGCGCGCCGTCCTCGAGACGCTCGGCGCCACGGGGCCACACCGCCGGGTCCAGCTTGTTGAGGTCGGCCGGTGCGCCCTCGGCGGGCCGATCGGTGTGCAGCTCGCCGGATCGGGGTCCCGCTGGATGCGCCCTCACATCCGCTCCGGGGCGGTGACGCCGAGCACGGCAAGCCCGTTGGCCAGCACCTGACGGGTTGCCGCGCAGAGCCAGAGCCGGGCAACCGTTGCAGCCGTTGGTTTCTCATCGCCCATCGGGAGCACCCTGACCGAGTCGTAGAACTTGTGGTATCCCGATGCGAGATCTTCCAGGTAGCGCGAAACCCGATGCGGCTCACGCAGTTCCGCCGCCGTCGCCAGGACACCGGGATAGGCTGCCAGTAGCGCGATCAGCTCCGATTCCCGCGGCGTGTCGAGCAGCGCGGGGTCGTACTGCGCGCCCAGTTCGATACCGAGATCGGCGGCGTTGCGGGCCAGCGAGGCCAGCCGCGCGTGGGCGTACTGCACGTAGAACACCGGGTTGTCGCTGGTCTGCCTGGTCCACAGATCCAGGTCGAGATCCAGTGTGGTGTCAACGGAATAGCGGATCAGCGCGAACCGTGCGGCATCGACGCCGAGCGCGTCGATCAGGTCGTCGAGGGTGATGACGGTGCCGGCCCGCTTGCTCATCCGCAACGGCAGGCCGTCACGGACCAGGTTGACCATCTGACCGATCAGCACCTCGACCACGTCCGGGTCGTCGCCCAGCGCGGCGGCTGCCGCCTTCAACCGCGCGATGTAGCCGTGATGATCCGCGCCGAGCATGTAGATGCACAGGTCGAATCCGCGAGACCGCTTGTCCAGGAAGTACGCGAGATCACCGGCGATGTAGGCGGGCTGGCCGTCGGACTTGATCACCACCCGGTCCTTGTCGTCGCCGTACGCCGTCGACCCGAGCCACCAGGCACCGTCGGAGAACGTCAGGTGGCCGGAGTTCTTCAATCGCTCCACGACGGCGGTGACCGCGCCCGACTGGTGCAGCGAGTCCTCGTGGAAGTAGACGTCGAAGTCGGTCCGGAATTCGTGCAGCGTGGCCTTGATCTCGTCGAACATCAGGTCGACGCCCTCACGCTGATACAGCGCGATGGCATCGGCGTCCGGAAGTTGCGGCGCCTCGGGGTGTGCGGTGGTCACCCGCTCGGCGATCTCACCGATGTAGTCGCCGCCGTAACCATCCTCGGGCGCCGGCAGGCCGCGCGCAGCGGCGAGCAGGGACCGGGCGAACCGTTCGATCTGTGCACCCGCGTCGTTGAAGTAGTACTCACGGACGACTGTCGCGCCCTGGGTGCGTCAGGATCCGACCCAGCGCATCCCCGACGGCCGCCCAGCGGGCGCCGCCGATGTGGATCGGGCCGGTCGGGTTGGCGGAGACGAATTCGAGGTTGACCTGCCGGCCGGCCAGCGCCTCGCCACTTCCGTAGGACTCACCGGCGTTGACGATGGCCCCGACGAGCGCGCCGGCGGCGGCGGTGTCCAGGGTGATGTTCACGAATCCCGGGCCGGCCACCTGCACGTCCGCAATCCCAGGGGTACCAACCAGGTGCCGGCGGAGGACCTCGGCGATCTCCCGCGGCGGGCGACCGACCGCCTTGCCGAGCTTCAGTGCGATCGGGCTGGCGTAGTCGCCGTGATCGCGGGACCGGGGGCGGTCCAGCGGTACCTCGTCCGGAACGTCGACTGTCAGCTCGCCTGCAGCCACCGCCGCCGCCAGGGCATCACGGATCGCATCGGCCAATTGCGCGGGATTCACCCGATCATTCTAGGAAGGCAGCCGCGCGCCGAATGACCATCTCCTACCCCGACAGCGTCCGTTCACACGGACGCCACGAGTCCGACCCGTAGACTCCGCACCGTCCACGACGGACGCGTGCACGGCGAGGGGGCCGCGCCGGCAGTCGACATTCAGCGATCGAACGAGGTTTGTTTCTTCATGATGGCCAGCGGCAGTAACGCCAAAAGGACCCGGAAACCGGCTCCCGTCGTCAGCAAGAGCGGGGGTCCGCCGTGGGTGACCATCGGCGCGGTCGCGGTCGTGCTGGCGCTCGCGGTCGGCATTTTTGTCGTGGTCCTGAACCAGACCCGGTCGAACGAGCAGGCGCAGAACGCACTCGCACCCTGGACGCCGTCCGAGGAGAACCGCGATCCCTCGACCGGCATCGAAGGCATCTACATCGGGGCCAGCACACCGGCGACCGCGGAGACGCCGGCCACCTACATCGACTACAAAGCAGCCGTGCACATCACCGCTGACCAACGCGTCGCCTACAACCGCTTTCCGCCGGTGGGCGGGCCACACGACGGCACCTGGGCCAACTGCAACGGCATCGTCTACACCCAGGCCGTGCGCAACGAGAACATGGTGCACACCCTCGAACACGGCGCGGTGTGGATCACCTACAACCCGGACACGATCTCCCCGGCCGATCTGACCACGCTGCAGGGCCTGGTGGAGAACCAGCCGTTCATGTCGCTGACGCCCTATCCCGGCCTGGACAGCAAGATCTCGCTGCAGGCCTGGGCCCACCAGCTCAAGCTCGACTCGGCCTCCGACCCGCGGGTCCAGCAGTTCATCACCGCGCTGCGGCAGAACCGCTGGGTGTATCCGGAGACCGGTGCGACGTGTCAGCAACCGAGCTTCGACGTGGCCAACCCGCCGGCCTTCGACCAGACACCGCCCGGCGCCGATGCGATCCCGATGAGCGGAGTCGGCGGCACACCCGCCACCGGCGAGATGTCGGTGGCGGCCAGCGACGAATCCGTTGACGCCACCGCCAGCGCACCGGTGAGCAACGCCGAAGCCCCCACAGCTTCATCGGGGGCTCCGGCATCGCCCGCACCGACACCGTCGACTGCAGGGTCGTCGGGCTGATGTCCGCCGGGGGGGACGATCCGCAGGGCCACGGGGCACAGTCGCAGGAGGGCGCGCCGGGTGCTGCGCCGGCCGTCGGCAACCCGGCTGTGGCTGACGCCGAAAGCAACTCTGTCGGTTCTGGCACGACGACATCGCCACCGCCGAGCCGGTTCTCTCGCGGAACACTCGTCGCGTTGATCGCCGCCGCGGCGGTCGTGCTGCTCCTGGTGGGCGCCACCCTCGGCCTGGCACTCAGCGGCAAAGTGGGCAACGCGAGCCCTGCCACGCCTGACAGCTCGTCGGTGGACGCCGGTTTCGCCCGCGACATGATCGTGCATCACGATCAGGGTGTGCTCATGGCGCATTACGCGGAGCAGAACACCGACGATCAGGAAATCTCCGTGATGGCCTACGACATCGGCTATACGCAGACCGATCAGATCGGTCAGATGCAGGGTTGGCTGTCGCTGTGGGACCTGCCCGAATTCGGCGACGGCACGCACATGGGCTGGATGGGCGGGTCCATGTCGCACGGTGACATGGATTCAGGCGCAATGGACTCAGGCGCAATGGGTTCAGGCGCAATGGGTTCAGGTGAAATGGGCGCCGGTGCAATGGCTTCGGGTTCAATGTCGGCGACGGTGGACGCCGGCTCATCAGGGGCGTTGATGCCCGGCATGGCCACCAGCGCCGAGATCCAGAAATTGCAGGGCCTCAAAGGCAAGGAGGCTGACATCTACTTTCTGCAGCTGATGATCCGTCACCACCAGGGCGGTGCACCGATGATGCAGTACGCCGCCGAACGCGCGACCAACCCGGTGGTCCGGAACTTCGCCGGCAAGATGGCGCAATCCCAGGCAGCTGAGATCACCGTCATGACGCAGATGCTGGCCGAGCGGGGCGCTACGCCGCTGCCGGCACCGACCGGCTGACGGGCTCCGCTCGCCTGTTCCCGCCTGTCGCGCTCGATCAGAGTTCGAGTCCGAGGTGCGCCAGATAACGCTGCGCCGAGCGCGTCACGGCCCCCTTGGCGTCCTCGGTGACGACCTTCCCCCACCAGGCACCGTAAATGGTGTCGAACGGCAACGGGTCAACCAACTGCACCGCCCGGCGGACCGTGTCGGGATGCTCCGGGATGTAGTTCGGGTAGCTGTACATGAAGCTCAGCCAACGGCGGTCCGCGACCACCTGCAGGATGTCACCGGTACACAGAGCGCCGTTGCCGGTGGGACCGTCCGACCAGTGCAGGATCGTGCCGCCGGCGAAGTGGATGCCCGCCCGCAGCAGCGTCCGCCCGGGCAGCACCTGGATCGAGTTCCCCTCCCAGAAGTGGACGGGGCCGCTGCGCTGCACCCATTGGCGGTCGCGGGCGTGGATGTAGATCGGCGCGTTGCCGAAGGCCTCGCTCCACTGGATCATCGCGCCGTAGTAATGCGGATGGGAGATGGCGATCGCGCTGATGCCACCGAGCGCCTTGACCGCGTTGACGAGGTCGTCATCGAGATAGGTCACGCAGTCCCACAGCAGGTTTCCCCCGCTCCCGGGAACCAGCAACGCCCGCTGACCGATCGCGAACCCCGGTTCGGTGCCCACCCCTGTGAGCCCGCGGATCTCCGGTGTCACGAGTCCGCGATGACCCTCTTCACGCAGTTGCTGCTGAGTGGTCCAAGTCTGACCCGCCGGAGGGATGTACTGACGATCGTCCTCACAGATCGGACAGTGCTGCAGCGGGTGATCCGCCTCGTACTGAACTCCGCACGCACGGCAGATGGGGTAGGTCGCGTCCACGTGCACCTCTCGCGTCGATGATCCGTCAGCCGGTGGCAGACCGAATCACCGTAGATTCGACACCTGGCCACGGCCAGTGCAATGGGATGCGTCGTCCGGACCACCCGGCTGTGTGGGGTAGAGTTTCGCATCGCGCCCCCGTAGCTCAGGGGATAGAGCACCGCCCTCCGGAGGCGGGTGCGCAGGTTCGAATCCTGCCGGGGGCACGGGCGTCATCGCAGGTCAAGCCGCTTTCCGCATCTGTCGGAGGCGGCTTTCTTGTTCACTCTGCCTTCTTCGTCGAGAATGAAAACCCTTGCCGGTGAAGCCGCCAGACACCGATCCTGCTGGCGCCGCTGGAACGTCGGACCGCGATGGCGTCCAGTGATGTGGGGACGAGATTGGGCGGTCGCGGCCAGCCCGCCGCGCTCGTAGTAGCGCTCGCCACTCAGTGACGGCGACGGCGAGTACCGGCGCGCCGCCGCTCCTCTCGCCGCGGTACTCGCCGGGCGGTTCAGCAGCCTGCAGGCCGGCTGAATCCGTCGAGCGCCGCCACGGCGATCTCGTCAACACCGGCCGTGCCCCGCCTGACACCGAAAGCTGTTGTCGCAGGCGACGAGCGACTCGTTGACGGCAGTCAACGAACACGGGGCCTCCACTGCCGCCGGCACGGACACACACGCAGGTCGTCCCAGGCAAGTCCATTCACGTCAGCGTTCACGTCAACGTTCAGGTCAGCGTGGTGCGGTCATGGCTGTCTCCCGTCTGCTCGACGCAGCGCATCCATCGTCATCCGGTTCAGCGCCAACGGTCAGGACGCTCGAGGCGCCCGCGCGAGATGACCACGGCTCGGAATCTGAACGACCTCTTGTCATCCGGCAGCGCAGGACTTAGAATTAGTACATACGTTCGAGTCAGGAGAGTGGAATGCCACCACTTGCGCCAGGTGATGCCACCGCCGCTGGTTGGTCGGCGATGTCCGCGGGCACGCCCGACTCGACCACACTGGCTGCCGTCGAAGGAGCCGACCCGACTCGATTGGCGCCGGCGCAATTGGTCGACGCTCTGAAGTGCTGCGAGCGCCTCCTTTCCCACGTCGCCGGATTGCAGGTGACGCTCCTGACCGAATTCGCGCGGCCAGGCAGATCCGGTGATATCAGCCGAATGGTGCAGGCGACCAGTGAGGTCGGTGGTCTCGCGTGTGACGCGGAAGGCCATATCAATACGGACATCCTGAGTGCCATCGTGACCGACCATTCACATGGAATGGCGGCAGCGGAGCTGGCCGCGACCCTGAACATCGCTCCCATCACGGCTCGACACCGTGTGGAGTCCGCTGTCGACCTTCACGATCGGCTGCCGCAGACTCACCGTGCCTTGACCGATGGAGCCGTGGATCGGAACCGAGCAACGCTGATCGCCGAATGCACCAGCACCTTGGACGGCGAGCTGTGCCTCGAGGTCGAGAAGCGGGTGCTCACCTTCGTTCCCGGTCGCACGGCGGGGCGGCTTCGCCCACTGATCGAGCGGGCCGTGCTGATCGCAGACCCCGACACTGCACGGAAGCGCATCGAGAAGGCCAAACGCGGAAGGGAAGTCACTCACCGGCCGACCAAAGATCAGATGAGCCTGATCAAAGCCGTCCTCCCGGCTGAAGGTGCGGTGACCGTCTTCACCTTGATCGATCTGATCGCCGGGTCGACCGCTGGTACGGGTGAGGACCGATCGGTTGCGGAACGGCGGGCGGACGCTCTCACCGATGTCGCGACGCACCTTCTCACGCACGGCCACCTTGACCTTCGGGGCGTGTTGCCGGTTGCTACCGACGTTGCCAACCCCGGCGGGTCCATGGACGCCGCGCGCGACCATGGCGGCACTGGCGCCGACGACGCGAACGCCGGTGGACACAGCCGCGTCGGTGAACACAGCCGCGTCGGTGAACACAGCGACGCCGGTGAACACAGCGACGCCGGTGAACACAGCGACGCCGGTGAACACAGCGACGGTGAATTCACCGCCATTGACGAAAGCGGTCCGACGGAGTCGAAACGACGTCCAATTGAATCCGAGGGGAACAATCCACGACGGTCACCCAGACGGAAGGGCGATCGGACAGGACAGCTCACCCGGCAGGGCCGCCGACCGCATCTGACCGTGACGATGTCGCTGTCGACCCTGATGGCACTCGATCAGCTGCCGGCTCACCTCGAGGGCTACGGGGCGATCACCGCGGAACTCGGGACGGCGATCGCGTCAGCGGCGGCCAGCGTCAGCATCGCCGTCATCGATCCGCATACCGGCACACCGGAGCACGCCAGCGGCCGATTCGGGTACCGGCCCAGTCAGAAACAGCGCGACATCGTGACGACTCTCGCGGCCACGTGCCGCTTCCCGTCGTGTCGACAACCGGCGTGGCGTTGCGACCTCGATCATCGAACTGCCTACGACCACGAGTCACCTGACAACGGCGGGCCGACGTGTCCGTGCAACCTCGATCCACACTGCCGCCGTCACCATTTGCTCAAGCATCATTCCGATTGGTCCGCCCGGCGTGGCACCGACGGCAGCATGGTGTGGACCAGTCCAACCGGTCACCGATACACCGACGCACCGACCGAGCTGACGCTGCCCGATGAGTTGCTGACCGTGGCCGACGGTCCGCGCCTGTCCATCGGCGCCGCAGATGACGAACACGCCGCCAGGTGCGCGGCGCCGCTGGACCTCGACGATCCGACACCCACCGCGGTGAAGATCCACCTGGCTGAGCGCCGCGCCTTCCGCGAGCGGGTCCTGGCGCGAATCCGGTCGGCTCAGCGAGCGGGGCTGCTCGGCGGGAAGGGCACTGTTGCCGTCAAGGAACCGGAGGTCCCGATCGGCCAGCCGGACGCAGCATTCATCGGAGCCGTCATTGCCAACAGCTTCCGGCCGCCACCTACGGAGCCGACTGCTCTGGAGGTCATTCAGCGCAGGCTTCGCGACGCCCAGGCGGGGATGACGCCGCCGGACGACGACAACCCGCCATTCTGAAGTCCGCCCCTGCCGACAACTCGTACTTCACTCCCGAATTCGGGACACTGATCTTGCACACCGCATCCAGTCCTCGCTGCAGGCGCCGCATCCTGTTCCGGCTGCAGACCCAGATGTCCACATCCCTGGACTACTCTGTGCGCGTTCGTTGTTGAAGTACGCGTCGAGCGCCGCGGGACCCGCAGTTGGGAACAGGGCGAACCGGCGCGGAAGGGTCAGGATCATGTTTGACGACGACGTCGAGATCACCGAAACGAAGCTTCCCGGAATCGGCATGCGTTACGACTTCATCACCGATGCCGGCAGACGAATCGGCGTCGTGAGTCACCGGGACGGCGACCGGGACCTGCTGGTGTTCAGCAAAGAGGATCCCGACTCGTGCAGTTCCGTCCTGCAGATGAGCGCCGCAGAAGCCGATGCACTCGCACAGGTCCTGGGAAGCGGACGGATCGTTCAGCGTTTGGCCTCACTGAGCGAACAGATCAGCAGCCTGTCCACCGGCAAGATCCGGATTCCGCACGGCTCCCGGTACGACGAGCTGACCCTGGGCGCGACGAAGGCTCGAACCAGGACGGGCGCATCGATCGTTGCACTGATGCGGGACAAGGAAATCGTGCCATCGCCGGGTCCTGACACCGAACTGCACGGCGGGGACACGCTGGTCGTGGTGGGGACCGCGGAAGCGATCGATGCGCTGAAACAGATCATCAACGAATAGCCTCAGGCGAGCAGTGTCCGTCGCTCGGTCAGCTCGTGGAGTATCGGTCCGCTGCTGACGAAGCAGAACGGAGCCGACAGTGGACATGGGGCTGTTGCTCATCGAGTTGGGCGCGGTGGTCCTGGGTCTTGGCGTGCTGGGACGGCTTGCGGCCCGAATAGGAATGTCGCCTATACCGCTTTACCTCTTGGCGGGCCTGGCCTTCGGGCGGGGCGGTCTCATTCCGCTCGATGCCAGCGACGATTTCATCGAGATCGGCGCGGAGATCGGCGTCGTCCTTCTGCTGTTGCTCCTGGGCCTCGAATACTCCGCCAGTGAACTGACGACCAACCTGCGTCAGCATGCGTTCGGCGGGATCGTGGATGTGCTGACGAACGCCCTGCCGGGCGCGGTGGTGGGACTACTGCTGGACTGGCCTGCTCCGGCGGTGCTGGCGATGGCTGGCGTGACATACGTGACCAGCTCGGGCATCACCGCAAAGCTGCTGACTGATCTAAGGCGACTGGGGAACCGCGAAACACCGGTCGTGCTGTCGATTCTGGTGCTGGAAGACCTCTCCATGGCGCTGTACCTCCCGGTCCTGACCGCGATGCTTGCCGGTGTCGGACTCCTGGCCGGAGCGACCTCTGTGGCCATCGCCTTGATAGCGATCAGCATCGCTTTCATCGTTGCGCTCCGATTTGGAAGAGCCTTGGGTCGCTTTGTCTACTCGGACAACAAAGAGGTGTTGCTGCTCATTGCCTTCGGGTTGGCGCTGCTCGTGGCGGGATTTGCAAATGAACTCCAGGTATCCGAAGCCGTCGGGGCATTCCTGGTCGGCATCGCACTTTCCGGCCGGGTCGCCGAGGGGGCCAGGGAGGTGCTCACGCCGCTTCGGGATCTGTTCGCTGCAGTTTTCTTCGTCTTCTTCGGATTGGAGACCGATCCGTCCGAGATACCCGGGATGCTGCTCCCTGCCCTTGCCCTGGCTGCCGTCACAGCGCTGACGAAGGTCGGTACCGGGGTGTGTCGGCGTCGAAGGCCCCGCGTCGGGACCGTCGTTGACGACATACCCGGCT
>CAWCUA010000006.1:0-121625 GCA_963798625.1 uncultured Actinomycetota bacterium
CAACTGCCGCTCGGCCGCCACCGCGGAACTGACGTCCCGCAGTTCAAGCTGAACGGCCGGCCCGCCCCGGTCCATGATCGCCGCCAGGCTGTACTCGATGGTGATCCGGCCGCCGGCGACGGTGTGGAGGGTCGCCCGTCGGGAGAGGACCGGTGAGCCACCGGAAATGATCCCGATCAGTGCCGTCGTCAGCCAGTCCCGATCGGCCGGCTCCGGGAGGAACTCCGTCAGCCCGCGACCGATCAGCGACCTGCGGCGGGCGCCGACCAACCGGGCGGCCTGCCGGTTGACAAACCGGAAAGTCCCGTCGCCCACGAGGACCGCCAGTGCCAGCGGGGAGTGCTCGACCAGGGCATGCCACCGTCCTTCCACCTCCTGTCCGACCGCTGATGGCGCAACGGCTTTCGGCTCGCCTCCGTCCTTCGCGGCCACCAGTTCCGCTGTGAGCGCCCCGATTCGGCGGACGAGATCCAGCTGGCTCGCCGCAGACCGCGCCACCGCCAGGACTGCGTCAACGGGGATCTCCGAAGCGCCTTCGGCGCTGTCGAACACCGCCAGCGCGCCGATGACATCTCCGGTCGGGGTAACCAGCGGCGCGGCCACAAGCCCGCGGATCCGCGGGCCGGCGACCACCAGGGGATGGAATGCGGTGCGCGGATCGTGGGCGGCGTCGGTGACGACGATGAGCCCGGCCGAGGTGACGGCGTCCTTGACGCCCGGCCATTCCATGGCCGAGGTCGGCAGCTGGGCCGCAGGGTGAGCCGGTCGCCACACCGCCGGGAAGCCGGTCACGTGGACGACGGCGAACTTGGCGTGACAGCACCTCGCGGCCAGGTCGGCCAGGTCCGCGAGTTGGTCGCCGACGCCTGCGTGCGGGAGCACGGGCGCGGCGGGCGTGGGCTCCGGGCACGCCGCCGGATCGTGCCTCAGCGTGCGGTCGATGAGCCCCGCCATTCCCGACCCTTCTGCGTCGCGTCCACACTCGGGAGGAGACGCCCGACGACAAAAACGAACGTCGACTTGTCCGTTGGGTGATGATTCACCGGAATGCCCAGAACGGTACCGTCGCAACGTTGATCTGTCGTCGACCTGCGGGGCGGTTGTGCGTCACGTTCGGTGAGAGCCCAGTCGAGCTGCTCCGGCACCCACGGTCTCGGCACCCACTGGGGTCGGCACGGAGTGTGGGCCGCGCGGCGCCGATGATGGGCTGATGCCTTTGTCCTCGGCCCTGTTCCTGATGTCGGCGGCGGCGTACGCCGGATTCCAATGGACGGTGCAGTTGGTCGTCTACCCGCAGTTCGCGCTGGTTCCGACGACCGCGTTCGCCGAGTACGAGCGACTGCACCAACGCCGGATCAGCATGGTGGTCGGGCCGCTGTTCGCGGTGCTGGTGGTCGGAACCGGGTGGCTGCTGGTGGACCACCCCTATGGGATTGCGGCCGCCGGCGTTGCCGCCGGACTGGTGGCGGTGGTGCTGGGGGTCACGGCCTTCGTCGCCGTGCCGCTGCACCGCCGGTTGTCGACGGGTTGGGATGCGGCGGCGCACCGCTCGCTGATCCGGGCGGACCGGGTGCGAACGGCGGCTGCCACCGGGCTGGTGGTGATCGGTGTGTTGGGCGCGCTGGCCCCGGTGTGAGGCGTCAGGGGGTCGGGTCGATCCCGCGACGGTGGGCGGAGGGGTCGAGCTCTTCCAACAGGTCGGACCGACCGGCGGCGACCGCATGTTCGACGGCGGTGCGACCATCGGGCAGCGGACTCCGGGCGTCGAATCCGTGGGCCAGCAGCAGGCGTACCCGGTCGTCGAAGCCGTGGTCGATGGCCCACGCCATCTGCTGCCCCAGCATCCTGCCCGGCGAATCGAGAGCGTCCCCGAGTCGCCGTGCCCACGGACTGCCCCCGGTGTGCCCGAGGCCGAACTCGAAGAGCAGGACCAGGTGGCTGTTGTCGGGCCGGAACATCCGGTTGTACAGCGTCTGACCGTCGTTCGGGTCAGCGCCGGCATTGAGCAGCAGCCTGGCCAGCTGCTGTTGATACGGATGTCGCGGCTGCTTCTCCGGACCTTGCTCGCCCTCCCCGAAGACGCCGGTCAGCGCGGTGAACGGCGGAGTGAGCCCCGACCACAGATAGCCGGCGTCGGGATCGGCACCGGCGTCGAGCAGCAACTCGGCAGTGCGCAGGAACCGTTCAGCGGGCTGGCCGGCTGCGTGCACCCGCGAGTAGGTCAAATACAGCAGCGGCGACCACCGATGTGGTCCCGACAGGGCGATCGCGGATTGCCGGTCACGCGCGAGATGCGCGGCGACGGCGATCGGGTCCGCAACCGCGGCCGCCGCGGCGATGGTGCGTGTCGGGAGCTCGGGGTCCGCTGCCAGCATCGTGCGCGCTGCCGCCCACCGATCCGGCCCGTCCCTGTCGCTGTAGATCAGGCAGGCCAGCCGGCAGAATCGATCGGCGGGATCCGCCGGCCCATCGGCATCGCGGGTCGTGTCCCGTCCGAGAACCTCTGCCGCATCGAGGTAGTGGCGCAGTCGGGGCCAGCTGGCGAAGCCGTGCGCTCGGGCGACCGCATGCTGAGCCGCGGCCAGGGTCGGTGCTCTGCCGCGCCGGTCGCTCAGGGCCTCGAGGGCGGCGGGATCGCCGTCCTTCGCGGCTCGCAGCAGGTTCTTGGCGCGGCGGCGGAACTGTCGCAGGTCGGGATTGTTGGGTAGCGAGGGCATGCGGGACCCCTTTCGGCAAACCCGATGTCCGCCTGATCGGGCCGAAGGGGAGGCCGGTCGATCGTGCCGTGCATCCAGGCAGGCTGAGCCTGTTCCCGCGGACCGGTGGCGTCCTGGGCGCCGTCATCAGGGTAGACGGCCCGCGCTGAGTCGGGTGTTCGTACGCTGGTCTCATGCCGGTCGCCGTTCGCGTCATCCCCTGTCTCGATGTGTCCGAGGGCAGGGTGGTGAAGGGCGTCAACTTCGTCGGCCTGGTGGACGCCGGCGATCCGGTCGAACTGGCTCGCCGGTACGACGAGGAGGGCGCCGACGAGCTGACCTTCCTGGACATCACCGCGACCAGCGACAACCGGCGCAGTGCCTACGAGATGATCCGCCGCACCGCGGAGCAGGTCTTCATCCCGCTCACCGTCGGCGGCGGCGTCCGGACCATCGAGGACATCGACGCCCTGCTCAGAGCGGGCGCCGACAAGGTGTCGATCAACTCCGCTGCCGTCGCCCGACCGGAATTCCTCCGCGAGGCGGCCAATCGCTACGGCTCGCAATGTGTGGTGATCGCGATCGACGCGCGGCGGGTGACCGGTGACGGTGCGGCGGGTTGCCCGTCCGGCTTCGAGGTGACCACGCACGGCGGCCGTCGGGGTACCGGCATCGACGCCGTCCGGTGGGCCGAGCTGGCGGAAGCGTCGGGCGCGGGGGAGATCCTGCTGACGTCCATGGACGCCGACGGCACCAAGGACGGATTCGACACCGAGATGCTCCGGCTGATCCGCGCGTCCGTCGGTGTGCCGCTGATCGCTTCAGGGGGCGCCGGTTCACTCGACCACTTCCCGGACGCCGTGGCGGCCGGAGCCGACGCCGTGCTGGCCGCGTCGGTGTTCCACTTCGGCGAGCTGCGGATCGACGCGGTCAAGCGGCAACTCGCGGCCGCCGGGTACCCGGTGCGCGAGTCGCTGCAGGCGGTGGATCGATGACGGCGCCCGACGTCGGTCTGCGCTTCAACGATGCCGGTCTGATCTGCGCGGTGGTGCAGCAGTTCGACACCAAAGAGGTGTTGATGGTGGCCTGGATGGATGCCGAGGCACTGCGTCGCACGCTGACAACCGGTGCCGCGACGTACTTCTCGCGGTCCCGTCAGGAGTACTGGGTGAAGGGTGCGACGTCCGGCAACACGCAGCGGGTGGTGGAAGTCCGGCGGGACTGCGACGGCGACACGCTGCTGGTTCTGGTCGACCAGACGGGGGTGGCCTGCCACACCGGCACCAGGACCTGCTTCGACGACGGGCTCATCACCGAGTCGGTGACCGGTGGGTCGCTCGTGATCGGGCCGGACGTCTCTGGGTCGGACGTTGCCGGGTCGGACGTCACTGGGCCGGACGTCACGGGGTCGCCCGCCGCCGGTAGTGATACCGGTGATGCTCGCTGAAGCCCAGCCGCGAGTACAGCTGCAGTGCCGCCTCGTTGTCCGCGGCGACCTGCAGGTAGCAGTGGCGCGCACCACGACAGTCCGCCCACCGCAGCAGCTCTCCCATCAGGTGCCGGCCGGCGCCCGATCGCCGGCGGGACGGGTCGACTGTCAGTGCGGTGACCCCGAGCCAGCCGTCGGTCAGCGCTCCCCGCACGACCGCCACCACATCCCGGTGCCGGGCCCGGTCGGGCTCCGCCGCGAGGCGCTCCGGAGCGGGGTGCCCCGTGACGCCGGGCAGAACGACGGAGCCGAACACCACCGGCTCGGCGTTCTGCAGGATGGCGGCCGCCGACGGTGGCAGCGCCGAGCCGCGATAGGTGTAACGCGCCAACCAGTCCGCGGAAGGCCCGGGCTCGAACACCGCCGGCGGCCATCCTTGCACCGGTGGGCAGCGGTCCGCTGCGTCCCGGACATCGGCCACCAGCACCATCGTCGGGTTGAACGGGTCCCATCCGCGGTCATCGAGAAACGCTTCCAGCTCGGCGGTCTGGTCACAGCGGGGGATCTGGAACAGCGGGGGAAGTCCCTGTCCGCGGTAGAACTGCTCGACCTCGGCCAGCGCCGCGCCGATCGTCATCCCGGGAGATCCCAACGGCAGCACTGAGTTGGCCCGCCCGGTGAAACCGCTGCCGGCCCGCAGCAACCAATCACCCACAACGGCGGTGCTGGTCGCCTGCCATCCGCGGGCCGCGATCCGCTCGAGCTCCGGCACGCCGATCCGCGCGGCACCCTGCCGGTCGGCTGAGCGTGGTGCCGTCGACTCGTCGGCGTGTGGTGCCGTCTCCCCCGACGGGCAGTTGGGCGGACCTGCCGCGGGAAACTGGGCCGTCATCACGCCGTATGTCGCCGCAACTCGCGGCGAGCGCGCCGGCTCACGACGCCGACGCGCAGGCGCCCAGCCGGACCGCCAGCTCTCGCACCAGATGGTGCGGCATCGCCAGGTTCAGCCGCAGGAATCCCGGCGTGCCGCAGAAGCGTGCCGTCGACCCCACGGACCCGGGCGCGGGCGGCGACATCGGCCGGGGCGCAATCGGTGTCGCGGAGGTCCAGCCAACCCAGATAGGTTCCCTCCAAAGGGAAAAGGCGCGCAGCCGGTAGCGACAGCGCCAGTTCACGGACGAACAGGTCACGGCCCGCACGCAGATACTCCACAACGGCAGCGAGGTGATCGGCGCCCCGGGTGTAGGCGGCGACCGTGGCCATCGCGCCCAGCGGCGTCGCTCCGTACCACTCGAACGGGTCGATCCGTATCCAGCGGTCCCGGCTCCGGTCGTCGGACAAGATCAGCTGGGCGCAGCCCAGGCCCGCGACATTCCAGCCCTTGGACGCCGACGTGCCGGTGATGGTGTGGGCCGCGGTCTGCGCGTTCAGCGCGGCGTACGGCCGGAAGGTGTGGCCGGGATACACCAGCGGCGCATGGATCTCGTCGGCGAACACGGTGGCGTCCGCGTCCGCGACAAGATCGGCCACCGCGAGCAACTCGTCCTCGGTGAACACCCGTCCGGTCGGGTTGTGCGGATTGGTCAGCAGCAGCAGCGCGCCGGGGCGGAGAACGCCGCGGATGGCCTCCAGATCGAGTTCCCAGCGGTCGCCGTCCAGTCGCATCGGAACGGTGATCAGTTCCCGTCCCGACAGCTGCGGAACGGTGAGGAACGGCATGTAGGCCGGGGTCGGGAGGACGACCGGGCCGGTCGGATCCGACAGGTGGTTCAGCACGACCCGCAGTGCGGCCACCACGGACGCGACCGGGTGCACGCCCGTCGGGTCGACCTGCCAGTCGTACCGGGACAACCACTGCGCGGTCGCGGTCCCAACAGCGACGTCCAGGTATTCGGGCAGATACCCGGTCAGCCCGTTGTCCGTCGCTGTGTGCAGGGCGTCGACGATGGCCGGCGCCAGTGGCAGGTCCATCTCGGCAACCCACGCCCCGAGCACCCCGGGCTCGGTGGCCGACCACTTCAACGAGCCGCGGCGGCGCAGATCCAGCCTCGGTCTGCCGGTCCGTCCAGGCTGCCACCGCGATCCCCGCCGCTTCGCTGCGTTCGGGACGTCGGTGCGGAGTGTCCCGCGGAACGGGAAGGGCGGTCGCGGCGGCAGTGTCGGCGGCGGTCGGCCCGTCGGATGCGGCGGTCACCGGCCCACCGTACGACCGGCACAATGGCCGCCATGTCTGTGCCCTCGCCTCCGCCCGCGCGCAGCGCCCAGCGCGCCCTCGGCGAGGTCGCCCCCAGCCGGCAGGAGTTCCGTGAGCTCGCCCGTGATCGGCGGGTCATCCCGGTCACGATGCGGTTGCTGGCCGACGCGATCACGCCGGTCGGCCTGTACGCGACGTTGGCGGGGGACCGACCCGGCACCTTCCTGCTGGAATCGGCGGAGAACGGCCACTCCTGGTCCCGGTGGTCGTTCGTCGGGGTGGCGGCGCCCGCTGCACTGACCGAACGGGACGGTCACGCGCATTGGCTGGGTGAGCCGCCCGTCGGCCTGCCCACCGGCGGTGATCCGTTGCGCGCGCTCGCCGAGACGCTGCGGCTGCTGCACACCGAGCCGCTGGCCGGATCTGCCACCGCTGACCGGCGGGATGGTCGGTTACCTGGGATATGACGTCGTCCGGCGGCTGGAGCGGATCGGTGCGGCCCCCAGTGCGACGGGCGGCCCTACCGACGGCACCTCCGACGGGCAGGCCGACGGGGGAGCGGTGGACGAGCTGGGCGTGCCGGAACTGGTGATGCTGCTGGCCACCGATCTGGCTGCGCTCGATCACCACGAGGGCACCGTCACGCTGATCGCCAACGCGGTGAACTGGGATGCCAGCGACGAGCGGGTCGACGCCGCCTATGACTCGGCGGTACAGCGGCTGACCGCCATGAGCGAGCGGCTGGCGGCGCCGATCTCACTTCCGGCGGCGGTCTTCAGGCACGAGCAGCCCGAGGTCACCCGCCGGGTCGAATCCGCCGAGTACCGCGGAGATGGTCGAGGTTGCCAAGGAACACATCCGAGCCGGTGACGCCTTCCAGATCGTGCTCTCCCAGCGCTTCGACGTGCCGACAACCGCTGCGGCGCTGGACATCTACCGCGTGCTGCGGGCGACGAACCCGAGCCCGTACATGTACCTGCTGCGGCTGCCCACGCCCGACGGCGACCCGATCGCGGTCGTCGGATCGTCTCCGGAGGCGCTGGTCACGGTGCGGGACGGGCTCGTCACCATGCACCCGATCGCCGGCACCCGCCCGCGCGGCGTCACCGACGAAGAGGACGTGCTGCTCGCCAAGGACCTGCTGGCCGACGCCAAGGAGCGCAGCGAGCACGTGATGCTGGTCGATCTGGGCCGCAACGACCTGGGTCGGGTGTGCGCCGCCGGCAGCGTCAAGGTCGTCGAGTTCTTCACCATCGAGCGGTACAGCCACGTCATGCACATCGTGTCCACGGTCACCGGCCGGCTCGCGGCGGACCGCACCGCCTATGACGCCCTCGCGGCATGCTTTCCGGCCGGCACGCTTTCCGGCGCCCCCAAGCCGCGGGCGATGCAGATCATCGACCAGCTCGAGCCGTCCCGCCGAGGGGTCTACGGCGGTGTGGTCGGTTACCTGGACTTCGCCGGCGACGCGGACACCGCGATCACCATCCGGACGGCACTGCTGGCCGATGGGATCGCCCGGGTGCAGGCGGGGGCCGGGGTGGTCGCCGATTCGGTCGCGGCATCGGAGGACGCCGAATGCCAGGGCAAGGCCGCGGCGGTGATCGCCGCGGTCGGCGCGGCGGCGACGCTGAGGCCGGTCGGTGCGGCGGGGACGCTGAGGCCGGACGGCGCGGCCGAGACGCTGAGGCCGGTCGGTGGCTGACCAGACCGATGCGGTCCCCGCGCCGGCGGGTGCAACGCCCGACCGGCGCCCGGGCCGGCAGCTCGCGGTCGTCGTCCTGGCCGGTGTCGCCGGGGCCGCCCTGGTGGCTGTCGCCGCGGCATTGACCTGGTGGTCGGCGGATTTCGTCGACCCACTGACCGGGCCGCTGACGGTCGCTCTGACCGGTGGTACGTGTGTGCCGGAGCTGGTGCCGTTGGCCCTGGTCGGCCTGGCCGGGCTGGGCGCCGCACTGGCCACCGGCGGCCTGCCGCGCCGGCTGGTGGGCCTGGTACTGCTGCTCTGCGGGCTCACCGTCGCCGTCCGGTCCGCCCTGTCGGCGGCCGAAGGGCCGACCGGACCGCCCGCCCTGACCAGCTCGCTGACCAGGCCGGCCGACCCGGTCGGGGTTGCGCAGCTGCATCTCGCCGGTCCCGCACTGGCGGTGCTCGGCGGCCTGCTGCTGTTGCTGGCCGGGGTGCTGGTCGTGCTGGGGGTGGGTGCTCGGCGACTCGGGGCCCGCTACGAGCGGACGGCCGCCGCTGCCGGATCCCGGAGTCGGGGGCACCGGCACAACGGCGCGAGGCATGGCGCAGGCGCGGGCAGGGGCGGATTCGGCCGCACTCGAGCAGGGTGACTGGTGGAAGGCGCTGGACGCCGGCTCGGATCCGACCGCCGGCTCGGATCCGACCGCCGGATCTGCATCCGGGACGGGGGACGGCGACGGTACTGACGGCGGTACTGATGGCGGTCACGACGGCGGTCACGATGGCGGCGCTGACGGACAGACGCCTGTGGTGGGCGCGGTCACCGGTTCGGGGACGTCAACGACACGGCCGGGTACAACCGGTGGTTCCCCGGAAGGGACTGTGTCAGAACAGACATCCGGGGACGGTTACGATGACCCGCAGGCATCGCGGCCGACGTAGCGGCCTGCGAACAAGATGGCCGGCCAGGGGTGCCGGTGGGGTTGACCAGGCACCAGTCGGTGATCCGGCCGAAGGTCGAACGGATGGGCATCACGGATCGGCGACGGATCGGCAAGCGGACGGGAGACGATCGGGTGAACGTGCTGGACGGGATCCTTGTCGGCGTTCGTGAGGATCTTGCCGCGCGCGAAGCACAGGTCCCCCTCGCCGAGATCAAAGCGATGGCGGTCGACGCCCCCCAGGTCCGCAACGTCCTGCCGGTGTTGCTCGAACCTGGTGTCGGCGTCATCGCAGAAGTGAAGCGCGCCAGTCCCTCCCGAGGCGCACTCGCCGAGATCGGCGATCCGGCCGGACTGGCCAGCATCTACGCCGACGCCGGTGCGCGAGCCATCTCGGTGCTCACCGAGGGCCGCAGATTCGGCGGGTCGCTGGCCGATCTGGACGCGGTCCGGGCAGCCGTTGACATTCCCGTGCTGCGCAAGGATTTCATCGTCAGCCCGTACCAGGTCCATGAGGCACGGGCGCACGGCGCCGACCTGGTGCTGCTGATCGTCGCGGCCTTGGAACAGAACGTGCTGCACGGCCTGCTGGAGCGGATCGAATCGCTCGGGATGACCGCACTGGTGGAGATCCACACCGAGCAGGAGGCCGACCGCGCGCTGGCCGCCGGCGCCAAGGTGATCGGCGTCAACGCCAGGGACCTGACCACGCTGACCGTCGACCGTGACGTCTTCGCCCGCATCGCGCCGGGGTTGCCCAGCGGCGTGGTCACTGTCGCGGAATCGGGCGTCCGCGGCCCGAACGACCTGCTGGCATACGCCGGCGCCGGTGCCGACGCCGTACTCGTCGGCGAGGGACTGGTCACCAGTGGAGATCCGCGCGCGGCCGTCGCGGACCTGGTGACGGCAGGTTCGCACCCGTCATGCCCGCGCCCGTCCCGCTGACCCGGGCCGCGCGACGACCGTCTGGAGTTCGTGTGTCTGTCAGTTCTGCCCGCGTCACGCCCACCGCCACCGGCGCTGCCCCGCGGCCCTCCGCGATCGCACGGGACTCCGCGGCCGACACCGGCGTCGATACCACCCTGCCGCGGCCCTCCGACGGTCTCGCCGGCACCGCCCACGACCCCGATGAGCGCGGCTACTTCGGTTCGTTCGGTGGCCGCTGGCTGCCGGAGGCGCTGGTCGGCGCCCTGGACGAGGTAGCCGACAGCTACCGCAAGGCACGGCGTGACCCGGAGTTCCTCGGTCGGCTGGACTACCTGGCGGCCAGTTACGCCGGGCGGCCGAGCCCGCTGTCGGTGGCGGAGCGGCTGACCGAGCAGGTCGGCGGCGCGCAGATCCTGCTCAAGCGGGAGGACCTCAACCACACCGGCTCGCACAAGATCAACAACGTGCTGGGGCAGGCGCTGCTCGCGCAGCGGATGGGCAAGAAGCGGGTCATCGCCGAGACCGGCGCCGGCCAGCACGGTGTCGCCACCGCGACCGCGGCCGCACTGCTCGGCCTCGAATGCTGCATCTACATGGGGCGGGTGGACACCGAACGCCAGGCCCTCAATGTGGCCCGGATGCGCCTGCTCGGCGCCGAGGTCGTCGCCGTCGATTCCGGTTCGTCGACGCTCAAGGACGCCATCAACGAGGCGTTCCGCGACTGGGTCACCAACGTCGACCACACCTTCTACCTGTTCGGTACCGTCGGCGGGCCGCACCCCTTCCCGGTGATCGTGCGGGACTTCCAGCGGATCATCGGCCTCGAAGCGCGCGCTCAGGTGCTGGCGCTGACCGGCCGGCTACCGGACGCAGTCGCGGCGTGCGTCGGCGGTGGCTCGAACGCGATCGGCATCTTCCACGCCTTCCTGGATGACCCCGGTGTCCGGCTGGTCGGGATGGAGGCCGGCGGCGACGGCATCGAGACCGGACGGCACGCCTCCACCATCAGCGGCGGCACCGTCGGGGTGCTGCACGGTGCCCGGTCCTACCTGCTGCAGGACAGCGACGGCCAGATCATCGAGTCGCATTCGATTTCTGCGGGACTGGATTACCCCGGGGTGGGTCCGGAGCACTCGCACCTGGCCGAGATCGGTCGCGCCGAATACCGTTCCATCACCGACACCCAGGCCATGGACGCCTTCGCGCTGCTGTCCCGCACCGAGGGCATCATCCCGGCCATCGAGTCCGCCCACGCGGTGGCCGGCGCCGTCGAGCTGGCGAAGGAGATCGGCCCGGACGGAATCGTGCTGATCAACGTCTCCGGCCGCGGTGACAAGGACATGGAAACCGCCATGCGCTGGTTCCACCTGGACGAACCGACCGCCGCCACGGGCGACGTCACCCCGGGAGATCCGCAGCCCGTCGACGTCAACGCCGGAGACATCCAGCCCGTCGACGCGACCACGGCGAACGCCGAGTCGGCCGACAATGGGACATCGCGATGACTGCCCTGCAGGAGATGTTCGCCGATCTACGGGCGCAGGGCCGGTCCGCTCTGGTCGGCTACCTGCCCGCTGGTTACCCGACCGTCGCCGGTTCGGCGGAGCTGCTCGCCGCGATGATCGAGGGCGGTTGCGACCTGGTCGAGGTCGGCCTGCCGTTCTCCGATCCGGTGCTGGACGGGCCGGTGATCCAGTTGGCCGCGCAGACGGCGCTGGAGGACGGATTCCGGGTGCGTGACGTCTTCACTGTCGTGGAAAGCGTGACGTCCGCCGGTGGGCGGGCGGTTGTCATGTCGTACTTCAACCCGATCCTGGCGCACGGGGTCGACGCCTTCGCCCGTGACCTGGCCGCGGCCGGTGGCTCCGGCGTCATCACCCCCGACCTCATCGTCGACGAGGCCGGCCCCTGGCTCGACGCCGCGCACCGGGAGAATCTGGACCCGATCTTCCTGGTGGCGCCCTCCTCGTCGGCGGAGCGGATCGCCAGGACCGCATCGGCGACCAGCGGCTTCCTCTACGCCGCCTCGACGATGGGTGTCACCGGGGCACGCAACACCGTGTCCGCCGCGGCGCCGGCGCTGGTCGCCAGGTGCCGCGAGATCACCGACCTGCCCATCGGGGTCGGCCTCGGCGTGCGCACCGGTGAACAGGCGGCCGAGATCGCCGCCTTCGCCGATGCGGTGATCGTGGGGTCCGCCTTCGTCAGCGCTGCCGAGCGGGGTGGGGCAGATGCCGCCGCCGAGCTGGCCGCCGAGCTGGCCGCCGGTATCCGCCGGGCGGCGTCCACCCGCAGGGCGGCGGTGCCCGAACTCACCGAGGCCGGTCCCCGGTGATCCGTCAGCTGCCCGTGCACCTGGCGACGATTCCCTCACCGCCACAAGGGGTCTGGTACGTCGGACCGGTGGCGCTGCGCGCCTACGCGATCTGCATCATCATCGGCATCGTCGTCGCCGTCTGGTGGGGCAACAAGCGCTTCGTGGCCCGCGGCGGCCGGCCGGGCCGGGTCACCGACATCTCCGTTTTCGCGGTCCCGTTCGGCATCATCGGCGGCCGGATCTACCACGTCATCACCGACAACCAGCTGTACTTCGGCGAGGGCCGCAACCCGTGGAACGCCTTCGCCATCTGGAACGGTGGGCTCGGCATCTGGGGAGCGATCGCATTCGGTGCGGTCGGCGCCTGGATCGGCTGCCGGTACTACAAGGTGCCGTTGGCCGCCTATGCCGACTCCATCGCGCCCGGCATCGTCGTCGCGCAGGCGATCGGCCGGATGGGCAACTACTTCAACCAGGAACTCTTCGGCGCGGCGACCACCATGCCGTGGGGCCTCGAGGTCTTCGTCCGCACCCCCGGCGGGGTGGCGGGCGCGCTGCCGGCCGGCGGTAGCTGCGAGTTCCCGACTGACTACATCAAGGCCACCCCCGAGGTGCTGTGCGGCGTCTACCAGCCGACGTTCCTCTACGAGATCCTGTGGAACCTGGCCGTCGCCGGCGTCGTCGTCTGGGCAGACCGGCGGTACCGGCTGGGTGGCGGTCGCGCGTTCGCGGTCTATGTGGCCGGCTACACCCTGGGCCGGACCTGGATCGAGATGCTTCGCATCGACCCCGCCAACCACATCTTCGGGCTCCGGATCAACGTCTTCACCTCCGTCATCGTGTTCGCCGGTGCGGTGCTGTTCCTCATCCTTCGACGCCACGTCGGCAGGGAGGACCCCGCGCTGGTCTGGGGTCCGGACCGGCCCGGCCGGCGCGGCAGCACGAGTGCGGGAAGTACGGCGACGGGTGGGACGACTGCTGCCGGTGGGACTACTACTGCCGGTGTCTCGACAGAGGTCGGGGTCGCGGCCGCCGACCAGGATCGCTTCTCCGGAGATTCCGATCAGGCCCCCGACGGCGGTACCGGCCACGCCGAGGGTGACGCTGTTGGTGACGCTGCGGCACCGTCCGGCGAGCCCGCCGGCCAGGACCGGACCGGTTCGGTGGCCGGTCCGGGTGAACGGTCGACGCCCGCCTGACAAGTCGCCGGCGGATGTGTCGTTGCTGACGCTGAACGGTTCGTTTCCTGGTACCGGTCTGCGTCCGGCGTGCGGTAACTTTGGCGGTGCGCTGGGCCACTGACGTCCCGGTGATCTGCGCGATCATCGAGCGCGGGTCACGGTGACGATGGGCGGCGATCCCGCGATCGACCGTCCCCGCCTCGGACCCGGTGGCACCAACCCGCCGCAACCGGACATCGGCAGCAGTGCCACCAGCAGCAAACAAGTCCTGCAGCACTGCCACCAGGAGCACGACCACCAGCAGCACGACCACCAGTGGGAACGCCGCCAGGGCTCTGTCGAACGGCACCCCCGGTCGGCAGGCACATGGTCACCAGTGGTGCTGCGCCACGTTTTCCCGCTGTACGGCACCTGGTCCCGCACTCCCGCGTTCGTCCACCGCGTTTCCGCAGCACCGGTTCTCACATCTGATCTGTCCACCGAGCACCAGCCGCACCTGCGGTGACGTCGCCGGTCCGGTTCCCTACTGACGGGAGGTCTGCCGTGCAGTACTCGGCAACACCCGCCCCCCAAGGGCTGTACGACCCGCAGTTCGAGCGCGACGCCTGCGGGGTGGCCGCCGTCGCGGACATCAAGGGCCGGCGCAGTCACTCGATCGTCAACGACGGCGTCACGGCGCTGATCAACCTCGATCACCGCGGCGCCGCCGGTGCGGACCCGGCCGTCGGTGACGGCGCCGGGATCCTGATCCAGGTCCCGGACGAGCTGCTGCGGGCCACCGCCGGCTTCCCGCTGCCGGTCAGCGACGACCCCCGGCACGGCCAGGCCTACGCCGTCGGTGTCGCGTTCCTGCCCGCCGACGCCGCCGATCGGGCCGACGCGAAGCGGATCGCCGAGCAGATCATCGCCGACGAGGGTCTGACGCTGCTGGGCTGGCGCACCATTCCCACCGAGCCCGTGCTGGCCGGTGTCGGTCAGATGGCGCTCGACGTGATGCCCGCGTTCGAGCAGGTCTTCGTGGCAGCGCCCGCCCGGGAGGACGGGACGCTGCCGTCCGGCATCGAACTGGACCGCGCCATCTACCCGGCCCGCAAACGGATCGAGCACGACACCGCCAGCTTCGACGAGGGCCGGTACGCGATCTATTTCGCGTCGATGTCCAGCCGGACGATGGTCTACAAGGGGATGCTGACCACCGGTCAGCTGCCGGTGTTCTTCCCGGACATCACCGACGAGCGGACCTCCAGTTCGCTGGCCATCGTGCACAGCCGTTTCTCCACCAACACCTTCCCGGCCTGGCCGCTGGCGCACCCGTTCCGCTACATCGCACACAACGGCGAGATCAACACGGTGCGGGGCAACCGGAACCGGATGCGGGCCCGCGAGGCGATGCTGGCGTCCAAGCTGATCCCTGGCGACCTGGCGCGGGCGTTCCCGATCGTCACCCCGGGTGCGTCGGACTCGGCGTCCTTCGACGAGGTGCTGGAACTGCTGCACCTCGGCGGCCGGACGCTGCCGCACGCGGTGATGATGATGATCCCGGAGGCCTGGGAGAACAACGCCACCATGGATCCGCAGCTGCGCGGGTTCGCCGAGTTCCACGCGTCGCTGATCGAGCCCTGGGACGGCCCGGCCTGCGTGACGTTCACCGACGGCACCGTGCTCGGCGCTGTGCTGGACCGCAACGGCCTGCGCCCCGGGCGTTGGTGGCTGACCACCGACGACACCGTCGTGCTCGCCTCCGAGGCGGGTGTACTGCCGATCCCACCGGAGAAGGTGCTCGAGCGCGGTCGGCTGCAGCCCGGCCGGATGTTCCTGGTGGACACCGACCAGGGCCGAATCCTGGACGACATGGAGGTCAAGGAGGACCTGGCCGCCGAGCAGCCGTACCGGGACTGGGTGCACGCCGGGCTCGTCCGGCTGACCGATCTGCCTGCCCGCGAGCACGTCACCGTGTCGCACCGCAGCGTGCTCGCCCGGCAGCGCATCTTCGGCTACACCGAGGAGGAGTTGCGGGTCCTCATCACCCCGATGGCGGCCAGCGGCGCCGAGGGCATCGGCTCGATGGGCACCGACACCCCGGAGGCCGTCCTCTCCACCCGACCGCGGTTGATCTTCGACTACTTCAGCCAGCTGTTCGCTCAGGTCACCAACCCGCCACTGGACGCCATCCGGGAAGCGGTCGTGACCTCGCTGTCGTCGGTGATCGGGCCGGAGGAGAACCTGCTCGAGCCCGGCCCGCGGTCCTGCCGTCAGGTGGTGCTGCCGTTCCCGGTGCTGGACAACGACGACCTGGCCAAGCTGATGCGGATGAACGCCGAGGGCGACCTGCCCGGGTTCGCCTCCGCCACCGTGTCGGGCCTGTTCGATGTGCACGGCGGCGCCGACGCGCTGGCCGCGGCGATCGAGCGATGTCGCCGGGAGACCGACGAGGCCATCGCGGCCGGCGCCCGGGTGATCATGCTGTCGGACCGGCACTCCAGCGCCGACCGGGCGCCCATCCCTTCCTTGCTGCTCACCTCCGCGGTGCACCAGCACATGGTCCGGCAGAAGACCCGGACGAAGGTGGCGCTGGTCGTCGAGTCCGGTGACGCGCGCGAGGTCCACCACATCGCGCTGCTGCTCGGCTACGGCGCCGGCGCGGTCAACCCCTACCTGGTGCTGGAGAGCGCCGAAGACCTGTCCCGGCACGGCCTGCTCGGTGACGTCACGCCGGAGAAGGCGATCCACAACACCGTCTACGCCCTCGGCAAGGGGGTGCTGAAGGTGATGAGCAAGATGGGCATCTCCACCGTCGGGTCCTACCGTGCGGCACAGGTCTTCGCCGTCTTCGGGATCGACAACGACGTGCTGGACGAATACTTCACCGGCAGCACCACCCGCACCGGCGGGACGGGGCTGGCGACGATTGCCGCCGACGTGGCGCAGCGGCATGCGCTCGCCTTCCTGCCCAACCCGCGCGCCTTGGAACACCGCGGGCTCGAGACCGGCGGCCAGTACCAGTGGCGCCGCGAGGGCGAGATCCATCTGTTCAACCCGGAAACGGTGTATCTGCTGCAGCATTCGGCGCGGAGTCAGCAGGAGAAGGTGTTCCGCCGGTACAGCGACACGGTGGACAAGCTTTCCCGCGAGGGCGGCACGCTGCGCGGGCTGTTCGACCTGAACACCGGGCGGCTGCCCGCGGTGCCGCTGGACGAGGTCGAACCGGCGTCGGAGATCGTCAAGCGGTTCGTCACCGGCGCCATGTCCTACGGCTCGATCTCGATCGAGGCGCACGAGACCCTCGCCATCGCGATGAACCGGCTCGGCGGCAAGTCGAATACCGGCGAGGGCGGTGAGGATATAGAACGGCTGCTCGACCCGGTCCGCCGGTCGGCCATCAAGCAGGTCGCCTCCGGTCGGTTCGGCGTCACCAGTGCCTACCTGGTCAACTCCGCGGAGATCCAGATCAAGATGGCGCAGGGCGCCAAACCCGGTGAGGGCGGCCAGCTTCCGGGCAGCAAGGTGTACCCGTGGATCGCTGCGACCCGGCACGCGACGGCCGGTGTCGGCCTGATCTCGCCGCCGCCGCATCACGACATCTACTCGATCGAGGACCTCAAGCAGCTCATCCACGATCTGCGCAACGCCAACCCGGCGGCCGCGGTCTCGGTGAAGCTGGTGTCCGAACCCGGCGTCGGCACCGTCGCGGCGGGCGTCACCAAGGCGCACGCCGACAAGGTGATCGTCTCCGGCAACGACGGCGGCACCGGTGCGGCGCCGCTGACCTCGCTCAAGCACACCGGCCAGCCGTGGGAGCTCGGCCTGGCCGAGACGCAGCAGACGTTGCGGCTCAACAGGTTGCGCGAGCAGGTCAAGGTCCAGGTCGACGGCGGCCTGAAGACCGCGCGCGACGTCGTCATCGCGGCCCTGCTCGGCGCCGAGGAGTTCGGCTTCTCCACCGCGCCACTGGTGGTGGCGGGCTGCGTGATGATGCGGGTCTGCCACCTCGACACCTGCCCGGTGGGCATCGCCACCCAGAACCCGGTGCTGCGCCAGCGGTACACCGGCACACCGGAATTCGTCGAGGTGTTCTTCCTGTATCTCGCCGAGCAGGTGCGGGAGTACCTCGCCGAGCTGGGGTTCCGGTCGGTCGCCGAGGCCATCGGTCACGCCGAGATGCTGGACGTCACGCACGCCGTCGCACATCACCGGGCGCACGGCCTCGACCTCGCCCCGCTGCTGGAGATCCCGGACGTCGACAGTGCGTACTCCTGCACGCGTCCCGCGCAGCACGACCTGTCCAAGACACTGGACGCAAGGCTCATCGAACGGGCGGCGTCGGCCCTGCAGGATGCCCGCGGAGTCCGCATCGACATGCCGATCCGCAACGTCGATCGCACCGCGGGCACCATGCTCGGATCCGAGGTGACCCGGGTCTTCGGACCGGAGGGGCTCCCCGACCACACCATCGAGGTCAACCTGACCGGGACGGCCGGTCAGTCGCTCGGCGCGTTCCTGCCCCGTGGGGTGTCGATCGACCTGCTGGGTGATGCCAACGACTACGTCGGCAAGGGCCTGTCCGGCGGCCGGATCGTCGTGCGGCCGGACGAGAACTCGCCGTCCCAGGCGCCCGGGGTCAAGACCCAGGTGATCGCCGGCAACACCATCGGTTATGGCGCCACGTCCGGCGAGATCTACCTGCGCGGCCGGGTGGGGGAGCGGTTCGCCGTCCGCAACTCCGGTGCCCTGATGGTGGTCGAGGGCACCGGCGACCATGCCTGCGAATACATGACGGGCGGCCGGGTGGTCATCCTGGGTCGCACCGGCCGCAACGTCGGTGCCGGGATGAGCGGCGGCATCGCCTATCTCCTCGATCCGGATCCGGCCCGGGTCAACCCGGAACTGGTCGACCTGGAGCCGCTGGACCCGGACGAGGTCTTCTGGCTCGGCGAGGTGATCAGCTCGCACGCCAAGCTGACCGGATCACGAGTTGCGGCGGCGCTTCTCGCCGACTGGCCGATCGCTGCGGTCCGCTTCTCCAGGGTGATGCCGCGCGATTACCGGCGGGTCCTGTCACTGCGCGCCGAGGCCGCCGCCCGCGGCCTCGATGCCGACGAGATGATCATGGAGGCGAGCCATGGCTGATCCCAGCGGATTCCTGAAGTACTCCCGCCAGGGACCGGCGCGCCGTCCCGTCCCGTTGCGGCTGCGGGACTGGAAAGAGGTGTACGAGCCGTTCCCGGAGCAGGACACCCGCAGCCAGGCGGCGCGCTGCATGGATTGCGGGATCCCGTTCTGCCACCAGGGTTGTCCGCTGGGCAACATCATCCCGGAGTGGAACGACCTGGTCCGTACCGGCAAGTGGGAAGAGGCGTCGGACCGGCTGCACGCCACCAACAATTTCCCGGAGTTCACCGGACGGCTCTGCCCGGCGCCCTGCGAGGCTGCCTGCGTGCTGGGCATCGGTGACGAGCCGGTGGCGATCAAGCTGGTCGAGCAGGAGATCGCAGATCACGCCATCGCCGGTGGGTACGGTCTGACTCCCCGGCCGGCGGAACTGTCGACCGGTCGGTCGGTGGCCGTCGTCGGCTCCGGTCCGGCCGGGCTGGCAGCTGCGCAGCAGCTGGTGCGGGCCGGCCACGCCGTCACCGTCTACGAGCGGGACGGGCGGATCGGTGGCCTCATGCGGTACGGCATTCCCGAGTTCAAGATGTCTCGCGACGTGCTGGACCGCCGGCTGGGCCAGATGGAGGCCGAGGGTGTCACGTTCGTGACGAACTGCGCCGTCGGCAAGGACATCACCGTCGAGCAGTTGCAGGCCGACTTCGACGCGGTGGTGATCGCCACCGGGTCGACCGTTCCCCGTGAGTTGACCGTCGACGGCCGGCACCTGTCGGGTGTGCACCTGGCGATGGACTACCTGGTGCAGCAGAACGAAGTGCTCGAAGGCACCAGGGAGGCGCTGGAGATCAGTGCCGAAGGTAAGAACGTGATCATCATCGGCGGCGGCGACACCGGGGCCGACTGCTACGGGACGGCGCTGCGTCAGCAGGCGAAGTCGGTGCGGCAGTTGGACATCCACGTCCAGCCACCGACCACCAGGGATCCCTCGACGCCATGGCCGACCTACCCGCTGATGCTGCGGATCTCCGCCGCCCACGAGGAGGGCGGGGAGCGAGTGTTCGGGGTCAACTCCACCGCCATCGAGGGCAGCGACGGCAAGGTCACAGGGCTGCATCTGGTGGAGGGCACCAGGATCCCCGGTGGGTTCATCCCGACCGAGGGCACCGACACCCACCTCGACGCGGACCTGATCCTGATCGCGCTCGGCTTCGTGGGTCCGGAGCGGGAGGGCCTGCTGGACGGGCTGGGGATCGCGCTGTCCCCGCGCGGCACCATCATCCGCGACGAGAACTACATGACCAACGTGCCCGGGGTCTTCGTCGCCGGTGACGCCGGCCGGGGTCAGTCGCTGATCGTCTGGGCGATCGCCGAGGGCCGGTCCGCGGCCGCCGGGGTGGACGCCTACCTCGCCGGGTCGTCGTACCTGCCGGACCCGCTGGAACCCACGGCGGTCGCGCTGCGCTAGGCGCCGTACGCGCTCGGTGATTGCCAGTGTGGACGACGGGTGATTTCCGTTACCCGCCCGTGATCAAGGTGTGAGGGCGGCCGCAGAATCGGTTCAGAAGGCGGCTAAAGTAACGGCCATGTCTTCGAATCGCCGCGCAAAGATCGTGTGCACCATGGGACCGGCGACGTCGTCCGAGGAAGGCATCGCAGCGCTGCTCGATGCCGGGATGAACGTCGCACGAATGAACTTCAGCCACGGCGATTACGCCGATCACAAGGTCATCTACGACCGCCTCCGCGCTGCCGCCAAGGCCTCCGGCAGCGCGCTGGCCATCCTGGCCGACCTGCAGGGCCCCAAGATCCGGCTCGGCCGCTTCGCCGACGGGCCGCACGAGTGGAACACCGGTGAGAACGTCACCATCACCGTCGACGACATCGTCGGCACCAGGGACAGGGTCTCGACGACCTACAAGGGACTCGCCCAGGACGCCCGTCCCGGCGACCGGCTGCTGATCGACGACGGCAAGGTCGGCCTGGTCGTCACCGGCGTCGTGGACGACGACGTGCACTGCTCGGTCACCGAGGGCGGCCCGGTGTCGAACAACAAGGGCATCTCGCTGCCAGGGATGAACGTCTCAGTTCCGGCGATGAGCCAGAAGGACATCGACGACCTGCAGTTCGCGCTGTCGCTCGGCGTGGACGTCATCGCGCTGTCCTTCGTCCGCTCGCCGTCGGATGTCGAGCTCGTGCACAAGGTCATGGACGAGGTCGGGGTGCCCCGGCTGCCGGTCATCGCCAAGCTCGAGAAGCCCGAGGCTGTGGCCAATCTCGAGGCGATCGTGTTGGCGTTCGACGGCATCATGGTGGCCCGCGGCGACCTCGGCGTTGAATTGCCGCTGGAGCAGGTGCCGCTGGTGCAGAAGCGCGCCGTGCAGATCGCCCGGGAGAACGCCCGCCCGGTGATCGTCGCCACCCAGATGCTGGACTCGATGATCGAGCATTCCCGGCCGACCAGGGCCGAGGCCTCGGACGTCGCGAACGCCGTCCTGGACGGTGCGGACGCGCTGATGCTCTCCGGCGAGACGTCGGTCGGCAAGTACCCGATCATCGCGGTGAAGACGATGGCGAAGATCATCGAGGCGGTCGAGGGCGAATCCGTTGCCGTACCGCCGCTGACGCACGTTCCGCGCACCAAGCGCGGGGTGCTGTCCTACGCCGCCCGCGACATCGGCGAGCGGCTGGAAGCCAAGGCGCTGGTGGCCTTCACCCAGTCCGGCGACACCGTCCGCCGGCTCGCCCGGCTGCACACCCCGCTGCCGCTGCTGGCGTTCACACCGATCGAGGAGACCCGCAACCAACTCTCGCTGACCTGGGGCGTGCAGACCTTCGTCACGCACGCGGTGGAGAACACCGACCAGATGGTCGAGCAGGTCGACGTCGGCCTGTTGAAGGTTCCGGGGTACTCCAAGGGAGACACGGTGATCATCGTCGCCGGCTCCCCGCCGAACACCTCCGGCTCGACGAACCTGATCCGCGTGCACCGGCTGGGCCACCGGGACTGAGCGCCGGGCAACTTTCGTGATCCGGCACTGGGTGACCGATCTCGTAGCGGTCGGTGCGGTGGCCCATCCGGTGCCGGATACGGTGGGCCCGTGAACGACCTCACCGACCTGCACCAAGCGCCCGGCACCCACCTCGACATCGACGGCGTGCCACGCGGTCAGGCCGTCGTCGACGGGCTGGTGGCGCTGCTCGACCTGGAGCGGTTGGACGAGAACCTGTTCCGGGGGGTATCCCCAGAGGTCTCGCCCACCCGGGTTTTCGGTGGACAGGTCGCAGCCCAGGCGTTGATCGCGGCCGGCCGCACCGCGCCCGCCGACCGCCGGGTGCATTCGCTGCACGCCTACTTCGTGCGACCCGGGAGCCCGAACCAGCCGATCATCTACCAGGTGGACCGGGTTCGGGACGGTCTGTCGTTCACCACCAGGCGGGTCGTCGCGCTGCAGAACGGCAAGCCGATCTTCACCATGTCGGCGTCATTCCAGGCCGACGAAGAAGGCGTCGATCACGCGGTCCCGATGCCCGACGTGCCCGGTCCGGACGCGCTGGCCGGGTACGCGGAACGGATCGCGCCCATCAAGGAGCGGATGGCGGTGTGGGGCCGGATCCCGCGGCCGTTCGACATCCGTTACGTCGACGATCCGCCCTGGGTGTCGCGGCTGGCAGGCCCACAACCCCAGGCGCGCAACAGGATGTGGTTCCGCACCGACGGCGTGCTGCCCGACGACGAACTGCTGCACGTGTGCATCCTGGCGTACCTCTCGGACCTGACGCTGCTGTACTCGGTGCTGGCCACCCACGCGCTGTCGGCCGAGTTCGACCGGCTGCAGCTGGCCTCGCTCGACCACGCGATGTGGTTCCACCGGCCGTTCCGGGTGGACGAATGGGTGCTGTACGACGTCAGCTCGCCGAGCGCCTCCGGAGCCCGCGGACTCGGCATGGGCCACTTCTTCGCGCAGGACGGCCGGATGCTCGCCACCGTGGTGCAGGAGGGCCTGGTCCGGCTCCGTTGACCCCTGACGGCGCTCGCAGATTGTTGTTGATCATGCAGCTCAGTCGGGCTTTTTCGGCGTGTCGTCGGCGTGTCGCCTGCTGAGCTGCATGATCAACGCAGGTTCGTGCCGGTTGCACCGGCCTGTGGGGGACTGCAGCGACTATTTGAGGTCGGACTCTGCCGCCTTGATCGCCGCGAACTCCTCCTCAGGTGCACCGCCGACCAGGTGATGGCGCGAGTAGAACCAGAAGTAGGCCAGGAACGCGACGAACAGCGCGGCGGTGATCCCGGCGGCCAGGATGTCGACGAAGAACGTCGCCAGCACCGCCACAATGGACAACGTCAACGCGATGCCGGTGGTGACGACGCCGCCCGGCGTCCGGTACGGGCGTTCCAGTTCCGGCTCGCGCACCCGCAGCACGATGTGCGAAAGGTTCATCAGGCAGTACGACACGGTCGCGCCGAACACCGCGATGTTGATCAGCAGCGCCCCCGGCGCATCGGGGTCGTAGAGCGCCACCGCCAGGATGAAGCCGATCGTCCCTGGGACGATGAGCGCCAGGTACGGCGTCTTGCGGCGGCTGGTCACCGACAACACCTTGGGCAGGTAACCCGCCCGGGACAGCGCGAAGAGCTGCCGGGAGTACGCGTAGACGATCGAGAAGAAGCTGGCGATCAGCCCGAGCAGCCCGACCCAGTTGATGAAGGTCGCCAGCAGGCTGCCCTCACCGTGGGCGATGCGGGCCGCCTCCGGCAGCGGATTGCCAGAGGCTTGGAGAGCAGACGAACCGGCTGCTCCAGGCCCGAGAAGCAGCACACCGGCACCGAACACCAGCAGCACACAGATCGCGACGATGATGCCGCGGGGCAGATCCCGCTTGGGGTTGCTCGCCTCCTCGGCGGCGAGCGGAACACCCTCCACAGCGAGGAAGAACCAGATGCCGTACACCAGAGCGGCGACCGCACCGGCAATGCCGAACGGCAGGAACGAGCTCGCGCCGGCGGCGCCGGACTCCACCGGGATGTCGAACAGGTTGCTCCACTCGAACTTCGAGACCATGCCGACCATCCAGATGATGAGCGCCGCGGCCGCGATCGCGGTGATGACGAACATCAGCTTGAGCGCCTCGCCGACGCTCCACAGGTGCACCCCGACGAAGATCAGGTAGCAGGCCAGCATGATCGGCCACGGGTGCATGTCCGTCAGGAATCCCAGGCCCTGGACGTAACCGGCGACGAAGGTGGCGATGGCCGCCGGCGCAACGGCGTACTCGATCAGTACGGCGATCCCGGTCGCGAATCCGCCCAGCGGTCCCATCGCGCGGCGGGCAAACCCGTAACCGGCTCCGGCGACCGGCATCGCCGACGACATCTCGGCCAGTCCGAACACCATGCAGGTGTACATCAGGCCCATCAGCAGGAACGCGATCAGCAGACCGCCCCAGCCGCCCTCGGCCAGACCCAGATTCCAGCCGGAGAAGTCGCCCGAGATGACGTAGGCGATGCCGAGCCCCGCCAACAGCACCCAGCCGGCGGCGCCGGTCTTCAACTGCCGATGCTCGAGGTATTCGTCACCGACCGCCTGGTATTCGACACGTCTGGAGCGATTGCGCGATTCGGTCACGGGGTACTCCCTGCTGAGCGAACGGGACGACCGCGCGGAAGCGTCGGAGGTCGGCCGACACGGGATGCGGCGTGGCAAGTATCAGCCCGCCGATCAAGGGCGTCAATGGTTCTGAATCAATCCATTTCGCCCGACCTTGACAGATGTCCCGCGCCAGGCTCTGATGGCTTGCGGTACGAGCGAGGACCAAATCGGCCCGGACCGCCGCCGCGAGGAAGGTGCTGCCGATGCCCGATGCCCCACTGTCCGTCGACAAGCTCAAGGAGCTGATCGGCGACGGTTCCATCGACACCGTGCTGGTCGCCATGACCGACATGCAGGGCCGCTTGCAGGGCAAGCGGGTCACCGGCCGCTACTTCATCGACGAGGTCCTCGGCCACGGAACCGAGGGTTGCAGTTACCTGCTCGGCGTCGACGTCGAGATGAACACGGTGGAGGGCTACGCGATCACGTCGTGGGGCAGCGGTTACGGCGACTTCGTCTTCCATCCGGATCTGACGACGCTGCGGCTCATCCCGTGGCACCCGGCGACCGCAATGGTGCTGAGTGACCTGTGTTTCCTCGACGGATCACCGGTACCGCAGTCGCCGCGGCAGATCCTGCGGCGCCAACTGGAACGGTTGGCCGCGCTCGGATACGCGCCACTGATGGCGACCGAACTCGAGTTCAACCTCTACAAGACCTCGTACAACGACCTGTGGAAATCCCGGTATGCGGACCTGGAACCGGCGAACAACTACAACATCGACTACTCGCTGTTCGGCACCGGCCTCGTCGAACCACTGCTGCGGCAGATCCGCAACCAGATGGACCTCGCCGGCCTCTACACCGAAACCGCAAAGGGGGAGTGCAATCTCGGGCAGCAGGAGATCGGATTCAAGTATTCCGACGCCCTGACAACCTGTGACAACCACTCGGTGTTCAAGCTCGGGGCCAAGGAGATCGCGGCTCAGCACGACATGTCGGTGACGTTCATGGCGAAGGTGAACGAACGCGAGGGCAATTCCTGTCACATCCACATGAGCCTGCGGTCACTGGACGACGAACCGGTGTTCCCGGCTGAGGGCAGCGACGAGATGAGCCCTGTCATGCAGAAGTTCGTTGCCGGGCAACTGGCCGCGATGCGCGAGCTCACCTACTTCTTTGCACCGAACATCAACTCCTACAAGCGTTATGCGAATGGTTCGTTCGCACCGACAGCGGTCGCGTGGGGTCACGACAACCGCACCTGTGCGGTGCGGGTGGTCGGGCACGGGCCCGGGTTGCGGTTCGAGCAGCGGGTGCCGGGCGGCGACGTCAACCAGTACCTCGCGGCGTCGGCGTTGATCGCGGCCGGGATCCATGGCCTGACCAACGATCTCGAGCTGGAGCCGCCGACAGCCGGCAATGCCTACGAACTCGATGTCGCTCACGTCCCGACCACGCTGGCCGAGTCGGCGGAGTTGTTCAAGAACTCGACGATCGCCAAGGAGGCGTTCGGCGCGGAGGTGGTCGATCACTACGCCAACGCGGCCCGGGTGGAACTCGACGCGTTCAATGCGGCCGTGACCGATTGGGAACGGATCCGCGGGTTCGAGCGGCTGTGACCGTCCTCCGAGTGACTTGGGGTTTCCGCGTTGGACAAGCGGCGCAACCATTTTCGATGAATCCGGAGACGATGTGAGCACCGCGGAGGTGATCAATCCGGCCACCGAGAACGTGGTCGAAACGGTGCAGTTGTTCGATCACGCGGCGACCGACGCAGCGATCGAACGGGCGGCCGACGCATTCGGGTCGTGGCGCGCCACCGCTCCCGCCGATCGGGCCAGGCTCTTGCGCAGGTTCGCAGCGGCGGTGGACGGCGATCTGGAACACCTGGCGCAACTCGAGGTGGCCGCCGCCGGGCACACCATCGCGAACGCACGCTGGGAGGCCGGCAATGTCCGCGACGTGCTGGAGTACTTCGCAGGAGCGGTCGAACGGCACCTCGGCGATCAGATTCCGGTGGCCGGCGGAATCGATGTCACCTTCCACGAACCCCTCGGTGTGGTCGGCGTCATCGTGCCGTGGAACTTTCCGATGCCGATCGCCGGCTGGGGCTTCGCGCCGGCGTTGGCGGCCGGGAACACGGTCGTCCTCAAGCCGGCCGAGTTGACGCCCACGACGGCCATCCGGCTCGGGGAACTGGCTGTGCAGGCCGGGATCCCGCCCGACGTCTTCCAGGTGGTTCCCGGGAAGGGCACGGTCGTCGGTCAGCGGTTTGTCGACCACCCGGCGGTCCGCAAGATCGTCTTCACCGGTTCGACCGAGGTCGGCCAGGCCATCATGGCCGGTGCGTCGAAACAGCTCAAACGGGTCACCCTCGAGCTGGGCGGGAAGAGCGCCAACGTCATCTTCGATGATGCAGACCTGGCGGCCGCGGCGGCGTCGGCCCCCGCCGGGGTTTTCGACAACGCCGGCCAGGACTGCTGCGCAAGATCGCGGATCCTGGTGCAGCGCAGCGTGTTCGACCGTTTCCTGGAACTCCTCGAGCCGGCCGTCAAGGCGGTGCGGGTCAAGGATCCGGCCGCCGCGGACTCGGAGATGGGCCCGTTGATCTCGGCGGCACACCGGGAGCGGGTGGCGTCGTTCCTGACCGGTGACGTCGATGTCGCCTTCCACGGTTCGGCGCCGGACGGCCCCGGCTATTGGATGCGACCGACCGTCGTCCTCGCTCATGACCCACGGGACCGGTTGCTGCAGGAGGAGATCTTCGGACCGGTGGTCACGGTGACCGCCTTCGACGACGAGGCCGACGCCGTCCGGCTCGCCAACGATTCCCGGTTCGGATTGTCCGGCTCCATCTGGACGGAGAATCTCGGTCGCGCACTGCGCGTCTGCCGCGCCATTGATTCGGGCAACCTGTCGGTGAACTCGCATTCCTCGGTGCGGTATTCGACGCCGTTCGGTGGGTTCAAGCAGTCCGGCCTGGGACGCGAACTCGGCCCACAGGCGCTGGACTCGTTCACAGAGGTGAAGAACGTGTTTTTCGCCGATCGTTGATCCGCGCCGTCTCTCCGACCCCCGCCCGGCTCCCAGCAGCCGCACCGCCGAACCTGAAAGTGGCCAGATGACAGTGCAGGACATGACCGCATCGCCGGACCAACCGGTCTGCCGCCGGCTGCCGGGACGGGTTGCCGTCATCACGGGCGGGGGCAGCGGGATCGGGTTGGCCACCGCCCGGCGGCTGGCGTCCGAGGGTGCATCCGTGGTCATCGCCGACGTGGACGCCGACTCCGGGACAGCGGCCGCGGATGAGGTCGGCGGTTTGTTCGTGCGGACCGATGTGACCCGGGAGCAGGACGTCGAGGCGCTGTTCCGGACCGCCGACGACGCGTTCGGGCGGATCGACATCGCGTTCAACAATGCGGGCATCTCGCCGTCGGCGGACGACTCCATCCTCACCACCGAGCCCGGCACCTGGGATCTGGTCCAGGATGTCAACCTGAAGTCGATCTACCTGTGCAGCAAGGCCGTGCTGCCCTACATGCGGTTGCGACGGAAGGGGTCGATCATCAACACGGCGTCCTTCGTCGCGGTTCTCGGTTCCGCGACCTCGCAGGTCGCTTACACCGCGTCCAAGGGTGGGGTGCTGGCCATGACGCGGGAGCTCGGGGTCCAGTTCGCCAGAGAGGGGATCAGGGTGAACGCGTTGTGTCCCGGCCCGGTGAACACGCCGCTGTTGCGGGATCTGTTCGCCAAGGATCCGGAACGGGCCCAACGCCGACTGGTGCACGTGCCGATGGGTCGCTTTGCAGAGGCCGAGGAACTGGCAGCGGCCGTTGCGTTTCTGGCCAGCGACGACTCGTCGTTCATCACCGCGTCGACGTTCCTGGTGGACGGCGGGGCGTCGTCCGCCTACGTCACACCGCTGTGAGGGGTGGACCACGCCCGGCGCGGTGAGTGCGCGGGTGGCCACGCGGGACCAGCAGGGCGCCGCCCCGCTGGGCGGAGCCCTGCTCCACCCGATCGCGGCGGGTAACGCGTTCGAGCAGACGGTGGAACGGCTCCTGCTGATCGTCAAGCTGGGCATCGTCCCGCCCGGTGAGCGACTGCCACCGGAACGGGAACTCGCGGGGCGGCTCGGTGTGTCCAGGGTCAAGTTGCGCGAGGCGCTGCGGGAACTGGGTCGCACCGGCCAGGTCGAGGTGCGGCGGGGCAGGGCCGGCGGCACGTTCGTGCGTCAGCCGTCGCCGTCGGCCGGCGGGCGTCACGGCGGATCCGCACCGGTCGATGCGCTGCAGGTGACGGCCCTGGAGGTGCACGACATCCTGACCTGCCGGTGGGTGCTCGAGGTCGGATCGGCGGAGTTGGCCGCGGCCGCTCCGTTGTCCGCCGCCGCCCGGTCGACCCTGACCGGTCACCTCAACGGCGCCTGTGCCGCGAGCGAAGCGGACTACCGCCGGCTGGACTCCCGGTTGCACCTGGCGCTGGCCGAGCTGACCGGGTCACCGTCGCTGATCCGGGATGTCGCCGACGCGCGGATGCAGGTCAACGCGCTGCTCGATCGCATCCCGTTGCTCGGACCGAACCTGGCGCACTCCAACGCCCAGCACCGGGCGATCGTGGCTGCCGTCCTGCGCGGCGACGCCGCCGCTGCCCGGGCGTCGATGATCGAGCATCTGGCCGGAACGGCCGCCCTGCTGCGCGGCTTCCTGACCTGAGGTCCGGCTGCCGCCGGGCGGTGACCCGCGGCCCGAAATGGATCAGTAGCGTGGTCGTGAACCGGTGCGGGTACCGGTGTTGCACGCCGGGGGCCGCCGTGGTCCGGCGAACGAACAGAGGAGAACCGATGAGTCTGAGCGACGACGACATCACCACCGGATCCGCCGCTGCGGAAGGTCCGGCCGACGGCGGCGCGGACGGCGTCGCGGGCGTTTCGGACGGCGGTGCCGACGGTGGTGCCGACGGTGGTGCCGACGGTGGTGCGGGTGCTGAGGGACCCGCCGACGGGGGTGCTTCCGGCAAGCCGGGCGTGCACGACGGCGGTGCCGACGGCGGTGCCGACGGTGGCGCCGACGGCGGTGCCGATGGTGGTGCGGACGGTGGTGCCGACGGCGGTGCGGGTGCTGAGGGACCCGCCGACGGGGGTGCTTCCGGCAAGCCGGGCGTCCATGATGGCGGTGCTGATGGCGGTGCCGACGGCGGTGCCGATGGCGGTGCCGACGGTGGTGCCGAGGTGGCGCTGATGGCGGTGCCGATGGGAGCGCCTCCAGCTGATGCCTGGAACTGACGTTGCGGGGGCGCCCGGTAGCGGGCGCCCCCGCCCCGCGCCCGTCCCGTTGGCCTCCGCCGGTTCCCTCGGACGATGCATCGGCATCGGTTCCGGCGAGTTCGCCGATCGCTATTGGGGTTCCGACGCGCTGCTGACCCCCGCCGCCGAGCTGGCGCAGGATTTCACCGACCTGTTCTCGGCCGACGCGGTCGACGAGCTCATCTCCCGGCACGGGCTGCGGACGCCGTTCCTGCGGATGGCCAAGGACGGTTCCGTCATCGCTTCGTCGGCGTTCACCAGGTCCGGCGGCGTCGGGGCCGGGATCGCCGATCAGGTCGCCGACGACAAGGTTCTCGCCCAGCTGGCCGGCGGCGCCACGCTGGTCCTGCAGGCGCTGCACCGCACCTGGCCGCCGCTGATCGACTTCGGGACCTCGCTCGCCGCCGAGCTGGGACATCCGGTGCAGATCAACGCCTACATCACGCCGCCGCAGAATCAGGGATTCGCCGCCCACTACGACACCCACGACGTGTTCGTGCTGCAGGTCGCCGGCAGCAAACGGTGGACGATCCACCGTCCTGTGATCGAGGATCCGCTGCCGGACCAGACGTGGGACCGGCGCAAGTCGCAGGTTGCCGCACGCGCGGCGGAGAAGCCGCTGATCGACACCGTTCTGCACCCCGGGGACGCGCTGTACCTGCCTCGTGGATACCTGCATTCCGCCGTCGCGCAGGGCGAGGTGTCGATCCACCTGACCGTCGGCGTCCATGCGTTGACCGCGTACGACCTCGCGCGGGAGCTGATCACCAGCGCCGCATCCGACCGCGAACTGCGCAGGTCGCTGCCCATGGGGATCGATGTCACCGATGCCGACGCGCTCGGAGCGCAGGTCAAGGCTGCCGCCGCACGGCTGACCGCCGCGGTGGATCGCGCCGACGCCGATCAGATTGCCGCGGTCGCCTCCAGGGTGGGACGCCGGCAGGCCGCCGAAACGCGCCCGGCGCCGTTGCCGCCGCTGGCGCAGCTCGGGGTGCTGCGGTCGGTCGACGGATCCACGGCGCTGCGGCTCCGGCCGGGAGCACGGCCGCTCTACCGGTCCGGTGGTGATCGGACGGTGGTCGAGGTCCTGGACACGTCGATCAGTTGGCCGTTGGAGGTGACCCCGGCGCTGCGTGACGCGCTGTCCGGCAGGGTGTTCCGACCCGCCGACCTGCCGGGGTTGGACGCCGAAGAACAACTGGTGATGGCACGCCGGCTGCTCCGTGAGGGTCTGGTCGTCGCCGCCGATCCTGACGTTCAGCCGGACTCCGTGTCCGGTGAGTGACCGAACGGCTGCGTCGGATCTCCCCGATCGCTCCGAGCGATGCGCCGCGCAGTCGGCCCAGCGCGCGGATCCCATGCTGGGCACCGCTTTTCCCGCGCCGCGCCTGGTGTTGGTGGAGCAGCCAGGCCCGTGGGGTAGGGCAGGTTTGCTCGATTCGCGGTTCAGCCGGTCGGTCGCGCACCGCTTGATCGCCCGGCTCGACCCGGCCGGGGTCAGGGTGCTGGCGATCCGCCGGCCCGGACGCACCGCCCCTTCGGGGCGTCGGCGATGGGCGTTGGTCGACTGCCGGCCCGGTCGGGAAACGTTGCGGTGGGGCAGTTTCGCCGAAGATGCGGACCTTCTCGAACTCGACACCGATGCGCAGGTGCAGTCGCCCGTCCTCCGGGACGCCGAACTCGAGGCCAACACGCCGCTGCCTTCGGCAGCCGAATCGCGGTCGGCAGCCGCCCGTGATGAACCGCCGGTCTTCCTGGTCTGCGCGCACGGCACGCACGATGCGTGCTGTGCCCTGCGGGGCCGTCCGATCGCGGCCGCGCTGGCGGCCGTCCGTCCCGGACAGGTGTGGGAGTGCAGCCACGTCGGTGGGGACAGGTTCGCGGCGAATGTCCTGGTGCTGCCGACCGGAATGCTCTACGGGCGGGTGACCGAGTCGGCGGTGCCGCTGCTCGCGGCCGGCGCGGACACCGGTGTCGTGCAGGCCGAACACCTCCGGGGCAGGGTCGGTTTCCCACCGGACCAGCAGGCCGCGATGGCGCTCGTTCACCAGAAGATGGCTGGGCTGTCCGTCGCCGATGTCCGTCCGATGGGTTCCCAGTCGCTCGCACCGGGTGTGACGGTGGTCCGGGTCCGTGCCGGGGCCGAACTGGTCGAGGTCACGGTCGCTGTCGAGCAGTCGCCGCGGGAATGGTTGACCTGCCAGGCGTTGCAGCCCTCAGCAGCGGCCGTGTACCGCCCGCGTTCGATCCGCAGCCTCGGCTCGGCCGACGGACTGCGGGGCGGGTGAGGCGGCCGAGCCCTAGGCTGCGGCCGTGAGACTGCCAAGATCCACCATCGTCCTGGAACTGGTGGTGCGCGGCATCTTCTCCGGCCTGCCGCCGGCCGTGCGCCGCGTGCTGGCCGGTCGGCCGATCCGGCGTGACGGGCTGACGCTCGACAGCGACCTTCAATTGCTGCTGCGCCTGGAGCGGCTCACGGCCGCGGGTACGCCGGCGGTGACGCTGGAGCGCCGCCGGGAGCACATGGACATCGCCGGGGCGCTGGTCGGCGGCAGGGTCGGGGGCGTCTCTACCCGGGAGCTGACAGTGCCGGGCGGCCCGACCGGGGCTGATCTGCCTGCCAGGCTGTACACGCCGGACGGCTTGGGGCAGGGGTCGCCGCTGCTGGTCTTCCTGCACGGCGGGGGATGGGTGAACGGCAGCATCGTCAGTCACGATCCGGTCTGCCGCTTCCTTGCTGCGCACGCCGATGTGCGGGTGCTGTCCGTCGGCTACCGGCTCGCACCGGAGCACCCGTTTCCCGCCGCGATCTCCGACGTCACCGCTGCCCTGGAATTTGCGCAGCAGCACGCCGCCGAGCTCGGCGGCGACCCATCGGCCATCGCCCTCGGTGGCGACAGTGCGGGCGGCAATCTCTCGGCGGTGGTCGCCCACCAGGCGATTCGCGCCGGTCGCGCGGCGCCGGACTTCCTGCTGTTGCTCTACCCGGCCTGCGACGCCGCGCATCTCGCCCGCTCCCGGCACTTGTTCGCGGAGGGTTTCTTCCTCACCGAGGCCGACATCGAATGGTTCTGCAAGAAGTACCTGCCTGCCGGGGTGCCGTACTCCGACCCGCGAGCATCAATTCTGCTGGCCGACGACCTCTCCGGGATGCCGCCGACCTACCTCGTCACGGCCGGGTTCGACCCGCTGCGCGATGAGGGCGAGTCGTTCGCCCGGCGGCTTGCCGACGCGGGTGCGGCGGTGACGCTCCGCCGGGAACCCGACCTGATCCACGGGTTCGCCAGCATGCTGGGCATCTCGGTGCGCTGCAGGGAGGCGCTTGCGCAAGCGGCGGGCGCTCTGCAGAGCGGGCTCGGCGGGAACGCGCGCCCGGGAATGGTGGGGGCAGTCCCACCCGACGCATTCCCCGGAGCCGTCCCAGCCAAGACTGTCCCGCCGCGCGCCGTCACCACCTGACGCACTCCACCGGCAGCGGCCAACGCGTCCTATGCTCCGGCGGTGAAGAAGCCCGCACCGAACCGCACGTTGAAATGGGGCATTCGGATCGCATTCCACGGGCTGCCGCCGGCTGCGCGTCGAGCGCTGGCCGGCCGCCAGATCCAGCGTGACGGGCAGACGCTCGACCCTGACCTGCAACTGCTCTTGCGGTTGGGCCGGATGGCGTCCCGCCGCGCGCCGGCTCCCACGCTGGAAAGCCGGCGTCAACAGCTGGAGGTGGGTGGCCCGCTGGTCGGCGGCCCCGTCGAAGCCGGCGTCGGCGCCACCGACGTCACGCTGGCCGGGCCGGGAGCAGGGATTCCGGGAAGGCTTTATCTGCCCGACGGGCTCGCGAAAGGTTCGCCGTTGCTGGTCTTCTACCACGGTGGTGCCTGGGTCACCGGGAGCCTGGACAGTCACGACCGGCTCTGCCGTTTCTTGGCCGCGCATGCCGCAGTTCGGGTCGTCTCCGTCGGTTATCGGCTCGCACCGGAGCACCCGTTCCCGGCAGCCGTCGACGACGCGGTCGCAGCCTACGAGTACGCCCGGGAAACGGCCGCTCACTGGGGCGCCGACCCTGGCGCCGTCGCGGTGGGCGGGGACAGCGCCGGTGGCAATCTCGCGGCCGTCGTCGCACATCTCGCGGTCCGCGCCGGCCGACCGGCGCCGGCGTTCCTGCTGCTGTTCTATCCGCATTGCGACACTGCGAACCGCTCACGGTCCCGGGAGCTGTTCGGGCAGGGATTCGGCCTCACGAGCGAGGAGATCGAGTGGTTCACCGATCAATATCTGCCGCCCGGCGCCGACCGCACGGACCCGCGGGCCTGCGTCGTTGACGCACCGGACCTGTCCGGCATGCCGCCCACCTACCTGGCGACTGGCGGGTTCGACCCCTTGCGCGACGAGGGCGAAGTCTTCGGCGACCGGCTCGCCCGCGCCGGCGTCGACGTCATCCAGCAGCGGGAACCGGACCTGATGCACGGGTTCGCCAACCTGCTGGGGATCTCCGTGCGCTGTCGGGAGGCCGTGGCGCACGCGGCCGGCGCGCTGCGGGCCGGGCTTGCCTTGACCGGTTCGACCGGGTCCGGTCCCGCGGCGGGCCCGAACACACCTGAAGGGACCAGATGACGGCGGTGCGACACCGGCTCGAGAACATCAGCCCGGGATTGCCTCGGAGATGAGCTCGGAGAGCACCGTCGCGGGTTCCTTGAGGTCGGGCGTGATCATCAGGTTGGACAACACGACGATGATGGTGCCGTCCGAATCGCGGCGGGCAGCCTGGCTCTGATACCCGCTGATCTCGCCGTTGTGTCCGACCAGATCATTGATCTTGTTGATGGCGAGCCCATATTGGGCCCGAACGGATGCACCGGTGCCTGCACCGTCCTGAATCGTGTACCAGTCCAACCGTTCGGCCTGCATGCCGGGGCTCAGCAACGTGCCGGTCGCGAGCGCCTGCGCCCAGATCACCAGGTCGGCCGCGGTGCAGATCGCCTGACCGGTTCCGAATCCCCAGGATGGGCTGTAGTCGGTGACGTCGATCAGGGCCGGAAGGGGCGCGGGGGGCGTCGGCTGCCGATCCCAGATCGTGCTCAACTGGTAGCCCCGGGAAAACGGGACGGGCAGGGTGGCGTCGGCCGCCGCCGGAATCGAGCAACCGACCATCTTCAGCGGGGCGAAGATCCGGTCTCGGATCAGCCGGTCGAGGGGCCGGCCGGTGACCTTCTCCGCCAACAGGGCCAGCAGAACGAAATTGGTGTTCGAGTACTCCCACCCTTTTCCTGCCGGGAAGGTGGCCGGTCGCCCGGCGATCAGCCCAACGAGTTCGGTCGGCGACCACACCCTGCTGGGATCGTTGGCCAGTCCGTTCAGGAACGGCAGCGTGGTGTAGTCGGGTATCCCACTGATCAGCTGCAATGCCTGCCGGACCGTGGCCCGATTGGTGTCCACACCGGTGACGTACTCAGAGAGCTGGTCGTCGAGGTCGATCTTGCCCTGGTCGGCCAGTTGCAGAACGAGCGTTCCGGTCATCGTCTTGGTGATGCTGCCTGCCCTGACGTGATCGGCGAAGTCCATCGGCGCATCGCCCTCGACGTCGGACACCCCCAGCGCGACGTCCCACCTTCCCAGCTTCGGGGTGCTGACGGAGACGATCAGACCGGGTATGCCGTTCTTCTCCATGTAATCGGTGACAACAGGACGAAGAAGGCTGTCCAGTGCCGTCCGCGCCTGCGGATCCACCACGGAAGTCGACATCGCGCCGGGCGCCGCCGGCGACGACGACGTGGCGAGGGATTCGGACGGGAGCTCCAACGGCGAAGCCACCGAGCGGTCGGCCGGTGCCGAGCCGCCGCCGACGGTCCCGCCGGTGGCGCTGCAGGCCGAGATCACGATGAAGCTGACGACGACCAACAGAGCTGATGGGCGGACCGACGAACGCTGTCTGGGCCGCATTACGCTCCATTGGTCAGCAGAACCACAGGATGCGGACAGTACCCGTGCGGGCGTGCGACCTCTGGGAACTCACCTTCGAAAACTGTGCCCCCGGTCAGACTCGAACTGACACTGTGCGGGATTTGAATCCGCTTCCTCTGCCAATTGGGATACGGGGGCAGCCACCGCGAACGGGGCAGCAGCAATCTTAGACGGCCGCCGCGCTGCGTCGAACCGACCGGGGACGACAACGATGTCGGGTTGCTCGGTGGGGCCGCCTTTCAGATCACACCGGCGCCGGTGCGCGCGTAGCCTGCGGGACACATTGCCCCGTTAGGCTGACCGCCGGGACCAATGGCCGATCCGCGGCCATCGGCATGGCTGGAGGGGTGCCGGTGACGACTCCTAGACGAGTGCTCATCGCCGAAGACGAAGCGTTGATCAGGCTGGACCTGGCAGAGATGTTGTCGGAAGAGGGTTTTGAGGTTGTCGGCCAGGCGGCCGACGGCGAGCAGGCGGTTGCCATGGCCACCGAGCTGCGACCGGATCTGGTGATCCTGGATGTCAAGATGCCCAAGCGTGACGGTATCGATGCGGCGGGAGAGATCGTCGCCGAGCAGATCGCGCCGGTGGTCATCCTCACCGCCTTCTCGCAGCGTGACCTGATCGAGCGGGCCCGCGACGCCGGCGCCATGGCCTACCTGGTGAAGCCGTTCTCGAAGGCGGACCTGCTGCCGGCGATCGAACTGGCCGTCGCCCGGTACGCAGAAACGGCCGCACTCCGTGCCGAGGTTGCCGACATCACCCAACGACTGGAGGCTCGCAAGGTCATCGACCGGGCCAAGGGACTGTTGATGACGCACCAGAAGATGACCGAGCCGGAAGCCTTCCGGTGGATCCAGCGGACGGCGATGGACCGGCGGACGTCCATGCAGGCTGTCGCCGGCGCCGTCCTCGAAGGACTGGCCGCAAAGAGCTGAACACGTTCGGTAGCTGTTGACCGGCCGTGGCGAGCGACAAGCAACGGTTGGTTCAACGGCGCGGCTTTGCGGGCTGATCAGCGGTTCTTACCGTGTTTCGCTGAAGAAACTCTTCCGTCGCGGCTTGTCGACCGCAACATCGGCTGTTACCGAGACAAAGTTTCGATTACTGTCAGTGACATACTTTGAGTCCGTGCAGGTCACGGCGGCGAACCGCTGCGGTCTAACCGGACAACGAAGTGCGTATGTCCGCCGCGTCGCGTTTTGGTTACGAGGCCGCGCAAATGCGTGAGCATGCCCCAACTGTGGGATAGGTTCCCGGGCGTGTCCGGCGTCGTCGGCACGACCGGTAAGCAAAGTCCGGTGAAAAGAAACTTCGGAGGTGGCCTGTGCATCGACGTTCGATGCGATCCGCCGTCGTCCTGGTGGCCATCGCCACCCTGACGCTGGCGGCCTGCGGTTCCAAGTCCAACGACAGTTCATCGAGCTCGGCGGCCGCTCCGGCAGCGAGTGGGGAATCCTCGGCCGCCGACACTGCCGCGTCCGGAAGTGCGGATGCGTCCGGCTCGGCCGCTGACGGCGGCGCACTCCAAATCAAGGCCGAGGTGCAGATCGACGTCGACGGCAACGAGGTGCCGGTCGCGGCCGGTGGAACCCCGGTCGATCCGGCAGGCGACGGCTCTGCGAAGTGCCCCGCTACGACGACGATCGCCATGGCGGGCGCGTTGACCGGTCCGAACGCTGCCTTGGGCATCAACATCCTCAACGGCGCGAAGGTCGCCGTCGACAAGCACAACAAGGCCAACGCCGACTGCCAGGTGCAGCTCAAGGAGTTCGATACCGAGGGCGACCCACAGAAGGCCACCCAGGTCGCTCCGCAGATCGTCGGCGACGCCAACGTCATTGCCCTGCTCGGCCCGGCGTTCTCGGGCGAGACCAAGGCGACCGGTCCGATCTTCTTCCAGGCCGGCCTGCTCTCGCTGACCGCTTCCGCGACCAACCCGGACCTGACCACCAACGGCTGGACGAACTTCTACCGAGGTCTGGCCAACGACGCGGTGCAGGGTCCGGCCGTCGCCAACTACATGGTGAACACGTTGGGCTACAAGAAGGTCTGTCTCGTCGAGGACAACACCGACTACGGTGCAGGTCTGGCCGAGGAGATCAACAAGGGTCTGGGCGACGCGGCCGACAGCAATTGCGCGGCCAAGGTGAAGACCGGCGACAAGGACTTCTCCGCCACGGTGCAGCTGGTCAAGGGCGAGGAGCCGGACGCAGTGTTCTACGCCGGCTACTACTCCGAGGCCGCCCCGTTCGTGCAGCAGCTGCGTGACGGCGGCGTGACCGCTCCGTTCGTCTCTGCGGACGGCACCAACGACCCGCAGTTCGTCGAGCAGGCGGGCCAGTCGTCCAAGGACGCCATCCTGTCCTGCCCTTGTGGTCCGGCACCGGACGCCTTCGCGACCGAGTACCAGGACTTCAACAGTGCGGCTCCCGGCGTGTACTCCACCGAGGGCTACGACCTCGCGACCATCATGCTCACCGGCATTGACTCGGGCGTGACGGATCGTGCGGGCATGATCGACTATGTCAAGAATTACGACGGCCAGGGTCTGGCGCGCCAGTACAAGTGGGATGCCACCGGCGAGCTCTCGTCCTCGCTGATCTGGATCTACAAGGTCCAGTAGGTTCAACCGAACAAACACGACGACCGGGGGTTCACGATGGGTGGGCCCCCGGTCGTCGGTCGTTCCGGCTGCTGAACCTGCCCGGCATCGTCCTGGCTCGGCACTGATCTCAGCTGCCAACGACTTCGGTCGTCGCTGTGGTCAGTCGCCAGGGATGCATGTCGGCACAGAACTCAGCTGGTATCGACCGCGCTCGACACTCCATTCACTTTGCACCGACGTCAGCTCGCACTGATGTCACTTCGCACCACGGGCACGAAGGAGCACGATGACGGGTCCGCTCGCAGAGAGCGTTCTGTTGTTCGCCGCGCCGCCGATCAACTTCAATGTTGAGGGACTGGCCAAGAATTTCTGGCAGCTGACGGTCGATGGCTTGGCCTACGGCGCCATCTACGCACTCGTCGCAGTCGGCTATACGCTCGTCTACGGCGTTCTGCGGCTGATCAACTTTGCTCATTCCGAGATCTTCATGCTCGGCATGTTCGGCCAGTACGCCGTTCTCATGATGTTGGGCTTCTCGCCCAGCGGCAACGTGTACGCCGAGGGCACGTTCCTGACGATCGTATATCTCGGCATCGCGCTGATCGGCGGAATGGCCGTCTCCGGCGGTGCCGCCGTCGGGCTCGAACGACTTGCCTACCGCCCGCTCCGAAAACGGAATGCGCCGTCCCTCGTCTTCCTCATCACCGCGATCGGCGCGTCCTTCGTGCTGCAGGAATTCGTCCATTACGTCCTGCCGCAGTTGACCGACGGCACACTCGGCGGGGTCAATGCTCAGGTGCCGATCCGGTTGGTGTCTCCCGAGGAGCAGTTCACGCTCTTCGGCGCGTCGGTCACCAACATCACCCTGATCATCCTCACCGCGGCCTTCGTGCTGGCCCTCGGGACCGACATCTTCGTCAACCGGACCAAGTTCGGCCGCGGCATCAGGGCGGTTGCGCAGGACCCGACGACGGCCACCCTCATGGGCGTCAGCCGGGAGCGCGTGATCATCCTGACGTTCCTCATCGGCGGCATGCTCGCCGGTGCGGCAGCGCTCCTCTACACGCTGCGGGTTCCGAACGGGATCATCTACTCCGGCGGCTTCATCCTCGGCATCAAGGCGTTCTGTGCCGCCGTTCTGGGCGGCATCGGCAACCTGCGTGGCGCTCTCCTCGGCGGCCTGATCCTGGGCGTCATGGAGAACTACGGGCAGGTGCTGTTCGGCACCGGCTGGCGGGACGTCGTCGCGTTCGTGCTGCTGATCCTGATCCTGATGTTCCGGCCGACGGGCATCCTCGGCGAGACCCTCGGGAGGGCGCGGGTATGAGCACTCCTTCCTTCGACCAACGCGCCAAGGGCGGTGTCGGCGATGCCTTCCGCGGATGGTGGAATGCGCTGCCGCGGCCCGCGCAGTGGGCCTTCGGCGTGCCCGTCATCCTGTTCATCGCCGTCCTGCCGTTGCTCAACATTCCGCTGCTCACGACGGAGGGCACCAACTTCGGCACCGTGATGGCTCAGTTCGGCGCCATCGCGCTGATCGCCGTCGGGCTCAACGTCGTCGTCGGTCAGGCGGGTTTGCTCGACCTCGGGTACGTCGGCTTCTATGCGGTCGGTGCGTATTCGGTGGCCCTGTTCTCCAGCCCGAACAGCCCGTGGAACCTGACCGGTCCGGATGGGTTCTTGTCGTCGGACTGGGCCTGGCTGGCGCTGCTGCCGATCGCCATGCTGATCACCGCGATCTCCGGGCTGATCCTCGGCTCGCCGACCCTGCGGTTGCGCGGTGACTACCTGGCGATCGTCACGCTCGGATTCGGTGAGATCGTCCGGTTGCTGGCCGACAATCTGGACGAGATCACCGGCGGTGGTCGGGGACTCTCGCAAGTCGCGTATCCCAGGGTCGGAATCACCGACGAGTTCCCGCTCGGTGTTTTCTCCGCCGGCAACGTCGGCAAGACGCTGAATTCCGGTGTCTGGTGGTTCTGGCTGTCGATCATCCTCATCATCATCGTGTTGCTCTTCGTCGGTAACCTCGAACGTTCCCGCGTCGGACGGGCGTGGGTGGCGATCCGGGAGGACGAGGACGCCGCGGAGATCATGGGCGTGCCGACCTTCAAATTCAAACTGTGGGCCTTCGTCATCGGAGCGATGATCGGCGGCATGTCGGGCGCGCTGTACGCCGGTCAGGTGCAATTTGTGGTGCCGACGAACTTCAACGTCGTCAATTCCGTGCTGTTCCTGTGTGCGGTCGTGCTCGGCGGTCAGGGCAACAAGCTGGGCGTCATCCTCGGCGCGTTCATCATCGTGTACCTGCCGAACTTCTTCCTCGGTCGGACGGAATTGCTCGGCATTCCGGTGAACGGCAGCCAGATCGCGGAATACAAGTATTTGTTCTTCGGTCTCGCGCTGATGGTTCTGATGATCTTCCGGCCGCAGGGTCTGATACCGGTCCGGCAGAAACTTCTGATGTACGGGCGGGAATTGTTCGTCGCGGCCCGGCGTCGCAGCAAGGAGGAGCACGCGGAGGTGGTGGCCAAGTGAGCAAGGACGATTCTGACTCCGCGCACGACCCGGGCGCATATGGTGCCGGCGCCGAAGTTGGCGAGGAATACCGGCACATGTCCGAGGAGGCCTTCGGCGAGGGGCCCGTCGGGCCGATGATCCTCGACGAGGCGGTGACCGTCGACGTCGCCGACGTGATGCCGGAACTGGCAGATCCGGAGGTGGTCGCCGAGATCGTCGCGCCCACCCGGCAAATCGAGACCCCGGTCGGTGAGCCGCTTGTCGAGCTGGACAAGGTGACGGTGAAGTTCGGTGGCCTCACCGCACTCGATGCCGTCACGTTCACCATCAACCGCGGCGAGATCCTCGGACTCATCGGACCCAACGGCGCGGGCAAGACCACCTGCTTCAACGCGATGACAGGCGTCTACCGGCCCACCTCCGGGACGGTGACGTTCGACCACCAGGTGCTCGCCAAGCTCAAGCGCAACCAGATCACCCGGCTCGGCATCGCCCGCACGTTCCAGAACATCCGGCTGTTCGGCGAGATGACGGCGCTGGAGAACGTCGTCGTCGGTACCGATGCGCGGCACCGGACCTCGGTGCCAGGAGCGACCTTCCGCGTCCCCCGGCACCGGCACGAGGAGCGCGACGCCATCGACCGCGGCATGGCACTGCTCGAATTCGTCGGGGTCGGCGGACGTGCGACCGAGAAGGCGCGCAACCTTCCCTACGGCGACCAGCGCAGGTTGGAGATCGCCCGTGCCCTGGCCACCGAGCCGAAGCTGCTGTGCCTGGACGAGCCGGCCGCTGGCTTCAACCCTGCGGAGAAAGCCGCATTGGTCGAGCTGATCCGCAAGATCCGCTCCGACGGCTACACCGTCCTGCTGATCGAGCACGACATGCGACTGGTGATGGGCGTGACCGACCGCATCGTCGTGCTGGAGTTCGGCAAGAAGATCGCCGAAGGCGTCCCATCGGAGATCCGCGACAACCCGGCGGTCATCGCCGCCTACCTGGGGGTTCCCGACGATGCCACTGCTTGAGATCAAGGACATGACGGTCGGATACGGCCGCATCGAGGCGCTGCACGGGATCTCGCTCTCGGTCGAGGAGGGTGAGCTGGTCACGTTGATCGGTGCGAACGGCGCCGGCAAGACGACGACGATGCGGGCGATCTCCGGGATCCGGCCGCTCAGCCGCGGGTCCATCATCTTCAAGGGCCAGGACATCACGAAGATGAAGGCGTATCAGCGGGTGCTGGCCGGCATCGTGCAGGCCCCCGAGGGCCGCGGCGTCTTCCCCGGGATGACCGTCCAGGAGAACCTGGACATGGGCCATTACGGCCGCAAGTTCGACAACAAGGCGGACCTGAAGAAAACCCTCGACCGGGTCTTCGAACTCTTCCCGCGGTTGGAGGAACGGCGGTCCCAGTACGGCGGGACGCTGTCCGGTGGCGAGCAGCAGATGGTCGCCATCGGGCGCGCCCTGATGGCCCGGCCCGAGGTGCTGCTGCTGGACGAGCCGTCGATGGGGCTCGCGCCGATGATGATCCAGCAGATCTTCCGGATCATCTCCGAGATCAACGCCACCGGCGTGACGATCCTTTTGGTCGAGCAGAACGCCCAGCAGGCGCTGTCCCGCTCCGACCGCGCCTACATCCTGGAGACCGGTGAGGTGGTCAAGTCCGGCCCCGGTCCCGAGCTGCTGGCGGATCCGGCGATCAAGGAGGCGTACCTCGGCGTGGCGTGAGCTGCTTTGGCGCCTGATCTCGCGTTGATCATGGGGCTCCGCATGCGACACGCCGACGACACGCCGGGAACGGTCTGCTGAGCTGCATGATCAACATCAGCTGGTCCTGATGAGCTGCATGGTCAACATCCTCGTTCGCCAAGCAGCTCCCGTAACAAGTCGGTGAAGCGAGCGGGATCTTGATATACGTCGCGGCCGGTGATGTGAACCATCGTCCAGCCGGCGGCCAACAATTCGGCGTTCCGGTGCCGGTCACGGTCCAGTGATCCGTCGCCGGAATGGAAGTCCTGGCCGTCGAACTCAAGCCCCAGGCGGGCGCGTCGCCACCCCATGTCGATCCGGCGACAGCCGCCTCCCCTCAGCGGGACCAGGATCTGCAGTTCCGGCTCGGGCAGTCCCGCTTGCCACAGGCGGTATCGAGTGCGGGATTCCATCGGTGACTCTGCCAGCGGCGTCGCCGCGGTCAATTGATGTCGCACCTCGCGGATGCCTCGCATGCGCTGCGCGCGCCCCACGGCGGCGGCCAGCCGGGCGGGGGACAGACCGGCTCGGAGCGCGGCATCGAGGACGGCCAAAACGTCAAGTGGGTCCACTGCCGCGGCGAGGTCGACGGCTGTATCTGCCGGGTCGGCACACTGGACGCCGCCGATGGTGCTGACGGGCGAACGCAGCGCAACCTGATGTACCACCACGCCCGACGGCGCGCGAACCGACCGGGCAGCGGCCGTCGTGACGTGCAGAAGGTCCGAACCCAGCACGCCAAAGCCGGCCAGTTCAGCGGCAGAGTGATGTGTGGCGATCAAGCGGTGGCCGCTGATCAATTCCGCTCGGGCAATTCTGGCCGGGATGTCCTGCGCTGCGTCCGACAGCCGGAACACCGTGCGACTCTCGCGAACGATCACCCCGGTGGCCTGCCAGCGTCTCAATTCCTCCCAGCTGTGGTGAAGCCGGGCTTGGCGCCCGGTGAACGCTCCACCTTGATCGTGCACAATTGCGATTTCTCGTGGGTCCATCGCTCGACGCTGCCGCCGGAGCCCTGTCCGATGCCTCGGTCCGACGGCACTTGTGCGCAAACCTGCGGATGGGGACGATGAGGCGCGCTCAGTCCCGGAGCGCCACCGGCGTTGATCATGACGGTCAGCAGGGGACACGCCGACGACACGCCGAAAAGGCTCGGCTGAGCCGCATGATCAACACCCAACCCACCGCGAGGTGGGCGGGCAACCTCACACCTCGCGCAGCAGCACCGTGAGCCTGGCGGTGCAGATCCGGCGGTCCTTCTCGTCGGTGATCACGATGTCGAAGGTGCACAGGGTCCGCCCGATGTGCACCGGCACCGACACGGCGGTGACGAGCCCGTGCGCCGCCGACCGGTGATGGGTGCAGTTCAGTTCGATACCCAGTGGTGCCTTGCCCGCGCCGATCAGCGAGCCGTGAAACGAACCCATCGTCTCGGCCAGGGCCGCGCTGGCGCCTCCGTGCAGCAGCCCGAACGGCTGCCGGTTCCCGGCCACCGGCATCGTCGCGACCACCCGGTCCCGGGTGAACTCGGTGAGCTCTATCCCCAGGTTCTCGGCTAGTTCGCCGCGCATTTCGCGGACGATCTCCAGCACCGCGGCCGGGTCCGGCGGCTGCGGCAAATCCTGTAGGGCTCGGAGGCCGGTGGGTCCTGGATGCGCAGTCATACGGAGTCTCCAACGTCGGGGTGGGTCAGTTGCCATCGTGGTCGCGCGGCCTGACGCGACGGGCCGGGACTGTCGGTGCCTGACCCTAGACTCGGGCCCGTGAGTCCGACGACGACAGGTACCCGGGCGCGGAGCGCCACCAGCCGCACCGCCGCATCGACGGCGACCTCCGCCGCGGTGGAGCAGCCGGCCGGGCCGGTGCTGCTGTTGCTGGACGGTCACTCGATTGCGTACCGCGCCTTCCACGCCCTGCCGGCCGAGAACTTCTCCACCACGAGTGGTCAGTTCACCAACGCCGTGTACGGCTTCACCTCGATGCTCATCAACCTGCTGCGGGACGAGCGACCCACCCACGTGGCCGTGGCGTTCGACCTGTCCCGGCAGACGTGGCGGCGGGAGGAGTACGTCGAGTACAAGTCGAACCGCTCGGCGTCGCCCTCGGAGTTCAACGGCCAGATCGATTTGATCAAGGAAGTTCTCGCAGCGCTGCGGATCCCGACGGCGACGGCGGAGAACTACGAAGCGGACGACGTCATCGCGACGCTCACCATGAGGGCCGTCGCGGAGGGTATGCAGGTTCGCATCTGCACCGGTGATCGTGATGCGCTGCAACTGGTCTCGGACGACGTCACCGTGCTGTACCCGAAACGGGGAGTCTCCGAGCTGACCCGGTTCACGCCGGAGGAGGTCGAGTCCAAGTACGGCCTGACACCGTTGCAGTACCCGGACTACGCGGCGCTGCGAGGTGATCCCTCGGACAACCTGCCTGGCATCCCGGGGGTGGGGGAGAAGACCGCCGCCAAGTGGATCCGCGAGTTCGGCAGTCTGACCTCACTGACCGACCGGGTCGACGAGGTCCGTGGCAAGGTCGGCGATGCGCTGCGCGAGAACCTGACCAGCGTGCTGATGAACCGCCGGCTGACCGAACTGGTACGCGAGGTGCCCATCGACGCCGACCCGGCCACCGACTTCCCCGCAGTGCCGTACGACCGCGAAGCGGTACACAAGATCTTCGACGACCTGCAGTTCCGGGTGCTGCGCGAACGGCTGCTGGAGACCTTCGTACAGGAGGACGAGACCAGCACCGAGGGTTTCGAGGTCGCCGGCGCTCGGCTGCCGACCGGTGCCGTCCGGCAATGGCTCGCCGACCACGCCGGTGGCCGGGTCGGACTGCATGTCCGGGGGACGTGGGCGCCCGATGGCGGTGACGTCCACACCCTGGCACTGGCGGCTGCCGACGGCGCCGCCGCGGTGGTCGATGTCGTCGGTGCCGATCCCGACGACGAGGCGGCGCTGGCGGAGTGGTTCGCCGATCCGACGCCGACCAAGGTCGGCCACGATCTCAAGCCGGCGATCAACGCGCTCACTGCGCGCGGTTGGCCGGTCGACGGAGTCGCCTGTGACACCGCATTGGCCGCGTACCTGGCCCGGCCGGGGCAGGCCACCTTCGATCTGCACGACCTCGTGCACCGCTACCTGCACCGCAGCCTCGACCCCGATCACAGCACCAACACCGAGCAGCAGCTCTCGCTGATCCCCGATGAGGACGAGAACGCGGCCCGGGACGTCGACACCAGGGACATGGTCAAGGCGCGAGCCATCATCGACCTGGCCGACGCCCTGGAGAAGCACCTCGAGTCGCTCGGCCAGGGCTCGCTGCTGGCCGACATGGAACTCCCGGTGATGACCGTCCTGGGAATCATGGAACGCGACGGCATCGCAGTCGACGTGGAGTATCTGGACGATCTGCAGTCGCAGTTCGCGGCCGAGGCGGAGATCGCGGCGAAGGCCGCGTACGCCGAGATCGGCAAGGAGGTGAACCTGGGATCCCCGAAGCAACTGCAGGTCGTGCTGTTCGACGAGCTGAACATGCCCAAGACCAAGCGAACCAAGACCGGCTACACCACCGACGCGGACGCCCTGGTCAACCTGCACGAGCAGACCGGGCATCCGTTCCTCACCCACCTGCTGCGGCACCGTGACGTCACCCGGCTCAAGACGACGGTCGAGGGCCTGCGGAAGTCGGTGAGCGACGACGGCCGCATCCACACCACCTACCAGCAGACCGTCGCGGCCACCGGCAGGTTGTCCAGCACCGAGCCGAACCTGCAGAACATCCCGATCCGCACCGACGAGGGCCGGCAGATCCGCCGCGCCTTCGTGCCCGGGCCACACGCCGCCGAATTGCTCACTGCGGACTACTCGCAGATCGAGATGCGCATCATGGCAACCCTTTCCGAGGACGATGGGCTCATCGACGCGTTCAATTCGGGAGAGGACCTGCACACAGCGGTCGCGGTCCGGGCCTTCGGCGTCCCGGCCGAGGAGGTCACGCCGGAACTCCGGCGCAGGATCAAGGCCATGTCGTACGGCCTGGCCTACGGGCTGTCCGCGTTCGGGCTGTCCGGGCAGCTGAAGATCTCCGTCGAGGAAGCCCGCGAGCAGATGGAGGCGTACTTCGCCCGGTTCGGCGGGGTGCGCGATTTCCTCCGCAGGACGGTCGCCCAGGCCAGACTCGACGGCTATACCGAAACAGTGTTCGGTCGGCGCCGCTACGTCCCCGACCTGACCAGTGACAACCGGCAGAAACGCGAAATGGCGGAGCGGATCGCGCTCAACGCACCGATCCAGGGAAGCGCCGCCGACATCATCAAGGTCGCGATGCTCAACGTCCAGCGCCGGATCGGGCGAGAGGGGCTGCGCTCCAAGATGTTGTTGCAGGTGCACGACGAACTGGTCTGCGAGGTGGTCGACGGCGAGCAGGAAGCCATGACGGCGGTGCTGCGCGAGGAGATGGCAGGCGCCTATCCACTCGCCGTGCCGTTGGAGGTGTCTGTCGGCTCAGGCCCGAACTGGGACGCCGCGGCACACTGAGCGCTTGCGGTCGCAAACTGGTGTTCGTCCGTTACGCTCCGTGCAGTCGCTGGCCATCGGCGCCGGCGTATGACAACGCAAGGCGGCCCCGGTATGGACACGGTGAACACGAGCGGTCTCAGCACGGTAGGACTCACGGTCGCGATCATCGCCGGCGTGGCGATCTGGCTGGTTTTCATCATCGCCTACGTCAAGATCATCACGAAGGCCGGTTACTCAGGGTGGTGGATCCTGATCCTGCTCGTGCCCATTGCGAACATCGTGATGCTGCTGGTTTTCGCCTACAAGGAATGGCCGATCCAGCGGGAACTGGCCGAGCTGCGCGGGTGGGCGAACCAGATACAGCGCGGCGCAGGCGCACAGGGCCAGCAGGGCTACGGGCAGCAGGGCTATAGCCAGCAGTAGTTGGAGCGCCCTCGGGGCCGTCAGCCGGGCAGCCGGCTGACGAAGATCGCCGTGCCCGGGAAGACCTCGCCCCGCTCGGGCGACCACTGTCCCCACACTCCGGTGAAGCCGTCCGGCCACTCCGGCTCGATCACGTCCTCGATGACGAACCCCGCGGCGACCAACTCACGGATGCGGTCGCCCATCGTCCGGTGGTGCTCCACGTAGGCGGGTATCCCGTCCTGGTCGACCTCGACGTAGGGCGAGCGGTCGAAGTAGGACTGGATCGCCGTCATGCCGATCGGGCCGGGGTCGTCGGGGAAGACCCAACGCATCGGGTGCGTCGCGGAGAACACCCACCGCCCGCCCGGGCGCAGCACCCGGGCGATCTGCCGCATCGCCAGCGCGGAGTCAGCCACGAACGGGATGGCGCCGAAAGCCGAGAAGGCGGCATCGAAGCTGTCGTCGGCAAAAGGCATCTCGCACACGTCGGCCTGCACCAGCGGCACTGTCACCGATGTGCGCTCGGCAGCGGCGCCGGCGAAGGCCAGCATCCCCGCCGACAGGTCGAAGGCCACCACCTCGGCGCCCTGGGTGGCCAGATACCGGGAACACGGCGCCGATCCGCAACCCACCTCGAGGACCCGGCGACCGGCCACGTCACCGAGCAACCTGGCGTCCGCCTCCCGCAGGTTCTCCGGGCACCAGACGAAGTCAAGGTCGCCGAGGAACTCGCCGTGCTCGGCGTGGTACGCGCCGGCGTCCGCGTCCCACCAGCGCCGGTTGGCCGCGCGGGAGACGGCCTGATCGGCGCCAAGCCTGCGGGGTCTGGTCGGACCGATCGGCTCGCCGACGACACCCGGCTGGAGCGGGGCAGCGGGTGGATCGGTGGCATCGTCCGGGGGCAACACGGCACCATCGTCGCATCGGCCGGGGAAGGTCCGGACCGGCCCGCCCGCACGAACCGGGCCGGAGTCGGCCGCCCTTCAGGCCGGCCGACGAGCCGCACCGTGCACCAGGCCGACCAGCCAGCACCGAGCCCGCGTCCGCGGTACTCGATCGGGTGGCCGATGCCGTACCCTGGAAGCCGCGCTGTGGGTCTGTGCTGTCTCGGAATGGAGCAGGCCGCACTCATCCGGCCACCTCAACGTGGTCAGGCACCGTCAGCATCGCCTTAGTGCAGGGCGTCGTCCTCGGTCGCCCCGGATGAAATCTGCCCCGCCGCGTGCCGACCGTCCGGATCTGGCGTCCGCCCGTCAGTGGCACCGTCAGGTTCTCACCAGCCCACATCCGGAGTACCCCACCACATGTCCACCCCTACCGTCACCGCCCCGCAGGTCGCGATCAACGACATCGGGTCGGCTGAGGACTTCCTCGCTGCCATCGATCTGACGATCAAGTACTTCAACGATGGCGACATCGTCGAAGGCACCATCGTCAAGGTCGACCGCGACGAGGTCCTGCTCGACATCGGCTACAAGACCGAGGGTGTCATCCCCTCGCGCGAACTTTCCATCAAGCACGATGTCGACCCCAGTGAGGTCGTCTCGATCGGCGAGCACGTCGAGGCCCTCGTCCTCCAGAAGGAGGACAAGGAAGGCCGCCTCATCCTGTCCAAGAAGCGCGCCCAGTACGAGCGCGCGTGGGGCACGATCGAGAAGATCAAGGAAGAGGACGGCGTCGTCTCCGGCACCGTCATCGAGGTCGTCAAGGGTGGTCTGATCCTCGACATCGGGCTGCGCGGCTTCCTGCCCGCGTCCCTCGTCGAGATGCGCCGCGTTCGCGACCTGCAGCCGTACGTCGGCCGTCAGCTCGACGCGAAGATCATCGAGCTCGACAAGAACCGCAACAACGTCGTGCTGTCCCGGCGGCAGTGGCTGGAGCAGACCCAGTCCGAGGTCCGCAGCGAGTTCCTCAACCAGCTCGGCAAGGGCCAGGTCCGCAAGGGCGTCGTCTCCTCGATCGTCAACTTCGGTGCGTTCGTCGATCTCGGCGGCGTCGACGGTCTGGTGCACGTCTCCGAGCTGTCCTGGAAGCACATCGACCACCCGAGCGAGGTTGTCGAGGTCGGCCAGGAGGTCACCGTCGAGGTCCTCGACGTCGACATGGACCGTGAGCGTGTCTCGCTGTCGCTCAAGGCGACCCAGGAGGATCCGTGGCGGCACTTCGCCCGGACCCACGCCATCGGTCAGGTCGTGCCGGGCAAGGTCACCAAGCTGGTTCCGTTCGGTGCGTTCGTCCGCGTCTACGACGGCATCGAGGGCCTGGTGCACATCTCCGAGCTGGCCGGCCGGCACGTGGAGATCCCCGAGCAGGTCGTTGCGGTCGACGACGAGATCTTCGTCAGGGTCATCGACATCGACCTGGAGCGTCGCCGGATCTCGCTGTCGCTCAAGCAGGCCAACGAGGGCATCACCACCGAGACCGAGTTCGACGAGGTGCGTGCGCAGTACGGCGTCGTGGACCACTACGACGAGGCCGGCAATTTCGTGCCGCCGGAGGGCTTCGACGTCGAGAGTGGCGAGTGGCTGGAAGGTTTCGACACCCAGCGCGAGGCATGGGAGAAGCAGTACTCGGAGGCGCACGCCGTCTACGAGTCCCACCTCAAGCAGATCGCTGCGGCCGCGGTGGCCGACGCGGAGGCTGCGGAGCCGAGCAACTACTCGTCCGGGACCGCTGCCCCGTCCGACCCCGAGACCCCGTCAGGGTCGCTGGTGAACGACGAGCAGCTCGCCGCTCTCCGCGAGCGGTTGGCCGGAAGCTGACGCTTTCGCCAGTCACCTGGCACTGAGCTCCATCAACAGGGCCGTCACCTCCACAGGTGGCGGCCCTGTTGGCAATTTGTGACCTGACACGCCGCCCGATCGGGGGCTTTTGGCTCTTCCGGGGTTCGCCGGACATTACGGTGAAGGCATGCGACGTCACGGAACGGTTGTCGCGGCCACGGCCGCCGCCCTGCTGCTCGTGTCCGGCTGCGGATCGGACTCCACGGGCGAAAGGCGCACTGTCACTGCGGTTGTCACGGTGTCCAGCGGCGCGGCAGGCAGTAGCGGCGCAGCCTCGGGCGGCGCGAGCGCCAGCGGCAGCGCGGCCGCTTCTTCGTCGGCGCCGACCTCATCCGCCGCGCCCACCTCGAAATCGGCGGCACCGGCCCCGATCAAGAAGGTCGACCCTCTGAAGGTCGACTGCGCCTCCATTCTCAGCGCCGCCGACATCAAGAAGATCTTCAACGAGGACATCCCGAATGACCGCCTGAAGATCACCGTCGCCGAACTCAACAAGGACGCCGGGCAGACCGGTCGGATCCGCTGCCTGTACGGACTCAGCGGCGACAAGAAGTCCGGCGCGTTCTCGATGGCGCTGACCCAGTACACCGACGCCGCCGCTGCCAAGAAACAGGTCGACGTGACGGTGCAGAACGAAACCGACAACAACGCAAAGATCTCGGACGTCACGGTGAGCGGGTACCCGGCGACGGTGGCGATCCGCGACGGCGGGCTGATCATCATGCCGTACGACAACTGGACCCTCGCGATCGCGACCTCCGCCGACATCGACGCTGCGGCGCTGGAGAAGGGCTTGCCGAAGGTGGCAGAGGCGGCCCTGGCACGGATCCTGAAGGGCTGACCCCACCGAGCCTGACGGCCGGTGCGCGCTCGTCGCGCCGTGGTGTACTCAGCCGTTGGTCTTGGTGCGGATGTTCTGCTCGGCGTCGGCAGCAATCGTCGAGATGCGTCGCTGCCTGGTTGCACCGGTCCGAGCGGCGGCAATCCAGCGCAGGATGTTGCGCTTGGTGGACGGCGGGAAGTTCGCGAAGTGGGCGGCTGCCGCAGGTCGACTCTCGAGCGCAGCGGACAGATCGTCCGGGACGATCAGGGCGTCCACCTCGTTCATCGCGTCCCACATGCCGGTGCTCCTGGCTCGGCTGACCGCTGCCAGCCCGGCCGGACGCATGGAACCTTCGGCGATCAGGCGTTCCGCCCGATCCTTGTAGGACTTGGCCCACGGTTGCGTCCGTCGCGGGCTGATGAGCTGCATGGTCCGACGGTCGTCGATGCGCCGGCGGATGCCGTCGCACCAGCCGAACGCGATCAGCGCGTCGAGGACGTCATCGTGCGGAATGTACTTGTCTGCAACAGCTTTTTTGAAGGTGATCAGCCAGATCCCATCGCGCTGCGAGTGGTGGTGCTGTAGCCAGCCGTGCAGTTGGTCGATGCCGGTGATCTCGACCTCTTCGAACCGGTCGCCAGACAGGTCACCCATCGGTCAACAAAGCGGCATGGCCCGTGATCTGGGCCTGCGCGCTTGCTCAGACTGCGGCCGGTACCCGTGCGGGCGCGACGCGATCCGCACGACGCGGTGGTGCCGACCGGTGCCTGCCCGATCGGAACCAGGCCAGTACTCCGCGACGCACAACAATGCCCAGGGCGGCGAGGGAGACGAGACCCGGTCGGCCGATCCGGTGTCGGCCACCGGTGGGCGCGGCGACCTGGGTGATGCTGATGGTGCTCACGGCGTCTCCTCGATGGGCGGTTGGGCGCCTTGCCATGGCATGACATCGCCGGTGCGAGAGCGGATCTGCTCGCGTGTCACGCTACGTGGCAGGCTGTGCCCCGGCCCGCAGGCTGAGCAGCGTGTCGGCGCTGCGTGCCGCTGATGGGTCGGAAACGGGCGGCCGGACCTGGGCGACAGAGGCAGAGAGGGCGGTTCGATGATCACCATCGCGGTCACCGGCGGGATCGGCGCGGGGAAATCGACCGTGTCGGCGGCCCTGCGGGATCGGGGTGCCGTCGTCATCGACAGCGACGCTCTGGCAAGGGAGGTCGTCGCGCCCGACACGCCCGGCCTGGCGGCCATTGCGGAGGCCTTCGGAAGCGCCATGATCACCTCCGACGGACGGCTCGACAGAGCTGCCCTTGCGGCCAAGGTGTTCGCCGATCCGGACGCCAGGCGGCAACTGGAGGGCATCACGCACCCGTTGGTCCGTGCCCGATTCAGCCAACTGCGGGCCGAAGCACCTGCCGATGCCGTAGTCGTCAACGACATCCCGTTGCTCACCACTCTCGAGGCCGCCGCCGGTTTCCACCTGGTGATCGGCGTGGTCGCTGACCCGGTCGCGCGGGTCGAGCGATTGATCGAGCGCGGGTTGCCAGCGGCCGACGCACAGGCCCGAATGGCGGCCCAGCTGACGGACGACGAACGCGCCGCATTGTGCGACGTCACCCTGCACAACCACGGCGACATCGGCGAACTGGTGGCTGCCGTCGATCTGCTGTGGACCCGACGGCTGGTGCCCTTCGAGGCCAATACCCGGACCGGACACCGGGCACCGAGAACCGGCCCGCAATTGGTCCCGCACGACCCTCGGTGGGCGGCCGCGGGAGCGAGGTTGGCGGCCCGGGTGTCGGTCGCTGCGGGCGGGCTGCCGGTGCATCACATCGGCTCCACGGCTCTTGCCGGCATGCCGGCCAAGGACGTGATCGATCTCCAGCTGACCGTGCCCGATCTCGGCACCGCCGATGCGATCGCGCCGACGCTAGCGGCGGCGGGCTTCCCGAGGATGCCTGGAATAGAGCAGGACGTGGCCCATGGCGCAACCGCCGACCGCCCCGAAGGCGGCATCGACCCCGCAGACCGAACGCAGGGTGACGCGACCGGCGGGGACCCGTCCCGGTGGGCAAAGAGGCTGCACGCGAACGCGGATCCAGGGCGAAGTATCAACCTCCACTTGAGGGTGAGAGATGCGCCGAATTGGCGCTGGGCGCTGTTGTTCACGGACTGGCTGGCTGCGGAGCCGGCCGAGTTCGCGCCGTACGCCGAGCTCAAACAGCAGGTGGCGGCCCGTCATCGCGGTGACGCGTCGACGGACGGCTACGCCCGGGACAAGGAGCCGTGGATCGACGCGGCGTACCCGCGAGCTCTCCGCTGGGCCGAGCAGACCGGGTGGCTCCCGGACGCCGTCTGACTGTCGCGAAAAGGGGACTGTCGGACCTCCCGCGTACCGTGGATACGTGGCATTCGCAACCGAACATCCCGTCATCGCGGTCTCCGAGCATCGGCCCGTCGGGGACATCCCGCGCTCCACCGGGCGCTTCGAAGTGGTCAGTGATTACTCCCCGTCGGGTGACCAGCCGACGGCGATCGACCAGCTGGAACGTCGACTGCGCGATGGCGAGAAGGACGTCGTGCTGCTCGGCGCGACCGGCACGGGCAAGTCGGCGACGACGGCATGGCTGATCGAGAAGGTGCAGCGGCCGACCCTGGTGATGGCACCGAACAAGACGCTGGCCGCCCAGCTCGCCAACGAGCTGCGGGAGCTCTTCCCGCACAACGCCGTCGAGTACTTCGTTTCGTACTACGACTACTACCAACCCGAGGCGTACGTCCCGCAGACGGACACCTACATCGAGAAGGATTCGTCGATCAACTCCGACGTCGAGCGGCTGCGGCACTCGGCCACCATGTCGCTGTTGTCCCGTCGTGACGTCATCGTGGTGGCCTCGGTGTCGTGCATCTACGGCCTGGGCACGCCGCAGTCCTACATGGACCGGTCTCTCCCAGTGGCGGTCGGAGACAGCATCGACCGCGACAGCCTGCTGCGGGCGCTGGTCGAGATCCAGTACGCCCGCAACGACGTGTCGTTCACCCGCGGCTCGTTCCGGGTGCGCGGAGACACGGTCGAGATCATCCCGGCCTACGAGGAACTCGCCGTGCGGATCGAATTCTTCGGTGACGAAATCGAACGGCTCTATTACCTCCACCCGCTCACCGGCGACGTCGTACGAGAGGTCCCGTCGCTGCGGATCTTTCCCGCGACCCACTACGTGGCCGGGCCGGAACGGATGGAGAAGGCCATCGCCGCCATCGAACAGGAACTGGCCGAGCGGTTGGCCGAGATGGAGAAACAGGGCAAACTGCTGGAGGCGCAACGGCTTCGGATGCGCACCAGCTACGACATCGAGATGATGCGGCAGGTCGGCTTCTGCTCGGGCATCGAGAACTACTCCCGGCACATCGACGGGCGCCCGCAGGGCTCGGCGCCGGCCACCTTGATCGACTACTTCCCCGAAGACTTCCTGATGGTGATCGACGAGTCGCACGTGACGGTGCCGCAGATCGGTGCCATGCACGAGGGAGACGCGTCCCGCAAGCGCACCCTTGTGGATCACGGTTTCCGGTTGCCGTCCGCGCTGGACAACCGGCCGTTGACCTGGGAGGAATTCGCCAGTCGGATCGGCCAGACGGTGTACCTCTCGGCGACCCCGGGCCCGTACGAACTGGGCCGCGCGCACGGTGAGTTCGTCGAACAGGTCATCCGGCCGACGGGCCTGGTCGATCCGGAGATCGTGGTCAAGCCGACACGTGGTCAGATCGACGACCTGATCGGCGAGATCCGCCAGCGGACCGAGCGGAACGAACGCGTGCTGGTCACCACGCTGACCAAGAAGATGTCAGAGGACCTCACCGATTACCTGCTCGAGCTGGGCATCCGGGTGCGCTACCTGCACTCGGAGGTCGATACGTTGCGCCGGGTGGAGCTGCTCCGCGAGCTCCGAATGGGAGAGTTCGACGTCCTGGTCGGGATCAACCTGCTCCGCGAGGGGCTCGATCTTCCGGAGGTGTCCCTGGTCGCCATCCTCGACGCCGACAAGGAAGGCTTCCTGCGGTCGGAGACCTCGCTGATCCAGACCATCGGCCGGGCCGCCCGGAACGTCAACGGTCAGGTGCACATGTACGCGGACAAGATCACGCCGTCGATGGAACGGGCGATCGACGAGACCAACCGGCGACGGCAGAAGCAGCGGGAGTACAACACCGCCAACGGGATCGACCCGACTCCGCTTCGCAAGAAGATCAACGACATCCTGGAGCGGGTCTACGCCGAGGCCGAGGATTCGGTGGAGGGTGCCACGCCGATCCGGCAGGGCGGTTCCGGCCGGAGCTCGTCACGTGGCCGCCGCGCCGCGGGGGAGAAGGGACCGGGCCGTTCCACGTCCGGGGTGTACGCCGGGCACAACACGGTGGGGATGGCCCGCAACGAGTTGGCGGACCTCGTCCAACAGCTCACCGACCAAATGATGAACGCGGCGCGAGATCTGCAGTTCGAGTTGGCCGGGCGGCTGCGGGACGAGATCCAGGAGTTGAAGCGGGAGATCCGCGACATGGACTCAGCGGGGGTGATCGCCGCGGTCAGGTGAGGAAACCCGGGGTGGGTGGGGGCCCCGACTCGTTGAGGGGCGGCCGGCGGTCAGGCAGCCAGTATTCACTCGGCGATGAGCCGGAGCGCCAGCACCGCGATGCCGGCCATCGCCTCCCGGAAGTGCGGCGATGCCAGGCTGGAGGCCTCGACCACAGCCTCGTGCCGTGAGCCGCGTGAGACGAGAATTGTGCCCTGGTAGTACGTCTCGTAGGGGGATCCGGCGACGCAACCGACGGCTCCCGTGGTGATCCTGTCCGGCGATGTGGCCCCGGCGCCCGGTTGGTCCTGCTGGGAGTAGAACCGCGCCTGAAGGTCCGGGAAGGCGCTGCCCACCACGCCCACCGGCTGCAGCCGGACGTCGGCGCTCAGGCCGTCCTCGAAATGGATCCTCCAACCGGAGGCGTCAAGGACCCGATCGTCGAGGTGAGGCGGCGCAGGATCGCCTGCCCCGTCCGGGTCAGGGCCGTGGTGGGTCGGGTCGGCAACGGTCGGGCCGTGCACCGCAGGGTCACCCCCGTCACTGGAGTAGGGGGCGGACAGCAGGGGTTGCACGACCCGGACCGGGCGCCGCAGATAGTGACTCATCACAGTCGGATCGACGGCCGCCAGGCCGCCGGCTGCGCCTGCGTGAAGTGGTGGAACGTCGGCGAGATCGGGCAACGGCGCAGGGGCTCTCGCCGCCCGCGACTGCGGCGGGCGTCCGACGATCGCGTTCTTCCATCGGCTCAACATCGCTGACCTACTTGCACTGCGGACATCCCAGCGACCCAGGAAAAGGTGGGCCGTTGAGAGACTATCCGGACAAAACGCTCAGGTCAGCCGCTCGACGGGCGACATCGCTCACGCGGTCGGCTCACGTCGAACGGGTGAGTTGCGCCCGTGGCGACACTTCCGTGGAGACCGGCTCCGGGGACCGAGGCCGCTGTCAGCTGGTGATGTCCTTGCGCCGGAACCGCAGCACCGCAAGGGCGGTGAACAGCACGGCATAGGCGAGGCTCGCGAAGCCGCCACGAATCATGTCGTCCCAGCGGACCGGATCGACCAGCGCGCCCGTCCAGGCGAACGAGTAGTGCGTCGGGAGCCAGTTGCGGATGTCACCGAGCGCGTCGATCTGGTTGAGGATCTGCGACAGGATCGAGATCAGCACGGCGCCACCGACCGCCCCGAGAGGCGCGTCCGTCGAAACGGACAACAACAGAGCCAGCCCTGCCACCCAGGTCAGCTGCACCGCGACGTACGCGACGATGATGCCGAGCCGGAGCAGTCCCTCGCCGAAGGTGAACTGCTCGCCAACGGGCGTCGACAGCGGGTTCCAGCCGTACGCGAAGCCGCCGATGATCAGCGCCGTCACCGGCAGGATCACCAGCGCCAGGATCGAGAGCAGGCCGGCCACCAGGACCTTCTGGCGGATCAACCGGATCCGCGGCACCGGCATCGCCAGCAGATATCGCAGTGACGACCACGACGCCTCGGAGGCGATCGTGTCGCCGAAGAACAGCGAGATCACCACGATCAACAGGAAACTCGCCGAGAAGAACAGCGACACCATGGCGAAGTTGATCGAACCTGACGTGGCCAGGTCCACCAACGACACCGCGCCCCGGCCGCCGTTGTTGCTGCCGAAGGCGAAGGAGATCACCAGGATGACCGGCAGCAATGCCATGAATCCCAGCGCCAGCTGGGTGCGCCGGCGGCGAAGTTGCCGGCTGAGCTCCACCCGGACGGGGAGCGTGCGGCCGACGCTGAACCCCACGGGGGTGCCGTCGGCCGCCACCGGTACGGCTGCCTTCACCGTGCTCATCGCAGCGACGGCAACGTCCGCCGAACGGTCCTGATGGACGGGACTCATTCCGTGCCTCCGTGCTGGGAGCTGGAACCCACGGGCGTCCGGGGGTTGGTGTCGTCGTCAACCGGGCCGGAACCGTCAGGCGCCGATCCCGGTGGTGATCCTGGCGGTGATCCCGGTGCCGATCCCGGCGCCGAGCCCGGCGGTGATCCCGGTGCCGATCCCTGTGCCGATCCCTGTGCCGGGACGCTTGCTGTCGCGCCCCCGTTCGATTCGGTGCCATCGGACCCCGACGCACCGATCAGCGTCAGGAAGACGTCCTCGAGCCGGTTGCGGGGGGCCGCTGATGTGACGGCGATGCCGGCAGACACCAGGGCCGAGACCGCAGCCGAGGGCGGCACATCGTTCAGATCCGCCTGCACACCCGTTTCGGTGAGCTCCACGTCATCGGCGATGGTCCGCAGGACCGCGGCTGCGGCCTCCTGGTCGTCGACAGTGAACACCATCTCGCCCGAGGAGGACACCAGTTCGGCGACCGTGCCGGAGGCAATGGTGCGCCCCAGGTGCACGACGACCACGTGACTGCAGGTCTGCTCCACCTCGGACAGCAGGTGGCTGGACACCAGGACGGTGCGGCCGGTGGCGGCGTACCGCCGCAGCACCTCTCGCATGGCGTGAATCTGTGGCGGATCGAGTCCGTTGGTCGGCTCGTCCATCAGCAGCAGGTCCGGCAGGCCGAGCATCGCCTGCGCGATGGCCAGGCGCTGCCGCATCCCCTGGGAGTAGGTGCGGACCTTGCGGTTGACCGCGTTGCCAAGCCCGGCGATGTCCAGCGCCTCCGCCATGTGCGCATCTGCGGCGGGCCGGCCGGTGGCCTTCCAGTACAGGTCGAGGTTCGCCTTGCCGGACAGGTGCGGCAGGAAGCCGGACCCTTCGACGAAACTGCCGATGCGGGAAAGGATGTCGGAGCCGGGGCGGATCTTGTGACCGAAGACCCGGATCTCCCCGGCGGTGGGTGTGATCAGACCCATCACCATGCGGAGCGTGGTCGTCTTGCCCGCACCGTTGGGCCCGAGCAGGCCGAGCACCTGCCCGGCCTCGACCCGGAAGCTGACGTCCGTGACCGCCTTCACCCCGCCCGGGTATGACTTTCCCAGGCCGGTGATCGACAGCGGGACACCGGCCAGTGCCGGATCCACGTCCGATCGCCGCGAGCGGACCCTGCCGCCGAAGATCAAGCCGGCCAACGCGATCAGCGCGAGCACAGCCAGGCCGATGAGTTGCCCGACCGGGATCTCCGACGCCGACACCCGGGTACCCGGCACTTCCGGCGTGCTGACGCCGCCCGCGACCTCGGCCCCCCGAATGGCACCTTCGGCGAGGGCGATCCGGTACGCCGCAGGTGCTGTCGGTCCGGCGTAGGCCTGATCGGTGGTGGACAGCGCGACCTCGATCGTCGATCCCGCCTCGACTTGCAGCGCGGTTGCAGGCAGCGCGACGGTGACTGTGACCGGACTTCCGTCGGCCGGCAGGTCGGTCAGTCGGATCGGCGCCACGGCGCCGCCGGCCAGTGTCCTGGTGCCGCCCTCGGACACCTTGGCGAGTGATCCGTACAGCACCGCGCCGTCGTCCTGAGCGGTCGACCCGGCGGTGCCGGATCCACCCTCGACGGTGTTCGGGATCGGCAGTCGGGAGACGGTGACCGTCACCCGCGGCGTGCCGGTGATGACGGTGAGTTCGCCGAACGGCGCAGAGGCAAAACGGGCCGTCTGGCCGGGCAGGCCGCCGACGAACGTCGACAACGCCGTTGACGCCAACCCGGACAGCCCGGGCAGGCTGGAAATCGAGGCGGGTGAGGCACCGGGCGGGTTGACCACGAACTGCGGGGCGCCGCTCAGGGCGACCGCGGCGCGGTCGGTGCTGGTGCCGGCGGCCAGTCCGGGGTAGGACGGCGCCTCCAGCGTCCGGCTGCGGGCCGATCCGGTGTCCGACAGCGGGCCGTCGACGGTGTACCGGAAGGCGTTGGACGGCACTGCGCCGGTCCCGGACAGATAGTGCTGGAACCACTCGGTGATCCGGGCCTCGGTCGCGGCGTCCGGGCTACCGCCGTCGTGGCCGCCGTTGTACCAGGTCATCGCCACGGTGGCGCCGTTGGCCGCGATCGCCCGGGCGTTCGCGTCCGCCTCGCTGAGCGGGAACAGCGTGTCCCGCTCGCCCTGCACGATCAGCGTCGGGGCGGTGATGTTGCCGACAACTGTCTTGGGGCTTGACTTGTCGAGCAGCGCGGAAAACTGCGGGGTGATCCGGCCAGTCTGTGCGGCTTGCGCGTAACCGGCGCACAATTCGACCCGCATCCGTCCGCAGGTGGCAGCCAGCGAGGCCGCCGACTGCGCGGCGGTCGGTCCGGCCGCCGGAGCGGCGTCCGGCGAAGCGGTGGGCTGGTCCGCACCCGCGGCGGGTGTCGGCGCCGCGGACGACGAACCCGAGCCGCCCCGGCGGACGAAGCCGCTGTCACCGCTGTCGCCCTGCGCAACGCCGACGGGAGAGGCCGACAGGGCGGCACCGGTGGTCACCGACGCCATCAGGGTGGATGTCCAGAACTTCTTGAACACGCCGTCGCCGACCCCGGACGCGGCTGCCGGCGTCGCAGCCTCCAGGTCGGCCGGGGTGGCCTGTGCGTTCGGGAACAACGACTGCTCGAGGTCGTTCCAGGTGATCAGCGGCACCACAGCGTCGACCCGCGGATCGGTGCCGGCCAGCATGAGGGACAGGGCACCGCCGTAGGAGGCCCCGGTGACGCCGACCCTGGGATCGTCCGGGCCGTCCTGGGTCACCTCGGGCTGGCCCGCGAGCCAGTCGACAAGCGCTCGGGCGTCCGGGATCTCGTAGTCCAGCGAATCCAGGCCGATCTGCCCCGTCGAGGCGCCGAACCCGCGGGCCGAGTACGCCAGCACCACGAACCCGGCCCGGGCCAGATCCTGCGCGTCGGCGGCCACGGACCGCTTCGAACCGCCGAAGCCGTGCGCCATGATGACCGCAGGCGCGGGCGTCTGCGCGGGCAGGTACAGGGTGGAATCGAGCTGAACAGGCTCGTCGACGCCCGGTCCGCCCGGGGCGGAGATCGTCACATCGCGGGTCGCAATGGTCGAGGGTGCCGGGGTCGGCCACGCGGCCCACGTCACGGCGGCCACCAGTGCGATCGCAATGACGACAGCGGTGATCTTGCGTTCCCGGGTGCTGAACAGACGGCGCAGGCGTTCCTTCACCGTGGAGTACCGGTACAACGGCGGTGGCGGATGCCCTGTTCGTCCATTCCACCAGGGTGCCAGAGGGCGGAGGCGCAGACGGCCGGGGTAAATGCCTGGCCGGACCCTGGGGGGTCGGCGCCCGTGTACTGCGGACGGATGAGAGATTGCCGGGGTGAAGCCAGCCGACATCGTGCGCATCCGTTCCGTGAGCCGTCCTGCCCTGACCGCCGACGGCGCCGTGGTCGTCGCGGTCACCAGCCCCGACGTTGATGACGACCTCTACCGCGGCACCCTGCAGCGGATCCCGCTCGACCTGGGCGGCGCCGGCGCCGGGACGTCCGCGCCTGCTGAGCTCACCGTCGGTCCGCGGGATTCGGATCCCGTGGTCAGCCCCGATGGTCACCGGGTGGTGTTCCGGCGGGCCGGCGAGAAGGGACCCGCCCAGCTGTTCCTGTTGCCGCTCGACGGTGGTGAACCGCGGCCGATCGCGGAGCACCCGCTCGGCGCCGGGCCGGTCGTCTTCTCCCCGGACGGCCGCCGGGTCGCCTACATCGCAGCCGTCCCGGAGCAAGGCCGTTACGGCACCGACGACGACGTCAGTGCCGAGGCAGAGCCGCCGCGCCGCATCACCCGGCGCGCATACCGGCTGGACGGCGAAGGATTTGTCGTCGACAAGCAGGCCCAGCTGTTCGTCCTGGACCTCGACGGTGGTGAACCAGTCCAGGTCACCGACGAGCCGTCCGGGGCGGCGGATCCCTGTTTCGCGGGCGACGACCGGTTGCTCTATGTCCGATCCACTGGGATCGACGCGCTGGCCGATGAGATCGCCATGGTGCAGATCCCGGCCGACCCCAGCAGGCCACCCACCCGCGGCGAGCTGCTGGTCAGCGCGGCGGGATCGGCGGCCTGGCCGGTCGCCACCGACGATCAGGTCATCTATCTGGGCGCCGAGTTCTCGGGCGTGGACGCGGTGGCACAGACCTTGGGCGTGTGGGCCGCCCCGCTGTCCGGTGGCCCGGCGCGACGGCTCACCGACCGAGCAAGCGTGCATGTCGAGCGGGACGTCGGCAGGCCGCACGTGGTGGGTGACGCGGTGCTGGCCGCGGTCCTGCACCGGGGAAGCGTTGCGCTGCGACGGGTTCCGCTGTCCTCGGACGGTGCGCTGCTGCAGGACCTCGAGGTGGTGCTCGGTGACGGAACAGTCGGTGACGGAGCAGCCGGTGGCGGGGCGTTGGTGAAGTCGTTCGACGTGCGCGGTCGGACAATCGCGGCTGTGGTCGCCGACGGCGGCAGCGCCGGGGAGCTGGTGACCGTTCAACTCGACGCCGACGGCTCCCCGGCCTGGACCGGCCGTCACTCGGAACTCGGCGCAGACCTCGCCGCAGCGGGCCTCCGGCCGGCGATCGAGCTGACCGGGACGGCCCCGGACGGCTACCCGGTGCACGGCTGGCTCGTCGCGCCGGAGGGCGCAGGGCCGCATCCCGTGCTGTTGGTCGTGCACGGTGGCCCGTTCGCAGCCTATGGCCCTGCGTTCTTCGACGAGGCGCAGGTCTATGCGGGCGCGGGCTACGCGGTGGTGCTCGGCAATCCGCGCGGGTCCGCGGGGTACGGCGAGGCGCACGGCCGCGCGGTGGTCGGCGGTCTCGGCACCGTCGACGTGGACGATCTGCTCGCACTGCTGGATGTTGCCGTGGCTCGTCCGGAGTGCGATGCCGACCGGGTCGGCGTGATGGGCGGGTCCTACGGCGGGTTCATGACGTCCTGGCTGGCGTCCCACGCGCCCGGCCGGTTCACCGCAGCGATCAGCGAGCGCGCCGTCAACGCCTGGGATTCGTTCGCCGGGTCCAGCGATATCGGCTACTTCTTCGCGCAGGCCTACGTCGGTACGGACCGGGAGGCGCTGTGGGCGGCGTCGCCGTTGGCCCACGCCGACGACATCGCCGTGCCGTTGCTGATCATCCATTCCGAGCAGGACTGGCGCTGCCCGGTCGAACAGGCGCAACGGCTGTTCGTGGCGCTGAAGAATCGGGGCGCCGACACCGAGATGCTGCTGTTCCCGGGCGAGGGTCACGAGCTGTCCCGCTCGGGACGTCCCCGGCACCGGTTGCAGCGGTTCGACGCCATCCTGCAGTGGTGGAGCCGTCACCTGCCCGTCGCGTCCTGATCACCCCGAAACGGTGTCCGGTCTCCCGGCTGAGTCTGGCCCGCCGGCTGAGCGGGGCCCGTCGGCTGTGTCGGACCCGTCGGGGGTGTCGGACCCGTCGGGGGTGTCGGCCCGCAGTTGGTCAAGGTGCCCGTTCGCGTTCTCGATGCGCTGCTCCAGCAGGGCTTCCTCGAGGTCCAAGCCGTACTCGACTTCGCGCATCACCTCCTCGGACAACCGGCCCTCGTTGCGCATCCTGACGAACACGTCCCGCTCGATGGCCACCAGGTCCCGGTTCCATCGGGCGACCCGGTCGATCCGCTGGCCGCTGTCCGCGCCGGACCGATCCCATCGTTCGGTCATCCGGCGCCAGTCCCGGAACGACACCCAGGCGCGCATCCGATCGATCTCTTGCGGCGGCAGGGAGCCGGCCGCGATCTCGCGTTCGACCGCGTCGTTGATCGCCTTGCCGGCCTCGGCGCGGGCGGCTTCCCGTTCCGCCCGGAGGTCGGCATCGGGATCTCCGGGCAGGCGCAGCGCCTTGATCACCGTCGGCAACGACAAACCCTGCACGACCAGCGTTCCCAGGATGACGGCGATGGTGCAGGTGAGCAGCAGCGAGCGGTACGGGGTCTGCAGCGGAAGGGTCTGCGCCGCGGCCAACGACACCACGCCGCGCATGCCGGCCCAGGAGATGGCCGCCAGCGGACGCCACGACCGGAACATCCCGGGCCGCCGCAGCAGCCGCCCGACCGCGTCGGTGAAGAAGATCCACACCGGCCGGATGCCGATGACCGTCAGCAGCACGGCCGCGGAGATCAGCAGCACCGGACGGCGGCCGATGTCCGGTGCGGTGACGATGCCCCAGAGTTGTAACCCGATCAGCGCGAAAACCGATCCCTCGAGCACGTACTGGATCGACGCCCAGGTTGCGCGGAGGGTCAGCCGGACCTCGGGTTGCAGGTCGTACGGCGCACGGAAACCGAGCACCAGCCCGGTGATCACCACGGCGAGCATGCCGGAGGCATTGAGGATCTCGGCGACCTGATAGGCCAGGAACGGCGTCGCGAGCGACAGAGCCGTGGTGGCCAGTGACGAGCGGGTGCAGCGGCGGGCCGCCGACAGTACGACGCCGAGCACCGTCCCGACGATGATCCCGCCGGCCGTCGCCCAGGCGAACTCGACCACCGCATCACCGACCGACAGGGTGCCCAGGCTGATCCCGACGATCGCGACCCGAAGCAACACCAGCGACGTGGCGTCGTTGAACAGTGATTCGCCCTCCAGCACCGTGACGACCTGCCGGGGCAACCCGGCGCGCCTGGCCACGGCGACCGCGGCGACGGCGTCCGGGGGCGCGACGATGGCACCGAGCGCGAGGGCGGCTGCGAACGGCATGTCCGGCACGATCGCGTAGACGACGAAGGCCACCGCCAGCGCGGTGACGATCACCATGCCGATCGCCAGCTGGGTGATGGACCGGAGCAGTCGCCGGATCGCAATGACCGACGACTCGGTGGCGGCCGCATACAACAGCGGCGGGATCAAGATCGTCAGCACGATCTCCGGATCGACCTGGTAGTCCGGCACCCCGGGGATGAACGACGCCGCGATACCGACGAGCACCAGCAGGATCGGAGCGGGCACCCGCATCCTGCCGGCCAGGCCGTTGACGAGCACGACGCCGACAACGAGGAACACCACCGGTTCGAGTTCGGGCATCTGTCTGCTTTCTCGGCGGGACACCTCGGTGGGAGCCGCCCCATCGTGTCAGGTAGCCCCCGGTCGAAGGATTGTTGGCGGCAACGGAATATCCGGTACGAACGGGATCGTTGCGCTGTGGGAAAACACTTTGACCGGCTGTCGGTGCGGTCAGTGATACTCAGGCACGAAGCGCGGCGTCAGTGGCGTCGCCGCGCCGATTGCTTTGACGCCTTCCCGGCGTCAACCCTGAGCCGGCTCCCATCCGGGAACGGCAACGCCCAAGCAGCAGGAGTAGTTGTGCCAACACCACCACCGGAAGAAGTACTCACCTACGGCGCGCACGCGGCGAAGCCCGACCCGGCAGAGATCGAGGCGTTGCGCACCGCCCAATCCGTCGACGGATCCGGTGCAGCGGGCCGCGATGGGAGCGAGGATCTGTCGCTCGACCCGAAGCGGTGGATCGCGCTGCTGGTCATCGGCATCTCGCAACTGATGGTCATCCTGGACGCGACGATCGTGAACATCGCACTGCCGGAGGCGCAGGCCGCCCTGGGCATCTCCGACGCGGACCGGCAGTGGATGGTGACGGCGTATGCGCTGCCCTTCGGGGCGCTGCTGCTGCTCGGCGGCCGGATCGCCGATTACGTCGGGCGCAAGAAGATCCTGATCATCGCGTTGTCCGGCTTCGCCATCGCGTCCGCATTCGGCGGCGCGGCGCAGGCCGGCTGGCAACTGTTCATCGCTCGTGCCTTCCAGGGCGCTTTCGCCGCGATGCTCGCCCCGGCGGCCCTGTCATTGGTGACCGTGACGTTCACCGCGGCCAAGGAGCGCGCGAAGGCGTTCGCCGTGTTCGGGGCGATCGCCGGCGGCGGTGCTGCGATCGGCCTGCTGCTCGGCGGCGTGCTGACCGAGTACGCGTCATGGCGCTGGTGCCTGTTCGTGAACATCCCGGTGGCCATCGTCGCCGTTGCGCTTGCCATCCCGGTGCTGCGTGAATCGAAGGTGGAGGGCTCGACCCACTACGACATCCCCGGTGCCGTCCTGGCCACCACGGGTCTGGGTGCGCTGGTCTGGGGTTGCACGCAGCCGGCCGAGCACGGCTGGGGATCGGTCAACACGCTGGGCTGGTTCGCCGCCGCCATCATTCTGCTGATCGGCTTCGTGCTGGTCGAGATGCGGTCCAGCGCACCGCTGCTGCCGCTGCGGATCGTCGAGAATCGCAACCGCGCGGGCGCCTACATCGTCGGCCTGCTGGTCGGCGCGGGACTGTTCGTGGTCTTCCTGTTCCTGACGTACTACCTGCAGGGTGTGCTCATGTACACCCCGGTCCAGGCCGGGTTCGCGTTCCTGCCGTTCAGCGCCGGTGTCGTCATCGGCGCCGGAATCGGCTCCCAGCTGACCATCAGGATCGGCCCGCGCATCGTCGTGCCGGCCGGGCTGGCGATGGCTTTCGTCGGCATGCTCTGGCTGTCGACGTTGAGCCTGGACACCACCTACCTCGGCACCATCCTGCCGGCGATGCTCATCATCGCGATCGGCATGGGATTCATCTTCATGTCGACCACCAACCTGGCACTGGTGGGTGTCGACCACGATGACGCCGGTGTGGCCAGTGCGGTGGTCAACACCACCCAGCAGGTTGGCGGATCGATCGGAACGGCGCTGCTCAACACCATCGCAGCGACGGCGACCGCCTCGTTCCTGGTGGCGAACCCGCCGCAGGGTCAGTCGCAGGAGGCGATCGGCGCTGCCGTCGCTGCCTCACAGGTTCACGGATTCGGTGTCGCGTTCTTCTGGTCGGCGATGATCTTCGGCGTCGCCATCGTGGCGTCGCTGGTGCTGATCAACGCCGGCAAGGACAAGGTCGCCGACGTCCAGACCGTCCCTGCCATGTAACGGGACGGGTAAAGCCCGCCGTCAGCGCCGTCAGCTGCCCGCCGACCGAACCCGGTCGGCGGGCACCGCTGTGTCTGGGGCCGGTCGATCCACCTGGGCGCCGCCCACGCCGTCACCGTTCCGGCTGGCCGGCGTCGGCCCGGCGGACGGAGCGTTCTGCGTCGGCGGCGCGGTCCGGGCCGCGGCCGGCGGTTGCGGACCGGTGGACGTCGTGGCCGCCGTCTGCGGTCCGGTGGACCGGGTGGCGGGCGCCAGTCCACGGCTCGGCGCGGCGTCGGAATCGTGGACGGTGAGCGCTGCGATCAACGACCCCATGACGGCGAAGGCGGCACAGCCGATCAGGGCCCACTGAAACGGCAGCAGGGCCCTGGCCTCGTCGGCGCCACCGAGGTTTCCAACGCTGCCGGTGCCCGCGCCGATCCCGATGGTGGCGATGACGGTCGCTGCCAGCGCGACACCCACCGCCGCGCCGACCTGCCGGGTGGCGTTGTAGAGAGCCGTTGCGGCGCCGGTGTTCTCATGATCGACGGTGTCGAACGCGGAGGCCTGGGTCGGCATGAACGTGTGCGACTGGCCGATGCCGAGCACCAACATCAGCGCCACCAGCACCGCGGCTGGGATCGTGCTGCTGACCACGAGCGCCAGCGTGACCAGCACGAGCGCGACGGTCGCCTGGCCGGCCGCGATCAACCGCCGGGGACCGACCCGCCGGTACAGCCGCGCCGCGATCTGGGTGCCGATCATGATGCCGATGGCCTCGGGGAAGGTGAGCAGGCCGGCGGTCAGCGGCTCGTAGCCGAAGGTCGTCTGCAGCATCAGGGGGTAGACGAACAGCGCGCCCAGGAAGCCGGCCGACGAGGCCAGGGTGATCAGGTTCGCCGACCTGAACAGTCGCAGCCGGAACAGCCGCAGCTTCAGCATCGGCGCGGAGACCCGTCCCTCGACCACCACCAGCAGGGACAGCAGCACGATGCCGACCAGGCCGGGGATCAGGATGATCGGCGTGGTCCAGCCCCGTGATGCACCCTCGGACACGGCGAACATCAGCGACGCGAACCCGACCGCTGCCAGCAGGAAGCCGGGGACGTCAAGGCGGCTCGAGGTCTTGCGCGCCATCCGCGGCACGGCCAGCATCGTGAAGGTCAGAGCCAGGATGCCGATCGGCACGTTGATGCCGAAGATCCAACGCCAGCTGGCTTTCTCGACCAGCAAACCGCCGAGCACCGGCCCGATCGCCGGTGCCAGCGCGATGGGGATGTTGGTGATCCGGGAGAGCCGGACCCGCTCCGGCGGCGGGAAGCTCCGGTACAGCATGCTCATGCCGACCGGCGTCATCAGCCCACCGCCGATGCCCTGGACGATCCGGAAGATCACCAGTTGCTGCACCGAGCCGGCCAGCCCGCAGGCGGCGGAGGCCGCGGTGAACAGGCCCAGCGAGAGCAGGAACACCTCCCTGGCGCCGTAACGGTCGCCCAGCCAGCCGGCGACCGGGATGGCGACCGCGACGGCCACCAGGAACCCGATGTTGACCGTCGCGGTCAGCTCCACGGGCACGCCGAGGTCTGCTGCGATGGTGGGCAGCGCGACGTTGACCACGGTGGCGTCGATGATGTTGATGAACATGGCCGCAACGAAGACGATCGCCACGGCATTCTTCGGGGTGATGCGGCTCGTCATCGGCATGCTTGCCGACTGATCGTTCGCTCGGGAAAGATTCGCACCCGCTCACTCCATCACGTTGCGTGCAGCCGCCCGACCGCAGTGCCGCGACCCGTTGCCGCATGGGTGCTGTTCCCGCGACCGGGCCGATCGAACTGGATGGACCAACTCCACGATCGACCAAGCCGGCCGACTTGTGATCGAACCGCCACGGGGCTGGGTCACCGGCCCGATGGATGGACGCGTCCTACGATGAAGGCTGCCCCGCGCCGTCGCGGCCATCCAGTGGTGACCGCGGCACATGCGTCGTGCCGTCCATCAGAAGGAGTGTGTTGATGACCGACCTCGATCTCGGCGCCGGTGGCGCGTCCACCGCCGGCCCAACGCCGGCCGCGAGCAGTGGCGCGCTGGTGTTGACGCCGCCGGCCCCGGTGCAGGTCGTCGCACCCGAACAGGCAGCAGGCGCGGTCCCGGTGGCCGATGCCCGAAAGACCGAGCTGCAGACGAGGGCGGCGTCTTTCGCGATGGAGTTGGCGTCGCTGGATGTCCGTTCGCCGGAGTTTGCGAAGAAGGTGGAGTCGATCACCGCGCTGGGCGACCGCGAGATGCGCGAGTCGGCCAATGTCTCCAACCGCATGCTGGAACGGCCGGCCGCGGCGGTCAGCTCCGCACGCGGTGGCGGCGGCGGCCAGGATGCACAGACCCGGGTGGCGAAGACGCTGTCGGAGCTCCGGACGCAGATCACGGATCTGGACCCGAACCGTGCCGACCTGACCGGCATCAAGAAGGTCCTCAAGTGGATCCCGGGCGGCAACAAGATCGACAACTACTTTGCGAAGTACCAGTCGGCGCAGAGCCAATTGGACGCGATCGTCCGGTCGTTGGCCTCGGGGAAGGACGAACTCGGCAAGGACAACGCCAGCATCGAGGTCGAGAAGGCCAACATGTGGGCCCTGATGGGCAAGCTGGGGGAGTACAACGAGCTTGCCGGTGCATTGGACGAGGCGGTGGCCGACCAGGTGCGCATCCTGGAGGCATCGGGCCGGACCGAAGAGGCCAACACCCTGCGCTCCGATGCGCTGTTCCCGATCAGGCAGCGCCGGCAGGACATCATGACGCAGATGGCGGTCGCCGTGCAGGGTTACATGGCGCTGGATCTGGTGCGCAAGAACAACCTCGAGTTGATGCGCGGTGTGGACCGGGCCCAGACAACCACCATCGCCGCGCTCCGGACCGCCGTCATCGTGTCGCAGGCACTGGCCCGACAGAAGCTTGTCCTCGACCAGATCACCGGCCTGAACGCCGCCACCGGCGACCTGATCCAGCGCACCTCCGAGCAACTCAAGATCCAGGGCGCGCAGATCAACGAGCAGGCCGCCAGCTCGACGGTGTCGGTGGAGAAACTCCAGGCCGCCTTCGACAACGTCTTCCAGACCATGGACGCGGTGGACAATTTCCGTGCGCAGGCGGTGGACAGCATGGCTCAGACCGTCGATGCCCTGCAGGGCCAGATCACCCGCGCCCAGCCGTATCTCGAACGTGTCAGGCGCGGGGAACTGCCGTCCGGGTGACGGGCTGTCGCTCCGGCATGTGAGGGTCAGCGGGATCGGGAGGACGCGGTCGGCGTGGTGATGAACTGGTTGTTCGGGCGTCAGCCGGACGCGCCGGACGCCCCGGCTGCGACGACCGCCGAACCGGACAGCCCGACCGAACTGGCCGCGGAGATGTTCCGGCTCAACAGGTTCATCAATGCCTCGGCAGGTCAGCTGCCGACCGCGAGCGTGGTGGCGGCTCGGCGGATCACCGACACGGTGGCGTCCGTGCTGCACACCACCCGCGACCGCGACCTGGACATTCATGCGCGCGTGTCGCTGAACGGGATCCTGCGGGATTACCTGCCAACGACCTTGCGCACCTACCTCGCGCTGGATCCCGCAACCCGCGACCGCGAGCGACCCGGTTCGGTCACGCCGACCGTCGCGCTGGAGGAGCAGCTGGAATTCCTGCTGGGGTCCGCCTCCGAGGTCCTCATCGCCGTACGGAACGATGACGCCAACGCCCTGGCCGCGCAGGGCAGCTTCCTGCGGACAAAATTCGGCCACTCGGAATTGGATCTGTGAATGGCAGCACCGATGAAACGCGGCGCGAACGTCGCGCTCACCCAGGAGATCCCCAGCCTGACCGGGGTGGTTCTCGGTGTGCGCTGGAACGCCGGCGCAGAGCAGGCCCTGTCCGAGAACCTCGTCGCAGCAACGATCCTGTGCGATCGGGACAGTCGCGCGCCATCGGACCAGTACTTCGTCTTCTTCAACCAGCTGACCTCGCCGGACCTTTCGGTCAGCCAGCTCACCGAGGCCCTGGGCGACGACCGGGAACAGATCGAGGTGGATCTCCAGGACGTCCCTGCGGACATCCACCGGATCGTGGTGGCGCTCTACATCAACGACGGTCCCGGTGCGCGGCGAACACTGGGGCAGCTCCGGGACTGCGTCATCCGCGTGCTGGACCTGTCCAACGGCCAGGAATTGGTGCGATCGGAGAACCTCGCACCCGCCCTCCGGTCGGAAACGGCGATCCTGCTCGGTGAGCTCTACCGCCATCCCACCGGCTGGAAGTTCAAGGTGATCGGCCAGGGATACGACGACGGCATCAAGGGGATCGCCGCCGACTACGGGGTCCCACTGTGACGGTTCAGGATGCAGAGTTGTTGCCGGCCAACAGGTGCGCCCGATGACGCCGATCGACGCCGATGCACCGGAGCGGGCTCCCCGGCGCGGCGACCTGACATTCCTCCGGCGACGCACGCGTCCGGTCAGCCGGCCCAACCCGGTCATCGCCGACTTCGTGGCCGGCCGGGCCAGCGCGCACGCCAACACCGCCCGGACATCTGCTCATCCGACGACGACGGCCACAGGTCCGCAACGGCAACGCCTTCCGGCGTCATCGGATTCGGGCCGCCAGTCGCCGCCACCCGCGTCGGCCGGCGACCTGCTCGATCTGTCCGCACCCGCTCCTGCGCCCGAGCCCAGGCCGACCCCGCCGCCGCGACCCGTGCCGCAGCGACAATCGGCCGATACGTCACTGGACCTGACCGCCCCGGCACCGGTTGCGGGGCACCCGCCCACCTCGCGCCCGCCCACCTCGGACCTGGACCTGTCGGCGCCCGCACCGCCGTCACCGCGGGAGGCACCGCGACCGGCACAGGCTCCCGGAGCGAGCACGTCGCTGGATCTGGGTGCTGTCCCGATCAGAAGGGCGCCGGCCACTACCGCGCCGACCGGTACCGCGCCGACCTGGACTGCGCCCGGTCAACCGTCGGTCCCCGACACGTCGTTGGATCTGTCGCCCGCGAGCCCGGCTGCGCGTACGTCACCGAGTGCTCCGGCAGGACGTCAGACCGCACCCGAGGCGCGGCCGCCGCTCATCGGTCGTCAGCCCCCGGCCCGCACGCCCGAACCGCGTACCCAGCCGGGTGTGCCGACGATTCTCGGTCCGCAGAATCCGACCGTCACCCTGACGCGACTGCAGTCCGGCGTCGGCACACTGAACATCGAAGCAGCGGTGACGGCGTCGGTCGGCGATCTGCGCATCGGCGCGGCCTACCAACTGCGGTCCGGTCGGTCCTCCACGGTGCAGCACCACGCCGGGCGACGGTCGGCCCCGCCCGGCGAGTCCCGGCGGCCGATCCTGCTCGCCTCCCGGCAGCAGTTCGAGCGGCTGGCAGTCGACCTGCGGCAGGTATCCGACCTGGAACGGTTGGTGGTCTACGCGTTTTCCGGCGACGGCGGTCATCTGCGCTGGGGCGGCACGCTGCTGGTGACCACGTTTGCCGGTGACCGCGTCGAGATGCCGATCGACCTGCCGCCGACGGCCGCGGTGGCGGTACTGGCGTCGGTCTACAACGTCCGCGGCGAGTTGGTGCTGCGATCGGAGATGGATCTGATCGGGCACTCGGTCCGGGAGGCGTGCCGCGGCTACGGTTTCGACCGGATCACCTGGCTGGACGAGGTCACGCCGATCGAATGAGGCCGCCGACCGAGACCTCGGCCGCCGCGGGACCCCGACCGGGACCTGTCGGCAGTCGGAGCGCCCCGTAGGCTGGCAGGCCGGGAGCGGTGGTGGTTGCGGAGACTCCGTGGGCCCGGGGATCGCGCCGCCGATGCCCAGGACAACGCAGAAAGGATGTGCTGCAATGGGTGTCAGCCTCACCAAGGGTGGCAATGTCAGCCTCACCAAGGCCGCGCCGAACCTGGCGTCGATCGGCGTGGGTCTGGGCTGGGATGTCCGCTCGACGTCCGGAACCGACTTCGACCTCGATGCCAGTGCACTGGCCCTCGGTGACAATCACCGGGTTCTGGGTGACGACTACTTCGTCTTCTTCAACAACCTGAAGTCGCCGGACGGCTCGATCGAGCACCAGGGCGACAACCTCACCGGCGAGGGTGAGGGTGATGACGAGGTGATCAACGTCGAACTGCGGCAGGTCCCCGCGCAGGTCGCCTCCATCGTCTTCGCCGTCTCGATCTATGACGCCGACAACCGGCAGCAGTCCTTCGGCCAGGTCCGCAACGCGTTCATTCGGGTGGTCGATCTCGCCAACGGCACCGAGCTGGCCCGGTACGACCTCACCGAGGACGCCTCCGTGGAGACCGCAATGGTGTTCGGCGAGGTGTACCGGAACGCGCAGGAATGGAAGTTCCGGGCCATCGGCCAGGGCTACGCCAGCGGACTCGCCGGTATTGCCAAGGACTTCGGCGTCAACGTCGGCTGACAGTAGGGTGAATCGGAGATCTGTTCGCGGCGGCGGGTGCAGCCGCCGTTGTCGGTGCACCGGAGGAGCTGCGGGATGACGATCAGTTTGGTCAAGGGCGGCAATCTCTCGCTGACGAAAGCGGCACCGGGCCTCGGTGCCATCACCGTCGGTCTGGGATGGGATGCCAGGACGACCACCGGGGTGAAATTCGACCTCGACGCCAGTGCGCTCGGTGTCGGCGAAGACGGCAAGGTTCTGTCCGACCAGTACTTCATCTTCTTCAATCAGCGGCGCTCGCCCGAGGGTGCGATCGAACACAAGGGCGACAACCGAGACGGCGCTGGAGCCGGTGACGACGAGGTCATCGCCGTCGATCTGGCCGCCATCCCGGCCGCCCTGTCGAAGATCGTCTTCCTGGCCTCCATCTACGAGGCCGAGACGAACGGCGTCTCCTTCGGCCAGGTGCGCAATGCCTTCATCCGGGTGGTGAACACCGCCGACCAGTCCGAGCTCGCCCGTTATGACCTCACCGAGGACGCGTCGGTCGAGACCGCCATGGTGTTCGGTGAGCTGTACCGGCACGGCGCCGAATGGAAATTCCGCGCGATCGGTCAGGGATATTCCAGTGGGCTGACCGGTATAGCGAAGGACTACGGCGTCAACCTGTGACAGCTCAACTCCCTGCGCTTGTGTGACCATTCAACCGTCGAAAGGACAACAGTGGGCGTCAACCTCAGCAAAGGACAGACCGTCAGCCTGGTCAAGCAGGACGGAGGGAGCCTGAGCCAGGTGCGGATGGGCCTGGGCTGGGACACCATCAAGAAGAAGGGCCTGTTCGGCGGGATGAAAGAGGTCTCCGTCGACCTGGACGCCTCCGCGCTGCTGCTGTCAGCCGACCGGCAGGTGCTGGAGGTCGTGTACTACGGCAACCTCCGGTCCAGAGACGGGTCGTTGATGCACACCGGCGACAACCTCACCGGCAAGGGTGACGGGGACGACGAGTCGATCATGGTGGACCTGCCGCGGGTGCCGCCGGCGGTCGCGCACATCGTCTTCGTCGTCAACTCTTTCAGCGGACAGAACTTCAGCCAGATCGAGAATGCCACCGCGCGCGTCGTGGACTCGGCGGACCGCGACCGCGAACTGGTGCGGTACGAGCTCAGTGGGTCGGGGACGCACACCGCGATCGTGATGGCGCGATTGTCCCGTGCCGGGACGGGCTGGGCCTTCACCGCGATCGGCGCACCGGGAAATGCCCGGACCGCCGATCAGCTGGCGCCGCTTGCCGTGCAATCGATCTGAGCGAACGAGTTCACCAGAGCAGGTCCGCGAGCACGTCGTCCATGGTGATCCGGTACGGATCCGGGTCGTCCAGGACGCCCGTCACATGCAGCAGGCCGTTGTCCGGCGTGATCCGGATACCGGGTAAACCCTGCCGGTAGAGGTCCAGCGCGGCCTTGTCCGCCGGGGCCACCCATGCGTGGAATCGGTGCACCCCTGCATCGGACAACGCCCGCACCAATCGGCCGAACCGTTGCCGCTCCTGTTCCTGAGGCGCCGGTTCCTGATGCGCCGGATGGTCGATCGTCGAGAGGGCCGCCTCGGTTGCCGAGGTGGTCATTGCCACCGTTTGTCTCATGTCTCAAAGATGACCTGAACTGGCTCCTGCGCACAGGTCCAATGAGCCGAAAGTGGTCCTTTGCCTCCGGCCGACCGGGCCCCCGGGGGCCCCGCGCACGCATGATCGCGACCGCGCAGTTCATACGAAAAAGGTGGTTTCTTCGGCTGCCGACGGGAGGAGCCTGACCATAGGAAGCACTCTGAGCAAAGGAGAGTCCGATGGTCACCGAATCAAGGGCACAGAATCAGCCGAGCGCGCCCCCCAGCGGCGCGGCAGTTGGTCTCACCGTCTTCGCCGGTGCGCTGATGATCATGGTGGGTATCTTCCATGCCATCCAGGGACTGGTCGCGCTGTTCAACGACGAGTTCTTCGTGGTCGGCCAGGAATGGACGTTCAAGTTCGACATCACCCAGTGGGGTTGGATCCATCTGCTGGGCGGCATCATCGTCGCGCTCGCGGGCTTCTTCCTGTTCACCGGCGCTGTGTGGGCACGGATCGTCGGTGTCGTTGTGGTCGCCGTCAGCGCGGTCGTCAACTTCATGTGGATGCCGTACTACCCGGTGTGGAGCATCGTGATCATCGCGCTCGATGTCTTCATCATCTGGGCCCTGACGGTGCACGGCCGGGACGTCGCCCGGGTGTCGTAACAGGGCGCGCGGGGCCAGCTGAGGCCAGGACGGGTGGGCCTCAGAGGGCCACCGCGACCACAGTTGTCGGGGGACAGGTGTCGGTCTGCGCCCGCCGTCCGGACCGCTGGTGGGCCGGCGACGAGATGCGAACGGCCAGTGAAGGTTCGGTGAAGGGAGTGTTCACCATGGGCGTCATCATCGCCGTGTGGTTGTCGCGCCTCGAGGCGGCGATTCTGCTCGGTGCGGTGGAGCTGGCCGGCCGGCTGGTGTCGATCCTGCTGCCGCGCACTGCGACGGCGAACGCGGGCCATCCACGACATCCGTTGTACGGCAACCATCAGCACGCCCACACCGCACCTGGCCTGTGGTACGTGACGCCACGGACGGCCCTGATCAGCTGGACAGTCGCGGGCGCGGCCTGGGCAGCTCACCGCCATGCTGCTCACACCGAGGGTCGTGGGGCGCCGGGGCTGCGTGCCCCATGACAGGTCCCGCGCCCGTCGACGATGCCGCGATCGTTCCGGCGACCGCGGAGCCCACTCGGCGGACACGGGCGCGGGCAACCGCGCGGCGATGGGCGGTCCGACTGGATGAAACGTCGCTCAGCGTGCTGTGGGCCAGGCTGCTGGAGCTGGAGTTCATCGACCGATCGGTCGCTCTCGCTGCGAAGCTGTTCGTCTCCTTCTTCCCCATGCTGGTCGTCGTCGCCGCCGTGTCCCCGGCGTTGGTGCGCGAGCAGATGCTGGAGGCGATGGGTAGCCGTTTCGGCATCAACGGGCCGGCCAGAGACCTGGTCCGGCAGGCCTTCGCGGCGCCCGACGCGACGAAGGCCGCCACCGGCTTCTTCGGGATTCTGCTGACCATCTGCTTCAGCATCTCGTTCACCACGGCACTGCAAAGGGTTTACCTCCGGGCATGGCGGCGGCCGCCAGGAGGTGGTGTCCGCAACAAGGCCCGCGGTGTGCTGTGGGTCGGTGCGGTGCTGCTGTTCTTCGTCGTCATCGCGACGACCAGGGCGCTGTTCGGAGCCACCCTCGGTACGACGGCGGCCTGGTTGGTCTCGCTGCTGGCCGGCATCGGGCTGTGGTGGTGGACCGCGTGGCTGATGGTACGTGGTGAGATCCGTTGGCGCCCACTGTTTCCCACGGCAGTCATCACCGCGACCGGATGCTGGCTGTACTCGATGCAATCGGATTTGTGGATGCCGACAACAGTGCAGAGCAACTTCGGCCAATTCGGTGCATTCGGAGTGGCGCTGTCATTGGTCACTTTCTTCACCGGGATCGGTTTCATCGTCGTCGTCGGTGCAGCGGTCGGCCCTGTGCTGGCCGAGCGCGACGACCGGGTGGGCACCTGGCTCCGCAGCGGCCGTCCCACCGAACTGGTACCCGGTGCTCAGGCGGCACTCGCGGGCCCGGGGCGACGGGTCAAGCTGGCCGATGCGTTCGGCCGAGGAAACAAGGGCTGGGGTATCCCGGGGGCGCCCATTGCGGGCTCGCAGTCGCAGCAAGGAGCCGGAAATGACGATCTCTGAGGGCTACGGTCCGACCGCTGATCCAACGGGCGGGCGCCCGGAACACGGCCCTGGCACGGCGAAAGGTGATGCCCCGCAACCGCGCGCGGCCCAGCGACGGCTGGCGCGCGGTGCCTTCGTGGCGATCGCGGCCGGGTTTCTGGCGCTGTTGCCGGCCGAGGGCGCTGTTGGCTTACGGTTGCTTGTTCTGGGCATCGTCGGCGGCGGCCTGATCCTCGCCGGCGGCTTCTGGTTCCTGGCCCGGCGCGGGGTGCGCCGATGGATGGGAGCCTGCATTGCCGTGCTCGCCGTCGTCGGTGTCGTCATCGGATTCTTCCGGGCGGGCGCTGCGCTGTGGGCCGTCCTCTGCGTGGTGTTGCTCCTCATCGGTGGTGCGGCGGCGCGCTCTGCGCTGCGGCATACCGATCAGCGGTGGATGCCGACGGTTCCGGCGACGCCGCCGGCGCATGCGTTCATCGTGATGAATCCGCGGTCGGGTGGGGGGAAGGTCGTCAAGTTCGATTTGGCGCGCAAGGCCGAGGAGTTGGGCGCCGAGGTCGCGCTGCTGGACGGCCCGGGGTATGTCGATGTCGGGGCGTTGGTGCGGGATGCGGCCGATCGGGGCGCGGATCTGCTCGGGGTGGCCGGTGGTGACGGGACGCAGGCGTTGGTCGCGGGCATCGCGGCGGAGCGGGATATCCCGCTGTTGGTGATCAGCGCGGGTACGCGTAATCATTTCGCGTTGGATCTGGGGCTTGATCGGGATGACCCGTCGACGTGTCTTCGGGCGTTGACCGATGGTGAGGAGGTGCGGGTCGACCTGGGGATGATCGGTGATCGTCCGTTCGTCAACAACGCCTCGTTCGGTGCGTACGCCGAGATCGTGCAGAGCCCGGAGTACCGGGACAACAAGAACCGCACCATGCTGGAGATGCTGCCGGACCTGCTCAGCGGTGACCGCGGCACGAACCTCTCGGTGCGGACCGGTGACCGGTCGCTCGATCAACTACAGGCGGTCCTGGTGAGCAACAACCCGTACGGGTCCGGCCGCATGCTCGATGTCGCCCGGCGGGCCCGGCTCGATCAAGGCGTCCTCGGCGTGCTGGCGGTCCGGATGAGCAACGCCGGCCAGGCCGTCAGCCTGCTGCGCCGGGCCCGGTACCGCGGTGTCAACAAAGTGACGGCGGACGGGGACGTGACCATCGACGCGGGCACCGAAACGATTCCCGTCGGCATCGACGGTGAGGCGGTCACCGTGCCTTCACCGGTGCGGTGTTCGATCCGGCCGCGCGCGCTGCGGGTGCTGCTGCCCAGCAACCGTCCTGGAGTTCCGCCGCCGAAACCGCCGATCGACTGGAAGCGCTTGTGGGACCTCGCCTCTGGGCGTGGAATGTGAGGGAGTGAGAACGATGGCACTGTCGAAGGAAGAGCAGACTGTGCTCGACGATATCGAGCAGGGATTGCGGCAAGATCCGCAGTTCGCCGCCGGACTGGACGCGGGCCGTGTACGGCGTGTGCACCGGCGGCGCGCGGTCACCATCGCAACAGTGGGCGCGTTGCTGCTGCTGCTGGGCGAAATGCTGACCCTCACCGCCGTGGTGGCCGGTGTCGCGATCAGCGTCGTCGGTTTCCTGAGCATGCTGGTGGCATGTGCGTGGGGATCGCTTCCCGCCGGATTCCACTGATCACGGGTTGGCTTCTCGGCCTGCGTCAGATCACCTCAAGTCGATTCGACGGCGCCGGAGTCTGACGAAAATGACAGTTGCCGAGTTCGAGATCCGGGTGGCGGGCGCCGTGCCTGCTGATGTGCTGGTGGAGCTGGATGGCGTCCGTGTCATCACGGAATCGGTCGAAACGGTCCTGCACGGACCGGTGGCCGATCAGGCCGCCCTTGTCGGCATCATCAATCACCTGCAGGGTCTGGGCATCGAAGTGCGAGCAGTCCGCCAAATGGCACCTGCAGCGTCAGTGCCCGGGGCTCCGACGCAGGCCTGACCTGGAGGTGTGACGTGTCCTGTTACGAAATACGGGTCAGCGGTCCGATCGGCCCAGTCGTGGCGTCGGCCTTCCCCGAATTCGACATCACCGTGATGCCCGGCGGGGACGTGCTCACCGGCACCGTCGCCGCCGCCGACGATCTGCTCGATGTGCTGGCCCTCCTGCGCGACAACGGTCTGATCGCAACCTGTTTGGACATCGACCTGCTCGCTCGGTGAAGCTGCCATCATGCCGGCCGGTCACCGGCATCGGCCGCGTGCGTCAACACCTGTCCAAAGTCATACCTTTCGGATATGGCACTACCCGAACGGATGAGGAGTATTGCGCGTAGAGCTACTTCAACCCCAATAGAGGACGGATTCGATGTCGACGGGCCTGCGGGCTGACCACGGTCAATTCGCGACGACACCAGGCAGTACAGCAGCATCCAGTGCCGAAGTCGGCATGACCGAGGGTGCGGTGGCGTTGATCATGATCGGGTTGTTCCATCTGATCCAGGGATTCGCCGCGCTGACCGACGGAACGATCTTCGTTGTCGCCGACAACTGGATGGTGCACTTGGATCTCACGGCCTGGGGTTGGATCCACCTGACGCTCGGCGTGCTTGTCGGCGCCGGCGGAGCGTTCCTGTTCACCGGGCGGGCAGCCGCGCGATTTGTCGGCGTGGCCCTGCTGGCCGTGAGCGGGCTGGCCAGTCTGCTCTGGCTCCCGTACAACCCGGTGCTCAGCGTGCTGGTCATCGTGATGGACGGGTACCTGATCTGGGCGCTGTCGGTTCATGAAGAAGTTGTGCCCGTCGGCGAGAGTGAGGACTGGGACTGACGCGGTCCTCCCCGAGAGCTGCTCCTCCCCGAGAGCTGCTCCTCCCCGAGAGCGGCACAGCGGAACCTGTTGCGCGCCAGCGACGTTGCTCTTGAGGGGCGACCCCCATTCGTTTGAGGATCCGACTGACCACAGGGAGAGAACCGCATGCCGTTCTGGGATTCACTGAAGGCGAAGACACGCGAGATGAACAGCCAGCTGACCACCAAGGCCGGTCAGTTCAAGAACAAGGAGTTCGCCAACGGCAGCATGGCGATGTGTGCGTTGATCGCCGCGGCCGACGGCTCCATCGACGCGGCCGAGCAGGCCCGTACGGCCTCGTTGATCAGGAGCAACTCGGTGCTCGCAGTCTTCCCGCCAGACGAGCTGCAGCAGAAGTTCGATTGGTACTGCAGCAAGTTGGCCGGCGATTTCGAATTCGGGAAGGTAGAGGCCATCGCCACGATCGGCAAACTGCGCACCAAACCGGATCAGGCCAGAGCGGTCATCCAGATCGGCATCATCATCGGCGGTGCCGACGGGAATTTCGACGCCAAGGAGCAAGCCGCCGTGCGCGACGCGTGCAACGCGGTCGGGATCTCCGCGGCAGACTTCGATCTCTGATCCACCGATGCCGATGGCGGGCACACCCAGGGCGGTGTTGCCCGTCATCGGCGGGCGGTGGGTCCTGGTATTGCGACTCACCGCATCACTGAACTATTTGCGCCCCCGGGCCCAGTTCATTCCCCAGCCGTAGGCCTGATCGAGCGCCATCTGACCGCCTTCGATGTAACGGACCTCGCGCTGGAACACAAGATCACCTCCGGACTCGACCAGTTGTGCGACGGCGCACATCCGGGAGCCGACTCCGGCGTCATCCAGCCGCACCTCGAACTGCTGGCCACCGGCTGATGTCAGCGTCACCACGCCGTCCACGGCGGCCCAGTTCGGGGCACCCTCGTAGATCATCGCGAAGATCAGCACCCGCTTGAAACGCCCCGGCTGACCGAGGTTGATCGACATGTTCTCGCCGCCCGCGACCGTGCCCGTGCGGTCGTCGCCATCCAGCGCGATCCACGGCGGCGCATCGAGCGAACCGAACGCGTTGCCCAGCGCCTGGATGACACCCTTGCGGCCGTCGGCCAGCTCGTACAGGCAGCCGAGATCCAGGTCGATGCCCTTGGACACCGACACGGCGGACGCGGCATTCTTCATCCGGGAGAACAGGCCACCGGTCGCCGGCGCCGGTGGCGGGGACGAGGCCACCGCCGACCAGTTCAGGTTGACCCGGGCGATGCCGCCGACCCCGCCGGACTTCGTGAGCGAGACCTTGGGCGCGCCCTTGGTCAGCGTCACCTTGCGGGGCCCGCTCTGATCTGCCGCAGCAGGCGGTGCCGACTGGGGTGCTGACTGGGCTGCCGGCTGGGCTGCCGGTTGCGGTCTCTTCGTGTAGTCGATCGGCATGTGTGCGGCGTCTTTCTCTTGTCGGTGGTGGGGATGTCGCCGGGTGACCCTTCGGGTCAGGCGTGGACCGTGCCCACTTCTTTGCCTTCGGCGGCGAGCGCCCGGTTCCGTCGAATGCTGGTCAGGAAGGACGCCCCGATGAAGGCGACACCCAGCAATCCGGTGATGAATTCGCTGATGTGAACGCCGATGGAGATCATCAGGATGACCGCGAGGGCGCCGATCGCCCAGTGCGCGCCGTGCTCCAGATACACGTACTCGGACAAGGTGCCCTTGCGCACCAGGTAGACGGTCAACGACCGGACGAACATCGCACCGATCAGGCCGAGCCCCAGCGCGATGAGGATCGGGTCGGAGGTGATCGCGAACGCCCCGATGACACCGTCGAACGAGAACGACGCGTCGAGCACCTCGAGGTAGAGGAACAGGAAGAAGCCGGCCTTCCCGGTGGCCCTTGCGAGCTGCGTGACGTTGCTGCGGTTGCCGGTTCGCTCCTGGTCCGGGTGCTCGAAGTCGATCGGCTCGGCTTCCTCGGTGTTCTCGAACAGGGTGCCCAGGCCGTTGACGGCCAGATAGGTGACCAGCCCGCAGAGCCCGGAGAACAACACCGTCTCGGCGTCCTCGGCCAGCGTCTCGGAGACCACCAGCAGAACGACGCAGGCCACCAGCACCGCCATCGCGTCGAGACGGCCGGCCTTGGCCAGTGGCCTTTCGAGCCACGTCAGCCAGGTGTGCTCCCGCTCCTCGAAGAGCCAGCTCAGGAAGAGCATCAGCAGGAACATCCCACCGAAGGCGGCGATGATCGGATGCGCGTCGGTCAGCAACGTCTCGTAGCTGGGGGAGCCGTCCGGGAAGTACGGAGCGTCATCAGGCGGCGGGTTCATCGCCAGGTTGAACGCCTCCAGCGGCGGGAGCCCGGCCGCCAGCCAGACGATGATCAGCGGCAGCAGCAGCCGCATGCCGAACACGGCGATCACGATGCCCACGGTGAGGAAGATCTTCTGCCAGAAGTCGCTCATCCTCTCCAGCACCGTCGCGTTGATGACGGCGTTGTCGAAGGACAGCGAGACTTCGAGCACGCCGAGGATGGCGCACAACACGACCGCCGACCAGCTGCCGTAGACAAAGGCGATCACCAACGACACGGCGGTGACGATGTAGGACCACATGAAGATCTTCAGATGCATGGCAGCGCTTCCCGAAAAGGCTGTCGGCCCACCGGTTCACACGAGGTGTGTACCGGTGGGCCGTCCGGAGTGGAGTGGGTGAAGGAGGTGGAGCTGGTGAGCGTGCGTAGCTCTCAGAGGTTGACGCCGAAATCGCGCGCGATGCCGGCGAGCCCCGAGGCGTAACCCTGACCGATGGCGCGGAACTTCCACTCGGCCCCGTTGCGGTAGAGCTCGCCGAAGACCATGGCGGTCTCGGTCGAGGCGTCCTCCGACAGGTCATAGCGGGCCAGCTCGGTGCCCGAGGACTGATCGACGACCCGGATGAACGCGTTGCGGACCTGACCGAAGCTCTGACCGCGTGAGTCGCCCTCGTAGATCGAGACCGGGAAGACGATCGAGCCGACGGTGGCCGGGACGGTGCTCAGGTCCACGTTGATGACCTCATCGTCGCCCTCGCCCTCGCCGGTGAGGTTGTCGCCCTGGTGGACGATCGCGCCCTCCGGTGAGCTGGTGTTGTTGAAGAAGACGAAGTACTCGTCCGAGAGGATCTTGTGGTTCTCCGCCAGCGCCAGCGCGCTGGCGTCCAGGTCGAAGTCCGTCCCGGTGGTGGACCGGACATCCCAGCCCAGCCCTACTGCGACGGCCTTGAGGCCGGGGGCGGCTTTCGTCAGAGAGACGTTGCCGCCCTTGGAGAGGCTCACACCCATTGCTGTCCCTTTCGCCGTTCCTTGTCGTCCCGCTGGACGGTCGTCCCGCTGGACGGTCGCCCGTGTGGACACTGGTCGCCGTGCCGCCGGCCGGTCGAGCGTGACCGCCCACCGGACCCGCAGCACGGTGCGGCGCCGGGCCGGCCGCACCGTCAACCTATTGCACGGGCTGTGACACGGGGCAGGACCGTCCGACGTCCTTGACGCCAACTCCCGTCGACATGACAGAGTTCCCCGGTCGGCCGCACCCACACACAGGAAGCAGGCGTATGCGCCATTTCGATCAGCTCGGCGACGAGGCCGCCGCAGCCCTGTTCGAGCGGACACCGGAACCGTTCGATCGGGACAGCGACCGGAACCTGCTGGCGCACGCTCTGGGGGCCACCCTGTACGTGCCCGCGACTCGCCGTGAGCTGACCACTTCGCTGCGCCGACAAGCGGCCGCCGGTGCGAAGTCGATGGTGATCGACCTGGAGGATGCCGTCCCCGACGGCTCGGTCGACGATGCGTTGCACCTGACCGGGATGACGTTGAAGGCCCTGCAGAACGACCCCGCGGATGCGCTGCTGTTCGTCAGGGTGCGATCGGCCGACCACATCAAGAAGCTCGCCGACCATCTCGGCGGGGTGCTGGGCGTCATCAGCGGGTTCGTGCTGCCCAAGTTCTCCCTCGCCAACGGTCCCGGCCTGCTGCAGGCCGTGGCCGATGCCGCGGATTGCTCGGTCCACCCGCTCTACGCGATGCCGGTCCTGGAGACTCCCGAGGTGCTGTACCGGGAGACCAGGGAACGTGAGTTGATCGGCCTGCGCGGACTGCTCGACGCGCACCGCGACCGGGTGCTGTCCGTACGGATCGGCGCCACCGACCTGTGCGGCCTGTTCGGGATCCGGCGGGACCGGGACCTGTCCATCTATGACGTCGGTGTCGCAGCGGAGCTGATCGCCCATGTCGTGAACCACCTCGGGCGCAGTGACGGCACCGGATTCCCGATCACCGGCCCGGTGTGGGAGTACTTCGCCAATCACGAGCGGATCCTGCGGCCGCAGCTGCGTCAGACGCCGTTCGAGGACCGGCATGCGTCGAAGTTGCGGCTCACGCTGATGAGCCGAGACCTGGACGGCCTGATCCGCGAGGCGCTGCTGGACCGGGCGAACGGCCTGACCGGCAAATCGGTGATCCACCCGTCCCATGTCGCGCCGGTGCATGCACTGGCCGTGGTACCGCACGAGGAATACGTCGACGCCCTCGACGTGCTCGACCCGAGCTCGGCGGACGGTGGCGTGCGCCGCTCCGGATACGGCAACAAGATGAACGAGATCCGCCCGCACCGGATCTGGGCCGAGCGGACCTTACGACGCGCGGCAGCGTTCGGCGTTGCCGCGCAGGGCATCTCGCACGTGGACATCCTGGATGCGCTGCAGCAGGCCGCATGACATCGCTGGTGACGCAGAAGTACGGGATCACCCTGCGGGACAACGGGTCTCCGGTCGGTCTGGCGCTGAGCAGCATGGTGCTGCCAGCCCTGCGGAGGAACCCGCGGCGCGCCCAACTGCTGGTCTCGACCGTTCTCGGCAAACACGTCCCGGTGGACCCGCGGGTCGTCGCGGGCGTCGGCAGACTGCTCGGCGCGCTGATATCGATGACCCTGGACGATCGTCCGGGTCTGCCGCCCGAGATCTGGTCGACAGCGGCGTCCGCCACAGTGACGGGAGACGACCCGGGCGCGCTGCTGGCAATGCTGCAAAGGCACCCCGTCACCGATCATGGCGATCTGCTCACCATCGGATTCGCCGAGACCGCAACTGCGCTCGGTCACCTTGTCGCCGAACAACTGGGATCGGCCTACCTGCACTCGACCCGCAACCGGGCGGGCGGGATCCCGGTCGCCGCCGAGTTCTCCGAGCCACACTCGCACGCAACCGGCCACCTGCTGCGGCCGGCGTCACCCGACCTGCTGACGGCGGGGACGGTGGTGCTGGTCGACGACGAACTCTCCACCGGCCGCACGGCGCTCAACGTGATCGAGGTCCTGCATGCCATCAGGCCAGGCCGGCGCTACGTGCTCGCCGGCCTGGTCGACGTCCGTTCCGCCGACGCCGACGCGCAACGGGCCGCCGTCGCCGACCGACTGGGCTGCCGGATTGACGTGGTGTCGCTGGTCCGTGGCACGGTGGCGGTGCCCGCCGACGCTGCGGAGCGCATCGCTGCCGATCTCGGGTCGGTGGAACCGCCCTCCGCCCACGAGGTGCGTCACGCCGGCGTCGTCACGCCGGCGACAGGATCGGCCGACGGCTCCGTGCTGTCGCTGCACTGGCCGGTCGACGTGCCGAAAGGCGGCGGTCACGGATTCCGGTCCGACCAGCATGCGGCGTTCGCGGCCGCGGCGACGGGCATCGGCCACCGGGTGGAGGCAGACATCGGCGGCGCGGAAAGACTTCTGGTGATCGGCACCGAGGAGTTCATGTACCTGCCGCTGCAACTGGCGCTGGCCCTGTCATCTCGCGAGGGTCGCTCAGTGGCCTACCAGTCCACCACCCGGTCGCCGGTGCACGCGATCGACGAGCCGGGGTACCCGATCCGCCGGCGCATCGACTTCCGGTCGTCGCGGGACGGTGGCCCGCGCACCGATGCCCGGTACCTCTACAACGCCGACTGGCCGGGCGTCGCGGATTCCGAACCCGACGTCGTGCTGATCGTGCACGACGGCTCGGAGATCACCACCCCTGCCGGGGTGGCCGGTGCGGTGGGGGTCGCCATCGGGGCCCGGGTCGTGCTGGCGGCCGTCGGCGCGGACGTCCGAGGGTGACCGCGTCGCCGATGCGCCCGGCGGGTGGCCTACCCCGCCTGCCGCCGGTGCTGCGCGGACCCGCGTTCGGCAGCTACCTGCCGGACGAGGTGGGCTGGCTGTTGACCGACCTCTCGGCCGCCGATCTCGCCGCGGATCTGGAAGGGGACGTGGAGGCGAGGGAACGCGAGATCCAGGCGGGCCGAGCCCATTACGCGGAGTCACTGCCGGTGGAGTACCAGCCGGACGCCGACTACCAGGCCTTGTTCGAGGTCGTGCTGGCGGAGTCGGCGTCCCGGCTGGCGCATGCCGTGGGCGCGGTCACCGAGCTGGTGCTGTCCGAGCGCGACCCGGAGCCCGTGCTGGTGTCCCTGGCCAGGGCCGGCACGCCGATCGGAATCCTGATGCGCCGCTGGGCGCGCGAGGTTCGCGGGCTCGACCTGTCGCATTACGCGGTGTCCATCGTCCGAGACCGCGGCATCGACACCACAGCACTGCAATTCCTTGCGGCACACCATGATCCGGCGTCGGTGGTCTTCGTCGACGGGTGGACCGGAAAGGGTGCGATCGCCAAGGAGCTGACCGCAGCCCTCGCCCGGGTGCACGCCGACGGGGGCCCACGGTTCTCCGATGACCTGGCGGTGCTCGCCGATCCCGGGCACTGCGTGCGGACCTTCGGCACCCGCGATGACTTCCTGATCCCCTCCGCGTGCCTCAATTCCACCGTGTCGGGGCTGATCTCCCGGACCGTGCTGAATCCGGCCTTCACCGGCCCCGACCAGTTCCACGGCGCGAAGTTCTACCGCGAACTGGCAGCCTCTGACGTGTCCAACCTGTTCCTCGACAGCGTCTGTGCCCGGTTCGACGAGGTGAGAGACGATGTGCTGAAGGGTGCTTCGTCGTTGGCTGCGTCCGACCGGACGGTCACCTTCGCCGGCTGGGCCGCGGTCGAGGAAATCCGGCGCCGTTACGGGATCGAGTCGGTGAACTTCGTCAAACCAGGGGTGGGGGAGACGACCAGGGTGCTGCTCCGCCGGGTTCCCTGGAAGATCCTCGTCCGCGAGCCGGACCACCCCGATCACCAGCACCTGCGCATGCTGGCCGCCCGCCGTGGCGTACCCGTGAACGTCGTTCCCGACCTGGCCTACTCCTGCGTCGGGCTGGTGCGGCCGCTGGCTGCGGGGCCCTCTGCGCTGGGGTCCGCCGCTTCGGACCACGCGTGACGACGGTCGTCGCGGTCGACCTCGACCGCACGCTGATCTACTCCAGGGCGGCGATCGAGCAGACGCTCGCGCCGGAAACCGTCCCGCCACTCATCTGCGTGGAAGCCCTTGACGGCTCACCTCAATCGTTCCTGACCGCCTCGGCAGGGCGATGGCTGGAGCGGCTCGGGGCGACCTGCGCGCTGGTGCCGACGACGACCCGCACACCCGACCAGTACGCCCGGATCATGCTGCCGGGTGGCCCGGTGAGGTACGCGGTGACCAGCAACGGCGGGAACATCGCCGTCGATGGGCACGCCGACCCCGCATGGCGCCGCGGTGTGGACCGCCGGATCGCCTGCGACGGCGCGGCTCTCGGTGAGGTCGTGACCGAACTGGACCGCCGCATCGACCCGTCGTGGGTGCGCAGTCGGCGGGTGGCGGACGACCTGTTCTGCTATCTGGTGGTCGATCTCGAGCGGTTGCCCGGCGAGTTCCTGGCCGGCTGGTCGCAATGGTGTGCCGAGCGCAGCTGGCGGGTGTCCATCCAGGGACGCAAGATCTATGCCTTGCCGCGGGCACTCACCAAGGAAGCGGCCGTGAGCGAGGTGTTGCAGCGTGCGGGCGGCGAACGATTGCTCGCGGCCGGTGATGGGGCCCTGGACGCCGGTTTCCTGACAATGGCGCAGGCTGCCATCAGGCCCCGGCACGGTGAGCTGCATGAACTCGGCTGGACCGCGGAGCACGTGCGCGTCACCGCTGCCGTCGGGCTGCTGGCGGGGGAGGAGATCGCCCGTTGGCTGGCCCTGCGGGCTGCGGGACCGGGAGGCCTCAGGTGATGCACAGTTCGTTGCCCTCGGGGTCGGCCAGGGTGATCCAGCCGTTGGGCCCCTCCTGCCCGCGGTGCAGGAACGTCCCGCCGGCAGCGATCAGCCGCTCCGCTTCCGCCTCCACGTTGTCCCGTCCGACCCGGACGTCCAGGTGCATCCGGTTCTTGACCGTCTTCGGTTCCGGCACCCACTGGAACAGGATGCGGCGACCACCGGGACCCGTCATCGGTCCATCAGGGTTGCGGATGGCCGCGCCCACCTTCCAGACCAGCATGCCGCGGTGCCGCGTCGTGTCGTCCTCGGTCGCGTACCCCTCCGCGATCATCCGGCGGATGAAGTCCTCGTCGCTCGGTTCCACCGCCCAGCCGAGGGCTTCCGCCCACCAGTCGGCCAGGACATGAGGATCGGAACAGTCCAGCGTCACTTGAAAGTCGAATGGCATGGGAACACCGTACGAAGGAGCACCGACAGCTCCACATCTGGATTTGAAGAACAAGAAGCGTCAGATGAACCGCTGACCCGAACGAAGGACCTTGCGCATGACGGACAACGATCCGGTGACAACGGCCACCCACGACGCCTCCACCGGAGAACTCGTCATCACCAGAGACTTCGACGCCCCGCGGGAACAGGTGTTCCGGGCATTCACCGACCCCGATCAGCTGGCGCGGTGGTTCGGCCCCGTGGGTTTCACCGTCGCTCGGGAGACCGTGGACATCGACCCGCAGGCCGGTGGCCACCAGCATTTCGTGATGGTCAAGGAGGACGATCCTGAGCTGACCTCACCGGTCAATGCCCGGTTTCTGGAGGTCGTCGAGAACGACGCCCTGATCGGCACCGAGGAATTCATCGGCGTGCCCGGTCTGCAGGAGCCGACGACCATGACGTTGCGCATCGAGTTCACCGACGTCGGCGAGAACAGGACGCGGCTGGTCATCCAGCAGGGCCCGTACGCCGCCGCGATGGAGCCGATGGCGAAGGACGGTTGGGACAGCTCCTTCACCAAGCTGGACGCGTTGCTGGCCGAGCGCCGCTGAGCTCTGTGCTGCTCAGGTGCCGTCGTCGAGCTCGACGGTGTAAGAGGTGATGACAGTGACGACGTCATCGGTGAAATCGACGACGTCGCAGGACGCGACCACGGACACCGACCCGTCCCGCTCGGTGTAATCGGCCACCGCCTGCACCACCACGGAGTCGGGCGCCTCGACCACCCGGAGTTCACGGAAGTGAGTCCCCGTGGACTCGAGTTCGTGCAGCGTCTTCTGGTAGGCCGCCGAGACGGCGTCCTTTCCGGTGAGAGTCGCCGCGCCGACCAGGACCCATCGCACGTCATCGGCGAGATGTGCTGCCACGGATGCGAAGTCGTGCGTGGCGAAGGACCTGGCGCTGTCGGCGTGCTGGCTCATTGGTGTGCTCCTCCTTTCCTTCGAGCCGGATGGTTTCAGCCGACGGCCGGCACGGCCAACTGCTGCCGCCGCGGAGAACCTTGAACGCGTGTGGGCAGTGCCGCATCGTGTTCGGCGCTGTGGCGGGCCGCCGCCGCCAGCAGTTCCGCGCGGACATGGGGTTCAGCGGCGCTGACCGCGCGATCGAACTCGCGGTAGGCGCGCTTGCTGCTCCGGCTGTGCGACGAGCGTCGTGTCCGGGTGGTGATCATGTCGATGTCCCTTCTGTTGTGGACGGATCTGTCCGTGCCGTGAGACAACCGTGACAGCCGACTGGTCCGCCCGTAAGGTCCAATGCCATGGTCGAAAACAGGACCAGTTCCGTCGCCGGCGTCGAACTTCTGGTTGCTCTGGACCGCGACACGGCTGTGCCGCTGCACCGACAGGTGGAGGCAGCGATCCGTGCTTCCATTCGCTCCGGGCGGCTGCGACGCGGGGCCGCAGTGCCGTCGTCGCGAAGCCTGGCCGCGGACCTCGGGGTGTCCCGCGGCGTGGTGGTGGAGGCCTACGAGCAGTTGGTGGCCGAGGGGTATCTCGCGTCCCGTCCTGGCGGGGCGACCACCGTTGCCCCTGTTCATTCAGTCGTCGAACCGACGGCGGCTGCGGGTTCCGGGCAACCGTTCAGGTTCGATCTGCTGTACGGGCGGCCGGACGTCTCCCAGTTCCCGCGGGCGGCCTGGTTGCGCTCGGCCCGCCGGGTGATCAACGGCGCCCCCGCCGACCGGTTGGTCTACCTTGACGGTCGGGGTGCGGCCGAACTCCGTTCTGCGCTGGCGGACTATCTGAACAGGGTCCGGGGGATGTGGGCCGACCCCTCGAACATGGTGGTGTGCAACGGTTTCGCCCAAGGGCTTGCACTTCTCAGCCGGGTGTTGTTCGCGGCAGGCCTTCGGGTGCTGGCCGTGGAGGACCCGTCGTTCGATGATGTGCGATCGGCCGCCTCCGCGGCCGGTATCGAAATCATCGGCATCCCGGTCACCGAGGCGGGCCTGGACGTCACCGCCCTCGACCGCAGCCGCGCCGACGCCGTCCTGATCACCCCGGCGCACCAACTGACCGGCGTGGTGATGTCGGCAGAGTCGCGGGCGCAGCTGATCCGCTGGGCGTCGCAGGCCGAGCAGCGACTGATCATCGAGGACGATTACGACGCCGAGTTCCGGTATACCCAGGCACCCGTTGGTGCGCTTCAGGGACTCGCTCCCGACCGGGTCAGCTATCTCGGCTCGGCGAGCAAGACGCTGGCGCCCGGTCTGCGGCTCGGCTGGATCGTCGCGCCGCCGGCCCTGGTGGATCGGTTGGCGGCCGCGAAGACCGACGCGGATCGCGGGTCGCCGGTGCTCGATCAGCTGCTGTTCGCCGACTTCCTCGAACGGGGCGAGTACGACCGGCATCTGCGCCGCATGCGGCCGATCTATCGTCGTCGGCGGGACGCGCTGCTGGCCGCGCTCGCATCGTCGCTTCCGGCCTTCCGCCCGGTCGGGGTGTCGGCCGGGCTCCATCTGATGGCGCATCTGCCGCCAGGACTCGACGAGGACGCGGTCGTCCGGGTGGCGGCCGCACACGGAGTCGGGATCACCGGCCTGCGGCCGCATCGGATCGAACCAGGGGACGGGGCCGTCATCTTCGGCTTCGCAAGGCTGAACGAGCGCGCCATCACGGAGGCGGTCGCCGTGTTGGCAGGCGCGATCAGCCCGCTGCTGCCTCCGGATCGGACCGCATGGCGACCCGCCGCCACAGCGCGGCGGGCACGAGGCCGGTGCTGACGATGGTGGCCGTCAGGACTGCGGCGGATCCTCACCGCGAAGACCGTCGATCGCCTCGCGGAACAGGTCGGCGTGCCCGACGTGGCGGGCGTACTCATCGTGCAGATCGACCAGGACCCGACGGGCGTTGGGTACCTCGCTCGGGTCGAAGGTGAACTTCACCGGCCGGTCCAGCCCGCCGTCGGCCAGCACCTCGGTCACTGCTGCCCGGCAACGCTCCGATGCGCCCAGCCACAGACGGTACAAGTCCTCCGGCGAGTCGTCGGCCGCAGACGACCACGGCCACTCCGGCTCCGCATCCCAATCGACACCGTTCCACGGCTCGGGCATCGGGCGGGCGACGAGTCGCACCGCCGTCCAGTCGTCGACGAAGGCCAGATGCTTGAGCAGGCCGCCGAGGGTCATTGTGGACGGCGGGAACGTCCGGCTCAACGCCGCAGCGTCGAGACCGCTGCTTTTCCAGGCGAACTGGGCCCGCGACCGGTCGAGTGCGAAGATCAGCATCGCGTCCTCGGTCGGAGACATTGCGGGCTCGGAGATGGACGTGGGCAACATGGTTTCGGTCATGGTGCGGAATGCTAGGGTCGATTCCGGACGATGTGCTTCCGGTTGACGGAGGTGGGTGATCAGACTCGATGCGAGCCCGACGGCCAGGGCGTTGCTGACGCTGGAACTGCTGCAGTCCAGCCCCGGAATCACCGCCGATCGACTCGCCGAAGAGCTCGGCGTGACCGAGCGCGCTGCCCGCAGGTACGTCGAGATCCTCCGTGAGGCAGGGATTCCCGTTGAATCCCTGCGCGGCCGGTACGGCGGCTACCGGCTCGGGCGGGGAGTCCGGCTCCCGCCGCTGACCTTCACCGCCGAGGAGGCCCTTGCCCTGGTGATGGCGGTGCTGGACGGCCATCACGACGTGAAGAACTCGACCGACCCGGTGGGCAATGCCCTGGCGAAGATCGTCCGGGCCCTTCCCGAACCGGTGGCGGCCCAGGTGGACGCGGTCCGTCGCACGGCGGCGCCGGCCCCTGATCGTGCCGCAGCGCGGCCGGATCCGGCGACCACGACCGCGCTCGTCATGGCGTGCTCTCAGCATCGTCGGGTCAGGCTTGGCTATCGATCCGAAGCCGGGTGGGAGTCCACGATGGAGGTGGATCCGTGGGCGGTCGTGGTCCGGCACGGCCGGTGGTACCTGCTCTGCCGGTCGCATCGCAACGGCGAACGGCGAGCCTACCGCGTCGACCGGGTCCGCGGTGTCGACATCCTGGACGACACGTTCGACGTGCCAACAGATCTCGACCCCGTTGCCACCCTGGAGGATCATCTCGCGGTCGGCTGGGATTATCAGGTGGAGGTGGTGATCGAGGCCGGCATCGATGACGTCGCCCGCTCACTGCCAAGGGCTCTGGGCCGGATCGAGTCGACATCGGAGGGCTGGACGCGACTGGTGGGCAGCACCAGCAACCTGTGGTGGTACGCCGAGCAGCTGGCCGCCGTCCCGGTGCCCTACCGCATCCTGGGCTGCGCGGAGATGCGTGAGGCCGCAGCGGTTGTCGGGCGACGAATGCTGGCGGCGGCACACGCGGATCTGCCGGCGCCGGGCGTCACCGATCCGGCATGACCGCCGTCATGATGGGCAGGCCAGTGTCACCGCGAACGACGTCCGCGCGGCGTCGAGCGCCGACGGGAGACGGTGTGCCGCAGACCACCGGGCCGCAGGTACAGCAGAGCACCGGCGAGCATGGCCGCAACCCCTGCCGCCACGATCACGATCCCGGCCCACAACGATGCGTCGGTGGTGACCAGACCGGCGACCAGCGCGAGCATCCCGAGGACGAACACCAATGCGGCCAACACCTTGCGGTGACGCCGTACCCGGGTGATCGTGATGGTGTCGGCGAAGCCGGGATCCTCGCTGCGCAGGGCGCGCTCGATCTCGTCAAGTCGTCGTTGCTCGCCCTCTGAGAGCGCCATGGCTCCTACTCCCCCCAAGACAAAAAGTCCTGGACAAGGACAGCTTACCCACGCACCATGGCGACGCCCCGGGTTCGGCGACCACTCATCGGTGACCATTCATCGCTGACCGGATCGAGATGATCGGCGCACGACCGATCGAGCAGACCCACAACCACACCGAGGCCCGGACCGGAAAGGTCGCCGCATGACGCCCACACCGGTACCAAGCCTGTTCGATTGGGCCGGCGGTGCTCCAGCCTTCCGCCGGATGATCGACGCCTTCTATGACCGGGTCGAGCGTGACGACCTGCTCGGACAGTTCTTCCCGGGCGGTGTCACCGAGGAGCACCGCGACCACGTCACGCGGTGGTGGGTCGAGGTGTTCGGTGGACCGGCCGACTACACCGACACACTCGGCGGCTACGAACGAATGGTCGCCCACCACCGCGACCTCGGCATCACCGGCGCACAACGTTTCCGGTTCGCGTCACTGATGAGCCTGGCCGCCGACGACGCCGGGATGCCGACCGACCCGGAGTTCCGGGCAGCCCTGGTCGGCTATCTGGAGTGGGGCACCCGGCTTGCCGAGTCGAATTCGCAGCCCGGCGCAGCGGTCGTCCCGCACGCCCCCGTGCCACGCTGGGGCTGGGGAGTGGCGCCGCCCTACCAGCCGGAGTAGCTGCAATCAGTGCCGACTGTTCAAAGCGTTCAGGTACTTTCGCCCGAACGCCAGGAGAACCACGACGCCGAGAAGCACACACGCCGCCCCGAAGAAGAACGGCGCTGACAGGCCGACGTTCTCGCCGAGTTTGCCGCAGATGAACGGTGAGACGGCGCCGCCGAGGAACCGGACGAAGTTGTATCCGGCCGAGGCCACGGGCCGTGGCGCAGGGGAGATGTTCATCGCGGTCTCGGTGAACAACGTGTTCAGCACGCCCAGCGGAGCGCCGCAGGCGATGACCAGAACCGTGACGGCGACGTGATTGTCAACCGACAGCGCAAGGGCGATCAGCAGAACCGTGAACGTGCCCAGCGCGATGCCGAACGAGCGGGTCAGGCCGAGCGCACGGTGCATCAGCGGCGCGACCCAGACCGCGAACACGCCGACCAGCACGCCCCATCCGAAGAACAGGAAACCGATGCCGTAAGCCCCGTAGGGCAGCGTGAACGGGGTGAACGCCAGCACCGCGAAGAACCCGCCGTTGTAGAGCAGGGCGGCAATCCCCAGCACCAGCAGGCCACCGTGTCCGAGCGCCCGCAGCGGATCCGCGGGCCGGACGTTCTGGGCCATCGGCACCCGGTCTTTGAGGAACAGCGAGATGGCGAGCAGCGCAATGCCCATCAGCACCGCGACACCGAAGAACGGTGCACGCCAGTTCACCGAGCCCAGCAGGGCGCCGACCAGCGGGCCGACGGACAGGCCGATGCCCAGCGCGGCTTCGTAGAGGGTGACGGCCTTCTCGGCACCGCCACGGGCGACGGCGATGATGGCGGCCAGCGCGGTGGCGATGAAGAGGGCGTTGCCCAGGCCCCACCCTGCCCGCCAGCCGACCAGGGCGGCCACCGAGTCGGAGGTCCCGGCCAGCGCGGAGAACACGATGATGACGCCGAGCCCGATCATCAGGGTGGTTCGGCCACCGAAGCGACTCGACACGAACGAGGTGATCAACATGGCGAACGCGGTCACCAGCAGGTAACTGGTGAACAGCAGGGACACCTGGCTGGGCGAGGCGTCCAGGTTCGCCGCGATCGGCTTGAGAATGGGATCGACCAGGCCGATCCCCATGAACGACACCATCGCGGCGAAAGCGAGCACCCAGACGGCCAGCGGCTGTGATCTCGAGGTGCTTCTTGCTGCTCTTGCTGCAACGTTGGGGGCGGTAGCGGACACGATGGTGCCCGGCGGATCTGTCTGCATTGGTGAGGACCTTCAGGAACGAGACCGAGTCGTGGCGCACAAGTCGTTACGCACGCTAATTAGTCTACGACACCGTTGCAGCGATGTCCACGACCGGCCAGCGCTTCCAGGCCGTCCAGCAACCTGGCCAACCCGAACTCGAACAGCGAATCGAGCGTCAGGTCGAGGGCGGGTTCGCGTTCCAGCTGGGCGAACATCGGAAAGTCACCGGACTCCACGATCCCGTGCATCACCGATTCCTGCGACGCCATCCACTCGCTGCTGGTGATGCCGGTGTCCTGTTGTGCCTGCGCCTCCGGCTCGAGATTGACGGCGGTCCCCCTGACGTAATTCGCCAGCGTCACCGCCATGTGCAGTCGCTCGTTCATCGGCAGTCCGAGTTCGGCCAGCACGGACATGGCGAACTCCGTATGCGCCATGGCGCTGGGCACGAGTTGCGGTCGGCTCATCGACACCCAGTGCGGGAGCCAGGGATGCGCGCGGTAGCTCGTCCACTGCAGTCGACAGAGCGCCTCCAGGGCGGCTCTCGGCTTGGTCCTCCGGTCGGGCAGCGCCGTGCCGGCGAAGGTTTCGTCCACCATCAGCGTCAGCAGCTCCTCCTTGCTCCCGACATGCCGATACAGCGACATCGTCGCGGTGCCGAGCTCCGCTGCGACCCTGCGCATCGACAGCGCCGCCAGCCCCTCCGCGTCCGGCGATGCGAATGGCGGCGGTGACGATCAGTGCCCTGCTGAGCGTGGACGGGGTAGGTGCCGGTTTCCCTCCATCGACCGCCGGTACGACCGGCTCCGCGCCGCCCGGTTCTTGGTCACCGGACGGCCGTGGTCCGGGAGTCGGGTCCGGCCGTTCCCTGGGCCGCCCCACCACCGTCCCGAAACCCGCGCGGGCGTGCACCAGACCCTGCTCTTGCAGAATCGTGAGCGCCCGCGTGGCGGTCGCCATCGCGACGCCCCATTCTCTGGTGATCTGGCGGGTGGAGGGCACGCGGTCACCGACATGCAATTCGCCGGCAGCGATCCGCCGGCCGATTTCCGACGCGATGCGCGCCGAGGGAGTATCGGACGCTCTGCTCGTCATGAATGCTCCTCGCCTGGCGTACTAGTGCACTAGGCGTCCGGTTGGGTCGGCCTGAGCCAATGTGCGGGTGCCGCTCGAACGACGCTTCCGAGCAGTGTACTAGCGCACTACCTCTCCGCAACAGCACTTCCTCGCTGTTTGCGGGAACGTCTTGCCGACCTCGGTCCATGCGCTTACGGTGTACGCACAATGTGTATACGGTGTACGCGTATCTCACCGTCGCGACCAGGAAGAGTCGACATGACACAACACGCCCTGAACTCCCATCACGCGGTCGAGGCATACGGGTTGACCAAGTCGTATGGCACCCGACGGTCCTCGCCGGCGTCGATCTCCTCGTCCCGCGCGGGACGGTCCTGGCCTTGCTCGGACCGAACGGTGCCGGTAAGACCACGATGGTGCGCATCCTGGCGACCCTGCTGCGGCCGGACGCCGGGCGGGCGGCGGTCGCGGGTTTCGACATCCTGCCGGGCGGCGTGAGGTGCGCCGGCGGATCAGCCTGACCGGCCAGAACGTCGCGGTCGACGAGTTGCAGACAGGCGCGGAGAACCTCCGGATGATGGCGCGGCTCGAAGGGTCTGACGGCGCGGCAGTCCCGGCCGCAGGTCGCGCGAGATGCTCGAGCGGTTCGATCTTCTCGACGCGGGAGCGCCGGACTGTCGCGACGTATTCCGGCGGCATGCGGCGCCGGCTGGACCTGGCCTGCGGGCTGGTCGGGCGAGCCTCGGTGCTCTTCCTCGACGAGCCGACGACGGGGCTGGACCTGCACAGCCGGCAGGCGATGTGGGAGGTCGTCGCCGAGCAGGTCCGGTCCGGCGTGGGGATCGTGCTGACCACCCAGTATCTGGAGGAGGCCGATCAGCTCGCGGACAGCATCGTCGTCATCGACGGCGGGGTCGTCGTCGCAGCCGGAACGCCCACCGAGCTGAAACGCCAGGTGGCCGATCAGCGGCTCGATCTCGTTCTCGCCGATGCGCCGCCCACCGGCAGGTGGTCGACGCGCTCGGGCGCCGGGGATCAACTCCGACGCCGCTCGATGCACCGTCAGTGTGCCGACCGACGGCTCGGCCGCCGCGTCCGGGGCGTGCTGGACGAGGTGGACCCCGCGGCGACCGGATCGCCCGGTTCGCCGTGCACGCCGCCACGCTCGACGACGTCTTCCTGGCCCTGACCGGGCACACCCGGCAACCGGGACCGATCAGACCCGCACATGCCTGCTCGGACTGTCTGGAGCGTCCCATTCCGGCCCGCGAGTCGTCGTGCCGGCGCAATCGGTTCGCCGGCGCACTGTCGACCGACTCGCTCGGCCATGGTCGGCCGCTGCGTCCGGCTCGGCCGGCGGAACCTCGACGTGCTGATCACCTCGCTGCTGCTGCCGGTCATCCTGATGCTGCTGTTCGTGTACCTGTTCGGCGGTGCGCTCGATCACCGGCGGCGGATATGTCTTCTACGTCGTGCCGGGGGTGCTGGTGCTGTGCGCCGGGTTCGGGTCGGCGAGCACCGCGGTCAGCGTCAGCCAGGACATGCACGGCGGGATCATCGACCGGTTCCGGTCTCTGGATGTCAGCGGCGCGGCCGTGCTGGCGGGCCATGTGGCGGCCAGCGTCCTGCGGAACGCCGCATCGACCGTCCTGGTGTTCGGGGTTGCGTTCCTGATCGGTTTCCGATCGGACGCCGGTCCGGCGGGCTGGCTGGCCGCCGGCGGGATCCTGCTGCTGTTCATCGTGACCATCTCGTGGCTGGCCGCGCTGGTGGGGCTGCTGGCCCGATCACCGGAGGCGGCCAACGGGTTTGCGTTCATCCTGATGTTCCTGCCCTATGCCAGCAGCGCTTTCGTGCCGATCGACACGATGCCGACGTGGCTGCAGGGCTTCTCGGAACACCAGCCCGTCACCCCGATCATCGAGAGCGTCCGCGGGCTGCTGAACGGCACTCCGGTCGGCACGGCGCCGTGGCTCGCGATCGTGTGGTGCGGCGGCATTCTCGCGGTGTCCATCGGGCTGTCCGGGGTGGCCTTCCGGCGCCGCACCAGGTGACGCAGGATCAGCGCCCGACGGCCTGCCGCTCGGCCAGGGTGCTGACCCCGGCCATGAACAGGTCGATGCCGGCGCCGTAGTAGGCCGCCTCGTCGTCGCAATCGGTCAACGCGTCGGCGCATTCGACCAGGTGCGGGAACCGGTCCGACGGGCAGCGCCGGCGAGCGCGGCCCGTTTCCCGGCCAGCACCGCGGCCCGCTCGTCCTGCGGCGACGGTGGTCTCCGCGCCGGGGCGGCCGGAGACCAGCATGATGGCCGTCTGCAGCGCGGCGCGGGACAGATCGGCGCTCTGCCGGACGTCGAAGCCGTGAGCGCCGCAGGATGTCCAGCGCCTGCTCGGCCAGATGCGGCCCCGCTCGCGACTGCAGAACGCGCTGCTGGGCCAGCGCCGGTGCATCCCGGGTGCTCGTCGCAGCGCACCGACCAGCGCGGTCAGCAGGCCGTCGCAGTTCGTCCAGTCCGGCGTCGGGATCCGCGAGCAGGAAGCATCGACGTTCTCCAGGATCCGGTCGCCCATGGCGGCGAGCAGTTCGTCCTTGTTCTTCACGTGCCAGTACAGCGCCATCGGGGTGACACCGAAATCCTGCGCGATGCGCCGGATGGAGACCGCGCCGGTCCGTCGACATCGGCCAGCGCCAACGCGTGGTCGACGACGGCCTCCCGGGACAGCGCGGGCGCTTCTTCTGTGGCGGCAACAGAAGTCGAGGTCGCAATCATGTTGACAACTGTACACCGTAAAGGGTTACCTATACGGCATACATGTACACCGTAGAGGAGACATCGTGGAACGATCCCGCCTGACCCTGCTGGCGGTGGCCCTGGCCACCTTCATGACCTACCTGGACAACAACATCATCAACGTGGCGATCCCCGCGATCCAGCGGGATCTGCACCTGACGACCTCCGGTCTGGAGTGGGTGGTCAGCTCCTACATCCTGGTGTTCGCCAGCCTGCTGCTGGCCGGCGGTCGGCTCGCCGACGTCTGGGGGCGCAAGCGGCTGTTCCTGATCGGCCTGTCGATCTTCACCGCGCGCATCGCTGGTCGCCGGGCTTGGCCGGCAGCGTGGAAGTGCTGGTGATCAGCCGGGCGGTCCAGGGCCTGGGTGCCGCGCTGGTCACGCCGACGACGCTGGCGATCATCTCGGCGACCTTCACCGAGGGCCGCCAGCGGGCCGCCGCGGTCGGGATCTGGAGCGCGGTGGGCGCGCTCGCGCTGGCCGTCGGCCCGCTGCTGGGCGGGCTGCTCAGCGAGTACCTGAGCTGGGGCTGGATCTTCTTCATCAACGTCCCGGTCGGGCTGGCCACGCTGGCGCTGGCCGCCTTCGCGATCCGGGAATCGTGGGAGGACGACGGGCCGCGCCGGCTCGACGTGCCGGGCATGGTCACCTCGGCCGGTGCACTGTTCGCGCTGACGTTCGCGCTGATCGAGGGACACGACCGGGGCTGGACCTCCCCGGTGATCCTGGGCTGCTTCGCGGTGGCGCTGATGCTCGGCCTCCTCTTCGTCCGGATCGAGCGCAGCTGGCATCGCAGTGTGCGCGAACCGATGGTGAAGATGTCGCTGTTCCGTAGCGGGTGTTCAGCGGCGGCATTGTCGCGCTGATGATGTGGGGCTTCGGCCTGTTCGGGATCTACTTCTTCACCTCGCTGTATCTGCAGGGCGTGCTGGGCTTCTCGCCGACCGAGGCAGGTGCCGCCTTCGTCCCCATGGCGCTGCTGATGGCGACCGGAGCCGTGATCTCCGAACGGGTTTCGCACCGGCTGGGTGCGCTACCGGGTGGTGGCCGTTGCGATGCTGCTGATGGCGGGTGGGATCGCCTCGGTCAGCCTGCTCGGCGCGGACGCCGGATTCTGGTCGCTGATGCCCAGTTTCGCCGTCATCGGTATCGGCGGCGGGCTGACCGTGCCGCTGACCTCGAGCGTTCTGGACGCCATGCCGCGCGCGGAGGCCGGTGTGGCATCGGGCATCTTCAACGCCTCCCGCGAGGTGTCCGGCCTGCTCGGCATCACCGTGATCGGTGCCGTACTGACCGCCCGGCAGTCGTCGCTGCTCGCTCGGGATCCTCGCCGACGGATGCCTTCCTCGGCGGATACCAGGCGGGTCTGCTGCTGGCCGCCGGTCTGGTGGCACTGGGTGGGGTGGCCGCGTTTGTTGGCCTGCGCCACGTCGGCCGGTCCGATCTGGTCAAGCCGGAGCCGGAGCTGGCGGTGGCTGGCTGACCGCCGGGTCTGCCACTCGCTCCTGAGCTCGGCCATCACCGGCAGGAAGTCGTCGGCAAGCTCGCCCGGCACAATGCACTCGTCCACGCCGAACTCGGCCCGATACCTGCGCAGCGCGTCCGCCATCGCCGCGGCGTCACCGGTGAGCATGCCGACCGCTCCCGCGGCGGCCAGACCGGGTCCGTCCAACCCTGCGCGGAGCAGCCAGCTCGGTAGCCGTCCGGCGATCCCGGAGAGCTGAATGCTCAGTGGTAAGCCTTGTGGCGCAACGGTTCTGAAACGGCCAACGGTGGCTGTGAAATCGCCGGCGGTGACGATCACCGACGGGCCGGATCGACCGACCCGCGCACCGCGCCGATGACGCCCTGCACCTGGGCCAACCGTTCGGCCGGAGAGCCCCACGAGACACCGAGCCGGGCGGCCTCGCGTTCCGCGTCCGAAGAACACCCAAAGACGATCAGGGTCACCAGCCCCGCTGCCGCCACTGCTCGACCTGCAATCGTTCGGCGCCCAGCGTGGTGTCGTCCCCGTGCCCCGGATAGACCCAGGTGTCGTCGGGTAACGCGGCGAAAATCCGAGTCTCCAGATCGTCCATCAATGCCGAGAAATTCTGGGCGCCGATGGTCTTTCCCGGACCTCCGGGAAAAAGTGAATCGCCGGTGAACAGGTGCGGGTGGCCCTCGGGGTCGCGGTAAAGAAGCGCAACCGAGCCCGGCGTGTGCCCGCGCAGCGCGATGACCTCGAGCGTGCAGTCACCGAGCGGCACCACATCGCCGTGCTCGAGGTGCACTTCGGTGGCGACCGGGATGGCCTCGGCGTCTCGGGCGCCGGCGTGCAGGGTCGCGCCGGTGGCTGCGCTGACTGCCGCGAGCGCCTGCCAGTGGTCACGATGGGCGTGGGTGGTCACGATTGCGCGGAGCGGTCCCGCCGCGTCGAGGAGTTCGAGCAGCCGATCCGCGTCGTTGGCGGCGTCCACCAACACCACCTCGCCGGTGTTCCTGCACGTCAGGAGGTAGGCGTTGTTGTCCATCGGTCCGACGGACACCTTGGTGATGGTGACGTCCGCCAGCTCACGGGTGGCCGGCGGGCCACCCGGATCGACGTGTCCGGTGTAGGAATCGACCGGGCCTGCAGCACTGGTGGTCATCACAGCACCGTATTCCCACCCCCCATTTCCACCGCCGCCGGTGCTCACCACTCGGGCAGCGGCGGCAGCCCGGAACTGGTCCGGAGTGCGCCACCGTCGGTGCGGCCGCTGAGCCAGCCGATCAGCTCGACGGCGGAGCCGGCCACTGTGGGGGGCTCGGCTCCCGGGTCGCTCTCACCCAGCTCGATCGGCGATCCGCCGTGCGGCAACAGGACGAAACCGTGCACACCTCTGGTCCGCACATAGGACCGAAGCAGTGCCGCGAGGAGCCCGGCAGCCTGCTCGTCGTCCAGCAATGGCAGTCCGGCATCGACGCCGAGATCGTGGTGATGCAGCTCGACTTCGGCCAGCCTGGTCGACACGATGACGTCCGCCGTCGTCGGGCCGCCTCGGCCGAGGTCGACTGTTGCGCTCCACACCTGTTGCGGCAGTGCGTGAATGAGCTCTGCCAATCGCTGAGTGGACGTCCGGAAATCGGTGGCGATCGCCTCGGCGGCCCTCATGGCGCCCTGCTCGATGTCGTCATTCCGCGCCTGCGGCGACGCATAAGGCTGCAGTTGCTCGCCGACCGTCGCGCCGATCAGCACCCGATGGAGCCCGTCGGCATTGCGGGCGAGATGGGTGACCACATGCCCGACGGTCCAGCCCGGCAGCAGCGACGGAGCCTGGGCGCCGCTGCCGCCCTTGTCCAGTGCGGTACTCACGGCGCGGTCAAGCCGCTGGGAGGCGTCGTCCAGCCGCGCGATTCCGGCGCGGACGTCGTCGTGGGAAGGGTTCGGTTCCAACGGGTTCGGCATCTCATGATCTTCCCGCGCCGTGGGCCGTCCCGGTGACGCGGCCGGTGACCTGACCTGCCGGTGGTCGTGCGACGCGCCCGAGCCCGGTGTCCATGCCCGACGGATCGTCGGCAGCCTCGCGCAGGATCACCAGTGCCCGGTCCAGCGTCATCCGGAGCACGGGCGACTTGACCAGTAGCCCGGCGATGGCGGGCCGCAGCCGCCCGGCGTGCTGCGCGGGCGGCACGGGATCGTTGACCACCGAGGCCACCGTCTCCAGCGCGTTTCCCCGGTCGAACGGCGGCCGCCCCTCCACGCAGGTGAACAGCGTGGCGCCCAGGCTCCAGGCGTCCGACGCCGGGCCGGCCGGCTCCCCGGTGGCGAGTTCCGGCGCCAGGTACGCGGGCGAGCCCAGGACGACACGCGGGTTGGTCATGGAACTCTCGGAGTCCCGCCGGGCGATGCCGAAATCACTGAGCTTCACCACCCCTTGCTGGGTGATCAGGATGTTGGACGGCTTGACGTCCCGGTGCGTGATGCCGAGGGCGTGCGCCTCCAACAATGCCGATGCGACGGCGACGCCCACGGTCGCCGCCGTTCCGGGCGGTACGGGTCCGCGGTCGGCCAGGATGCGGGCCAACGTGGTGCCGTCGACGAACTCCAGCACCATGACCGGCCCGGTGTCGCTGGCGGCCACGATGTCGTACAGCGTGACCACGTGATGATGGGACAGCGCCCCGACCGCGCGGGCCTCGCGCAGGGTGCGCTCGCGGAGCTCGTCGGCCGCGGCCGGTGTGATGTTCCGCGGAATGTCGATCTTCTTCAAGGCGACCCTGCGGCGCAGCAACTCATCCCATGCAGCCCACACCGTGCCCGTCGATCCCCGCCCGACGAGCCACTCCGGGCGGTATCGGTCGGCGACCAGCCGATGTGGTTTGTCCCCCGCGTGGGCAGGATCGCGTGACGTGGGTTCCACGGCCGTCCTTCCCACGAGGCCGGGCCGGGTGGCCGGCCGTGCCGTCAACCCTGACGTGTCGCCGGGTCGAGTGCAACGATCCGCCTGAAGCGGGACCGCTGCGGGGCGAGGGCGTCAGCCCAGGTCGATGACGGTTCCGGTGGCGGCGGATTCCCTGGCGGCGTCCAGAACTGCCGCTGTTGCGACGGCGTCCTGCGGGTCCACCGGCGCTCGGTCGCGCCCGACGACCGCGGCCGCGACGGCGGGGTAGTAGGTGTCCCACCGGCCCCGTTCGCTTCGAACACTGCGCCGAGAGTCACCGGTGCACAGGGTGCCCCAGGCCGATTCCGGTTCCTCGCCCCAGTGCTCGCCCAGCGATGCCGGGGAGTCGCCCGCCTTGAGCTGTTCCTCCTGGACGTCGAACCCGTCGACGACGAAGCCGCCCTGGGACCCGTTGATCTGAAGCCGCGGACCGGGCGCGGCCGATGCCATCCCTGCTGCCAGTGTCGAGCGGACCCCTGAACGGTGGCGCAAGTGCAGCTCGACGTCGTCCTCGGCGCGGGCACCGGCGCGGATGGTGCGCAGCTCGGCGTGGACCGTCTCGACCGGCCCGAACAGGGTCAGTGCCTGATCCACCAGGTGTGGTCCCAGATCCAACAGCGTCCCGCCGCCCTCGTCGACGGTGCCGCCGTGCCAGCTCTGCTTGACCGGCTTGAACCGGTCGATGCGGGAGGTGAACCGATGCACCTCACCCAACTCGCCGTCGGCGATCAGCTTGCGCACGGTCAGGAAGTCGCTGTCCCACCTTCTGTTCTGGTACGGGGTCACCAACAGGCCGGCCGCTGCGGCGTGGTCGACGAGCTCCCTGGCATCTGCGGCGGTGAGCGCGAACGGCTTGTCGACGACGACGTGCAGTCCCAGGTCGAGCGCCTCGTGCGCGAGCCGCGCATGGGTGCCGCTGGGTGTGGTGATGGTCACGCCCTGTACGCCTACCTCCGGTAGCTCGGCCAGCGCGCCGACCGGCGTGGCACCGTCGACATCGGCCCGCACCTGCGCCTGCCGTTCCGGATTGCCGGTGACCACTGCGACCAGCTGCAATCCGTCGGCTGAGGTGATCAGCGGCCGATGAAAGGTCCGGCCGCCAGAGCCGTATCCGGCCAGCGCCCAGCGGATCGGGGGTGTGCTGCTCGTCGTCATGTCCTCATCCTTGCCCGGTGCTGCTGATCTGCGGAATGAGGGGCTGTCGGAGGTCGCGCCTAGCATGGTTCAACGTGACTGACCACCTGATCGTGCGGGGCGCCCGCGAGCACAATTTGCGGAACGTCGACATCACCCTGCCGCGGGATTCCCTGGTGGTCTTCACCGGTCTTTCGGGGTCCGGTAAGTCCTCGCTCGCGTTCGACACGATCTTCGCCGAGGGGCAGCGCCGGTACGTCGAGTCGTTGTCGTCCTACGCACGCCAGTTCCTCGGGCAGATGGACAAGCCCGACGTGGACTTCATCGAAGGCCTGTCGCCGGCCGTGTCGATCGACCAGAAGTCGACCTCCCGCAACCCGCGGTCGACGGTGGGCACCATCACCGAGATCTACGACTACCTCCGCCTGCTGTACGCCAGGATCGGGCATCCGCACTGCCCCGTCTGCGGCGAGCCCATCTCCAAGCAGACCCCGCAGCAGATCGTCGACCGGGTGCTGGAGATGCCGGAGGGCACCCGCTTCCAGGTACTCGCACCGGTGATCCGGGAGCGCAAGGGGGAGTACGTCGACCTGCTGTCCGACCTCCAGGCCAAGGGGTATTCGCGCGTCCGGATCGACGGGGTCGTGCACCAGCTGACCGAGACGCCGAAGCTGAAGAAGCAGGAGAAGCACTCCATCGAGGTGGTCGTCGACCGGCTGGTGAACCGGGAGACGGCCAAGCAGCGGATCACCGACTCCGTCGAGACCGGGCTGGGACTGGCCGATGGCGTCGTCATCCTCGACTTCGTCGACCTGCCGGAGGAGGACCCGCTCCGCGAGCGGCGGTACTCGGAGCGGCTGGCCTGCCCGAACGATCACCCGCTGGCGCTGGACGAGCTGGAGCCGCGGTCGTTCTCGTTCAACTCACCGTTCGGCGCCTGCCCGGAGTGCACGGGCCTCGGCACCCGCAAGGAGGTCGACGCCGAACTGGTGGTGCCCGACGGCTCGCAGTCCCTCGGCGGTGGTGCGATTCACCCGTGGTCGGCCGGCACGACGAGCGAGTACTTCACCCGGTTGTTGCAGGGCTTGGCGGAGGTCATGGGGTTCTCCATGGACACCGCCTGGGACCGGCTGCCGGCGCACGTCCGCAAGGCGGTCCTGCACGGCGTCGATGAGCAGGTGCACGTCACGTACCGCAACCGGTACAACCGGCAACGCTCGTATTACGCCGAGTTCGAGGGCGTCATCCCATATCTCGAGCGACGGGCGGCGCAGACCGACTCGGAGTTCGCGCGGGAGAAGTACGAGGGGTACATGCGGGAGGTGCCCTGCCCGGTCTGTCACGGCACCCGGTTGAAGCCGGAGATCCTCGCCGTCACGATCGAGCACGAGGAGCTCGGCCGGCAGAACATCGCCGACCTCTCCGCGATGTCGATCAAGGATGCGGCCGCGTTCTTCCCCGGCCTGCTCCTGTCCGAACGCGACCGGATGATCGCCGAACGGGTGCTGAAGGAGGTCGATGCGCGGCTCGGGTTCCTGCTCGACGTCGGGCTCGATTACCTGTCGCTGAACCGGCCGGCCGCGACGCTGTCCGGCGGCGAGGCGCAACGCATCCGGTTGGCCACCCAGATCGGCTCCGGACTGGTCGGCGTGCTGTACGTGCTGGACGAGCCGTCCATCGGCCTGCACCAGCGGGACAACCACCGATTGATCCAAACCCTCACCAGGCTGCGGGATCTCGGCAACACGCTGATCGTGGTGGAGCACGACGAGGAGACCATTCGCACGGCGGACTGGGTGGTCGACATCGGCCCCGGCGCGGGTGAGCACGGTGGCAAGGTCGTCGTATCCGGCACTGTGGACGACCTCGAGTCGTCGCCGGAGTCGATCACCGGAGCGTTCATCTCGGGTCGGCGGGAAATCGCCGTGCCGATGGTCCGGCGGCCGATCAACAAGCGCCGCAAGCTGACCGTCGTGGGCGCCAGGGAGAACAATCTGCGGGACCTGACCGTCGACTTCCCGCTCGGCACTCTCATTGCGGTGACCGGTGTTTCGGGATCCGGCAAGTCGACGCTCGTCAACGACATCCTGCACGCCGTGCTGGCGAACCGGATCAACGGTGCCCGGATGGTGCCCGGTCGGCACACCCGGGTCACCGGGGTCGACGAGGTCGACAAGGTGGTCGGCGTCGATCAGTCGCCGATCGGCCGCACCCCGCGGTCGAACCCGGCGACGTACACCGGCGTGTTCGACCACGTACGCAAGCTGTTCGCCTCGACGACCGAGGCGAAGGTCCGCGGCTATCAGCAGGGCCGGTTCTCGTTCAACGTCAAGGGCGGCCGGTGCGAGGCATGCGCCGGTGACGGAACCCTCAAGATCGAGATGAACTTCCTGCCGGACATCTACGTGCCCTGCGAGGTGTGCAAAGGTGCCCGGTTCAACCGGGAGACCCTCGAGGTGCATTACAAGGGCAAGAACATCGCGGAGGTGCTCGACACCACCATCGAGGAGGCCGCCGAGTTCTTCGAAGCGATCGGTCCCATCCATCGTCACCTCAAGACCCTGGTCGAGGTCGGTCTCGGTTACGTCCGGCTCGGTCAGCCCGCGCCGACGCTCTCCGGTGGCGAGGCACAGCGGGTCAAGCTGGCCTCCGAACTGCAGAAGCGGTCCACCGGCCGGACGGTCTACGTCCTCGACGAGCCGACCACCGGGCTGCACTTCGCCGACGTGGAGAAGCTGCTCGGCGTGGTGAACGGGTTGGTGGACAAGGGAAACACCGTCATCGTCATCGAACACAACCTCGACGTCATCAAGACCGCCGACCACGTGATCGACATGGGTCCCGAGGGCGGGTCCGGCGGCGGGCTCGTCATCGCCCAGGGGACGCCGGAGCAGGTCGCGGCGAACCCGAATTCCTACACCGGGGAGTTCCTGGCGCCGGTGCTGGCTGGGCGCGTGGCCGGTCGTGGCGCTGGTCGGGGCACTGGTGGGGTTGTCGCACAGACTTCCGCGAGATCCGTCGGGTCAACTCCGGCGAAGGTCAAGGGGGTCAACGGGGTCAACGGGAAGACCAACGGTGCGGCCCCGAAACAGCCGACGGCCAACCGTCAGTCGGTCGGTAGCGGTCCAGTCAGCGGCGTCCCGGCCAACGGCGCCCCGGCCAACGGCGCCCCGGCAAACGGGACGGTGAAGAAGGTCGCGGTCAAGGTACCGGCGAGAGCGGAGGGCGAACCGGCCGCAGCGGCGGCCGCCAAGGCCCGGCGAAGGGCCGCCAAGCTGATCTGAACCGACTCGTTGTGATGCGGCCCGGCGGTCAGAAGACGTCGGTGAGTTTTGTCGTGCCCAAGAACACCGCGCCGTCCGCGTCGCGGCGGAGGGCGAACCGACCGCGAACGGCAGGCGGCTCGCTCGCCGGCATCGGCTCGGGTCCGGAACGGGTGGCCCGCCAGACCTGAAGCCGGTCGCCCGGAACCAGGCTCACACCATCGCCGCGCGCGTGAACCAGCAGCGCCCCGCCGCCAGGCTGCGGACCGTCGAGTACTCGGACCGGAACCACCGCAGCACCCAGCTTGCGGCGGAGCGGTGCTCCTGTGCGCACGGGTGACAACGCAGTGCCTGCTCCGACCACGGCTATGGCGCCGCCCGTTGCCGCGACCGGCATGTTGTTCATGCCCGCCCAGAACGCCGCCCGCGTGCCGAGCGCCGCCCCGACTCCGAGGGCGCAGACCGCGAGCAGTGCCGCGGTGACCGTCACGATCCCGAACGGCCGGAGCAATGCGACAGCAAGCACGGCCGCACCGACGAGGACGAGCACCACGGCGGCGGTCCGGGAGCGCCGAGCAAGCCGACGCGTCACACCGCCGTCGCCCGCGACGCCGGTGCCCTCAGCGAGGCTTGCATCGTTCCGGGTTCCGTCCGGGTTGCTGTCGGGGGCGCCGTCGGGGACCTCAGATGCGGCATCGTTCGTCGGCAAGGTCATCCTTCGGGTCGTTGCGGGTCCGAGCCGAGGGTGCCAGACGTCGGGTGTCATCCCGTCGGAACCAGGCACAACGTTTCCGCGGAAACGCATTCCCGCCCGGTGACCGGCCGCTCGAGGCCATGCACGTTTCCGCGGAAACGCGTGTGGCATCCGTGGCGTGCGATCGGGACGGTCCAACACCCAGACGTTTCCGCGGAAACGCAACGGGGCCCGATGACCGGCCGCTCGTGCCCGGGACGTTTCCGCGCAGACGCAACGGGGCCCGATGACCGGCCGCTCGTGCCCGGGTCGTTTCCGCGGAAACGTCTTGGCGCCCGGCAACCAGCGGCGGGCTTCCGGTTGACTGTCCTGGACGTCTCCGCGGAAACGCTCCGCGCACTGGACGGGGTGCCGTCCCCCCGTGCTCAACGGCCCGTCGGACTGCGCGAGCGCCGCCCGATCAAGGGAACCATGCATGACGGGCCATCGACACCGGGAGCTGCTCCCGCCTCCCACATCCGGGCACACCTCGGCCGGGACCCGGCTAGGAGCCGCGGATGCGGCGGCACGTTGGACCCGCGGGCTCTGGGAGAATGACTCGCCGTGAAGACGTTCGATGCCCTGTTCGCGGAACTGACCGACCGGGCTGCGACGCGCCCCGAGGGCTCCGGCACCGTTGCGGCGCTGGACGACGGCGTTCATGCGCAGGGGAAGAAGCTTCTCGAGGAGGCCGGCGAGGTGTGGCTCGCCGCCGAGCACGAGGACGACGACAGCCTCGCGCTGGAGATATCCCAGCTGTTGTACCGCGCGCAGGTGATCATGATCGGCCGCGGAATCAGTCTGGAGCAGGTCTACCGGCATCTCTAATTCTGCGGGCGATGATCGTGCACGTGACGACGGGCAGGGATCGCCTGACGACGGTCGCGTTGCGGCGGCGGATAGAGCGCGGTGGGGCGGTCATGGGTGCGGCGCAGAGGGACCGCGATCAGCGGCCGCGACCTCAGCCGGGTCCGTGACCTGACAGACCACCCAGCACCACCTTTTGAGTGATGAGTTGAGCAATGCCGTCCACACCGTGTGGACGTCCGGCGAAGGAGTACCTGATGTTGAGAGTGGCCGTGCCGAACAAGGGCACGTTGAGTGAACCGTCTGCGGCGATGCTGCGCGAAGCCGGATATCGGCAGCGCTACGAGTCCCGGGACCTGACGGTGCTCGACATCGCGAATGATGTCGAGTTCTTCTTCCTCCGCCCCAAGGACATCGCGGTCTACGTCGGCTCGGGCGAGCTTGACCTGGGCATCACCGGCCGGGACCTGGCGGCGGATTCCGGCGCCCCGGTGGAGGAATTGATCGGGCTGGGCTTCGGGTACTCGACGTTCCGCTACGCCGGTCCCGCCAATCATGACTGGCACATCGCCGATCTCGCCGGCAAGAGGATCGCGACCTCATACCCCAACCTGGCGCGCAGGGACCTGGCCGATCACGGCATCGACGCCGAGGTCATCCGGTTGGACGGCGCGGTGGAGATCTCCGTGCAACTGGGTCTGGCCGATGCAATTGCTGACGTGGTGGATTCCGGACGGTCGCTGCGCCAGCACGGTCTGGTCGCGTTCGGCGACGTGATCTGTGCGTCCGAAGCGGTGTTGCTCAGCCGCCGGGGGACGCAGGTGTCTGCGGCCGCGCGGCAACTGTCGAACCGATTGCAGGGTGTGGTGTTCGCTCAGCAGTACCTGATGCTGGATTACGACTGCCCGGAGCACCTGCTGGACCGCGCCACCGCGATCACACCTGGCCTGGAGTCGCCGACGGTCGCGCCGCTGGCGGATCCGGCGTGGCGCGCGGTGCGGGCCATGGTGCGCCGGGACGAGGTCAATCCGGTAATGGACGCGCTGGCCGAACTGGGCGCCAAAGCGATCCTCGCCTCGGACATCCGATCCTGCCGGTTGTAGCAGCCGGGTCGGTCAGCCGGCACCGGCGACCGTGCCGGCATCCGACAGAACTGCTCCCGAGACCCCCGAAAGTGAACCGGAGTCGGTCAAGCGGGCGTCGGGCGAGTGAGGGTCGGGCGGCCCTGACTCGGGCGGGCCTGACTCGGGCGGGCCTGGCTCGGGCGGGCCTGGCTCGGGCGGCCCTGGGTAGGGCGGTGGCGTCCCACCGAATTCGGGACACAGCGATTGGTGGGCGCACCACTGACACATGGAGCCTCGCCGGGGCGGGAAGTCGCCCGTCTGCAAGGCGCTGGTGATGACCGTCCACAACGCGGCGACGCCCATCTCGAACCGGATCAGCTCGTCCTCCGACGGCGCGTACTGCAGAGTGATCCCGTCGGCGAGATAGATCAGCTTCAGCTGGGTCGGGACCACGCCCCGCAGCCGGTAGATCATCAGCGCGTAGAACTTGAGCTGATAGAGCGCGCTCGCCTCGAAGTCCGGGCCGGGTGGCCGGCCGGTCTTGTAATCGACGACCCGGACCTCACCGGTCGGGGCGACGTCGAGCCGGTCGACGAAGCCGCGCAACGGCACGGTCCCGGCGATGTCGATCTCGAGGGCGAGCTCACACGACTCAGGGTCGAAATTGCGTGGGTTCTCCAGCCGGAAGTACGTACGGACCAGGGACTCCGCCGACGCCAACCAGGACGCCAGTTCGTCGTCATCCACGACAGCGGCCAGGTCGGGGTACTCCGCGGTCATTGCCTGCCAGACCGGCATCACCTGCGCGGCGGTGAGGTCGGGAGTCCGCTCCGCCGCGGGGCGACCGAACATCTGCTCCAGTACCGAGTGCACAAGGGTTCCGCGCACCGCCGGCCCGCTGGGCGGCTCCGGCAGCCGGTCCACCGCCCGGAACCGGTACAGCAGTGGGCACGACTTGAAATCGCCCGCACGGGACGGCGACAAGGCCAGCGAACGCCGCGGCCGATCCGTCTCCGGTGCGGCCACCACCTCGGGGTCGACCAAAGCCGCCGCATCGGCAGCCTCCGCGGCAATGGTGGTCATGCGGTAAAGGTAGGACAGAGCACCGACAGCCGGCGGAAACCCGCGCCGTTGTCGCGGGGACAGCGCGCCGATCCGAGCATCGTCGGGCCAGGTCCGCGCACCTGCGGGCACTACCCTTCCAGGGTGAGCAGCAGCGATTCCCGACCCGGCGACCGCCGCCGCGCGCTGTCGCAGGGGATGGTTGTCGGCAGGATCGCCGGCGTACCCATCTCGGTCGCACCGTCCTGGGTGCTGTCCGTGATCGTCATCGGGGCACTCGGGGTGCCCGTCATCATGCAGGTCATCCCCGGCACCGCATCGGCTCTCGCGGTGGGGGTGTCGGTGGTGCTCGGCATTCTGTTGGGCGCCAGCGTGCTCGCGCACGAGCTCGGTCACTGCTTCGCTGCCCGGCTGCTCGGGATGAACGTGACCTCGGTCCGGCTGTACCTGCTCGGTGGGGTGTCGGAACTGGAGCGGGTTCCGCGGTCACCGCGCGAGGAGGCCGTCATCGCCGCGGCCGGACCGGCCGTATCCGGCTTGCTGGCCGGTGTGGCGTGGCTGCTTGCCCAGCTCACGGAGCACGGCACCGTTCTGTGGTTGCTCATCACCTTGCTCGCACTGTCCAACGTGGTGGTGGCCGTGTTCAACGTGCTGCCGGCGCTGCCGCTGGACGGCGGCCGGGTACTGCGAGCAGGCGTGTGGCAGGTCACCGGAAATCGCAGGCGTGGCACGGCAGCCGCCGTCATCGGCGGGTATCTCATTGCTGCGGTGCTGGCCGGCTGGGGCGTTGCGCTGCTCATCGGTGACGGCGCCGACGCCCTGCTGCCCGCCGGGGTCGCGGTTTTGCTGGCGTTGTTCGTGGCCGTCGGCGCCGCCGCCGAGCGCGGCCGGCGCGGAACAGCGAAGTGGCCCGCTGACGTCACCCTTGCCTCGCTCGCTCTGCCCGTCGCCCAACTCCCGGCGGAGGTGCCGGTGTCGATCGCCCTCGAGGCGGCGGACCGCCGACCGGTGCTGCTGGTCGGCCGGGACGGGGTGTCCAACGGGTTGCTCGACGTCCCCGCCGCGCGGATGCTGGCCGCCGCCAACCCGCGTGCGCCGTCCGCGGCGGTGGCTCGGCCAGTACCGCCCGAGGCGATCGTGCTCGCCGACGACGATCCGGCGGAGGTGGTCGAACGACTCCGCCGCCTGAACGCCTCGTACCTGCTGCTCATCGACCCCGCCGGCCAACCAGTGGGCGTGCTCAGTCGCGACGACCTCGTCACGGTGGCCGGCCGCCGTCCTCGCCGGGACCGGGTGCGCGAATCCGCCGCCTCCGATGCCTACCGGCCGTCACCTGACGGCACCTGAAGAAAGAAGCATGAGTGAATCGCGATTTCGGCCCGGGTGACCGGGTTCAGTTGACCGACTCCAAGGGTCGCAAGTACACCGTCGTGCTCGAAGAGGGGGCGACCTACCACACGCACCGTGGGGCCCTCTCGCACGACAGTCTGATCGGTCAGCCAGAGGGCAGTGTCATCACCTCGGCCGGCGGTACCTCCTATCTCGCCCTCCGACCGCTGCTCACCGACTACGTCCTTTCCATGCCGCGCGGCGCCGCGGTGATCTACCCCAAGGACGCCGCCCAGATCGTGCACTGGGGCGATATCTTCCCCGGCGCAACGGTTCTCGAGGCGGGTGCCGGGTCCGGGGCATTGACCTGCTCGTTGCTGCGCGCCGTCGGCAGTGAGGGCAAGGTGGTCTCCTACGAGATCCGGCAGGACCATGCCGATCACGCCATCCGCAACGTCGAGCGGTTCTTCGGTCACCGCCCGGCGAACTGGGAGCTGACCGTCGGTGACCTGAACGAGCACAGCGGACAGGTCGACCGCATCGTGCTGGACATGCTGGAGCCGTGGTCCGTGCTCGAGACCGTGGCGGACGCGTTGGTGCCGGGCGGGGTACTGACGGTCTACGTCCCGACCACCACGCAGTTGTCACGGATCGCCGAGGATCTACGCGGACACGGCGGGTTCACCGAGCCGGCGGCGTGGGAATCCTTGCACCGGCCATGGCATCTGGTGGGTCTGGCCGTTCGGCCCGAACACCGGATGATGGGGCATACCGCGTTCCTGCTCACCGCGCGACGACTGGCTCCGGGGGTGACTGCGCCCAGGCCGCAGCGCCGTCCCACCTCCGGCGGGAGGTAGCAGCGGCAACGGCGGCCGCACGAGTATCCAGCTCGTAACAATCTCGCTCGCCGTCCGTGACCGCCCGTCGGTCATGCTGGAGCGTGACGAGGAGTTTTGTCACGCTAAGGGCGTTTAGCCGGATCACCGGCGGGTTACATCGGGGACAGAATCGGCCCGATGTGCGCACCGTGACAAGGGATTGCCGTCGCGGATCCCAGGCTCTGTCGTTGGCCGAAGGTAGGGTTGAAAACTGCAGGCTCCGATGTGAGGGGAGGGCAACGTGACCGAATTCGATTCGCCCCAGGGCGCCGAAAGTCCCGGCCCGGAAGACGCCTATCGGCAGACCCCGGCCCAGCTCAGTGCCCAGATCAGGGTGCTGAACGACGAGATCGCGCAGCTCCGTCGCAGGCTTGCGCTGGTGCCCAGCGACACCAGGCCGCTCGAACGGCAGCTCACCGAATCGGCGAACCGCATCAACGCGTTGTCCGAGCGGAACGAGAAGCTCGTCGTCACGTTGCGTGACGCGCGGGCGCAGCTGTTGCAGTTGAAAGAAGAGGTGGACCGGCTCGCCCAGCCGCCCAGCGGCTACGGGGTCTTCCTCTCCATTGCCCCGGAGGGTTCCGTAGAGGTGTTCACCGGCGGCCGCCGCATGCGTCTCGCGGTGTCGCCGACGGTCGACGTCGAGCAGCTGCGGCGCGGCCAGCAGGTTCGCTTGAACGAGGCACTGACCGTCGTCGAGGCCGGCCACTACGACGTCATCGGCGAGGTCTGCTCGCTGCGCGAGGTCCTTGACGGCGACCGGGCACTGGTCGTCGGGCACGCCGATGAGGAAAGGGTCGTGCACCTTGCCGCCCCGCTGATGGACATCCCGCTCAAGCCGGGAGACTCCCTGCTTGTCGACACCAAGGCCGGATACGCCTACGAGCGGGTGCCCAAGTCCGAGGTCGAGGACCTTGTGCTGGAAGAGGTGCCGGACGTCGAGTACGGCGACATCGGTGGGCTGACCCGGCAGATCGAGCAGATCCGTGACGCCGTCGAGTTGCCGTTCCTGCACGCCGACCTGTTCCGCGAGTACCAGCTGCGGCCGCCGAAGGGTGTGCTGCTCTACGGCCCGCCCGGTTGCGGCAAGACGCTCATCGCGAAGGCGGTGGCCAACTCACTGGCCAAGCAGGTGGCGCTGTCCCGCGGCGAGGAGAAGGTCACCAGCTACTTCCTCAACATCAAGGGCCCCGAGCTGCTGAACAAGTACGTCGGCGAGACCGAACGGACCATCAGGCTGATCTTCCAACGCGCCCGTGAGAAGGCCTCCGACGGCACCCCGGTGATCGTCTTCTTCGACGAGATGGACTCGGTCTTCCGCACCCGCGGCACCGGCGTTTCGTCCGACGTCGAGACGACCATCGTCCCGCAGCTGCTCAGCGAGATCGACGGCGTCGAGGGCCTGGAGAACGTGATCGTGATCGGTGCGTCCAACCGGGAGGACATGATCGATCCGGCGATCCTGCGGCCGGGCCGGCTGGACGTCAAGATCAAGATCGAGCGTCCGGACGCCGAGGCGGCCAGGGACATCTTCACCAAGTACCTGCTGCCGGAGCTGCCGATCCACCCCGAGGATCTGGCCGAGTTCGGCGGCGACCGCACCGCCTGCATCCAGGCGATGATCCAGCACACGGTCGAGCGGATGTACACCGAGACGGACGAGAACCGTTTCCTCGAGGTGACGTACGCCAACGGCGACAAGGAGGTCCTGTACTTCAAGGACTTCAACTCCGGCGCGATGATCCAGAACATCGTCGACCGGGCCAAGAAGGCAGCCATCAAGTCGAGGATCGAGACCGGGGTGAACGGGCTTCGGGTGCAGCAGTTGCTGGACGCGATCACCGACGAGTTCGCCGAGAACGAGGATCTGCCGAACACCACCAACCCGGACGACTGGGCGCGGATCTCCGGTAAGAAGGGCGAGCGGATCGTCTACATCCGGACCCTGGTGTCGGGCAAGCAGTCCGAGGGGTCGCGCGCGATCGACACCGCCTCGAACACCGGCCAGTACCTGTAACGCCATCGCAGAGCGCACGTCGATGCCCCCGAACGGAGCCCCAGGGTGACGTTCGGGGGCTTCGACGTTCCGCGGCGTGGGTTCCCTGCCCGCCGGAGGAAGGCACGCTGGGCGATCGGCACCGCCGTTCTCGGCCGGCCCGCCTACATCAACACCGGTAGTGCCGACGAGCTCCCCACCGACCGCGGGGTGGAGGCGTTCCGGGAGAACACCTTCCGGGTGCTGGACGCCGCCGTTGCAGCCGGTGTCGACTGGGTCGACACGGCCCGCTCATACGGGCGGGCGGAGGAATTCGTCGGTCAGTGGTGGCGGCAACGAGCCGCCGAGGACCCGGAATGGCCGCGGCATGCGCCGACCGTGTCGAGCAAGTGGGGCTATGCCTACGTCGGAAACTGGGATCCGGACGCCACGGTGCACGAGGTCAAAGAACACTCGCTGCAACAGTTCCAGCGGCAGCTGCAGCTCACCACGCAGTGCCTGCCGAGAATGCATCTGTACCAGGTGCACTCCCTGACCCACGACTCGCCGTTGTTCGAGGACGACGCCTTGCTCGACGCACTGGCCCGGCTCCGCGACAGCGGTGTCGCTGTCGGCTTTTCCACCTCCGGCCCGCGGCAGGCGGACACCATCCTGCGCGCGCTGGAGGTGACCCGCGATGACGCCCGGCTGTTCTCGGCCGTGCAAGCCACCTGGAACCTGCTGGAGACAAGCAGCGGGGAGGCGCTGCGGCAGGCGTCCCGCCGCGAGCTCACTGTCATCGTCAAAGAAGCGCTCGCCAACGGCAGGTTGGTGACCGACCCGCCGCCTGCGCTGCGAGAGGTCGCCGAGCGGCTCGGGGCGGCGCCGGACGCCGTCGCGCTGGCCGCGGCCGCCGCGCAGCCGTGGGCGAACCGGGTGCTGCTCGGCCCGGCCGGCGTCGATCAACTCCACTCGAACCTGCGGGCCAATGCCGTGGTGCTGGATCGCGCCGATCTCGACCGGTTGACGGCCGCCGCGCTGGACCCGCAGGACTACTGGCATCAGCGGTCCGACCTGCCCTGGCGGTAAGCCCACGGCCGAGACACCCGGTGCATCAGACGGTTCCGGTGCCGCCGGCCTGTACACCGGCGGAGTCGGCTGACCGCTCCCGGCCGCCGTCGTCGTCTTTCGCAGCGGTCGGCGCCTGACCCGGATCTGAACCCATGGCGTTCAATCCGGTCTCCAGTTCGTCCAGCACCCGACCGGTCTCGACGACCATCGTGCCCAGGAACACGCCGCGCGTCAGGTGGGCGGCGAGCATGTCGGCGAGGTCGGCGTTGATCTCGGTGATCCTGGCCCGGGCGAGGTCGACCGACCTGCGGGCGGTGCCGCCGACCACCACGGGTGAGGCGTCCTTCTCGGCCCGGAGCAGCGTGTGCGCGAACGCCTCGATGGCGTCGGCCGCGGACCTGAGCATCGCCGCTGCCATCGGCATCGGCGGTTGCGTGCCGTCGGAGTCGGGCACCTTCGAGGCGATGTCGCGCACCGTCCTGGCCAGTGTGCGGATCTGCACGTCGACGATCTGCAGCGTGTCGTTCGCCTGCTGGAGACGGTCGAGGGCGTTCGTCCAGGACGCCCGACCCGGATGGAAATGCAGGGATTTCGCGGCCCTCTCGGCGTCGGATTCCGCTGCCGTGGCGAACTTACCCTGCTCTCGGGCGGCACGGAGCCAGCCGGCCGATTCGGTGCGGGTCCACGGCCGGCTGATCCCGTCCGAGATCGAGGTGAGCACCTCGACCAGCCCGTCGGCGAACGACGACACCGAACGCGACGCCTCCCGGACGTAGTTCGGGGGCACCACGGCGAAGTTCACCACCACCGCGACGGCGGCGCCGATGAGCGTGTCCAGGAATCGCTGCTCGACCTGAGAACTGCCCAGCGCCAGCACGAACAGCCCGTTGATGGGAATCTGGGCGGCCGCGCCGCCGCCCAGCCGCAGCACCTTCCCGAGCAGGAATCCGAAACCGACGATCAGGGCGATGGACCAGGCGTGCAGCCCGATCAGGCCGCCGAGCCAGATCGCGACCAGGATGCCGATGAGGACGGCGACCACCTTCTCGGCGGCGTCGCGGACGGAATCTCGGACCGTCAGCAGGGCGATGAGCGAGGCGGTGATCGGTGCCCAGATCGGTGACGGTGAACTCAGCCACCAGACCGCCAGCGCCCACGACACACCGGCCGACAGCGAGATCTTGAAGGCCTGCACGAGCACCCCGCGGTCGATGCCGAGCAGTTCGCTGAGCGGGCGGTCACGCCAACGCCGCCGCCCCGTCAGCGATCGCATCCAACGGCCGAACACGCCACGCCGCCCAGGCTCCCCCGGGGCGGCGGGGTCGGTCGCCGGTCCGGATGCCATGCAGACGATCCTGCCCCACTAGATTCGAGGCCATGACAGTGCGACGCATCATGGGCACCGAGGTGGAGTACGGCATCTCGGTGCCGGGGGAGCCGGGGGTCAACCCGGTGATCTCTTCGACTCAGGTTGTCCTGGCCTACGCGGCGTCGGTGGCCGCTCCGAGGGCGCGCCGTCCGCGGTGGGACTACGAGGTCGAGTCGCCGCTGCGCGATGCCCGTGGGTACGACCTGTCGGGCCTGTTCGGTGCGCAGGAACCGGACGTCGACGACATCGGTGCGGCCAACGTCATCCTGTCCAACGGCGCCCGGCTCTATGTGGACCACGCGCACCCCGAGTTCTCCGCGCCGGAGGTGACCAACCCGCTGGACGGCGTGCTGTTCGACAAGGCCGGCGAGCGGGTGATGGAGGCGGCTGCACGGCTGGCCGCGTCGCTGCCCGGCTCGAAGCCGATCCAGATGTACAAGAACAACGTGGACGGCAAGGGCGCCTCCTACGGCACCCACGAGAACTACCTGTGCAGCCGGGACACCCCGTTCCCGGCGATCATCTCCGGTCTGGTGCCCTTCTTCGCCTCGCGTCAGGTCTTCGCAGGTGCAGGGCGGGTCGGCATCGGGCCGTCCGGTCAGACCGAGGGATTCCAGCTCGCTCAGCGCTCGGACTACATCGAGGTCGAGGTCGGCCTGGAGACGACGCTCAAGCGCGGGATCATCAACACCCGGGACGAGCCACACGCCGACGCCGACAAGCACCGCAGGCTGCACGTCATCATCGGTGACGCCAACCTGGCCGAGATCGCCACCTACCTCAAGCTCGGCACCGCAGCGCTGGTGCTGTCCATGATCGAGTCCGGCTGGCCGCTCCCGGGCGTCGACCTCGCGCACCCGGTCGCGGCCGTGCATCAGATTTCCCACGACCCGACCCTGAAGGTGACGGTGCCGCTGGTCGACGGGCGCAAGCTCACCGGCCTGGAAGTCCAACTCGCGTACCACGAGGCTGCCGCCAAGTACGTCGACGCGGAGTACGGCAGCGACATCGACCCGATGACGCAGGACGTCCTGGACCGGTGGATCAGCGTGCTCGACCGGCTGGCGGGCGACCCGATGGATCTGGCCGACGAGCTGGATTGGCCGGCCAAGCTCCGGCTGCTGGAGGGCTACCGCAGTCGCGACCAGCTGTCCTGGGGCGCCCACCGACTGGCGCTGATCGACCTGCAGTACGCCGACGTGCGGATGGACAAGGGCCTGTACAACCGGCTGGTATCCCGGGGCTCGATGAAGCGACTGGTCACCGAAGAGGCTGTGCTGCAGGCGATGACGAAGCCGCCGGAGGACACCAGGGCCTACTTCCGCGGCCGCTGCGTGGCGAAGTACGCCGACCGGCTGGCTGCCGCGTCATGGGACTCGGTGATCTTCGACATCGGCCGCGACTCGCTGGTCCGGATCCCGACAATGGAGCCGACCCGGGGCACCAAGGCGCACGTCGGCGCGCTGCTGGATGCTGCTGACGATGCAACCGAACTGGTCGACGCGCTGACCCGGAAGTAGCCGGGCGGGTTGGGGCACCATGACGACTGCTCCGGCAGTCAGGGCTGCCCCGACCCGGTGTGCGGCGGAGCCGGCGTCGGTGCTTCCGCAGTTTCGGGGGTGCCACCGAGCCGGTCGCGCAGCCGGTTGCGCCGTCGCTCGTACTCGCTGTCGAAGCGCTGTTGCGACCGGACGAGCTTGTTCCCGCCGTAGCGCCGGCGGGCCCAGACCGACGTCGGCTTCGCGAGCCGGATGGCGCCGACCGTCGCAACGACGGGAACGACGATGCCGATCATGCCGGTGGCGATCTTGCCCTTGACCAGGCAAACGGCTGCGACGCACAGGTGCAGGGTGACCAGCAGCAGGTACAGCCAGGTGGCGAGGTCGCCGGAGTTGGTCGCGCCGACCGGCGAGGCCTGCAGCAGCAGCACCGCGCCGAGCGCTCCGCCGATCAGGACGGCATCGATCGACTTGCGGCCGTCCTCGCCCCAGTACACGTCGTCGAGGTGGAACCACAGCGCGAACTCGTCCAGGGCGAGCGCCGCGCCGATCCCGAACAGCGCGGCCAGCACCTCGGTCCACGGCGAGTCGGGGCTGAACCGGAATTCGAGCAGGCCGGAGAGCAGCACGAGCAAGATGCCCCACACCTGATGGTGGACATGCACGCCACCGATGTAGATGTCCGAAAGGCCGCCTCCCGATTCGGCTGTCGCGCCCGATTCGGCTGTCGCGCCCGATTCGGCGGCGAGTGCGGCCCGCTCGTTCTTGGCGCGGATCCGCCGGGTGATCCCACGGGTGATGGCAAAGGTGACCAGGAACCCGATCAGCGCCCAGACTGCCGCCGACCGTCCGGTGTCCACCAGAACCCGCTGATACCAGTCCACGTCAGTCCCCTCGGGCGCGCCAAAATCGGGCAAACAGTACGGACACCGGTCATGGTAGGCAGCGAGGGGGCGGTCGAAGTGCGTCAGTGGCGTGACGGCACAGATGCAGACCTGGCCTTTCGCGCGACACCCGCTCCTGAGCGTCCCGGCGGGGCCTTCTGTCGGTGCAGGTGGGTAAAGTCGGCCACAGCGACCGTTGATCGGAGAACAACGAAATGGCCCAGGAACAGACCAGCAAGCAGGGTGGCGGCGACGGTGACGACGCCGCCGAATCTGCGGGTGCCGCCGGCCAGGAGCGCCGGGAGAAGCTCGCCGCCGAAACCGACGACATCCTCGACGAAATCGACGACGTCCTGGAATCCAACGCCGAGGATTTCGTCCGCTCCTACGTTCAGAAGGGCGGCCAGTGACCGGCGAGTCCCAGTCAGGTCATTGGCCGGTGTCCGCCGTGCCGGCCGCGTACATGCGGCCGGGTAACGGCTCGTTCACCGAGTTCCTGTCGGTCGCCGAGCCGCAGTTGCTGCCCGGCAACAGGCAGTCCGGTGCGGTACCGGCGGTGCCGCATGCCACCACCATCGTGGCCGTGACCTGCGCGGACGGCGTGGTGATGGCGGGGGACCGGCGCGCGACGATGGGCAACATCATCGCGCAGCGCGACATCGAGAAGGTCTTCGTCGCCGACTCGCACTCCGCGATCGGCATCGCCGGGACCGCCGGTGTGGCGGTGGAGATGGTGCGGCTGTTCCGGCTGGAGTTGGAGCACTACGAGAAGATCGAGGGCGTCCGACTGTCGTTGGACGGCAAGGCGAACCGGCTCGCGACGATGATCCGCGGCAACCTCGGGATGGCCATGCAGGGCCTCGCCGTCGTCCCGCTGTTCGCCGGTCTGGAGGACTCCACCGCCTTCGGCGCAGACCCCGATTCGGTGCCCGGACCGGGCCCTGGGCGGATCTTCTCCTACGACATCGCCGGCGGTCGGTACGAGGAGCACGACTACTACGCGGTCGGTTCCGGATCGATGTTCGCCCGGTCCGCGCTCAAAAAGCGGTACGAGCCGGGGGCGGACCTTGCCACCGCGGTGCGCGCCGCGGTGGAGGCGCTGTACGACGCTGCAGACGACGACAGCGCGACCGGCGGCCCCGACCTCACCCGGCGGATCTTCCCGGTGGTCGTCGCCGTCACCGCCGAGGGGGCGGTGCGTTGGAGTGACGAGGAAGTGGGCGCCGTGTCCGAGGCGGTCGTCGCCGGCCGGATGCTCAAACCGGGCGGCTGACCCGTCCGACAGGTCCGTGCCGGCGCTGCGAGCCGGACGACGTGAGTCCCATCCGATTCTGCTGCTCGAGGAGCCACCACCGCCGTGACGATGCCGATCTATGCCTCACCCGAGCAGTTCATGCGGGACCGCTCGGAGTACGCCCGCAAGGGCATCTCCCGCGGCCGTAGCGTCGTCATCACCACCTATTCCGGTGGCGTCTTGTTCGTCGCGGAGAACCACTCACCCACGCTGCACAAGGTCAGCGAGATCTACGACCGCATTGGTTTCGCCGCGGTGGGGCGCTACAACGAGTTCGAGAACCTGCGGACGGCAGGCATCCGGCTCGCCGATGTGCGTGGGTTCTCCTACGACCGGCGGGACGTCACCGGCCGCTGGCTGGCCAATGCCTACGCGCAGACGGTCGGTTCCATCTTCTCCGAGCACCAGAAGCCGTTTGAGGTGGAACTGTGCGTCGCGGAGGTGGCAGGCACCGGCGCCGGCGGCGTCGGAACGGCGGTCGGCGCTGACCAGCTGTACCGGATTTCTTACGACGGATCGATCGTCGACGAGCGCAAGTTCGTGGTGATGGGCGGCGCGACCGAGCCGGTGATCACCGCGCTGACCGCGTCGTTCACGCCCGGATGGGATCTGCGCACCGCGCTTCGCGCTGCCGTCGACGCCCTGGGAACCGCCGGCGAAGGCGCCCCGCGCGAGCTGCTGCCCACGCAACTA